>NZ_JAMJFX010000003.1 GCF_023544865.1 Phaeovulum molybdatiresistens | reverse complement strand
ACAACCGTGCCGCGGCCCGAGATCGAGAACACGTCTTCGATCGGCATCAGGAACGGCTGGTCAACCGCACGCGCCGGCGTCGGGATGTATTCGTCCACGGCCTTGATCAGTTCGCGGATCGAGTTCTCGCCGATTTCCGGGTCACGGCCTTCCAGCGCCGCCAGCGCCGAGCCCTTGATGATCGGAATGTCGTCGCCGGGGTAGTCGTAGGACGACAGAAGTTCGCGCACTTCCATCTCGACCAGTTCCAGCAGTTCCGGGTCGTCAACCTGGTCGACCTTGTTCATGTAGACGACCATGTAGGGGATGCCCACCTGACGGCCGAGCAGGATGTGCTCGCGCGTCTGCGGCATCGGGCCGTCGGCCGCGTTCACAACCAGGATCGCGCCGTCCATCTGCGCAGCACCCGTGATCATGTTCTTCACATAGTCCGCGTGGCCAGGGCAGTCGACGTGCGCGTAGTGACGGTTCTCGGATTCATATTCAACGTGCGCCGTCGAAATCGTGATCCCGCGCGCACGCTCTTCCGGCGCACCGTCGATCATGTCGTAGGCCTTGAATTCGCCAAAATACTTCGTGATCGCAGCCGTCAGCGTCGTCTTGCCGTGGTCAACGTGACCAATGGTCCCGATGTTGACGTGCGGTTTCGTCCGTTCAAACTTTGCCTTTGCCATGATGCGGGCGCCTCTGATTTGGGGGGCCGTGTCAAGGCCCGAGTCAACTTCGCGGGTTCCCTATTGGGTCGGCTGCAAAAAATCAAGCCCGCTTTACGCGCAAGGCCCTTGGACAGCCCCCACGGCGCGCTAAGCTGAGGGGTATGGATCACACTGCGCGCCCTGATGCCCCGCTGCCTGCCCGCGTGCCGCTGGCGACCCGCCCGCTGGGGGTGCTGGGGTCGCTGCGGGTCGCGCGGCAAAATCTGCTGCGGCTCATTCCCGAAATCGCCACCCATGCGCCGATGATCTCGGGTTGGACCGGCGCGCGCTGGCACATGGTGATGGACCCCGATGCGCTGCGGCGCATCTTGAAGGACCGGGTCGATGATTACCCCAAATCCGAGGTGACCAAGCTGATCCTGGGCCCTGCCGTGGGCAAGGGGCTGTTCGTGGCCGAAGGCGCCGATTGGCGCTGGCAGCGGCGCGCCGCTGCCCCCGTCTTTGCCCCGCGCCATGTCGAGGCGCTGGCCCCGGTGATGACCGCCGCTGCCGAGGCGGCCAGCGCGCGGCTGTCGGCGGCGGCCGGGCGCGCGGTCGATCTGCATGATGCGATGGTCGCGGCCACCTTCGAGGTGATTTCCGAGGTCACCTTTTCCGGTGATGACGGACTTGACCGCACCGCGATCCATCGTGCCATCGATGCCTATATCGCGCAGTCGGCCAAGCTCTCGCTGCTGGACCTGTTCGGCCTGCCGGGTTGGGTGCCGCGCCCGTCGCGGATCGTGTCGGGGCCAGTGGTGCGCGGGCTAAAACAGCATGCCGATGCCGCGATCGCCGCGCGGATGCGGGCCGGGGCACGCCCGCTGCCCGATCTGCTGGACCTGCTGGCCGCGGCGCAAGACCCCGAAACCGGTCGCCGGATGACCCCGGCGGAACTGCGCGACAATCTGCTGACCTTCATCGTGGCGGGGCATGAAACCACGGCGCTGACGCTGGCCTGGGCATTGTATCTTTGCGCCTTCGACCCATCCGTCCAGGACCGTGCCCGGGCCGAGGCGCAGGCCGCCCTGGGCGCCCGCGCCGCCACGGCGCAGGATCTGCCCGCCCTGCCCCTGAACCGTCGCATCGTCGAGGAATCGCTGCGCCTTTATCCCCCGGCGGGGTTGTTGTCGCGCACCGCGCGCCGACCCGACAGAATTCTGGGCCGCGAGATCCGTGCGGGCGACACCGTCATGCTGCCAATCTATGCGCTGCACCGTCACCACGCCCTGTGGCAGGCGCCCGACCGCTTTGACCCGGACCGTTTCCTGACCCCCGAGGCCATCGATCGCTTCGCCTTCCTGCCCTTCGGCGCGGGGCCGCGGATCTGTATCGGCGCGGGGTTTGCCCTGCAGGAAGCCACGATCATCCTGGCCACGCTGCTGGCGCGTCATCGGTTCACGGCAATCCCGGGCCGTGCTCCGCGCCCCGAGATGATCCTGACCCTGCGCCCGGCGGGCGGGGTGTGGCTGACCGTCACCCCCGCCTGACGGATCAGGTAAAGCGGTTGTCGCGTGGGAAGCCGCGCGGCGCCATCCGGCCCGCGCTGGCGCGCTTGGCCAGCCATTCGCCCAGATCGGGTTCCGTCCGGGTGCGACCGGCCGGGTCTTTCCAGGTCAGGCCATCCGCCAGCGTGAAGGTGATCGCATCCGACAGGCCCCCGTCCTTGAACTTCTGCAGCCGGACGCCCTTGCCGCGCGCCATTTCGGGCAGTTCTTCCAGCGCAAAGACCAGCAGTTTGCGGTTTTCGCCGACGCAGGCGACGTGATCACCCGCGACCAGACGGCAAACCTGCGTGCGCGCGCCGTCACGCAAGTTCAGCACCTGCTTGCCCGCGCGGGTCTGGGCCACCAGTTCCTCGGCCGGCACGATGAACCCGTCGCCGTCGGACGACGCGATCAGGAATTTCTCGCCGGCCTTGGGGATCAGCAGATGGGTCACCTCGGCCTCATTCGGCAGATCGACCATCAGGCGCACGGGTTCGCCCATGCCGCGCCCGCCGGGCAGATTGGCCCCCAGCAGCGTATAGGCCCGCCCGTTCGATCCCATCAGCACGATCCGGTCGGTGGTTTCGGCATGCAGCGTGAACTGCGGGCCATCGCCATCCTTGAACTTGACCTCGGCGTCCAGCGGCTGGTGGCCCTTCATCGCGCGCACCCAGCCCATTTTCGACAGGATCACGGTGATCGGCTCGCGCTCGATCATCGCCTCGATCGGCACATCCTCGACCTCGCCGGCCTCGGCAAAGCCGGTGCGGCGCGCGCCGCCCGGCGCGGCCTTGCCGAATTGCTTCTGGATGTCCTTCAGCTGGGCCGAAATCCGCTTCCACTGTTCCTTGTCCGAGGCCAGAAGCCCGGTCAGATCCTCGCGTTCCGCCAGCAGCTGGTCGCGCTCGGCGCGCAGCTCCATTTCCTCAAGCTTGCGCAGGCTGCGCAGGCGCATGTTCAGGATCGCCTCGGCCTGCACATCGGTCAGGAAGACGCGGTCGCCATCCATCACCGCCCAGTTTTCCGACATCAGGGCGGCTTTGGGTTCATCCTCGGTGCGGATGATCTCAATCACCCGATCCAGGTTGAGGTAGGCGATGATGTAGCCGTTCAGCACCTCAAGCCGGTGCGCAATCTTTTCCAGCCGGTGACCCGCGCGGCGGCACAGCACGTCGCGGCGGTGATCCAGAAAGGCGCGCAGCACCTCTTTCAAGGAACAGACCTTCGGCACCTTGCCGTCAATCAGCACGTTCATGTTCAGGCTGAACCGGATTTCCAGGTCGGAATTGCGGAACAGCATGCCCATCAGCATCTCGGGCTCGACCGTGCGAGATTTGGGTTCCAGCACAATCCGGACGTCATCGGCCGATTCGTCGCGCACATCGGCCAGCGCGGGGACCTTTTTGGTCTGGATCAGTTCGGCCAGCCGTTCGATCAGCTTGGATTTGGCGACCTGATAGGGGATCTCGGTCACGACGATCTGCCAGCTGCCGCGGCCCAGATCCTCTTTTTCCCAGCGCGCGCGCAACCGGAACGCGCCGCGCCCGGTGCGATAGGCCTCAAGGATATTTTCGCGCGGCTCGACCAGGATGCCGCCGGTGGGGAAATCGGGGCCCGGCACCAGATCGACAAGCGCCTCATCGGAAATATCGGGCTGGCGGATCATCGCCTGACAGGCATCCACCAGTTCATGCAGGTTGTGCGGCGGAATGTTCGTGGCCATGCCCACGGCGATGCCGCTGGACCCATTGGCCAGCAGGTTCGGAAAAGCCGCGGGCAGCACCACGGGTTCTTCCAGCGTGCCATCATAGTTCGGGCGGAAATCGACCGCGTTTTCGGCCAGACCTTCCAGCAGCGCGTCGGACGGAAAGGCAAGCCGCGCCTCGGTGTAACGGCTGGCGGCGGGGCCGTCGCCGTCGATATTGCCATAGTTGCCCTGCCCGTCCACCAACGGGTAGCGCATCGCGAAATCCTGCGCCAATCGCGCCATCGCGTCATAGATCGCGGCATCGCCATGGGGGTGATAGTTCCCCATCACATCGCCCGAGATCTTGGCCGATTTGCGGAACCCCCCCGTGGGCGAAAGCTTCAGCTCGCGCATCGCGAACAGGATGCGCCGGTGCACGGGCTTCAGCCCGTCGCGCGCATCGGGCAGCGCGCGGTGCATGATCGTGGACAGCGCATAGGTCAGATACCGTTCGCCGATCGCGCGGCTTAGGGGCTCGGACACGGTGTTCAGGGGATTGGTATCGTCATTCTCGCTCATTCCTTGGCATGTAAAGCCACGGCCCGCCCCGGTCCAGCACGAAACGCGACCTGTCAGGGAACCGGATGCCCGCCAGCGACATTCGTTACACGCAGGGGCAGAAAAATGTGTTAAGCTTTGAACACGCCCCTACGGGAGGCTTTGATGACAAAACTTGTTTTGAACACGCTGATTGTCCTTTTCCTGACGATGTTGATCGCCGGAAGGCCCGATCCGAATGCCCCGGCGCCGCAGGACAGCGCGGCCATGGCCACCGCCCTGCCCTTGATCGCCCCCGCCCCCGAGCCTGCCACACCGCAGACCCCGGACGCCCGCATCATTCCGGCCGCCGCGCCCGCATCCGACCCGGCCCCGCCCACTGCCCCGCAACCCCGCATGCCCGGACCCGCGCTGCGCCCGTCGCCCGAACATCGCGCGACGGATCAGGTGCAGCCCCAAGACACCGGCGCGATCTTCACCGTCACCGCGAACCGGCTGAACGTGCGCGCAGGCCCATCGACGCAGGACGGCGTTCTTGGCCAGATCACCCGGGGCGAGGATGTGCTGGTCCTGTCGGACCCGGCCGCCCCTTGGGTGCGTATCCGGGTGGAAGGCGACGGCATCGAAGGCTGGGTCGCGCGCAGCCTGTTGCGCCCCGCACGCTAAGCGCGCCGCCGGGCGCCTTGCGATTTCCCCCCGCCGCCCCTATCCCCGCCACAGGGTTCCAAGGGCAGGGGATGACATGGCAAAAGCGATCCTGATCACCGGCTGTTCGTCAGGCATCGGCCTTGATGCCGCCCATGGCCTTACCGCCGCAGGCTGGCGCGTTCTGGCCACCTGCCGCAACCCCGCCGACTGCGCCCGCCTGCAGGCCGAGGGGCTGGAAAGCTTTCCCCTGGATGTTTCCGACCCCGCCTCGATCGCGGCGGGCTTTGCCGAGGCGATGGCCCGTACCGGCGGCACGCTGGACGCGCTTTACAACAACGCCGCCTTCGCCTGCCCAGGCGCGGTCGAAGACATCCCCCCCGGCGCCCTGCGCGAAATCTTTGAAACCAACCTATTTGGTCTGCATGACCTGACCCGCCGCGCGATCACGGTGATGCGCGCGCAGGGCCACGGGCGGATCATCCAATGTTCCTCGGTGCTTGGCCTTGTCGGCATCAAGTGGCGCGGCGCCTATGTCGCAACGAAATTCGCGCTGGAAGGGCTGACCGACGTGCTGCGTCTGGAACTGGCCGACACGCCGATCAAGGTGGTGCTGATCGAACCTGGCCCCGTGACATCGAAGATCCGGGTCAATTCGATCCCGCATTTCGAACGCTGGATCGACTGGCGCAACTCAGCCCGCCGGGCGCAATACGAAACCAGCCTGCTGAAGCGGCTATATGAAAAGCGGGGACCGGATCGCTGGGAACTGCCGCCGTCCGCCGTTACCGCCAAGATCCTGCGCGCGCTGAAAAGCCCCAATCCCCGCCCACGCTATTACGTCACCACGCCCACTTATCTGATGGGCATCGCCCGGCGCATTCTGCCGGGCCGCGCGCTGGATTGGCTGGCCGCCAAGGGCTGAGCATTTTCCATTCGCTTTTCCAGACCGCCCCGCTATGTCTAGCGGGCGAACCGAGGGGGCATGATGCGCAACGATCCGCTATTTTACATCGTCGCGGCGGCAACGCTGGCGGTTCTGGTCATTCTAATGATCGGCATCGGCGGCTTTGCCAGGGGCGGCGATTTCAACCGCAAACACGCGAACCGCATCATGCGGCTGCGCGTCATCGCGCAGGCCGTCGCCATCGCGCTGATCGTCCTGTTCGTCTGGCTGCGTCAAGGAGGCTGATACATGGTTGTTCTGAACCGGATCTATACCAAAACCGGCGATGCGGGGGAAACCGCGCTGGCCAACGGGTCGCGGGTCGCCAAACATTCGATGCGCGTCACCGCCTACGGCACGGTCGACGAAACCAACGCGACGCTGGGGCTTGCGCGCCTGCATGCCACGGGCGATTTGGACGCCGCTCTTGGCCGCATCCAGAACGACCTGTTCGACCTGGGGGCCGATCTTGCCCGCCCCGACATGGAACGCGACCATGAGGCCGGCTATCCCGTCCTGCGCATCGCAGAAACGCAGGTTGCCCGGCTCGAAAACGAAATCGACGCCATGATCGCGCGGCTCGATCCGTTGCGCAGCTTTATCTTGCCCGGGGGCTCGGCGCTGGCGGCGCATCTGCACCTGTGCCGCACGGTCGCCCGGCGTGCCGAACGCGAGGCGGTCGAATTGGCCACGATGGAATCGGTTAACGATGCGGCGGTGAAATACCTCAACCGCCTGTCCGACTGGTTCTTCGTCGCCGCGCGCATCGCCAATGATGAAGGCCGCGCCGATGTGCTCTGGCTGCCCGGCGCGAACCGCTGACGCCGCAGCGCGGCACCGTTATCGCAAACGGCTGCCGCAACGTAACGTCGCAAGGTGTGGCAGGGTCGATTTTGGACTGTCCTTGATCCAACCAACCCGCTAACAACCCTGCGAGAGCTGGTCATCCCGCCCCAGGCAAGGGGCGGAATCTGGAACAAAGGGAGACACTCGCCAATGAAGGTCTTGGTACCGGTCAAACGCGTGATTGACTACAACGTGAAGGTTCGTGTGAAGGCGGACGGTAGCGGGGTTGATCTTGCCAATGTGAAAATGTCGATGAACCCGTTCGACGAGATCGCGGTGGAAGAGGCGATCCGTCTGAAGGAAAAGGGCGCCGCGTCGGAAATCGTGGTGGTTTCGGTGGGCGTGAAGCAGGCGGCGGAAACGCTGCGCACCGCGCTGGCGATGGGCGCGGACCGGGCGATCCTGGTTGAGGCAGCGTCCGATGTGCATCAGGATATTGAACCTCTGGCGGTGGCCAAGATCCTGGCGAAGGTGGTTGAGGCGGAACAGCCCGGCCTGGTGATCGCGGGCAAGCAGGCGATCGACAATGACATGAACGCGACGGGCCAGATGCTGGCGGCGCTGCTGGGCTGGGGCCAGGCGACCTTTGCCTCGGAACTGGCGATTGAGGGCGATGTGGCTCGCGTCACGCGCGAGGTGGATGGCGGTCTGCAGACCATTTCGGTCAAGCTGCCGGCGATCGTCACGGCGGACCTGAGGCTGAATGAGCCGCGCTATGCCAGCCTGCCCAACATCATGAAAGCAAAGAAAAAACCGCTCGAGGAAAAGACCGCCGCCGATTACGGCGTCGACGTTTCGCCGCGCCTCACGGTCGTGAAAACCACCGAGCCGGCGGGCCGGTCGGCGGGGATCAAGGTGGCCTCGGTCGAGGAGCTGGTGGGCAAACTGAAAGACGCGGGGGTGATCTGATGTCGGTTCTTCTGATTGCAGAGGTGAATGGCGGCGACCTGGCGCTGGACGCGACGGCCAAGGCGCTGTCGGCGGCGAAGAAGCTGGGTCCGGTGACGGTTCTGGTCGCGGGGTCGGGCGTCGATGCGGCGGCATCCGCAGCCGCGGGTCTGGACGGCGTGGCCAAGGTGCTGAAGGCCGATGATGCGGCCTATGCCCATGCCCTGGCCGAGCCGCTGGCCGATCTGGTCCTGGCGCTGGCCGAGGGTGTCACGCATATCTTCGCGCCTTCGACCGCGGTGGCGAAAAACGCCCTGCCGCGGATCGCGGCGCTTCTCGATGTGATGATTTTGTCGGATGTGACCGGGGTCGTCGATGCCGACACCTTCGAACGCCCGATCTATGCCGGCAACGCGATCCAGACGGTGAAATCGGCAGACAAGGTCAAGGTGCTGACGGTGCGGACCGCGTCCTTTGAGGCCGCGGGTGCGGGTGGCGCGGCCGCGGTTGAGGCAGCCACGGCTGCGGGCGACAAGGGCCTGAGCGCTTGGGTCGAGGACAAGGTCGCGGCATCGGACCGCCCCGAACTGACCAGCGCGAAGATCGTGGTGTCGGGTGGTCGTGGGGTCGGGTCCGAGGCGGATTTTGCCCTTATCGGCGCGCTGGCCGACAAGCTGGGCGCGGCGGTGGGCGCATCCCGTGCAGCCGTCGACTCGGGCTTTGCCCCGAACGACTGGCAGGTGGGCCAGACCGGCAAGGTCGTGGCGCCGGACCTGTATATCGCGGTGGGCATTTCCGGCGCGATTCAGCACCTGGCCGGGATGAAGGACAGCAAAATTATCGTTGCGATCAACAAGGACGAAGAAGCCCCGATCTTCCAGGTCGCCGACTATGGCCTGGTCGCGGATCTTTTTGTCGCCCTGCCGGAACTCACCGCGAAGGTGTGAGTTATCAGGCCGGGGTCTACCCCCGCCGACGCAACAGATCGGAAAGCCCCGCCAACCGGCGGGGCTTTTTCCTAGGCTGCCGGGATCATTGCACGCACCGCCGGTTCCAGCGCTGCCGCGATTTCCGTATGCACCAGCGGCCCAGGCATTTCCGCTGCGGCGGCAGCCTCCAACGGCCCGAAATGCATGCCATCAGTGCCCGCGGCGCGGGCGCTGTCCGAGGGTTGAACGAAGACGAGGTCATCCGCATTTTGTCGGACCTGTTCAACCATCTGTGGGGTCAGAAGCGACTGTGCTGCCCCCTCGTCCCCATCCGACGCGCGGGTGTAGTCACCGATCCACAACAGGATCTTCCGCCCCTCAACCCGGTTCAGAAGCATACCCATCCTGGCGACCCAAGCGGTGCGAAGTTCTTCTACCAGCATCTCGTAACGATCCGGTGCGCGCAGGCGCAAGGCGTTGAGCATGTGGCGCGTAAAGTTGAACTCGGTAAAGTCGATTTCCGGAAAAACGCTGCGCATGAGGCTTGATGCACGCAAGAACCGGTCATTGCGACGCGGATGCACGGCGTAGAACCGATTGGACATGTTGTGCGCGTCCATCAGTTGAATGATCGACAGGCACGCCTTGCGCGACACATCGGTCACCTGCGGTTCATGCGCGAAGACGTCTACCCCCGCGTTCAGATAACCGAAGTTCACAACGGGCAGGCCGATCCGCGCTTCTAACAGCGCGGGCCATGGATCTTGCACGAATTTGCCATAGGTTTCGGCCCCCCCCATCGCGGCACAGAAGACGCCATCCAGCCTGCGGCGGGGCCCCCGGAACAGAAGCTTTGATTTGCCGTAACGGCATGGAAGGTAGTCCAGGGTTCCGCACCCCGCATTTTCGAAAGCCATTGATCCCACCTCATGGTCGACTCACCCGCAATGACCTTGCACGCGGACCCTTTCCAAAGCGCTAAAGGGAAAATTCAATCGAAATCAGTGCACCGCTTGCCGGGGCGTGGTGTGCCGCCTATGCTCCGCAACGACGAAAGCAGGAGATGAATCCATGACGATCCAGTCGGTTGGCATTGTTGGCGCGGGGCAGATGGGCAACGGGATCGCGCATGTGTTCGCGCTGGCGGGCTATGACGTTGTGCTTAACGACATCAGCCAGGACAACCTGGACAAGGCGGTCGCCTTGATCGGACGCAATCTGGAACGTCAGGTGGCCCGCGGCAAGATCCCCGCCGAGGACAAGGCCGCCGCGATGGCGCGCATTCGCACCACGACCCAACTGCCCGATCTGGGCCCCTGCGACCTGATCATTGAGGCGGCGACCGAACGCGAAACGGTGAAACAGGCGATCTTCGAGGATCTTCTGCCGCATCTGAAACCTACGACGATCCTGACCTCGAACACCTCATCGATCTCGATCACGCGCCTGGCCAGCCGCACCGATCGCCCGGAAAAGTTCATGGGCTTCCACTTCATGAACCCGGTTCCGGTGATGCAACTGGTGGAACTGATTCGCGGCATCGCCACGGATGAGGAGACCTATCGCACGCTTCTGGAGGTGGTCGAAAAGATCGGCAAGACCGCCGCCTCGGCCGAGGATTTCCCGGCCTTCATCGTGAACCGCATCCTGATGCCGATGATCAATGAGGCGGTCTATACGCTTTATGAAGGCGTGGGCAACGTCCGGTCCATCGACGAATCGATGAAGCTGGGCGCGAACCATCCGATGGGGCCGCTGGAGCTGGCTGATTTCATCGGTCTGGATACCTGCCTTGCAATCATGAACGTTCTGCACGACGGGCTGGCCGATACGAAATACCGGCCCTGTCCGCTTTTGACGAAATATGTCGAGGCGGGCTGGCTTGGCCGCAAGACGGGCCGCGGCTTTTACGACTATCGCGTTGAACCGCCGGTGCCGACGCGCTGACAGGGCCCCCCGCCGGCGGTCGACACGCATCGGGTGGGGCGGGTCTGATCAGCCGCTCAGCGACAGGGTGTGGTTGCGCAACCAGTCCAGAAAATCGCGCGGGTTCTGCAGCTTCTGCCGAATCTCATCGGGGGCCATCGGATGCCCGATGACGGGTGCCTGCGGTTTATGCAGCGCGGCCTTGATTTCATGCAACAAAAGCCCTTGCCGCAGTGTTGCCGAAACCTGATTGGCGATCTGATAGATCCGGGTGTTGCGCCCCGTAAAACGCACGGGAAGAACCGTGGCCCCCGACCGCGCGACCATTTTCGCGGTGAACGGGTTCCAGTCCCCCTCGATCGCGGGGCCGAACCAGGTTTCGGAATGGGCGACCCGACCGGCCGGGAACAGCACGATGCTGCCGCCGTCGCGCAGATGGCGCATGCTGGCCTCACGCATCGCAAGGCTGGCCTCGCGGGCGTTCGTTTCATGCGGAAACGGCACGGGGATCAGGAAATCGGCAATCTCGGGAATGCCGGTCAGCAAGGATCGCGTCAGGATCTTGTAGTCCGTCCGGACCCGGCCGATCAGCTCGGCCAGCACCATGCCATCGATCAGGCCATGGGGATGGTTGGCGACGACAACCAGCGGCCCGGTGGCCGGGATGCGCGCCACCTGTTCGGGCGGTGTCAGAACCTTGATGCCCATCACCTCAAGCGCCTGGGGCCAGAACGGCTGACCAAAGGGCGCGCCCCGGCGTTCAAATTTCCGGATCAGGCGCAACAGCGTGATCTTGGCGGTCGCCCATTCAACGGCCCGGATCGTGTTGGCCTTCCACGGATCGGTGAAGGTTCCGGCATAGGACAGGCGCGCTTTGTCATAGGGCTTGGCGGGCGGATGCGCGTTTTCCGGGTGCTGATCGTGATCCACGGGCCGCGCCCCCCCCTTTACTTGGGTCAATAATCCTCACCAAAGCGGTTCGCGACCAGGGCCGCCAGCGCCTCGGCCAGCTTTTCGGCCTCGGCGCCGGTTGTGGTGACGGCAATCGAGGTCCCTTTTGAAGCCGCAAGCATCAGCAACCCCATGATGGAATCGCCCGAAACCCGCATGCCATCCTTCTCGACCTGAGCCTCGGCGTCATGTGCCTCGACCACCTCGACAAAACGGGCCGAGGCGCGCGCATGCAGGCCCTTTTCATTGACAATTTTCAGAACGGACGACGCCATCATTTCCCACCCGTGCCGCAGACGGAATAACTGTTGATATATTTGCGCCCCGCGTCCAGCGCCGCGGCCACGGCGGCATGAACCCCAAGCGACCGCGATTTCGCCAACTTGATCAACAGTGGCAGGTTGGCGCCATAGATGATCTCGCGCTCGCGCGATTCGCAGGCCAGCAGGCTGAGGTTTGAGGGCGAGCCGCCGAACATGTCCGTTACCACCACCACGCCATCGCCTACATCCACCGCGTCAGCCGCGGCGCGGATTTCATCCTGCTTGGCGGCGCGGTCGTGATCATCCTCGATCGTGATGGCGCGGATGCCGGTCTGCGGCCCAACCACATGTTCAACCGCCGCGAGATATTCGCGCGCCAGCCCCCCATGTGCCACGATCACGATCCCGATCACGCAGTGCTTCCCGTGTTTACAGCGGTCGGGGTCATCCCCCGACGCTCCAGTTCCCGATGCCGTTTAGACACCTGCCACCCCGCCTCTGCAAGCGCTTTGGCCATGTTTTCCGTCACGGCAACGGATCTGTGTTGCCCGCCGGTGCAGCCAAAGCCGACAGACAGATGGCTTTTGCCCTCTTCGACATGCGCGGGCAACACGAACAACAGCAGATCGCGAACCATGCTGAAAAAGGTGTCATGGCGCGGATCGGCGGCCACATAAGCGGCCACGGCGTCATCCCGCCCGTCCAGCGCGCGCAGACCATCGACCCAATGCGGATTGGCCAGAAAGCGGCAGTCAAACATCATGTCCAAGCCCCGCGGCACCCCGCGCTTGTAGGAAAAGCTGTGCAGCGACACCGCAAGCCGCGCGACCCGACCCGGATCGAACCACCGCGCCAGGTCCGCGCGTAGGTCATGCGGGGTCATGCCCGAGGTATCGATCAGAACGTCGGCGCGTGCGCGAATCGGGATCAGCAGGTCAATTTCCTGCAGGATCCCGTCCAGTGGCGCCTGCGCGGGCGCCAGCGGATGGCGGCGGCGCGTTTCGCTATAGCGCCGCACCAGCGTTTCGGCCGAGGCGTCCAGATACAGCACCGACAGGTGAAGCGCCGGATTGCGTGTCAATGTGTCGATCAGCTCGATCAGGCGGGTGGCCGAAAAATCGCGATTGCGCACATCAATGCCCAGCGCAAGGGGCTGAACGACCGGACCGTCCAGCACCCGTGGCACCAGGCTGAGCGGCAGGTTGTCGATCGCCTCATAGCCCAGATCTTCCAGTGCGGCGATCGCCGTGGACCGTCCCGCGCCCGAAGGCCCGGTGACCAGCACCACGCTTTGCCCGGCCTGCGCGTCAGGACTTTGCAGTTCCTTCGTCATGCAACCCTCCCACCCCGAAGATATTGCATGATCGCGGCAGGGAAATGGTCCTGACGCAAAAACCGCACCAAGGGAACGCTCTGGCCAAGATACTGCGCCTCGCGCAGGGGGGGAAGGCGCTCGGTTTCCTCGTGATCCAGATCAACGGCCAGCGCGATGCGCGCCCCGGGCAGCGCGCTGGCAGACAAAAGGCCGATACCGCGCGCCTCGATCAGGCCGCGGATCTGTGGCGGCGCGCTGGCCCACAGCCCGCCGTCACGCAGGCGCAGATCAACACGGTCGTCGGCCACCAGATGCGCGCCACTGGCCATCAGTCTCAGCGCCAGCGCCGATTTCCCCGCCCCTGAACGCCCCAGGATCAGAACGCCCCGATCCCGGCGCAGCGCCACCGCGCTTGCATGCAGGTTGATGCCGCCGCCCTCCCCGCTCACAGCGGCAGGCCGACCACGAAACGCGCCCCCAGCGGTTCCGATGTGATGTCGGCATCGGTCGGGCGGATGTTCTCGGCCCAGATCACCCCGCCATGCGCCTCGACGATCTGTTTCGAAATCGCAAGCCCCAGGCCGGAATGATCGCCGAACTGCCCTGCGGGCCGCTCGGAATAGAAGCGTTTGAAGATCTTTGTCAGCGCCTCTTCGGGGATGCCGGGCCCGGTATCCTCAACCACGACAAGAACGCGGTTTTCGCGCCGGCGCGCCCAGACGCGCACCGCATCCCCCTCGTCGCAGAAAGAGATCGCGTTGGTGATCAGGTTGACAAAGACCTGGGCCAGCCGCGCCTCCAGCCCGGTGATGCGGATCGGGTCGGGGGGCAGGTCGGTGATGAATTCGACCCCCTTTTCGCGCGCCTGTTTGCCCAGATATTCGGTCAGGTTGGACATCATCCGCACCAGATCGAAGGGCTCTTCCTCTTCGCGCACCAGTTCCGAATCCAGACGTGAGGCGTTGGAAATGTCGCTGACCAGCCGGTCAAGCCGGCGCACATCGTGATCGATCACCTCAAGCAGGCGGGTCCGCTGATCCTCGCGCCGAACCATGTGCAGCGAGGCCACGGCTGAGCGCAACGAGGCAAGCGGGTTCTTGATTTCATGCGCGACGTCGGCTGCGAATTGTTCGTTGGCGTCGATCCGTTCGTAAAGCGCCGCCACCATGCCGCGCATCGCACCCGACAGGCGCCCGATTTCATCCGGCCGCGCGGTCAGGTCGGGGATGCGCACACGTGACGGCGCCATCTTGCGGGCGTTGCGTTCCTGCCCGATCTCGGCCGCGGCGGCCAGATCGCTGAGCGGATTGGCGATTGTCGAGGCCAGCACAAGGCTTAGCCCGATCGACACGATCACCGCGATGACGAACATCTGAAGAACTTGTTCCCGTTCCACCCGGACGAGTTCATCAATCTCGCCCGCGACCGAGGCCAGGCCTACCACCCCCACGACCGTATCGCCCTGCCGGATCGGGGTGGCCACCGCAAAGATCGCGGCCCCGCCCGCATCGCGACGCGAGGCGATCTGCGTCTGCCCCTCAAGCGCCGCAGGCGCCAGGGCGCGCACCATGTCCTGCACGCTGACCGATGCGTCATCGCCCCCCCGCCGCGCCACGAAGCCGGCAATCCCTTCCCAGACCTTGTTGAGAAAATCGGTGATCAGCGTCGATCGGTGATCGACCCCCAGCCCTGCCACAGCCTCGCGCGCCGCGCGCGTGGCCGGGTCGGTCATGCCGACAAGCACAAGCGAGGTGTCGAACACAAAAAGATCCGCGCCATCGGCAAGCTCGATCCCGGCCATCGTGCGCGCGACATCCACGCCATCGCCCGCCGCCAGGTTGACCGGCGCGCCGACGGGCAGTTGCGCTTCGAACACATCGGCGACCAGCTGCGCTTCGTTGACCAGCCCGCGTTCACGCTGAAGGACAAGCGAATCCCGAAACGGGTTCAGGTAAAGCACCCCCCCGACCAGCACGATCATCGCCAGCAGGTTGAAGGTGATGATCTTGCGGGCCAGCGGCGAACGGTTGAGAGAAATCAGCCCCCGCCGCCCCCGGCCGGTCAATGTCACGTCGGGTGAAACCCAGTCCTCACCCAGAACGACATCCGGTTTTGTCCGTGCCGACCGCGTCTTGCCCAATCCGATGCGCCCCGCAAGAGTCATTCTTCGTTGTAACGATAGCCGATGCCATACAGCGTTTCGATGGCCGAGAATTCCTCATCGGCCGTGCGCATCTTCTTGCGCAGCCGCTTGATATGGCTGTCGATGGTGCGGTCGTCGACATAGACCTGGTCATCATAGGCCACATCCATCAGCTGATCGCGGCTTTTGACGAAGCCCGGTCGTTGCGCCAGCGCCTGCAACAGCAGGAATTCGGTCACCGTCAGGGTGACCTCCTTGCCCTTCCAGGTCACCGAATGACGCAGCGGGTCCATCGTCAGCGAGCCGCGGACGATGACCTTGTTTTCCTCGGACGTGGCGACCTCACCGGTGGAAATCGCCTCCTTGCGGCGCAGCAGCGCGCGGATACGTTCCACCAGAAGCCGTTGAGAGAACGGCTTTTTCACATAATCATCCGCGCCCATGCGCAGGCCCAGAACCTCGTCGATCTCATCATCCTTCGAGGTCAGGAAGATCACCGGCATCGTCGTCTTCTGGCGCAGGCGCTGCAGCAGGTCCATCCCGTCCATACGCGGCATCTTGATGTCCAGCACCGCCATGTCCGGCAGCCGCTTGTTGAAGGCGTCCAGGGCTGCCTGACCATCGTTATAGGTCTCGACCTCGAAACCCTCGGCCTCTAGCGTCATGGAAACGGACGTCAGAATGTTGCGATCATCATCGACAAGCGCAATCCGTGACATATGTTCTTCCCTTCAACTGCCCAGTTTATAATTCTTTCGTGATCAATAGTCGGCTTTCCGAGTCGCGGAATCAACACCGTTATACGAATCGGCCCGCGCATCACTTTCATCACAGACGAAAAATCCGAAGGTTTGACTAATTTGCCTCACCTTTTCGGGGTGGTGGCGCTAAACCGGCATTGATTGCGCTAACTGCGGCAAAGCTGCCTGTTCCTTCGCAAATCCTACATGTTATAGGGCGGTCATCCACCGGGTTGGCCCGGCTGGATCGGTATCCCAATGGCCCGGGGTGCCGAGGGAACCGTTGAAGCGCCGCGCGACGGCATCGGGAGCTTGCAGATGATCAATGGACGTGTGAACCCGGCGAACCGCCTGGAAGATCAGGGCATCACTGGCCTGGGCAACGTTTATTACAACCTGATCGAACCCGCGCTGGTGGAAGCCGCGCTGAAGCGTGGCGAAGGGACGCTGGGCAAGGGCGGTGCGTTCTACTGCACCACCGGCAAGCACACCGGCCGCTCGCCCAAGGACAAGTTCGTGGTGCGCACCGCCTCGGTCGAAAACTCGATCTGGTGGGAAAACAACGCCCCGATGGATCCGGCCAAGTTCGATGTGCTTTATGCCGACATGCTGGCGCACATGAAGGGCAAGGACTATTTCGTCCAGGACCTGTATGCCGGCGCCGATCCCGAACTGCGCCTGGACGTGCGGGTGGTGACGGAACTGGCCTGGCACGGGCTGTTCATCCGCCACCTGCTGCGCCGCCCGAACGCGGACGAGGTGTCCGGCTTCCAGCAGGAATTCACCATCATCAACTGCCCCAGCTTCAAGGCCGATCCCGCGCGCCACGGCTGCCGCAGCGAAACGGTCATCGCGCTCAACTTCGACAAGAAGCTGATCTTGATCGGCAACACCGCCTATGCCGGGGAAAATAAGAAATCGGTGTTCACCCTGCTGAACTACCTGCTGCCCGAAAAGGGCGTGATGCCGATGCACTGCTCAGCCAACCACGCGATCGGCGATGTGGCCGACACCGCCATCTTCTTCGGCCTGTCGGGCACCGGCAAAACCACGCTGTCGGCGGACCCCGCGCGCATCCTGATCGGCGATGACGAACACGGCTGGTCGGACCGCGGCACCTTCAACTTCGAAGGTGGCTGCTATGCCAAGACCATCAACCTCAGCGCCGAGGCCGAGCCGGAAATCTACGCGACCACCTCGAAATTCGGCACCGTGGTCGAGAACATGATCTTCGACGCGAACACGCTGGATCTGGACTTCGAGGACAACTCGCTGACCGACAACATGCGCTGCGCCTACCCGCTGGAGTACATCTCCAACGCGTCCGACAGCTCGCTGGGCGGCCATCCGCGCAACGTGATCATGCTGACCTGCGATGCCTATGGCGTGCTGCCGCCGATCGCGCGGCTGACGCCGGCGCAGGCAATGTATCACTTCTTGTCGGGCTTCACCTCGAAGACCCCGGGCACCGAGGTTGGCGTGACCGAACCCACGCCGACCTTCTCGACCTGCTTCGGCGCGCCCTTCATGCCGCGCCGCCCCGAGGCCTATGGCAACCTGCTGCGTGCCAAGATCGCGGCGAATGGCGCGACCTGCTGGCTGGTCAACACCGGCTGGACCGGCGGCGCCTTCGGCACCGGCAAGCGGATGCCGATAAAGGCCACCCGCGCCCTGCTAACCGCCGCGCTGGACGGGTCGCTGAACGGCGTGACCTTCCGCAAGGACGCGAACTTCGGCTTTGAGGTTCCGGTCGCCGTCCCGGGCGTGGACAGCACCCTGCTGGATCCGCGCGCGACCTGGGCCGATCAGGCCGCCTATGACGCGCAGGCCAAGAAACTGGTCGAAATGTTCGCCGCGAACTTCGCCCAGTATGTCCCCTATATCGACGACGAAGTGAAAGCCGCCGCCATCGGCTGATCGCGGATCAGGGCGAAAATCAGGGCCGGGGCGGCAACGCACCCGGCCCTTTTCTTTCTGCGCGCGGCCACTAGGCCCGCAGACGAAGTCGCGCCATACTGGGCGCATGATGCCGGGTCCGATCCTTGTTGCGGTGATTGCGGTTGCGCTGGCACTGGCGGCGGCGAAGCTGGTTTTGCTGATCGCCCACGCGGTCTACCCGCGTCCCACACCGCCGCAGGGAAAGGATCTTTGCCTGCCACCACCGGCAGATGCGCCGCTGGCGCGCGCCCTGGCCCCGGCGCTGGCCGCCCATCCGGGGGAAAATGGCATCCACGCGCTGGTCGATCCGCCCGATGCCTTTCACGCCCGGATCGGCCTTGTCGGCGCCGCGCACCATTCGATTGATGCGCAATATTATCTGTGGAAGGCTGATACGGTCGGCCTTGCGCTGCTTCAGGCGTTGCGCGACGCCGCCCGGCGCGGTGTCCGTGTGCGGCTTTTGCTGGATGACAACGGCACCGCCGGGCTGGATGACATCCTGTCGCTGTTCGACGCCGAGGAGAATGTCGAGGTCCGGCTGTTCAACCCCTTCCCGATCCGACGAGCGCGGGTGCTGGGCTATCTGTCCGATTTCGCGCGGCTGAATCGGCGCATGCACAACAAGGCGATGATCTTTGATTCGACCATCGCCGTACTGGGCGGGCGCAATATCGGGGATGATTATTACAGCAATCTGTCCGGCGATCTGTTCATGGATATGGATGTGGCCGTGGCAGGCCCCGTGGTGGCCGAACTTTGTACCCAGTTCGACGCCTATTGGAACGCCCCCGCCGCCATCCCCCTGCGCGCCCTGTGCCCCCCGCCGACGCCCGCCCGCGCCGCCAGCCTGCGCGCCGCCGAGGCCGAGGTTCTGGCTCGCCCCGAGGCCGCGATCTACCTGGCCGGCGCGGCGCGGGACAGCATGGCGGCCCAATTGCTGGCGGGCACCACCGACCTTGTCTGGGCAAGGGCCGAATTGCTCTATGACCCACCCGAAAAGGTCGAAGGTCGGGTGCGCGATCGTGACATGCTGTGGCGCTTTCTGCGCGCCGCACTGGGCCGGCCGCAATCCGAACTGGTGCTGATCACGCCCTATCTGGTGCCGGGGCGCGCAGGGATTAGGGCGATCCGGCGGTTCACCGACGCGGGGGTGCGGGTGCGGGTGTTGACCAATTCCTTCGCGGCCACCGATGTCGGCATCGTCCACGCGGGCTATGCCCATCGCCGCCGCCCGCTGCTGCGCGCCGGGGTGGACCTTTATGAATACGCCCCCGATGCCGAAGCCACGCCCCCGCCGGATCTGCTGGGCAAGCAGATCAAGGGCACCTCGCCGTTTTCGCGCAACAAGCTGCATGCCAAGGTCTTTGCCGTAGACCGGGCGCGGGTCTTCATCGGATCGTTCAACTTTGACCCGCGATCGCTGCGGCTGAACACCGAACTGGGCATCGTGATCCATTCCCCCGAAATTGCGCGCATGATCAGCGATGCATTTTCCGGCTTCATCCCCGAGCGATCCTGGCGGCTGACGCTGACGCGCACCCAAAGGCTGCGCTGGCGCCGCCCCGGCCGCCCGCCGCTTCGGCGCGAGCCGCACACGACTTGGCCCCAGCGCGTCTTTGTCGTGCTGGCCTCGTGGTTGCCGATCGAGTGGATGCTGTAGCGGCCGCAACCTAGCTGTTGCGGCTGCGCCGGACCTTGCGTGCCACGCCACGTTCCTTGGCCTTCAGCGCCGCCGACTTGCGTCCCCGCGGCCCACCCTTGCCGCCATGGCGGCGGCCTGCGGGCAGGGGGTTGCCCTCCAGCTCCAGCAGCTCCAGCATCAGGCCGCCGGTCATCGGGATCGCCTCGGCCAGGCGCACGGTGACGCGCTGGCCAATCCCGATGGTCACCCCGGTATCCGACCCCACCAGCGTCTGCGCGTCGCGGTCGTAATGGAAGTACTCCCGCCCGATCGATCGCACCGGGATCAGCCCGTCCGCGCCGGTTTCGTCCAGCTTCACAAAGGCGCCAAAGCGTTGCACACCGCTGATCCGGCCCGCGAATTCGCTGCCCACCCGATCGGCCAGATAGGCCGCCAGATAGCGGTCGGTCGTGTCCCGCTCCGCTGCCATCGACCGGCGCTCGGTATCGGAAATGTGCTGGGCGGTTTCTTCAAGCGTTTCAATATCCGCGGGGCTTAACCCGTCATCGCCCCAGCCATGCGCCGCAATCAGCGCGCGATGCACGATCAGGTCGGAATAGCGCCGGATCGGCGAGGTGAAATGCGCATAGGACCGCAGCGCAAGCCCGAAATGGCCAAGGTTCTGGGGATGGTAATAGGCCTGGGTCATCGACCGCAGGGTCGAGATGTTCAGCAATTCATCAAACTCGGTGCCCTCGGCCTGCGCCAGAAGCCGGTTCAGATGCGCGGTTTTCAACACCTGCCCCTTGGCCAAGGTAAAGCCCGAGGCTTCGGCGACATCGCGCAGCGCCTCAAGCTTTTCGGGGCTGGGCTCTTCGTGGACGCGATACAAAAGCGGGCGGCGCAGACGCTGCAATTCCTCGGCGGCGGCGACATTGGCCAGCACCATGAATTCCTCGATCAGCCGATGCGCATCAAGCCGGTCCTTGAAGGCGACCGAGGCGACCTTGCCATCCTCGCCGATCACGATGCGCCGTTCGGGCAGGTCAAGTTCCAGCGGCTGGCGCGTAGCGCGGGCGCGCATCAGCGCGTTGTAACAGCCATAAAGCGGGGTGATGATGTCATCGACCAGCGGCTTCAGCCGGTCCGACGGGGCGCCATCACGCGCGGCCTGCACCTCGGCATATTCCAGCGAGGCCACCGATTTCATCAACCCGCGGGTAAAGCGGTGCGACAGCTTGTTGCCGCCCGAATCAATCTTCATGCGCACCGCGATACAGGCGCGCGGCACATGTTCGTGCAGCGAACACAGATCACCCGACAGCCGGTCCGGCAGCATCGGCACAACGCGATCGGGGAAATAGGTGGAATTGCCGCGCTTGCGGGCCTCGCGGTCAAGGGCCGACCCGGGGCGGACATAATGGGCCACATCGGCAATGGCGACCCACAGGATGAACCCGCCTTCATTGGCCGGGTCGTCATCGGGCAGCGCCAGGCAGGCATCGTCCCGGTCACGCGCATCCGACGGGTCGATGGTGACCAGCGGCAGATCGCGCAGATCTTCGCGCGCGCCAGGGCCCGCAGGTTCGGCGGTATCGGCCTCAAGAATGACGGGGTCGGGAAAATCGTCGGGGATGCCGTGCTGATGAATCGCGATCAGGGACACCGCGCGCGGCGCGGTGGGATCGCCCAGCCGTTCGATGATCCGCGCGCGCGGCAGGCCCAGGCGCCCCCGGGGGCCGGCAAATTCCGCCTCGACCAGTTCGCCGTCGCGCGCCTCAAGGGTCTTGCCGGGTTCGACCGTCCATTCCTTGTCTTCGCCCTTGTCGATGGGCAGAATCCGCCCGCCCTCGGCCGTCTTGCGGAAGATGCCGACGATGCGATGCGCGGCCACGCCGATCTTGCGGATCAGGCGGGCGTCATAGCTGTGATCTTCGGCCGCGACCTCGGTCAGGCGGGCAAGAACCCGGTCGCCTTCGGCCACCGGCGCATCCTGGGGGCCGGCCACGAACAGGATACGCGGCGCGGGGCCGCTGCCTGCCCATTCCATCGGGCGCGCGAACAGATCGCCCGCCGCGTCGGGGGCCAGGATCTGAACCACGGTGACAGGCGGCAGCTTTTCCACATCGTGGAAGCTGGATCGGCGCCGGGCAAGGACGCCATCGGCCTCCATCTCCTTCAGCAGGCGTTTCAATTCGATCCGTGCGGCGCCCTTGATCCCGAAGGCCTTGGCGATGTCACGTTTCGCGCCGGCGCCGGGGTGGTCGGCAAGCCAGTCGAGGATCTGTTCTTTGGTCGGGATCTGGGTCATGGGCAAGGATTAGCACGGGCCGAAGGCGGCGTCATGACGGAAAGCGCAAGGCAGGGCCCGGCACAGGCGGGGGCGCTGCCCCCGCACCCCCGAGGTATTTTGGGCAAGATGAAAGGGGTCAGGCGAAATAGTCGCGCAAGATGCGGGCGTAGATGGATTTGAGCTGGGCGATCTGGGCGATCTCGACCCGTTCGTCGACCTGATGCATGGTCTTGCCGACAAGGCCGAATTCCAGCACCGGGCAGTGATCCTTGACAAAGCGCGCATCCGACGTGCCCCCCGAGGTGGAAAGCACCGGCGCCAGGCCGGTTTCCACCTGGACCGCCGCGGCGACGAGGCGCACGAAATCGCCCGGCGGGGTGAGGAAACTTTCCCCCGAGATTTCGCTGCGCAGGGTCAGGGTGACGCCGGTTTCGGCCTCGACCGTGGTCAGCAGGGTTTCGGCCCAGCGGGTCAGGCTTTCACCGGAATGGGCATCGTTGAAGCGGATGTTGACCGTGGCGCGCGCCTTGGCCGGGATCACGTTGTTGGCCGGATTGCCACAGTCGATCGTGGTGATTTGCAGCGTCGAGGCATCGAAATGCGCGGTGCCCTGATCCAGCGGCGCGGCGGTCATCCGCCCCAGAAGCGTCACCAGCGCATGCAGCGGGTTCTTGGCGCGATGCGGATAGGCGGAGTGGCCCTGAATGCCCTGCGCTTCAAGATAGAGTGTCATCGAACCGCGGCGGCCGATCTTCATCATCTCGCCCATATGTTCAGGGCAGGTGGGTTCGCCGACCAGGCAGACCGACATCGCCTCGGCCCGATCCGCCATCCAGTCCAAAAGCGCGCGGGTGCCATCGTGGCCCGCGCCTTCCTCATCGCCGGTGATCGTCAGGATCACCGCGCCATCGGGTGGGGTTTCGGTGACGAAATCGACCGCGGCCGCGACAAAGGCGGCAACGCCGGATTTCATGTCGGTCGCGCCGCGGCCCCAAAGTTCGCCCCCGTGGATTTCGCCGCCAAAGGGGTCATGCGTCCAGGCCGATGCGTCACCGACCGGCACCACGTCGGTATGGCCATTGAAGCCAAAGCTGCGCGGCGCCCCCCGGACGCCCCAGCGGGCGAAAAGGTTCGGGATACCGTTGCGATCGACGCGATGACATTCAAAGCCCGCATCGCGCAGGATCCCTTCCAGCAGCGTCAACGCGCCGCCTTCGAACGGGGTGACCGAGGGGCAGCGGATCAGGTCTGCGGTCAGCTTCACGGGATCGAGCGGCATCGGCACCTCCTTCAGATGCCACAGGATTAGCGGCCCGGCGCGCGGGGCACAACTGTTGCCGCTCTGCAACCCTGGGGCGTTCACGCGCGGATGGCGGCAGGAAACCCTCGCCCGCGGTCGCGAAGCTGCCCTATCGTAAGGGCAAGAATGACCCGAGGCAGGGCAGACACCGGGGGCAAACCCCCGTCAGAGCAGTATCGCCGGATGATCCGTGACAAGCGGGCGCGGCAGATGTGTTTGCACGGGCCTCCGGCGCGCAGGAGGCAGGCATGGCAATGGAAGGCATGGCAGAGGGCGGCTGGATCGCGGCCCATGTGCCCGGGGAAGGCGCGCTGACGCTTGATGCGCGACCGTTTCCGGCGCTGGCGGGGCGCGGGACACTGTTGCTGGAATTCACCACGGGCGCGGATTTTGCCGGGCCGATACGGCTGATCCACCTGGCGACGCGCACGCCCGAGCCCCGGCTTTTGTCGCTTGCAATCACGCCCGAGCGGCGGATCGAGGTGATCCAGCTGCAGGGCGCGGCCTTCCATGCGCTGTCGATCGATGCAAGCACCGAACTGGCGACGGGCGGGCGGATGCGTCTGTCCTGGCGATGGGACACGGCCGACCGTCAAAGCCTGCTGACGCTGGAGGCGCTGGACACCGGAACCCTGCGCCAGAATGCCGGCGCCGATCCGCTGCCACTGCCCCGGATTGATCTGGAGGCACTGACCAACCGAACCGGGGCTGCGCGGATCGGGCTGCAGGTGGACTGGCTGGCGCTTGGCGATCATCTGCAGCCGGTGGGTCCAGCGGGGTGTTTCGCCCCGGCGACGCAGATCGAGACACCGCAGGGGCCGCGACCGGCCAATCTGATCCGCGCAGGTGATCTGGTGGAAACCGTGGATGCCGGGGCGCAGCCGGTGCTTTGGTCCGGCCGGGTCAGCCTGCCGGCCCTGGGGGCGCTGCGCCCGGTCCGGCTTTGCGCGCCTGTCTACGGACGCACGCGCGACCTGTGGCTGCTGCCGCAGCATCGGATCGCGGTAGCTGGGCCTGCGGTGCAGGGGCTTTTCGCCAGCGAAGAGGTTCTGGTGGAAAGCCGCCATCTGGTTGATGGGCGCGGCGCGCTGCAACCGGATCGAGCCGCAACGCTGACCTGGCAGGGGATTTTGCTGCAGGATCATCACCTTCTGATCGCGGATGGCTGCCGGATCGAAAGCCTGGGGCTTGGTCGGCTGGCCAGAAGCACCGCCTTGGCGATGACGACGGCGCTGGCCGATCTTGCCGCCAAGGGCCGCCTGCCGGTGCATGACACACCGGCCCGGCCCATCCTGTCGGATCACGACGCGCGCCGACTGGCCACCGCCCGGGACCGCGGATCACGCGCCGCCTGAGCCATAGGCATGGCCGATAACTGGCGCGACACAATCATACCCCTTGATGCGGTTGCGCGAATTTTTATTGCGCAGCAAATCAAGACTGCCTAAGCATTGTGCAACTGCAGAAAGGAACCGACTCATGCCGCATGATGGGGCTGCGATGCCGAAAACCGCCATTCTGACCGACCTTCTGGCCCTGACCAATGCCGCCCTTCCCGAAGTGGCCGCGCTGACCGCATCCGCGACCGAGGCGTTGCGCGCCCGGGTGACCCGCGATGGCAAGATTTCCGGCGCGGCGCTGGAGGCCGATCAATTCGCGGCCCATGCCCTGTCGTGGTTGACCACCTACAACCACTCGCTGACCCAGCTGCGTGCCTGGGCGGGCCGACTGGCCGAGGCCGGGCAGTTCGGCGACATGGAAGCCCTGATCCTGCAGATCGGCTTTGGCGAATACCTGGCGCAGATTTTGGGCGGCATCCCGATGAGCCAGGGCGAAACCGCCCGCCTGTCGGACCTTGACCAAAGCTGGACCCCCGGCCCCGCCGCGGCGCAGCTGATCGCCCAGGGCAACACCCCCGCCGCGCGGACCGCGCTGGTGGCGTTGATGCGCGACAATCAGGGCCGGGCGACCTTTGGCGCCTCGGGTCTGGATGACGATCTGGAAATGATCCGCGACCAGTTCCGCCGCTATGCCGACGAACGCGTCGCCCCCAATGCCCATGAATGGCACCTGAAGGATGAGCTGATCCCGATGGAGGTGATCGGCGAATTGGCGGAACTGGGCGTCTTTGGCCTGACCATCCCGGAAGAATACGGCGGGCTTGGCATGTCGAAGGCATCCATGGTCGTCGTGTCCGAGGAACTGTCGCGCGGCTATATCGGCGTCGGCAGCCTTGGCACCCGCAGCGAGATCGCCGCCGAGCTGATCCTGTGTGGCGGCACCGAGGAGCAAAAGGCCAAGTGGCTGCCCAAGATCGCCTCGGGCGAGATCCTGCCCACGGCGGTCTTCACCGAACCCAACACCGGGTCCGACCTTGGCAGCCTGCGCACCCGCGCGGTGAAAGACGGCGACGACTGGGTGATCACCGGCAACAAGACCTGGATCACCCATGCCGCGCGCACCCATGTGATGACGCTGCTGGCGCGCACCGACCCGAACACCACCGACTATCGCGGCCTGTCGATGTTCCTGGCCGAAAAGATCCCCGGCACCGACGAAAACCCCTTCCCCACCCCCGGCATGACCGGCGGCGAGATCGAGGTGTTGGGCTATCGCGGCATGAAGGAATATGAACTCGGCTTCGACGGCTTCCGCGTCAAGGGCGAGAATATTCTGGGCGGCGAACCGGGCAAGGGCTTCAAGCAGCTGATGGAAACCTTCGAATCCGCCCGCATCCAGACCGCTGCGCGCGCGATCGGCGTGGCGCAGGCCGCGGTCGAGGTCGGCATGCAATATGCCATCGACCGCAAGCAGTTCGGCAAGTCGCTGATCGAATTCCCCCGCGTGTCCGGCAAGCTGGCGATGATGGCGGTGGAAATCATGATCGCGCGGCAGCTGACCTATTTCTCGGCCTGGGAAAAGGATCACGGCCACCGCTGCGACCTTGAGGCCGGGATGGCGAAACTGCTGGGCGCCCGCGTGGCCTGGGCCGCGGCGGACAACGCGCTGCAAATCCACGGCGGCAACGGCTTTGCGCTGGAATACCAGATCAGCCGCATCCTGTGCGACGCCCGCATCCTGAACATCTTTGAAGGTGCTGCGGAAATTCAGGCGCAGGTGATCGCGCGGCGCCTGCTGGGCTGATCCGGCTGAACTCGCGGAACAGGCGGGGCTTGGGCCCCGCCTTTTTCATGCCCGCGTCAAGGCCTCGATCAGCCGTGCCCGCGCCGCAGGCAAGGGGCGGGTGCCAAGGTCCACCGAAAGCCGTTCCCCCAGAAAGAACCCGGTCAGGGCCAAGCCCTGCCGCAGTTCTTCCACGCTGGCAGGCCCCTGCCCCAACAGGCATTGCGGCAGGGGCAGCAGCCGCGGCGCCCAGTCCCCCGCGCCTTCGCGGCTGACGGCACGGCCGGTTTTCGGGCTGACAAAGGCCAGATCCTCGCGCGTGCCGGTGACGGCGCAGCGGGTCAGGTCAAGGCCGTAGCCCAGTTCTTCCAGCAAGCCCATCTCCCAGCGAAGATAGGCCAGAAGCCAGCCCGGCGCAGCACCGGCCATCAGGTCAAACAACGGTTCCGTCATCGCGTGCAGCGCGGGGTGCGGTTCGCGTTCGGGCAGGGTGTAGCTAAGCAGCGCGCAGGTGGCATTCAGCCCAAGAAGCGCAAGGCGGTCCGACAGAACACTGGCGCGGCTTGCCAGCGGTTCAACCGTGAAGCTGCCCATGTGATCTTCCAGGCGCGCGCGCCAAGCCACCGCGACCCGGCTGCCCGGCTGCAACACCGCGGCCAGGCGGCGCGAGGCCCCGCCCCGCACGACCCCGGCGTGCCGGCCATGCGCGGCGGTGAAGACCTCGGCAATCGCCGAGCTTTCGCCATGCGGGCGCACCGCGATGATCGTGCCTTCGTCGCGCCAGTCCATCATGCCCTTCCTTGGCGAAATCGGTCAGGTCGCACCGGGGGTTTTGCACCCCCGGACCCCCGCAGGATATTTCTGCAAAGCCGAAAGGGAAAGCCGGTCAGTCGGCCAGACCCTCCTCCTCCAGAAGGGTGCGGCCATCGCGGCTTTCGATTTCGATGACCCAGAGGTCGGGGTCGAACTTGCGCTGGCGGGCGACGGCGGCGTCCACCTCGGGTTCGGGGCCTTCGGCCAGCGTGACCCAGGCGCGTTGGCCCGTCATCAGGTCATAGCTGCGGTGCAGGGCCCGGGCGCGGCCGTCCAGCGTGGCGCATTTTATCAGGATAGCCCCCGCCTCGGCATGGCCATGCGCCGTGACATAGGCGGGGATGAAAGCCAGCTCCAGCCGCTTGAGGTAGGCGCGCACCCAGACATCGGATGCCAGGCGCGCCGACACTAGTCACCGTCCTTGAAATCAAGGCCCATTTCCGAATAGCGTTCCGCCTCTTCCAGCCAGTTCGGGCGGACCTTGACCTGCAGGAACAGATGCACCGGGCGGCCCAGGAATTCCGTCAGATCGGCGCGCGCGGCCTTGGAAATGGCCTTGATCGTTTCGCCCCCCTTGCCAAGGACAATGCCCTTGTGGCCTTCGCGGGCGACATAGATCAGCTGGTCGATGCGGGTGGAACCGTCGGCGCGGTCTTCCCATTTCTCGGTCTCGACGGTCAGCTGATAGGGCAGTTCCTCATGCAGGCGAAGCGTCAGCTTTTCGCGCGTGACCTCGGCGGCGATGACGCGCATCGGCAGGTCGGCGATCTGATCTTCAGGGTAGAACCACGGGCCTTCGGGCAATTGCCGGGCGAGCCATTCGCGCAGGTCATCCACGCCATAGCCACGTTCGGCCGAGATCATGAAGGTCCGTGCAAAGGGGTATTCGCCGTTCAGTTTTTCGGCCAACGCCAGAAGCACCTCGGCCTTGACGCGATCGATCTTGTTGATGGCAAGGGTCACCGGGCGGTCGCCAGCGCGTTCCTTCAGCGCCGCGATGATCGACGCCACGCCTTCGGTCAGGCCGCGATGCGCCTCGATCAGCAGGACGATGATATCGGCATCGGCGGCGCCGCCCCAGGCGGCGGAAACCATTGCGCGGTCCAGCCGACGGCGCGGGCGGAAGATGCCGGGGGTGTCGACAAAGACGATCTGGGCGTCGCCTTCGATCGCGACGCCGCGGATGCGGGCGCGGGTGGTCTGCACCTTGTGCGTCACGATCGAGACCTTGGCCCCGACCATGCGGTTCAACAGGGTCGACTTGCCCGCGTTCGGTTCACCGATCAAGGCCACAAAGCCGGCGCGTGTCGTTTCAGTCATCTTGCCCCTCCATCCGGGTCAGAAGCGCCTTTGCCGCGGCCTGTTCGGCCTGCCGTTTCGCGCCCGCCGTGGCCTGCGCCACCTCGCCCGAGGCCAGCTGCGCCTCTATCGTGAAGACCGGGGCGTGGTCCGGGCCTTCGCGCGCGATGGTCACATATTTCGGCGGCGGCAGGCCGCGGGCCTGGGCCCATTCCTGCAAGCTGGTCTTGGCGTCGCGGGCGTCTTCGGCGACGTTGGCCAGCCGGCCGCCCCAAAGCCGCAGCACCAGGGCGCGCGCAACCTCAAGGCCCGCGTCCAGATAGACGGCGGCGATCACCGCCTCCATCGCGTCGCCCAGAAGCGCCTCCTTGCGGCGGCCGCCGGTCATCATTTCCGACCGGCCCAGCTTCAGCACCGCCCCAAGGTCGATCTGACGGGCGACATCGGCGCAGGTTTCCTTGCGCACCAGAGCATTGAAGCGCGGGGCAAGCTGACCTTCGGAGGCGCCCTTGTCGGCGCGCAAAAGCGCGTCGGCCATCACCAGACCCAGCACCCGGTCGCCCAGAAATTCCAGACGCTGGTTGTCGGGCCGGGTCGATGAGGCGATCGAGGCATGCGTCAGCGCGCGCAGCAGCAGTTCGGGCTTGGCGAAACCATGCCCCAGACGGCCCATGAAGGCCTGGATATCGGCGGAAACCTTCACTCGATCGCCTTGAAGAAGCGGTCGGACCGCCAGGTCCAGAAGAAGAACAGCGACCGCCCCGCGGATGAGAACATCACCCGATCCGCGCGCCCGATCAGGAATTCCGCCGGAACAAATCCAAGCCCGCCCGCGGCGGCCGGAAAGCGGCTGTCTTCGGAATTGTCGCGGTTGTCGCCCATGAAGAAGAACTGCCCCGCAGGCACGGTGAAGACGGGCGTGTTGTCGGCCATCCAGCCATCTGCGATGTTCAGGATGGAATGGCTGGCGCCGCCAGGAAGGGTTTCGATCTGGCGCGTCTTTTCGCAGATACCGCCCTGGCCCACCGGATCATTTTCACAGCGCGGCATCAGGCCCTGGGGGCCCTGCAGTTCCTTGACCTCGCGGAAGACCCCGCCATCGGCCAGCTGCACCGGCGCGCCATTGATATGCAGCACGCCGTCCCTCATCTGCACCGTATCGCCTGGCATGCCAACGACGCGCTTGATGAAATCGACCCCGCGGGTGGGGTGGCGAAACACCACCACATCGCCCCGTTCCGGGTCCGATCCAAAGATGCGCCCTTCGATCGGGCAGGCCGAGAACGGGCAGGAATGGCGCGAATAGCCATAGGCCATCTTGTTGACGAACAGGAAGTCGCCGATCAGCAGCGTATCCTTCATGGATCCGGAAGGAATCCAGAACGGCTGAAAGAACAGCGTCCGGAACACCCCCGCAATAAGAAGGGCCCAGAAGACGGTCTTGATCGTCTCGACGATGCCGCTGTCGGTCTTGCTTGCCATGCCTGCCCGGTCCTTGCTGAAAATCCTGCCTTCCTTGCGATGCGCGCGCGCCCGAGTCAAGGAAGCCTGCGCGCCTCGATCACGACAAAGGCCTGCGCCCAGGGGTGATCATCGGTCAGGGTGACGTGGATCACGGCTTCGTGGCCGGCCGGCGTCATCGCGGCCAACCTGTCGGCGGCCCAGCCGGTCAGGTGCATGACCGGCTGGCCGGTGTGCAGGTTGGTCACCGCCATGTCACGCCAGGCAATGCCCATCCGCAGGCCGGTGCCCAGCGCCTTGGAACAGGCCTCTTTCGCGGCCCAGCGCTTGGCATAGGTTCCGGGCGTGTCCGCGCGCCGTTCGGCCTTGGCCTGTTCGGCGGGCGTGAAGACGCGGTTGCGGAACCGGTCGCCGAACCGATCCAGCGTCGCCGCGATCCGGTCTATATTGGCCAGATCGGACCCGATGCCCAGGATCATCGCCCCCCGCCCCTATGCGCCGGCGCGCGCCGCATCCATCGCGGCCCGCATCCGTGCGATGGCGGGGCCAAGGCCGATGAACACCGCCTCTGCAATCAGGAAATGCCCGATGTTCAGTTCGCGCACCTCGGGGAAGGCGGCGATGGGGCCCACGGTGTCAAAGGTCAGGCCGTGGCCGGCATGCACCTCAAGGCCCAGGGAATGGGCCAGCCGGGCGCCCTCGCGCAGCGCCGCAAGTTCGGCATCGCGTTCGGCCAGCCTGCCTTCGTGGTGAAGGTCGCAGTAATGGCCCGTGTGCAGTTCCACCACCGCCGCGCCAATCCGGGCCGAAGCCTCGATCTGGGCAGGGTCATGGCCAATGAACATCGACACGCGGATGCCCGCCGCACACAGGGGCGCGATGTAATCCGCCAGCCGGGCCTCATCGCCCGCCACATCAAGGCCCCCTTCGGTCGTGCGCTCTTCGCGCTTTTCGGGGACGATGCAGGCCGCATGGGGGCGGTGGCGCAGGGCAATTTCCTGCATTTCCGCCGTGGCCGCCATTTCAAAATTCAGCGGTCGGCGCAACGCGGCCATCAGCGCGCCGATATCGGCATCGCGGATATGGCGGCGATCTTCACGCAGATGGGCCGTGATGCCGTCGGCCCCCGCCTCCTCGGCCAGGCGCGCGGCGCGGACAGGGTCAGGATAGGCCGATCCGCGCGCATTGCGCAGCGTGGCGACGTGATCGATATTGACGCCCAGACGCAGGCGGTTCGGGTCGGATTGCGGCATCGTCGGTCCCCCATGGCCATGACGCGCGCAGGGTAATGCGGCGCAACCGGATTGGGAACACCCCTAAAGCGTGTCGCCAGGGTCGCGGCTGCCACGGTCTTCGCGCCGCGCGTCAAGGCGGGCGCGCAGGGCCTCCAGCCGGTCCTTCAGGCGGGCGCGGCGGCGCGTCTGATAAGCCTCGACGATGGGAAGGGACAGGTAGTAACACAGCACCCCGGCGGCAATGCCCGGAAGCAGCCCGCCCACCAGATAGGGCAACCAGACATCGTGGAAAAAGCGCGCAAGCCCGCCCCAATACATCTTGTCGGTGGTGAACAGCGCCAGGAAATTGTGGTGCAGATCCTCACCCGCGGCAAGGAATGTCTGGCCAAGACGTTCCGGTTCTTCCGGGCCGTGGCGGCGGCCCAGCATCCACTTGCCCAGCTTCATCGCCGAAACCGCAATGATCGGGAAGGTCAGGGGGTTGCCGATAAAGGTGGCCAGCAACGCCGCCAGAACATTGGCCCGCAGCGCAAGCGCCACCAGCGCGGCGGACAGGAAATGCAGCCCGAACAGCGGCGTGAAGGAAACGAAAACCCCCGCAAAAATGCCCCGCGCAATGCGGTGGGGCTGATCGGGCAGGCGGTTCACGCGGTGGCGGACATAGTGGAAGGCCCGCGCCCAACCACCGCGAGGCCACAGGAATTCCCGCATCGCCTTTAGCGCCGGTCGCCTGTCACGCCGCTTGAATACCACGTCCAGTCCTTCCCCCGCCCTGCCCGGGCGCGTCGCAGATCAGGGCTTGCGCGTCAGATCGCGATACCGTTCAACCTGCGCCACGTTGCTTTCCGCCTCAAGCGCGGTCAGCAGCGTGTGCAGATGTTCGACGTCGCGCAACTCGACCTCTATCATGAGAGAATAAAAATCGGGTTTGCGATCGACGAAGTTCAGATCAGAGATATTGGCCTTCTGCTGACCGATCAAGGTGCAGATATGGCCAAGCACCCCGGCATCGTTGGAAATGGTCAATTTGAGACTGGCAGAATAGACTGGCGCGTGCCGGCCCGAATGCCAGTGCAGATCGACCCAGCGCTGGGGCTGTTCCTCGAATTCGGCCAGAACCGGGCAGTCGGCGGCATGGATCACGACACCCTGGCCGCGATAGGTGATGCCGATGATCCGTTCCCCGGGCAGCGGCTGGCAACAGCCCGCACGGCGGAAGGTCTGGTCGGCGGGCAGGCCCAGAACGGCGCGGGCGGGTTCGACCGTTTCGGCGGGGGCCACGGCCAGTTCGGGGTAAAGTGCCTCGATCACCTCGCGCGCGGTCAGTTCCGCGGATCCGATCCGGGCCAGCAGTTCCACCTCATCGGGCAGGCCCAGGGTCTTGGCCGCGGTGCGCAACGCCTTGTCGGAAACCTTGCGCCCGACATGTTCAAAGGCCACACGCGCCAGTTCCGTGCCCAGTTTCACGAACCGGGTCCGGTCCTCTTCGCGCAGCGACTTGCGGATCGCGGCCTTGGCGCGGCCGGTCTTGACGATGTCCAGCCAGGTCGCCTGCGGCCGCTGGCCGGTGGCGGTGATGATCTCGACCGACTGGCCGTTCTTCAGCCGGGTCCACAGCGGCACGCGGATGCCGTCCACCTTGGCGCCGACGCAGGAATTGCCGATCCGGGTGTGGATCGCATAGGCATAGTCGATAGGTGTCGCGCCCTTGGGCAGCTTGACCACCTCGCCCTTGGGCGAGAAGCAGAAGACCTGGTCGGAATACATCTCAAGTTTGACGTTTTCCAGGAATTCGTCGTGATCGCCCTCGTCGAAACGTTCGGTCAGCTGCGCGATCCATTGGGCGGGGTCCACCGCAAAGGGGTTCGCCGCCCGCACACCATCGCGATAGGACCAATGCGCCGCAACGCCCGCCTCGGCCACCTCGTGCATCTGGCGGGTGCGGATCTGCACCTCGACCCGCTTGCCATCGCGGCCCGAAACGGTGGTGTGGATCGAGCGGTAACCGTTCGATTTGGGTTGGCTGATGTAATCCTTGAACCGCCCCGGCACCGCGCGCCAGCGTTGATGGATCAGCCCCAGCACCGCATAGCAATCCGATTCAGACCGGGTGATGACGCGGAAACCGTAGATGTCGGACAGGCGCGAAAAGGAAAGCTGCTTTTCCTCCATCTTGCGCCAGATCGAATAGGGGCGCTTGGCGCGGCCAAAAACATCGGCCTCGATCTGCGCCTTTTCCAGTTCGTGGCGGATGTCGGCGGTGATCTTGGGGATCACATCGCCGGTTTCCTTCTGCAAGGTCACGAAACGGCGGATGATCGAGGTGCGCGCCTCGGGGTTCAGCACCTTGAAGGCAAGGTCTTCCAGTTCCTCGCGCATCCACTGCATGCCCATCCGGCCGGCCAGGGGCGCAAAGATCTCCATAGTCTCGCGCGCCTTCTGGGCCTGCTTGTCGGCCCGCATCGACCGAATCGTGCGCATGTTGTGCAGACGGTCGGCCAACTTGACCAGGATCACCCGCAGGTCCTTGGACATGGCCATGAACAGCTTGCGGAAATTCTCGGCCTGTTTCGAGGCGTTGGACGACAGCTGCAGATTGGTCAGCTTGGTGACCCCATCCACCAGTTCCGCGACCTCATCGCCGAACATCTGCGCCACTTCGGAATAGGTGGAGCGGGTATCCTCGATCGTGTCGTGCAGCAGCGCGGTCACGATGGTCGCATCATCCAGCCGCTGTTCGGTCAGAATGGCGGCGACGGCGACGGGATGGGTGAAATAGGGCTCGCCCGAATGGCGGAACTGCCCATCATGCATCCGCCGGCCATAATCATAGGCGCGGCGGATCAATTCGGCATTGGTGCGCGGGTTGTAATTGCGGACGAGCGCGATCAGGTCTTCGACATCGATCATTCGCGCGCGCCCTGCCCCCCGGTGTTATTCGCGGCCCTGCGCGTCCATCAGCATGCGCAGCATGCGTTCTTCGGACATGTCGTCTTCGCGCGGGCGATCGGGTTCGCCGCCCATCAGCAGCGACATCGAGTCATCCTCGGGCTCATCAACCTCGATCTGGGTCTGGTTGCTTTCGATCAGCCGTTCACGCAGATCATCGGCTGCCTGAGTTTCGTCGGCGATCTCGCGCAGGGCGACAACGGGGTTCTTGTCGTTGTCGCGGTCCACCGTGATCGCAGAGCCGGCAGCAATCTCACGGGCGCGGTGCGCGGCAAGCATCACCAGTTCGAACCGGTTCGGAACCTTGTCAACGCAATCTTCAACCGTCACGCGGGCCATGAGCATCTCCAATCGGACATGGAAGGTGTGAGCGGCCTATTTAGACCCCAACCCGGGCCTTGACAAGCGCCCTTCCCCGCAGAACGGGGTCTCAAGGGGCCGGATCGCGGCTTTTTCCGCCTGTGGCAGGGCAGCAAGCATCTGGATCACGCTGTCGCCGGTTGCCGGATGACGCCAAAGCGGCGCGATCTCGGCCAGGGGAATCAGCACGAAGGCGCGATCGGCCAGGCGCGGATGCGGCAGAATCAGCCCCTCGGGCCAGTCGCGCATCTGATCGGCCAGCGCCAACCCGCGCCAGTGCGCCTGGGTCCGCGCATCGGGCAGGACCGTCTGGCCCGCCACCAGCAGATCCAGATCCACCCCGCGCGATTCCCAGCGCGCCGCGCGCTGACGCCCCAGATCCGCCTCGATGCGGTGCAACAGCGCCAGAAACTGCGCCGGGGCCAGCCCCGATGCCACCGCCGCCGCCGCATTCACGTAATCCGGCCCGGCGCCCGCAGGAAAGGCTGGCGCGTGGTAAAATCGACTGACCGCGCGCAATTCCGCCCCCGCCTGCACCAGCGCGCGCAAGGCCGCGACCAGCGTCCGCGCCGGCGCGCCGGCGGGCGATGGCAGATTGGCGCCCAAGGCGACAAAATAAGTACTATTATCCATTTAGACACATACCCAGACAGATGCGTTTTCGTATACTGCGCTGATCTTACAAAGCACCCGTTATCTTTGACCTCACAGGACTTTGCACCAATAGACTTCAGATGGCGGGCATTCTGGAAAGGACGATTTGATGTTTTACAAGGACGAACGGCTTGCGCTGTTCATTGACGGGTCGAACCTTTACGCCGCGGCCAAGGCGTTGGGGTTCGATATCGACTACAAGCTGCTGCGCCAGGAATTCGAACGCCGCGGCAAATTGGTCCGCGCTTTTTACTACACCGCGCTTCTGGAGAATGAGGAATATTCCCCGATCCGCCCGCTGGTCGACTGGCTGCACTACAACGGCTACGCAATGGTGACCAAGCCTGCCAAGGAATATACCGATTCGATGGGCCGCCGTAAGGTCAAGGGCAACATGGACATCGAGCTGGCCGTGGATGCGATGGAACTGGCCCCGCGGCTGGATCATGTCGTGCTGTTCTCGGGGGATGGCGATTTCCGGCCGCTGGTCGAAAGCCTGCAGCGCCAGGGATGCCGGGTTTCGGTCGTTTCGACGATCCGCAGCCAGCCGCCGATGATCGCGGATGAACTGCGCCGCCAGGCCGACAATTTCATCGAGCTGGATGCCCTGCGCGAGGTGATCGGCCGCCCGCCGCGCGAACCGCGCGAGCCCGAGCCAGCCACCGAACCCTGACCGCAGCAACCGACCCCCGGGCCGGGTTGATCGCGCAAAGTTCAACCCGGCACGCTTGCGCCCCGCCGGCCCTTTTGGCAAGGCACGCCCGATGCAGGATCTTGCCGCCCTGACCGGGCTTTTCTTTTCGGCCATCCTGGCCGCCTCGCCGATCCCGATGCAATCGGAGATCGTCTTTGTCGCCATGCAAACCGCCGGGGCCGCGCCGGTCTGGCTGATGGTTCTGGTGGCCGGCGTCGGCAACACGCTGGGGGCGTTGATCACCTACGGGATGGGGCGCGGGGTGAACCACTGGCGCGACCGGCGCTGGTTCCCCGCCTCGGCCAGTCAAATGGCGCGCGCCGAACGCTGGTTCGACCGCTGGGGTTTCTGGGTGCTGCTGGTCAGCTGGGCACCGGGGGGCGACCTGGCCTGTCTGGTGGCCGGGGTCTTGCGTCTGCCGATGCTGATCTTCCTGCCGCTGGTGGCGCTGGCCAAGACCGGGCGCTACGCCGCGGTGGCCTGGGTCACCGCGCAGGCGATGGGCTGGGGCGGCTAGGCCCGATCCACCGCCCGGCGACGGGATTTCGGTCTGGACCTTCGCGCCCGGCAGACATACCTGTCAGAAGATTTCGGCAAAGGGGCGCCGCATGGGAAAACCTGCTCTCACACTCTACCTTGCCGCGCCGCGCGGGTTTTGCGCGGGCGTGGACCGGGCGATCAAGATCGTGGAACTGGCGTTGCAGAAATGGGGCGCGCCGGTCTTTGTGCGCCACGAAATCGTGCACAACAAGTTCGTGGTGGACGGGCTGCGCGAAAAAGGGGCGGTTTTCGTCGAGGACCTGGACGAATGTCCCGACGACCGGCCGGTGATCTTTTCCGCCCATGGCGTGCCGAAATCCGTCCCGCAGGAGGCCGCCCGCCGCCAGATGGTCTATGTCGACGCCACCTGCCCGCTGGTCAGCAAGGTCCATATCGAGGCCGAGCGTCACCATGCCGAAGGCCTTCAGATGGTGATGATCGGCCATGCCGGCCACCCCGAGGTGCTGGGCACCATGGGTCAGCTGCCCGAGGGTGAGGTGTTGCTGGTCGAAACCGTCGAGGACGTGGCGCATCTGGCCCCGCGCGATCCCGCGCGGCTGGCCTATATCACACAAACCACCCTGTCGGTCGATGACACCGCCGCGATCGTGGCCGCGCTGGAGGCACGCTTTCCCGCCATCGTCGGCCCCGCCAAGGAAGACATCTGCTATGCCACCACCAACCGGCAGGCTGCGGTCAAGGCCATCGCGCCCCGGATCGACGCGCTTCTGGTGATTGGCGCGCCGAATTCGTCAAACTCGCGCCGCCTGGTCGAGGTGGGCCGCGCCGCGGGCTGTGCCTATGCCCAGCTGGTGCAGCGCGCCGAAGACATCGACTGGCGCGCGCTGGATGGGGTGGGCGCGGTGGGCGTAACCGCCGGCGCCAGCGCCCCCGAGGTTCTGGTGACCGAGGTAATCGACGCCTTCCGCGACCGTTTCGACCTGACCGTCGAGCCGGTGGAAACCGCGCGCGAAGACATTGAATTCAAGGTGCCGCGCGTGCTGCGCGAGGTGGTGGCATGATCGGTCGGGGCCTGATCGGTCTGGGGCGCGTCCCCGTGGTCGCGCTGGCGCTGGGGCTGGCCGGGCTGATCCCCTTCCTCTGGGCGGTGGCGGTGCTGCGCTTTGGCCTCTTTTCCCTGCCGGGGCTCAGCGCGCGCGAAGTGGCGCTTGCCTATGGGCTGATGATCTATTGCTTCATGGCCGGCAGCCTGTGGGGCTTTGCCGCCAAGGGCAACTGGGCCCTTGGCTACGCGCTGTCGGTGCTGCCTGTGCTGGGGTTTCTGGCCGCAATGGCGATACAGGCCCTGTCGGTGAACGAAGCGCTGATCCTGGGCTTTGCCGCGCTTTTGCCGCTGGATTGGGCTTTTGCCGCACGCGGGCTTGCGCCGCGCTGGTGGATGCGTCTGCGCCTGATGCTGAGCGCGGTTGTGATCGCGGCCCTGATCGCGATCCTGACGACGGGCTGATGCCCCTTTTTGACAGATGAACAGGTGACCCTTGGCTGAATTCTTCGCATGGACAGACGGCGCCTGTTCGGGCAATCCGGGCCCCGGCGGTTGGGGTGTGCTGATCCGCGCACTGGACGGAACCAGCATCGTCAAGGAACGCGAACTTTCGGGCGGCGAGCCTGAAACGACAAACAACCGGATGGAGCTTTTGGCCGCGATCAACGCGCTAGAGGTTCTAAGCCGCGATGTGGCGATCACCGTCACCACCGATTCGGCCTATGTGAAGAACGGCGTGACCGCCTGGATTCACGGCTGGAAGAAGAACGGCTGGAAAACCGCCGACCGCAAGCCGGTGAAAAACGTCGACCTGTGGCAACGCCTGGATGAGGCACAGCGCCGCCACAAGGTCACCTGGAAATGGATCAAGGGCCACGCCGGCCACCCGGAAAACGAACGGGCCGACGAACTGGCCCGCGCCGGCATGGCACCCTTCAAGGGCAGTGGTAAATGACCGGGGCGCTGGCGAACCTGTCGGTCGTCGCCGCGCTGGATATGCCTCGGTTCTGGTTTTCGCGCTGACCGGGGCACTGGTTGCCTCACGCAAACAGCTGGATCTGGTGGGGATCGTCTTCATAGGCGCCCTGACGGCGGTGGGCGGTGGCACGCTGCGCGATCTGATGCTGGGTCGTGATCCGGTGTTCTGGGTCGGCGAGCCGGGCTTTGTCGTGCTGGCGGCCGGGCCGGTCATCGTGGTGATCATGGGCATCGCCACCGGGTCCTTCGGCGGGCTGATGCGCGATGTGGTCTGTAATGAGGTTCCGCTTGTCCTGAAACAGGGGGAACTTTACCTGACCTGCGCCTTTTGCGGGGCGGCGGCGGCGCTGGTCATGGTGAGCTTGGGTTGGCCCGGGGCGCCGGCGCTGCTGGTCTGCGGCGGCGTGACCTTTGCCCTGCGCGCGGGCAGCCTGATCTTCGGCTGGCGCCTGCCGGTCTACAAGGCGCGCCCGCCCCGCGCCTAGACAAACAGCCGCAGCACAAGCGGCGCAATCAGGGCCGTCAGAACCGCGTTCAGGCCCATGCCGATGCCTGCAAAGGCGCCCGCGGTCTCATTTACCTGGAAGGCCCGCGCGGTGCCGATGCCATGGGCCGCCACGCCAACGGCAAAGCCGCGCGCCCGCCAGTCACGCACCCCCAGCGCGTTCAGCAGCGGCGTCACGACCACCGCCCCGATGATCCCCGTCAGCAGCACCAGCACTGCCGTCAGCGTCGGCGCCCCGCCCAGGCCCTCGGAAATACCGATGGCGACCGGCGCCGTCGCCGATTTCGGCGCAAGCGAGGCCAGCACCCCCGCATCCGCCCCCATCGCCCAGGCAATGCCCAGCGCGCTCAACACCGCTGTGACGGACCCCGCCAAAAGCGCCGCCAGAATCGGCAGGGCCGCCCGCCGCACCCGGGACAGATTGGCATGCAACGGCACCGCCAGCGCCACCGTCGCCGGGCCCAGCATGAAATGCACGAACTGCGCCCCCTCGAAATAGGCGGGATAGTCCGTGCCCGTCAGCCACAGCACCGCCGCCAGCACGATCACCGCCACCAGCACCGGATTGACATAGGGTTTCCGCCCCGAGGCCCGGAACGCCGCATCCCCCGCCCAATAGGCCAGCAAGGTAGCCGTCAGCCACAGCAACGGCTCGCGCGACAGATAGGACCAGATCAGCGCCGCATCAGCCATCGTCCCGGCTCCCCACCAGGCGCGCGACGTAGGCAAAGACCAGCGCGCCCACCGCAATCGCCAGAATGGTCGATCCGACCAGCGCCACCGCAATCGCCGGGCCCTGTTCAGACAGCACCCCGAAATGCGCCACCACGCCCACGCCCGCGGGCACGAACAACAGCGACAAATGCGCCAGAAGCCCCTGCGCCGTGGGCCGCACCACCTCGGCCAGCCGGGGCGCCATCAGAAAGGCGACAACCAGACCGATCATCCCCAGCACAGGCCCCGGCAAGGGCAATTCCAGGGCGCGCGCGATCACCTCGCCCGCAAGCTGAAACATCAGGATCGTGGCCAGCGCCGGGATCATCGCATCCTCCCCCATCAACACGCCCAGCCTAGCCCGCGCAAATCCCCCGCGCCAGCACCAATCCCTGATCTTCGGCTTTGTCCAAATATCCTCGGGGGGGACCGGCCCGCCAGGGCCGGGCCGGGGGGCAGACAGCCCCCCACGGCGCCAACCCGCGCATATCTTGTGGATAAGGCGCAAGATACCGCCAGATCATGGGGAACCTGATTGACTTGGGCCCCGATGCAGCGACACTTGTGCCCCGCCCGATGGAATCAGAAAGGCCTCGTCTTGCGCTTTACCCGGCTTCGCCTCAACGGTTTCAAAAGCTTCGTGGACCCCACCGATCTGGTGATCCACGACGGGCTGACCGGCGTGGTCGGCCCCAATGGCTGCGGCAAGTCCAACCTGCTTGAGGCGTTGCGCTGGGTCATGGGCGAAAACCGCCCCACCGCGATGCGCGGCGAGGGGATGGAAGACGTGATCTTCGCCGGCGCCGCCACCCGCACCGCACGCAACTTTGCCGAGGTGTCGCTGTCGATCGACAATACCGAACGGCTGGCACCCTCGGGCTTTAACGAGTCCGACGTGCTGGAAATCGTGCGCCGGATCACGCGCGATGCGGGGTCCGCCTACAAGGTCAACACCAAGGATGTGCGCGCCCGCGACGTGCAGATGCTGTTTGCCGACGCCTCGACCGGGGCGCATTCGCCCGCGCTGGTCCGCCAAGGCCAGATCGCCGAGCTGATCAACGCCAAGCCCAAGGCCCGCCGCCGCATCCTTGAGGAAGCGGCCGGGATCTCGGGCCTGTATCAGCGCCGGCATGAGGCGGAACTGAAACTGAACGGCGCCGAACAGAACCTGCTGCGCGTCGATGACGTGGTCGAGCAACTGGCCGCCCAGCTGGCCACGCTGGCCCGGCAGGCCCGGCAGGCCGCCCGCTACCGCGAGATCGGCACCGATCTGCGCCGGGCCGAAGGCAGCCTGCTGTATCGCCGCTGGCGCGAGGCCGATCTGGCCCGGGCCGAGGCGGAATCGGGCCTGGCGGAACGCATGCGCGCCGCGGGTCAGGCCGAACAGGCCGCCCGCATCGCCGCCAAGGACCGCGCCACGCGCGAAGACGCCCTGCCCCCCCTGCGCGAGGAAGAGGCAATCGCGGGGGCCATCCTGCAACGCCTGACCGTGCAGCGCGATGCCCTGACCGATCAGGAAAACCGTGCCCGCGCGATGATCGAAACCCTGACCGCGCGCATCGCACAGCTGGACCGCGACATGGACCGCGAGGCGGGGCTGAACCGCGATGCGGGCGAAACGATCGCGCAACTGGAATGGGAGCAGGGCCAGATCGCCAAGGCCAGTGACGGGCATGAGGCCCGCCTGACCGCCGCCGCCGAGGCCTCCTCCGAGGCTGCGGGCGTGCTGCAGGACCGCGAGGCGCAGCTGTCCGAGATGACCGAGGATGTCGCCCGCCTTGCCGCGCGCCATCAATCGGCGCAACGTCTGGTGGCCGACAACCGCGCCACCGCCGAGAAATCCGAAACCGAAGCCGCCCGCGCCGCCCAGGCCGCCACCGCCGCGCAGGCGGCGCTGGAACGCGCGGATACCGATCACTCGGCGGCCGAAGCCGCCCAGACCGAGGCGCAGGACAGTGCCGAGGCCGCCGAAGAGGCGCTTGCCGCCGCGGAAGAAGCCCGCGCCGAAATTCAGGGCCGCGAATCCGCCGCCCGCGCCGCCCGGTCCGAGGCCGAAGGCGAAGCGGGCGCCCTGCGCGCCGAGGTTGCGGCGCTGGCGCGTCTGGTCGAGCGTGAATCTGCGGCGGGCAAGCAATTGCTGGACCGGGTCCGGGTCGACAAGGGCTTTGAGGCGGCGCTGGGGGCGGCGCTGGCCGATGATCTGCGCGCGCCCGAGGTGGATCAGACCGCGAAATCGGGCTGGGGGGCGCTGCCCGATTACGATGCGCCCCAATCGCTGCCCGATGGCGTGGCGCCGCTTTCGGCGCATGTCACCGTGCCCGCCGTGCTGGCCCGCCGCATCGCGCAGATCGGGCTGGTGGCCGATCACGCGGAAGGCACGCGGTTGCAACACGCGCTGCGCCCCGGCCAGCGGCTGGTGTCGCGCGCGGGCGATCTGTGGCGCTGGGACGGGTTCCGGTCGGGTGCGGAGGATGCGCCCTCGGCCGCGGCGCTGCGGTTGCAGCAACTGAACCGCCTGGTCGAGTTGAAGCGCGATCTGGAAGAAGTCGCCGCCCGGGCCGAAGGCGCGCGGCAGGCGCATGAGATGCTGACCCGTCAGCTGGCCGAGGCTGGCGCCGCCGATGCCCGCGCCCGCGACGCCCGGCGCGAGGCGGACCGGCGGCTGGCCGAAGCAGGCCGCGCGCTGTCGCGCGCCGAGGCGGACCGCTCGATCGCGGGCAGCAAGCTGGAAAGCGCGCGTCTGGCCGTGGCCCGCCATGAGGAAGAGGCCTCGGCCGCGCGCATGGCGCTGCGCGAGGCGGAAAGCGCGCTGGCCGCCCTGCCCGATCTGGCCGCCGCCCGCGCCGATGTCGACGCGGTCAAGATGACTGTCGAAGCCGCGCGGATGACGATGATGACCCGCCGGTCCGCCCATGACGAAATCCGCCGCGAGGGCGAGGCGCGGCTGAAGCGTCGGCAGGAGATCACCAAGGAAATCTCGGGCTGGCGGCACCGCCTGGAAACCGCCGAGAAACGGTCCGCCGAACTGGCGCAGCGCCGGCGTGAAACCGAGGCCGATTTGCACGAGGCCGCCGAGGCCCCGGGCGAGCTGGCCGCCAAGCGCGAGGAACTGACCGAGGCGATCGAGGCCGCCGAAGACCGGCGCGCGCGCGCCGCCGATGCGCTGGCCACCGCCGAATCCGCGCTGCGCGAGGCACAGATGGCCGAACGCGATGCCGAACGTCTGGCCGGTGAGGCGCGCGAGGCCCGCGCCCGCGCCGAAGCCCGGGTTGATGCGGCGCGCGAAACCGTGGCCTATGCCGCCGAACGCATCCGCGAAGAGACCGAGCTTGACCCCCCCGCGCTGCTGGCGACGCTGGCGACCGACCCCGACGCCATGCCCGCATCCGAAGAGCTGGAGATCGAGGTCGCCCGCCTGAAGCGCCAGCGCGAAGCCCTTGGCGCCGTCAACCTGCGCGCCGAGGAAGACGCGAAAGAGGTTCAGGCCGAACATGACACGCTGGTCAAGGAAAAGGCCGATCTGGAAGAGGCGATCCGCAAGCTGCGCGCGGGCATCGCGGGCCTGAACCGCGAGGGCCGCGAGCGCCTGCTGACCGCGTTTGAACAGGTGAACGAAAGCTTCCGCATGCTGTTCACCCATCTGTTCGGCGGGGGCGACGCAAATCTGGTGCTGGTGGAAAGCGATGATCCGCTGGAAGCGGGCCTTGAGATCATGTGCCAGCCGCCGGGCAAGAAGCTGTCGACGCTGAGCCTTTTGTCGGGGGGAGAACAGACGCTAACGGCGATGGCGCTGATCTTTGCCGTCTTCCTGGCCAACCCCGCCCCGATCTGCGTGCTGGATGAGGTTGACGCGCCGCTGGACGATGCCAACGTCACCCGGTTCTGCGACCTTCTGGATGAAATGACCCGCCGCACCGACACGCGGTTCCTGATCATTACCCACCATGCCGTGACCATGAGCCGGATGGACCGGCTGTTCGGCGTCACGATGCAGGAACAGGGGGTCAGCCAGCTGGTCTCGGTCGACCTCAAGCGGGCGGAACAGCTGGTGGCGTAGGCAGGGGGCGCTGCCCCCTTGCGGCCCAAGGCCGCTTACCCCCGGGATATTTCGGCAAAGCCGAAGGGGGCTTGAGGGCGCGCGGGCGGCACCCTAGCCTGCCCCCGCAACCAACCGGAGGGAATCATGGCGAAGATCGAAGCACGTCTGGCGGAACTGGGGATCGAGCTTCCGGCGGCGCCGATGCCGGCGGCCAATTATGTGCCCTTTGTGCGCACGGGCGATCAGTTGTTCGTATCGGGCCAGATCTCGGCCGGGGCCCAAGGGCTGATCACGGGCAAGCTGGGCGCGGATCTGGACCGAGAGGCGGGCGCGCTGGCCGCGCGATCCTGCGGGCTGGCGCTGATTGCGCAGGCCAAGGCCGCGCTTGGCGATCTGGACCGGATCAGGCGGGTCGTGAAGCTGGTGGGCTTTGTCAATTCGACGCCCGATTTCACCGATCAGCCCGAGGTGGTCAACGGCTGTTCCGACCTGATGGTCGAGGTCTTTGGCGATGCCGGGCGGCATGCGCGGTCCGCCGTATCCGCCGCCAGCCTGCCGCGCGGGGTTGCCGTTGAGGTCGAGGCGATCTTCGAGGTCGAATGATGGCGCTGCACCCCGATTTCCTGCGCCTGCCGATCGCGCATCGCACGCTGCACGACCGCGCGGCCGGTCGACCGGAAAACAGCCGCGCCGCCGTGCGTGCGGCCGTGGCGGCGGGCTATGCGATAGAGATCGACATCCAGCCGTCGGAAGACGGAGTACCGATGGTCTTTCACGACTATGATCTGCGGCGCCTGACCGGGGTGTCCGGGCGCATCCGGGGGCTGAGCGCGCGCAAGCTGGCAACGCTGCGGCTGCTGGGGGGCGAAGACGGTATCCCGACGCTGGCCGAGGTGCTGGCGATCGTGGCGGGCCGGGTGCCCCTGCTGATCGAGATCAAGGATCAGGATGGCGGTCTTGGCCCCGAGGTCGGCCTACTGGAACAGGCGGTGGCCGGGACGCTGGCCGGCTATGGCGGGCCGGTGGCGGTGATGTCGTTCAACCCGCATGCGGTGGCGGCATTTCATCGGGCGGCACCCGGGGTGGCGGTGGGGCTGACGACATCTGCCTATCGCGCCGAAGATTGGGGGCTGATCGCGGCGGGCACGCGCGACCGGCTGCGCGAGATCCCGGATTATGACCGCGTCGGGGCCTGTTTCATCTCGCATGAGGTATCAGACCTGGACCGGCCACGCGTGGCCGCGCTGAAGGCGCAGGGTGCGGCGGTGCTGTGCTGGACCGTCAAATCCCCCGAGGTCGAGGCCAAGGCACGCCAGATCGCGGATAACGTGACCTTCGAGGACTATCTTTCCCCCCTGCCCGCTTGACGGCGCCCCCCGACGCGCCATGTTTGCGGGCGAACGGGGGCCGGCATGAACGAGAGCATCGAGATCACGATCCATTCGGGTGTGGCGGCGATCGCCCCGCAGGATTGGGATGCCTGCGCCTGCCCCGAGGCGGCAGCGGGCCGTGCCATCGACCCGTTCACCACGCATCGCTTCCTGAGCGCGCTGGAAAGCTCGGGTTCCGTCGGGGCGGAGACCGGCTGGCAGCCGCGCCCGATCGTGGCGCGCTTGCGGGACCAAGTGATTGCCGTCGCGCCGGTTTATGTGAAATCACACAGCCAGGGGGAATATATCTTCGATCACGGCTGGGCCGATGCCTATGAGCGCGCGGGCGGCCACTATTACCCCAAGCTGCAATGCGCTGTGCCCTTCACGCCCGTCACCGGGCGGCGCCTGCTGACCCGACCGGGGTATGAGGCGCAGGGCCGCGCGGCGCTGTTGCACGGGATGGAACAAATCGCACAGGACGCGGGGCTGTCTTCGGTGCATGTCACCTTCTGCACGGCCGATGAGGTGGCGGATGCGGAAACCGCAGGCTACCTGGCGCGCCGCACGCAGCAATTCCACTGGGTCAACCGCGGCTATGCCAGCTATGACGATTTTCTGGCAGAGCTGTCATCGCGCAAGCGCAAGGCGCTGCGCAAGGAACGTGACCGCGCGCAGGGCTTTGGCGGCACGATCTGCACCCTGACCGGGGATGATATTCAGCCGCAGCATTGGGATGCCTTCTGGGTCTTTTATCAGGACACCGGCAGCCGCAACTGGGGCCGCCCCTATCTGACGCGCGCCTTTTTCGACGTGCTGCACCAGATGCGCGACGATGTGCTGCTGGTGCTGGCCGAACGCGATGGCCGCCCCATTGCGGGCGCGCTGAACCTGATCGGGCGCGATGCGCTGTTTGGCCGCTATTGGGGCTGCATCGAGGATCACCCCTTCCTGCATTTCGAACTGTGCTATCATCAGGCGATTGACTGGGCCATCGCGCAGGGACTGTCGCGGGTTGAGGCGGGGGCACAGGGCGAACACAAGCTGGCGCGCGGCTATCTGCCAAGCCCGATCCATTCGGCGCATTGGATTGCGCATCCGGGCCTGCGCGCCGCCATCGCCGATTACCTGCGCGCCGAACGCGTCGCCGTGGCCGAGGATATCGAGATCCTTACCGCCTATGGCCCGTTCCGGTCCGGCACCGCCGACTGACCGCCCCGCCCTTTCCGGGGGCGGCCCGCGCGCTATCGTCACACGAAAGCCAAGGAGCGACTGCCATGACCCAACGCCTGAGCGAAGCCGACCGCCTGCGCCTGCTGCCCGATCTGGGCGAAACCGGATGGGGCGCGGTGCCCGACCGCGATGCGATCCGCAAGATCCTGAAGTTCGGGAATTTCTCGGAAGCCTGGGGCTTCATGTCGCGCGCCGCGCTGGTGGCCGAGAAGATGGGCCACCACCCGGAATGGACCAATGTCTATAACGTGGTCGACATCACCCTGACGACACATCACTGCGACGGGCTAAGCCAGCTGGACATCGACCTGGCCCGCGCCATCGACACGCTGGCCTTGGGCGCGACCGTCCAGCGCGACCAGACGGAACCCGTCGAATGCCTGTGCAAGCTGCACGCAACGCAATGACCGGATAAAAAAGGCGCGCCCGTGCGGGGGCGCGCCCGGGGTCGCGCGATCAGATCGCGGCCAGCATCGCCTCACCGCCCGAAACGTCACAGACGCCGGGGGATTCCTCAACCTGAAGCACCTTGATGGTGCCATCCTCGACATACATCGCGAAGCGCTTGAAGCGGTTGATCAGGCCCACCGGCGGCGCGCTGAACGACAGCCCGATGGCATTGACAAAGGCGCTTTCGGCATCGGCCAGCATCGTGATGCCCGCCGCCGTCGCCCCGGTGGCCTCGCCCCAGGCGCCCATCACGAAGGGATCGTTGACCGAAACACAGATGATTTCGTCCACGCCCTTTGCCTCAAGCTGGGCCTTCGTGCGCATGAAGCTGGGCAGGTGCGCCGAGGAACAGGTGCGGGTAAAGGCCCCGGGAAGGCCAAAGATCACAACCTTGCGGCCCTTGAGCTTTGCCGCCAGATCCACCGTCCGCGGCCCTTCAGGGCCCAGTTCCAGCAGCGTCGCCCCCGGTAGCGTGTCTCCCGCGGAAATCGTCATGTCAGTCTCCCTGTTGCGTTGCGCTAAGATGCTGGCAGGATATAGGTTCTGTTGTGGAAACGACTAGAGGGAATGCAGTCATGGCAGGAATTGTCGTCGTGGGCGGGGGGCAGGCGGCGGCCTCTTTGGCGGTCAAGCTGCGCGCCTTGGGATATGTGGGCGCGCTGACGATCCTGTGCGATGAACCCGTGCCCCCCTATCAACGCCCGCCCCTGTCCAAGGCCTATCTGCTGGGTGACATGGCACTGGATCGGCTGCTGCTGCGCGCCGATGATTTCTGGGCCGCGCAGGACATCACCATCCGCACCGGCTGCCGGGCCGAGGCGATCGACCGCGCGGCCAAGACCCTGCACCTGACCGACGGCGAAACCCTGGCCTATGACCAGCTGGCCCTGACCACCGGCGCCACCCCGCGCCAGTTGCCCGCGGCAATCGGCGGCGGGCTTGGCGGGGTGCATGTGGTGCGCACGCTGGCCGATGTCGATGCAATGGCCCCGGCGCTGAAACCCGGCGCGCGGCTGGTGGTCATCGGCGGCGGCTACATCGGGCTGGAAGGCGCCGCCGTCGCGCGCAAGCTGGGCCTGGAGGTCACCCTGATCGAGGCCGCCCCGCGTATCCTGGGCCGCGTCGCCTGCGCCGAAACCGCGGACGCGATCCGCGCCCTGCACCATGCCCACGGCGTGCAGATCATTGAGGGTACCGGCCTTGCGCGCCTGACCGGCACCGACCACGTCACCGGCGCCGATCTGGCCGACGGCCGCCACATCCCGGCGGATGTGGTCGTTGTCGGCATCGGCGTCGCGCCACAGACCGCGCTGGCCGAAGCCGCGGGCCTTGCCATCGAAAACGGCATCAAGGTCGATGCCCAGGGCCGCAGCACTGATCCCGCGATCTGGGCCGCGGGCGATTGCGCCTCTTTCCCCGGGCCAGATGGCCGGATGCGGCTGGAAAGCGTGGGCAACGCCATCGACATGGCCGAAACGGTCGCCGCGAACATGCTGGGGGCGGGCAAGGCCTATCACCCCAAACCCTGGTTCTGGTCGGATCAGTTCGATGCGAAACTTCAGATCGCCGGGTTAAACACCGGCTACACCCAGGTCATCACCCGCCGGGGCGACGGCCAATCCTTCTGGTACTATCGCAACGACCGGCTGATCGCGGTGGATGCGCTGAACGACGCGCGCGCCTACATGATCGGCAAGCGCCTGATTGAATCGGGCAAATCCCCCGCGCCTGACGCGCTGGCCGATCCGGCAACCGATCTCAAGGCGCTGCTGGCATGAGGATCATCGGCGGCGACAAGCGCGGCCTGAAACTGGCCGATGTGGGCGAGGGCGACGCCCGCGCCCACCTGCGCCCCACCTCTGACCGGGTGCGCGAAGCGATCTTCAACCTTCTGGTCAACGGCACCCACGGCAACCCGATCCCCGGCGCCCGGGTGCTTGACCTCTTCGCCGGAACCGGCGCGCTGGGGCTTGAGGCGCTATCGCGTGGCGCTGCCCGCGTGGCCTTCGTCGATGATGGCACCGCGGCCCGCGCGCTTCTGCGCCAGAACATCGAAAAAATGCGCGCCATGGGCGTCACCGATGTCTGGCGGCGCGATGCCACCCGCATGGGCCCCAACCGCGGCCCCGGCTACGACCTGATCTTCCTTGACCCGCCCTACGGACAATCGCTGGGCGAGGCCGCGCTCGCCTCATGCCTGGAAGGCGGCTGGATCGCCCCCGGCGCAATGATCGTATGGGAAGAAAACACCCCGCCCACGCCCCCCGCGCCACTGCAACAGATCGACCAGCGCGCCTATGGCGATACGCTGGTCACACTGCTGCGGATGCCGGACTGACCCTTGCCGCTTCTTCTTGGCCAAATACTCCGGGGGTCCGGGGGCGGCGCCCCCGGCCTGACCGTTCAGCCCCAGGTCGGATGAAACCGCCCGGCCGGGCTCAGTGTGAAAATCTCGCAACCATCGGCAGTCACGCCCACCGAATGCTCGAACTGCGCCGACAGCGACTTGTCGCGCGTCACCGCGGTCCAGTCATCGGCCAGCACCTTGGTTTCGGGCCGGCCCAGGTTCACCATCGGCTCGATGGTGAAGAACATGCCCTCTTCCAGCACCGGGCCCGCGCCCGCGCGGCCATAGTGCAGAACGTTTGGCGGCGCGTGGAACACCCGGCCCAGCCCGTGGCCACAGAAATCGCGCACCACGCTCATCCGGTGGCCCTCGACATAGCTCTGGATGGCGTGGCCGATATCGCCAAAGGTGTTGCCGGGCTTGACCGCCTCGATCCCCAGCATCAGCGCGTCATGCGTCACCTGGATCAGCCGTTCGGCCTTGCGCGGCAGGTTGCCCGCCACATACATCCGGCTGGTATCGCCATACCAGCCATCCAGAATGACGGTCACGTCGATGTTCAGGATGTCGCCATCCTTCAGCAGCTTGGCCCCCGGAATCCCGTGGCAGACCACATGGTTGACCGAAATGCACGAGGCATGCTGATAGCCGCGATAGCCGATGGTGGCCGATTTCGCGCCCAGCGCCTCGACCCGGTCGCGAATGAAATCGTCCAGCGCGCCGGTGCTGACCCCCGGTTCCACCAGGGGCGCCACCTCATCCAGGATGCGCGCGGCCAGATGACCTGCGGCCTGCATGCCTTCGAAATCGGCGGGCTCATGAATGCGGATGCCATCCTTCGTCAGACGGCCACTGCTATCGTCCACGGGCATTCTCCTGCGTTTGCGGCTTCTAGATAGTCACAAATCGCGGCCTTGGCCAGTGCCGGGCTTTTCGTGCCCCCGCCCGCGCCCTATAGCTGTTGCATCGAAGGAGAGTTCCATGCCCAATCCCACCGCCGCCATCCTTGTGATCGGGGATGAAATCCTGACCGGCCGCACCCGCGAGGGCAACGCCCATTACCTGGCGGGCGAGCTTGCCCGCGCCGGAATCGACCTGCGGGAAATCCGCGTCGTGGGCGATGATCACCCAACCATCGTTGCGGCGGTCAAGGCGCTGTCGGCGGCGCATGATCATCTGTTCACCTCGGGCGGGATCGGGCCCACGCATGACGACATCACCGCCGATGCCGTCGCCGATGCCTTTGGTGTGACCATCGGCGTGCGCGAAGATGCCCGCGCCATCCTTGCCGCGCATTACGCCGCCCGCCAGCTGGACTTCAACGAAGCCCGGCTGCGCATGGCGCGCATCCCCGAAGGCGCCACCCTGATCGAAAACCCGGTTTCCGCCGCGCCGGGCTTCAGCATCGGCAATTGCCATGTGATGGCGGGGGTGCCCAACATCTTTCAGGCGATGGTCGCCTCGGTCCTGCCGCAGCTGACGGGCGGCGCACCGCTTGTCACCCACAGCCTGCGCGTCATGCGCCCCGAGGCGGCGTTGGCCGACGGCCTCGGCGATCTGGCGCGCGACATGCCCGATCTGTCCTTTGGATCCTATCCCTTCGTGATCGATGGGGCCTATGGCACCAATCTTGTGGTGCGCGGCACCGATCCCGCCCGCGTCGGCGAGGGGTTCGCCCGGCTGCAGGCCGCCTTCCCGGATGGCCACTGACATGACACCCCCCGATCCGATCTTTGCCGCGATCGACGCCACCTGGCCCGCGGCCAGCATCGTCCACGCAGGCGGCTTTGCCGTGCGCGAAGGCCGTGGCGGCGGCGGTCGGGTCAGCGCGGCAAGCCTTGACGGGCCCTTCGATCAGGCCGACATCGCCGCCGCCGAGGCGGCGCATCGCGCCTTCGGCCAGCTGCCGCGCTTCATGATCCGGCCCGGCGAAGACCCGCTTGATGCGGCGCTGGCCGCACGGGGCTACGGCGTCGTCGACCCGGTGGCGGCCTATGCGATCCCGGTGGCGCAGTTGGCGGGCCCGGTCCCCCCGATCACCGCCTTCGCGATCTGGCCGCCGCTGCAGATCACCCGCGACCTGTGGACCGAATCCGGGATCGGGGCGGAACGCCAGGCGGTCATGGACCGCGTGTCCCCCCCCAAGACCGCAATCCTGGGCCGCACCGAGGACCGCTGCGCGGGGGCGGCCTTCGTCGCGCTGCACCAGAAAACCGCAATGGTCCACGCCCTGGCGATCCTGCCGGATCTGCGCCGCCGGGGCCTTGCGCGCCACATGATGACCGAGGCCGCGAACTGGGCGCAAGAGGCCGGGGCCGATACACTGGCGCTGGTCGTCACCCGCGCCAATGTGGCCGCGAACGCGCTTTACCGCAGCCTGGGGATGACCCAGACCGCTGCCTATCATTACCGCATCGCACCCGCAGAGGCGGCGGAATGATCCGCCGCCTGGCGCTGGGATCGGCCTTGGCCGCCTTGCCGGGGATTGCCCTGGCCTTTGCCCCCGGCCTGCCGACGGGCGCGGTGGAAACCGCCGCCACCACCAGCGCGGCGGCAAGCTATGACCTGGCCCTTGGCCCCTGGACCGAAACCGGCTTTGACCGGCGCCGGCTGGAAGGTCCGCGCAGCGACCGCGCCTGGCGCATCCCGTCAAGCAGCCTGACAACGCTGCAGATCCTGGCCCCCCTGCGCGACCAGATCCTTGCCGCGGGCTACAGTCTATTGTTCGAATGCGAGACGGACGGCTGCGGCGGATTTGACTTCCGCTATGAAACCGACACGCTGCCCGAACCCGCAATGCATGTTGATCTGGGGGATTTCCGGTTTCTGTCGGCCCGGCGCGGCGCGGATCATCTGGCGGTTCTGGTCAGCCGGTCCAGCGAATCGGGGTTCATCCAGATCACCGAGATCACTGACGGGCCCATCCGCGCCCCGCAGCCCGCCACCGCCCAGGACACCGCGCCCACCCCCGCGGCGCCCGAAAGCGACCTAGCCGCCGCGCTGGAAACGCAAGGCCGGGCCGTGCTGGAGGATCTGCAGTTTGACAGCGGGTCCACGACGCTTGGGCCGGATCGGCGCGCCTCGCTTGCGGCGCTGGCCGCCTATCTGGCGGCGCATCGGGATGCGCAGGTCGCCTTGGTCGGCCATACCGATACCGAGGGCGGCCTGGCCGCAAACATCGCCCTGTCACAGCGCCGGGCCGAGGCGGTGCGAAATGCGTTGATCGCGGATTACGGCGTGACGCCGGGGCAGGTTTCGGCCGAAGGCGCGGGCTGGCTTGCCCCGCGTGCCACGAACATGACGCCCGAAGGCCGCCTGCGTAACCGGCGGGTCGAGGCGGTTCTGACAACCGCCCCGCAATCCACCGCCGGAACCGACTAACGCGCTACCAGTTGTCCGGCCCCTTGTCCGCGAAGGTCTGCGCCAGAAAATCGATGAAGGCGCGCACCTTCGGCTGGGTGAACCGGCCCGGCGGATAGACGGCAAAGATCCCCAGGGTTTCCATCGGCAGGCCCGGGATCGCCTCCTCGACCAGCCCCTTGCGCATCGCATCGGCATACAGGAACGAGGGCAGATAAGCGATGCCCAGCCCCGAAATCGCGGCATGCAACAGCGATTGACCGTCATTTACCGTCAGCCAGCCGTTGGACCGCACCTGACGGCGTTCGCCCGAAGGCGCGGTGATTTTCCAGACATTGCCATTGGACTGGCTGGAATAGTGCAGCAGCTTGTGATCGTTCAGATCGTCGATCTTGAGCGGGCGGCCATAGCGCTGAAAGTAGGACGGCGCGCCGATCATCCGGCGCGATGTTTCGGTCAGCTTGCGGGCACGCAATGTGCTGTCTTCCAGATCGCCCACCCGGATCGCCATGTCGAACCCTTCCGAGATCAGTTCGACATAGCGGTTGTTCAGCACCATGTTCACGGTGATTTCGGGATATTCCTGCAGGAAATCCCCAAGGATCGGCGACAGCAGATTGACGCCGAAATCGGTGGCCACCGAGATTCGCAACAGGCCCGAGGGCGCGGTCTGCATCGCGGTGACCAACGCATCGGCCTCACCCGCATCATTGAGCACCCGGCGCGCACGGTCGTAATAGGCCAGCCCGATTTCCGTGGGCGAAACCCGGCGCGTGGTGCGGTTGAGAAGGCGCGCACCCAGACGCGCCTCAAGCGCAGAGACGTGCTTGGACACGGCCGACTTTGAAATGCCCATCTTTCGGGCGGCGTCGGTGAACCCGCCCTGATCCACTACGGTGGCGAAGGCTTCCATTTCTGTCAGGCGATCCATTGTGCGACCTTCGACAACATTGAGCAGCTTGATCCGGTATCGGGTCGAATTCGGGCGCAAATGGGGCCACGGACGGACAAGATGTTGGAAAAAGCCCCAAAGGTCAGTCGGGGGGATCCGCGGCGCAAGGGGGGCTCTGCCCCCCGGCCTTGCGCCCCCCCCCCCGAGGTATTTCGCGCAAGATGAAAACATGACGCCGCGTTTGGCGTGACTTGAGGCGGCGCGCGGCGCAGATTGGCGCGAGGAACAGGCCAAGGGGGAGGGTCGCATGAGCCGCTATCCGCAGATGCTTTCACCGCTCGATCTGGGGCATGTCGTGCTGCCGAACCGGGTTCTGATGGGGTCGATGCACACGGGTCTTGAAGAGACTGGCGATTGGAACCGGGTGGCCGAATTCTATGCCGCGCGCGCACGGGGCGGGGTCGCGCTGATGGTGACTGGGGGGATGGCGCCGAACCGTGAGGGGGGCGTTTTTCCCGGCGCGGCGGGGCTTTTCACGCCCGAGGACATCGCCAACCACCGCCGCGTCACGGACCGGGTGCATGGCGCGGGTGGGCGGATCGCGATGCAGATCCTGCATGCGGGGCGCTATGCCTACGGGCCGGACTGCGTGTCCGCCTCGGCGGTGAAGTCGCCGATTTCGCCTTTTGCGCCGCAGGAACTGGATGAGGCGGGGATTGAAAAGCAGATTTCCGACATCGTGACCGCCGCCGCCCGCGCGCGTGAGGCGGGCTATGACGGGGTCGAGGTGATGGGGTCCGAGGGCTATTTCCTGAATCAGTTTCTGGTGCGCCACGTCAACCGCCGCACCGACCGTTGGGGCGGTGCCTATGAAAACCGCATGCGCCTGCCCGTCGAGGTGGTGCGCCGGGTTCGGGCCGCGGTGGGGCCAGATTTCATCGTCATCTATCGCATTTCGCTGATCGACCTTGTTCCGGATGGTTCGACCTGGGATGAGGTGGTGCAACTGGCCCGCGCGATCCAGGCGGCGGGGGCCAGCATGCTGAACACCGGCATCGGCTGGCATGAGGCGCGGGTTCCCACCATCGCCACATCTGTGCCGCGCGCGGCCTTTACCTGGCTGACCGCGCGGCTGCGGCCGGAGGTGTCGATACCGGTGATCGCGTCAAACCGGATCAACATGCCCGAGGTGGCCGAGGCGGTTCTGGCCCAGGGGCAGGCGGACATGGTGTCGATGGCGCGGCCCTTCCTGGCCGATCCCGATTTCGTGGCCAAGGCCGCCGCCGGACGCGCGGCCGAGATTGCGCCCTGCATCGCCTGCAATCAGGCCTGCCTGGACCATACATTCTCGGGCAAGATTTCAACCTGTCTGGTGACCCCCCGCGCCGCGCATGAGACCGAGTTGCAGATTGAACCGGCGGCCGTTCCCAAATCGATCGGCATCGTCGGGGCCGGGCCCGCCGGGCTTGCCGCGGCGATCACCGCCGCACAGCGCGGGCACAGGGTCACCCTGTTCGACCGCGCGGCCCAGATTGGCGGGCAGCTGACACTGGCACGCGAAATCCCGGGGAAAGAGGAATTCCGGGGGCTGACCGACTGGTTCGCCACAATGATCGGGCAAAGCGGGGTCAACCTGCGGCTGAACACCGAGGCGACGGTTGCGGAACTTGCCGGGTTTGACGAGGTCATCATCGCCACCGGGGTCACCCCGCGCGACCCCGCGATCCCCGTTGAGGGCGGTCAGGCGGTGTCCTATGTCGACATCCTGAACGGCACCGTCACGGCCGGGCCGCGGGTGGCCATTGTCGGCGCGGGGGGCATCGGCTTTGACGTGGCCGAATTCCTGACGCAACGCGGCACAAGCCCCACGCTGCACCCCGCGGACTGGATGCGCGAATGGGGTGTGGGCGATCCGGCCAGCAGCCCCGGGGGGCTGGCCCCCGCGCAGCCCGAGCCGCCCGCCCGGGCCGTGACGCTGTTGCAGCGCAAGCCGGAAAAACCCGGGCGCAGGCTGGGCAAGACCACGGGCTGGATCCACCGCGCGGCGCTGGCGGCAAAGGGGGTCAGGATGATCGGTGGCGTGAATTACGAACGCATCACCGCCGAAGGGCTGCACATCACATTCGGCGCTGCGCGGGAAAACCCGACCGTGATTGTGGCGGATACCGTCGTGCTGTGTGCGGGCCAGCAATCCGACCGCAGCTTGGCCGATCAGCTGATTGCCGCGGGACGCAAGCCACATGTGATCGGCGGTGCCGATGTCGCCGCCGAGCTGGATGCGAAGCGCGCCATCGATCAGGGGACGCGCCTGGCCGCGGGGCTGTAACCGGGCGCGATCAGGTGCCCGTTTCGGCGCAGTGGCGGCGGAACGCGCGCTTGAGCATGTCAAGTTCCGCCCGCAGCAGATCCAGTTCCGCGCGGATGTCATCATCCAGCGGGACGCCCGCGATGATGGTGAAGTGGCCTATCCGGTCCCCCGATCCGGCATCGCGGACCACGAAGGTCTGCACACCGTCGTGCAACAGCTCTGCCGGGATCGGCAGGGTCAGGCGCCAGCGCCCGTCCGGTTGCGCATCGACCGTCAGCCCCGGCAGAACCTGATCAAGATGCACCACCTCGGGTGCGGGGGGGGCACCGGCGGCGATGATCCCTTCCCAATGGCCCGCGCGGATTCGCGACAGTTCCAGCTTCATGCCTGCCCCCTATATGCCCGCGCGCGGCCGACGCGAGACGGTCAGATCGTGGATCACGATCCGGTTCATCTGCGGCCCGTCAAAGACAAGGTCGATCCAGGCCCGTTCGACGCGCTTTTCATTCAGTTTCGTGTAGGCCAGGTCGAATTCCACCGCGGTTTCCCCTTGTCGGTGCGGCAGGGTGCGCACCAGATGTTCGGTATTCGGCCCGTGTTTCACATTCAGCCGACAATAGATTTCCAGCGGGCGTTCCATTTCGACCGGCAGGTCCAGCCGGATCAGATGGTCGCGCCGAAGCCCCCGGACCGCCGCTTCGGGCAGATCGATCGCCAGCGACAGGAACGACCCGTCAAAGCGAAACACATCCAGCCCCAGGCAGAAAGCCGCAACCTGATCGGGATCGGCCCTGCGGACCTGGCGCAAGACCAGTTCCGAGGTCGGGCAGTCATGAAACAGCGTCGCATGGCCGCCCAACATCGCGCGGTTGACGGCCGGGGCCAGACCGGCGGGATGCACCGGCCCCGACCACAGATCCCCGCGCCAGGCCCATTCGGTGCCCAACGGGCGCGCGATTCCGTCATGGCCCGGCAATGGCTGCGCCAGCCGCCCCTCGGCCACATGCAGCAGGCGGTTCAGTTCGCGCCGCAGGGCGCGGGCCTCGGCGCGCAGCATCCGCAGGTCGGAAAAATCCAACGCCTCTGCAATGCGCGCAGCGCGCGACCAGCGCGCCAGGGCGTGGCGCTGTGCCAGACGGTCAAGGAGAGAGGCCGGTTTCTTGGTCATCTTTACGCGAAACACCCGCATTTTTGCCGGAGTGAACCACTTACCCGTAATCATTTCGTTTCGCACGGACCAATCCGCGCGATTTTTTACACTCAGCCCGCGTTGTTCGCGCGGATCGTCGCGGCGAACTGTTCCAGCAGGGCGCGTTGCGCCGCATCGCTGATCGGCCGGTCCTTCAGCGGCAGCACCGAAAGCGACAGGATGCGCCCGCCGATTCCGGTGATCGCGCGCCAATAGGTCTCGCTGACCGGCGCCCCGCCCATCGGGGCACTGTCCGACAGGCGGATCAGCAAAAGGCTTCCTTCGGTGCGGATATCCAGAACCTCGACGGTCTCGGCCCGGCCCGCCCGGCTTAGCGCGGCGCGCCCGGCAGGCGAGCGGAAGAACTGCCGCATCTGATCGAACCGGCCTTCCAGACCGGCCCCGCCCGCGCCCATGCTGACCGCCGCACTTAACACCGCGGGATAGTCGGGGCGCGCATCGGACGGGTCACGCGACAGCGCTGCGCAATTGCCAAACAGCACGAAAGCGGCCGCGCCCTGGTTGCGCAACGAACGATTGTCGACGCAAAAGCCGCGCGGGGCGGCCAGCACCAGGGTGCCATCGGCCACAGCCACGCTGCGCGGCGCGGGGCCCGCCGTGGGGGCCACGCACCCCGCCAGCGCCGCAAGTGCCAGGGCCGGGGCAATGCGCCCGGCCCTGCGCCGCAGGTTACTGATCCATGTAGACATGGGTTTCGGCCTTGGCGCCCGGATGGGTCACCGCCCCAAAGCGGGTCGGCCCGACAAGACGGGCATATTTCCACAGCGCGCCCGAAGCATAATCGGTGGCGCGGGGTCCCTTCCAATCGGCCTTGCGCGCGGTCAGTTCCTCATCCGACAGCGCGACCGAGATTTCGCCCTTGATCGCGTCGATGGTGATCATGTCGCCATCCTTCAAAAGTGCGATCGGCCCGCCATGCGCCGCCTCGGGGCCGACGTGACCCACGCAGAACCCGCGCGTCGCGCCCGAGAAACGCCCGTCAGTGATCAACGCGACCTTCTTGCCCATGCCCTGACCCGACAGCGCGGCGGTGGTGGACAGCATTTCCCGCATGCCGGGGCCGCCGGCGGGGCCCTCATTGCGGATCACGATCACGTCGCCTTCCTTGTAGGTGCGCGCCTGAACGGCGGCAAAGGCCTCTTCCTCGCATTCGAAGACGCGGGCGGGGCCGGTGAAGACCTGCTGTTCGGGCGCCATGCCGGCCACCTTCACGATCGCGCCATCGGGGGCCAGGTTGCCTTTCAGGCCCACAACACCGCCCGTGGCCGAGATCGGGGTTTCCACCGGATAGATCACGCGGCCATCGGCCTCGCGGGTGATCAGGTCCAGTTCTTCGCCCATGGTCTTGCCGCTGGCGGTGATGCAATCTTCATGGATCAGGCCCGCCTTGCGCAGTTCCTTCATCACGACCGGCACGCCGCCCACCTCGAACAGGTCCTTGGCGACGTAATCGCCACCCGGACGCAGGTTCACAAAATAGGGCGTGTCGCGGAAGATGTCGCAGACGTCGAACAGGTCAAAGTCGATCCCGGCCTCATTCGCGATCGCGGGCAGGTGCAGGCCGGCGTTGGTCGAACCGCCCGTGCAGGCCACCACGCGGGCCGCGTTTTCCAGCGCCTTGCGGGTGACGATGTCGCGCGCGCGGATGTTCTTTTCGATCAGGTGCATGACCGCCACGCCCGAGGCATCGCCATACTGATCCCGGCTTTCATAAGGCGCGGGCGCGCCCGAGGAATTCATCAGCGCCAGACCGATCGCCTCGGACACGCAGGCCATCGTGTTGGCGGTATACTGCCCGCCGCAGGCCCCGGCCGAGGGGCAGGCGACACGTTCCAGGATCGCCAGTTCCGCATCGGTCATGTTGCCGGCGGCATGCTGGCCCACGGCCTCGAACACGTCCTGCACCACGACGTCCTTGCCGTTCAGCTTGCCCGGCAGGATCGACCCGCCATAGATGAAGACCGACGGCACGTTCAGCCGCACCATCGCCATCATCATCCCCGGCAGCGACTTGTCACAGCCCGCAAGACCGACCAGCGCGTCATAGCAATGGCCGCGCATCGTCAGTTCGACCGTATCCGCGATCGCATCGCGCGAGGCGAGCGAGGACCGCATGCCTTCGTGCCCCATGGCGATACCGTCGGTCACGGTGATGGTGGTGAATTCGCGCGGCGTGCCGCCGCCCTTCTTCACGCCCATCTTCACCGCCTGCGCCTGACGGTTCAGCGCGATGTTGCAGGGTGCAGCCTCATTCCAGCAGGTGGCGACGCCGACCCAGGGCTGGTGGATTTCTTCCTCGGTGATGCCCATCGCGTAGAAATAGGACCGATGCGGGGCGCGTTCGGGCCCTTCGGTCACATGCCGGCTGGGAAGTTTCGACTTGTCGAAACGGCTGTTCTGCATGGGTCATCCTCCCGGAATTGGCTGGCTATGGCATAAAGCGCGCGGGCTGGCGGGGCAAGGCGGTTTGGCGCGTCAGAGCGGCACGATGGGCCCGGCGGCGGCGCGCGCATCCTCGGGGTCATGGGTGACCAGAAGCGCGGGGATCGCCTCGGCGCGGATGTGGTCCAGCACGAAGGCGCGGATCTCGGCGCGCAGCGCGGCATCAAGGCGCGAGAACGGCTCATCCAGCAAGATCGCCCGGGGCCGCGCCAGAAGCGTGCGCATCAGCGCGGCCCGCGCCCGCTGCCCGCCCGACAGCGTGGCCGGGTCGCGCCGCGCCATGCCCGACAGGCCCGCCCGGTCCAGCGCCTGTTCCACGGCGGCGCGGCGGGCGGTGCGGCCGCGCACCTGCGCGGACAGGCCAAAGGCCAGGTTGTCGCCCACCGACAGATGCGGGAACAGGTGGGCATCCTGAAACAGCACCCCCACCCGTCGCGCCTCGGCCGGCAGGGGCAGCAGGTCGCGCCCGTCCAGCGTCACCCGGCCCGTCGCGCGAAAGCCCCGCCCCAGATGCCCGCCGATCAGATCCAGCAGCGTGGACTTGCCCACCCCCGACGGCCCCATCACCGCCGCCACCACACCGGGCGGCACCGTCAGGCTTAGGGGCGCAAACAGCGGTGCGCTGGCACCGGGCGCGGTCACGGTCACATCCTGCAAGATCAGCGTCATCGGATCAGCCCCCCGGTCAGGCCCGCGCGGTTGCGCTGCACCAGTGCGGGCAGGGTGATCGCCGCGCCAAAGGCCAGCAGCGGCAGCGCGCCCTGCAACACCGCATAGACCGCCGCGACCCGCCGGTCCGAGGCCGAGGACAGCGCCACCGCCTCGGTCGTCAGGGTCACCACACGGCCCCCGCCCAGAAACAGCGTCGGCAGATATTGCGCGACCGACACGGCAAAACCGATCGCCGCAGCCGTCAGGATCGGGCGCAGCAGGATCGGCAGCTTGACCCCCGCCAGCCGCCGCGCCGGCCCCGCGCCAAGGCTGGCGGCGGACCGGATCAGCCCCGCATCCAGCGCGCGCCACGGCCCCGCAAGGGCCAGCAGCACATAGGGAAAGACGAACAGCAGGTGCGCCCAGACCACCGCCGCGAAGCCGGGCGGCAGGCCCGCGCGCAGGAAGGCCACGTTCACCCCATGCAGGAACGCGATCTGCGGCACCAGAAGCGGCAAGGCGACCAGCGCCGCCAGCGGCGTGCGACGGCCCAGTCGGTCCTCGGCCTCAAGCCAGGCGATGGCCAGCGCCAGCGCCAGCGCCGCCGCCACCAGCCCAAGCCCCAGCGTCACCAGCGCATCGCCGCCCCAGCCCTGCCCCGGCGCGGCCCAGATCCGCAGCGACCAGCTTTCGGGCAGGGCCTGCGGAAAGCGCCAGCGCCACGCAAGCGACCAGATTGCCAGCACCGACAGTGATCCGACCGCCAGCACCAGACCGGTCCCCCCGCCGACGGCCGCTATCGCCCATACCGGGCCCGCGCCCCCGCGCCCGCCCCGGCGCAGCCAAAGCCTGCCCGCCACGGCCAATGCCCGCTCGGCCAGCCACCACGAGGCCACGCCGCCCGCGACGATCCCCGCCTGCAACATCGCCAGGGCCGAGGCTGGCAGGATCATCGCCGGATCAGGCGCCGAAAAGCCGCGCAGGATCGCCACGGCCAGCGTTGGCGGATGCGACGGACCAAGGATCAAGGCCATGTCCACCACCGACATCGAAAACGCCAGCACCACGAAAACCGGCAGCCGGATCAGCGGGTAAAGCTGCGGCACGATCACCTTGGCCCAGACCGCGCCCGCGCCATAGCCCAGCGCCCGGCCCGCCGCCATCTGCGCCGCCACCGGCACCCGCGACAGCGCCGCCACGATCACCAGCAACAGGAACGGCACCTCTTTCATCATCAGCCCCAGGATCAGCGCAAACCCCCAGGGGTCGCCGACGGTCGCCAGATCGGGCGGCTGCGTCCAGCCCAAAGGGCCGCTTAGGCCCCGCGCGATCCAGCCGGAAGGCGCGATCAGAAAGGCCAGCCCGATCGCCAATGCCGCATGCGGCACCGCCAGCAGCGGCGAAAGCCAGCGCAGAACACCGGGATGCCGCGCGGTCCAAAGGCCCAGCGCCAGCGCCAGCGCCAAGGATGCCGCCGCGGCCCCGAACCCGGTCACCAGCGTCAGCCGCAAACTGGTGGCGACCCCCGGCAAAGCCATGGCCTGACGCCAGGGATCAAGACCCGGTTCGCGCGCGCCGATCGCCGGCAACCAGCCGAAGGCGGCCGCCAGCGTCACCGCCAGCCCCGCCAGGATCGGCCCGCCGATCCCCAGCACCACCAGCCCGCGGATGACGCGCGCGCCGATCATTTCGTATAGCGCGCGGCCCAATCCGCCGTCAGTCGGGTCATCCAGGCCGGGTGCGGCTCGGCCAGGGTCGGGCCCAGATCCTCCAGGGTCGGCAGGGCGGGCGCGGTCGGCAGCGCGTCAAAGGCCGCGCGCGCCGCCCCGTCCAGCCGGGCCGGATCAAGGACCGAGAACGAGCCCAGCACGGTGATGTCCTGCATCCGCGCCTGGGTCGCGGGTTCCAGCAGGAAATCGGCGACGACCTTGGCGCCTTCTTTATGCGCGGCGTTGTAGGGGATCGCGACGAAGGACACGTTGCCAAGGCTGCCGCCCTTCGGGACAAAAACGCGCGCGGTTTCCGGCAGCAGCCCCTGTTCGATCATCGAGGCGGCGGCGGCCGGATCAAAGAACATCGCGATATCGACCTCGCCATCGTTCAGCATCTGGGCCTGCACCGATTCATTCTCGGGGAAGCTTTCGCCCGCGCGCCACAGATGCGGGCGCAGCGCGTCATACCAGGCCCACAGCGGCGCTGTGGCGGCGGAATAGCTTTCCTCGGTCGGTTCGGATTGCAGCACCGCCGGATCGAGCGCCAGTTCAACCAGCGCCTGTTTCAGGAAGGTTGCGCCCATGAAATTCGCGGGGTTTGGATGCGTCATCCGCCCCGGATGGGCCGTGGCCAAACCGACGAAATCCGCCATCGTTTCGGGCGGATCGACGCGGGCGCTGTCATGGACAAAGACGAATTTCGCCAACCGCCAGGGCGATTCCATCCCCTCGACCGGCACGGTGAAATCAAGGCTGGCCGGGGCGCCCGCGGACAGGTCCACGAACCGCGCATTTGGAAGGTCTGCGACGAAGGGACCATGCAGCAGCCCCGCCTGTTGCATCGCCAGAAAGTTCGGCCCATTGATCCAGATGAGGTCGACCGAGCCGCCCGTATCCTTGCCCGCCGCCTTTTCCGCAATCACGCGCGACACGGCCTCGGCGGTGTCGGTCAGTTTTACCTGTTCAACCTTCACGCCGTACCGCGCCTCGGTCTGCTGGCCCACCCAGGCGATGAAGTCATTGGTGCGCTGATCCCCGCCCCAGGCGTTGAAATAGATGGTCTGGCCGCGCGCGGCATCCAGCGTGGCCTGCCAGTCGGCAAGGGCGGGGGTGGCGGCGGTCAGGGCAAGGGCGGTCAGCAACAGACGCATCGGTCATCCTTTGTCGGCAAAAGCCCGCCAGCCCATATGCCAGCGGGTCAGGGTGGTCACCGCGCAGGCGGCGGAAAAGACATAGGCCAGAACCGGGAAGCCCCCGGGCCACAGGCAGGCGGCGGCGAAAAAGGCGATGGTCTCGGCCCCCTCGGTCAGACCGCCCAGGTAATAAATGCCCTTGGCCGGGTAGGCATCGGTCCGCAGGCGGCGCTTGGCGGCGATGCTGGCAAAGGCCAGAAAGCTGGAGCCAGTGCCGACGAAGGCCGCGATCAGAACCGCCGCAGGCAGGGCGTTGGCGGCAGGATCGGCCAGCGCAAAGCCCAAAGGCACCAGCGCGTAGAACACGAAATCAAGCGCGATATCCAGAAAGGCGCCGCGATCAGTCGGCCCGGTGATCCGCGCCACCGCGCCATCCAGCCCGTCGGCCAGCCGGTTCAGCGCGATGAAGGCCAGCGCCGCGCCAAAGGCGCCCGCCGTCAGGGCCACCACCGCGCCAAGGCCCAGCACGAACCCCGCAATGGTGATCTGGTCGGCCTGCACCCCCAAACCCACCAGCGCGCGGGCCGGGGGATGCAGCAGGCGGCGCTGCAGGGGCAAAAGCGCGGCGTCGATCATCCGCGTCTCCAGCCGTGGAACCGCGCCAGAACCGCCAGCGCGCGCGGGGCCACATGCGCCCGGCGCCAGTTGCCGGCGACGAATTTGTTCGCCTCGGCCAGGGTCGGGTAGATGTGGATCGTGGACAGGATCCGGCCCAGCCCCAGCCCCTGTTTCATCGCCAGAACGAATTCCGCCAACAGATCCCCCGCATGTTCGCCCACGATGGTCACGCCCAGAATCCGGTCCTTGCCGGGCGGGGTCAACACCTTGACAAAGCCGCGCGCCGTGCTGTCGGCAATCGCGCGGTCAAGATCGTCGATGCCGTAGCGGGTGACCTCAAAGGGGATGCCCCGGTCGCGGGCCTCGTCCTCGGTCAGGCCGACGCGGGCAACCTCGGGGTCGGTGAAAACGGCTGCGGGGATCACCCGGTAATCGGCCTTGATCCGCCAGAAGGGCGCAAACAGCCCGTTCACCGCGGCGAACCACGCCTGATGCGCCGCAGCATGGGTCAGTTGAAACGGCCCCGCCGCATCGCCGGCGGCGTAGATGTTGGGGAAAACGGTTTCCAGATAGTCGTTCGTCTCGATCACGCGGGTGGTGGGGATGCCCAGATCCTCCAGCCCGTAGCCCTGCAACCGCGCGGCGCGGCCCACGGCCACGATCACCTCGTCAAACTCGACCCGCTGACCGCCGTCCAGATCGACCCATTTGCCGACCTGCGCACCAAAGGCCAGCGCCCGGTGGCCGGTCAGCACCTGCACCCCATCCGCCACCAGCGACGCGCGGACCAGTTCGGCGGCCTCGGCATCGTCGCGCGGCAGCAGGCGGGGGCCCTGTTCCACCAGCGTCACCTGTGACCCCAGCCGCTGGAACGCCTGCGCCAATTCGCAGCCGATCGGCCCGCCGCCCAGCAGCAACAGCTGCGCGGGCGGGGTGTCACGGTCGGCCAGTCGGTCCCACAACGTGTCCGAGGTCAGCGGCCCAACATCCGCCAGCCCCGGCAGATCGGGGATCACCGGCGCGGCCCCGGTCGCCAGCACGATCGCCCGCGCCGTCAGACGCTGTGCCCCGGCCTCGCCGGTCACCTCGACCGTCCAGGGATCGATCAGCCGGGCGTGGCCCTGCAGCACCTCAACCCCCAGCCCCTCATAGCGTTCGACACTGTCATGCGGCGCGATGTCGGCAATCACCTGCCGCACCCGCGCCATCACGGCGCGGAACGACACGCCCGGATCGGCGGGCGTCAGGCCAAAGCGGTCGGCATGGCGCATCTGATGCGCGACCTTGGCCGAGCGGATCAGCCCCTTGGACGGCACGCAGCCATAGTTCAGGCAATCGCCGCCCATCTTGTGCGCCTCAATCAACGTGACGCGTGCCTTGGCGGCCGCCGCGACATAGGCCGTGACCAGCCCCGCCGCACCTGCCCCGATCACGATCAGGTTGCGGTCGAACCGCGCCGGACGCGTGTAGCCGCGATAGGCGCGCCTGCGCCGCAAAACGCCCAACAGCAGCCGCGCCAGCCACGGAAACACCGCCAGCGCCGCAAAAGCACCCAGAACGGGGGCCGAGATCACGCCCGACAGGCTGTCAATCCGCCCCAGCTGCGTGCCCGCGTTGGTATAGACCGCCGTGCCCGGCAGCATCCCCAACTGGCTGACCCAATAGAACCGCCGCGCAGGCATCGCGGTCAGGCCCATCAGCAGGTTCAGCGCAAAGAACGGCACCACCGGGATCAGCCGAAGCGAGAACAGGTAGAACGCCCCGTCGCGTTCCAGCCCCTGTTCCACCGCCTTGGCGCGCGCGCCCAGCCGCGCCATCACCCAGTCGCGCAACAAAAACCGCGCCGCCAGAAAGGCCAGCGTCGCCCCCAGCGTCGAGGCGAAGGACACCAGCACCAGCCCGCCCCAGAACCCGAACACCGCCCCCGCCGCCAACGTCATCCAGACCGCAAAGGGCAGCGACAGCGCCGTGACCGTGACATAGGCGGCAAAGAACAGCGCCGCAAAGGCGGCGGGATGCGCCGCGCGCCAGCCTTCAGCGTGGGCCAGCGCGGCGCGCAGGCCATCCAGATCGGCGGGCACCCCGCCGCTGGCCCAGATCAGACCCAGCACCCCCAGCGCCAGCGCCGCAAAGATCACCGGTTTGCGCATCGTTTTCCCTTGCCGCCCATCGCTTCGGGCGGCGATACGCGCCCGCCCCCCTCAATTGGCGCAAGCGGGCCGAATGTCACCCAAAAAATCCGCACGCCCCGGCATAAGGCGGAAAAAGCGCAGTCCGCGCCAGCCACCCTTTCGCCGGGCGCGGGGTTTTGGCAATCTGGCGGCGCGGGGCTGCAAGGGGGCGGGCATGTTTCTTCTTGGACTGGATGGCGGTGGCACCGGATGCCGCGCGGCGCTGGCCGATGCGACAGGCCGCGTGATCGCCCGCGCCAGCGCAGGCCCGGCAAATATCGTCACCGATCCGCAGGGCGCGCGCGCCGCGATCCTTGCTGCTGCCGGGGCGGTGATGCAAGGCCATTGCCCCCCCGATCAGGTCTGCGCCGTACTGGGCCTTGCGGGCGCGAATTTCCCCGAGGCCGCCGCGCGCATTGCGCAAGGTCTGCCCTTTGCCCGTGTGCAGGTGGTACAGGATGTGCAGATCGCGGTGGCCGGCGCCCTGGGGGATGACGATGGCATCCTTGCCGCAATGGGCACCGGGTCGGTCTTTGCGGTGCGGCGCGCCGGCGCGCTGCGGGTGATCGGCGGCTGGGGGCTGGTCTTGGGCGACGAGGGGTCGGGCGCGTGGATCGGGCGGGCGCTGATGGCGCGGGCGCTACGGGGATTGGACGGCTTTGTGCCGCTGACGCCGCTGTTGCGGCGGTTACTGGATGACCACGGCGGCGGCGCGGGGCTAGCCGCCTTTGCCCAATCCGCACGCCCGGCGGATTTCGCCGCCCTTGCGCCGCTTGTCACCGGCAGCGACGACCCCGCCGCGATCGCGGTTCTGGGCGCCGCCACGGCCGAGGTCGCCGCCGCCATCGGCCTTTTGCAGCAGGGCGGCGCGCTGCCCGTTACCTTCACCGGCGGCCTTGGCCCGGCCTACGCCACCCGCCTGCGCGACCGCTGGCAGATTCGCCCCGCCCTGGGCGACAACATGGACGGCGCGTTGCACATGGCCCGCCGGTTGGCCGCGACATGACCCAGATTCTGACCGGCGCCGCCCTGTTCGACGGCACGACAATCCGCCCCGGCCTTGCCCTGGCGATCGAGGGCGACCGGATTGCCGCCATCCTGACCGAGGCCGAGGCACCCGCAGGCGCGATTGACCTGAACGGCGGGGTGCTGGCGCCGGGGCTGATCGACCTGCAGGTGAATGGCGGCGACGGGATCTTGCTTGATGGTAGCGCGACCGTGGACACCCTCGCCCGGATCTGCGCGGCCCACGCGCGGCTGGGCGTGACGGGCATCTTGCCCACGCTGATCACCGACACACCGCAGGCCACCGCCGCCGTGATCCGGGCCGGAATCGCCGCTGCAAAGGCGCGCGTGCCGGGGTTCCTTGGCCTGCATCTAGAAGGCCCGCATCTGGACCCGCGCCGCCACGGCGCGCATGACCCGGCCCTGATCCGCCCGATGACCGAGGATGACCTTGCCGCGCTGATCGCCGCCGCCCGCGCCCTGCCCGCGCTGATGGTGACGCTGGCCCCGGCCTCGGCCCGGCCGGATCAGATCGCGGCCCTGCGCGCGGCGGGGGCGGTGGTCAGCCTGGGCCATGCCGATTGCACCCTGGCCGAGGCCGCCGCCGCCCATGCCGCGGGCGCCACCTGCGTCACGCATCTCTTCAACGCGATGAGCGCGCTTGGCAGCCGCGAGCCGGGCCTTGTCGGCGCGGCCCTGTCGCTGCCACTGGCCTGCGGCCTGATCGCCGATGGCGTGCATGTGCATCCCGAAACCATCCGCCTGGCGCTGGCCGCCAAACGCGCGGGCGCGGTGTTCCTGGTTTCCGACGCGATGGCCGTGGCGGGCACAGACCTGACCGAGTTCCATCTGGGCCACCGCCGCATACTGCGCCGCGACGGCCGGCTGACGCTGGAGGATGGCACACTGGCCGGGGCGGACCTGAGCCTGCCGCAGGCGGTGCGCTTCATGATCGAACAGGTGGGCGTCGCGCCCGAACGCGCGCTGGCGATGGCCACGCGCATTCCGGCGCAGGTGATCGGGGCCGACCGGGGCCGTATCGCCCCCGGCCTGCCCGCCGATCTGGTGCATTTCGATGCCGACTGGAACCTGACCCGCGTCTGGCAGGCGGGCGCGCCGGTTCAGGCGAACTGATCGACCCGGTAGCCCTGGATATACAGCAGCGCCGTCAGGTCGCCGTGGTTGATGCGGATGTCGCATTGCGCCGCGACCGCGGGCTTGGCATGCAGCGCCACCCCGGCGCCCGCCATGCCCAGCATGCCAAGGTCATTCGCGCCATCGCCCACCGCCATCACCTGATCGTGGGTGATGCCAAGGCGCGCCGAAACCTCGGTCAGTGCCTGCATCTTGGCCTCGCGCCCCAGGATCGGGCGGGCAACCTCGCCGGTCAGATGGCCGTCCGCGACCAAAAGCGTGTTGGCGCGGGCCTCGTCAAAGCCCAGCGTGCCCGCGACATGGCCGGTAAAAGCCGTGAACCCGCCCGACACCAGAACCGTATAGGCGCCATTGGCCTTCATCGTCGCCAACAGTTCACGCCCGCCGGGCATGAAGGTGATGCGTTCCGCGATGACCTGCCCGATCACCGATTGCGGCAGACCTTTCAGCAGGCCCACGCGTTCGGTGAGCGCGCCTTCAAAATCCAGCTCGCCATTCATCGCGCGGGCGGTGATGTCCTTGACCCGGTCGCCCACGCCCGCGACATCGGCCAGTTCATCAATGCATTCCTGCTGGATCATCGTGCTGTCCATATCGGCCAGCAGCATCCGCTTTTGCCGCCCCTCGGCGGGCTGGATCACCAGGTCGACACCCAGCCTCTGCAGGCCTTCCCAAACCTGCCAGCGGTTCGCGGGCACCTCGGGCAGTTCAAATTCCGCCGCAACCCCGGGGTTGAGCCATTCCGCCGCCCCGCCCGCCCAGGCATCGCGCAGCGATTCGACCGTCACCCGGTCGAGATTGGCTTTTTCGGGGGCACTAAGAAGGGTTGCGATGAACATGGGGGCCTTCCGGTCTGGGGCGATGTCGTCTTTGGCGTCAGATGCGGCGCATTATCGCAATTTTCCATCTTGTGCCAGAGCAGGCGCAGGCGTATTTCCAGCGGCGGGACACCTCTCCCCAACGAGGGGCGTTTATCTGGAAGGATACCATGACCGATCACATGATCCCGGCTGCGCGGCCGGCCAATCCGCGTTTTTCTTCGGGCCCCTGCGCGAAGATCCCTGGCTTCTCTCTCGACATGCTTGCTGATGCGCCGCTGGGCCGGTCGCACCGCGCAGCCGTCGGCAAGGCCAAGCTGAAAGAGGCCATCGACCTGACCCGCGAAATTCTGGGCGTGCCGGCGGATTACCGCATCGGCATCGTGCCGGGTTCGGACACGGGCGCCGTGGAAATGGCGATGTGGTCGCTGCTGGGCGCGCGCGGCGTGGAAATGCTGGCTTGGGAATCCTTCGGCGAAGGCTGGGTCACCGACGTGGTCAAGCAGCTCAAGCTCGACGCGACCGTGAAAAAGGCCCCTTATGGCGAGATCGTGGATTTCGCCACCGTCGATTTCGACAAGGACGTGGTCTTCACCTGGAACGGCACCACCTCGGGCGTGCGCCTGCCGAATGGCGACGCGATCCCCGCGAACCGCGCGGGCCTGACCATCTGTGACGCGACCTCGGCCGCGTTTGCGATGGACCTGCCGTGGGACAAACTGGATGTGGTCACTTTCTCGTGGCAGAAGGTGCTGGGCGGCGAAGGCGCGCACGGGATCCTGATCCTGTCGCCGCGCGCGGTGGAACGTCTGGAAAGCTATACCCCCGCCTGGCCGATGCCCAAGATCTTCCGCATGACCAAGGGCGGCAAGCTGATCGAAGGCATCTTTGTCGGCGAAACGATCAACACCCCCTCGATGATGGCGGTTGAGGATTATCTTGTCGCGCTGAAATGGGCCAAATCCGTCGGCGGGCTGAAGGGCCTGATCGCCCGGGCCGAGGCGAACGCCAAGGTCGTGTGGGATTTCTGCGCCGCCAAACCCTGGATCGCGAACCTCGCGGTCGATCCGGCAACGGCCTCGACCACCTCGGTCTGCCTCAAGTTCACCGACGACCGGATCAAGGACGCCGCCGCTTTTGCCAAGGCCGTCGCCAAGCGGCTGGAAAAAGAAGGCGTTGCGCTGGATGTTGGTGCCTATCGCGACGCGCCCGCGGGTCTGCGGATCTGGTGCGGCTCGACCGTCGAAACGGCGGATGTCGCGGCGCTGATGCCCTGGCTTGAATGGGCCTTCGAGGCCGAGATCGCCGCGCAGGCCTGATCTGGACCCGGCAGGGCGGCCCCGCCGCCCGCCTTCCCCACCCCATTTGATAGGAGCCCGTGATGGCGCCCAAGGTTCTCGTATCCGACAAACTCTCTGAAACCGCCGTGCAGATCTTCCGCGATCGCGGGGTCGAGGTGGATTACATGCCCGATCTGGGCAAGGACAAGGACAAGCTGCTGGAAGTGATCGGCCAGTATGACGGTCTGGCGATCCGGTCCGCCACCAAGGTCACCGAAAAGGTGCTGGAAGCCGCGAAAAACCTGAAGGTGATCGGCCGCGCCGGTATTGGCGTCGATAACGTGGACATCCCGGCCGCCTCGAAAAAGGGCGTGATCGTGATGAACACGCCCTTTGGCAACAGCGTCACCACCGCCGAACATGCCATCGCGCTGATGTTCGCCGTGGCCCGCGAACTGCCCGAGGCGTCAGTGTCGACCAAGTCCGGCAAGTGGGAAAAGAACCGCTTCATGGGCGTCGAGGTCTTCAACAAGACGCTGGGCCTGATCGGCGCGGGCAACATCGGGTCCATCGTGGCCGACCGCGCGCTGGGTCTGCGGATGAAGGTCATGGCCTACGACCCCTTCCTGTCGGAAGAGCGCGCCAAGGCGATGGGCGTCACCAAGGTGGAACTGGATGAACTGCTGGCCAAGGCCGATTTCATCACGCTACACGTGCCGCTGACCGAAAAGACCAAGAACATCCTGTCGCGCGAAAACCTGGCCAAGACCAAGAAGGGTGTCCGTATCGTCAACGCCGCCCGTGGTGGCCTGATCGACGAAGAGGCGCTGGCCGAACTGCTGAAGTCGGGCCATGTCGCCGGCGCCGCGCTGGACGTGTTCGCGGTGGAACCCGCGACCGACAGCCCGCTGTTCGGCCTGCCGAACGTGGTGGCGACGCCGCACCTGGGCGCCTCGACCACCGAGGCGCAGGAAAACGTGGCGCTGCAAGTGGCCGAACAGATGTCGGACTACCTGCTGACCGGCGCGGTGCAGAACGCCCTGAACATGCCGTCCGTCACCGCCGAGGAAGCCGCCGTCATGGGCCCGTGGGTCAAGCTGGCGGGCCATCTGGGTGACTTCGTCGGCCAGATGACGGATGAGCCGATCCAGGCGATCAACATCCTTTACGATGGTGTCGTGACCGACATGAAGCTGCAGGCGCTGAACTGCGCCGCGATCGCGGGCATCATGAAGGCCGCGAACCCGGATGTGAACATGGTCTCGGCCCCGGTCATCGCCAAAGAGCGGGGCGTGAACATCGCCACCACCACCCAGGCGAAATCGGGCGTGTTCGATGGCTACATCAAGCTGACCGTCGTGACCGAAACCCGCGAACGGTCGGTCGCGGGCACCGTGTTCAGCGATGGCAAGCCGCGCTTCATCCAGATCAAGGGCATCAACATCGACGCCGAGGTGGGGGCACACATGCTGTATACCACCAACAAGGACGTGCCCGGCATCATCGGCACGCTGGGCGGCACGCTGGGCAAGCATCAGGTGAACATCGCCAACTTCACCCTGGGCCGCGCCGCGGCCGGTGGCGATGCCATCGCGATCCTGTATCTGGATGAGCCGCTTCCCGCCGCCGTGGTCGATGAGCTGAAGGCCTCGGGGCTGTTCCAGCAGGTCAAGCCGCTGGAATTTGAAGTCGCCTGACCTCGAATCCCGTCTGACTTTGATGTAATGGGCATTGGCCCCCGCGACGGCGGGGGCCTTTGTCCTTGGGGGGTGCGATGCGCAGCTATGCGATCGGGGATATTCACGGCCAGCTGGACCTGTTGCGCCAGGCCCATGCGCTGATCGCGGCCGATCGCGTGGCCTGCGGTGACGCGGATGCGCCTGTGATCCATGTCGGCGATCTGGTGGATCGCGGCCCCGACAGTGCGGGCGTGGTCCGCCATCTGATCGCCGGGCAGGCGCAGGGCGAAAACTGGATAGTGCTGAAGGGCAACCACGACCGCATGTTTCTGGGTTTTCTGGCCGACCCCTGGGCGCGTGATCCGGGGCTGCGCGCAGAATTCAGCTGGCTGCACCCCCGTCTGGGCGGCCCGCAGACGCTTGAATCCTATGGCCTGCGCGAACCCGCCAACCGCCCCGTCGAACAGATCCACGCCGAGGCGCTGGCCGCCGTGCCGCGCGATCACGTCGACTGGCTGGCGCGCCTGCCCGTTCATTTTCAGCGGGGACCGGCGCTGTTCGTGCACGCAGGCATCCGCCCCGGCATCGCGCTGCAATATCAGGCCGAAGATGATCTGCTGTGGATTCGCGGCGATTTCCTGAATGACCCGCGCGATCATGGTTTCCTTGTCGTGCATGGTCATACCGCAATCGACCGCGCCACCCATTATGGCAACCGCCTGAACCTGGATTCCAGCGCCGGCTATGGCGGCCCGGTCTCTGCCGTGGTGATCGAGGGGCGCGATGCCTGGCTGCTGACCGCCATGGGGCGCGATCCGCTGCCGGCGCAGGGCTGACACCGACGGACCGTGACGCTACGTCACGGCCTCGGTCGGGACTGGTGCCACGCATTGGCGGGCGATAGCCTTCGCGCAAAATCGAAAGGGGATCAGCCATGACCGGGATCGTCATCCTGTCCGGCGCGCGGACGGCCATCGGAACCTTTGGCGGGGGCCTGTCGGGCCTGGCGCCAATCGACATTGCCACCGTCGCCGCCAAGGCGGCACTGCACCGCGCAACGATCGCACCCGAACTGATCGGCCAGGTGGTCTTTGGCAATGTCATCGCCACCGAACCGCGTGACATGTATCTGTCGCGGGTCGCGGCGATCAACGCGGGCATCCCGGTCGGCACCCCCGCGATGAACGTCAACCGGCTGTGCGGGTCCGGGGTGCAGGCCATCGTTTCGGCGGCGCAGGCGCTGATGCTGGGGGACGCCGATTTCGCCCTGGCCGGCGGCGCCGAATGCATGAGCCGCGCGCCCTACAGCCTGCCGCAGGCGCGCTTCGGCCAGAAGATGGGCGACATCAGGGCCATCGACATGCTGACCCAGACGCTCAGCTGCCCCTTCGGCACCGGGCACATGGGCATCACCGCCGAAAACGTCGCGGCCGAACATGCCATCACCCGCGAAATGCAGGATGCCTTCGCCCTGGAAAGCCAGCGCCGGGCCGCCGCCGCGATTGCCGCCGGGCATTTCAAGGCCGAAATCGTCCCGGTTGAGGTTCCGGCCCGCAAGGGGCATGTGATCTTCGACACCGACGAACACCCCAAGGCCACCAGCGCCGCCGCGCTGGCCGCGCTGCGCCCGGCCTTTCGCAAGGACGGCACGGTCACGGCGGGCAATGCCTCGGGGATCAATGACGGTGCGGCGGCGCTTGTGCTGGCACGGGCCGATGCGGCCGAGGCGGCGGGACTGCGCCCGCGCGCGCGCATCCTGGGCCATGCCGTGGCAGGCGTGCGCCCCGAGGTGATGGGCATCGGCCCGATCCCGGCGGTCGAGGCGCTTTGCGCCCGCATCGGGCTGGAGCCCGGCGATTTCGACCTCATCGAATCGAATGAGGCGTTCGCCGCCCAGGCGCTGGCCGTCAACACGGCGCTTGGCCTTGACCCGGCGAAGGTGAACCCCGACGGCGGCGCCATCGCGCTTGGCCATCCGGTCGGGGCAACCGGCGCGATCATCACGGTCAAGGCGCTGCACGCGCTGGAACGCACCGGCGGACGGCGCGCGCTGATCACCATGTGCATCGGCGGCGGGCAGGGCATCGCCTTGGCAATCGAACGGGTCTGACCCGGCGCCTAGCGCAACCGCACCGAGGCGGCGGCGGACCGCCCGCCCCCGTCGATCACCGTCAGCGTCACGAAACCGGGGCCGGACAGCGGCAACAGAACCTCGCGCCCGCGTTCGGCCAGGGCGACCGGCGCGCCATTGGCCAGCCAGGTGAAGGGCGGCGTGCCGCCGCGCAGCTTGGCGACCAGGCCGCCCTGCGCCTCAACCTCGGCGCCATCGGGGGGGAAGGCCAGTTCCGGGGCATCCCCCGGCGCATCGGGCACCAGAACACCGCGCGGGCGGAACCGCTGCAGCGGCTGCGGCAGGCGCGCATGGGGCACCAGCAGCGTGGCAGGCGGCGGCGGGGGCAGCGGGTCGCGGGCCTGCTTGGCGCGGTCGAACAGTTCGAACAGGATCGGCGCGGCCAGATCACCGCCAAAGGCGCCGGGGACCGGCGTGCCATCGGGACGGCCCAGCCAGACGCCCGCGACATGGCGCCCGTCAAAGCCCAGCGCCAGCGCGTCGCGGTGGCCATAGCTGGTGCCGGTCTTGAAGGCGATCCGCCCCGGCGCGGCCCCGGCGGGGGGCGGCACCTGCGCCAGAATATCGGCCACCTGCCAGGCGGCCACAGGGCCGAACAACCGCCCGTCGGGAAATTGCGCCTGCCCCGGCTGCGGCGACAGGCGCACGGGCCGCCCCAGCCGCGCCAGGCCCGTATAGCCCTGCACCAGATCCTGCAGACTGACCCCCAGCCCCCCCAGCGCCACCGCCAGCCCCGGCGCGCCTGCGGGCACCTCGGCCCGCATCCCCGCCGCCCGCAGCGTGGCCAGAAGCCGCGCCGGGCCCAGCGCCTCGGTCAGGCTGACAACGGGGATGTTCAGCGATTCGGTCAGCGCGGCGCGGATGCTGACGGTGCCGCGAAAACGGCGGTCGAAGTTCTGCGGTGCCCAGGTGCCGAAGGCCAGCGGGCGATCCTCGATCAGCGTTTCGGGATGGGCCAGGCCATCGTCGAAGGCCAGCGCGTAGACAAAGGGCTTCAGCGTCGATCCGGGCGATCGCGGCGCTTGGGTCATGTCGACAAAGCCCGCGTTCGCCTCGGCACCCCAGCTGGCGCCGCCGACATGCGCCAGAACCGCGCCGGTGGCATGATCGGCAAAGATCACCGCCGCGGAAACCTGCCCGCCCTGCCCGGCCACGGCACGCGCAGCCAGGCGTTCCGCGGCGCGTTGCAGGCCGGGATCGATGGTGGTGGCGATCTGCGCGCCCGGCGGTGCGGCCCGGGCCAGCCGCGCCGCCAGATGCGGGGCCAGCGCGGGAAAGTCGCGCCGCTGCAGTGGCACGGGTTCGGCAAGGGCGGCCTCTGCCCGGTCGGGGGCCAGCACCCCGGCCGCAGCCAGCCGGTCCAGAACACGGGCGCGCGCGGCCGCGGCCGCCTTGGGAAAGCGATCTGGGCGCCGCGCTTCGGGCGCTTGCGGCAGCGCGATCAGCAGCGCCGCCTCGGCCGCGGTCAGGCGACGGGGTTCCTTGCCGAACCAGGCCAGCGTTGCCGCCCGCACCCCTTCCAGATTGCCACCATAGGGCGCAAGGCGCAAATAGAGGCCCAGGATTTCGGCCTTGGACAGGCGCCGTTCCAGCGCCAACGCCACCCGGGCCTGCCGGATCTTGCCCGAGAGCGTGCCGGTCGGCCCCTCTTCCAGCAGGCGGGCCACCTGCATCGTCAGCGTGGACGCCCCCGACACCACCCGCCCCGCCCGGATCGCCTGCCATACGGCCCGGGCGACCGCCAAGGAGTCGATGCCCCCATGGTCGTAAAAGCGGCGATCCTCATAAGCGATCAGCGCGGCCAGGAATTCCTGATCGACCGGCCCGGGCGCCAGCCGCCAGCGCCCGTCCGCCACGGCAAAGGCGCGCAGGATCGACCCGTCGCGGGCCTGCACCTCGGTTCCGACCGCCACCGACAGGGGCGGCAGGTCGGTGCGGGCGATCCAGTGGTCCAGCCCGTCGCGGGCTGTCGCAAACGCCAACAACCCCGCGACCAGCCAGATCAGCCCCGTCCGGCGCATCCTAGTTTACCGTCACCCGGCCCGTCGCGGTCTGCGCGCGATAGTCGGGGCGATACATGTCCTCGACGCTGGCGGCGGGGTGGTGGAAATCGCCCGGGGTCACGGCGCGGACCATATAAGCCAGCCGCACGGGCGCATCCTGATCCCAGTCCAGCGCGGCCAGAAAGCGATCCTGCCGGAACTCGGTCATCCGCGTGTCCTGGGCCAGGGAAAGCCAGTCAAGCCCCGCCAGATCGCCACCCCGGATCAGGTTGGGATTGTCGATTTCAAACCCCGCCGGCAAGGGATCGGCCACGATCAGCCGCGCCGCGCCACCGCCATGGGGCGTGATCTCCAGCACGGTGACAAGCCGGGTGCCTTGCGCCACGCTGCCCGGGTCCACCGGCACACCTTCGGGCGTGTAATAGCTGCGCGTCAGGGTATAGCCCTTGCCGCCTGCGGGTTCGGGCACCTGGGGTACGCCGGTCGTGGTCAGCGTCAGCACCTGCGCCCGGTCCGAGCCATTGGTGATTTCCAGCGGCGCATCCGTATCGTCCAGCACGCGCAACAAGGGGCCGGTGACGGGCGCGCCGTTGACGGTAAATCCCTCGGCCCCGGGCCGGTCGATCAGCGCGTTGGTGGACATCAACACCCAGGCGGCCTCTTGCGTTGACAAGCGCTGCTGGCGCAGGCTTTCGGCGATTGCGGTGCCGACCGTATCCAGCGGCACCGCGTTCGTCCCGGCCTCGGCCGCCAGCGCCAGCACTGCGGCGCGGTCGCGCAAGGCGCTGCCATAGTCGGCGCGCCACAGCTGCCCCTCGGTCGCGGGGGCCGCCTGCAGCATCCGTGCGGCACGGGCGAACATGGCATCGGCCCGCGTCGGATCGCCATATTGCGCCAGCGCCGCGCCCAGCTGCGCCGCAGCCAGGGGCGTTGCGAAATCGCCGCCCTTCACATCGGCATAATAGCGCAGATCGCCCACCGCAGCGGCCCCTTCGCGCGCCAGCACCATCAGCGCATAGGCCAGCCCTGTGCCGCCATCATTGCTGTCGGCATCGAAATCGGGGGCGTAGTTCACCCGGCTGCGCAGATTGTCTAGCGCCGTGCGGAAGGCCGCATCGGGCACCGCATGGCCCCGCGCCCGCGCCCGGCTTAGGAAATCGGTGGCATAGGCATCCAGCCACAGATCGCCGGCCCCGGCCTGCCACAGGCCGAACGATCCGCTGGCGTCCTGATTGGTCAGCACGTTGGCAATCGCCGTGTCGATCCGGGCGCGCAGATCGTCAGGCGTGGCAAGGCCCATCGCCTGTGCGGCCTCGGACAGATAGAGAAGCGGCAGGGCCTTGGACGTCACCTGCTCGGTGCAGCCATAGGGATAGGCGTCCAGCGCCGCCAGCAGCGCCGCCGTGTCGAACCGCGCCAGCGGGCCAACCGCCAGCGTGGCCTGCGCACTGCCCGGCACGAAACCGGCAAAGGCATTGGCATCCAGCGTGAAGGTATCGCCCGCCGCCAGATCAAAGCGCGATTGCCGCGCCACAGCCGGATCGTTGCGCTGCACGGGGATGGTCAGGATCTTTTCCAGCACCCTTCCCGCAGGCGTGGTCAGGGCCACGCGGATCTGTTCCAACCCCTCGGCCTGCCCGGCGGTCAGCGGGATCGACAGCTCCGCCTTGCCAAGCGGTTCCAGATCAAAGCCCGCGGGCACATCGCCCAGGCCCAGCCCGCCCGAGGTGACATCCAGCCCCATCCGCCCTGCGGGGCCGGTGGCATGGACCACCTCCAGCAGCAACCTTGCCCGGTCGCCCGGCGCAAGGAAGCGCGGCAGGGACGCCGTCACCACCACCGGATCGCGCACCAGAACGTCGGCCTGCGCCTGGCCCACGCCACCATCCGACCACACCACCGCCATCAGCCGCACCGTGCCGTTGAAGGCGGGCAGGGGCACCTCGGTCCGGGCATAGCCGTCGGGGCCCACGACCAGCGGGCCTGTGAAATGGGCGACCAGCTCCTCGGTCGGGGGCGGGGCCTGCATCTGCATCCCGCGCCCCGCATCGCCGCCGGATCGGATGATCCCCTCGGCCCCGGTGCGCCCGTCGATCAACCGGCCATAGATGTCGCGCAACCCCACGCCCAGCCGCCGCTGACCGAAATAATGCCCCGAGGGATCTGGCGCCTTGAAGGCGGTCAGGTTCAGGATGCCCAGATCGACCGCCGCGATAGTGACATGGGCGGTGTCGCCCGGGGCGACGCCATCCACCTTGATCGCCACGGGCAGGGTCGTGCGCGGATCGACCGCCTCGGGTACCTCGAACCGCGCCTGCAGTTGGCGGGGCCCGGGGTCCACCGCGGCATGGGCCAGACCCAGCGCGCGGACCGGCACACGGTCCTGCGGATCACCGGACAGCGGGCGCAGGACCGATGCCGTGACATAGGCCCCGGCACCCCACTCCTCGGTCACGGGCAGGTCGACCACGGTGTCGCCAACCGTCAACGGCACGGTCTTCAGCGCGATCACCCGGTTCGACAGGACCGAAATCAGCGCCACGCCATCCGCCGGGGCCGCGATGCGCAGCCGCGCCGTATCGCCCGCGCGGTAGCGCGGCTGGTCCAGCGACAGGTCCAGCCGGTCGGGGCTGGCGATCGTGTCGGCGGCGGCATACCAGCCCGCATCGAACCCGACCGAGGCCGCCGTATAGGGCCCGCCCAGCCGTTCCACCACCAGCTCATACCGGCCCCAGTCCACCGGCGCGGCGATCTGTGCGGGGGCGGTACCGTCCAGCGTCACCGTGCCTTCGGAAATGCGGGTGCGGGCCGTGACGGCTTCCCAGTTCCAGGAGCCATACAGCGCATACCATTGATACCGCGTTTCAACCCGGTTCAGCACCCAGCGCAGCTGCATCGGCACGGGTCGGGCATCGGGCCCCAGCGCCACAAGCTGGAAACCCGCCTCGGCGCCTTGGGACACCGCATCGCCTTGAAACAGCGGACGGATACCGATCACCGGATCGGCGGGCAGCAGCGGGCGGGTGATGGTGCGTTCTACCGGCCGGCCCGAACCTTCGCGGACGCGAACCGTCAGTGCGGCCTCCAGCGGCGGGACCGCGTCGGCGCCAAGATCGGGGCGCGGCAGGGTGATCGTGGCTTGCCCCGATGCATCGGTCTGCGCCAGGTCCACGGCCTCAAAGCGCGGGGGGAAGGGCTCGTCATGGCGGCCAAAGCGGAAACCTTCCCAGCCCGGCAGGGCGGTGGCGGCGGTCAGCCGCATCTCGCCCTCAACCTGCAGATCCGCGCCGGGCGCCCCGAACAGATAACGCGCGGCAAGGCCCAGATCGGACAGGGCATCGGCGGCCAGGGGGACTTCGGGCAAGGTCAGGTCAAAGTCGATCCGTTCGGGCAAGAAATCTTCGACCAACAGGCGCGCCGAGGCCAACGGCGGGGCCTTTACATCGGCAAAGACATCCAGCCGCCAGGTGCCGCGCGGGGCGGCGGCGCCGATCGGGAAGGCCGCAACATGACCGCCAGCCCCCACCGGATCGGCAAGGCCGCGGGCATATTCCACGCCGTCGGGGCGCATCAGCACCGCCGTCAGCGGCAGCGCCGGCAGCGCCCGGGCCGCGCCGTCGCGCGCCAGAATCGTGGCGTTCACCGTTTCCCCCGCGCGATAGGCGCCGCGATCGGTGGTCAGGAACAGGTCGATCGGCGGCGCGGGCGGGCGCCCCTCGACCCCGCGGTCGGACAGGTCGAATTCCGCATCGGTCAGTGACAGGAAGGCCATGTCCTCGCCCTGCGCCACCCGCACCAGCGCCGGGGCCGAAGACCCCCGCCCCGCGGTCAGCGCCGGGGCAAAACGGGCGACGCCCTCGGCATCGGTCTGCGCGGTGGCAATCACCGCATTGGCGCGCGACACCAGTTCCACGGCTACGCCCGCGCGCGGGCCCGCATCGGACAGGCCGCGCACCACCACCGTCAGCCCATCCACCCCGGACCAGGTCGCAAGCCCCAGATCCGAGATCACGAACCACTGCGTTGCGGGCGGGTTTTCATAGACATCCGCCCCGGGGACCGAGGCTTGCAGCGCATAGATGCCGGGGCCCAGCGGGCCGGTCACCTGTTGCACGGGCAGGCGGGTGGTGATGTCGCGGTTGACCTCCATCCCCACCTGGGCCGTGCCGGTCCAGACCTCTTCGGCCAGGGTTTCGGCAAAATGATCGGCCGACCAGACATCAAGCGAGCGGGCAAAGTAATCGTCGCGCAGCGCCGCGACCAGGTTGCGGTCGGACACCCGCATCAGCCGCAGATTCAGCGCCTTGGTGTTCACGGTTTCCACCGGCAATCCGGCATCGGCCGCACGCGGCAAAACGTAGGCGCGGCCCGGAAAACGCACCGCGGGCGCGCGGTCGCGGACATAGGCGGTGATCGTCACATCCCGCGCCAGGCTTTCGCCCGAGGCGGCGGGCAGCCCTTCGCGGAAGGTCAGCGCCAGCCGCGCGCCGTGCCGAAGCCCTGCCACGCACAGCTGATTGGCCTCGGCCTCAACCGACAGGGCCGGTTCGGGCAGCTGCACGAAACTGGCGTGATCCACCCCACGGGCCAGATCCTCGGAAAAAACCGCGCAAAGGCGGGGGCTGGCAAGGTTGGACTCCACCCGGTGTTCGACGATGCGAAAGCCGTATTTGCCGATCGCATCGTCAAGCGCCGCGGCGATGTCCTGTCGCGGCGACAGCCGGGTTGCCAGGCGCAGGGCGGGAACGATGGCGCGGGTCGCGCCCCCGCGCGCCTCGGCCTGGGCCAGCACCATCAGCGCCTCGGCCTGAACGGGGGCGGATGGCGCGCGCAGATAGCCGTTCACGGCGGCCAGCGCGGCGCGGTGCGCGGCCTCGGGCCTATCCGGCGCGGGGGCTTCCAGCGTCAGGCGGGCGTAGTCGATCCATTGGTCGGCGGCATCGGTCAGGTTCAGGACCGCGCCCAAAAGCCGCAGCGCCTGCGCGCCATCGCCCGCCGCCCGCGCGGTGGCCAGCGCCTCCAGCAGATCAGCTTCGGACCAGTCGCCTGTCACATGGGTGCGGCCCAAGGCGCGCGCCTGATCATGGGCCGCGCGCAGCATGTCGTCGGGCAGAAACCCAAGATCCGCCGCCCGGGTCGCCGCCCGCGCCTGCGCGCCCGCCGCAGCCGCGCGGACATGGCCCGAATAGGCCCCCTGATAGGGCAATGACCCGGTGACGGCGGCTTTCGGAAAACATGCACGCGAACGGGCGTTATAGGTCATCGCCTCGCAGCGCGGATCGGTCAGGCAGGCGGCCTCGCAGGCATCCAGCGTGGTGTCGAAGATCTGCGCCAGATCGCGGCCCACCAGATCGACCCCTTCGGACAGGACCATGCGACGTTCGGGCACCAAGGGCGCGTCCTGGGCAAAAGCGGGGAAGGCAAAGGCGGCGAAAACCGCAAACAGGATGGCACGCATGAAAACTCCTCCGCTCCGATGCGGGGATGGTGTCACGGCGTGGCTTTGCTGACAATGCCTGCGGGGGTTAAGCCTTATTTCACGGCCATTTGCCAATCTGCCCGGATCGGAACTTTGGGACGGGTTCGGCGGAATGCAAAGCAGTATCGTGGACAAGCTGGCGCAGGAACGCCGCGCGCGCCTTGCGGCGGAACGGCTGCTGGAACAGAAGAAACGCGAACTTTTCGCCGCAAACCAGAAGCTTGCGCAACATGCACGCGCGCTCTCGGACCAGATCGTGCAGCAGCGCCACGGCCTGCAGCGCGCCCTGACCGAGGCCGAATCGCTGAAGGGGGAAAACACCAAGGTGCGCGACGATCTGCAGCGCGCCCATTCGGTGGCCCAGATCGCGCAGCGTCGGCTGTGGGACGCGCTGGAAACCATCCGCGACGGCTTTGCCGTCTTTGATGGCGACCTGCGGCTGGTGGTGGCCAACCGCGCCTATCTGTCGTTCTTTCGCGGACACATCGCGCTGACCCCCGGGGTGACCTATGATTCGGTGCTGCAACTGGTGGCCCGGCACGGCATGGTCGACATGGGCGGTCGCGACCCGCTGGACTGGCACCACGAAATGGTCGCTCGCATCCGCGGCAGCCATATCGACCCCTTCATCCTGCACACACCGGATGGCCGCCACATCAAGCTGATCGACCGCTGGGCCGAAGATGGCGACCTTGTCTGCCTGGCCCAGGACATCACCAGCACGATCCAGCGCGAAGCCGAGCTGGAGGAAGCCCGCCGCCGGGCCGAGGCCGCCAGCCGCGCCAAATCCGCCTTCCTGGCCAACATGAGCCATGAGATCCGAACCCCCATGAACGGGGTCGTGGGCATGGCCGAATTGCTGGCGGAAACCGACCTGACCGAGGATCAACGGCTTTATGCCGAAACGATCAAATCCTCGGGCGAGGCGCTGTTGACCATCATCAATGACGTGCTGGACTATTCCAAGATCGAGGCGGAACGCCTGCGACTTTACCCCGAAGTCTTTGATCTGGAACGCTGCGTGCATGAGGTGATGGTGCTGCTGCAGCCCACGGCCAAGGACAAGGGGGTGAAGCTGCTGGTCGATTACGACCTGTTCCTGCCGACGCGGTTCGTGGCCGACCCGGGCCGCATGCGCCAGATCATGACCAACCTTCTGGGCAATGCGGTCAAGTTCACCACTGCAGGCCATGTGCTGGCGCGCGTGGTCGGGTTCGAACGGGCCACCAGCGAATATGAACTGCATGTCACCGTTGAAGATACCGGCATCGGCATCGCGCCCGAACTCCTTGATCACGTGTTCGGCGAATTCAATCAGGTCGAAAGCGATTCCAACCGCAAATTCGAGGGCACCGGCCTTGGCCTGACCATCACCCGCCAGCTGGTCGAGCTGATGGGCGGCGCGGTCTGGGTGGACAGCGAACCCGGCAAGGGATCCTGCTTCGGGTTCAAGGTCGTGGTGCCCGTGGCGGAACCCGCCGAACCGACGGAAAAGACCGGGCCGCCGATCACGCTCAAGGCGGCCCTGGTGATCGACGATCTGCTGATCAACCGCGTCATCCTGGAACGCCAGCTGGAAACCTATGGTCTGGATGTGACCCTGTGCCGATCCAGCGCCGAGGCGCTTCGGGTGCTGGAAGATGGCGCGCGATTCGATGTGGTGCTGACCGACCATCAGATGCCCGAAATGGACGGCATGGCGCTGGTCGAAAAGCTGCGCGAACGCGGGGTGGCAGCCCCGATCCTGCTGCTGACCTCGGACCCCGAGGCGATGGGCGATGGCCGGATGCGCGCGGAACTGGCGGGATGCCTTGAAAAGCCCGTGCTGCGATCGAACCTGTTCCGCACGCTTCAGGCGCTGTCACACCCCGATGCGGCCGCCACGCCGCCCGACCCGCCCGCACCGCCCCCCGCGGAACTGCGGCAGATGCGCATTCTTGCGGCCGAGGACAATCGCACCAACCAGCTGGTGTTTCGCAAGATGGTGCAGGATTTCGACATCGACCTGCGCTTTGCCAATAACGGGCGCGAGGCGGTGGATCTGTGGACCGCGTTCCGCCCCGATCTTGTGTTCATGGATATTTCCATGCCCGAGATGGACGGCCGTGAAGCGACACGCGCGATCCGGGCGGCCGAAGGGGTGGCGGGGGCGCACACCCCGATCTGCGCGCTGACCGCCCATGCGATGGATGGCGACAGCGATTCAATCTTTGCCGCGGGGGTCGATCACTATCTGACCAAGCCGCTGAAAAAGACGGCGATCGCCGACATGATCCGCGCCCATCAGCCAGCGGACGCCCGCCCCCCGATCGGCAGCGACGACGAAGCGGGCTAGGGCCTGTCAGCCTTCAAACGCGGCGATTGCCTGCAGGAACGCATCGCCGAAGCGGTCCAGCTTCTGATCCGCCAGCCCCGCACGCAGCAGATCGGCCCGGGTGCGGGGTCGTGTTTCGGCGATCCGGCGCAATGTTGCCGGCGGACAGCTGAGATAGCGGTCGTGGCCATCGGCGCCGCGGACCAGGCCCAGCTGAACCTCGGCCAGACGGTCGAACAGGCCACCCGCCTCGCGCCCGGCCAGACGGCGGCGCGCCGGATGCATCGGCTCGGCCGCGCCGGAGATCACCTCCAGGAAAGCGGTGCCATAGCTTTCCAGCTTCTTGGCGCCGACCCCGTTGATCCGCGCCATCGCATCCAGCGTCGTGGGCCGCACCTCGGCCATCTCGATCAGGGTGCGGTCGGGGAAGACGACATAGGCCGGAACGCCCGCCGCCTCGGCCAGGGCGCGGCGCTTGGCCTTGAGCGCGGACAGAAGCGGCGCATCCTCCTCGGACACAAGCGTGCGCACAACCGGGCGGGCGGTGGCCTTGCGGATCAGGTCGCGCCGCAGCGTGATCTGCGCCTCGCCGCGCAGAATGGGGCGGGCGGCTTCGGTCATCACCAGCGCGCCGTGGCGTTCGGCATCGGGGCGGATCAGGTCATGGCCCATCATCTGCCGGAACACCGCCTGCCACTGCGCGCGCGACAGGTCGCGCCCCACGCCGAAGGTCGGCAACTGGTCATGCCCGCGCGTGGTGATCTTGTCGGTGGCATTGCCCAGAAGGATCTCGATCAGATGACCCGTGCCAAAGCTTTCCCCCGTGCGCAGCGCCGCCGACAGCGCCTTGCGAACCGCCTCGGTCGCGTCGAACAGATCGGGCGGCGTGTCGCACAGGTCGCAATTGCCGCAAGGCCCGGACTCTTCGCCGAAATAGGCCAGAAGGCGCTGACGCCGACAGCCGGTCGCCTCGGCCAGGCCCAGCAGCGCGTTCAGGCGGGCGTGATCGGCAGCCTTGCGGTCCGGGGGCGCCAGCCCCTCATCAATCTGGGCGCGGCGCAGGCGGATGTCGTCGGGGCCATAAAGGGTCAGCGTTTCGGCGGGCGCGCCATCACGGCCCGCGCGACCGATTTCCTGATAATAGCCCTCGATCGACTTGGGCAGATCGGCATGGGCGACCCAGCGGATGTCGGGTTTGTCGATGCCCATGCCAAAGGCGATGGTGGCCACGACGATCAGCCCGTCGTCCCGCTGAAACCGCGCCTCGACCTCACGCCGGTCATCGGCGTCCATGCCGCCGTGATAATGGCAGGCGGTATGGCCCGCCTCGCGCAGCGCCGCCGCGATGGTTTCGGTTTTCGCCCGCGTCGCGCAATAGACGATGCCGGACTGGCCACGCCGGGCGGCGGCAAAATCCAGGATCTGGCGGCGGGGCTGGTCCTTGGGTTCGAACGCCAGATGAATGTTGGGCCGGTCAAAGCCACGCAAAAAGGTTTCGGGCGCCGTGCCATCGAACAGCCGGGTGATGATCTCGGCGCGGGTTTCCTCATCCGCGGTGGCGGTGAAGGCGGCCAGCGGCACGCCCAGTGTGCGGCGTAATTCGCCGATGCGAAGGTAATCGGGGCGGAAATCGTGGCCCCACTGGCTGACGCAATGCGCCTCATCCACGGCGATCAGCGACACGCCTGCGCGGCGCAACAGCGCCACCGCCCCGCCCGAGGCCAGCCGTTCCGGCGCCATATACAACAGCTTCAGCCGCCCGTCATCAATGGCGGCAAAGACCTCTTCGGTTTCCGCATCGGTATTGCCGGATGTCAGCGCCCCCGCCTCGACCCCGGCGGCACGCAGGGCGCGGACCTGGTCGCGCATCAGCGCGATCAGCGGCGAGAGCACCACCGTCACCCCGTCGCGGCACAGCGCGGGCAGCTGATAGCACAGCGACTTGCCCCCGCCGGTCGGCATGATCGCCAGCGTGTTGCGCCCGGCGATCACGGCACGGACGATTTCTTCCTGACCGGGGCGGAAGGACTGGAATCCGAAAACCTGCGCCAGAAGCGCCTCGGGCGAAGGCGCGCTCATGACTTAATAACCGTAGAAGAAGCCTGCATTGTTGATCAGCGCGCGTTGGGCGATGATCAGGATGATGAAGGCCACCAGCGGCGCCAGATCAAGGCCTGCGGTATTGGGCAGGAACCGGCGGATCGGGGCGTAAATCGGTTCCAGCAGGTTATTGAGGCCATACCAGATCTGCGCCACCAGCGGCTGGCGGATGTTCAGCACCTGGAAATTGATCAGCCAGCTCAGGATGATATGGGCGATCATGATGAACCAGACGATATCCAGGATCAGGTTCAGCGCCTGAAACAGCGTGATCATACGAAACCTCCGGGCTGCGGTTGGCAAGGAAGTATGTCAGACCGGCCCCGCTTGCAACCGCAAGCCGCGCCAGATGTGCCGCAACGTTTGCGGTTGACCTTGCCGGCCCGGCGCGGCAGGCGGACGACGACAGGAGGTGCCGATGTATCCGTTTATCCGTCTGGCCAAGGAACGGCTGAAGTTTCGCAACGCCCCGGCGTTGCCGGTCTTGGGCACGCATGTGTCGCATCACATCTGCTGGCCCTGGGATCTTGACCCCTGGATGGAGCTGAACAACGGCCGCACGCTGACGCTGTTCGATCTGGGCCGCATCCCGCTGTTGGCGCGCACCGGCCTGCGGCAGGTATTGAAGGACACCGGCTGGGGCATCGCGGTGGCGGGCAATTCGACCCGCTATCGCCGCCGCATCAAGGCCTTTCATCGCATCACGATGCATTCGCGCTGCATCGGCTGGGATGCGCGCTTCTTTTACATGGATCAAAGCATGTGGCGGCAAGGGGAATGTTGCAGCCAGATCCTGATCCGGGCCGCGTTCACCTCGGATGCGGGGATCGTGCCGCCCGCGCAGGTGATGGACCGTCTGGGCAAACCGCCCGAAAGCCCGGCGCTGCCCGACTGGGTGCAGGCCTGGATCGCGGCGGATGGCCAGAGACCGTGGCCGCCCCAGGTTTGACGCAGCGTTCAACCCGCGCTTGCACGCCCCCGCGAATTCGGGCTTGATCCGCCAAAGGCCGGAACCGGCCGCAAGGGGGCAGCATGGTCGACGCGCGCAAACGGATCTGGGGCTGGTATTTCTTTGACTGGGCCAGCCAGCCCTACAACACGCTGCTGCTGACCTTCATCTTCGCCCCCTACATGAAAGAGCTTCTGGGCTCGGGCACCGCGGCGCAGACGGTCTGGGGCTATGGCATCGGGCTGACGGGGCTGGTGATCGCGGTTCTGGCGCCTTTCCTGGGCGCCATCGCCGACAAGGCGGGCGGGCGCATCGGCTTCATCTGGGTCTTTTCGGTGATGTATGTGCTGGGTGCCGGGGGGCTATGGTATGCCGCGCCGGGCGATTTCAGCCTGATCTTCGTGATGCTATGCTTTGCCATCGGCCTGATCGGCATGGAATTCGCCACCATCTTCACCAATGCCATGCTGCCCGATCTTGCGGGGCGCGACCGGATGGGCCGGGTGTCGGGGTCTGGTTGGGCCTTTGGCTATCTGGGCGGCATGGTGGCGCTGATCGTGATGCTGACGCTGCTGGCGGAAAACGCCAGCGGGGTCACGCTGATCGGTATCGCCCCGATCCTGGGCCTTGACCCCGAGATGCGCGAGGGGACGCGATCGGTGGGCCCGCTGGTGGCGATCTGGTATGCGGTGTTCATGGTGCCGTTCTTCCTGTGGGTGCGCGAAATCCGTCGCCCCGAGGCGCTGCCCGTCCGTGCCGCGGTGCGCGGCGCCTGGCCGGAACTGCGCGCGACGATGGCACAGCTGCCCCACAACCGCAGCCTTCTGGCCTATCTGATGTCGTCGATGTGCTACCGCGATGCGCTGAACGGGATCTATGTCTTTGGCGGGCTTTATGCCGCCGGGGTGCTGGGCTGGTCGATCGTGCAGGTGGGGATTTTCGGCATTCTGGGCACGATCACCGGCGCCACATTCGCCTGGATCGGGGGCAAGGCCGATGACCGCTTTGGCCCCAAGCGCGTGATCATCTTCAACGTCATTCTTCTGACGCTGGTGGTGATCGCGGTGGTCTTTGTGTCGCGCGACGCTGTCTTTGGCCTTGCCGTCGGCCCCGAAAGCCGCCTGCCCGACATCGCCTTTTTCGTGATCGGCGGGCTGATCGGCGCGGGCGGGGGGGCGCTGCAATCGGCCAGCCGGACGATGATGGTGCGCCAGTCCGATCCCGACAAGATCACCGAAAGCTTTGGCCTTTACGCCCTGACCGGCAAGGCCACGTCCTTCGTGGCGCCGCTAACCATCGGCTGGGCCACGCAAGTAAGCGGCAATCAGGCCATCGGCATAACGCCGCTTATCGTGCTTTTCCTTCTGGGGCTGGCGTTGCTACACTGGGTCGATCCGAACGGCCGACCGCAGAAGGACAAGCCCAACGATGTTTTTGCCTAAAGTCGCCGCCCTGGCCCTTGCCGCGCTGATCGCCCTGCCGGCGCAGGCCGAACCGCTGGCGCGGCACCTGTTTGGCGCCCATGCCGTGCCTTCGCGCCAGCAGTCGGCAGCGATCGGCACCTATGCGCGGGGCTGTGCGGCGGGCCTTGTCGCGCTGCCCGAGACAGGGCCCACCTGGCAGGCGATGCGACTGTCGCGCAACCGCAACTGGGGTCATCCGATGATGATCGACTTCCTGCGCGATCTGTCGGCGCAGGCCACGCGCGTCGGCTGGAAGGGGCTATATATCGGCGACATCAGCCAGCCGCGCGGCGGGCCGATGACCGGGGGCCATGCCAGCCACCAGATCGGGCTGGATGCCGATATCTGGATGCTTCCGCCCACGCGGCTGAACCTGAGCCGGGCAGAACGCGAAAAGATCTCATCCATCTCGGTCAGGACCGAGGATCAGACCCGCATCAACGGCAACTGGACCGAAAGCCACAAGGCGCTGCTGCGTTTGGCGGCGCTTGACCCGCGGGTGGACCGGATCTTTGTCGCGGCGGCGGTCAAGATCGACATGTGCAATTCCACACCCCGGAACGACCGCGCCTGGTTGCAGAAGATCCGCCCGATCCAGGGGCACAACACGCATTTCCACGTGCGACTGAAATGCCCGGCGGGCGACGGATTTTGCGAAACCCAGCGCCCGACGGTGGCCGAACTGTCCAACGGCGGGGACGGCTGTGATGCGACGCTGAACTGGTGGGTGACGACCTATCTGGAAGAACTGCGCAACCCGCCCCGGCGCGAAAAGCCCAAAGGCCCGCCGCCGAAGACCGCGAAGACCTACACCCTGGCAGACCTGCCCGGCCAATGTCGCAACGTTCTCGCCTCGCGCTGATCGCGGCGGCGCTGGGGCTGGCGGCGCTGCATCTGGGCGCCGAACCGGCGCGGCGGGCCGATTACCTGGGCAGCTATCGCTGGGATCTGGATGACCCGTCCTTTGGCGGGTTTTCGGGGCTGGTGCTGGATGCGGACGGACAGGATTTCGTGACCGTATCCGACCGCGCGACGGTCTGGGCCGGGCAGATCCGGCGCGATGACGCGGGGATGATCGTCGGGGTCGATGTCAGCGCCGGGCCGATCCCGTTGCTTGACAGCCGCGGCAAGGGGCTGCGCGGTGAGGCCGCCGACCCCGAGGGGCTGGCCCGGGGGGCCGATGGGGCGCTTTATATTTCCTTTGAGGGGCTGCACCGGGTGGCGCGCTACACCGACCCGGCCGGCCCGGCCGAGCGGCTGCCCCGCCCCGAGGCCTTCACGACGCTACAACGCAATTCCTCGCTTGAGGCGCTGGCGATTGCCCCCGATGGCACGCTTTACACGATGCCCGAACGGTCCGGCGGGGTCAGCCGCCCCTTTCCGGTGTTTCGCTATCGCAATGGCGCCTGGGATCAGCCCTTTTCGATCCCGCGCGATGCCAGTTGGCTGCCGGTGGGCGCGGATTTCGGCCCCGATGGCCGGTTCTACCTGCTGGAGCGCGATTTCTGGGGCCTTCTGGGCTTTCTGACACGGGTCCGGGTCTTTGACCTGACGCCTGAGGGGTTTGTGGGCGGCGAGGTTCTGATTCAGACGCGCGCGGGCCGGCATGACAATCTGGAAAGCCTGTCCGTCTGGCGCGATGGCGATGGGGCGCTGCGGCTGACCATGATCTCGGACGACAATTTCCGCCTGTTCCAGCGCACCGAATTCGTCGAATACCGGCTGAATGATTGACTTTCGCGCATGGCGCGCCTATCTGCGGCGCGTCCGCGACGGTCGCGGACCAAGTCTCCGCTACCTTGTAAAAACGGATCACCACATGACCCGATTCCTTCCCGGCATCCTTGCCATGGCCGCTGTTGTCGTGGCCTCGAATATTCTGGTGCAATTCCTGTTCGGCCAATGGCTGACCTGGGGCGCCTTCACCTATCCGCTGGCCTTTCTTGTGACCGACGTGATGAACCGCGTCTATGGCCCCGCCGCCGCCCGGCGCGTGGTGCTGGCGGGGTTTGTCACCGGCGTCGTCTGTTCGCTGATCGGAACGCAGATCACGGGCGAATTCGGCCCGCTGGTGACGCTGCGCATCGCGATTGGGTCGGGGCTGGCCTTCCTGCTGGCGCAACTGACCGATGTGGCCATCTTTGACCGGCTGCGCGCCGGCCGCTGGTGGCGCGCGCCGCTGGTGTCCACGCTGGTCGGGTCTTCGCTGGATACGATCGTGTTCTTTTCGGTCGCCTTCGCCGCGGGCCTGGCCTGGATTGAGCCCGCCAATGACGTCGCCTGGGCGAATGAGATCCTGCCCATTCTGGGCCTCGGCCCCGCCGCCCCGCTGTGGATGTCGCTGGCGCTGGCCGACTGGATGGTAAAGCTTGGGCTTTCGATCCTCGCGCTGCTGCCTTTTCGGGCGATTGTCACGAAACTATCGCCAAAGGTTGCGTGAAAAGTTTTGACAAACACAAAATATGTGGCAGCCTGTCGATAACGGCAACGCAATGAAAGGAGGTGGTCCAGTGTCTAGAGTGATATTGGAGAGAGGTGTCGGGACAGTCAGGGGGGCCGTGGCCTGAGGGCAAACCCCGGGGTTCAGAACCCTGGCTGGGACGGTGGATCGACCAGACCCTAACCGGACCATCTCCGTAGATCTCGGGGGCCGCTCGCAAGGGCGGCCTTTCCCGTTTTTCGCCTGGGGCCACGGCCCGTTGATCGCCGTCAATGACAGACCCCGGCACCCTGCAAGACTGGCCCTTCCAACACGGAAGGGAGAGTTTCATGGTCCGCGCCGCACGCTTTGCGATCACCTTCACCATCGGCCTGTCGGCTACGGCCGGCCTGGCCCAGGGCCCCGATATCGGCGCGGGGCTTTACGCCCAGTATTGCGCCAGTTGCCATGGCGCGGGGGGCCAGGGCGATGGCCCGATGGCCGAACTGCTGACCGTGAAGGCCCCCGATCTGACGGGCCTAGCCGCCGCCAATGACGGTGCCTTCCCGATGCTGAAGGTGATCCATATCATCGACGGGCGCACCGGCCTGCGCGCCCATGGCGGCGAAATGCCGGTTTTCGGCCAAAGCTTCATGAACCAGCACCCCGAGGCCGATCGCACCTATGGCGATGTGATCGAAACCCGCGGCCGCGTTCTGTCGCTTGCGATGTATCTGGAAACCTTGCAGCAATAGCGCTTTGCGCGGCACCCGGCCGGGCCGGGCACGACCCGGTGGCCCAGGCGGGCAATCGGGGATATGGTCTTGCGACCGGGGGCGGGGTATCACCGCGCCAGGGTTCACCCAGATGGAGCGGGACGCATGACCGACATAGCAGCGATGACCTTCGAAGACGCGATGAAAGAGCTGGAGGCCGTGGTTGGCCAGCTGGAACGCGGCGAAGTGCCGCTGGATCGCTCGATCGCGCTTTATGAACGCGGCGCGGCACTGAAGGCGCATTGTGCCAGGTTGCTGCGCGATGCCGAGGAACGGGTGGAAAAGATCACGCTGGGCGAAAATGGCCAGCCCACGGGCAGCACCCCGGTCGAAGGGCTGTAAATGTTCCCCGACCGTCTGACGCAGGTGCAACGCGATGTGCAGGCCGCGCTGGATGGCGCGCTGGCGCAACGCCCCGACATCCCGCTGACGCAGGCGATGCGCTATGCCGTGCAGGGCGGCAAGCGGCTGCGGGCGTTTCTGGTGCTGGAAAGCGCGGCCCTGCACGGGCTGCCCGACGCGCAGGCAATGCCGGCGGCGGCGGCGGTCGAGGCGCTGCACGCCTACAGCCTTGTCCACGACGACATGCCCTGCATGGATGATGACGATCTGCGCCGTGGCCAGCCCACGGTGCATGTGAAATGGGATCAGGCGACGGCTGTTCTGGCGGGCGATGCGCTGCAGACGCTGGCGTTCGAACTGTGCTGTGACCCGGTCCTCGGCCCGGCGGACCGGCGCGTGGCGCTGGTGGCGGCGCTGGCGCGGGCCTCGGGCGCCGAGGGCATGGTTTATGGCCAGGCGTTGGACATCGCCGCCGAAACTGCTGCCCAGCCGCTGACGCTGGACCAGATCACCGCGCTTCAGGCGGGCAAGACCGGCGCGTTGATCGGCTTTGCCGCGCAGGCCGGCGCGATTTTGGCGGGCGCCGATCCGCGTCCCCTGGCGGCCTATGCCGGCGCCCTTGGCCTTGCCTTCCAGATCGCCGACGACATTTTGGATGTCGAAGGGTCCGAGGCCGCGGCGGGCAAACGTCTGGGCAAGGATGCCGATGCGGGCAAGGCGACCTTCGTGTCCCTGCTAGGGCTGGAGGGCGCGCGCATCCGCGCCTGCGCCCTTGTGGCCGAGGCCGAGGCTGCGCTGGCCCCCTATGGCGCGGCGGCGCGGAACTTGCGGGACGCGGCGCAGTTCGTTATTGCCCGGCAAATGTAAACGCCCTTGGAGGGCTGATGAGCGACAAGCCAAACACCCCCGTGCTGGACCGCGTGAAGCTGCCTTCGGACATGAAGGCGCTAAGCGACCGTGATCTGAAACGGCTCGCCGACGAACTGCGGGCCGAGACGATCTCGGCCGTGTCGGTCACGGGCGGGCATCTGGGCGCGGGTCTGGGCGTGGTGGAGCTGACCGTCGCGCTGCATGCGGTGTTCGACACCCCGCGCGACAAGATCATCTGGGACGTCGGCCACCAGTGCTATCCGCATAAAATCCTGACCGGGCGGCGCGACCGCATCCGCACCCTGCGCATGAAGGACGGGCTGTCGGGCTTTACCAAGCGATCCGAAAGCCCCTATGACCCGTTCGGCGCGGGGCACAGCTCGACCTCGATTTCCGCCGCACTTGGATTTGCCATGGCGCGCGAACTGGGCGGCGATCCCGGCGATGCGATCGCGGTGATCGGCGACGGCGCCATGAGCGCGGGCATGGCCTTTGAGGCGCTGAACAACGCGGGCCATCTGGGCAAGCGGCTGTTCGTGGTGCTGAACGACAATGAAATGTCGATCGCCCCGCCGGTGGGCGCGCTGTCCAGCTATCTGACCCGGCTTTATTCCGGCAGCCCGTTTCAGGATCTGCGCGCCGCGGCCAAGGGCGCGGTCAGCCTGTTGCCGGAACCTTTGCAGGAAGGCGCGCGCCGGGCCAAGGAAATGCTGAAAGGCATGGCAATCGGCGGCACCTTGTTCGAAGAACTGGGCTTCACCTATGTCGGCCCCGTCGACGGGCATGACCTGGACCAGCTTCTGCCGCTGTTGCGCACGCTGAAGGCGCGGGCGACCGGGCCGATGCTGATCCATGCCGTGACGAAAAAGGGCAAGGGCTATGCCCCGGCGGAAATGCGCCCCGACCGGGGCCACGCCACCGCGAAATTCGACGTGGTGACCGGCGCGCAGGTCAAGACGCCGTCAAACGCGCCGTCCTACACCAAGGTCTTTGCCGAAAGCCTGGTGCGCGAGGCCGAGCGGGACGACAAGATCGTCGCCGTCACCGCAGCGATGCCCGATGGCACCGGGCTGAACCTGTTTGCCGAACGCTTCCCCCGCCGCTGTTTCGATGTGGGCATCGCCGAACAGCATGCGGTGACGTTCGCGGCGGGGCTTGCGGCGGGTGGGCTGAAGCCGTTCTGCGCGCTGTATTCCACCTTCCTGCAACGCGGCTACGATCAGGTCGTGCATGACGTTGCGATCCAGCGCCTGCCGGTGCGCTTTGCGATCGACCGCGCGGGGCTGGTGGGCGCCGATGGGGCGACCCATGCCGGGGCCTATGACATCGCCTTTCTGGCCAACCTGCCCGGCATTGTCGTGATGGCCGCCGCGGATGAGGCCGAGTTGGTCCACATGGTCGCCACCGCCGCCGCGCTGGATGACCGCCCCTCGGCCTTCCGCTATCCGCGCGGCGATGGCATGGGCGTAGAGATGCCCGAACGCGGCGCACCGCTGGAAATCGGTCGCGGCCGCATCGTGGCCGAGGGCGGGCGCGTGGCGATCCTGTCCTTTGGCACTCGCCTGGCCGAGGTTTTGAAGGCACGCGAGGCGCTGGCCGCGCGCGGCCTTGCGCCCACCGTGGCCGATGCGCGCTTTGCCAAGCCGCTGGACCGCGACCTGATCCTGCAACTGGTGCGCCACCACGAGGCGCTGATCTGCGTCGAGGAAGGCGCGGTCGGCGGGTTCGGCAGCCATGTCGCGCAGCTTCTGGCGGACGAAGGCGTCTTTGACCGGGGCTTCAAGTTCCGCTCGATGGTGCTACCCGACACCTTCATTGACCACGCCTCGGCCGAGGATATGTATGCCGCAGCCGGCATGAACGCGCCGCAGATCGAGGCCAAGGTGCTGGAGGTTCTGGGCGTCGCGGTGGCCCGGCGCGCCTGACGCGGTTGATTTCGGCAAGCTTCACTTGATTTTTACATCCCCCTGCGCATGCTTGATCAAGGCATGCCCACAGCCGCAGGGAGGCGATGATGGAAATCCTGCCACAACAGATTCTGGCCGCACTGAACGATGCCCGCCGGGCAGAGGCGCGGCGCCGGTCGCGGCTGCGGGTCCAGGCGGGCGATCAGGTTCTGCCGGTTGTGCGGCGCTGGCGCGGCGGTTTCGCGCTGGATGCGACGCAGGTGTCGCAGCTGCGCGGTCTGGTGGACCTGTATGATGGCGCGCGCCACCTGTCGACCTGCCTGATCATCGCCTCGGCGGTCGAGGGGGATGAGCTGATCTGCACGACCAAGCGCGAAACCGCCGTCCGCGACGGGGCGGCGCTGGATTTCGCGCGCGACGATCACGTCCCCCGGGCCCTGCTGCCCCGGCTTTAACCCCCGGCACAGGCGTTATTGCAGATCGGCAAAGGCCGCCTGCAGCCGGGCCACAGCCTCGGCCACCCGGGCGCGGGGCGTGGCAAGGTTGAACCGCAAAAAGCTTTCGCCCCCCAGACCAAAGCTCGCGCCGTGGTTCGCCGCGATCCGCGCGCCTTTTTCGACCCGCGCGGTAAATTCCCCCGGCGCCATTCCGGTGCCCGCGAAATCGACCCAGGCGAGATAGGTCGCCTCCAATCCCATCGACCGCAGGCCGGGGATCGCGTCGATCCCGGCATCGAACAGACGCCGGTTCCCGTCCAGATAGCCAATCAGCGCATCCAGCCAGTCGGCCCCTTCGGGCGAATAGGCCGCTGTCGCCATCGCCAGCCCGAAACTGTTGGGCGAAATGCCCATGGCCGCCATGCGCCCGGCAAAGCGCGCACGCAAGTCCGGATCGGGGATGATGACATTGCCGGTATGTGCGCCCGCGATGTTGAAGGTCTTGGTGGTGGCCGTCATCATCACCAGACGGTCCGCCACATCCGGGCAGGCGCGCGCCATCACATGATGGGCATGACCCGGCATCACCAGATCGTGGTGGATTTCATCCGACACCAGGATCAGCCCGTGCCGCTTGCAGAAATCGGCTGTGGCGCGCAGCTCGGCCGCGGTCCAGACCCGGCCGCCGGGGTTGTGCGGGGAACACAGGATCAGCATCCGTTCCGCCCCGGTCATCTGCGCATCCCAGGCGGCAAAGTCCATCTCATACCGGCCATCGACCAGCTTAAGCGGGCATTCTACCACCTGCCGGCCCGCCGCGTTGATGACACGCGCAAAGGCGTGATACACCGGCGTCATCAACACCACGCCATCGCCCGGCTGGGTAAAGGCATCGACGCACATCGCGGTTCCGTTCACCAGCCCATGTGTTGTGAAGATCCAGTTCCGCTCGACCGCCCAGCCATGCCGGGCCTGCATCCACCAGCGGATCGCCTCCAGATAGGGCGCGTCATCGCCCCAATAGCCATAGACCCCATGCCCGGCCAGCGCCTCAACCGCGCGCTGCACGCAGGTGGGGGGGCGAAAATCCATGTCCGCCACCCACATGGCGATGCCATCCTGCGGGCTGACGCCATAGGCCTGGGCCATACCGTCCCATTTCACCGAATGGGTGCCGCGGCGGTCGATCACTTCATCAAAGTCGGGGGTCTGGGGCATGGCGCAGCATCCTGTGGGATTTGGGGACTGTTTATGTTCCAAATTAAAGCAGTATTACAGCAAATTATTCCTGTAAATATCACAACTTTGGTAAGTTATCCCAAAATATATCGCAAATATAGAACAACCTTCCAGCCTTTCGCCCGCCATTGCGCCAACGCGCCCCATCGCCTAAATCATCGCCATGACCATTCGCCCGATCCTGATCCATCCCGACCCGCGGCTCAAGAAACTTTGCGAGCCCGTTGCCACCGTCGATGCGGACATCCGGCGACTGGCCGATGACATGCTGGCCACCATGTATGATGCGCCCGGCGTGGGCCTTGCTGCGCCGCAGGTGGGCGTGATGCGGCGGGTGTTCGTGATGGATTGCGTCAAGGAAAAGGACGCCGCCCCCGCCCCGATGGTGCTGATCAACCCCGAGATCACCTGGACCTCGGAGGATTTGAATACCTACGAGGAAGGCTGCCTGTCGATCCCCGAACAATATGCCGAGGTCACCCGCCCCGCCGAGGTGCGGATGCGCTGGCTGGGCCTTGACGGCCAGATGCACGAAGAACAGTTCGACGGCCTCTGGGCCACCTGCGCCCAGCACGAACTGGACCACCTGAACGGCAAGCTGTTCATCGATTACCTGGGCCCGCTGAAGCGCCAGATGATCACCCGCAAGATGGAAAAGCTAAAACGCGAACGCGCCCGCACCGCGCAGGCCTGATCCGCAAAGGAACGCCCATGGCCGTGCGCCCTTTCCTGCCCTACGAAGACCGCCGCCTGCACAGCCCGGCGGCCCCCGTCGCGGCGGTGACCGAAACCGTCCGCATGATCTGGGACGACATGATCGACACGATGGAGGCGATGCCCGGCGTGGGCCTGGCCGCGCCGCAGATCGGCATAATGCTGCGCCTTGCGGTGGTCGATGCTTCGGACAAGCGGGGCCAGGCGATCCGAATGGCCAACCCCGAAGTGCTGCACGCCTCGATCCAGTCGCGCAAGCATGAAGAGGCCAGCCCGAACCTGCCGGGCGTCTCGGCGCTGATCGAACGCCCCCGCGCCGTCACCGTGCGCTTCCTGAACGAGGCCGGAGAGATCGAAGACCGCGATTTCGTCGGCCTCTGGGCGACATCGGTCCAACATCAGATCGACCACCTGAACGGCAAGACCTATCTGGATCACCTCTCGCCCCTGCGGCGCAAGATGCTGGTGCAGAAATCGAAAAAGGGCACGCGATGAAGGTGGTCTTCATGGGCACGCCGGACTTCTCGGTCCCGGTGCTGGACGCGCTGGCCCGCGATCATCAGGTGATCGCCGTCTATTGCCAGCCCCCCCGCCCCGCGGGCCGCGGCAAAAAGGAACGCCCCTCCCCCGTTCAGGCCCGGGCCGAGGCGCTTGGCATCCCGGTGCGCCACCCGCGCAGCCTGAAGGGCGCCGCCGAACAACAAGACTTCGCCGCCCTTGGCGCCGATGTCGCCGTGGTCGTGGCCTATGGTCTGATCCTGCCGCAGGCGGTGCTGGACGCCCCACGGCACGGCTGCCTGAACATCCACGCCTCGCTTTTGCCGCGCTGGCGCGGGGCCGCACCGATCCACCGTGCGATCATGGCGGGCGATTCGGAAACCGGCATCTGCATCATGCAGATGGACGCAGGCCTCGACACCGGCCCGGTGCTGATGCGCGAAACCACCCCGATCGGGCAGCCCGAAACGACCGGCGAGCTGCACGACCGCCTCAGCACGATGGGCGCTCGGCTGATCCTGGACGCGCTGGCCCGCCTGCCCGACCTGCACGCCGAACCGCAGGCCGAAACCGGCGTGACCTATGCCGCCAAGATCGACAAAGCCGAGGCGCGCATCGACTGGTCCCGCCCCGCCGACCAGGTCCTGCGCCAGATCAACGGCCTGTCCCCCTTCCCCGGCGCCTTCACCGAAATCGCGGGCGAACGGATCAAGCTGCTGCGGGCCAGCGCCGCCGCAGGCCGCGGCCGCCCCGGCCAGGTTATGGGTGGCTTCACCATCGCCTGCGGCACTGGCGCCATCGCCGTGCTTGAGGCGCAGCGCGAAGGCAAGCGCCCGATGCCAGCCAGCGAACTTCTGCGCGGCCTGACCCTGCCCGACACCCTGACCTGATCTTCTTCTTGGCGAAAATACTCCACGGGGGTCCGGGGGTGTGAAACCCCCGGCCTCACCGCCCTTTGCAACGCCGCCCCCAAGCCCCATATTGACCGACAGGAGGCGCCCATGCAGATCGTCGCGCTCATCATCATCGGGGCCGCAGCCGGCTTCATCGCCACCCGCGCGATGCGGCTGGAAACCGACATCCCCACCACCATCGCGATCGGTGTCATCGGCGCGCTGATCGGCGGGTTGATCCTGCGGGTGCTGCTGACGATCACCGGCTGGATGGCCGGGTTCGTCGGGGCGGTGCTTGGGGCAATGGCGCTGATCTGGCTCTGGCGCCGCTACGGACCGCGCTAAAATGATTGGAACGCTTTTTGCCTTCGCCGGCATGGCCGGGCTGCGCCTTGCGCTTTGGGGTGGCGCGCTGGGGCTGTGGCTGCTGACGCGACCGGGGGGCTGGGCGGTGCTGGCGGTCGCGCTGCTGGTGGGCGTAAAACTGCTGCCCGCGCCTACACCTTGACCCTTTTCCCGCCCCCCGAATGCACGCATAGTTGCGTCAGCAGTTCATGGGGGCAGTGATGAATTCCACCGATCTTCTGGGCGGAAACGCCGTTTTCCTGGCGCTTGCGGCCTTTCTGGTCCTTGCGGTCTTTCTGGGCGTTCGCATCGTGCCGCAATCGGAAAAGCATGTGGTCGAACGCTTTGGCCGGCTGCGGGCGGTGCTGGGGCCCGGGATCAACTTCATCGTTCCCTTTCTGGACCGGGTCGCGCACCGCATTTCGGTGCTGGAACGCCAGCTGCCCACCAACCGGCAGGATGCCATCACCGCCGACAACGTTCTGCTGCAGGTCGACACCTCGGTCTTCTACCGGATCATTGAACCGGAAAAGACCGTCTACCGCATCCGCGACATCGACGCCGCCATCGCCACCACGGTGGCCGGGATCGTCCGGTCCGAAATCGGCCGGATGGAACTGGACACGGTGCAATCCAACCGCGCCGGGCTGATCGGCACGATCCGCGACAACCTGGCCAATGTCGTCGATGACTGGGGGATCGAGGTGACGCGCGCCGAGATCCTGGATGTGAACCTGGATGAGGCGACCCGTGCCGCGATGCTGCAACAGCTGAACGCTGAACGCGCGCGCCGCGCGCTGGTCACCGAGGCCGAGGGCCGCAAGCGCGCGGTTGAACTCCAAGCCGATGGCGAGCTTTATGCCGCCGAACAAGAGGCCAAAGCCAAGCGCGTCCTGGCCGAGGCCGAGGCCTATGCCACGGGCGTCATCGCCGAAACAATCAAGGAGGCCGGGCTTGAAGCGGCACAATACCAGGTGGCCCTGAAGCAGGTCGAGGCCATCGCGGCAGTGGCACAGGGGCAGGGCAAGCAGACCGTGATCCTGCCCGCCGCCGCGCTGGAGGCCTTTGGAAATGCCTTCGGGCTTTTGAAGGGCAAGGCGCAATGATCTGGCAGCAGGCCTGGGTATGGGTCGCAGGCGGGGTGGTGCTGGGCGCGCTGGAAATGCTGGTGCCCGGGTTCTTCCTGCTGGGCTTTGCCATCGGCGCGGTTCTGGTCGGCGCGCTGGTCTGGCTGGGCTGGCTGGGCGCCTCGTTGCCCGCGATGATCTTTGTCCTGGCGCTGACCGCGCTTGGCGCATGGCTTGGGCTACGCCGCGCGGCGGGCGTGCGCCGGGGCCAAAGCAAGCTGTGGCACACCGACATCAACGAGGACTAAGGCCCCGCCCCCGGATGGAACTTTCGCGCGCGCGCCGCGTTGGACACGAAAGTTCACATCACAGGAGACGGCCATGAACCCCCAACCCCCGCGTCCGCAAGGGTCTTCGTCCGGCGGCATCTATTTCGTTCTGGGCGCCATCGTCGTGGCGCTGGTCGTCGTTATCTGGCTGGTGATGGACAGCCCCGCCCCCACCGGCACCCCCGAGGCCACCGCGCCCGAGGCGCCTGCTTCGGTGACCATCACCAATGAAGCGCCCGACACCGGCGTTGTCGTAACCCCAAGCCCGGAACCGGCAGAGCCCGCCGCACCCGAGGCCCCCGCAGCACCGGCCGAGTGACGCCCTCAAGACGGGATCAGGCCCCGGCCAGATCCCGCACGATCGCCAGCGCCGCCGCCTTCGGGTCGGCGGCCTGCCACACCGGCCTGCCGACGACGATATGATCAGCCCCCGCCGCAATCGCGGCGGCGGGCGTTTCGACGCGCTTCTGATCGCCAAGCGCCGCCCCGGTCGGGCGCACCCCGGGGGTAACGATCAGCTTGCCCGCGGCTTCCGGCAGCGCCCGGATCAAGGCGGCCTCTTGCGGCGAGGCGATCGCCCCATCCGCCCCGGCCGCAAAGGCGCGGCCCGCGCGTTCCACCACCAGATCGGCAACCGCGCCGGGCTTGATCAGCGCGCCATCCAGATCGCCCCGATCCAGTGAGGTCAGGATGGTCACCGCCAGGATCTTCAGATCCTTGCCGGCGGCGCCCTGTTTGGCGGCCTGAACCACATAGGGGTCGCCATGCACGGTCAGGAAATCAAGGTCATATTGCGCCAGCCCGCGCACCGCCGCCTCAACCGTGGCGCCGATGTCGAACAGCTTCATGTCCAGAAAGATACGCTTGCCATGTTCGGCCTTCAGCTCATTGGCCAGCGCAAGGCCGCCCCCGGTCAACATGCCCAGGCCGATCTTGTAGAAGGAAACGGCATCCCCCAGCGTCTTGGCCAGTTCCAGCCCGGCCAGGGCGTTCGGCACATCAAGGGCGACGATCAGGCGGTCATCGGCGGGCAGGGTCATCGGAAGCCTCCGGCGTTGCAAGGGACGGCGTCGTCTTGCGCGCAAGCGCCCCGCAGGTCAAGCCCGTGCCGGTTACAGCCCGCCAATCCCGCGCCGCGCCGCCTCGCGCGTCAGCGCGCGGGCCAGCTGGGCATGCGACATCCCCGGCGGTGCCGCCAGCGTGACGGGCACGCGCAACGGCACGGGCAGGCCGGGGGCGAAGAATTCCACCACCGCCTCAAACCGGCGTCGGGCGGCGTCGTAGAACAGGGTCGCGATGCGGATAGCCGTCTGGCGCGGGGTCATGTGCGAATCCTTCCTTGGCTTGATCCCAAGATGAAACGCCAAAGGTTGCGATAGGGTTTCCAAAGCCGCGCGCCAACACACGAATTTTCCCCGCTGGCGGCGCGACACACCCCTTGAACCGCGGGAAAGGCGCGCCCAACTTTGGATTAAGACCCGGGACGGGCCGTGCCATGACGGGCGGCCCAAGCCGGGGGCTTCATGGAAGGAGAACCCGATGAACATGGAAAAGTTCACGGAACGGTCGCGTGGGTTCCTGCAGGCCGCCCAGACCATCGCACTGCGCGAAGGGCATCAGCGCGTGGTCCCCGAACATCTGCTGAAAGCGTTGATGGATGATGATCAGGGGCTGTCGGCCAACCTGATCCGCCGCGCCGGGGGCGAACCCGCCCGCGTGATCGAGGCGGTGGATCTGGCGGTGTCGAAACTGCCGAAAGTGTCGGGCGGGGACGGGCAGGTTTACGTTGAACAATCCCTGGTCCGCGTGCTGGACGAGGCCGAAAAGATCGCCAAGAAGGCCGGCGACAGTTTCGTGCCGGTCGAACGCATCCTGATGGCGCTGGCGGTGGTCAACACCCGCGCCAAGGACGCGCTGGATACAGGCGCCGTCACCGCGCAAAAGCTCAACACCGCGATCAACGACATCCGCAAGGGCCGCACCGCCGACAGCGCCAGCGCCGAGGAAGGCTATGACGCGCTGAAGAAATATGCCCGCGACCTGACCGAGGCCGCCGAGAATGGCAAGATCGACCCGATCATCGGCCGGGATGAGGAAATCCGCCGCACCATGCAGGTGCTGAGCCGCCGCACCAAGAACAACCCGGTGCTGATCGGCGAACCCGGCGTCGGCAAGACCGCCATCGCCGAGGGCCTTGCCCTGCGCATCATTGATGGCGACGTGCCCGAATCCCTGCGCAACAAGCGTCTGATGGCGCTGGACATGGGCGCGCTGATCGCGGGCGCGAAATACCGGGGCGAGTTCGAGGAACGGCTGAAAGCGATCCTGAAGGAGATCGAGGCCGCGGCCGGTGAAATCATCCTGTTCATTGATGAAATGCACACCCTTGTGGGCGCAGGCAAAACCGATGGCGCGATGGATGCGGCCAACCTGATCAAGCCCGCGCTGGCGCGCGGCGAATTGCACTGCGTCGGCGCGACCACGCTGGATGAATACCGCAAATACGTCGAAAAGGACGCGGCCCTGGCCCGGCGGTTCCAGCCGGTGATGGTCGAGGAACCGACGGTCGAGGATACGATTTCCATCCTGCGCGGCATCAAGGAGAAATACGAACTGCACCACGGCGTGCGAATCTCTGACAGCGCGCTGGTGGCGGCGGCGACGCTGAGCCATCGCTACATCACCGACCGCTTCCTGCCCGACAAGGCGATCGACCTTGTGGATGAGGCCGCAAGCCGCCTGCGGATGGAGGTCGACAGCAAGCCCGAGGAACTGGACCAGCTGGACCGCCAGATCCTGCAGTTGCAGATCGAAGCCGAGGCGCTGAAGAAAGAGGATGACGCGGCCTCGAAGGACCGGCTGGAGAAGCTGGAAAAGGAGCTGTCCGACCTGCAGCAACGCAGCGCCGAGATGACGGCGAAGTGGCAGGCCGAGCGCGACAAGCTGGAATCGGCCCGCGGCCTGAAAGAACAGCTGGACCGCGCCCGGGCCGAGCTGGACCAGGCCAAGCGCGAAGGCAATCTGGCCCGCGCGGGCGAGCTGTCCTATGGCGTGATCCCGGGGCTGGAAAAGCAACTGGCGGCGGCCGAGGCGCAGGAAGACGCGCTGATGGTCGAAGAAGCCGTGCGCCCCGAACAGATCGCCGAGGTGGTGGAACGCTGGACCGGCATCCCGACCTCAAAAATGCTGGAGGGCGAGCTCGAAAAGCTGCTGAAGATGGAGGAAGAGCTTGGCAAGCGGGTCATCGGCCAGCGTCAGGCCGTGGTCGCCGTGTCAAACGCCGTGCGCCGCGCGCGCGCCGGGCTGAACGATGAAAACCGTCCGCTGGGGTCGTTCCTGTTCTTGGGGCCGACGGGCGTGGGCAAGACCGAACTGACCAAGGCGGTCGCCGAATATCTGTTCGACGACGACACCGCGATGGTCCGCATCGACATGTCGGAATTCATGGAAAAACACGCCGTTGCCCGGCTGATCGGCGCGCCTCCGGGCTATGTCGGTTATGATGAGGGTGGCGTGCTGACCGAAGCCGTGCGGCGCCGGCCCTATCAGGTCGTGCTGTTCGATGAGGTGGAAAAGGCCCATCCCGACGTGTTCAACGTGCTGTTGCAGGTGCTGGACGATGGCGTGCTGACCGATGGTCAGGGCCGCACGGTCGATTTCAAGCAGACGCTGATCGTGCTGACCTCAAACCTTGGGTCGCAGGCGCTGAGCCAGCTGCCCGAGGGCAGTGACAGCGGTGCTGCCCGGGCGCAGGTGATGGAGGCGGTGCGAGCGCATTTCCGCCCCGAATTCCTGAACCGACTGGATGAGACGATCATCTTCGACCGTCTGACGCGCGACAACATGGACGGCATCGTGACGATCCAGTTGCGGCGGCTGGAGAAACGGCTGGCGGCGCGCAAGATCGCGCTGGATCTGGACGATGCGGCGCGCAAATGGCTGGCGGATCAGGGCTATGACCCGGTCTTCGGTGCCCGCCCGCTGAAGCGGGTGATCCAGCGGTATCTGCAAGACCCGCTGGCCGAGATGATCCTTGCCGGCAAGGTGCGCGATGGCGACAGCGTGACGGTGACGGCGGGGCCTGACGGGCTGATTGTCGGGGACCATCTTGCAGTTGCGCCGCAAGACGCCCCCTACGGCGCCGCGCTGCATTGATGACACGGGCCGGGAGGGGGGCGCCCTTCCCGGTCTTCAACTTTGCGGTCGAGGGTGGGGGCGCTGCCCCCACGGCCTGCGGCCTTCCCCCGGGATATTTCCGCAAAGCCGAAGGGGCACGGCAAAAGGCACTTGCCGACTCGTCATGCGGCGGGCGGGGGGATAATCTATAGCGCGAACCCGGTGACCGTCATGCCCGCCCTGTGCCGCGACTGCCTTGCTGTTTACGAAACCCCTCCTCCGCGCTGCCCGCAGTGCCGGGGGCCGCGCATCGTTTCGCATCCCGAATTGTTCGATCTGTCGATCGCGCATCTGGATTGTGATGCCTTCTACGCCTCGATCGAGAAGCGCGATGATCCGTCGCTGGCGGCGCGGCCCGTAATCGTCGGGGGCGGCACGCGGGGGGTGGTGTCCACCTGCTGCTATGTCGCGCGCATATCCGGGGTTCGCTCGGCGATGCCGATGTTCAAGGCCCGTCAGATTTGCCCCGATGCCGTGGTGATCCGCCCCCGGATGGCGCATTATGCCGATGTGTCCCGCCAGATCCGCGCGCGGATGGCGGCGCTGACCCCGCTGATCGAGCCCCTGTCGCTGGATGAGGCGTTTCTGGACCTGACCGGCACCGCGCGGCTGCATCACGCCCCACCTGCGCTAAGCCTTGCCCGGCTGGCGCAGCAGATCGAAGCCGAAATCGGGGTCAGCGTTTCGATCGGCCTGTCGCACAACAAGTTTCTTGCCAAGATCGCCTCGGATCTGGACAAGCCGCGCGGCTTTGCCGTGATCGGGCGGGGCGATACCCAGGATTTCCTGCGCGACAAGCCAACCAGCCTGCTGTGGGGGGTGGGGGCCGCGACGCAGGCGGCGCTGGCGCAGGCCGGTATCCGCAGCCTTGCCGACATCCGCCGTCAGGACCGCGCCGCGATGGCGCGCCGGTTCGGGACGCAGGGCGACCGGATCTGGCGCCTGGCACATGGGCAGGATGAGCGCCGCGTTTCCCCCGATGCGCCGATGAAATCGGTGTCGGCAGAAACCACTTTTGCGACCGACATTGCCGACCCCGAGGCCCTGCGCGATCAGCTGTGGCATCTGTGCGAAAAGGTATCGGCGCGGATGAAGGCCAAGGGCTTTGCGGGGCGCGTGGTCACGCTGAAGCTGCGGCGCAAGGATTTTTCCGCCCAGACCCGGCAGCGCGCGTTGACCGAACCCGCGCAACTGGCCGACACCTTGTTCACCACGGGGTCGGCCCTTCTGGCGGCCCTTGATCCCGGCCCCTGCCGGCTGATCGGAATCGGCTATTCCGACCTTTGCTCAGCGGCCGACAGTGACCCGGTGGGCGACTTGCTGGACCCCGGCGCCCGTGCCCGCGCCGGGGCCGAGCGCGCCATCGACCGGATCCGGGCGCGCTTTGGCCGCGATTCCATCGCCAAAGGGCGCGGATGGGATGCGGGTGACTGAACGGTCATTCGGCCGCCAACCGGCTCTGCCCGCCGGCAAGGCGCGCGATTCGGCCGATGACGCGTTCAAACCCCCGCGCAAAGGCCGCGAATGTGGGGGCAGGGCGGATCTGCGCCTCATCCATATAAAGCGCGCGGTCGATTTCGACCTGAATCACGTGGCGGTTGCGGGCAGGGCGCCCATAGGCCTGCGTGATATAGGCCCCGGCGAAGGGCGAATTGCGCCGCACCCGAAAGCCCTCAGCCCGAAAGGCGGCTTCGACCCCATCCATGACCCAGGCCGCCGCCGCCGCACCGAATCGGTCGCCCAGCACGATATGCGGGCGCGCGGCACCAAACCCGTCCAGCGCTTCGCCGGGCATGGAATGCACGTCGATCAGAATCGCCTGACCGAACCGCGCGGCGACCCCATCCAGAAGCGTTGACAGGTGTCGGTGATAAGGGGTCCAGACCGTATCCAGCCGCGCCTGCGCCTCGGCCAGGGTGATCTTGCCGGAATAGATCTGCCGCCCCCCCGCCACCACGCGTGGAATCACCCCCAGACCGGCCATGACACGGGGGCTGCGCGGGGCAGGACGCAGCCCGTCGATCAGGGCGGGGTCCAGTTCATCGGCTGCACGGTTCAGATCAACCCAGGCCCGCGGGGCCTGTGCGGCAAGCACCGTCGCACCATGATCGGGGGCAGCTTCAAGCAGCCGGTCGACAAAGGCATCTTCCGAGGACCGAAGCCTGCGCTCATCCAAAACCGTGCGCCGCAACAGTTCGGCCGGGTAATCGCGCCCGCTGTGCGGCGACGCAAAGACCACCGCCGACGTGATCCGGTCGGGCGGGTAAAGACGGAATGGCGACGCGGCATTTTGGGCCATGGCAACTCCTCGGCTGGGGTTCAATCTACACTGGATTGATTTCCCGCCAAAACCCCCTTGAAAGGTCCCGCGACTCCTTTTATAGACCCCCAGACCGACGCGGTTCCGCCCGCGTTCTTTCTTTTGGATGCGGCGGGCCAGACGGGTGTGGGCGGTTAGCTCAGCGGTAGAGCACTACGTTGACATCGTAGTGGTCACTGGTTCGATCCCAGTACCGCCCACCATTTTCGCCGCTTCCCGTTCCGGGGGCATTCAGGTTTCAAGGCGCACGCGCGCCGCGAATAGGAGAAGACCGATGAAGGTCCGTAACTCGCTCCGCTCGCTCAAGCAGCGTCACCGCGATTGCCAGATCGTGCGCCGCAAGGGCCGCGTCTACGTGATCAACAAGACGCAGCGTCGCTACAAGGCCCGTCAGGGCTGATAGCGTAAAGCAGGCACCAAGAAAAAGGCCGCGTCGGGTTTCCGCCGCGGCCTTTTTCGTTTCCTCTCGGCTTCGCCTGTCTTTCGGCTTTGCCCAAATATCCCGGGGGGTGAGCGCGGCACGCGCGAGGGGGGCAGCGCCCCCCTGCCCCCTTGGTCTTTCCTGACTCACCGCAGGCCAATGCCCCCGGCCAGAAGCTGCGCAACCGTCGCCTGATCCAGATAGCCTGTGACCGGCAGGTTCCTCGCCTGCTGATAGCGTCGGATCGCGCGGCGCGTATCGTCATCAAAGACACCATCCGCCCGGCCCGGCTTCAGGTCCAGCTGCGCCAGCCGGGTTTCGACCAGCGTGCGCATCAGGCCCGGCAGGTTCAGGGCATCTTCGGCCGCGCGGGCGCGTTCCAGATCGGCCGCGCCATCGGCTTCGTTTTGAAGCGCGGCGATTCGGGTCTCGGCCTCTTCGCGGAAGGCCGGGTCCGCACGGCCGGCCAGATAGTCGCGGTAGGCTGCCACCGTATCGGCGCGCGCCGCGCGGTCCCAGGCGGCACGATCTTCGGCTGCGGCCGCATCCCGTCGCTGGGACTCGAACACGCCCAGGCGTTCGGTTGCCAGTTCGGCGAACAGACCATCGGGATATTTCTTCAGATAGGCGCGCAGCCCCGCCTCATCCCCGGCCGCGCCGGTTTCGTCCCAATACATCCGGTCCTGCCGCTCTTGTTCGGCCCGGCGTTCTGCGGCCTCGGCTTCCAGTTCGGCGGCGCGGCGCGCGCCCTGCGCGGCCAGGCGGGTCAGCTGTTCACGCGACAGGAACCCCGATGGGTCGAATCCTTCGGCCGCCTGCCAGCGCCCGATGGCCGCGCGAGAGGCGGGGCCGAAGAGGCCGTCCACACCTTTCGGATCATAGCCAAGGATGGTCAGGTTCTGCTGCACTTCCCGGCGCTGGTCGCGGGTCAGGTTAAGTCCATCTTCCGCGGCCTTCGCGGCGCGGGCAGGTTCCGCCTCGATCGCGGCGATTCGCTCGCGCGCGGTGCGGGCCTGTTCGCCGCGCGGGAACCGCTCAAGATATAGCTGATAGGCCGCAACGGTATTTTCACGCTGCGCCAGATCCCAATAGGCGCGGTCATCATCCGCCGGGCGGGCCTGCGGCGCGGCTGATGTGGTGTCGGTGGCGGGGCCAGCGGCAATCAGCACATGGCCCTTAGGCAGAAAACCCGCCGCGCGCAGATCGGCCCGGGCGGCCGCCGTATCGATCGCGGTGCCCGGGCGCAGCAGATCACCGCCAAGATAATCCCCCACGGCGGCCGGGGCGCCGGTCAGAACCGTCACCCCCTGCGGGATATCAATCGACCCCACCCCTTCGAACAGATAGCCGCCCGCCGCGCGCGGCGCATCGCGCACCGCATCGGCGCCCAGAAGCAGCACCGCCTGCCCCGGATGGCGCGCAAGAACCGTCAGCACCGCCGAAAGCGGCAGGCCACGGGTGACGGCTTCGTTGAAATCGCCGGTCTCGGCATCCACGGGCAGGAACCAGGTTTCCCGGTCCGAATGGCGGAAATGGCCCGACAGCGCCACGACGATCCGATCCGCCTTTGGCGCGTCGGCGATGAGCCGGGCCAGACGCGCGCGGATTTCGCCCGCATCGGCGTCATCCTCGGCCAGAACGGTAAAGCCCGCGCGTTCCAGCGCCGCGCGCGCCTGGGCCGGCGCGGTGCCGCCGCGCAGATCGGACAGGGTTTCATAATCACCATTCGCCAGCACCATAGCCAGATCGGCGGCACCGGCAGGCAGGGCCAGGGCGGCCAGCGCCGCGCTTGTCATCAGGACTTTCCGCATGGTCTCCTCCGTCATCCGCTGACGAAACGTTAGACCCGGCTGCCTGGTTCCCCTAATCGTATTTGCGCAGATCCTCGATCACCTTGCCGTCATTGGGCAGGCTTCCAACGGGGACAAGTTCGATCACGCCCTTCATCTTCAACGCCGAGACGATGCCCGCCTGATAGCGATCCGCATGATCCGCCGGGGTTTCGATCCGCACGGTCATCACGTCCATCTCGCCCGTGCGGGTGGCCACGACACGGGCACGCACCACCTCGGGGTGGGCGGCGACAAAGCTTGCCACCTGTTCGGGGCGCACGAACATGCCCTTGATCTTGGTGGTCTGGTCGGCTCGGCCCATCCAGCCCTTGATGCGCAGATTGGTCCGCCCGCAGGGCGAGGGCCCGGCCAGAACCGCCGACAGATCGCCGGTGGCAAAACGCACCAGCGGATAATCGGGGTTCAGCGTGGTCACGACGACCTCGCCGACCTCGCCCTCGGGGACGGGATCGCCGGTGCCGGGGCGCACGATTTCCACGATCACGCCTTCATCGACGATCATCCCCTCCATCGCGGGGGATTCGTAGGCGATATTGCCCAGATCGGCGGTGGCATAGCATTGCAGCGTGGCGATGCCGCGGTCGGCATATTCCTGGCGCAGGCTGGGGAAAAGCGCCCCGCCCCCCACTGCGGCGCGGGTGATGGCCAGCCGTTCGCCCATGTCTTCGGCCTTATCCAGGATGACCTTCAGAAAATCGGGCGTGCCGCTGTAGACGGTGGTCCCCACATCGACCGCCGCGCGGACCTGAAGCTCGGTCTGGCCGGTGCCGGCGGGCAGCACGGCGGCGCCAACGGCCCGCGCGCCCGATTCAAAGATCATGCCTGCGGGGGTCAGGTGATAGCCAAAGCAGTTCTGCACGATGTCGCCCGGGCCCACACCGCAGGCATGCAGAAACCGGCCCATGCGCCACCAGTCATGGTCCAGCCCGCCGGGTTCATAGATCGGGCCGGGCGACTGGAAGATGTGGGCAAAGCCATGCGCGGGGCGGGTGGTCATGGCGCCAAAGGGGGCGTTGGCCTTTTGCGCCGCACCCAGTTCGGATTTGCGCAGCACCGGCAGGCGCGCCAGCGCGGCGCGGTCCGTCACCCCGGCCGGATCGACCCCCTGCAGATGCGCGGCCATCCCGGGCGCGGTCATCGCGCGGGCGATTGCGGCGGGCAGATCGCGCGCCAGGGCGGCCGCGCGCTCATCGGCAGATCGGGTTTCCAAAGCGTCAAAATACTGGGTCATCGTAATATACGGGGGGTGCCCGCTCCCTGCCGCCCTGCGGGGGCAGGGCGATGTTCATCCGGTTTCGGTGCCTGTCCTTACGCCAGCCAGCGTTTGCGGCGGCGATAGCTGCGCACATCGCGGAAGGATCGGCGCCCTTCATCCGACATGCCCAGGTAGAATTCCTTGACGTCCGGGTTTTCCCGCAAGGCCTGCGCGGGGCCATCCATCACCACGCGCCCGCTTTCCAGAATATAGCCGTAATGGGCATAGCGCAGCGCCACATTGGTGTTCTGTTCGGCCAGCAGGAAGGTCACGCCTTCGCCCTCGTTCACGGCCTTGACGATTTCAAAGATCTGTTCGACCAGCTGCGGCGCAAGGCCCATGGACGGTTCGTCCAGCAGGATGGTTTCGGGCCGGCTCATCAGGGCGCGGCCCATCGCCACCATCTGCTGTTCCCCGCCCGAGGTATAGCCCGCCTGGCTTTTGCGCCGTTCCTTCAACCGCGGGAAATAAGTGTAGACCATTTCCAGATCGCGGGCGATTTCGGCGCGGCCATCCGTGCGGGTATAGGCGCCGGTCAGCAGGTTTTCCTCAACCGTCAGGTGTTCAAAGCAATGCCGCCCCTCCATCACCTGGATGACGCCCTTGCGCACCAGATCGGCGGGCGACATGTCCTGCACACGTTCGCCGCGATACTGGATCGTGCCCTTGGTCACCTCGCCGCGTTCGGATTTCAGCAGGTTCGAGATCGCCTTGAGCGTGGTGGTCTTGCCCGCCCCGTTGCCCCCCAGAAGCGCGGTCACCCCGCCCTTGGGCACCGAAAGGCTGACCCCTTTCAGCACGAGGATCACGTGGTTGTAGATCACCTCGATATTGTTGACCTCCAGCAGGGTCTGATCTGTCTGGGCGGCGTCAAGCATGGGTGGACCCCCTGAATTCGGTGAATGCCCCCGGCCCGGCAAGGCCGGGGGCGATGGCGTCAGTTGCAGCGCTCGGAAATCCCGGCTTCCTTCGCATAGGCCTGCGAATCTTCCAGGATCAGCGGGGTCAGCACCTCATCATCGGGCGCGATGAAGCCGGTGATCAGGTTCCACTTCTTCGCGCTGGCATCCCATTGCTGGATCAGCGCGGCACCCGGGCCACCGTGATCTTCGCAGCTGGCGGCGAAGGGCTGGCCAAAGTTCGGCAGGCCCAGTTCGGCCATCCGCTCTTCGGTGATTTCCAGCGCTTCAAAGCCGTCGCGCATCTGGGCGGCGTTGATGGCGCTGGTGCCGGCCAGTTCCTGCGCCTTGCGCGCGGCCTCGGCGATGACCATCGCGGCATACATGCCGCGCGAATACAGCACCGATCCGACTTGATCGCCCGCGCCCGCGGCCTTGCCCGCGTCGATCACGTATTTCTTCAGATCCTCATAGACCGGATAGTCCATCCCGGTGCCATGCATCGCCAGCGACTTGTAACCGTTCGCGCCATCACCCGCGGGCAGCACGTCGTTTTCCGAACCCGACCACCAGATGCCGATGAAATTCTCCATCGGGAAGCGGATGTTGGCGGCCTCTTGCACGGCGACCTGGTTCATCACGCCCCAGCCCCAGAACAGGACGTAATCAGGCTTGTCGCGGCGGATCTGCAGCCACTGCGATTTCTGTTCCTGGCCGGGGCTGTCAACGGGGATCTCGGTCAGGGCATAGCCGTGCTTCTTCGACAGTTCCTGCAACGTGCGGATCGGTTCCTTGCCATAGGCCGAGTTGTGATACAGCAGGGCGATCTTTTTCCCCTCAAGGCTGCCGCCGTTCAGGTCCAGCAGATGCTTGATCGCAACGCTGGCGCCGTCCCAGTAGTTCGCCGGATAGTTGAAGACCCATTCGAACACCTTGCCATTCGCCGCCGAGGTCCGGCCATAGCCGGGCGTATACAGCGAAATGCCATCGGCCGAGACCTTGGGGATCAACTGATAGGTGATGCCGGTGGACAGCGGGTTATAGACCAGCGCGCCGTTGCCCTTGGTCGCCTCATAGCATTCCACGCCTTTTTCGGTGTTATAGGCAGTTTCGCATTCCGGCACCTGAACCTTTTCCCCGCCGATGCCGCCGTCGCGTTCGTTCAGCAGGGTGAAGTAATCGTTAAACCCGTCCGCATAGGGAATCCCGCCCGCGGCAAAGGGCCCCGTGCGATAGCTGAGGTTGGGGATGACCAGATCGGCCATCGCCGGGGCGGCGGCGGTCATTGCCGCGGCCACGATTGCGGTGAATGTCTTCTTCATACGTTGATCTCCTCCCAGAGCGTATTCAGGTTTCTTGCCGGTTTTCCGGTTCTTGGGATTGTCAGGCCCGCGCCGCATCAATGCGGGAAGGGCCAAAGGCGCAGTTTTTCCTTGGCCAGGCGCCAAAGCTGGGCCAGCCCATGCGGTTCGGCGATCAGGAAGACCACGATCAGCCCGCCCACGATCATCAGCTCGATATGCGCGGCCAGGTCCGTGGGCCAACCCAGCTGACCCACCAGCAGGTTCTTCAGAAACACCGGCAACAGCACCAGGAAGGCCGCGCCCGCAAAGCTGCCGAAGATGGACCCCAGCCCGCCGATGATGACCATGAACAGGATCAGGAAGGACTTCTGGATACCGAAGGCCTCGCCCACCTCGGCCGCGCCCAGATAGACCGCAAAGAACAGCGCGCCCGCGATGCCGATGAAGAAGGAGCTGACCATGAAGGCGGTCAGCTTGGTGGTCAGCGGGTTGACCCCGATGATTTCCGCCGCGATGTCCATGTCGCGGATCGCCATCCACTTGCGCCCCACCGTGCCGCGCGTCAAGTTGCGCGCAACGACCGCCACAAGCGTCAGCATCACCAGGCAGAACAGGTATTTCGCCGTGGCGGTGGTCTGGGCGCCGGTGACGAAATAGCCCAGCACCGTGCGGTCCGGTGCCGTGATCTGCCCCGAGGCCGAATAGTTGTAGAACCACGGCACCTTGTTGAACAGCCAGACCAGAAAGAACTGTGCCGCCAGCGTCGCCACCGCAAGGTAGAAGCCTTTGATCCGCAGGCTGGGCAGGCCGAACAGAACGCCCACCCCCGCGGTGATGCCGCCTGCCAGGATCACATGGATGAAGATGCTGATGTCGGGGAAGGCGGTCATCAGCTTGTAGCAGGCATAGGCGCCCACCGCCATGAAACCGCCGGTGCCCAGGCTGACCTGGCCGGCATAGCCCGTCAGGATGTTCAGCCCGATCGCCGCGATCGAATAGATCAGGAAGGGCACGAAGACCGCATTGGCCCAATAGTCATTGATGACGAACGGGATGATCCCGAAGGCCACCGCCAGCACCGCGTAATAGCGGTAGCGATCGAACTTGATGGGGAATGTCTGACTGTCCTCGCGGTAGGACGTCTTGAAATCACCTGCTTCGCGGTAGAACATCAGTCCCTTCCCCCGTTGTTGGTCGGGGGAAGGCTGATCGTCCCCCTTAGCAGCCGCGCCGGATCCGCAGCCAGGACCAAAGCCCGGCTGCCGCGCCGGTGGCGGCCAGTAGAATGTTGGTCATCTGCAGGCTGACGGGTTCGCCCTGCGGCGCAGCCAGCGCCAGCCAGCCAAAGGCCAGCGCGGCGGCCCAGCCGACCGTGAACATCATGGCACAGGTTTTCATGGCCAGAATCTCTCCCTGATTCCAGCGCGGCCATGACGGGCCGCGCATGCGTCCCTTTTCCCTGACCCGGGCCTCCCAACCCGTTCGCGATCAGATCTGTGACAGATTGACGCATGGCTTACACCCGTTCAATGATTTTTTCGCCGAACAGGCCCTGCGGCCTGAAGACCAGGAACAAAAGCGCCAGCACATAGGCGAACCAGTTTTCCGTCGCCCCGCCGATCATCGGACCTGCGAAGAATTCGAACAGCTTTTCGCCGACCCCGATGATCAGCCCGCCGACGATTGCCCCCGGGATTGAGGTGAAGCCACCCAGCATCAGCACCGGCAGCGCCTTGAGCGCGATCAGCGACAACGAGAACTGCACCCCCGATTTCGCCCCCCACATGATGCCCGCCACCAGCGCGACAAAGCCCGCGATCGACCAGACCAGAACCCAGATGAAGCGCAGCGAAATGCCCACCGACAGCGCGGCCTGATGGTCGTCGGCCACGGCGCGCAATGCCCGGCCTTGCTTGGAATACTGGGAAAACAGCGTCAGCGCGGTTACCAGCAGGATCGCCACGAAGGTCGCCACGATGTCCAGCCGGTCAATGAAGAAGCCATAGCCAAGCCAGGCGTCGGTCACGCTTTCGACGGTTTCCGAAATGCCCTGCGGCAGGCCCACATCCAGCTTCTTGATGTCGGCGCCCCACATCACATCGCCCAGACCTTCCAGGAAATAGGCCAGCCCGATCGTCGCCATGAACAGGATGATCGGCGCCTGGTTCACCAGATGCTTCAGCACCAGCTTCTCGATCAGGATCGCCAGTCCCACCATCACCAGCGCGGTCAGGGCGATGGCCACCAGCGCGGGCAGTTTCCAGCCGAAATGGTGCAGATTGGTGCCCAGCGCCGCGTTGATCAGATGCGCGAAGGGGATCTGCCCGTTCTGCAGCCCCACCAGCGTCAGCGCCGCGAACAGCGCCAGCACCCCTTGCGCATAATTGAAGATGCCGCTGGCCTTGAAGATCAGCACGAAGCCCAGGGCCACCAGCGAATACATCACCCCGGCCATCAGACCGTTCAGCGTAACTTCCAGGGCGTAAAGCAGTTGATCCGGCATCATTTTCCCCTCAACCGTGCGCCACGCCCAGATAGGCGTCGATCACATCCTGATTGTTGCGCACCTCATCGGGGGTGCCGTCACCGATCTTGCGGCCGTAATCCATCACCACGACGCGGTCGGACAGGTCCATCACCACGCCCATGTCATGTTCGATCAGCGCGATGGTGGTGCCGAATTCGTCGTTCACATCCAGGATAAAGCGGCACATGTCCTCTTTTTCCTCGACGTTCATGCCGGCCATCGGTTCATCCAGCAGCAGGATGCGCGGTTCGGCCGCAAGCGCGCGGGCCAGTTCGACCCGCTTCTTCAGGCCATAGGGCAGGCGGCCCACCGGCGTCTTGCGGATGTTCTGGATTTCCAGGAAGTCGATGATCTTTTCGACCTTCTCGCGGTGCTCATCCTCTTCCTTCGCGGCGGCGCCATACCAGAAGGCCTGGCTTAGCAGACCCGATTTCATCAGCGTCAGGCGCCCGGTCAGGATGTTGTCCAGCACGCTCATGCCATCGAACAGCGCGATGTTCTGGAAGGTGCGGGCGATCCCCAGGCGGGCGACCTCATAGGGTTTCATCGGGCCGCGCTTGCGCCCCTTGAACCAGACCTCGCCCTCGGTCGGGATGTAAAACCCCGAGATCACGTTCAGCATCGAGGATTTGCCCGCGCCGTTCGGGCCGATGATCGCGCGGATCTCGCCTTCACGGATGTCGAAGGAAATGTCCTTGATCGCCACCACACCGCCAAAGCGCAGGGTGATATTCTTCATTTCCATCAGCACGCCGCCGATCTTGCGGCCATCGGGGGTGATGTAACCTTCGCTGGGGGCGTTCATTCGGCGGCCATCCTGTGTTCGGGGGCGACAATGGCATCGGCGATGCGCAGCGTTGCCCGGATCACACCCTTGCGACCGTCTTCATAGGTCACCTCGGTTTCGGTGTAGATGCTGTCGCGCCCGTCATAGAGCGCCTCGATCAGATCGGCATATTTGCTTTCGACGACATTGCGGCGCACCTTGCGGGTGCGGGTCATTTCACCATCGTCGGCATCCAGTTCCTTGTGCAGGATAAGGAAGCGGTGGATCTGACAGCCCGACAACATCGGATCCTGGGCGACGCTGGCGTTCACCTCGGCGACGTGGGCGGCGATCATGTCATAGACCTTCGGATGGCCGGCCAGTTCCTGATAGGACGCATAGGCGATGTTGTTGCGTTCCGCCCAGTTGCCCACCGCGTTCAGATCAATGTTGATGAAGGCAGTGCAGCGGTCGCGACCATTGCCGAAGACAACGGCCTCCAGGATGTTGGGGTAGAATTTCAGCTTGTTTTCCACGTATTTCGGCGCGAACAAGCGGCCATCGGCCATCTTGCCCACATCCTTGGCGCGGTCGATGATGCGCAAATGCCCCGATCCGGGTTCGAAAAAGCCCGCATCGCCCGTCGCGACCCAGCCTTCCGCATCCTTGGTCGAGGCGGTGCTTTCCGGGTTTTTGTAATATTCCACGAAGGTGCCGGGACCGCGATAAAAGACCTCGCCATTCTCGGCGATCTTCAGCTCGACCCCCGGGCTGGGCACGCCGACCGTGTCGGACCGCACCTGACCGTCGGGCTGTTGGGTGATGAATACGCTGGCCTCGGTCTGGCCATAAAGCTGCTTCAGGTTGATGCCCAGACTGCGATAGAAATCGAAAATCTCGGGCCCGATCGCCTCGCCCGCGGTATAGCCGACGCGAATGCGGCTGAACCCAAGCGTGTTTTTCAGCGGGCCATAGACGAACAGGTTGCCAAGGCCATAGGCCAGCCGATCCGCGGCGCTGACCGGCTTGCCATCCAGGATCGCGGGGCCGACCTTGCGGGCGACCTTCATGTAATGATCGAACACCCATTTCTTGAACCGCCCCGCATCTTCCATGCGGATCATCACATTGGTCAGCTGCCCTTCAAAGACCCGCGGCGGGGCAAAGAAATAGGTAGGCCCGATTTCGCGCAGGTCGGTCATCATGGTGGCCGGGCTTTCGGGGCAGTTCACGGTAAAGCCGGCCCAGTAGGCCTGCCCGATCGAGAAGATGAAATCCCCCACCCAGGCCATCGGCAGATAGGCCAGCACCTCATCGGTGTGGCGCAGCTTGTCGAATTCGGCGGAATTCCGAGCGGTTTCGATGATGTTGCGGTTCGACAGCACCACGCCCTTGGGCTTGCCCGTCGTCCCCGATGTATACAGCATCACGCAGGTGCTGTCATAGGTCAGCTCGGCGATACGCTGGTTCAGCTCTTCCTCATAGCGGAAATGCCCCGCGCGACCCTCGGCCTGGACATCGGCCAGCGCGTTCATGCGCGCGTGGTCGTATTTGCGCATCCCGCGCTTGTCGGTGTAGATCACGTGCTGCAGGTTCTGCACCCGGTCGCCGATTTCAACAACCTTGTCGACCTGTTCCTGATCGCCGCAGACGACAAAGCGCGCGCCGCAATGTTCCAGCACATAGGCCATCTCTTCGGCGACCGCGTCCTGATAAAGCGGCACCGGAACCGCGCCGCACATCTGCGCCGCCACCATCGCCCAGTAATGCGCCGGGCGGTTGCGCCCGATAATGGCGACGTGATCGCCCCGCGCAACACCCAGGCTTAGAAAGCCCAGCGCCATTGCGCGGATTTCTTCCGCGGCCTGAGCCCAGGTCCAGCTTTGCCAGATCCCGAATTCCTTTTCCCGATAGGCCGGCATGGCGCCGTAGCGCGCCACATTGCGCGCCAATAGCGCCGGAATCGACTGTGCAGTTTCCCCTGCCGCTTGTGCGTCAGCCAAATTTTCCTCCCCGCGCCGTTTTCCGGCGTCTGTCAGCCGTGGGTGCCTCCACTGCGCCCATTGCGTCACATGGAAAGGTTGGTGGTCAAACTTTTCCTGACTTTTTCGGGAATGTTACGAATTCTTTCTGCCCCACCTTCCCCCTTTCGCCCCCCGCCCCGGCGGTGTTAGCGATGGTTCAGGGGGGACCGATGACCGAGGATTCACGCGAAAGGCTGACCCAGGCGGGGCTGAACCTGATCCAGCAGGCCCTGTCGATCTTTGACAGCAACCTGCGGCTGGCGGTGTGCAACCGGCAGTATCAGATCATGTTCGACCTGCCCGATGCGCTGATCCGGCCCGGCACTTCGTTCGAGGATACGATCCGCTTTCTGGTGCAGCGCGGCGAATATGGCCCGCAGGACGACCCCGAGGCCGCGGTGCAGCTGCGCGTCGATCAGGCCCGCGCCTTCGTGCCACATTACATGGAACGCACGCGCACGAACGGGCGGACCATCTCGGTCGAAGGCTCGCCGCTGCCGCAGGGGGGCTGGGTCACCGTCTATACCGACATCACCGAGATCAAGCGCCAGGAGGCGCTGTTGCGCGCCCGGTCCGAGGAACTTTCGGGCCAGGTGCTGGACCATGCCGAACGGCTGGCGACGGCGAACCGTTCGCTGGCCGCCACCAATGCCGCGCTGGAAGAGGCCAAGCGCGAACTGACCGCGATCGAGGCGCGCACCCGGCAGGTGACCGAGATGATGCCCGCCCATATCGCCCATATGGACCGTGACCTGACCTATACCTTCTCGAACCGGCGGCTGCCTTCGGTGATGCCGGGCGCCAAGACCGATATCGTCGGGCGCCATGTCTATGACGCGCTGGGCAAGGACACATTCGACAAAATCGAACCCGCCTTTCGCCGCGCGCTGGACGGCGAGCCGCGGGTTCTGGAAATCACCCATGACCCGTCGGGTCGGCGCATCCGGATCGCGCTGACACCCGACCGCGGGGCGGATGGTGCGGTGAACGGGGTCTATGTGCTGTCCACCGATGTGACCCGCGAAACCCAGGCCCGGGCCGCGCTGGCGCAGACCGCGAAACGGGAACTGGCGGCGCAGCTGTCATCGGGGCTGGCGCATGATTTCGCCAACCTGCTGACGATCATCCTGGGCCTTCAAGGCCGGCTGGAACGGATGGCCGACCTGCCGCCCGAGGCGGGCGATCTGGTGCGCGCGACCCTGGCCGCGGCGCGGCGCGGCGGCACGCTGCTGGACCGGATCGCCGCGATTTCGGGGCCGCGCGAATTGCGCCCCCAGCCTGTAGACCTGCGCACCTTCCTGCACGATCTGGCGGCGATGGCCCGCCCGACCCTGGGCGCGGCGGTAACGCTGGACATATCCGTCGCCGGGCTGGACAGGCCGATCCTGCTGGACCCCGGCCCGCTGCAGGACAGTCTGCTGAACCTGATCCTGAATGCGCGCGACGCGATGGCCCCGCAGGGCGGTCGCATCCGGCTTGCGGCCCGGGCAGTGCGCGACACCTGGGCCGAAATCTCGGTCTGCGACACCGGCCCCGGCTTTTCCCCCGAGGCCCTGCAGCGCGGGTTGGACCCGTTCTTCACCACCAAGGGGGGCGAAGGGTCGGGGCTGGGCCTGTCGATGGTCTATGATCAGGCCAAGCTGGCCGGGGGCACGGTGCGGCTGGAAAACACCCGGACCGGCGCGCGCGTCACCCTGCGCCTGCCGCTGCGCGCCGCGCGCCAGGCCGCCAGCCCGATGCTGGTGCTTCTGGTCGAGGATAATGACGATATCCGCACCGAGGTGCGCGAGATGCTGCGCGCCCTTGGCCACAACGTGATCGAAACCAGCAGCGCCGCCGAGGCCGAAAGCCTGGCCACCTTGCCCGGCATCGGCATGGTGCTGTCCGACATCAACCTGACAGGGGCCACCAGCGGCGTCGATCTGGCCAGGGCCCTGGCCGGGCGGGTGCCTGCGATGGGGCTGATGACATCTTTGCCGCCCGGCGACGGGTTGCGCGCCCGCGCGCCCTGCCCGGTGCTGCAAAAACCCTTCACCGAAACCGACCTTGCCACCTTCCTTGCCGCAGCCGGAGCCCGCCCATGACCACCGCACCCGCCCATGTCGCGATCCTGGATGATGAACCCGAAATCCGCCGGATGCTGGCCGACGCGCTGGAAGAGGCGGGCTTTCGCACCACCTGCTACGCCCGGGCGACGGAATTCGAAGCGGGGCTGAAGCGGTCCTCACCCGATGTCTGCCTGGTCGATCTGGGCCTGCCCGATCGCGACGGGCTGGCGCTTGTGCACAGGCTGGCGCTGGAATCGGGGGCGGCGATCATCATCATCTCAGGGCGGGCGCAGGTGCAGGACCGGGTCACGGGGCTGGAACTGGGCGCAGATGACTACATCATCAAGCCCTTCGATCCCGCCGAGGTCGTCGCCCGCATCCGCGCGCGGCTGCGCAAGGGCCGGGCCGACGCCGCGCCCACCGCGCAAACCGCCCGCTTCGCCGGCTGGAGCGTTCATTTCGACCGCTATGTCCTGATCGACGGCACCGGTCGCGAAGTGCCCTTTTCCCATGCCGAGGGCGAGGTGCTGCGGCTGTTCCTGGAAAGCCCGAACCGGCTGATCACCCGGGCGCAGATGCAGGAATCTTTGGGCGGCACCGCGGGCGACAGCTTTGACCGGGCGATGGATGTGCGCATTTCACGGTTGCGCACCAAGCTGGGCGAGGACCCGAAGAACCCCCGTCTGATCAAGACGATCTATGGCGCGGGCTACATCTTTTTGGGCGAGGTCACCTGGGCCTGACCCCGCCCCCACGGTCGGGGCGCATTTTCCACTGGCACCGAAGGCCGCGATCTGATTCTGTGGTCGAAACCAGACCGGAAGGCACTGCCATGCTGACCCTGATCCTGCACCGCGCCCGCCCCGGTGTGCGCCCCTGTGCAATGAACCCGCCGGAATCCTTCTACCGGGTCGAGGTCGCCGACAATCTGTTCGGCGAATACACCGTCTTGCGCGAATGGGGGCCTGCCGGGCGCAATGGGCGCCAGGTCGTGAACTGGTTTTCCAACCTGCGCGAAGCGGTCACCGCGGCCGACCGCTGGCAACGCCGGGCCCGATCACGTGGATATCACCTGACCGAACGCGCCCTTGCCGGCCAGCGGGACGCGGCATGACGATCCATTGGTGCGGCACGGGGCTGTCATCGGGGCCGGGGCTGCGCCGGTTGCTGGATGCCGGTCACCCGGTGACGGTCTGGCACATTGACGAGGCCGCGGCCCGCGCCCTTCTGGCCGGGCGTGAAGCGCCGCTGCAATGGTTTTCGCAAAGCGCCCTGGAACAGGCCGCAGCGCCGGGCGATGTGATCGTGTCGATGCTGCCCGCCGACATGCATGGGGCGATCGCCCGCATCGCGCTGCGTCGGGGGGCGCATTTCGTCGCCTCATCCTACCTGACGGCGGACCTGCGCGGCATGGATGGGGCGGCGCGCGGCGCGGGCGTGGCGCTGGTGGGCGAGGTGGGGCTTGATCCCGGCATCGATCACCTGATGGCGCATGATCTTGTGGCCGATTACCGCGCCAGCGGGATGGTGGCAGCGGGCAACACGATTTCGTTTCAGTCAAGCTGCGGCGGCTTTCCCGCCCGGCCCAATGCCTTTCGCTACAAGTTCAGCTGGTCGCCCCTGGGTGTGCTGAAGGCGCTGCGATCGCCGTCGCGATCAATCCGGCATTTCACCACGCTGTCGGTCGCCCGGCCCTGGGATGCGATCCGCCGCTATGACGCCCCCCTGCCCCGGCCCGAAACCTTCGAGGCCTATCCCAACCGCGATTCGATCCCCTTCATCGCGGAATACCGCTTGGACCCCGCCTGGCGGATCGAGGATTTCGCCCGCAGCACGCTGCGCTTGCTGGGCTGGGCCGATGCCTGGCGCCCGGTCTTTGACGCACTGGACCGCGACGGCCCCGAGGCCGAGGCCGAACTGGCCCACCTGGCCGACCGGCTGGGCCGTGAAAACGCCTATGACCCTGATGAGCCGGACCGCGTCGTGCTGATCGTGGACATGGCGGTCAGGCGTGATGGGCGGCCCGTCTGGCACAAGACCTGGACGCTGGATGCGCGCGGCGATGCGCGCGGGTCGGCGATGGCGCGGCTGGTGTCGGGGCCGGTGGCCCTGGCGGTCGAGGCGATCCTGGCGCGCGAAATCCCTGCCGGGGTCCATTCCGCGCCCCATGACGAACGGCTGGTGCGGCGCTGGCTGCAGGCGATGGAAACGCAGGCCGATCATCTGGCCAAGACCGATCGCCTGCGCTGAGCCCGCTCAGAACGGGCAGGGGGCGGTGAAGGTCATGTGCTTGCCGCTGTCGGGGTGACGCAGGCGCAGCGATTCGGCATGCAACATCAGGCGCGGAAAGTTCCGCGCGGGACCGCTGGCATAAAGCGGATCGCCCAGGATCGGATGGCCCAGCTCCATCATGTGCACGCGCAGCTGATGGCTGCGCCCGGTCAGCGGCATCAGGCGCACCCGCGTGGTGCCATCCAGATCATGTCGGATAACGCGCCAGTCGGTCTGCGCGGGGCGGCCGATTTCATGGTTCACATGCTGGCGCGGGCGGTTCGGCCAATCCACGATCAGCGGCAGATCGACCCGGCCTGCCTTGGGTTCCAGATGCCCCCACAACCGCGCGAGATAGACCTTTTTCGTCTGCCGTTCCTCGAACTGGCGGCCAAGAACGCGTTGCGCATGGGGGGTCAAGGCAAAGACCATCACGCCCGATGTGTCCAGATCCAGCCGATGCACCAGCAATACCTCGGGGAACAGGACACGCAGGCGCGCGATCAGGCAATCGGCCCGGTCTTCGCCCCGGCCGGGCACCGACAACAGCCCCGCGGGCTTGTCCACCACAAGAATTTCGTGATCGGCATGCAGGATGCGCGGCGGGTCGGCCGGGGGGGAATAGCGAAACTCGGTCATGGGCGGGGCTTGCCTTGCCGCTGCGCCCGCGTCAAGCGATCACAAGCCGTGCCGCAAGACCGCCGAACATGACCGCGGCGATCTTGTTCATGATCCCCAGGCGCGTGGAAAGCGACCGGCCCAGCCAGCCCGCCACAAGGCCATAGCCCATCGTGACCAGCGTTCCGGTGACGGCGAAGATGCCGCCAAGGATCACCACCTGCTGCCAGATGGGGCCATAGTCGGGCCGGGTGAACTGTGGCAGGAAGGCCAGGATGAACAGCACCGGTTTCGGGTTCAGCGCGTTGGACAGGAACCCCCGCGCAATCGCGCGCAGCGGATTATGGATACCGCGCGCGCCCGCGCCGCCATTGCCCGCGCGCCAGGATTTCCACGCCAGCCAGACCAGATAGCCCGCCCCGATCCATTTGATCGCGATCAGCGCGCCGGGATGCGCCGCGATCAGCGCCGACAACCCCAGCGCCGCCAGCGTGACATGCCAGACCACCCCCAGGCCCACGCCCAGACCAGCCATCGCGCCCGCCCGTGGGCCGCCCTGAACCCCGCAGGCCGTGGCGAAGAACACATCCTGCCCCGGCGCCACGTTCAGGATCAGCCCGCCGATCGTGAAGGCGATCAGGCTTTCGGCCGGAAAAGCCATCAACACATCCCACATGATCGCCGCCCCTGATGTGCCCCGCTTCCCCCGGATTTAGCCGCAAGTGACCGGTTTGGGAATATGCCTCAGATCAGGGCAAACACGTCGCACAGGATATCGGCGAGGGCCGCGGCATCGATTTCGTCAAAGGCCGCGGGCAGGTCGCTGTCGATGTCCAGAACGCCGATCAGCCGCCCGCCGCGGCCAAAGACCGGCAGGACAAGTTCAGACCGGGTCGAGGATGAACAGGCGATGTGACCGGGAAACGCCTCGACATCCGGGACGAGCTGCACCGCGCCGGTACGCGCCGCCGCGCCACAGACCCCGCGGCTGAAGGGGATCACAAGGCAGCCATGGCCACCCTGATAGGGGCCGATCTTCAGAACGCCGGGTTCGGTGACGCGGTAGAAGCCGGTCCAGTCAAAGCGGTCATCGGCGTGATGAAGCTCGGCCACGACGGTGGCCATCAGGGCGATTTCGTCGGTTTCACCCTGGATCAGGGCCGCGATCTGTCGGGCGAGGCTGGGGTAATCTGCACGCATGGGGCGCCTTTGGCTTGGGGCGGGAACGGGGGGCTGTCTGCCCCCCGCCCCCCCCAAGGATATTTGGACAAATCCGAAGATCAGGGCCGTTCGATGGCGATGGCCGTGCCCTCGCCGCCGCCGATGCAGATCGCGGCGATGCCACGTTTCAGGCCGCGCGCTTCCAGCGCATGCAACAGCGTGACGATGATACGTGCGCCCGAGGCGCCGATCGGGTGCCCAAGGGCACAGGCGCCGCCGTTCACGTTCACCACCTCATGCGCGATGCCAAGGCGCGCCATGAAGGCCATGGGGACGACAGCGAAGGCCTCGTTCACCTCCCACAGATCGACGTCCGCAGGGGTCCAGCCCAGGCGCGCCATCAGCTTTTCCGCGGCGGGCACGGGCGCCGTGGGGAAGTCGCCGGGGGCCTGGGCGTGGCTGGCATGGCCCAGGATGCGGGCGCGGATTGCCAGCCCTTCGGCCTGAGCGATCCGTTCCGAGGCCAGCACCAGGGCCGCCGCCCCATCCGAGATTGACGAGGAATTCGCCGCCGTCACCGTGCCACCAGCGCGAAATGCGGGTTTCAGCGCCGGGATCTTTTCCGGCCGCGCAAGGCCGGGCTGTTCATCCTCGGCAACGGTGCGTTCGCCTTTGCGCCCGGTCACCGTGACGGGGGTGATTTCCGCGGCAAAGCCGCCACTGGCCTGCGCGGCCCTGGCGCGGGTCAGCGAGGCCAGCGCATAATCATCCTGGGCGGCGCGGGTGAAGCCGAAAGCCTCGGCGCAATCTTCGGCAAAGGTGCCCATCAGGCGGCCCTTGTCATAGGCGTCTTCCAGGCCATCCAGAAACATGTGATCGAGCGCCTGTGTATGGCCCAGCCGCGCGCCCCCGCGCAGCCTGGGCAAAAGATAGGGGGCGTTGGTCATGCTTTCCATACCGCCCGCGACCATCAAACCGGTGCCGCCCGTGGCGATCTGGTCGAAGGCTACCATCGCCGCCTTCATCCCCGATCCGCACATCTTGTTGAGCGTTGTCGCCGGCACGCCCTGCGGCAGGCCAGCGGCAAAGCCCGCCTGCCGGGCCGGGGCCTGCCCCTGCCCCGCCGGCAAGACGCAGCCCATCACCAATTCCTCGACCCGGTCGGGCGCCACGCTGGCGCGCGTCAGCGCCGCCGCAATCGCCGCCCCGCCAAGCGTTGCCGCGGGAACATCCGCGAAGCTGCCCTGAAGTCCCCCCATCGGCGTGCGGGCCGCGCCCACGATCACCACCTTGTCCATCCGCGCCTCCCACAAGAAACCTTGAACCCGGATACCGAAAAGTAAGCATTCGCGTCTAGCCTGATCGCGGAAAAGCTGTGCTGGAGGCCCAAGATGAACCTTTTCGCCGAAGCCCGAAACGGCGCCCTTGTGGTGCAGGTGGATGAGGCACGGCTTGATGCGGCAAATGCGATTCGCTTCAAGGATCAGATGCGCGACATCATTGCCCAACCTGCGCAACGGGTCATTCTGGACATGTCCGTGATCGGGTTTCTGGACAGTTCGGGCCTGGGCGCGGTGGTTTCCGTCATGAAGATGCTGGCACCCGAACGGCAACTGGATCTGGCGGGGCTGACGCCCAATGTGCAGAAGGTCTTTCACCTGACCCGGATGGACACGGTCTTTCGCATTCACGCGTCCGTGTCGGACGCGCTGGCGGTGGGGATGCGCGATGCTGGCTAACCGCGTTGCCGAAAAAGAGGCGTTTCGCCGGACCGGGCCGCGCCATGACCCACAGATCTTTCACCACAGCTTCGTCGCCGATCCCATGTCGGTGCGCCAGGCACTGCGCGCCGCGCTGGCCCGGTTCCTGCGCCAGTTGAGCGAGGATGAGGCCGGAACTCTGGAACTGATCCTGGCAGAGGTGCTGAACAATATCGTCGAACATGGCTATGGCGATGGCCTGCCCGGCACCATCACCCTGTCGATCGTGCGCGATCGGCGCGGGCTAAGCTGTTCGGTCAGCGATGATGGCGTGGTGCTTCCGGCGTCGGCGTTGCTGAACCCTGCCGATCCGGCGCAAAGCCGCCCCGACCCGGCAAGCCTGCCCGAGGGTGGATTTGGCTGGTGCCTGATCCGCGATCTGGCCGAGGATCTGGGCTATCATCGCGAAGGCAACCACAATTTGTTGGCGTTCCGCATCCCGCTTGTGGCGCCGCTGCCGACAGCTGCCCCGTAGCGCCCGCGAACGCAGGTCTTGCCACGCAACGGGTCAAGGCCCGACAATCGCCCCAAAGTGGGGGATTCGGGGGACGACATGGCTGGCAATGGGGCGACACTTCTGTGGTTCGAAGATGTTTCGCGGACGGATGTGGCCATCGTTGGCGGCAAGAATGCCTCTTTGGGGGAAATGGTGCGGGCGCTGACGCCCAAGGGCATTCGGATTCCGGATGGGTTTGCGACCACGGCCGGGGCCTATCGGCGCTTTCTGGCTGCCAACAATCTGGAAACGACAATCCGGGCAGAGCTGGCCGAGTTGAAGGCCGGGCGCAGAACCTTGCAGGCCTGCGGCCAGGCGATCCGCGCGGCGATTCTGGCCGGTGAGTGGCCCGAGGCGATGCGCACCGAAATCTTGGGCGCCTATCGTAGGCTTGGCACCCGGGTTGGCCAGGCAGAGCCGGCGGTTGCGGTCCGATCGTCCGCCACGGCCGAGGATCTGCCCGATGCCAGTTTCGCGGGCCAGCAGGAAACCTTTCTGAACATTCGTGGCGAGGCGGCCTTGCTGGAGGCCTGCCGGCGCTGTTTTGCCTCGCTGTTCACCGACCGGGCGATCAGCTACCGGACGATGAAAGGTTTCGCGCATGAAAAGGTCGCCCTGTCGATCGGCGTGCAGATGATGGTGCGCGCCGATCTGGGCGGGGCGGGTGTCATGTTCTCGATCGACACGGAAACGGGCTTTGACCGCGTGGTGTTGATCAACGCGGCCTGGGGGCTGGGGGAAAACGTGGTGCAAGGCGCCGTGAACCCCGATGAATATCAGGTGTTCAAGCCCTTCCTCGATCGCCCCGACCTGACCCCGATTCTGGAAAAGCGGTGCGGCACCAAGGAACGCAAGATGGTTTATGCGCGTGAAGGGCTGGCCACGCGCAATCTGCCGACATCGCGGGCGGAACGGGAAAGTTTTGTGCTGTCGGATACCGAAATCCTGGATCTGGCCCGTCAGGCCTGCGTGATCGAGGCGCATTACGGCCAGCCGATGGATATGGAATGGGCGCGCGACGGGGAAACCGGCGTGATCTACATCGTCCAGGCCCGGCCCGAAACGGTGCAGTCGCGTGCGGATATTGGCGCCCTGCGGTCCTATCGGATCACCGCGAAGGGGCGAAGACTGCTCTGCGGGCTCAGCGTGGGCGATGCGGTTGCGACGGGCGAGGTCTGCCTGATCGAAAGCGCGGCAGATATCGACCGTTTCGTCGATGGCGCGGTGTTGGTGACAAGCACCACCGACCCCGACTGGGTGCCGGTGATGAAGCGCGCCGCCGCCATCATCACCGACCACGGCGGGCGCACATCCCATGCCGCGATCGTCAGCCGTGAACTGGGCCTGCCCGCCATCGTCGGCACCGGCGATGCGACGCGTGTCCTGCATGACGGGCAATCGGTCACCGTCTCTTGCGCCGAGGGCGAGGAAGGTTTCGTATATGACGGCGTGGCGGAATTCGAGGTTGAGAATCTGCGCCTTGATGCGGTGCCGCCCACCCGCACGCAGGTGATGCTGAACATCGCCAACCCGGCGGCGGCGGCCCGCTGGTGGCGGCTGCCGGTGGACGGGGTCGGCCTTGCGCGGATGGAATTCGTGATCTCGAACACGGTGCGGGTGCATCCGCTGGCGCTGACCCGGTTCGACCAGTTGCAGGACAGCGCCGCGCGCCAGGAAATCGCCCGCCTGACCCGTGGATTTGCCGATCGGTGCGACTATTTCGTCGAAACACTTGCCCGCGGCCTATCGCGCATCGCGGCGACCTGGTATCCGCGCCCGGTCATCGTGCGGATGAGCGATTTCAAGACGAACGAATATGCTGAACTGCTGGGCGGTCGCCAGTTCGAACCCGCCGAGGAAAACCCGATGATCGGCTTCCGCGGCGCCTCACGCTACTATTCCGATGCCTATCGCGACGGTTTCGCCCTGGAATGCCGCGCCATCCGGCATCTGCGCGAACAGATGGGGTTCGACAATGTCATCGTGATGATCCCCTTCTGCCGATCCCCCGAGGAGGCCGACCGCGTCCTGGCGGTGATGCGCGAAAACGGGCTGGAACGGGGCCGGAACGGGCTTCAGGTCTATGTGATGTGTGAAATCCCTTCAAACGTAATCCTGGCCGAGGCGTTTGCCGCCCGTTTTGATGGCTTCTCGATCGGGTCGAACGATCTGACACAGCTGGTTCTGGGGGTCGACCGCGACAGTGACCGGCTTGCGGGGCTGTTTCGTGAACGCGATCCGGCGGTGATGTGGATGATCGAAACGGTGATCGCCCGGGCCCGGGCAGCGGGGCGCAAGATCGGCCTGTGCGGCCAGGCCCCCAGCAATGACCCGGATTTCGCGCGGCTTCTGGTGGCGGCCGGGATCGATTCCATTTCCGTCACGCCGGACAGTTTTCTGGCCGTTAAGCAGAACGTGGCGGCGGCGGAAGACGCAAGCTGAGCGTCAGTTCAGCTGAAACTGCAGCGGGTAGAACCCGTCCTCGAACTCTCCGAACAGCTCTTGCAGGTCCGGGTGATCGACAGGCTCGCCGGATTCGTCGGCCTCCAGATTCTGTTCGGACACATAGGCAACGTAATAGCTGTGATCATTCTCGGCCAGCAGGTGATAGAAGGGCTGGTCCTTGGCCGGGCGGCTGTCTTCGGGGATCGCGTCGTACCATTCCTGCGTGTTGGAAAACATCGCATCGACGTCAAAAATCACCCCCCGGAAGGGATGCTTCCGGTGCCGGACCACCTGGCCCAGATGATATTTCGCCCGCGTCGTCAGCATCGTTGACCCCATGATTCACGTTACTAATCCCTTGCCCGCCCCTTTGTCCACCGCCCCGGGCAGGGCATGACGGAAACAGTCTGTGAACGCCCCGCCGCTTTCGTGATTTCCCATCGGCGGGTTTTCCTTTAAAAGAAGGGAAAACAGAACCGATCGGGCAGAGCAGTCATGAACAAGTTCCTGAAGGTAGCCATCGTGCTTCTTGTCGCATCCTGCGGCGGTGGCAACTATTCCGCCCCGCGCAATCTGGACAATGCCTGTGCGCTGGCGCGCGAACGACCACAGTATTACACCGCCATGAAACGGACTGAGCAGCGCTGGGGCGTGCCGGTTGCGGTGCAGATGGCCACGATCCATCAGGAATCCAAATTCATCGGCGATGCGCGCACCCCCTTTCGGTTTGCGCTGGGGGTGATCCCGATGGGGCGGCAAAGCTCGGCCTATGGCTATAGCCAGGCGCTGGATGGCACCTGGGAAGAATACCAGCGCGCCACCGGCAAGCGCAGCGCCAAGCGCGACCGGATCGCGGATGCCACCGATTTCATGGGCTGGTACATGCATGAAAGCCAGGCGCGGCTGGGCATTTCCAAATATGATGCGCGCAATCAGTACCTTGCCTATCACGAAGGGCGTTCAGGCTATGCCCGCGGCAGCTATAACGCAAAGGGCTGGCTGGTTGCGGTGGCCGACCGCGTTCAGGCGCGCGCCAACCTGTATCAACAACAGCTTGCGTCCTGCCGCCGCTAAGGGCCAAGGCGCGCCGGTCAATCGCGCCGGTCAGCCTCCAGGGTGATGCTGAACAGGCTGGGCGCATAGGTTTGCCCTTTTTGCAGATCGCCCAGGATCAACGTCGTCTGCCCGCCGGTATTATCGGTGATCACCCATTGGCGCAGTTCCGTGGGCGCCGCGGTAAAGACCATGCGGATGGTGCCGTATTCCGGGTGCTCGGGGTCTTGGGCGATGACCGAGGTCGTCTTGTCATCGGCGGTATGGCCCACCACCATCCGCGCCCGTCCCAGATCGACGTTCTGCGCCAGGATCAGGTTCAGCGGCGTGCGCGACAGCGGGTATTGTTCCGGCGGCTGGTTCGACTTGGCGTCGAAGATTGCCACCTGCCCGCCGCTGGCCAGCACCAACGTCTTGTCGGGCGCGGCATATTCGAACCGCACCCGACCGGGGCGCTGGATGAACAGCTTTCCGGTCGAAATCGTGCCGTCGGCATTCACCTGGGTAAAGTCCGCCTCGGCGGTCTTGAGACTGTTCAGGTAGCGCGACAATTCCCCCAGCGGGATCTTCTCGGCGAAGGCCGGGACCGCAAGGACAAGCGACAGAACGGGTGCAAGGGCGAAGCGAAGCATTTTCATATCCCCTATCTAGCCGCTTGGCGGCCATAGAAAAGCCCCGCCCGATCACGTCTGGCGGGGCCCTTGTTCACGATGTCGCGCCCTTATTGTTCGGGCACAAGAATTTCGCGTTTGCCCACATGGTTGGCTGCGGTGACAACGCCCTGATCTTCCATTTGTTCCACCAGCCGCGCGGCCTTGTTGTAGCCGATGCCCAGTTTGCGCTGGATATACGAGGTGGAACATTTCCGATCCTTGATCACGATCGCCACCGCCTGATCATACAGCGCATCTTCGCCATCGGTGTTGCCGCCCAGGCCCAGCACCGCGTCGATGTCGGATGCACTTTCCTCATCGGGGCCTTCCACCACGCCGGACATGTATTCCGGCGGGCCAAAGGATTTCAGGTGGTTCACGATCTCCTCAACCTCTTCGTCGCTGACGAAGGGGCCGTGGATACGGGTGATGCGGCTGCCGCCGGCCATATACAGCATGTCGCCCATGCCCAGCAGCTGTTCGGCCCCCTGTTCGCCCAGGATCGTGCGGCTGTCGATCTTGGACGTGACCTGGAAGGAAATCCGGGTGGGGAAGTTCGCCTTGATCGTGCCGGTGATGACGTCGACCGAGGGCCGCTGCGTCGCCATGATCAGGTGGATGCCCGACGCCCGCGCCATCTGCGCCAGACGCTGGATGCAGGCCTCGATCTCTTTGCCCGCGACCATCATCAGGTCGGCCATCTCGTCGACGATGACGACGATGTAGGGGATCGGCTGGGGCTGGAATTCATCCGTCTCGAACACGGGTTCGCCGGTTTCCTCGTCAAAGCCGGTCTGCACGGTGCGCTTGAAGGTTTCGCCCTTGGACAGCGCCTCGCGGACGCGGCCGTTATAGCCCTCGATGTTGCGAACGCCCATCTTGGACATCTTGCGATAGCGTTCCTCCATCTCGCCCACGACCCATTTCAGCGCGACGACGGCCTTTTTCGGGTCGGTGACGACGGGCGACAGAAGATGCGGGATGCCGTCATAGACCGACAGTTCCAGCATCTTGGGGTCGATCATGATCAGCCGGCATTCCTCGGGCGACAGCTTGTACAGCAGCGACAGGATCATCGTGTTGATCGCGACCGATTTACCCGAGCCGGTGGTCCCCGCGATCAGCAGGTGGGGCATCTTGGCCAAGTTCGCCACCACGGGTTCGCCCGCAATATCCTTGCCCAGCGCCAGCGGCAGCCGCATGTTGCTGTCGCCGAAATCGCGCGCCGACAGGATTTCGCGCAGCACCACCTTTTCGCGGTGCGCGTTGGGCAGTTCGATCCCGATCACGGAACGCCCGGGCACGGTGGACACGCGCGCCGACAGCGCCGACATCGACCGCGCGATATCATCGGCCAGCCCGATCACCCGGCTGGCCTTCAGGCCCGGCGCGGGTTCCAGTTCGTACATCGTGACCACCGGGCCCGGACGGACGCTGACGATCTCGCCCTTGACGCCATAATCATCCAGCACGTTTTCCAGCATCCGCGCGTTTTCTTCCAACGCCTCATCGGACAGCGAATGGCGCTGAACCGTGGCGGGGTTGGTCAAAAGCGACAGCGGCGGCGCTTCATAGGCATGCTGCGGTTCGGCATCGAATTTCAGCGCAGGCTGCGCCTCGGCAATGGCCTGACGCGACGGGGCGAGCGGCTTTTTCGCGGGCATCACCACGCGACGCGCCTCAGGGGCTGCGGGGATCACCTTGCGCGACAGTTCCACCCGTGGCGGCGGATCGGCGAAATCGTCTTCGTCATCCAGCGAAGCAAAGGCATTGCGGTCAAAATCCGCCTCATCCGCCCAGTCGTCCTGCTGCGGAGCGGCCAAAGGCGCCTGCGGCTCGGGTGCCCAGTTGGGGGCCACGTCTACCGGATCGGGGGTGGCCAGACGCGCCATCGGGGCCGGCTGCGCCGTCAGCATCGGCTCGGGGCGCGGTTCGGGCCGCACCACGGGCTGCGGCGCGCTGCCGGGCATGAAGCGGGGCGTGGCCTTCAACGGCGGCTCGGCGCGCAGAACCGGCGCGGCGGGCTTGCCCGCCCGTGCAAGGCGTGAGGCCACCGCGGCCAGAACCGACGCCGGTGCTGCCGGGGCCGGGACCGGGGCAACCGGCGGCGCCGCTTCCATCGCCGCGACGTCCGGGCGCGGATCAGCGGGGCGCGGGGCCGGCTGAACCGGCGCGAAGCCCTGCATCGGATCGGCGACAACCGCCGCCATCTGCGGTTCGGCCCGCAGCGGCGGGGTGGTGGCGCGGGTGCGCACGGCCTGTGCGATGCGCGCGCGGATGCGGTCTTCCGAGGGGGCCATCGCCGGGGTCGACGGCCAGTCACGATGAACCTCGATCAGCTCGGGTTCAAGGTCGTCAGGGCTGGCATAGGGTTCAGGCTCGACCGCGCGGCGGATGCGCGAAATCAGGCCCGCGCGTTCGGGCTGCACCTGCGGGGCAAAGCCCGTCTGGCTGGCATCCCAGGCGGCCTGCTGGGCCTGCCAGGCTGCCAGATCATCGGCCCGGTCCCGCGCCTCGGCCCGGCGCTGGCGGGCACGTTCCTGCGCGATCTGCGCCGCCCGGACCGAGGCCGCAGCCCCACGCCCCAGCGCATGCATCACCAGGGCATAGCTGGTGATGCTGCCCAGGATCAGGAACCGCAGGATCATCTGCAATTCAGCCCGGTCGAAACCCAGAACGAACACGGCCATCGCCACCATGCCCAGCGCGAAGATCAGCGACATCAGCTTTAGCCCGAAGCTGGACGACACCGGTGAAAGTTCCACGAACAGCCCCGCGATCATGTCGCCGAAATGGCCGCCCAGGCCGAACACCTGCCCCCATTCTGCGCCCGGCACCAGCATCGAGGAATAGGCCGAAGCCAGCACCACCGCGATCGGCAGAAAGACGACGCGGGCCATCGCGCGTTCCTCGCCCCGGTGCAGCACAAAGCGCAGCCCCCAGGCGACAAGCCCCAGCGGCAGCAGCCAGCAGGCATAACCCACGATGATGTAAAGCGGCGAAGCGATACCCGCCCCAAGCCGGCCCAGCAGATTGTTCACCGGCGCGTCCGACGCCGCCATCCAGCTTGGATCGTCGGGCGAATAGCTTCCCAGCATCAGGCCGACCAGCAACCCAAGAACCACCAGAACCCCGCCCAGCAGTTCCTTGCCGCGCCGTTCCAGGGCGGCCTGGGTATTCTGGTCCAGAAGGGGGTCGCGCTGCCTTATCTGATAGGATGCCATCTCTGCCCGTCCTCACGCATAAAGGCAGTCGCGCAGCTTGATCAGCCCGCGCTGCGTTTCTTCTTTTGGGGCGACCAGGGCCACCCGGATATATCCCTTGCCGGGATTGAAACCATCCACCTCGCGCGACAGATAGGCGCCGGGCAGAACCCGCACCCCCGTTTCACGCCACAGCTTCAGGGCCGCCGCCTCGCCATCCTCGACCGGCAGCCACAGGAAAAAGCCCCCCTCGGGGGTGCGATAGCCGTTGATGCCCGCAAAGATGCGTTCGGCATCGGCGAATTTCTCATTATACAGCGCGCGGTTTTCGACCACGTGGGATTCATCCCCCCAGGCGCGTTCCGACACACGCTGGATCGGCAGCGGCAGCGGCGCCCCGGCATAGGACCGCAACTGACGGATGCGGCGCATGGATTCCGGCCCACCGGCGCAGAACCCCGACCGCAGGCCCGGCAGGTTGGACCGCTTGGACAGCGAATGAAAGATCACCACACGTTCCGGGTCATGGCCTTCGTCATGAGCCACCTCAAGGGCACCAGGCGGGGGCGCGTCGCGCCAGATTTCAGAATAGCATTCATCGGCAAAGATGCGGAAATCATGCTTCTCGGCCAGGTTCAGCAAGGTTGACAGATAGGCGCGCGAAGCCACCGCCCCCTGCGGATTGGCCGGCGAGCACAGATAAGCGATTGCAACCCGGTCCAGCACCGATGCGGGCAGGCTGGCGTAATCGGGCAAAAAGCCGGTGTCCTCGGTCGCGGGCACGAACAGCGGCTCGGCGCCGACGGTCAGGGCAGCAACGGCATAGACCTGATAGAATGGGTTGGGGATCAGCACCACGGGGCGCTGGCCGTTCTTGGTTTCCGGGCACAGCGCGATGGCGGCGTTGAACAGCCCTTCGCGCGTGCCGTTCAGCGCCATGATCCGCTCTGGCGCGACATCGGCGCGATAACGCCCCTTCAGCCAGCCGGACACCGCCGCCAACAGCTCGGGCGAGCCGTCGTTGGGCGGGTAGACCGCGAATTCCGCCACATGGGCGGCCAGCGTCTCGGCCACGAACCCCGGCATCGGGTGGCGCGGTTCGCCGATCGTCATGGCGATCGGATCCGCCCCCGGCGCATGCACGTCGAGAAGCTTCCGCAAACGCGGAAATGCGTATTCGGGCAGGTTCGAAAACCGCTCGGGAAATGCCATCACTTGCCTCATCCTCGGGGTCATTTCGCCCCGTTTGGCGGTCAGGTTAGCCAAGCCGGGCCGTGACGTCCAGAAAAAGCGATGAAACCCCGCCCCTTGTCCGGCGGATATGTGTCTTTTCAGCCAAGTGCCGCCTCGGCGGCGATGCCAAGACGCAACAGGCGGTGTTCGGCACCGGGGGCCGCCATCAGGCTGATGCCGGTGCAGGGCACCCCGGTAGGCAGCGTCAGCACACACAGGCCCAGGATGTTACCGATCCGGGTATTGCGCAGCGCCAGCAGGTTTTCCGCCGCGAAATAGGCGGGGTCCTGCAGCAGGCGTTCGGCATCGGGGGGCAGGATCGGCGCGGTGGGCACAAGCACGGCATCATAGCCCGCCGTGGCGGCCAGATAGGCGGCGCGGTGACGATCAAGCGCGGCCCAGCCGGCGACGTAATCGCAGGCCGCCACCCCGGCCCCGCCCCGGAACCGTTCCAGGATCGGCGGATACATCTTGTCGGGGGCGGCCTCGATCACGTCTTTCCACAGGCCATAGGCTTCGGGCGCGAACAGGATGGGCGACAGGTCCATCGCCGGGGCGACCATCGGCAGGGCGCGCCGGTCGATCCGGGCGCCAGCGCGGGCCAGACGGTCGACCGCAGCCTCAAACCCCGCCACGGGCGCCTCGCGCGCGGCATCGAAGGGCAAGCCTTCCAGCACCAGCAACCGGGCCGATTTCAGATCCGCCCCGCGCAGATCGGGCGCCGGGGCCCCGTCCAGCGCGGCCAGCAGCAGCGCGCAATCCTCGACGCTGCGGGCGATGGGACCTATCGTGTCAAAGCGCGCGCACAGCGGCACCGCGCCCTGCAGCGACAGCCGCCCATGCGTGGTCTTCAGCCCCACCAGGTCGTTCCATGCCGCCGGAAGGCGCACCGACCCCCCGGTATCAGACCCGACCGCCGCCGCCGCCATGCCCAACGCAACCGACACCGCCGCCCCCGACGATGACCCCCCCGGCGCCAGCCGCGGATCGTGGGCATTGGGGGGCGTCGCGGTCATCGGGTTCACACCCAGACCGGAAAAAGCCAGCTCGGTCATATGTGTCTTGCCCAGGCAAACCGTGCCCTGCAACGTCGCCGTGGCCAGCACCGCCGCATCCGTTTGCGGGATGCGCCCTGCCAGCAAGCGCGAGCCTGCCTCGGTGGCCACGCCTGCGCTATCGAACAGATCCTTCCACGACAGCGCCACGCCATCCAGCGGGCCGCGCCGCACACCCTGGCGGGCGCGGGCGCGCGCGGCCAGCGCCTCGGCCCGGGCGCGGTCCGGGGTCAGGCGGGCATAGATGCGCGCGCCCTCGGGCCGGCCCGCAGCCTCCAGATAGGCGTCAACCTGTTCAACCGGGTCCAGCTTGCCCGCGGCAATCGCCCGCCCCTGTTCCGCCGCTGTCAGCCTGTGCCAATCCATCCCGCGCCCTCCGTTTTGCGACACGCTAGCGACAAGGCCACGCATGGACAATCCCGCCCGTCACGCCATATTGGCGGGCATGAAACATGATTCCGACGTGATCATTGCAGGCGGCGGGCTGAACGGCCCGGCCTTGGCGCTGGCGCTGGCCCGGGCCGGGCTTTCGGTAACCGTGGTCGATGCCGCCCCCGCGCGCCGCCGTGCCGGGGATGAATTCGACGGCCGCGCCTATGCGCTGGCCATCGCCTCGCAGAAACTTCTGGCCGCGATCGGCATCTGGCCAACGGTGGCCGATCAGGCGCAGCGGCTGAACGATGTGAAGGCCAGCGACGGCCATGCCGGCGAAGGCCCCGCGCCGTTTTTCCTGCATTTCGACAGCCGTGAACTGGACAGCGGCCCCGTGGGCTACATGCTGGAAGACCGCTTCCTGTATCGCGCCTTCCTTGCCGCGATGCAGGAAACGCCCGCGATCACCCTGATCCATGACACCGCCGTCACCGCGCAAGAGGTGGCCCCCGGCGGTATCACCGTCACCCTGTCGGACGGGCGCGCCCTGTCCGCGCGCATTCTGGTGGGGGCGGATGGGCGGAAATCGGGGGTGGCCGAACGTGCCGGGATCACCCGCAGCGGCTGGGATTACGGTCAGGTCGCGCTGGTCGCGGCGATTGAACATGAAAAACCCCACCAAGGCATCGCGCATCAGTTCTTCATGCCCACCGGACCGCTGGCGATTCTGCCGCTGCCGGGCAACCGCTGTTCCATCGTCTGGAGCGAGACGGCCGAGAATGCCGCAACCATTGCCGCGCTGGATGATGACGATTTCCTGGCGGTGCTGCGCCCCCGCTTTGGTGATTTTCTGGGCCAGATCCGGCTGGCGGGTCCGCGCTTCAGCTATCCGTTGAACCTGACGCTGGCCAATGCCTATGTCGCCCCGCGTGTGGCGTTGGTGGGCGATGCGGCGCATGGCGTTCACCCGATCGCCGGGCAGGGGCTGAACCTGGGCCTGCGCGATGTGGCAGCCCTTGCCGAAGTTCTGGTCGAGGCGATGCGGCGGGGTGAGGATATCGGCGCGATCGACGTTCTGGAACGCTATCAGGGCTGGCGGCGGTTCGATGCGACCACCCTGGCCTTGGGCATGGATGCGGTGAACCGGCTGTTTTCCAACGACAACCCCGTGCTGCGCCTGGGCCGCGATCTTGGCATGGGGGTCGTGCAGGCGATCGGGCCGCTGCGGCGGGGCTTCATGCGGCAGGCCGCGGGCCTGTCGGGCGATCCGCCGCGCCTGTTGCAGGGCCTGCCGCTTTAATCCAGGCGGCGGGCCTCATCCTCCAGCATGATCGGGATGCCGCCGCGGATCGGATAGGCCAAGCCTGCGGACTTTGATACAAGCTCCATCCGGTCGGCATCGAACAGTAGTGTCGTCTGGGTGACCGGGCAGACCAGCGCCTCCAGCATGCGGCGGTCATAGGGCTGGCGCGGATCGGTCACTGCAACCGCTCTTCCCCGCCGCTATGCAGGGCGAATTCCAGCAACGTCACCAATGTTTCGCGCCGGTTCTGCAGGGTCGGCGCCTCCAGCAGGGCCTGCTTGTCCTCCGGTTCCAGCGGCAGCATCATCGACAGCGAATTCAGCAACAGCTCATCCTCGGCCTCGCGCAACGCTTCCCAGTCGGTATCAAGGCCCTGCGCGGCGAAATAGCGACCCAGCAGGTCCAGAAACCCGTCGCGATCAAAGCCGGGGTCGGTTTCGGCCCGGCCCAGATCGCGGGTGAAATCGGACCAGCCGACCTCGGCGCGGATATAGGGGGTAAAGCCCGCCACCTCACGCAGCAGACGAAACCGCGAAATGCCCGAGAGGGTGATCATGTAGCGCCCGTCCTCGGTTTCCGAAAACCCGGTCAACCGGCCCGCGCAACCGATGGCGTTCAGCCGCGCCTCGCCCTGCGGGCCCTTGCGCGGCTGGATCATGCCGATCAGCCGGGTCGGGGTTTTCATGCAATCTTCCAGCATCTGCAGATAGCGCGGTTCGAAGATATGCAGGGGCAACCGGGCGCGCGGCAATAGCAGCGCCCCGGTCAGCGGAAACAACGCAATGGTATCGGGCAGGTCGCCGGGCTTTATCATCGCCATGATACTAGGCCGCACGCGACCTTAGGCAAATATCATCGAAGACAGGCGGCGGCGCCCCTTCTGCACGATCGGATCGGTGGGCTTCAGCGCATCGAAGATGGTGAACAGCTGTGTCTTGGCCGCCCCTTCGTTCCAGTCGCGGTCGCGGCGGAACAGGTCAAGCAGCTGATCCACCGCTTGTTCGACCTGCCCCGCGGCAAACAACGCCTGGGCATAATCAAAGCGCGCCTGATGGTTGGACGGATCGGCGTTGACCGCGGCCTCCAGCTCGCCCAGCGGACCAGCCTCGGCGGCTTGACGGGCCAGTGCCAATTGCGCGCGCGCAGCCTCAACCGGGGCGGCGGTGGCGATCTTGGCGGGCACACCGGCCAGGAAGGCATCGGCCTGATCCAGATTGCCCAGTGCGATATGCGAACGGACCAGCCCACCAAAGGCATCGGCGTTTTCCGGATCCTCGCCCAGAATCGCGGCGAAGGTTTCGGCGGCATCGACCGCCGCGCCCTCGGCCAGCATCGTCTCGGCGGCCTCGACGGCCTCGGCCAGACCACCGTCACCGGCCAGCGCCGTCAACTTGTCCACGAACTTCTTGATCTCGGACCCCGGCAGCGCGCCCTGAAAGCCGTCCACCGGCTGGCCCTGCCAGAAGGCATAGACCGTCGGGATCGACTGCACCCGCATCTGGCCCGCGATCATCTGGTTTTCATCCACGTTGATCTTGGCCATCACGACCTTGCCCTTGGCGTCGTTCACCGCCGCCTCAAGCGCGGGGCCAAGCTGGCGGCAGGGGCCGCACCACGGCGCCCAGAAATCCACGATCACCGGGACGGTCATGGATTTGTCGATCACCTCGGCCATGAAATTGGCTTCGGTCACGTCTTTCACGAGTTCGGAATGGGCGGGTTGTGCTTGGGTGCCAAACATCTTCGGGCTCCTCTGGAAATCGGTTGTTCCCTATATGCGCGCGCGCCGCGCCGCCGCCAAGGGTCAGAGATCAAAAGTCGCGAAAACCGGGGCGTGATCGGACGGCTGGTCCCATCCCCGCGCCGCCCGCAACACGCGCGAGCCATGCGCCGCGTTGGAAATGTCGGCCGTGGCCCAGATATGGTCCAGCCGACGGCCCTTGTCAGCCGCGTCCCAATCGGGGGAACGATAGGACCACCACGAATACAACAACCCCTGCGGAATGTCCTGCCGGGTGATGTCGACGAAACGGCCTGCATCCTGGGTCTGGGCCAGATGCTCAACCTCGATGGGGGTGTGGCTGACGATCTTGAGCAGTTGTTTGTGGTTCCACACGTCATCTTCACGCGGGGCGATGTTCAGATCACCCACAAGGATCGCCTTTTTCGGCCGATCGGCATGGAAATCGTCGCGCATGTGGGTCAGGAAATCGAGCTTTTGGCCGAATTTCACATTCTGTTCACGGTCGGGAATGTCACCGCCCGCCGGGACGTAGAAATTGTGGATGGTGACGCCGTTTGCCAGCCGCGCCGCGACATGGCGGGCATGGCCCAGCCCGGCGTAGTCGCCCGCCCCCGCCTCGGTGATCGGCAGGCGCGACAGGATCGCCACGCCGTTATAGCCCTTTTGACCCCGCGCCACGATCCAGTTGTAGCCCAGCGCCCGGAACGCCTCGAGCGGGATTTTCTCCACCGGGCTTTTGCATTCCTGAAGGCACAGGATGTCGGGCGCTTCGTCGGCCAGAAGGCGCGCCACCAACCCTTCGCGCAGGCGGACCGAGTTGATGTTCCAGGTGGCGAGGGTGAAGGTCATGGCAGTCTCCTTGAAAGCCGCGCGATACTGACGGACCGCGCGACCAAGGGCAATACGAAGCCGTCAGTCGGACCAGCCGGAAATCGACTTGACGTCGAGGAATTCCTCAATCCCCCAATGCCCGCCTTCACGCGCCCGACCCGAGGCCTTGACGCCGCCGAACGGCGAGCCCGCGCCGCGGCTTTGGCCATTCATCTCGACCATGCCGGATTTCAACAGCCGCGCCAGTCGGTTGCGGCGCGCGCCATCCTGGGTTTGGACATAGTTGGTCAGGCCATAGGGCGTGTCGTTGGCGATGCGCAGCGCCTCTTCCTCGGTATCGAAGGGCATGATCGACAGGACGGGGCCAAAGATTTCCTCGCGCATGATCGTCATGTCGGGGGTGCAATCGGCAAAGACCGTGGGGCGCACGAAAAAGCCCCGGTTCAGGCCATCGGGACGGCCCGGACCACCGGCGACCAGCCGCGCGCCCTCGGCGATGCCCTTTTCGATCAGGCCTTGGATCTTTTCATATTGCGACTTGTTGACCACCGGGCCGATGTGGCGGCCGGGCTCGGACGCGGGGCCGACGCGGGTCGCCTCGGCGGTTTCACGGGCGATTGCGACCGCGCGGTCGTAGATGCTGCGTTCCACCAGCATCCGGGTCGGCGCGTTGCAGGACTGGCCCGAGTTGTTGAAGCAATGCCGCACGCCGCGCTGCACGGCCTTGTCATCGGCATCGGCGAAAATCAGGTTCGCGCCCTTGCCGCCCAGTTCCAGGCAGACGCGCTTCAGCGTATCGGCTGCGGCCTTGCTGATCGCGATGCCCGCGCGGGTCGAGCCGGTGAAAGAAATCATCTCGACATCCGGGTGGGTGGACAGCTGCGTGCCGACGCCCATGCCATCGCCGTTCACAAGGTTGAACACACCCGCAGGCACGCCCGCCGCATCGACGATTTCCGCGAACAAAAGCGAGGACAGCGGCGATTCTTCGGACGGTTTCAGCACCATCGTGCAGCCTGCCAGCAGCGCCGGGATCACCTTCAGCGTGACCTGGTTCATCGGCCAGTTCCACGGCGTGATCAAGCCGACCACGCCCACAGGCTCCATCGCGATCATCGCGCCGGGGGCATGCGGGCCCAGCGGGCGCAGGAACTGAAAGTCCCGAAAGGCGGTGATGAAGTTCTGGATGTGGCTGGCACCGGCCTCGACCTGCGACCCGCGGGCCAGGTCGATGGGCGCGCCCATTTCCAGGCTGATCGCCTGCGCCATATCCTCGGCGCGGTCGCGGTAGATCGTCAGGATGCGTTCGACGCATGCCAGCCGCTCGGCCGGATCGATCAGCGCCCAACCGGGCAGCGCCGCCTTGGCCGCGGCCACGGCCGCGTTGGTATCGGCCGCATCGCCAAGCGAGATCACCGCACAGGGTTCCTCGGTCGAGGGGTCGATCACCTGATGGTCGCGCGCCGCCGCCGGGGCGACCCATTTGCCGTTGATGTAGAAGTCGCGCTTGAAAATCATTCCAGCCTCCGTTTGCGGCAAGGTGGCATCCGAAACGCGCGGATGCAATGCATGAGAACATTGTTCCGGATGACAACGCGAGTGTGCTATTTCATCCCATTCTTAAACCGTCACAATGCAGCGGGGTGCAATTTTGTTCTTCGCCCCTTAAGTAGGCCCCGAACCATCCAAACAAGGAGACCGCCATGGGTCTGCGCATCAACGACGTCGCCCCCGATTTCACAGCCGACTCGACCACGGGTCAGATCCGGTTCCACGACTGGATCGGCGACAGCTATGCGATCATCTTCAGCCACCCGCGCGATTTCACCCCGGTCTGCACCACCGAATTCGGCGCCGTGGCGCAACTGGCCGGCGAATGGGCCAAGCGCAACACCAAGGTTCTGGGCGTGTCGGTGGACTCGGTCGCGGATCACCAGAAATGGAAGCACGACATTGAAGCCTTCGGCGGCGCCCCGGCGGATTTCCCGATCATCGACGACACCAGCCTGACGGTCGCCAAGGCCTTCGACATGCTGCCCGCCGAATATTACCTGCCCGCCGAAGGCCGGACGCCCGCGAACACCGCGACCGTGCGCACCGTCTATATCATCGGGCCGGACAAGAAGGTTCGCCTGACGATGACCTATCCGATGTCGGTCGGTCGCAACTTTGCCGAAATCCTGCGCGCGCTGGATGCGGTGCAGGCGACCGATGGCGTGCCCTTTGCCACGCCCGCCAACTGGGTGCCCGGTCAGGACGTGATCGTGGCGCTGTCGGTCCCGACCGAGGAAGCCCGCGAGAAGTTCGGCGAGCTGGACATCAAGCTGCCCTACCTGCGGTTCGCAAAACACCGCGCCTGAACGAAAAAGGCCCCGGAGCGCTCCGGGGCCTTTCTTTTCCGGGGGTCGGATCAGGCCTCGGTGGCCTCATCCTTTTCCTTCTTCTCGGGCGCGATTTCCTCGCCCGTTTCCTGGTCGACCATCTTCATGCCAAGGCGGACCTTGCCGCGATCGTCGAAGCCCAAGAGCTTGACCTTCACTTCCTGCCCTTCTTTCAGCAGTTCGTTCGGGTGGTTCAACCGCTTGTTCGCGATCTGCGAGACATGGACCAGACCATCGCGCTTGCCGAAGAAGTTCACGAAGGCGCCGAAGTCGACCAGTTTCACGACCTTGCCGGTGTAGACCTTGCCTTCTTCCGGCTCGGCCACGATCGAATAGATCATGTCATAGGCCTTCTTGATCGCTTCGGCGTTGGCCGAGGCGATCTTGATCACGCCGTCGTCGTTGATGTCGACCTTGGCGCCGGACACTTCCACGATCTCGCGGATGACCTTGCCGCCCGAGCCGATCACTTCGCGGATCTTGTCGGTCGGGATCTGCATGGTCTCGATGCGCGGGGCATGGGCCGAGAATTCCTGGCGACCGGCGGACAGCGCCTTGTTCATCTCGCCCAGGATGTGCATCCGGCCGTCCTTGGCTTGCGCCAGGGCCTGCTCCATGATCGCAGGGGTGATGCCCGCCACCTTGATGTCCATCTGCAGGCTGGTGATGCCTTCGGCGGTGCCGGCAACCTTGAAGTCCATGTCGCCCAGGTGGTCTTCGTCACCCAGGATGTCGGTCAGAACCGCCCAGCGGCCATCGTCTTCCAGGATCAGGCCCATCGCGACGCCCGCGACCGGCGCCTTCAGCGGCACGCCCGCGTCCATCATCGACAGCGAACCGCCGCAGACCGACGCCATCGAGGACGAGCCGTTCGATTCGGTGATCTCGGACACGACGCGGATGGTGTAGGGGAAGTCGGTCGCCGCCGGCAGAACCGCCTGCAACGCGCGCCAGGCCAGCTTGCCATGGCCGATTTCGCGGCGGCCGGGCGAACCCACGCGACCCACTTCGCCGACCGAATAGGGCGGGAAGTTGTAGTGCAGCAGGAAGTTCGAGCGGCTGTTGCCGTGCAGCGCGTCGATGATCTGTTCGTCATCGCCGGTGCCCAGCGTGGTCACGACCAGCGCCTGGGTTTCGCCACGGGTGAACAGCGACGACCCGTGCGTGCGCGGCAGGATGCCCACTTCGGACACGATCGGGCGGACGGTGCGGTTGTCACGGCCGTCGATACGCGCGCCACCATTGATGATGTCACCGCGCAGGATCGAGGATTCCAGCTTCTTCAGCGCCGAGCCGAGGTTGATGTTGGCCAGTTCTTCCTCGGTCAGGGCCGCCTTGATCGCGGCCTTGGCAGCGGACACCGCGTCATGACGGGCGGCCTTGTCGCGGATCGCATAGGCGGCGCGCATCGCCTCCTCGCCCGCGGCCTTCACCTTGGCATAAAGCGCCGAGTAATCCGGCGGGGTGAAGTCGAAGGGCTCTTTCGCGCAATCTTCGGCGAAGTCGATGATCAGGTCGATCACCGGCTGCATCGCCTCATGGCCGAACTTCACGGCGCCCAGCATCTCGGCTTCCGACAGCTCATAGGCTTCGGATTCGACCATCATCACGGCGTCCTTGGTGCCGGCGATGACCAGATCCAGACGCTGTTCGGGGTTTTCACGCAGCTTCTGCATGTCGTCCACGGCCGGGTTCAGCACGTATTCGCCATTGGCAAAGCCCACGCGCGCGGCACCAATCGGGCCCATGAACGGCACGCCCGAAACCGTCAGCGCGGCCGAGGCGGCGATCATCGCCACGATGTCGGGTTCATTTTCAAGGTCGTGGCTCAGGACGGTGCACATCACCAGCACTTCGTGCTTGAAGCCATCGACGAACAGCGGGCGGATCGGACGGTCGATCAGACGCGAGGTCAGCGTCTCTTTCTCGGACGGGCGCGCCTCACGCTTGAAAAAGCCGCCCGGGATCTTGCCGGCGGCATAATATTTTTCCTGGTAATGAACGGTCAGCGGGAAGAAATCCTGCCCCGGCTTCGCTTCTTTCGCGAAGGTCACGTTGGCCATGACCGAGGTTTCCCCCAGCGTCGCGATGACCGAACCGTCCGCCTGACGGGCGACCTTGCCGGTTTCCAGCGTCAGCGTTTCTTCGCCCCACTGGATCGATTTCCTGGTGATATTGAACATCAGCTTTTCCTATCGTCGCGCAGGGACCCTCCCCGCGCCTGTTTGCGTACGGGCCCCATGCCCGTGGCCTCTTTTCCTTTCACGGCTGCCCGCCCCATAAGGCCCGATGGGGAGGCCGACACCCGGACAACCGCCCGGATCGAAAGAGAAACGCGCCCCGAAGGGCGCGTCCCTGGATCAGCGGCGCAGGCCCAGACGCTCAATCAGCTTGGCGTAGCGCGCTTCGTCCTTGCCCTTCAGATAGTCCAGCAGCTTGCGGCGCTGGGCCACCATCATCAGAAGACCACGACGAGAGTGGTTGTCCTTCTTGTGGGCCTTGAAATGTTCCGTCAGCGTCGCAATGCGCGACGACAGGATCGCCACCTGGACTTCCGGCGAACCGGTATCGCCTTCCTTGGTCGCGTATTCCTTGATCAGACGGGCTTTTTCTTCAACGGTAATCGACATCGGGGTCTCCTTGTCGGTTAGAGGGATGGCGCAGGCCGGGATGTCGTCCAGCAAGGCCCATGGAGCATCCGCCAAAGGCGACGGATGCGCGCGTATAGGGGAATTTTGCCCAAAAGGGAAGCCTGTTTCACCGGCCCGGCAGGCGCCCCAGGCCGCTTAGCGCGCAAAGGCGCCTTGCGGCATGATCAAAAGATCGCCCACCACCAGATGCGGTGCATTCAGAACCTCGGCGATCTTGGCCCCGTTCAGCATGATCACCGCCATATCGGCCCCCGCAATCTCGACCGTCAGGTCCGGCACCGGGGCATCCCCGTCCCAAACGATCGCGATCCGATCCTCGGCGGGGTTGAAATCGGTTATTCTGGCGGGGGTATCGGCACCGTCCCAATCGGCAATCGCGAACAGATCGCCCCCCTCGCCGCCATGCGCCCAATCGCCCGGGCCCGCCAGCAGGATATCGGCCCCCTCCCCGCCATTCAGAAGATCCGGCGCATCCACCTCATCCTCGTCCGAAAGGCCGTCGATCCAGTCATCCCCGGCACCACCGAACAGCTCATCCGCACCGGGACCGCCTTCCAGCGTGTCTTCGCCCGCCGCACCCTCAAGCGTGTCATCGCCCGGCCCGCCCCGCAGAAGGTCGGCACCGGCCCCTCCGATCAGGCTATCATTGCCGGCCCCACCCTCAAGGGTGTCATCGCCGAAATGGCCCGCCAGAAGATCATTGCCCGCGCCACCCTCAAGCAGGTCATCGCCATCCTCGCCGATCAGGGTGTCATCCCCCGCGTCGCCAAGGATCACATCGTCATCCGCACCGCCAACCAGCACATCATGCCCCGGCCCGCCCCCAAGCCTGTCTTCCCCGGCATAGCCGTTCAGCTGATCATCGCCAGCGCCGCCCGACAGAACGTCACCATCACCCCCGCCCCAGGCGATCGTGTCGGAAACCGGCGCAGGCGGCGGCGTATCGGACGCACCATCATCCGGCGCGGCACCGTCACCCGGCTCCTGCGAGCCGGTCGCGGGCGCAAGCCCGATCGACACACCCGCGACCAGCAATCCAAGCAGCCCTGAAATCAGAAACATGACCCACACACCCTTTACCGGCCACCACACGGGACAACGCCGCCCCTTCGGCCGTTCAGATTTTCTTAGCACGACCCACGGACCCATGGGTTAACATGGACGCCCTCACCACCGTTCCGGCTGGCGATCGTAGCCGATATACAACGGATGCTTGGGCGCACCTGCGCCAGTCAGCCCCAGATGGAACAAATCGTGCCCAGACGCGCGCAGCATCCGCTCAACCGCGGCGCCGCGCCCCAGATGCGCGCCATGCGCGCCCCAGGCGCAGATGATCCGGTGCCCCGGCGCCCCCGCCCAATCCAGGCTTTCCAGAATCGCCGCATCATTGCCGGGGCCCACCGGATCGGCCTGCGCCCGCATCACCTTGGGGTCCGTGGCGCGGAAAGCAAAGATGTTCACCACCCGGAACGCCCCAAAGCCCAGCCGGCGCGCGCGCCGCTCGCACCGCTCGACGGTCGGGTCGTTCTGCGCCTCAGTCGCGGTGGAGGGGTTCAGCAGCACGAACAAGGCGCGGGCGCCGCCCTCATCCCAGGTGCGCGTCAACAGATAACGATAGCGTTCGCAATCAGAATAGACGGCGGTCGAGGCGGCATCGCCCTTCTGATGATGACGTGTGATCATGTGCTCTTCTCGGCCCTGCACCACAGGTTGACAAGCCCGGGCGCCCGGGCCCGGCTGCGGAAGCCTCCGGCGGGAGTATTTTTGCCAAGAAGAAACAGATGCCGCTTCTTCTTGGTCCAAATACTCATTCGCCCGCGCCGCCCGTGATCCGTCAGAGGTTGAAGACCCGGCTGGGGTGCAGCTCGCCCGACTTGTAGATACCCACGGCGATGGGCTTGCCCTGAAAACTTGCCCAGGCCTCATCGCCGTAATCGGCATCGGCCGCGATCACCATGCCGGGGTTACCGTTCTTCAGCCGCACCGCGCCCTCGGGGGTGGCGCGCAGTTCCGGCAGGTCGGCCAGACCCACCTCAAGCGGCAGCACCCTGGCATCCAAATCCGGCGTGCGGGCGAGGCGGTCGATATCCTCCAGCGATAGCCCGTCTTCCGCCTCAAAGGGGCCCGACCAGACCCGGCGCAACCAGAGCACATGGCCCAGGCAGCCCAGCGCCTGCCCCAGGTCGCGCGCGATCGAGCGCACATAGCCGCCCTTGCCGCAAACCAGTTCCAGTTCCACCGTATCGGCATCGGGGCGCGCCACCTGCACCAGGCTTTCCACGTAAAGCGGGCGGGCGGCCAGGTCCATTTCCTCGCCCGCACGGGCCAGGGCATAGGCGCGCTCGCCCTCAACCTTGACGGCCGAGAATTGCGGCGGCACCTGCTGGATGTCGCCCACAAAGGCGGGCAGGGCGGCGGCGATGTCCGCATCGGTCGGACGCGCGTCCGAGGTGGCGATCACCGTTCCTTCGGCATCGTCGGTATTGGTCGCGGCGCCGAAACGGACGGCAAAGCGATAGCATTTCAGCGCATCGGTGATGTAGGGCACGGTCTTTGTCGCCTCACCCAGCGCCACGGCCAGAACGCCGGTCGCCGCCGGGTCCAGCGTGCCCGCGTGGCCCGCCTTTTTGGCGTCCAGCGCCCAGCGCACCTTGTTGACCACCGTGGTCGAGGTGACGCCCGCGGGCTTGTCCACCACCAGCCAGCCGGAAATGTCGCGTCCCTTCTTGCGAGCCATGGTGCCCTCCTGTTCCGAAAGGCCGCGTGCTAGCTGAACCCCTCGCGCCCGTCAATCGCGGGTGACGACCCCGATGATCGGGCCCATCGGCACGCCAAGGTCCGCGCGCCCCAGCCCCGGTGCGATCAGCCGCGACACCGAGCCATCCAGATAAAGCGCATCCGGCGTGCCCAGCTCATCGCGGAACAGCCGGGCAAAGCGGTGGAAGGTCACCGGCGCATCGGAAATCGCGAACCATGCGGTCTGACCGTCGGCGGATACGCCCACGCCGTTTCGGATGTTCAGGCTGTCGCTGTCGGGCAGGAAGCGGGGGTGCAGCGCGCCTTCGATCACCAGCATCGGGCCGGACTGGGTTGCGATGCGACAGGGGGGCGCTTCTTGCGCAAAGCGGCGCGATTCGATCACCGCAAACCCCTGATCAGCGCAAAAGACGCCGTTGGGCAGCATGCCAAAGTTGCCGGGACCGGCGGCGGTGACGATCGGCGCAATCTCGGTCTCGTCCTGGACATACAGTCCCACCGGGCGACGGTCGGGATGATACATGCCCGCGTTCATCGCAAAGACCAGCGCCTCGCCTTCGGCCAGTTCGTTGGCCAGCCGTTCCGGCGTGCCGATCAGCCGCCCCTCGGCATCGTTCAGCCACAGCCGCAGGTCGGCGCCGGCCTGCACGTCACAGACAGTAAAGGGGGTATCTTCAAAGACGATCGCCCGGCAGGTCTGGGCACAGGCGGGGGCCGCCAGCGCCAGCAGAACTGCGTTAATCCAGATCGTCTTCATCATCCGCGTCGGGTTGCGCGATGTCGCGCTGCACGCGTTCGTCGGCAAACATCCGCCGCGTTTCATCCAGCCGGTCAAACGTCTCATCCAGCCGAAACCGCAGTTCTGGCGCGAATTTCAGCGTCAGCGTCCGCGACACCAGGTGGCGCAATTCGCCCTTGTTGCGGCGCAGGGCGGCCAGCATCTCTTCGGCGCCCTGCCCGCCCAGCGGCGTGACATAGGCGGTCGCGACCTTCAGGTCGGGCGAGGTCCGCACCTCGCCGACGGTGATCGAGATGCGGTTGAGGTCGGGGTCATGCACATCGCCACGCATCAGCACATCCGACAGGGTCCGCCGGATCAGCTCGCCCACGCGAAGCTGCCGTTGCGAGGGGCCATCGCCCAAGGAAAAACGGTTCTTTGCCATGCCCCCCATGTAGGCCAAGCCCGGCGCGCCCGCAACGGGCCTTTGCCAAGCGCACGCCAAGCCGCTAAGGAAAGCCGATCACGAAGGAGAGAGAGACAGCCATGACCGATCTGCCGGGTATCGTCATCACCGGGATCTCGGGCCGGATGGGCCGGATGCTGGCCGCCACCGTAGCCGCATCCGACAAGGCGCGGCTGGTGGGGGCGGTGGAACGCGCGGGCCATGACTGGATCGGGAAGGATCTGGGGGTGATGCTGGGCGGGCAGGCCAATGGCGTGACCGTAACCGATGACCCGCTGCAGGCGTTTTCCCGCGCGCAGGCGGTGATCGACTTTACTGCCCCTGCGGCAACGGTCGAATTCGCGGCGCTGGCCGCGCAGGCGCGCGCGGTGCATGTGATCGGCACCACCGGCCTTGAAGCCGAGCATCTGGCGCGGCTGAAGGCCGCCGCGCGCCATGCCGTGATCGTGCGCGCCGGCAACATGAGCCTGGGCGTCAACCTGCTGGTGCAGCTGACGAAAAAGGTGGCGCGCGCGCTGGATGCAGACTGGGACATCGAGGTGATCGAGGCCCATCACCGGATGAAGGTCGACGCGCCCTCGGGCACGGCGCTGATGCTGGGCGAGGCCGCGGCCGAGGGGCGCGGCATCCCGCTGGAGGAAAACCGCGAATCGGGCCGCGATGGCATCACTGGCGCGCGTCGGCCCGGGGCGATCGGCTTTTCCGCGATCCGGGGCGGCGACATCGTGGGCGAACATGATGTGCTGTTTGCGGGCGCGGGGGAACGCATCGTGCTGCGCCACGTCGCCACGGATCGCGCGATCTTTGCCCGTGGCGCGCTGAAGGCCGCCCTGTGGGGCCAGACGCAGAAGCCGGGCGAATATGACATGATCGATGTTCTGGGGCTGGCGGACTGACACCCGTTCCGGCCCAACCGGACACGGTCGCCTAGAAATCGACCGCGATGCCCTTCTTTTCCCAATCGCCGAATCGCACAGGCTCGGGGCCGTCGCGACCGCCCAGTTCGGGCGGCAGGTCCAGCGCGCGGGCGGCCTTGCGGCGCGCCTCGGCTTCGGCCAACGCGCGTTGCGCGGCTGCGGGCAGGTCTTTTTGCGGCTCGTCGGTCATCCGGGCGTTCCTTGGCGGGCCTTCCTTGGCAATGGTCGGGGCATGATATAGGGCCGGGAAACGGGCGCAACAAGTCGAAGGGTCGCGGGGCATGAGCAGGACAGATGCGGCGCGCCGGGCGGCGCTGGGGCTGATCACGGGCGTGACCGAGGGGCGGCAGGCGCTGTCCGATCAGCTGGCGGCAGGCGCGCTTGCGGCGCTGGAACCGGCGGACCGGGCGCGCGCGCAGCGCCTGGCGCTGACCACGCTGCGCCATCTGGGGCGGGCCGATGCGGTTCTGAAGCCGCATCTGCGCAAGGCCCCGCCCGCCGATCTGCGCGCGCTTCTGCGCCTGGCCACCGTCGAGATGCTGGAGGAAGGCGCCGCCCCCCATGGTGTGGTTCATGCCGCCGTGGCGCTGGCGCGGGCGGGCGGGCGGCGCACCGAAGGTTATGCCGGAATGGTCAATGCGGTGCTGCGCCGGGTGGCCGAAACCGGCCCCGCGCTTTGGCCCACGCTGCCCACCCCCGCCTTGCCGGGCTGGCTGCGCGGGCGGCTGATGTCGGCCTGGGGCAAGACAGCGGTGCAGGCGATGGAGGCCGCGCATCTGGCCGGCGCACCGCTGGACCTGACGCCGAAGGATGGCGATGCCCAGGCGCTGGCGGCGCGGCTGGGCGGGGTGGCGCTGCCGACCGGGTCGGTCCGGCTGGCGGCGCGGGGGCAGGTGTCGGACCTGCCCGGCTTTGCCGAAGGCGACTGGTGGGTGCAGGATGCCGCCGCCGCGCTGGCCGCGCGCGTCCTGGCCCCGCAGCCGGGCGAACGGGTGCTGGATCTGTGCGCCGCGCCGGGCGGCAAGGCGATGCAGCTGGCCGCTGCGGGGGCCAAGGTGACGGCGCTGGACATTTCCGCCCCGCGCATGGCGCGGCTGCGCGACAACCTGACGCGCTGCGGGCTGGCGGCGCAGAGCGTGGTGGCCGATGCGCTGGACTGGGTGCCCGATGCGCCCTTTGACGCGATCTTGCTGGACGCGCCTTGTTCGGCCACCGGCACGATCCGCCGCCACCCCGACCTGCCCTTTGTCAAGGATCCGGCCGGGCTGAAGGATCTTGTCGCGCTGCAGGCCCGGCTGCTGGACCGCGCACTGGGCTGGCTGGTTCCGGGCGGGCGGCTGGTGTTCTGCACCTGCTCGCTTCTGCCCGAGGAAGGCGAGGCGCAGGTCCGCGCCGCGGTGGACCGGCACCCCGGTCTTGGCATCATCCCGCCCGACCTGCCGGGCCTTGACCCACAGTGGCACAGCCCCGAAGGCGGCCTGCGGCTGCGGCCCGATCAATGGGCCGATCGCGGCGGACTTGACGGCTTTTACATCGCCGCCCTGCATCTGCCCGCCGAGGCGGGGAATTGATCGGTGACAGCGCACGGGGGCCACACTATGGTGCCCCCCGCATGAGGCGGCACGAAACGGGACAACCGGCGGGATCATGGCAGGGCGAGTCACGCGGCAGGGACAGGCGGCAAGTGGCCTTTCGGGGCGCGCGGATCGGGTTCTGACCCGTCTGGCGGCGCGAATCGCAGCACGCGCGCGCCCGGCAACCGGCTTTGTCAGCCAGCCCGAACCGCGCACCATCGGATCTTTCGCACGCGGGCGTCAGCTGATTGCGGGCAATTTCCTGTTCGCGGGCTTCCTGATCGAGGGGCCCGGCACCGGGCTGTGGGATCTGCCGATGCCCGACCCCGCCTTTGAAGAGGCGCTGCATGGCGGCGCCTGGCTGGACGATCTGGCCGCCGTTGGCGACCGCGAGGCGCGGGTGCGCGCCCAGGCCTGGGTCTTTGACTGGATCGCCCGTTTCGGCGCCGGCAAGGGGCCGGGCTGGACCCCCGATCTGACGGGACGGCGGCTGATCCGCTGGATCAACCACGCGATCCTGTTGCTGAACGGACAGGACCGCGCCGCCGCCGACCGGTTCTTCCGCAGCCTTGGCCAGCAGACCATCTTTCTGTCGCGGCGGTGGAAGTCGGCCTCACCGGGGCTGCCGCGCTTTGAGGCGCTGACGGGCCTGGTCTATGCTGGCCTGTCGCTGACCGGGATGGAACGCCTGGCGGGCCCCGCCGCCGCCGCGCTGGCGCGTGAATGCGACGATCAGATCGGTGCCGAGGGCGGCATCCCCACCCGCAACCCCGAAGATCTGCTAGAGGTGATGACCCTGCTGACCTGGGCCGCCGCCGCCCTGTCGCAGGCCGGGCGCACCCCCGCCCCCGCGCATCTGGCCGCGATCGAGCGCATCGCCCCCACCCTGCGCGCCCTGCGCCATGCCGATGGCGGGCTTGCGCGCTTTCACGGCGGCGGGCGCGGCGCCGAAGGCCGGCTGGATCAGGCGCTGGCGCAATCCGGGGTGCGGGCCGGGGCGCGCACCACGATAGCGGCGGGTCTGGCGATGGGCTTTGCGCGGCTGCATGGCGGGCGCACCACGGTCATTGTGGATGCTGCGGCCCCGCCGCAGGGCCGGGCCTCGGCCAATGCCCATGCCTCGACGCTGGCGTTCGAACTGACCTCGGGGCGGCGTCCGCTGATCGTCAATTGCGGTTCGGGCGCGGGGTTCGGGGCCGACTGGCATCGGGCCGGGCGCGCCACGCCCAGCCATTCCACGCTTGGGATTTTGGGATATTCCTCGTCGCGGCTGGGCCCTGACGGGATGCTGGGGCGCGGCACACGCGGGCTTTTGACCGAGGTGCCGCAACAGGTCTGGGTGCAGCCGGACCCCGACAGTGACGGCACCCGCCTGCTGTGCGGCCATGACGGCTATGCGCCGACCCACGGCATGACCCATGTGCGCGATCTGGACCTTTCATCCGATGGCCGGACCCTGCGCGGCACCGACACGCTGGGCGCGATGACGCCCGAGGATCGCAAACGCTTTGAGGTGCTGTTCGACCGCACCGGCCTGCAAGGCATCCCCTTCGCGATCCGCTTTCACCTGCACCCCGATGTGGATGCAACGCTGGATCTGGGCGGCGCGGCCGTGTCCATGGCGCTGAAATCGGGCGAGATCTGGGTGTTCCGCCATGACGGCATCGGCGATCTGACGCTGGAACCATCTGTCTATCTGGAAAGCGGGCGGCTGCGCCCGCGCGCCACGCGCCAGATCGTGCTCGCGGCGCGGGTTCTGGATTATGCCTGCCAGTTAGGCTGGACCTTGGCGAAAGCACAGGATACGCCCGCGGCGTTACGCGACATCGGCCCCGATGCCCCACCCCCTACCGACGACTGATTCAGAAGGACTGCCATCCCCATGACCAACCTCGTGCCGCTGCGCCGTGCGCTGATTTCCGTTTCCGACAAGACCGGGCTGATCGACTTTGCCCGGGCCCTGGCCGCGCAAGAGGTGGAATTGCTGTCCACCGGCGGCACCGCAAAGGCGCTGCGCGATGCGGGCTTGGCGGTGCGCGACGTGGCCGAGGTGACCGGCTTTCCCGAGATGATGGACGGTCGCGTCAAGACGCTGCACCCCAATGTCCACGGCGGCCTGCTGGCGCTGCGCGACAATGACGAACATCTGGTCGCCATGGCAGCCCACGGCATCGAGCCGATCGACCTGCTGGTCGTCAACCTGTATCCGTTTGAACAAACCGTGGCCCGTGGCGGCGATTACGCCGATTGCATCGAGAATATCGACATCGGCGGCCCCGCGATGATCCGTGCGGCGGCCAAGAACCACGCCTTCGTCGCCACCATCGTCGATGTCCAGGATTATGATGCGGTGCTGGCCGAACTGGCTGCCAATGACGGGCGCACCTCACTGGCGTTCCGTCAGCGTCAGGCGCAGATCGCCTATGCCCGCACCGCCGCCTATGACGCAGCCGTGTCCACCTGGATGGCGGGCGCGATCGACCAGGAAACGCCGCGCCGCCGCGCCTTTGCCGGCATGCTGGCCCAGACCCTGCGCTATGGCGAAAACCCGCATCAGCAGGCGGCCTTCTATCTGGACGGGTCAAACCGCCCGGGCGTTGCCACGGCGAAACAGTGGCAGGGCAAAGAGCTGTCCTACAACAACATCAACGACACTGACGCGGCCTTTGAACTGGTCGCCGAATTCGGTGCCGACGCCCCGGCCTGCGCCATCATCAAGCATGCCAACCCCTGCGGCGTGGCAACCGGCGCCACCCTGACCGAGGCCTATACCCGCGCCTTCGACTGCGACCGCACCTCGGCCTTTGGCGGGATCATCGCGCTGAACCAGGTGCTGGACGGCGCGACCGCCGAGGAAATCTGCAAGATCTTCACCGAGGTCGTGATCGCCCCCGATGCGGATGAGAACGCCCGCGCGATCTTTGCCGCGAAAAAGAACCTGCGGCTGCTGACCACCGGCGCCCTGCCCGACCCGAAAGCGGCGATCACCACCTATCGCCAGGTCGCGGGCGGGTTCCTGGTCCAGGGCAAGGACAATGGCGCGATCACGCGCGCGGATCTGAAGGTCGTGACCGAACGCCAGCCGACGGAACAGGAACTGCAGGATCTGCTGTTCGCCTGGAAGGTCGCCAAGCATGTCAAGTCGAACGCGATCATCTATGTCAAGGATGGCGCCACCGTGGGCGTCGGCGCCGGCCAGATGAGCCGCGTCGACAGCACCCGCATCGCCGCCCAGAAGGCGCGCGACATGGCCGAGGTGATGGGCCTGCCCGCGCCGCTGACCAAGGGTTCCGTCGTGGCGTCGGACGCGTTCTTCCCCTTTGCCGACGGGCTGATCACCGCCGCCGAGGCGGGCGCGACGGCGATCATCCAGCCGGGTGGGTCGATGCGCGACCAGGAAGTGATCGATGCCGCCAATGAACGCGGGCTGGCGATGGTCTTTACCGGGATGCGGCATTTCCGGCACTGACGCGCATTGGCCAGGGGCATGCGCGGGCTCGGACCGCGGATGCCTCCGGCGGGAGTATTTGGTCCAAGAAGAAGAGGCGGGGGTTCATGCGTCTGGCGGCGAAGGTGGCGGCGGCGGTTCTGGTTCTGGACCAGGTCAGCAAATATGCCGTTGTGCATGGGCTGGGCCTTGATCGGCGGCTGGTGGTCGAGGTGCTGCCGCCATGGATCAATTTCCGCATGGCCTGGAACCAAGGCATCAATTTTGGCCTGTTTTCGGGTGAAAGCGATCTGGCGCGCTGGGTGCTGATTGGCGTGGCGCTGGCCGTTTCCGCCTGGATCTGGATCTGGGTGGCGCGCAGCCCGCACCGGGGGATCGTGCAGGTTTCGGCGGGGCTTCTGGTGGGCGGCGCGATCGGCAATGTGATCGACCGGCTGTGGTACGGGGCGGTCGCCGATTTTCTGAACATGTCGACGCCCTGGTTCGACAACCCCTATTCGTTCAACGTGGCCGATATCACGATCTTTCTTGGCGCGGCGGGGCTGGTGCTGTTCACCGGGCAGGAAGGCGAGGGCAAGGGCAAGTCCGCCAAGCGCTAGCGCGTGGCGTGCGGGCACGGTGCCTTTCCCCCGTGACGCGCGCAGCCACATGCGCTAAGAGGGGCGGAACGGGGGCGAACGGATGAGGGGATGGCCCATGCAGGCACGGATCGGCAGAAGCGCAATTGCACTTGCGGCGGTTCTGATGCTGGCCGCCTGCGGCGACAAGGGTGAGCCACAGCTGATGAACCTGCGTTCGGCAACCCAAGGCCCGGATGAATTCGGCATCCTGCCCACCAAGGCCCTGCAGATGCCCGCGGATCTTGCCGCCCTGCCGGAACCGACGCCGGGCGGTGCGAACCTTACCGATCCGACGCCGATGGCCGATGCGGTCGCAGCCCTTGGTGGCAACCCGGCCCGGGTTGCACTGGCCGGTGCGCTGCCTGCGGCGGATGCGGGGCTTGTGGCGCATGCCGGGCGGTTTGGCACCGCGGGCGATATTCGCAGCCAGCTGGCGGCAGAGGATGTCGCCTATCGGCGCGAAAACGATGGCCGGCTGCTGGAACGCATCTTTGATGTGAACACCTATTACCGCGCCTATGCGCCAATGTCGCTGGACCAGCAAGCCGAGCTGGAACGCTGGCGCCGTGCGGGTCTGCGCACGCCGGCAGCCCCGCCCGATCCGCGGCTTGACTGACCCCGATCAACAACGCGTCATGCGGGTTGAAGCCTCTTGCACCGGGGGTAGATTGTAGCCCGGTTTCAAGGAGGTTATCATGTTGCGAGCGCTGTTCCTGGCGATCCTGGCGGGCACCCTGCCGACGCAGGCCGCCGCCGAGACGGTCAGCCATTTCACCCTGTCCAACGGCATGGAAGCCGTGGTGATCGAGGATCGCCGGGCCCCGGTGGTGGTGCATATGGTCTGGTACCGCGCCGGTTCCGCCGATGAGGCGCCGGGCAAGTCGGGGGTCGCGCATTTTCTGGAACATCTGATGTTCAAGGGCACCGACGATCTGGCCCCGGGGGAATTGTCAAAGACCGTTTCGGCCAATGGCGGGTCGGACAATGCTTTCACCTCTTACGACTATACCGCTTATTTCCAGCGCATCGCGGCGGATCGGCTGGACCTTGTGATGAAGATGGAGGCCGATCGGATGCGCGATCTGATCCTGTCCGAGGAAGACTGGCGCACCGAACTTCAGGTGATCATCGAGGAACGCAATCAGCGCACCGACAGCGACCCCGCCGCAATCTTTTCCGAACAGCGCCGGGCGGCCCAGTATCTGAACCATCCCTATGCCCGCCCGATCATCGGCTGGCGCCATGAAATGGAAGCGTTGACGCGCGAGGATGCGCAGGACTGGTATGAACGCTTCTATGCGCCCAACAACGCGATCCTTGTGGTCGCCGGAGATGTCAGCGCCGATGAGGTGCGGGCCCTGGCCGAAACCCATTACGGCGGGCTGGAACCGACCCCCGATCTGGCCCCGCGCCAGCGCGTGCAGGAACCGCCGCACCTGGCCGAACGGCGGCTGCGGTATGAAGATGCGCGGGTGGCGCAGCCCTATGTGATGCGCAGTTATCTGGCCCCCGAACGCGACCCAGGCGATCAGGCGCGCGCCGCCGCGCTGACGGTTCTGGCCGAGCTTCTGGGCGGGAACATGGCGACCTCGGTTCTGGGCCGGTCGCTGGTCTTTGACAGTGGCGTGGCGATCTATGCGGCGGCCTTTTATGACGGGCTGTCGCTGGATGACACCACCTTCACCGTGATGGCCGTTCCCGCCGCCGATGTGCCCCTGGCAGAGGCCGAGGCGGCGCTGGATGCGGCTATCGCCCGTTTCCTGGCCGAAGGCGTCGACCCCCAACGGTTCGAACGCATCCGCACCCAGATCCGCGCCGCGGAAATCTATGCGCGCGACAATGCGCAGGGCCTTGCCCACCGCTATGGCGAGGCGCTGGCCACCGGGCTGAGCGTGGCCGATGTGCAGGCCTGGCCCGATGCGCTGATGGCGGTGACCGAGGCCGATGTGATGGCCGCGGCGCGTGACCTGTTCGACCGGCGCCGCGCGGTGACCGGCTATCTGGCCAAACCCGAAGCCGAGGTGACGCAATGATCCGTTTCGTTCTGGCCACCATCGCCGCGATCACCCTTGCCCTGCCGGCCCGGGCCGCCGTTGACATCACGCCGGTCACCTCGCCGGGCGGGATCACCGCCTGGCTGGTGGAAAACCACGACATTCCCTTCACCGCGCTGGAAATCCGGTTCCGGGGCGGGGCCAGCCTGGATGCGCCGGGCAAGCGGGGGGCGATCAACCTGATGACCGCGCTGCTGGAAGAGGGCGCGGGCGACATGGACGCGCAGGCCTTTGCCGAGGCCGCCGAAACGCTGGCCGCGCGCTTTGGCTTTGACGTGGGCGATGACACGCTGTCGATCTCGGCGCAGATGCTGACCGAAAACCGCGATGCGTCGGTGGCGCTGCTGCGCGAGGCGCTGGTCAACCCGCGCTTTGACCAGACCGCGCTGGACCGGGTGCGCGGGCAGGTGTTGTCGGCCATCGCGCGCGCGGAGAAGGATCCCCAGTCAATCGCGGGCGATACCTTTGCGCGGCTGGCCTATGGCGATCATCCCTATGGGTCCTCGATCAATGGCACGGCGGACAGCGTGAATGCGCTGACCCGCGAGGACATGTTCGACGCCCGCGCCCGCGTCATGGCCCGCGACCGGCTGTTCGTATCGGCGGTGGGCGACATCAGCGCCGAAGACCTGGGCGTCCTGCTGGACCGCCTTCTGGGTGATCTGCCCGAAACCGGCGCGCCGATGCCGCCGCGGGCAGACTTGAGCCTGACCGGCGGGATCACCGTGGTGGATCATGACAGCCCGCAATCGGTGGTGATTTTCGGCCATCAGGGCCTTGCCATGGACGACCCCGACTTCTTTGCCGCCTATATCCTGAACGAGGTTCTGGGCGCGGGCGGGTTTTCATCGCGACTGATGAATGAGGTGCGTGAAAAGCGCGGCCTGACCTATGGCATCGCATCCTATATCGTGCCCAAGGATCTTGCGGAAACCTGGCAGGGATCCTTCGCATCGGCCAATGAAAAGGTCGCCGAGGCGATTGGTGTCGTCAGGGCGGAATGGGCGCGTATCGTCGATGAAGGCGTCACCGCGCAGGAACTGGCCGATGCCAAGACCTATCTGACCGGCGCTTATCCGCTGCGCTTTGACGGCAATGGCCGGATCGCGGACATTCTGGTGGGGATGCAGCTGTCTGATCTGCCGATCGACTATGTCAACACCCGCAACGCCAAGGTTGAGGCGGTCACCGCCGAAGATGTCGCCCGTGTGGCGCGCCGGTTGCTGGATGCCCAGGCGCTGCACTTTGTCGTGGTGGGGCGGCCGGTCGGGTTGAACTGACGCCCCGAATCTATGGCTCTGGCGGCGCGGTCATGCTATCTGTTGTGGCATGAACGCAACCCAGCCCAAGATAGGCGCCGCGCGCCCGATCATCCGCCAATTGGATGAAACCGCCGCCAACCGCATCGCGGCGGGCGAGGTGGTGGAACGTCCGGCCTCGGCGGTGAAAGAGCTGGTGGAAAACGCGCTGGATGCCGGGGCCACGCGGATCGCGGTGGATTACGCCGATGGTGGCAAGACGCTGATCCGCATCACCGATGACGGCTGCGGCATGGCGCCCGAAGATCTGCCGCTGGCGCTGTCGCGGCATGCAACGTCCAAGATCGACGGATCGGACCTGCTGAACATCCACACCTTCGGCTTTCGCGGCGAGGCGCTGCCCAGCCTTGGCGCGGTGGGGCGGCTGGCGATCACCTCGCGCGCCGAAGGGTTCGACGCCGCCCGGATCGAGGTCGCGGGCGGGCGCATCGGCCCGGTGAAACCCGCCGCGCTGAACCGGGGCACTGTGGTAGAACTGCGCGACCTGTTCTTTGCCACGCCGGCGCGGCTGAAATTCCTGCGCACCGACCGGGCCGAGGCGGGCGCGATTTCCGATGTGATCAAGCGACTGGCGATGGCGGAACCCTACGTCAGTTTTACGCTCAACGACGTGTCGGGCGGGCAAGCGCGGGAAATTTTCCGCGCCGATGCCGAACAGGGCGATCTGTTCGGCGCGCTGGAACGCCGTCTTGCCCGCGTGCTGGGCCGTGATTTCACCGACAACGCCGTGCCGATCGATGCCGAACGCGAAGGGCTGCGGCTGACCGGCTATGCCGCGCTGCCCACCTATTCGCGCGGCGCGGCGGTGGAACAGTTCCTGTTCGTCAATGGCCGCCCGGTGCGCGACAAGCTGTTGGTGGGGGCGCTGCGCGCGGCCTATATGGATTTCCTGTCGCGTGATCGCCACCCCGCCGCCGCCCTGTTCCTGACCTGCGACCCGGAACGCGTGGACGTCAACGTCCATCCCGCCAAGGCCGAGGTGCGCTTTCGCGAGGCGGGTCTTGCGCGCGGCCTGATCGTGACCGCGCTGCGCCATGCGCTGGCGGGGGCGGGGCATCGGGCGTCCAGCACCGTGGCGGGGGCGACGCTGGGCGCGATGCGGCCCGAACCCGCGCCCTTCCCGCGCGTCTATCAGATGGACCGCCCATCGCAGGGGGCACTGCAGGCCAGCTATGCGGCGCAGGCACCGATCTTTGCCGAAAGCCCGCAGCCCTTTGCCGCGCCCTTCGCGCCCACCGCCCGCGTGGCCGACCCTGCCCCGCCCACGCCCGACCTGACCGCGCGGCCCTTGGGCGCGGCCCGCGCGCAGGTGCATGAAAATTACATCATCGCGCAGACCGACACCGGCATCGTGATCGTCGATCAGCACGCCGCGCATGAGCGGCTGGTCTATGAACGGCTGAAACGCCAGATGGCGGAAAACGGGGTGGCCGCGCAGGCCCTGCTGATCCCCGAGATCGTGGAGCTTTCCCCGCAGGATGCCGCGCGCCTGCTGGACATGGCCGACGACCTTGCCCGCCTTGGCCTGACGATCGAACCCTTTGGCGGCGGCGCCATCGCCGTGCGTGAAACGCCTGCGATCCTTGGTGAAATCAACGCCGCCGCGCTGTTGCGCGATGTGCTGGACGAACTGGCCGATCTGGGCGACAGCCAGCGCCTGCAAGCCCGGATCGAGGCGGTTCTGTCGCGCATGGCCTGCCACGGCTCGGTCCGGTCGGGCCGCCAGATGCGCCCCGAGGAGATGAACGCGCTGCTGCGCGAAATGGAGGCGACACCCCATTCCGGCCAGTGCAACCACGGGCGGCCCACCTATGTCGAGCTGCGGCTGGCCGATATCGAGCGGCTGTTCGGGCGCACATGATCCAGCTGGGCCAGACCGCATTTGCGCTGGACCATCCGGCGGTGCTGGCAGCCCTCGCAGGGCTTTCACTGCTGGTGGTGCTGCTGCTTTTGGTCCTGCGCGCCGCCAGCCGGTCGGCCCGGGCCCTTGATCCGGTGGTCATGCAGCTGACGTCCCTGGGCCAGCGGGTGCAAAGCCTGTCGGACGGGCAGCAACAGCTGGCCGGGGGCTTGCATCATGTGTCCGAGGCGCAAGTGACCAGCCAGACCCGGATGCTGGCCCTGATGGAACAGCGGCTGGCCGATGTGTCGCGCGGCATGACCGAAAGCCTGCATGGCACCGCCACCCGCACCGCCCGAAGCCTGGGCGACCTGCAGCAGCGCCTTGAGGCGATCGACCGCGCGCAGGCCAATATCGAGAAACTGTCGGGCAATGTGCTGGGCCTGCAGGATATCCTGTCGAACAAGCAGACCCGCGGCGCCTTTGGCGAAATCCAGCTGCATGACATCGTGCAAAAGGCGATGCCCTCGGACAGCTACACGATGCAGGCGACGCTGTCGAACGGGCGGCGGGCGGATTGCCTGATCCACCTGCCCAATCCGCCCGGCCCCATCGTCATCGACAGCAAATTCCCGCTGGAGGCCTATGAGGCCCTGCGCCGCGCCGAAAACCAAAGCCAGATGATCGAGGCGCAGCGGATGATGCGCATTGCGGTGCGGGCGCATATCAAGGCGATTTCCGAACGCTACATCCTGGAAGGCGAAACCGCCGATGGCGCGCTGATGTTCCTGCCCTCCGAGGCGGTCTATGCCGAATTGCACGCCAATTTCCCCGAACTGGTGCGTGAGGGGTTCGCCGCCAAGGTCTGGATCGTGTCACCCACCACCTGCATGGCCACGCTGAACACGATGCGCGCGGTGCTGAAGGATGCGCGGATGCGCGAACAGGCCGGCGCGATCCGCAAGGAACTGGCGGCGCTTTACGCCGATGTGGACCGGCTGGGGACACGGGTGGAAAACCTTGACCGGCACTTTGGCCAAGCGGCGAAGGACATCGAGGAAATCAAGATCTCGGCGGAGAAGGCGGGCAAGCGCGCCCGCCGTCTGGACAATTTCGACTTTGAGGAACTGGCCCCCGATACCACGCCCCGGGTTGTGCAGATCGACTAGATCCGCAGGAAGGGCTGGGCGACCTTGTGGATCAGCCGGCGGAATTTCAGCGGCGCATCGGTGACGGCCAGGCAGATGCAATCCTCGCCCAGCTCGGCCACCGGGGTATGTTCCACCGCCTCATCGGCGCATTCCACATCGCCGCGCGCGAAACGGCCATCCTCATCCCGAAAGGCGCCCTGCAGCACCAGCGTCAGTTCACGCCCGTTGTGGCCGTGATCGGGCACCGCAACGCCCGCAGGGATATACAAAAGCCGCGCGCGGCCCGTCCCACAGGTGCGCAATATGGCTTGCCGCACCCCCATGCCGACCGGGCGCCAGCGCACCGCCGCCAGATCGCCACCGACATAATCCTGCAAGGGCGCGGGCAGCACGCCTGCCGACCGGCGCGGTTTGGTATCCCCGGGTCCGCCCGCAATGCGCGCGAACACCGCGTCCAGACTGCCCTCGTCCATCGCAACCGCGCCTGCGGTTTCCAGGACCGACCCGCCCAATGCCTCCAGCGCGCCCAGCCGCGCGCGACATTCGTCGCACAGCGACACATGCGTGGCCACGGCCAAGGCGAAAGCCTCATCCAGAACCCCGGTGGCGTAATCGGCCAGCAGGTCTTCGGTCAGGTGGTGGTTGATCGTGTCTTGCGTCATGGCTTCATCGCTTCAGTTCGTGTCTCAGCCGGTCAAGCGCCAGCCGCAGACGGGATTTGATCGTGCCCAGCGGCAACCCGGTTTCATGCGCGATTTCGGAATGGGTCAGTTCCCCGAAATACGCCCGTTCGATCAATTCCCTCTGTTTTTCGGGAAGCTGGGCCAGGGCCTGGCCAAGCCGTTCGGTTTCCTGCTGCAGGGCCATCACCTCGGCCTGGTCCGGCTCGGGTTCTGGGCCCCAGGGCAAATCCTCGGGTTCGGGGCGGCGCGTGCGGCGGATCGCATCGATCCGGCGGTTGCGCGCGATGGTAAAGATCCACGTCGCCACGCTGGCGCGGGTCGGGTCGAACAGATGCGCCTTGTTCCACAAGGTCGCCATCACGTCCTGCGTCACCTCTTCGGCCTGGGGGGCGCTGGCGCCGCCCTTCATCAGGAACGCCTTGACCCGCGGCGCGAAATGCCGAAACAGCGCGGCAAATGCCTCGCGGTCCTGCCGGTCGCGCAAGGCCAGCATCGCGCTGGTCCAATCCGCCTCATCACCCTTTACTGCGGTTCTGTCCACACCGGTCCCCATCACGCAAGACCCTTCATCCGGGGCCTTGCTTCGGCGCACAGCATAGGGGCGCGCCGAACGGCGTGCATCAGGAAAAAGGCGCGGGGCGGCTTGCGTCAACATGCAAGGAATACGGCACAGCCGGCCGGGCGGATCACCACGGCCTGGCAAAAAGATGCAAATGATCCGGTCCGCCGATGCCCGCGTATTCCCTTTGGACAACAAAACGGAACGGATCATGCCCTTTGAACATTCGCTTCCCCGCCGCCGCATCGCCATTGTCGGGGCCGGCATTTCCGGCATGGCCGCGGCACACCTGCTGGCGCGCGACAATGCCGTGACGCTGATTGAGGCCGCGCCGCGACTGGGTGGTCATGCGCGCACGGTCCTGGCCGGGAAGCGGGGCGATCAGCCGGTGGATACCGGATTTATCGTGTTCAACCGGGTGAACTATCCCAACCTGTGCCGGCTGTTCGCTGAACTTGACGTGCCGGTCACCGAAAGCGACATGAGCTTTGGGGCATCGATCGACGGCGGGCGGTTCGAATTCGGGTTCAAGAACCTGCGGGCGGTCTTTTCGCAAAAACGGCGGGTCGCGGACCCGCGCTACTGGGGCATGATCCGCGACATCTTCCGCTTCAACGCCCGCGCGCTGGCCAGCGTCGACCGCCCCGACATGGCAATCGGTGAGCTGCTTGCGAAACTGGGCACGGGCGACTGGTTCCGCGACTTCTATATCACGCCGCTGTCGGGCGCGATCTGGTCGACGCCGACGCGCGGCATCCTGGATTTTCCCGCCGAGGCGATGCTGCGCTTCTTCGACAATCACGCGCTGTTGTCGACCACGGGCCAGCACCAGTGGTATACGGTGCAGGGCGGGTCGATCGAATATGTCCGCCGGCTGGAGGCGTCCTTGCGCGCACGCGGCGTCAGCATCCGCACCAACGCCCCGGTGGCGGGCATCACCCGCGCGCCTACGCCGATGCTGCGCTGTGAAGGGGGCGAGTGGGAAAGCTTTGACGAGGTGATCCTGGCCACGCATTCCGATGACGCGCTGGCGCTGCTGTCCGACCCCCGCCCCGAGGAACGCGCCGCGCTGTCGCGCATTCGCTATCAACCGAACGAGGCCATTCTGCATGCCGACCCCGCGGTGATGCCGCGGCGCAAATCGGCCTGGGCCAGCTGGGTCTATACCGAAGACCGCAATGCCGCGCGCGACCGGATCGGGCTGACCTACTGGATGAACTCGCTTCAGCCGATCCCGAAGGATGACCCGCTGTTTGTCACGCTGAACCCGAACCGCCCGATCCGCGACGATCTGGTCCATGACCGGGTCACCTTCCGCCACCCGGTCTATGATCTTGCGGCGCTGGAAGGGCAGCGGATGGTGCGCGCGCTGAACGGCGCGAACGGCACCTGGTTCTGCGGCGCCTGGATGCGCAACGGCTTTCACGAGGACGGCTTTGCCAGCGCCGTCGACGTGACCGAGGCGCTGATCACCCGCGAAAGGATGGCGGCATGACCCCGGTCCTGCATCTGCGCGGCCATACCGTGCACGCCCGGCACGGGGCGGTTATGCATCGGTTCGGCTATGGCGTGGATTACCTTTTGACCGCGCCCGAGGCCGATCAGCCCAGACCCCGCCTGCTGGCCCGCAACCGCGCAGGCCTTGTGTCGGTGCATGACGCCGATCACGGCGGCCCGCCCGGAAAAGGCCGTGGCGCGGCCTGGCTGCGCGACCTGCTGACACGCGAAGGGGTGCACATCCCGAACCTGTCGATCCGGCTGTTGGCGCAGCCGCGCGTTCTGGGCCATGTGTTCAACCCCGTGTCGTTCTGGCTGTGCCATGACGGGTCAGACCAGCTGCGCGCCGTGGTGGCCGAGGTGACCAATACCTTCGGCGACCGCCATTCCTATCTGTGCGCGCATCCCGATCTGGCCCCGATCACCCCCCAGGATCGGCTGACCGCGCGCAAGATCTTTCACGTGTCGCCGTTTCAGCCGGTTTCGGGCGAATACCGCTTCCGCTTTGACATCGGGACGGACAAGATCGGCATCCTGATCGATTACCGCGATGGCGCGGATGGCGGGGTCCATGCCACGCTGACGGGCCGGCTTGCCCCCCTGACCAACCGCGGCATCCTTGCGGCCTGCCTGCGCCGGCCCTTTGGGTCGCGCCGGGTTCTGGCGCTGATCCACTGGCAGGCGCTGCGGCTGTTCCTGAAGCGCGCACCCTACCGCACCCGCCCCGAGCCCCCGGCACAAGAGGTATCGCGATGATCGGCACCCCGCGGCCCAAGATCAGGTCCTGACCCATGTCCCCGTTCCTTGCTTTCCTGTCGGGCGTCGTTGCCGCCGTGCTTGGCCTGTTTCTGGTCCGCCGCAAGTTCGGCTTTGCCGCGCAGCGCCCCGCCGATTACGCCGATGGCGCCCCGGCCTTCGACATCCGCCGCGAATTCGCCGGCCCCCTGCGCTGTCAAGGCGTGATCTACGGGCCGCTGGGTCGTGTCGAATCGCGGTTCGCCGCTGATATGAACGGCAGATGGGATGGCGACACCTGCCAGTTGGCCGAGGAATTCCGCTATGCCAGCGGCGCCACCCAATCGCGATGCTGGACGTTGCACCTGGCCGCCGACGGCAGCATCCGCGCCGAGGCGCCCGATGTTGTCGGCACCGGAACCGGCCGCCAGCATGGCAGCGCCGTGCATCTGCGCTATCGTATTCGCCTGCCCGCTGATTCCGGTGGCCATGTCCTGTCAGTGACCGACTGGATGTATCTTGCCCCCGATGGCAGCATCGTGAACCGCAGCCAGTTCCGCAAATTCGGCATCAAGGTCGCTGAACTTGTGGCAACCATGCACCGCCCCGCGTTGTGACCTGTCGGCCCGGAAAGGCTTGCGCCCGCCCCCCGTTGCGGCAAGACTGACCGCAACCAGGAGAGCACCATGTTGCAGATCAGCCCCGCGAAAATCGCCCATGTCATCATCCGCGCCCGCGAATTCGACGCGGGTATCCCCGGCACCGGGCATGAAGACGAATTGCGCGCCTTCATCGCAAGCCTGAATGACGATGAACAGGCCAGCCTGGTCGCCGTGATGTGGATCGGGCGCGAAACCTTCGCGCCCGAAGAACTGGCAGAGGCGATCGCCACGGCCCGCGCCGAAAAGACCGCCCCGACCGAGAATTACCTGCTGGGCATCCCGCTGTTGTCGGATTACCTGGAAGACGGGATGGAGGCGCTTGGCATCACCCTGGAAGAGGCCGAGGAAGACATCTTCCCCACCACGTGACCGGGGCGCAACGACCCTAGGCCACCAGCCGGTAGCCCCCCGATTCCGTCACCAGAAGCCGCGCGTTTGACGGATCGGGCTCAATCTTCTGGCGCAGCCGGTAGATATGGGTTTCCAGCGTGTGGGTGGTGACCCCGGCGTTATAGCCCCAGACCTCATGCAGAAGAACGTCGCGCGGCACCACCCCGTCGGCGGCGCGGTAAAGGAACTTCAGGATGTTGGTCTCTTTCTCGGTCAGCCGGATCTTGCGGTCCTTTTCGTCGATCAGCATCTTCATCGCCGGCTTGAACGTATAGGGGCCAAGCTGGAAGACCGCATCTTCGGATTGTTCATGCGTGCGCAGCTGCGCGCGCAACCGGGCCAGCAGCACGGGGAACTTGAAGGGCTTGGTGATGTAATCATTCGCCCCGCTGTCCAGCCCCAGGATCGTGTCAGCATCGGTGTCATGCCCGGTCAGCATCACGATCGGGCATTTCACCCCATGCTTGCGCAGCTTCTTGCACAGCTCGCGCCCATCGGTATCGGGCAGCCCGACATCCAGGATCACCAGATCGTAAAGCGCCCCCTTGGCCTTTTCGACCGCCTCGGCGCCCGACCCTGCCTCGAACACGTCGAAATCATCGGTCGCGACCAATTGCTCGGCCAGCGCTTCGCGCAGGTCGGTATCGTCATCCACCAGAAGAATTTTCTTAAGTCCCGGCATATTGGCCTCCTGTTCTTTGGGACAAAGCTGTCTTGTCATCACGGGCGCGGCAAGGGGTGTGAAATCTTTCTCACGCGGACGTGTCGGAATGCGGGGATATGTTTCAATTTGTTTCACCCAGGGCTATCTGTAAGGCATGACGATGCCACCCGCCCTGGGCCCCACGGCCACCGAACGCCTCAATCGCGCCCGCGCCGATCTGCGCATGGGCCTGCCCATCGTGCTGTCCGGCAAGGCGCTGGCCGTCGCGGTCGAGACCTTGTCGCCTGAACGCCTTGCCGCACTGTCCGCGCTGGGGCCGCTGACGCTGGCGCTGACCGCGCGCCGGGCCGAGACGCTGAAGGCGCGCGCCTATGATGGCGACCTGGCCCGGATCAGCGTGCCGCCAGGGGCGGATCTGGCCTGGCTGCGCGCGCTGGCCGACCCCGCCGATGATCTGCGCATGCCAATGAAGGGCCCCCTGGCCACCCTGCGTGATGGCCCCGCAGATCTGGCGCGCGCCGCCCTTGCGCTGACGAAGTCGGCCCACCTTCTGCCCGCGGCCATTCTGGTCACACTCGACACCGCCGCGCCGCCCGATCTGACCGCGCTTGATGCGGCGGATACCCTGCACCTGATCGCAAGCGAGACCCGCTTTGCCCCGGTGGCCGCCGCCCGCGTGCCGATGCGCGCCGCCGAACAGGGCCGGCTGCACATCTTCCGCCCCGAAGACGGCGGCGAGGAACATTATGCCATCGAAATCGGCAGCCCCCCCCGCGATCAGCCGGTTCTGGCGCGGCTTCACTCGGCCTGCTTCACCGGTGATGTGCTGGGCAGCCTGAAATGCGACTGCGGCCCGCAACTGGATGCCGCCCTGACCCAGATGGGGGCCGAGGGCGCGGGCATCCTGCTCTACCTCAACCAGGAGGGCCGGGGCATCGGGCTGGCCAACAAGATGCGCGCCTATTCGCTGCAGGATCAGGGTTTCGACACGGTCGAGGCCAACCATCGGCTTGGGTTCGAGGATGACGAACGCGATTTCCGTATCGGCGCGGCGCTGCTGAAGAAGCTGGGCTTTTCCAGGGTGCGTCTGCTGACCAACAACCCCGCCAAGGTGGCGATGCTGCAGGCCAATGGCATCATGGTGACGGAACGTGTGCCCCTGCGCGTGGGCCTCAGCCGGCACAATGCGCAATACCTTGCGACCAAGGCGGCCAAATCGGGCCATATCCTGTGACGCCGGATGATCTTGTTCTGACCCCGACGGGACTGCGCTTTCAGGGGCGCCGCTTTCCGGTCACCATCGGGCGCAACGGCATCACCACCGCCAAGCGTGAAGGCGACGGTGCCACCCCCGCAGGCCAGCATCGGATCGTGGGCCTTCTCTACCGCCCCGACCGGATCGCCCGCACGGCCGTGCCACGTTGGGCCGTGCCGATCGGCCCGCAAGACCTGTGGTGCGATGCACCCGACCACACCGATTACAACCACATGGTCCGTGCCCCCTTCGGGGACAGCCACGAAAAGCTGCGCCGTGCCGATCCCCTCTACGATCTGGTGCTGATCACCGACTGGAACTGGCCCTGGGCGGTGCCGGGCAAGGGCTCGGCCATCTTCCTGCACCTGCAACGCCGCCCCGGCTATCCAACCGCAGGCTGCGTTGCCTTCCGCCGCGCCGACCTGTTTTGGGTGGTAAACCGCCTGCGCCCGGGCGCGCGCCTGATCGTGCGCCCGCACTGATCCCTTCTGCTTGGTCGAAATACTCCGGGGGTCCGGGGGCAGCGCCCCCGGCCTAGACGTACGCGCGCGCGCCAAAGATCGCGCTGCCCACGCGTACATGCGTGGCCCCTGCGGCGATCGCCCCTTCGAAATCACCGCTCATCCCCATCGACAGGCCGGGCAGCCCGTTGCGCGCGGCCATTTCGGCCAGCATGGCGAAATGCTGCGCGGGCGCCTCCTCCTCGGGGGGGATGCACATAAGCCCCACGACGGGCAGGTCCAGCCCGCGCGCCATCGCGACGAAATCATCCAGATTGTCGGGCAGCACCCCGGCCTTTTGCGGTTCAACCCCGGTATTCACCTGGATGAACAGATCAGGGCTTGTCCCCCGCGCCTGCGCCAGCCGCGCCAGCTTGTCGGCCAGGGACGGCCGGTCCAGCGTATGGATGGCCTCGAACAGTTCTACCGCCTGCTTTGCCTTGTTGGTCTGCAGCGGCCCGATCATATGCACCGCCACATCGGGAAATTCCGCGCGCCAGGCGGGCCACTTGCCGGCCGCCTCCTGCACGTAATTCTCGCCAAAAAGCCGGTGACCTTCGCGCAGCACAGCCTGAACACGCTCGGTGGGTTGCACCTTGGACACGGCGATCAGCTGAACCGATCCGGCATCGCGCCCCGCCGCGGCCTCGGCCCGGGCGATCCGGTCACGAATTTCATGCAGCCCCATCTTGTCCCTCCGGCAAAAGATCGCCCAAAGCCTCGACCATCTCACCAATCTCGGCCTCATAGCGCTGCCATGCCTTGACCGAGCCTTTCGAAATAGGCTGGCGCACCTGAAAGACCGACAGGGTTTCGACCTTGCGGGTGTTCTTGTGAAAATCAAGGCATTGGTCTTCCCACGCCAGCCCGCAGGCATCGATCAGGCGGCGGCTTTCCGCCTCGGGATTGGCGACCAGATCTTCATACTCGACCACATGGAACCAATCGGGCACGCGCGCCCGCCAGAATTCGACCATGTCGATAAAGCTTCGGTAATAAAGCCCCAGATCGCGCAACGAATAGCCGTAAAGATGCGTGCCCTCGGCAAATTTGTTCTTGTAGATCGACAACAGCGTATCGCGCGGATCGCGGCGCACCACGACAAAGCGCGCCTTGGGCAGCGCCAGGCGGATCAAGCCCATGTATTGATAGGTCAGAATCGACTTGTCGGTGACATGCGGCGCATCGGGAAAGCGCGCGCGCATCGCATCGGCATAGTTATGCCCCAGCGCGGCAAAAACCGCATCGGGGACGTCGCCCGCGCGGCGCAGCCCGCCATCGGGCCCGCGCAACGCGGCCAGCGCCAGCCCTGCGGCGATGCCCACCTCGCCCGCGCCGGATACCGCGGAATGGCTGGATATGATCTGTTCCACCAGCGTCGTGCCCGACCGCGGCATGCCGGTCACGAAAATCGGGGCATAATCGCTTGCCCCGTCGATGCGCGCGGCGTGAAAATCGAACCCCTCCAGCGCGGCCTTGAAATCACGGATTTCATCCAGCCGCTGATGGATGTCATAGGGCCATTGCTTGCGCATCAGCGCATTGGCGGTGTTCAGATAGGGGAATACCCGGCCGTAATCCTTCACATCCTCCAACGCCTTGGCGATCGCAAAGCCAAGGTTCATGCGATCGGTGTCCCGCGTGGCGGGGTCATCAAACCGGGCGATCATCTGCGGCAGAAGCGGGTCATCGGCCCGCGTCTTGTGCGAGGCGATGAACAGCCGGTAGTTTTCGCCATTCGACGGATCGGCCTGAAAACAGCGGCGGAACCAGGTTTCGGCGGCCTCGAAATCGCCCAATGTCTGCAGCAGCTGCGCCTTGCCCGACAGCGCCGTGGACAGCCTGGGCGCCAGGTCAAGCGCGCGGTCATACAGGCCCAGCGCTTCCTGATCCTGGCCCAGTCGTGACAGCGCCTGCGCCAGCAGCACAAGCGCATCGGGCCGGGTCGGCGCCGCGGCCACCGCATCGCGCAGCGCCTCGGCGGCGGCGGCGTGATCGCCAAAGCGGGTGTGCGTATTGGCCAGAACGATCAGCGTGGGCGCAGATTTCGGCGCCAGCCGGGCGGCTTTGCGCGCATAGGCCAGGGCGGCGCGTTCCTGACGGGTGCGGTTCAGCGCATCGGCGAGATTGGTCAGCGCCACCGGCCAGTTCGGCGCGGCCATCACTGCCGCGCGCAGCGGTGCCACGGCCTCCTCTGCCCGGTTCAGTTCCAGCAGCAGCTGGCCCATGTTGTTCAGCGCGTCGGCATAGCCGCGTTCCAGCGTTGCCGCGCGCTGAAAACTGGCCAGCGCCGCCGCATGCCGCCCGATCCGCAGCTGTGCGATGCCCAGCGCATTGGCAAGGCCCGCCGATTGCGGGTGGCGGGCGGCCTCGGCGGTGGCCAGGCGTTCCGCTTCGGCCAGTTTTCCAGCGCTGCCCAGTTTGGCGATCCGGTCAAGAACCGGGCGCAGGGCAGGCGGAATGCCCGGCACCGGACGCGCGCGGTGGGGGGCAAAACGGTCCTGCAGCGCGATCCGCAACTGGGGCGCAAGCTGCGCCTGTTTAACGGCCTTCAGAAATGCATCCTCGGCCGTTGTATCGGCGGCAAGGGCGACGGCATCGGCCCAGGCCAGCCAGATTGCGGGTTCAGCGGGTTTCAGCGCGGCGGCGGCGGCAAGATGGGGCAGTGCCCGGGGGCTTTGGCCCGCAGCGGTATGGATGCGCCCGATCTGGAAATACGCCTCGGCGATGCGGGGGTTGGCCGCGATGATCCGGGTATAGCGGTCCAGCGCCGCCGGATGGCGCCCTTCGGCCTGAAGCTTCATCGCCTCGGCATAAAGCGCCTGCAACTGTTTGGGATCAAGGTTCGACATCGGGCGCCCTTTCCATCGGTGGGGCGGACCTTATCGCCGTGGCCTTGGCTTGTCGAGGCAACGGGCCGCAGCGGCCAGGTGGGCGAACGCCCAAAAGGAAAGAGCGGGCCGAAGCCCGCTCTGCCTTGTTCTGACTGTGCGTCAGATCAGAACTTCAGGATGATACCAGCCTGATACTTCTCGAGGCTCGCGCCGCCATTGAACTTCTCGGAAACCATACCCGCGAACAGGTTGGTGCCGCCGCCCAGGGCGTAGGACGCGCCGATGCCATAGCTTTCGACGTCAGCCGCGTTCACGTCGGCGTCGATTTCGCCGTAGGACGCGCCAACGGTGATCGCGCCGGTGGTGTAGGAAGCACCGATACCCCACTGGTCAGCGTCGTTGCCAGCGCCGTTGAAGTTCTCGATGGTGGCATACTGAGCGGTCATGCCCAGGCCGTTGTCGAGCTTCACGCTTGCGCCGATGGCGGCGACTTTGGCGTCAGCAGCAGCGCCCGCAACGATCGTGCCGTTGTCGGGGTTCACGCCGGAGTGGTTCGCACCAACACCTTCGTAGTCCGAAGCAACCTGATAACCGGCCGACAGGGTCACCGAACCACCGGTGATGGCCATGTTGTAGGCAGCACCGATCGACCAGCCGATGTCCTTGACGTCGTTTTCGTCGACTTCCAGCGAGGCAGCCAGCACGATGTCGCCCATGGCGTAGTCGTAACGCATGATGGTGTTGTCAACCGACTCATCCAAGAAGTTGGCGAAGGCGCCAGCGTGGATGGTGTATTCGTCGGTCAGGCTCGCACCCTGGGTGGTTTCAGCCATCACCTGGTCGATAGCCGAGTTGGTGTCGCCGAAGGTCACCTTGCCGAACGCGCCCGAAACCCAAACGGCTTCGTTCTTGTTCTTGGTCAGCGCAGCTTCGTCCAGTTCGATGTAGGCACCGAACGCCAAGCCACCATCGGTTTCACCGGTCATGGTGAAGCCGACATCGGCGAGGGTCAGGAAGCGGGCGTGATCGCCGTTGGCCTGGCCGTCACCACCAATGATGGAGATGACGCCAACCCCCGACAGGGAGACTTCGGCGGCGGCGGCGCCGGCGAAAGCGACCAGAGCGGTCGAAGCCAGAAGAATTTTTTTCATCGTTTTCCCTCGTTGTCTCAAGAGTGAAGCCCAACTCAGGGGAATCCGAATTGGGTATGCTGCTTTTTCACCCCCTTGCCCCGGCAATGCAACGGAAACGGCCCGATCCGGTCGAAAGCCCGCCTGCGTGGTGCAGTCTTGCCACAGTAGGGCCGGCGGCGGGCAGGCGGCGGCTGGCGCGGGGGCGGGTGGCGCGGGGGCGGGGAAAAACCTTGTCGCCCACGGGGCCTTGGGCTAGAGATCGGGAAAGGATGAAGGGGGCGGCTTTCCGATGACCATGAAACGCATCGCGCGCGCTTGCGGCATTGTGATGGCAGGCGCGGCGCTGGCCAGCTGCGGCAGCGGCAATGAACTTTTGGGTTCGCGCGAGGCGGCGTTGGAACAACGCGCCAATCTTGCGCGCACGGCCGATCCCCAGCCGCTGCGGTCATCGGTCTTTGATCTGTTCGCCAACAACGACGATCCGAACACCACGCTGGAAGTGAACAGATACCTGTGGCAGGCCTCGCTTGAGGTGCTGGATTTCCTGCCGGTCGAATCCGTCGATCCGTTTTCGGGCGTGATCGTGACCGGCTATGGCACCCCGCCCGGCGGCGGGCGCGCCTATCGCGCCACGGTCTATGTGCAAGACCCCGCGCTGGATGCGCGCAGCCTGAAGGTCGCGCTGGAAAGCCGCGGCGGGGCGGTTTCGGCCGATACCGTGCGCGCGGTTGAAGATGCGATCCTGACGCGCGCGCGCCAGCTGCGCATCCGCGATTCGAAGCTCTGACCCCCTGATTTCGGGGGCGCGAATCCCGGCCGTGGGGTGATCTGGCTGCGGTGGAACGCTCCGCGGGGGATATTTGGGCAAAGCCGAAGGCCTGATCTCTGGACCTTTGCGGGTGTGCCGGTGTAGCACGGGCAGCGCAGATTTCCGCATGAGGGGCAGACATGTCGCGTTACGAACCCAGCCAGAGCGAAGCAAAATGGCAGGCCGCCTGGGACGCGGCCCATATCTTTGAGGCGCGGCGCGATCCAGCAAAGCCGAAATATTATGTGCTGGAGATGTTCCCCTACCCCTCGGGGCGGATCCACATGGGGCATGTGCGCAACTATACGATGGGCGACGTCGTTGCGCGCTACAAAATGAGCTGCGGGTTTTCGGTGCTGCATCCGATGGGCTGGGACGCCTTCGGGATGCCGGCGGAAAACGCGGCGATGGAACGCGGCGGCCATCCCAAGGACTGGACCTATGGCAACATCGCCGACATGCGCGGCCAGATGAAGCCGCTGGGCCTGTCGATCGACTGGAGCCGCGAATTCGCCACCTGCGACCCGGAATATTACGGCCAGCAGCAGGCGATGTTCCTGGACATGCTGGACGCGGGGCTGGTCTATCGCAAGAACGCCGTGGTGAACTGGGACCCGGTCGACATGACCGTTCTGGCCAATGAGCAGGTGATCGACGGCAAGGGCTGGCGGTCGGGCGCGCAGGTCGAACGCAAGGAACTGACGCAGTGGTTCTTCCGCATCTCGGATTACGCGGGGGAATTGCTGGACGCGCTGGACAGGCTGAGGGACTGGCCCGAAAAGGTGCGCCTGATGCAGGCCAACTGGATCGGGAAAAGCCGCGGGCTGCAATTCGCCTTTTCCACCGTGGACGCGCCCGAAGGCTTTGACCGGCTGGAGGTTTATACCACCCGCCCCGACACGCTGATGGGCGCAAGTTTTGCCGCGATCAGCCCCGATCATCCGCTGGCCCGGCATCTGGAGCGCCACAATCCCAAGATCGCGGATTTCGTGGCCGAATGCCGCCGCATCGGCACCACCGAAGAGGCGCTGGAAAAGGCCGAAAAGCGCGGCATGGACACCGGCATCCGGGTGCGCCACCCGATGGATGAGGCGTGGGAGCTGCCGGTCTATATCGCCAATTTCATCCTGATGGATTACGGCACCGGCGCTATCTTTGGCTGCCCGGCGCATGATGCGCGCGACCATGAATTCGCCACCAAATACGGCCTGCCAATCGAGCCCGTCTTTGCCCCGCTGGAAGGCGACTATCCGGCGGGCGAATATGTGCCGCTGAAATCCGAAGCTGTGCGCTATGTCCGCGGTTTCGCCGGGGACGAGGTGCAGACCGGCGAAGACGCCGTTGCCGCCGCCATCGCCTTTTGCGAAGCCAATGGCATCGGGCATGGCGTCACCAACTATCGCCTGCGCGACTGGGGCCTGTCGCGCCAGCGCTACTGGGGCTGCCCGATTCCGGTGGTGCATTGCGCGACCTGTGGCGTGGTGCCGGAAAAGAAGGAAAACCTTCCGGTCCGGCTGCCCGACGATGTGACCTTTGACCAGCCGGGCAACCCGCTGGACCGCCACCCGACCTGGCGCGATTGCACCTGCCCGAAATGTGGTGGCGCAGCCAGGCGGGAAACCGACACGATGGATACCTTCGTCGATTCCAGCTGGTATTACGCGCGCTTCACCAGCCCGCATGCGGCGACCCCCACCGATGCGGCCGAGGCCGATTACTGGATGAACGTTGACCAGTATATCGGCGGCATCGAACATGCGATTCTGCACCTGCTGTATTCGCGCTTTTTCGCCCGCGCGATGCACAAGACCGGCCACCTGCCCGCCAAGGCGATCGAGCCGTTCGACGCGCTGTTCACGCAGGGCATGGTCACGCATGAAATCTACATGACCCGCGATTCGCAGGGCCGCCCCGTCTATCACCTACCCGAGGATGTCGAGAACGGCGTGCTGAAGGCCACCGGCGAGACGGTCGAGATCATCCCCTCGGCCAAGATGTCGAAGTCGAAAAAGAACGTCGTGGACCCGATGAACATCATCCGCGACTTTGGCGCCGATACCGCGCGCTGGTTCGTCATGTCCGACAGCCCGCCTGAACGCGACGTGGAATGGACCGCCGCAGGCGCCGAGGCTGCGAACAAGTTCCTGGCCCGCGTCTGGCGCATCGCCAATGACATCGCCGAAGGCGCCGGTGGCGATGCCGCCGCCGATCTGGCGCTACGCAAGGCCGCGCACAAGGCGATTGACGAGATCACGAAATCCATCGACGGCTTTGCCTTCAACAAGGCGGTGGCGAAGATCTATGAACTGGCCAACACGCTGTCGAAATCCGCCGCCTCGAATGAGGCGCGTCGCGAAACGATGCGGGTCATGGCGCAGCTGATGGGGCCGATGGTGCCGCATCTGGCCGAGGATGTCTGGGCGCTGATGGGCGGGCACGGGTTCGTGGTGCAGGCCCCCTGGCCCAAGGCAGACCCTGCCCTGCTGGTTGATGACACGGTGGTGCTGCCGATCCAGATCAACGGCAAGCGCCGCTCGGAACTGACCGTGCCCAAGGACATGCCCGCGACAGAGGTTGAAAAACTGGCGCTGGCCGATGAGACTGTGATCAAGGTGCTGGCAGGCCAGCCGCCGAAAAAGCTCATCGTGGTGCCGGGGCGTATCATCAATGTCGTCATCTGACCGCCGAACCTTCCTGTTGCTGGCCGGCGCCACGGCGCTGGCTGGCTGCGGATTTGCGCCGGCCTATGCGCCCGGCAGCGGGGCGGCGGGGCTGTTGGGGCAGGTCACGCCCGATGCGCCGACCACGCGGGATGAATTCGCGCTGATCCGGCGGCTTTCGGAACGGCTTGGCCCGGCACAGGGCGCGCGCTACCGCCTGGCTTATGACGTGCGCACCACCACGATCGGTCAGGCGATCACGCCCGAAAACATCACCACCCGCCATTCGCTGAACGGCACGGTCGACTATACCCTGCATGATGCGGCCAGCGATGCGGTGCTGGTGAACGGCCGCGTCGCCTCGTTCACCTCATGGTCGGCAACGGGGTCAACCGTGTCCACGCTGACGGCCGAACAGGATGCCCATGAACGGCTGATGCGGCTGCTGGCGGATCAGATCGTGACGCGGCTGCTGGCGCAGGCGGGGTCCTTGCCGCAATGAAGCTGACCGGGGTGGCCGCAACCCGCTATTTCGCCCGGCCTGAACCGGGCCGCACCGGGCTTTTGATCTTTGGCGCCGATGCGATGCGCGTGGCCCTGCGCCGGCAAGAGGTGATCGCCGCCCTGATCGGCCCGGACGGCGAGGCCGAGATGCGCCTGACCCGGATCCCCGCCGCAGATCTGCGCAAGGACGGGGCGGCGCTGCTGGATGCGGTCAAGGCGGTAGGGTTTTTCCCCGGCCCGCGCGTGGCCTTTGTCGAGGATGCCACCGACACGCTGGCCCCCACGATCAAGGCCGCGTTGGCCGACTGGCGCGACGGCGATGCGCAGATCATCGTCACCGCCGGGTCGCTGACCGCCAAATCAGCGCTTCGCAAGCTGTTTGAGGATCACAAGAACGCCTATGGGATCGGCATCTACGACGATCCCCCGTCGCGCGAAGAGATCGAAGAGACCTTGCGCAAGGCGGGGCTGGCGCGGATCGGCCCCGAGGCGATGACCGATCTTCTGGCGCTGGCCAAGGATCTGGACCCCGGCGATTTTCGCCAGACGGTGGAAAAGATCGCGCTCTACAAATACGGCGATGCCGAACCGCTGACCCCCGCCGATGTTGCCGCCTGCGCCCCCGCCACCGTCGAGGCCGAGGTGGATGACGTGCTGCACATCGTTGCCGAAGGGCGCACCGCAGAACTTGGCCCGATGATGCGGCGGCTGGAAGGGCAGGGTGTCAACCCGGTGACGCTGGCCATTTCCGCGCTGCGCCATTTCCGCGCGCTGCATGCCGCCGCCGCCGACCCCGGTGGCCCCGGCGCGGGCATGGCGCGGATGCGCCCGCCGATCTTTGGCCCCCGGCGTGACCGGATGCAGCGGCAGGCGCAGGCCTGGGGGATGTTCCGCCTGGAAGATGCGATCCGGGCGCTGATCGAAACCGATCTGACGTTGCGGTCGTCCAGCCGGGCACCGGCGATGGCGGTGATGGAACGCGCGCTGATCCGGCTGGCGATGATGGCGCGGCGCTGACATGGGGCAGGCGCTGGTCATCGGCGGGGGTCCCGCCGGCCTGATGGCGGCGCAAGAGCTGGCCCGTGCCGGCCACCGTGTCACCCTGGCCGAGGCCCGCCCCACCCTTGCGCGCAAATTCCTAATGGCCGGGAAATCCGGGCTGAACCTGACGCGCGACGAACCCTTGCCCGCGTTCCTGTCGCATTACGGCTGCGACTGGCTGGAGGCGATCGTTGCGGGCTTTGGCCCCGAGCAGGTGCAGGATTTCGCGCGCGACCTTGGCATCAGCCTGTTTTCCGGCACCACAGGTCGGGTGTTTCCGGTCGAGATGAAGGCTTCGCCGATGCTGCGCGCCTGGATCGCACGGCTGACGGATATGGGAGTTGATATCCGGACGCGCTGGCGCTGGACGGGGTGGGATGGCGCGGCGCTGGTCTTTGATACGCCCGGCGGGACACGGCTGGAACGCCCGCAGGTGACCGTTCTGGCCCTGGGCGGGGCCAGTTGGCCGCGCCTTGGGTCGGATGCGTCCTGGGTGCCCTGGCTGGCGGCGAAGGGCGTTCACATCGCCCCGTTCCGGCCCGCGAACATGGGCTTTGCCGTCGATTGGTCGGGGCATATGGCGCCCTTCTTCGGGCAGCCGGTCAAGGGCATCGCCCTTGCCGCGGCGGGCCGCATCAGCCGGGGGGAATTCATCCTGTCCGCCCGCGGCATTGAAGGCGGCGGCGTCTATGCCCTGTCGGCCCCGGTGCGCGATGGCGCGGCGCTGGCGCTGGACCTGATGCCGGGCCACGGGGTGACGGAAATCACCGGTCGCCTGTCGCGCCCGCGGGGCAAGGACAGCCTTGGCAACTGGCTGCGCAAGACGCTGAAACTTGATCCGGTCAAACTGGCCCTGCTGCAGGAATGGGGTCGCCCCCTGCCCGCCCTGCCCGACCACCTTGCGCGGCTGATCAAGGCCCTGCCGGTGCGCCACGCCGGGCCGCGTCCGCTGACCGAGGCGATCTCCTCGGCCGGCGGGATCATGCGCGACAGCCTGACCGAGGCGCTGGAACTGACCGCCTTGCCCGGAACCTTCGCCTGCGGCGAGATGCTGGACTGGGAGGCCCCGACCGGCGGCTATCTACTGACCGCCTGCCTGGCCACCGGGCGCCACGCGGGCCGCGCGGCTGCGGCGCGCCTGCGCTGACCGTTACCCGCTGCGCCGGGCCGCGGCACGCAGAACGCCGGGCCAGCCAACCGCGCCCAGCGCCTCAAAGCCCGGGTCGCGTCGGCGGATCGCATGTTCCAGGGCGTGCGAGGACATATCCTCAAGCGCCAGGTAATTGGCCAGATAGCCGCGTTTCATCATCAGGAAATGGCGCAGATACTGGCGCTTTTCCGCCTCGGGCAGGTCGGATTGGGCCACATTGCGCGCGTGGTAATGCAGATGAACGTCGACGCAATCCAGAAACGCGGGCAAGCGGCGGCGCAATTCGCCCCGTTTTTCCAAAAACTCGGCCAGAATGTCGAAAACCTTGAAGTAATCCATCTGATGCCGGGCCGAGGTGCCTGCGGTAGCTGACCGGGGATGGATGACGTAATTGTAAGGCGTGGCCGAGATAAACCGAATGTCCGTGGCCAGCGCCACGGCCTGCGGCGTGAAGGCCAGATCCTCATGATGGATATGTTCCGGAAACCACAGGTCGTTATCGGTGATCAGGCGCCGCCGCCAGAGTTTATTCCAGAAGCCAGGGTTCAGGCAGCTGAAAATATCCACATCCCCTGACTGTGGTTCGATGCGGCGGCGCCTGGGAGCACGACGTTCCAGAATCGTACCGGCCTCGTCACGCTTGACCATGCCGAATGCGACGATATCCGCCTGGCCGCCATCCGTGGCAGCCAGAAGGGTCGCGAACATGTCAGGCTCGACCCAGTCGTCACCGTCCACACTGGCCAGATAATCGGCGGTCGCGACCCGAATGGCGGTGTTGCGCGCGCCGCCGGCATGCAGGTTCTGTTCGTGACGGATCACCCGCAGCCGTGCGTCGCGGCTGGCAAAATCCGCAAGGATGCGGGGGCTGTCGTCGGTGGAACAGTCGTCGACGCAGATCACCTCGATATCGGTCAGAGTCGAGGCCAGAATCGAGGACAGGCACTTTTCCAAAAATGGCGCGACATTGAAGACCGGCACGATGACAGAAACCAGCGGCATGGGAAGCTCCTGTTTGTTCGGGCGGGGCTGGATTATCGGCGCGCCAGGGCGCGCTGCAAGGCCGGGCGCGCCTGCATCCGGTCCAGATAGGCGCTTAGCCGGTGCTCGACGATCGGGAATTTCGCGCTCAGCGCCCAGATCAGGCAATGGGTCAGGATGATGTCGGGCACGGTCATCACATCGCCCATGACGAATTCACCCTCACCCATCCGCTGCACCAGCGTATGCTGCGAACGTTCGAATTCCCATCGCAGGGTGTTCTTGATGCCCGCCATCCGCAGTTCTTCGGGTAGGATGAAGGAATGGCGCGCGGCCATCCACAGGGCGGCGTCGAATTCATCCAGCAGGAATTGCGTCAGGCTGTCCTGCCGGGCACGGTCCAGCGTGCCTGCGGGGTGTGTGAAGGCGCCGTGATGATCGGCCAGAAACTGGATGATCGCGGTGGAATCGGTAATCGGCGTTCCATCGGCGATCAGGACCGGCACCTTGCCCGCTGGGTTGAAGGCCACCACGCCCTCGGAACGCGGCGCCGCCGAGACGTGATCATAGCTCTGGCCCAGTTCTTCAAGCATCCACAGCACCCGCAGCGCGCGTGACTGAACCGTTCCGATGACCGTATACATGGCAATCCCCTTTTCCGGTCATAGGGCCACGTCAGTCCGACAGGCGCAAGTGGCATTGTGCCGGACACAATCGCCCCTATTGACGCGCCCTGCGCCTGCGGGGATCTTGCGCGCGCAAAGCCGGAGCCTGCAATGACCCAAAACCGCCTGTTCACGCCCGTCCTGATCGGCGGCGCCATCATCCTGATGCTAAGCTTTGCCGTGCGCGCCAGCTTTGGGGTGTTTCAGATCCCCATCGCCGAGGAATTCAACTGGCCCCGGGCCGAGTTTTCGTTGGCGATCGCAATCCAGAACCTTGCCTGGGGCATCGGACAGCCGATCTTTGGCGCGCTGGCCGAACGGTTCGGCGATCGTCGCGCGATCATCTTTGGGGCGCTGATGTATGCCGCAGGGCTGGTGCTGTCGGCCTTCGCCACGCAGCCGCTGCACCATCAGCTGCTGGAAATCCTGGTGGGGTTTGGCATCGCGGGCACGGGCTTTGGCGTGATCCTGGCGGTGGTGGGGCGCGCCAGCAGCGATGAAAACCGCTCGCTGGCGCTGGGGATTGCCACGGCGGCGGGGTCGGCGGGCCAGGTCTTTGGCGCCCCCGTGGCCGAGGTGATGCTGGCCTACATCCCCTGGCAGACGGTGTTCCTGGTCTTTGCCGCGGTGATCCTGCTATCGCTGTTCGCGCTGCCGATGATGCGCACCCCCACCATCGCAACCCGAGCCGAGCTTGAGGAAAGCATGGGCACGGTGCTGAACCGCGCCTTCCGCGATCCGTCCTACGCGCTGATCTTCCTTGGCTTCTTTTCCTGCGGGTATCAGCTGGCCTTCATCACCGCGCATTTCCCTGCCATGGTGACGGAAATGTGCGGCGCCGTGGACCCCAGTTCGATGCTGGCGGCGCTTGGCATTTCCACCACCTCGGCGCTGGGGGCGGTCGCGATCTCGCTGATCGGGTTGGCCAATATCGCAGGCACGATCTACGCGGGCTGGGCGGGCCGGAAGTGGAGCAAGAAATACCTGCTGGCAGGTATCTACACCGGTCGCACCATCGCGGCGGCGGTGTTCATCCTGCTGCCGATGACGCCGGCCAGCGTGCTGATCTTTTCGCTGGTGATGGGGGCGCTGTGGCTGGCCACCGTGCCGCTGACCTCGGGGCTGGTCGCGCATATCTACGGGCTGCGCTACATGGGCACGCTGTATGGTTTTGTTTTCCTGTCGCACCAGATCGGGGCGTTCCTGGGGGTGTGGCTGGGCGGCAAGCTGTATGACATCTACGGCGACTACACGATCGTCTGGTGGGTCGGCGTGGGTGTCGGCGCATTCTCGGCCATCGTGCATCTGCCGATCCGGGAACGGCCGATGCAGGTGGCTCAGGCCTGATCCAGCAGCGCGCGCAACCCTGCCCGATAATCGGGGTAGCGCAGCCGCACGCCCAGTTCGTCCTTGATCCGGTCGTTTCGCACGCGCTTGGATTCCGCATAGAAGCTGCGCGCCATCGGCGTCATTGCCGCCGCGTCAAAGGGCACGGCAGGCGGTTCGGGCAGGCCCAGCAGATGGGCGGCATGGCTTAGAACATCCTCGGGCGGGGCGGGTTCATCATCGCACAGGTTATAGACCGCGCCCGGATTGGGCCGCGCGATCGAGGCGGCCAGCACCTGCGCGATATCGTCCACATGGATGCGGGAAAATACCTGACCGGGCTTGATGATCCGCCGCGCGGTGCCGTCGCGGACCTTCTCGAATGGGCCTCGACCGGGACCGTAAATCCCGGCGATGCGGAAGATGTGCAGCGGCAATCCTGCGCGGGCGGCCAGCGCCTGCCATTCCGCCTCGGCGCGGACCCGGGCCTGGCCACGTTCGGTGCTGGGGGTCAGGGGGGTGCCCTCATCGACCCAGCCGCCCTGATGGTCGCCATAGACCCCGACGGTGGACAGATAGCCCACCCATTCCAGATGCAGGGCGGCGGCGGCAATTGCCTCGGCCTCGGTCGCCAGAACCGGATCGCTGTTCCCCGGCGCGATTGAACTTAGCAGGTGCGTGGCCTGCGCCAGCGCGGGGGCAAGGCTTGCGTCAGGCCAGACCAGCGGCTCGACCCCTTCGGCGCGCAGGGCCTCGGCCTTGGCGGCGCTGCGGGTGGTGCCGATCACGCGCCAGCCCTGCGGGATCAGAATCCGCGCCAGCGCGCGGGCGGAATAGCCGTGGCCAAGGGACAGTAAGGTCTGCATCGCACCGCCTTTCGTTGGCCCGACGATAGCCGCCCACGCGGTTCATCACAACGTCACTTGCATGCCCATCGGCGCGGTGGCACGGTTGGTCATGGAACCGAAAAATATTGTCAAATCCTGGCCCGAAGCCGCGCCGCGCCTGATTGCCGTCGCCTCTGGCCGTGCGCCTGCCGACATGGTGATCCGCGGCGGCAAATGGGTCAATGTCCACACGCGCGAGGTGCTGGACGGCCATGACATCGCGATTGCCGAAGGCCGCTTTGCCGCCATCGCCCCCGATCTGTCCGCCGCCATCGGCCCCGACACCCAGGTGATCGAGGCGCAGGGTCGCTTCATGCTGCCGGGCCTGTGTGATGGCCACATGCACATTGAATCGGGGATGCTGACGCCCGCCGAATTCGCCGCCGCCGTGATCCCGCATGGCACGACGACGATGTTCACCGACCCGCATGAAATTGCCAATGTGCTGGGGCTGGCCGGCGTGCGAATGATGCATGATGAGGCGTTGATGCAGCCCATCAACATCTTTACCCAGATGCCCTCCTGCGCGCCCTCGGCCCCCGGGCTGGAGACGACAGGGTATGAAATCACGCCCGAGGATGTGGCGCAGGCCATGTCCTGGCCCGGCATCATCGGCCTGGGCGAGATGATGAACTTCCCAGGCGTGATCCATGCCGATCCGAAGATGCTGGCCGAGATTGCGGCGACACAGGCGGCGGACAAGACGGTGGGCGGCCATTACGCCAGCCCCGATCTGGGCGCCCCTTTCCGCGCCTATGCGGCGGGCGGCCCGGCGGATGACCACGAGGGCACATCCGAGGCCGATGCGATTGCCCGCGTGCGCCAAGGCATGCGCGCGATGCTGCGGCTGGGCAGCGCCTGGTATGACGTGGAACGCCAGATCACGGCGGTCACGCAAAAGGGGCTGGACCCGCGCGGGTTTATCCTGTGCACCGATGATTGCCATTCCGGCACGCTGGTGAACGATGGCCACATGAACCGCGTCTATCGCCATGCGGTGGCCTGCGGGGCCGATCCGCTGGTGGCGCTTCAGATGTGCACGATCAACACCGCCACCCATTTCGGGCTGGAGCGGGAACTGGGCAGCATCGCGCCGGGGCGGCGGGCGGATGTGATCCTGACCTCGGATCTGCGCACGCTGCCGGTCGAGGTGGTGATCGCGCGCGGCAAGGTTGTGGCCGAAGGCGGCAAGCTGCTGGCCGACTGCCCGCACTATGCTTGGCCCGAGAGCGCGCGCCAGACGGTGCATCTGGGCAAGCGGCTGGGTGCCGCCGATTTCCGCGTCGCCGCGCCCGAGGGCGCCAATACCGTCACCGCCCGCGTGATCGGCGTGGTGGAAAACCAGGCGCCGACCAGGGCGCTGACCGCCGAATTGCCGGTGACCGACGGTCGCGTGGACCCCGACCCCGCCCGCGACATCGCCCAGATCGCGCTGGTCGAACGCCATCGCGGCACGGGCGGGGTGGTGAACGGCTTTGTCTCGGGCTTTGGCTACAAGGGGCGCATGGCGATGGGGTCGACCGTCGCGCATGACAGCCACCACATGATCGTCGTGGGCACCGACCCCGAGATGATGGCCGCCTGCGCCAACCGCCTTGGGCAGATGGGCGGGGGCATCAGCGTCTGGAAGGACGGGGCCGCAATCGCCGCCGTTCCCCTGCCGATCGCGGGGCTGATGTCGGATTCGCCAGCAGCCCAGGTGGCCGAAGCCGCCAGCCGCATGGTCGCGGCCATGGCCGATTGCGGCTGCACGCTCAACAACGCCTATATGCAACATTCGCTGCTGGCCCTTGTCGTCATCCCCGAAATCCGGATTTCGGATCTGGGGCTGGTCGATGTGACACGCTTTGAACTGACGGATCTTTTCCAATGAACGCCTTTGATGCGCTGACAACCCTGACCCCGCATGACCACGACCCCGAACTGTTCACCGATGCCGCCGCGGCCGTGGCGCGGCTGGAAATGCTGTATGGCGAGGCGACGGATTTTCTGGTGCAACGGTTCAACACGACGCTGCACGATGGCCGCGCCGCAGCAAGGTTCCGCGCCTTTTACCCCGAGGTGCGGATCACCGTTACCTCACACGGCAAGGCCGACAGCCGGCTTGCCTTTGGCCATGTGGCGCTGCCGGGCACCTATGCGGCCACGATCACCCGGCCCGATCTGTTCCGCAATTACCTGACCCAGCAACTGGGCCTCCTGATCCGCAACCACGGCGTGCCGGTGCAGGTGGGCATTTCCGACACGCCGATCCCGGTGCATTTCGCGGTGGCCACCCGCCCCGAGGTCAGCGTGCCGCAGGAAGGCGTGCTGGATTTTTCGCTGCGCGATGTCTTTGACGTGCCCGATCTGAACACGATGAACGACGACATCGTGAACGGCGAAGCCATGCCCAACCCGGACGGGTCGGGCCATCTGGCCCCCTTCACCGCGCAACGGGTGGATTATTCGCTGGCCCGTCTGGCGCATTACACGGCCACCGGGGCGGATCATTTCCAAAACCACGTGCTGTTCACCAACTATCAGTTCTATGTCGACGAATTCGAGGCCGTCGCGCGGCGGATGCTGGCCGATCCGGCGCTGGGCTATACCGAATTCGTGGGCCCGGGCAATGCGGTCATCACCGCGCCCGATCAGCCGCTGCCGCATCTGGCCAAGATGCCGCAGATGCCCAGCTATCACCTGAAGCGCCCCGACGGGCAGGGGATCACGCTGGTCAACATCGGGGTGGGGCCATCGAACGCCAAGACCGCCACCGACCATATCGCCGTGCTGCGCCCGCATGCCTGGCTGATGGTGGGGCACTGCGCGGGTCTGCGCAACACCCAGCAGCTGGGCGATTTCGTGCTGGCCCATGCCTATCTGCGCGAGGATCACGTTCTGGATGACGACCTGCCGGTCTGGGTGCCGATCCCGGCACTGGCGGAAATCCAGATCGCCCTGCAGGAAGCCGTGGCCGAAGTCACGCAGCTGGAGGGGTATGAGCTGAAGCGGATCATGCGCACCGGCACCGTCGCCACGATCGACAACCGCAACTGGGAACTGCGCGACCAGTCCGGCCCGGTCAAACGGCTAAGCCAGTCGCGCGCCATAGCCCTGGATATGGAAAGCGCCACCATCGCCGCCAACGGGTTCCGATTCCGGGTGCCCTATGGCACGCTTCTGTGCGTTTCCGACAAGCCGCTGCACGGCGAACTGAAGCTGCCCGGGATGGCGTCCGAATTCTATCGCACGCAGGTGGCCAACCATCTGCTGATCGGCATCCGGGCGATGGAAAAACTGCGCAACATGCCGATTGAACGCATCCACAGCCGCAAGCTGCGCAGCTTTGAGGAAACAGCCTTCCTGTGACGCCGGGAAATCCGGGGTGCCTTGGCTAAAAAGGCTTGCCTTGCCCAGCAAAAGCGTGTGTTACAGGCGCATCAGGCCTTTTCAGGCGGCACAAACGACCCCTGCGAAACGGGGCGAACGAGAGGAATGTGAGACATGTCGAAGCCGATGACCAAAACCCAGCTCGTTGCGGCCCTCGCCGAGGAAATGGGTTCGGACAAGAAAACCGCAACCGCAGCGCTGGACGCCGTGGCAGCGGTGGTCGCGCGCGAAGTCGCCGCTGGCGGCGCGGTGACCCTTCCGGGCATCGGCAAGGTGTCCTGCAAGGCACGCCCCGAGCGTCAGGTCCGCAACCCCGCGACCGGCGAGACGATGACGAAGCCGGCTGACAAGCAGGTCAAGGTCACGATCGCAAAGGTCCTGAAGGACAGCGTGAACGGCTGATTTCTGCCCGCGCCCCTTGCGGGCGCGCGCTGATCGGTTAGGGTCGCCACCGGGCAATCGGGGCGGCCCTTTTCCATGCCGCCTGTCGGGCGGGGGGAAACATGGACATTCGCGCCATCGGCATGGGATTGGCCTTTGCGCTGATGTGGTCCTCGGCCTTCACCTCGGCGCGGATGATCGTGGCCGATGCGCCGCCACTGGCCGCCCTGTCGGCACGGTTCCTGATATCAGGCGTGATCGGGGTGGGCATCGCGCTGGCGCTGGGGCAAAGCTGGCGGCTGAACCGGGCACAATGGCGCGCCACGCTGATCTTTGGCCTGTGCCAGAACGCGCTGTATCTGGGCCTGAACTTTGTGGCGATGCAATGGGTCGAGGCGTCGGTCGCGTCGATCATCGCGTCCTCCATGCCGCTGATGGTGGCCTTCTTCGGCTGGATCGTCTTTGGCGAAAGGGTGCGGCCCCTTGGTCTTGCGGGGCTGCTGGCGGGGGCCTTGGGGGTGGCGCTGATCATGGGCGCGCGGTTGTCAGGCGGGGTCGATCCGCTGGGGCTGGCGCTATGCCTTGTCGCAGCGCTGGCGCTGACGGTCGCCACGCTGTCGGTGCGCGGGGCGGCATCGGGCGGCAATGTGATGATGATCGTGGGCCTGCAGATGTTCGTGGGCGCGGCGGTCCTGGCGCTGGCCTCGGCGGCGCTGGAGGACATCACGGTCACCTGGACCCCGCGCCTGATCGGCGCCTTTGCCTATACCACGCTGGTGCCGGGGGTATTGGCCACCTGGGTCTGGTTTCGGCTGGTCGGAAGGATTGGCGTGGTCCGCGCGGCAACCTTCCACTTTCTGAACCCGTTTCTGGGCGTGGCCATCGCCGCCATCGTCCTGGGCGAACGGCTGGGCTGGCTTGACCTGGCGGGGGTGGTCGTCATCGCGGGCGGCATCCTGGCGGTGCAGCTGTCCAAGGCCGCGCGGTAGCTCCTGCTGGCGCTGCCAGGCTAGGATCAAGTCGCACCAACGCATTGACACAACGCCAGACGACCCCGCATCGTGAAACCAAAGACAAAGCTATTGGAAAGACCCTGAACTTGCTGAAAAAAATTGCACAGCGCATTGTCCGGTCCTCACCCATGCTGTTGTCGCTGTGGCGGCTGTCGAAGAACGAGGATCTGCGCTTTGAAATCGCCCAGCGGTTTTCACGGCGGCAGCGGTTTTCAATGGTCGTCTCGTGCTACAACGTCGAGGATTATCTGCCCGATTTCATCCGAAGCGTCCTGTCCCTGGAAGGAAGTCTGGCGGACCTTGAGGTGATCCTTGTCAATGACGGGTCCACCGACGGCACGGGCGCGATCATCCGGCGCTGGGTGAAGCGGCGCCCCGATCTGTTCCGCTGCGTCGAGCAGGAAAATCAGGGCCTTTCGGCGGCGCGCAATGCGGGGCTGGCCCTTGCCACCGGCGATTGGATCGCCTTTCCCGACCCCGATGATTTCCTGTCGCCGAACTACCTGCGGCTGGCGCGCAAGGCGGTGGCCGGCGCGGCGCTGGATCTGGTGGCGATCAACAACAACCTGATTTTCCACCATGAAGCGGGCAGCCGCTTCGCCGATCAGCATCCGCTGCGCTATCGGTTTCAGCGGGGGGAACGGGATGTGTCGCTGGACAAGATGGACGATTATGTCCAGTTGTCCGTGGCGCATGCCTGGCTGCGGCGCGACATCATCACCCGCGCCGGGCTGACCTTTGACCGGCGCGTCAAGCCGGGGTTCGAAGATGTGCACTTCACCGGGCGGTTTCTGCTTGCGGCGGGGCAGGGCAAGATCCGCATTCTGCCCGATGCGAGCTATTTTTATCGCAAGCGCGCGAAGAAAGGCTCGCTTCTGGATGGTTCGGTGCAACACCCGGGCTGGTTTCTGGATCAGATCGAACATGGCGTGATCGACCTGATGCGTCATGCGACCCAGGCCCGGGGCCATGTGCCGCCCTTTCTGCAGCGCACCGCCCTTTATGAACTGACCTGGAAAATCAGGCATCTGCTGAACCATTCCGAACGCGCCGACATCCTGTCTGCCGAGGAGAAAGACAGATTTCTGGACCTGATGGCGCAGGCGATGGATTTCATCGAAACCGACACGGTCCTGCGCTTTGCGCTTGCCGGGGTGACCGAGGAAATCCGGATCGGCCTTCTGGCGCGGTTCAAGAACACCACGCGCGCGGCAATGCGCGTCTACATCCGCGACTTCGACACCGCGAAATCGCTGGTGCAACTGGCCTATGTCGATGCGCCGGGCCAGATCCGCCCCGTCACCGTCCTTGTGAACAGCACCGAAGTGCCCCCCCGGCACAAGTCGCAAAAATCTTCGGAATTCATGGGGGATCGGTTTTTCACCGAACATCGGTTCTGGGTGCGGATGCAGGCCGGGGATGAACTGACCGTGCGCGCGGGCGACACGAAGGCAACCCTTGTCGGCCCGCGCGGCGTGCGTATCGGCGAGCGGGTATCGCACGCAGCACTGCGCAAGATTCTGGCGCCAAGGCCTTTTGACGCAACCCAGCTTGACCCGGAAATGCGTCGGATTTACGCGGCGGCCGTGTCAGACGAGGCACGGGACCGGTTCGCGGATTGTTGGGTCCTGATGGATCGGGACAACCGCGCAGACGACAATGCGGAACATCTGTACCGCTACCTGATGTCGATCGGGGCCGCGCAGGATGCCTGGTTCGCGCTGTCGCCAGAGTCACCCGACTGGCAAAGGCTTCGGGCCGAGGGCTTTCGCCTGCTTGCCTTTGATACCGATGATTTTGCGGCCGCATTGGTGAATGCGAAATATCTGATTTCCTCACATTCCGACATGCACCTGATTTCCAGCGCTCGCAGATTGCTGGGCGCATCGCGGTTCAAGCTTGTCTTTTTGCAGCACGGGGTAATTCATAACGATCTGTCGCGATGGCTTAATGAACTCAAATTCTCTGTCATCACGACATCCTCGCGCGCGGAACATGCCGCGATCACCGATCCGCACGGGCCCTATATCCTTTCGGACAAAGAGGTGGTGCTGACCGGAATGGCCCGTCACGATAGTCTTTTAACAACCCCCAGAACGGACCGCTTTCTGACAATCGCACCGACCTGGCGCTATTCACTGACCGATTCAACCCGGCGCCAGAGCTCGGTCCGGGCCAAGATTGCCGATTTCCGGCAGACGGATTTCGCACGGCATTGGCAGGCTGTTCTATCGCACCCCGAGCTTGCGCAGATTTCCGAACGGCACGGGGCACAAGTGGTACTGTGTCTGCACCCCGAATTCCTGATCTATCTGGATGAATTCGACATCCCCGACCATGTGCGCATCTTCGATCCGCGGCAGGGCGGGTCTTACCAAGAGCTTTTGAGCAATAGTGCGGCGCTGATGACCGATTATTCCTCGATCGCCTTTGACGCCGCCTATCTTGACCGTCCGATCATCTATTTCCAGTTTGATGAAGGGGATTTCTTTGGCGCTGCACACGTCTGGAAACGTGGTTATTTCGACTATCGCCGGGATGGCTTTGGCCCCGTCTGCACCACCGCGGATGCCGTCCTGAGCGCTGCGGAATGCGCCCTTTCAGGTGATGAGCCTGCCTTTTACGCCCAGCGCCGCCACCAGACATTCCCCCACCGTGACGGAAACTGCTGCAAGCGGATCCATGAGGCAATCCTGGCGCTTGATCTGCCCACCGGGGTGCAGTTTTCCGTCAATGCGGACTTGCGTCCAGATCACGAGGCGCAGGCGTCTTCGACGCGGGGCGCCGCAGGCAACCAAGGCTGAAAGGCGAAATTCAGCCAAAGGCGGTTGTCGGCCAAACGCGGGGCCTGTCCACAGCCTATCCCGGGTGGCTATCCTGCGCCGGGCGCTTGACCTTGTCGCCGCGCGCGGGCACGGATCTTTCGCGCCGCGCGCCGCTTGATGAAAGTTGAATTGATGATCGACCGTTTGAAACGCATCCCCCTGCTTCGCCGGATTGTCCAGTCTTCGCCCGCGCTGATGGCGCTGTGGCGGTTTGCGAAAAATCGCAACATTGCAGGCAAGACCGCAGAGCGCTTCGGCCCCTCGCAACGGTACGGGATTGATCACGGATATGACATGGTCCCGGTTCAAGAGGCATTGGTTAGGCATTTTTGTTCGAACGGATGCGCCATCCGTACGATATTTTCACCCAACGCAGCCATCCAACTGATCTGCTATAAACATGCTGACCGCAATCGCCTGTTCTCGACGCTTGCCACCTTTCAGCATGGCGATGTTAGAGCGACACTTGCCCCGGAGGCTGATCCCTCCGATCACCGTGCGCTGAAACCTTTTTATTTTATAGACGGAGAGAACAGGCTAGGCACGGAACAGTATGCGTTGGATCCGTGGCTATCTGATGAACAAAGGATATACACTCATACTCGCAATAACCTGGTATCGTCAGTAGCCCGGCTCTATCAGGAACGTACACCGCTGGCAGCGGGTCAGTATTTTCTTCAAGGAGATACTGAGTTTAATGTTTCCTTCGCTGACTCCCTTCGTCTTCCCGAGGCAGCGAATGCGGTCGTGCCTTTCCCGGTCGACCTGGTCTTAACTTGGGTTGACGGTGCAGACCCTGCGTGGCGCGCCAAACGGCAGGCGCATTCTCCCAAGCCCCAATCCCACCATGCGGACAGCAACGCCGACTCGCGCTTTCGCGACCGGGAAGAACTGCGCTATGCGCTGCGCTCGGTGCACTGCTTCGGCCGGTTTATCCGCAACATCTATCTGGTCACCGATGATCAGGTGCCGCACTGGCTAGACCGCAACAGTGACCGGATCACCATCATCTCGCACCGGGAGATCTTTCCCGACCAGAGCTGGCTGCCAGTGTTCAACTCTCACGCGATCGAGGCGAACCTGCACCGCATCTCGGGACTGGCCGAGCATTTCCTGTACATGAACGATGACCTCATGTTCTGGAACAAGTGCCGGGCGGCGGACTTCTTTGACTTCGGCGGCAACGCCCGGATCTTCATGGAAGATCTGCCCAACATATATGGCGAGCCGCTGGCCTCGACCCCGGCGTGGCGCGCGGCGGCCCTGAATGTGAACCGGCTGATGATCGAACGGTTCGGGGCAACACTTTACGCCCATCATCTTCATGTACCCTTCGCAATGCGGAAATCGGTGATGGAACAGATCTGGCAGGACTACCCCGCTGTCATGGCGCAAACGTCGCGGACGCGTTTCCGGTCGCATGAGGATGTGTCGCCTGCGTCATTCTTTCACCCGGTCTTTGCCTATCTGACGGGTCAGGCGACGCTGGCTGGACTGCCCTCGACGCGCATCAGTCTGGGGGACCAGGCCTTCCCCAACATCATGGAGCGCCTGCTGCGCGACACCACGACGAAAAGCCTTTGCATAAACGATGCGGACAGCGACAAAAGCATCCAGAACGGTGGCTTGTTCACCACCTTCATGAGCAGAAAGTTCTCACGTCCCGCGCCCTGGGAAAACGATCAATGACACGCCTTCGAATCGTCCACGTCTGCATGTCTGACAAATGGAGCGGCAGCGAGATTACGGCTGCTGAATATGCCAACGGCCTGTCCGCAAACCACGATATCGGCATGATCTTCATGGCTGGGCCACATTTATCGCCATCCTTCTATCGGCGGCAACTGAACCCGGTAGTCCGTTATGCATTTGTGTCGGATCAGAGCAATACGCGGGAATTACGAGCGGCTGTCGGGAGAGTCGTAGATGGGGTGCCCGACGTGGTTCATGCGCATCTGGGTCCAGCCTGTCGCGCGGTTGCTAATGCCTTTCCCGATTCGATAAAGCTGGGGCACCTTCACATCCGTTTTTTTGCGGCCCAGCATGCTGGATTGGATGGTGTGATCGCCGTGGCACCTTGGCAGCTTCGAGACATTCCCACCAACTATCAGGGAAAAGCTTGGCTGGTGCCCAATTTCCTAAAACAAACCACCTTCAAACCCGCCGATGAAATGCGCGCCCGTCTGATGAAGATGTTGTACCTGAAACCCGGCACAAAACTCGTTGGCTCCGTCGGTCGCCTACACAGTGACAAGGGTATTGATGTCCTGATCGAAGCGCAGCGGATCTTGGGCAAGAAGAACATCCACCTACTGTTGTTTGGTGAAGGCTCGGAAGAGTTACAGTTGCGAAAGCTGGCCTCAGGACTTGACAATGTACATTTCATGGGGTTCCGGCCTGATGCCGCCCAACTTGTAGCTGGACTTGATCTATATGTTTCAGCCTCACGCGCGGAATCTTTTGGCCTCGCCACACTGGAAGCGATGGCAGCCGGTGTTTCAGTAGTAGCGACGCGCACCAGGGGCAGTGAATGGCTGCTGGAGCATCTGCCAGAACGGCTTTTTGACGTCGAAGATGTAAACGGCACAGCAAACATGGTCCATCGTTTCTCCGAAAATCCTTTGGTCCCAGATTACAGGTTAGACCGATTTGACAGGTTTGGGTCTTTCCAGGCAATGGATGCAGCTTATCGCGATGCGGTAAAAGCAAAGTCCTAGCCGCTCCTTTGTAAGCGGCAAGGAGACCCCGTGGGTTAGCGGCGTGTCCGATCTGGGATAGGTTGGTGGCGTTGGTCTGGCGCCGAGGTTTCATGTCTACGACTAGTTCTACGCCTATGCCTGCGACTGGCAGCTTTCAGTTGGTCGAGGCCGTGATCGAGCGTTTCGATGGTGCTCCGGTTGGGGAACGCCGTCGGTGGTCGGATGAGTTCAAGGCGCAAGCGGTTGCGGCGGCGCTTGAGCCGGGCGTAAACGTTTCGGCGCTGGCACGCCGCCTGGGGATTTCGCCGCCGCAGTTGTTCGGCTGGCGCAAAGCCTTCCTCAAGAAGCAGGACGCGGACATCACGTCGGGCACACCAACCCCCATGGTGGAGATCGTGGTCGGTGAGGTGTTGATCCGCGTCGGTGCCGACGTCAGCGAGGCTGCGCTGCGCCGGATCCTGTGTGCGGTGCGCTCGGCATGATGCCGTCGGGCGTGAAGGTCTATCTGGCCAGCGAACCTGTGGACTTCCGGAAGGGGCCCGACAGCCCGCTGTCGCTGGTGCGCGATGCCGGCAGCGACCCATTCAGTTGCGCGCTTTACGTGTTCCGGACGAAGCGGGCGGACCGGGTGAAGATCGTCTGGTGGGATGGCAGCGGGGTGTGCCTGTTTGCGACGCGGCTGGAGAAGTCCTCGTTTTGCTGGCCGCGGATCGGGCCTGTCCGGGTGCAGCTCAACCACGCCCAGCTCGCGGCGTTGCTTGAGGGTCTGGACTGGAAACGGGTGCGGCCCGTGGTGGTGAAATCCCCTGTATTTTCTGGTTAATCGGCCAGCGGCAAAGTGAATCACCCCGACCCGGAATGTCGATCAGCCGAGGCATGCCCCAGCGGGATGTGCTAGCCTTTGCGGTATGCGCACCGATGATCTTTCCCTGCCCGATGACATGGACCTGCTCAAGGCCATGGTCCGCGCCATGGCGGAGAAGACGACCGTGCTGGAGGATGAGAATGCGGCGCTGAAGGCCCGCAACCTCGATGCCGCTGCGCGGATCAAGCGCCTGATGCAGATCCTGAAGGCCTATGATCGCGCCCGGTTTGGGCGTCGCTCCGAGAAGCTGAGCGCCCCTGCGATCAGTGCTGACAAGGAGGCGCAGCAATCCTTCGTCTACGAGGAGATAGAGACCGGGATTGCCGCCCTGCGGGCGCAGGTTGGCAAAGGCCGTGCTTCGGGCGAGACGCGGGCAGCTCGGCCGCGCAAAGGCTTTCCGCCTCATCTTGAGCGGGTCGAGGTGGTTCTCGAGCCCGAGGACCTGCCAGAACATGCGGGCAAACAGAAGGTGCTGATCGGGGAAGATGTCTCGGAGATGCCGTAACAGGGCTCGACCCGAATGGCGTCGTTGTGAGTTGATCGACCGTTTGATGTGAGGTGTCGTTGCCCTTGGCACGCTGTGCGGCGTGTCTACGAGGTCGTGCTGTGAGGCGCGCCTCAAGATATCTGACAAAGAAAGGGCAACGACATGAAAACTTATATCGGACTGGATGTCTCTCTCGCAAGCACTGCGATCTGCACGGTGCGCGCGCAGGGCAAAACCGTCAAGGAAACGACCGCCGTCAGCGAACCGGAGGACCTCGTTGCGACGCTGAAGGCGATGCCGGGTGACGTTGTTGCAGTTGGTCTAGAAGCCGGCCCCCTCTCGCAATGGCTTTATCGACACCTGACCGATGCAGGCTTTGCCACGGTGCTGATGGAGACGCGGCAGGTGAAGGGCGCCCTCAAGGCGATGCCGATCAAGACAGATCGGCGGGATGCTGAAGGGATCGCCCGGCTTCTGCAGATGGGAAGGTTCAGATCCGTCCATTGCAAGTCGATGTCGGCGCAGGAGATGCGTGCGCTGCTGTCTGCGCGTAAAGCCGTCCAGCAGGCAACGATAAATCTCGAGCTGTCTATCCGTGATGTGCTGCGCAACTTCGGGCTGAAGATGGATCGTGTTGCGAAGGGCCGCCTTGAGGCGCGGGTGCGAGAACTGGCCGAGGGCAATCCCATGCTGGAAGCAGCGGCAAACCCGGTCCTCGCCTCACGACAGGCTTTGCGGCGGGAACTGGCCGGCCTGGAGAAGACTTTTCGCGATCACGCCAAGGAGGACCCAGTCTGTCATACGCTCATGACGATGCCCGGGGTCGGCCCCGTCGTGGCCCTCACCGTCAAGGCGGCCATTGATGACCCGGAGCGGTTCCGATCGTCCAAGGACGTCGGTCCGTGGGTTGGGTTGACCCCGCGACGTGAACAGTCAGGCGAGCGCGACATCATTGGCGAAGTCTCTCGGGCCGGAGATGTCGGATTGCGCACGGCGCTGTACCAGGCAGCGACGGTCATGCTGCACCGCGGGCGCAAGAACTGGCTGACCGCATGGGCGCTGAACGTTGCAAAGCTGCGCGGGAAGAAGCGCGCCACCGTGGCGCTCGCCCGGCGGATCGGGGTTGTTCTACACCGCATGTGGACGGACGGTACAGACTTCCGCTTCACCCGGGAGGACGCTGCGGAAGCCGCGGCAGCGTAAGCTCACTTTCCGAGACACCTCTTGTTGTCAAACACGAAAAAGAAGGAGTTCGGCCGCGC
>NZ_JAMJFX010000039.1 GCF_023544865.1 Phaeovulum molybdatiresistens | reverse complement strand
CCGCGACAAGTTGGCGAAGCTTTTCGGTATTCCGCATGGGTCTTTCCACTGGATGCGCCGGGCCCAGGGCCGGCCGGCTTGTTCCCTAGAAGATGGACGGGCGGCTGTTCTCTGTCAACAGTTTGCGATGTGGGGTATCAATTGAAGACAGTTTGCGGCAATTGTGGTAATAGTTACTATGCGCTATCGCTAGGGCAATGAATTGAGGTATTTTGCGCATGGTAGAGCCGATCAGATTGAATTCCCTGGCCTCCGAGGTGTTCGACCGTGTGGTCGATGCGATCACATCGGGTGAATTCGAGCCTGGCGAAAAGTTATCCGAATCCAAGTTGGCGCGGGAACTGGGCATCAGCCGCGGCCCGATCCGCGAGGCGTTGCAGCGCCTGGAAGGCAAACTGGTGCAGCGCGTCCCGCGCATCGGTGTGCGGGTGATCGAATTCGGTGCCGACGGCTTGCGCCAGCTGTTTTATCTGCGTGAAGCGATGGAAGGCATGGCTGCTCGTCTGGCGGCCGAAAACATCTCGGATCAGGATCTTTTAGAACTGGAAAAGATGCTCAAGCGGCATGAGGACACGATACGGGGCAGCACCGCTTATCGGCAGAAAACCATGGATGAGGATTTTCACTTCACCATTGCCCGCTTGTCGGGATGCACGAATATATCGAATTTGTTGCTAAGTGAGGTCTATTACCAGCTGCGCATCCACCGGCTGAAGTCGTCTTCCCGTCCGGGTCGGGCTGAGGAAGCACTGGCAGAACATAAGAAGATCTTACATTTCTTGCGTGCTCGCGATCCGGATCAGGCTGAGGCTGCGATGCGCGCTCATATCCGATCCGCCCGCGAAAGCACGCTGGCCCTGCTGGATGCGAACGTCTCCGTGTAAAATATGGAAGGCACTTTTGTGCGGGTTCACTTCATGAGAGTCGGTCAGGTTGAGAGAGTTAAAATAGAGTTATATAGAGTTACACATCGTAAAACATTCCGTAAGCCCATAAAAATAAATGGAAAAATTTACGGTCCGGTGTGTGAAATGACGATAACTGGTGTGTGAAATGACGATAACTGGTGTGTGAAATGACGATTCCAGCAAGAGTTATCCACAAGCTGATCGGTGTGTGAAATGACGATGCTTGACTGGCCGTGTGTGAAATGACGATAGTGGGCGATGATGTTTGAAAAGCTGATGTTCCACCGATTCTGGAGGTGTGTGAAATGACGAATATGCGCTCACCTTTGCTGCCTGATCGGCACCCTCAGAAGGATCTTTTTGTCTGTGACATAGTTGATGCCGTGCCTAAGGGTGACATGGCATCGATGGAGCATCCCGTCTTTACTCTCTCGACGAAGCCTGATTTGAAGCCACGACGTTATGAGCGCGGTGACAACTTCATCGAAGTTTCGCCTTCCCGATATGGCTTGGCGACTGTCCATGATCGGGATGTGCTTATTTACTGCATCAGCCAGTGTATGGCGGCGCTTAACGAAGGGCGGCAGGTGACCCGCTCGATGCGCTTCAAAGCGTATGATCTTTTGGTTGCAACCAACCGTCAGACTTCCGGGCAAGGCTATCAGCTTTTGAAGGAAGCGCTTCGTCGGCTTCAGGGCACACAGATTGAGACAAATATTCGTCAGGGAGGCAAGGAATACTACAAGGTCTTCGGTCTGATTGAGTCTGCCGAAATTGTTCGCGAGACGCGCGATGGCAGGATGCTCGACGTAGAGATCAAGTTATCAGATTGGGTCTTCGACGCGATTGAAAACAACCATGTTCTTTCGCTCAACAAGCAATATTTTTTCCTCCGGAAGCCCTTGGAGCGCCGCCTCTATGAATTGGCCCGGAAGCATTGCGGCTCTCAGCCGCAATGGAAGTGCGGGTTGGAGCTTCTGCGCGACAAGTGTGGCTCTGGGTCTACCGTGAAAGAATTCCGCCGGCTGATCGGCAAGATCATCGAAGATGACATGCATCATGATCACATGCCCGACTACCGGATGTCGATTGAAGGCGACAATGTTGTCTTCCGCCCCAAATCAGGAGAAGTGGTTCTCCCCCTACCCTTCCCGGCATTGCGGTTCCGCAATCTTGACACTCATGAAGTGGCGCGCTCCCTGGCACCGGGCTGGGATGTTTACGGTCTGGAGGACGAATGGCGTTCGTGGGTTCATGAGAAAGCAATTGAGGTCAAGGACCCCGATAAGCACTTCCTGGCTTTCTGCAAAAAGCGTGGCGGGTATCAGAATCTCTGATCACAGCCTCGAGTGCGGGCCACGACAAATCGCACGGTCTCAGTGGTGCGTGAAAGTGTAGAGTTAGGTGTGTGAAATGACGAAAATATGTGCATTGCAGTGAACCTCGATCAGTCCACCCTACCCGGTTCATGTCGCTACTGCTGGTTTCATCACCGTCGCCAATGGACAGGGCGCAAGTATCGGAGACGATGAGAGCAGTCTGCAGCCCGGAATTCTTCGAAGTCCAGCGCTCGACCGCGGCGGTCAACGCATCGGCATAGGTGTGCTCTGACATACTCTGCATCTTCTTCTGTCAATGCCGCCTGCGTGATGCGTGAGATTCCGAAGTCACGTTTACCCCGCGCCAACGCGATCCGCGACGATCTAGCGACTCGGGCGGGGGGCGCCCCCCATTGGGGCCTCGGGTTGAGACATCGGGGGGGCGGTCCGCGTGCCGGTCCCCGCCCGGGCCGCGGTTCGGTCAGACGGCCTCGCCGGCGGCGTGGCCCTCGGCGGTTGCTTCCATCAAGTCGAGGGGCGCGCGGGCGTCGCCGACCTTGAGGACCCGTAGGCCGTGGGCATGCAGGGGGTCGGCTAGTGAGACGCGCGGCCTGCGGGGCGTGGCCCAGGCTATCAGCGCAACGTCGGGAAGGAGGGTTTCGGTTCCACTGTGGAGGTTTCGAAGCATGAGCCGGCCCTCGGCGATTGCATCGGACCAGACCGGGGCGCTGGAGCGGGCGACCTCGATCCCCTGACGGTAGAGCCGACGTAGGATGCCCTGGCGAGCCACGATCCAGAGATCTTCGGCCACACCGTCGCGCGGGGTGACCAGAACCACCCGATCAAAGCGGTTACGCAGGAATTCGGCGGCGGCGTGAACGGAGTCGCTCTGGTCCATGTCGTGGATCACTGCGGTGCCGGGGATTCGGCCGGCGCGCCCGACGAGGCCCCAGACCGCAGCGTCGAGGCCCTGCGCCCAGCCCTCGGACGCGGCTTCGGGCGGCAGCCAGTCGGGGACCGACAGCTCCGCGCCTGTGGCGAGGATGACCGCGTCAGGGTTAAGCGCGGTGACGTCTGCCGCCGTTGCGGTCACGCCCAGCTCCAGCTGGACCCCAGCGCGCCGGGCGGCGGCAAGCTGATAGTCGGCGATGCTGGTGACGGTGTCGCCGCCGGGAAGCAGCGCGCGCAGCCGTGTGCGCCCGCCCACCTCGGGGCCGCTGCCGAAGACAGTGACGCGGTGGCCGCGCGTGGCGGCGACCCAGGCGGCCTCCATCCCGGCGACGCCGGCGCCGACCACTACCACCTGACGCGGTGTCGGGGCGGGCGAAGGGCGATGGTCAGCCTCGTCGGGGCGGCCGACGCGTGGGTTGTTGACGCAGCGCAGGGCCGCACCGAACATCGAACCGTAGCCCCAGCAGGTGTTGCACGACAGGCAGTAGCGGATGTCGTGGCTGCGCCCTGCGCGGGCCTTGGAGAACCATGCGGGATCGGCCAGCAGTGTGCGGCCCAGACCGATCATCTCTGCCTCGCCAGCGGCCAGAAGCGCCTCTGCCTCGGCCGGGTCGGTGATCCGGCCGAGCGCCATCAGCGGCACCCCGTTCAGTGCCGGCCGGAGCTGGCGGAACAATCCGCGGAACGGCACCGGCGGGCCGTAGCGGTCGGGAAGGTGATCTTCCAGCGACGGACCGTGGGCGCCCTGGCAGAAGGTGACGTAGTCTACCGCATTGCCGGCGGTCAACTGATGGGCGATGTCGGCGGCGGCCGTCGGATCGATGCCGCCGGGCACGCCGTCGTCGCCCGGTAGCTTCAGCCCGATTACCGTCGCGGTGCCGCAGGCATCACGCAGCGCTGCGATCAGGTCGCGCAGGAGCCGGCAGCGGCGTTCCGCATCGCCGCCATAGTCATCGTCGCGCCGGTTCGACTGCGGCGACAGGAATTGGTGGAACAGATGTCCGTGCCCCGCCGATATCTCGACTCCGGCGAAACCCGCCTGAACCAGCACTGCGGCAGACTCGGCGAAGTCTGCGACAAGGTCACGGATCTGCCAGGGTTGCAGCGCCTCAGGGACGGTCCAGCTCAGGTCGTCGGGCAGCGCCGACGCGCCGATGGCGCGCGGGTTGCGGCCCGGCGCGTGCCGGCCGCGTCCGGGGTCCTGCACCTGCGCGAGCAGCAGGCTGTCGGCCTCAGCCACCTCGCCGGCTAGCCGGCGCAGCCCGTTCAGCGCCGCCGGATTGCGCACCTGCACCCGCGGCAGCTCGGCGTGCTGGCGGATCATCCCCAGCGGCTCGGTCACCACCAGAGCGGCGCCGCCCCGGGCGCGGTTGGCGTTGTAGTTGATCATCGCCTCGGTCACCCGACCGTCGCGTTGCATCCGCGTGGTCATCGAGGCGTGCACGACCCGGTTGCGCAGTCGGTGCCCGGCCAGCTGCAAGGGTGCCGCGAGGTGTGGGAAAGGCTCGGTCATGCGGCGGCTCCTGCGGCGGCGGCCCCTGCGATTGCGCCGAGCGCCACCGCATGGCCGAGGCCGTTGCCTGAGAGATAGCCCTCGGGGGCCGCGCCGGTCAGCCCCAGCGCCGCGCCGCCGGCGGCGTAGAGCCCCGGAACCGGCCGCCCCGCTGGCCCGATCACACGCGCCGCGGCATCGATCGGCAGCCCGCCCTGGGTGTGCGCCAGCGCCCCGGTCACCGCCGCCGCCCAGAACGGCGGCGCGAGCGGGGCGCCGTGGCTGACCCGGCCCAGCGGATCGGCGGCCGTCTCCGCCGCCGCGGCGTTGAACTCCGCCAGCGATCGGGCTAGCGCCGCCTCGGGCAGGCCATGTGCCGCCGCCAGCGCCTCCAGCGTGTCGAACCGGCCCACCGCCCCGCGCGATATGCAATCGCGATAGGCGGCGAAGTGCAGGAACCGCGCGTGCTGCGGCTCGGACCAGATCTCGATCGCTCGGCCGCCGGGGCAGGCCAGCACATGCGCCGCCATCGCTGAAGGCCCGGTATCCTCGCGCACGAAACGCCGGCCGGTGGTATCGACCAGCATGGCGCCCATCGAGGTCAGCCCGATCCCGAGTCGGCCCATCCCGTCCACGGTGGCATGGCCATGTCCTTGATAGCCCTCCAAGAACATACCTTCGATCCCTAGCGCTTCGGTCCAGCGCAGCGCGTCGCCCAGGTTGGTGGGGCTGCCGATGTGCAGCGCCCCGCGCAGTGCTGGGATGTGCCGGGCTACCAAGTCTGCCGCCGCCCCGAAGCCGCCTGAGGCGAGGATGACTGCGTCGACCCGTTCCGTTCGGCCGGCGAGGTTAATGCCGGTGACCCGGCCTGCCTCGATCGCCAACCCCTCGGCCGGGGTGTCGCGCAAGAGCTGCACGCCGGGTAGCGCCGCCGCGTGCTGGAGCATCAGGGCCGCCAGTGCCGGGCCGCTTCGGTCGCCTAGCTCGTGCAGCCGCGGCCGGCTGTGGCCGGCAATGGATCCGCCCTCGACTAGGCCGAAGCGGTCGCCGCAGACCGCCTCAATCAGCGCCAGCGCTGGGGCGGCGCCCGCGGTCACGCAGGTCACCAGCCCCTCGGGCAGGGTGCTGCCGGTGGCCGCGTCGATGTCGGCCCGCCACCGGGCGGGGCTGTCATCGATGCCGGCCGCGGCCTGAGCCGGGGTGCCAGCCGCGGCGATTAGCCCGCCGCCGATGGCGAGGTTCGACTGGCTGCCGTCGCTACGCTCAACCAGCAGGACCTCTGCCCCGGCCCGCGCCGCGGCAAAGGTCGCCGTCAGCCCGGCGGCTCCAGCTCCGGCGATAGCGATGCGTGGCCGCCGGTTCATGGCGCCCCCCGCGCCCGCAGCGCGCGCCACAGCGGCGCCGCAAGCGCCCATACCAGCAGGAGTGCGGTGATCGCCAGGATCGTCCCGCTCAGCGGCCGCTCCAGCATGGCCAGAAAATCGCCCCGGCTCACCAGCAGCGTGCGGCGCAGGTTCTCCTCAAGCAGCGGGCCGAGGATGAAGCCCAGAAGCAAGGGCGCCGGCTCGAACCCGGCCAGCCGCAGCGCGTAGCCCAGCAGCCCGAAGCCGACTACCAGCACCACGTCGAGCACGTTTAGGTTGACCGAGAACACGCCGATGCAGACCAGCACCAGAATGGTGGGATAGAGATAGGCATAGGGAATCCGCAGCAATCGCACCCACAGGTTGATGAGCGGGATGTTGAGCACTGTCAGCATGATGTTGCCGATCCAGAAACTGGCGATTAGCCCCCAGAACAGCTCGGGATTGCGTTCGATCAGCATCGGGCCCGGTGTGATACCGTAGACCATCAGCGCGCCGAGGATCAGCGCCATGGTGGCGCTGCCGGGAATGCCCAGCGTCAGCGTCGGCAGAAAGGCGGTGATGCTTGCGGCGTTGTTGGCGGATTCGGGTGCGGCGATGCCCTCGATCGCGCCCTTGCCGAAGCGCTCGGGGCGGCGCGACACGCGCTTCTCCACGCCGTAGCTGAGAAAGGCGGCGATGGTCTGGCCCGCCCCCGGCAGCGCGCCTATGAACGAGCCGATCAGCGCGCCGCGCGTTGCCGGGGCGGGAAAGGTGTGCATGTCCGCACGCGAGGGGATCATTGAGCGCAGCCCGATCCGGCCCTGCTGTGCGATGCCGCCGGGGCGGCGGATCGACAGCATGACCTCGGACACCCCGAACAGCCCCATTGCCACCACCACGATGCTGAAGCCGTCATAGAGCGCGGGTATCCCGAAGGTGAACCGCTGCGCGCCGGAGTTGATGTCGATCGCGACCGTGCCGAGCAACAGCCCGAACAGCACCATCGTCAACCCGCGCAACGCCGAGCCGCTGCTGATCGTAGCCGCGCTGACCAGCCCCAGCAGGATCACGGCGAAGAACTCGGCCGAGGTGAAATTGCGCGCCAGGTGGACCAGCAGCGGCGCGGCGAATGTCAACACCAAGATGCCTACCGCCGCCCCGAAGAACGAGGCGATCGTGGTGACGAACAGTGCCACCCCCGCCCGGCCCTGTCGCGCCAGCGGGTGGCCGTCGAGGCAGGTCACCGCCGCCGAGGCTGTGCCCGGCAGGTTGAGCAGGATCGAAGCGGTCGAGCCGCCGTATTCGGCGCCGTAGAATACGCCCGCCAGCATCACCAGCGCGGTCGTCGGTTCGAGATAGAACACCACCGGTAGCAGCATGGACACTGCGGCGAGCGAGCCGATGCCCGGCAGCACGCCGATGAAGGTGCCCAGCGTCACGCCGATTAGGCAATAGAGCAGGGTGTTCCACGACAGCGCCACGGCAAAGCCTGCGGCCATGTTGGCGAGCATATCCATCAGAACGGCCACCTCCAGGGCCGGATCGGCATCGCCAGAAGCTGCACGAAGATTAACCAGCACACCGCCGCCGCCGCCGCCGACAGTGGCAGAACCAGCCGCCAGCGCGACCTGCCGTCGGCGAGCGAGGCGATGACGAAACACAGCACCACCGCAGGCACCAGCCCCAGCGGCCGCACCGTGATGGCAAAGGCCAGCACCGCGGCGGGGATGGTGGCAAGGCTCACCCAGTCAACCGGAAGAGGCCAGTCGCCGCTCTCGACTTCGTCGGGGTCCGGGCTGAGGCGCAGTCGCGCCACTTCGGTCAGGGCGCCGAACGTCGCCAGCGCGATTAGGCTGATGGAGATAACCGTGGGAAAGAATCCCGGCCCGATCTGGGCCACCCGGCCGAAGGCCAGCCCCCGCCCAAGCCACAGTGCCAGAACTGCAACCGAGATCAGCAATAGATAGCCAAGCACCGGCCGCCATCGCGCATCGATCATGCGTCCTCCGTCGATCATGCGTCCCCAGTTGGCGGCGCCGCCGCCGCTATGTCTGTCTCCGCGGTGTCCCCTGCCAGCGTGGCCGCCGGGATGGTGTCCCGACGGCCGTGCACTCAGCGCTTGGCCAGCTCCACCGCGCGGGCCCATTTCTCCAGCTCGGCTTGGTGGAAGGCCACCGTGTCGGCCTGCGTGCGGCCATGGATGACGGCACCGATTTCGTCTAGCCGAGCGCGCACCTCGGGCGCCTCCAGCGAGGACTGCAGCTCGCGGGCGAAGGTATCGACGACCTGAGGATCGGTGCCGCTGCGCGCGAAGAGGATGATCCAGGCGGCGGTGTCGAAGCCGGGGATCGTCTCAGATACAGCTCGCACCTCGGGATAGTTTGGTGAGCGGTCGTGCGAGGTGACCGCTATCGGGATGACCTCGCCCGCCTCGATCTGGCCGGGCAGCGAGGGTAGCCCCTCGGTGGCGACGTCTATCTCGCCGGAGATCAGCGCCTGGATCGCCAGCGAGCCGCCGCGATAGGGCACATGGATCATGTCGAGCCCGAGTTCGGCGTTGACCAGCTCCATCGCTAGATGCGAGGTCGAGCCTTCGCCCGAGGAGCCGAAGCGCAGCTCGCCCGGCCGTGATCGCGCCAGTTCGGCCAGATCATCCAGCGTGGTGATGCCTAGCCGCGGGGCGACGCAGATCGCCTGCGGGAAGCTGACGACATGGCTCACAGCAACAAAGTCGGAGCGTGCGTCATAGGGCAGGTCGGGCAGCAGCGACGGGTTGATCCCCATCGAACCCGAGGAGCCGACAAGGAAGGTCGTCCCGTCGGCCTCGGCCCGGGCGACAGCTTCGGTTCCGATCACCCCCGAGGCCCCGGTCCGGTTCTCGACCAGAAAGGGGCTGCCGAGCCGCGCCGTCAGGTTGTCGGCCAGTAGCCGCGCGACCACGTCCACCGCCGAGCCGGCGGAGAAGGGGTTGATCAGCATTACCGGCTGCGATGTCCAGGATTGTGCCGCGAGCGGGCGGACTCCCGCGAGCGCCACAGTTGCGGTGGAGCTGAGAATCATGGTTCGACGGTTCATCATGGTCTGATTTCCTCCCTTTTGGCGGCGATTATCTCGCACTGTCTTGATCGAAGACTAGGAGAGAGATCTGTAAACTGTCAATCGTAAGCATCATTCCTCGCCGGAGGTGGTGGTCGGGACGCCAACCGCCGACGATGCCGGGGACACGGAAGCCGCGCCCGTCCCGGCCGTGGCGGAACATGGAGGCAACCAGTTTGCTAATGTTTTTGCCGCGGCTGACCTTGGCCTGCGCCGCGACGAAATCGCCCGTTAAGTCATGCGTTGAGCGTATAGCATAGGGGGGGGTGGATGCGGGGGGCTGAGGAGATTCTCAAGCACTCCGACGCGCGACTGGAGGGGATGGACGGCGGGAAAGCGATGATTGTCTGTATGTCCCGCGGGATCTGCGTCGAGGTATACAACCGGATCGTCGCGGCATGGCTCGACTGCACCCCTTATCCTGCCGCACCCCGCAGGATCTCAGCATGCATTGATAGATATGGTTGGCTGCTACCATGCACGCTGCTTTGATTACCTAAACGGTTACTTTTGACCAAAGCCCCCCTGCCCTTCCTGATTTCAATAAGTTGGTCGTGACCTAACTTGGGGTCGATACCACTGGGGACTTGAGGTCACACCGCCCACGTTTTCTCACCGGCGGAATGATGGAGAGCCTAGCTTAACCAAGGTGATTGGCGAGCAGCGCCAACATGTGTAAACCGGATAAATAGATTTACCGGATTTTATTTTTGTAGAGTTCCCAGGCCTCCTCAATGATCACACCCTGCTGCACGCCCCTACGGCGAGCTTCGTTTGCAATCTCATCAGAAACTTGAGGCATAACTTTTGCGTGGACTTGTCCGGTCCTTGGGCTCGGCTTTCGTCCGCGGCGCTTCCCGACGTTACGGGGAACAAAGCCATGATCATCCCCTGCCCTATCGGTCTTCTCGATGGCTTGTGGACTCGTATCTTTAGCCCTCGACTTCAGCCGGCCCAAATCGACACTGAACGGCTTTCCTTCCGTCATTTCATCCCTCTCCTGCGAGACGTTTGTAGACCGCCTGCGCGAAACTTGCTGCATTCTCGATAGCGGCTTCCATGTTGCCTTGGGCCGGCATGGACCGAAGACTTCCACCGAACTCGAACAGCGCCGAGAAGGCCGCGCGTTCCATCAACGGCGGATCGATTACATCGACCCCTTGTGTCGCCAACGACTCTGCGATCCCTGAGTGCTGCTTTGATTTGATTGCCTTCGTCATCGTAAATACGACAGCATGAGGTATCTTTCGGTCCAAGGCCTCTTCCTCTTCCGCGATAAGTGCTAGGGCGCGGACGCCGATTGTCGCATCCAAAGTTGTCGCTCGCATCGGCGTAATCACGAGATCCGCTTGGCTGATTGCGCGAGACACCAAGCGTGATGCGACCCCCTCAAGGTCGACGACGACAATTTTCCCATCCTGATCGTGCTGCTTGATCGTTCGGACTATCTCTGACTCCCCGATGTTCGAGAGGATCGACATCCGTATTGGGAGAGGTGCCCTCTCGGCCCACATTCTGAGGGATGCGTTTGGGTCGCAGTCGATCATGACAATCTCTGCTCCCGCATGCGCGAGTTCAGTTCCAAGTATGACGGCAGTCGTGGACTTTCCCGCGCCCCCCTTCGGAGAGGCGATGACGATCGTAGGCATGTGATCTCCTGATTTTCGCCACCAACTTTTACCAGATATTTTCAAATATCCAATAACTAAAACAATCTGGTTTTTATTTTTATCCGATTATTTTATTTACCGGATATTTATAAGAACCTGTATTGCATGAGCTATCTTGGAACCAAGCCGAGCATCGGCCGCGCCTTCATCCTCCCAACAAATCCGTCGCCGGGTTTTCGCTGATCTCGACATCCGCATAGTATTTCTGGGCCTGGGTGACGGAGCGATGCAGGCTGAGCTGCATGGCGGCGGCCAAAGGTGCGCCGTCGAGGGCGGCCTGGGTCAGAAAGCCAGAGCGCAGCCCATGCGGGGTGGCGTAATCCGCAGGCAGCCCCGCAAGACGCAATCGGTGGCGCAGGATCACCCGCAGCGCATCGGGTGCGAGGCGGCGGGGCAGGGGGCGGTCGGATCTCGACACCGGGCGGAACAAGGGGCCCTCCGCCATCCCCGTCACGTCGAGCCAATGCACCAGGGCGCGGGCGGCCCGGCCTTTCAGCGGCAAGCGTGGCGCCTGGTCCGGTCGCGTGGTCTTGGTCTCCAGAAGTCGCAACCAGAGCCGGCCCGTCGCGGCGAAATCCTCCCGGCCGATGTCTTCGACATTCAGCGCCGTCACTTCCGCCCGCCGCCGCCCGCCCGAGGCAAAGGCGAGCATCAGGAGCGCCCGGTCGCGGATCCCGCGGTGGCTGGCATCACAACTCGCGAGCAGGGCCTCGAGGATCTCCCGCGTCACCGGCTTTGGCGATTTCGGGACCCGGGGCCTGGCCAGGGCGCGCCGCGCCTTCTTCCGGGCCTGCTGCACCAGCGGCGCCGTGAAGGGGGAGGGCAGGTTGCGCATCCGGTGGAACGCCTGCCAGCTGGCGATGCGACGGTCGAGCGTGGCCGGGGCGGGCGCAGCCAAGCTGCGGCGCAGCCCGCGCGCGATCAACTCAAGCGCCACGTCCTGAGCCGGTCCGGGCTGCTCGGTCAGGTCCTGCGCATGATCGAGAAGGAACCGCAGCGCCACCGCCTCCTCCTCGGGCCAGGACAGCGGGGTGCTGAAAGCCGCGCCCTTCCAGACCGCAAGATAGGCCAGATCGCGTTCCCAGGCCCGCAGTGTGTTGGCGGGTGTTCCGCGGCGATAGAGCTCGGTCAGCGCAGCTGCGTCGGCCTCGGATAGTTGGATGCCAGTGGGCAGGGTGAGCGGGGTCATGGCGCAACCTTGAAAGGGGAAGGCAAAAATGCGATATGTAAGGCGAATGCAACTTCTGCCTTGGAGGGCGCGATGCAGGAATCCACGGTCACCAGCAAGGGCCAGACCACCCTGCCGAAAGAAGTGCGGACGGCGCTGGGGCTGAGCCCTGGTGACCGGCTGCGGTATATGATCCTCGATGACGGCGAGGTGCGGCTTGTCCGGCTCCAGCCCGTTGCCGGGCTTGCAGGCCTTCTGAAGACCCGGGTCTCGCGGGTCGTCAGCCTCGAGGAGATGGAAGCGGCGATCGCCGAAGGGGCAACGGACCTGTGATCGGGCTCGACACCAATGTGCTGGTCCGGTTTCTCGTTCAGGACGACCCGGACCAGGCCCGGGCGGCCTCCGCGGTGATCGGGACCCTGACCGAAGCGGAGCCCGGCTTTGTCTGCCGCGAGGTTCTGGTCGAACTGGTCTGGGTGCTGGAGCGGGCCTATCGCCTGCCGCGCAGCGACATCGCCCAGGCCCTCGAAGGACTCCTGGAGGCCCGCGAGCTGGTGATCGAGACCGCGGACCGGGTCGCTGTCGCCGTCGATCGCTATCGCAAGGGCGGCGCAGGCTTTGCCGATCAGATGGTCGCCCTGGCCGGGCAGGGGGCGGGCTGCCGGGAAACGGTGACTTTCGATCGCAAGGCGGCAAGCCTGCCCGGCATGCGGGCGCTGGGGGGAGTGGCGGATCATTGAGCGGGCCTTCGGGCGGCGGGAACCCGGCCAGTCTGCGGCCGCCTTGGCTTGAGTTCAAGAGTCACGATAAGAGAGACTTATCGTGATCAAAAACGCCGCGGGAAAAAGTCCCGGGTGCTGCGCTTTTTCTGCATTTTTTTGCGCAATATGGGTGTAATCTTCCTTCTGTCATGTCCTGCCCCAAACTCTCGTAACCCGATGATCCTGCGCCTCGAACAGCATCGTCCCGACCGGAACCGCTTCCGGTTTCATGAGATCGAGATCGGGCCGGATCTCTTCGATATCACCTGCCTGCGGCACCGCTGGGGCCGGATCGGTCGCTGGAGCCGGGAGCGGATCGAGAGCTTCGCCTCCGAAGACGCCGCACGGGCCGCGGCCGATGACCTGGCCCGGCGCAAGACCCGGCGCGGCTATGTCCTCTTGCCGCAGCAACTCGACCTGCCGCTGGGCGATCCCGGATGACCGGTGGGGGCCCGGACGCGGAAGAGACGGCCGAGGCCGATCTGTGGTTCCTGCCCGGGCCGGATCCTGAGGCTGACGATCTGCCGCCCGGCGCCTCGCCACTACCGCGGGCACCCCGGACCCCGCTCTTTGATCCCGCGCCCTGGCGTGCGGCCCAGGACTTCCTGAGTTCTGACCTGGCGCGGCTGACCCAGGTCTTCGGGGAACTCGACGGCCGCTTGCGCGGGGCGGGGGAGGGCCTGCTGCAGCGTCTGGCCCTGCGCGAGGTGGCGGACCTGTCATGGTGGCTGGGCGACCGGCTGTCGGGGGAGCGGATCGGGCTCTGGGCCGCGCTGCGGATCGGCTCCACCGAGGATACCGAACAGGCCCTGGCCCGCGCCGGCTGGGCGCTGCGCCGGCTTTCAGGCGGGCCGCCCCCCGGTGCGGGGCTCGCGGCGTTTCTGGAACGGGCAGGGGAGGCGTCGGACGGGGTGCGAGGAACGGGCCTGCCGAATGGTGAGACCGGGACACTGGCGGATCTGTCGGACCTGCTGGTCCTGGCCGAGGGGTTGCATCCGGTGGTGCAGGGGGCCTTCCTGTTCCACGCTTGGCGGGCCCTGGATCCCTCGCCGACCCGCGACATCGAAGCGGCCGTGCTCGCGGCGCGCCAGGGGGCCACCATGACACGCCGGCCGGGGCAGGGGGCCCTGTTCCTGCCGCTGGCGATGACCGGGACCCGGACCCTGCGCGGGCAGGGCGATCCCGCCCACAAGCTCTCGGCCTGGATTGCCGGGGCCGAACAGGCCAGTCTCGCCGCGCTGCTGCAGCTTGACCGGATCGCGGCCTGGGAGCAGGCGGCGCAGGCTGCGGTGGCCGATCTTTCCGGCCGCACCCCGGCGCGTCTGCTTGCCGTCTTCGCCGCCTGGCCACTGGTCACTGCGCCCTTGGCGGAGGCCAAAACCGGGGCGTCCCGCGCCGCCGTCCAGCGTAATATCGACCGGCTCGTGGTGCGAGGCCTTCTGCGCGAGGTGACCGGGCAGGGGCGCTACAGGGTCTGGACCGCAGCTTTGTGAGGCGGGGGCGTTTCCCCAAAGACAAACAGAAGGGCGCCACCCTGGAGTGACGCCCTCTTGACTGGATCTATTCGTTGAAGGCTCAGTCGACGCTGTTGCGTGCGGCCTGCAGCCACTGATCGACAGTCGCTCGGTTCTTCTCGATCCATTCCGCAGCTTGGCGTTCGATATCGTCGTCGCCGTTCCGCATCGCGAGATTCTGCGCCATGCTATCCGCCAATGGAATCGAGGCCTGCTCCAGCAGGACCCGAACGGCCGGGTTCTCTTCGAGGAATGCAGTATTTGCCACGGGTGCGATATCGCCCGGTGTAAAACCGACTTTGCAGGGATCCGCAACGCAACCCTCGACGCCGTCGATGCTCGGTGCATCCGGCAGATTGGCGCCCTCAATGGTCTCGCTGGGCACCTCGATCCACATCACATCCTCGCCTGGCTTCAGTTCTGCCAGGGTCCAGTTCGGCGTCCAGGTGTAGAACAAGATATGCTCGCCGTTCGAATAGGCGCCGATGGCATCGGCCATCGCCGCCGGATAGCCCGCCTTGATCGGGTTGACATGATCGCGCAGATCGTAGGCGTCGAGATGCTGGTCAATCAGGATCTCACAGCCCCAGCCCGGCGGGCAGGCGACCAGATCGGCCATACCGTCGCCATTGCGGTCGAACGCTGCCTTCACCTCGTCGCGCTTGAAATCGTCGAGGGTCCGGATGTTGAATTCCTCTGCGGCGGCCTTGTCGACCAGGTAGCCCTGAAGCGCGCCGGCCTTGATCACCGCGCCGACGAATTCGGCACTGCCTTCGATCGTGGGAAGATAGGGATTATGCAGCGGAATATCGCCATCTACCCAGAGGTCGACATCGCCGAGCGCCACCGATTGGTAGAATGCCGGGTTATCGAGGGTCAGTGGGCCCTCGACCGTGAAGCCCAGTTCTTCAAGAAGTTGGCCGTAGACCTCGCCATGGAACCATCCGGTATCCCAGGTCGCGCGGGCCATGCGGACGGTCTTGCCTTCGCCGGGATTGTCTTGCGCCAGCGCCCCTACGGGCAGGGCACCAACAATCAGGGCGGCAATGGCACATGCGTGTCGAAAGGGTCGGGTCATTTCTGTCTCCAGTCATGCGTTTTCGAATGCCCGCCCAAACGGCGGACGCAAGGCCGGGCCCGAAAACCGAAGGCCCGGCGGGGCGAGGTCGCGTCAGGCGCGCGTCTCGTTCAAGACGGCCGTGCCCCGGCCGCGGAAAATTGAAGTGAGGATCTGGCGCAGCGAAGCGCGATGGCCTGTGCGAGGCTCGACAAGTCCCTGAGTGATCCGGTCGAGGACGATGGCCAGGATCACGATGGCCACACCCCCCGTGGTCGCGGCACCCACGTCCAGCCTTCCGAGGCCGGTATTGACCACAAGCCCGAGTCCACCCGCACCAATAAGTGCTGCGATAACCACCATCGACAAGGCCAGCATCAGGGTCTGGTTCAAGCCCGCCATGATGGTGCGCATGGCCAAGGGCAGTTGCACATCCAGTAGCATCTGGCGCGGGGTCGCCCCGAAGGCGGTGGCTGCCTCGATCAGGTCGGCGCGCACGTTGCGGATCCCCAGATTTGTCATGCGAATGATCGGGGGCAAAGCGAAGATGATCGTGGCGATAATGCCCGGTGCCATGCCGACACCAAACAGCATGACGATCGGAACAAGATAGACGAAAGACGGGACCGTCTGCATGATGTCGAGAATGGGTCGGATGATGCGCCAACCAAGATCACTTCGGGCCGCGAAGATGCCGATCGGCAACCCCATGATCGCACAGAACAACACCGAGGTGATGATCATCGAGAGCGAGGTCATGGTATCGGCCCAGAGCCCCATCATGTCGATGATGGAAAAGCCAACAAGAGTGAAGATCGCCAGGCCGCGACCGGTGAACCGCCAGGACATCACCGCGAATGCCGCGGTGATCACGATCATCGGCACCCAGGCGAAGAAGGCATCGAGCGCGTTCAGAACCTCGTTGATCGGCACCTGCATGGCGCGGAAGAAGGGGCGGAAATTCGGGACCAGAAAGCCACGAACAAAGGTGTTGATCCAGTCGTCAAACGGAATCATCACAAAATCGGATGGGCTGAGCATGGGTATTCCTCCTGCCTGCAGCGGACTCAGGCCGCGCTGGCGGCGCTTTCGTCGGTGACGGGGGCGGATGCTTCCGGCTCAGGCGGTTGGTCTTCACCCGCAAGCTGCGAAAGAATTGCGGCCGGCGGAACAGCTCCGATCAGCCTGCCCTGGGGATCCGTCACGGCAATCGGAAGACCGGTGCTGGCCGGGCCATACATCTCGTTCAGAAAGCTCGAGCCTTCGACGACGGGCGCGTCGGATTGCATTGCGAGATCGACCCGCGTCACGGGCTCGCCCTCGGTAAGGTCGCGACGGGTAACGACGCCGACTACGCAGCCATCATCGACAACATGCGCAGCTTCACTGCCCGCGGCATCCATCGCGCGCAAAGCCTCATCGACAGAAGCGCCGGGGGGCACGGATGCAGCTTCCTGTGCGACATCCGCCGCGGTGAAAACCCGGCTGCGGTCGATGTCGGCAACAAAGGCGCGCACATAGTCGTCAGCCGGGTTCGAGACGATTTCCTGCGCAGTTCCGACCTGGACAAAGACGCCATCCTTCATGATGGCGATCCGGTCTCCCAGAAGCAGAGCCTCATTCAGGTCATGGGTGATGAAGACGATGGCCTTGCCCAATTTGCGCTGCAGCACGCGTAGCTCATCTTGCATTTCGCGGCGGATCAGCGGATCGAGGGCTCCGAAAGGCTCGTCCATCAGCAAAATCTCGGGGTCGGTTGCCAGTCCGCGCGCAAGGCCGACCCGTTGCTGCATGCCGCCCGAGAGTTCCGAGGGCAGGCTATCGGCGTAATCTTCCAGCCCCACCTGCGCCAGGGCCTTGATGGCTGCCTCGCGGCGCGCGGCGCGTCCGACACCTTTCACCTTCAGGCCGAAGGCCACATTTTCGGCCACGGTCATATGCGGAAACAAGGCAAAATGCTGGAACACCATGGTGATTTCGCGGCGGCGCACATCGCGCAAGCGGGCCTCGCCACAAGAGGCGATCTCTGCGCCGTCGATCCAGATTTCTCCAGCCGTTGGCGGAACAAGCCCGTTCAGCATTCGGACCAGGGTGGACTTGCCCGACCCCGATAGCCCCATGATGACGAAAATCTCGCCTTCATGAACTTCGAAGCTCACATCATTTACGGCGACGGTCGCGCCCGTAGCGCGGAAGATGTCCTCCTTGGACTCTCCCCGGTTGAGGCGGGCAAGTGCCTCTCCGGACCTGTCGTTGAAGAGCTTTACAGCTCCTTTGGCGACTAATTTCACGTTCATGTGAGGCGTCATATACCAAAGTCGCCTGAGACAAAACCCAAAACAATCAATGAGAGATTATCAACCCATTATGAATAACCATGGGTTGAGCGCGGGTGGCGGCGAAGCAATTTAATATCTCGCGCGGGACGGTTAAGAAGATGTTGGCCTTCTCGGCGCCGCCTGGCTATCGGCGGAAGGCGGCGATCAGGCGCTCGAGGTTGGATGGGTTCACCGAGATCATCGACACCTGATTTGAGGTCGAGAAGGCCGTGCATCGCAAGCAGCGTCACACGGCCAAGCGGATATCCGGCAGGGAGGTGGGCCTGGCTGGCATATTCGGACGGGGTGACTCTCTCAGCTGCCTATCCGGCAGGGAGGGATGCTCCGTCTAGTCTCGAGAGCCCGCTCGATCTCTCAGCTGCCTATCCGGCAGGGAGGATTTTCGGCCCCTTCTTGGCTAGTCACTAAAATCTCTCAGCTGCCTATCCGGCAGGGAGGGATGTAATAGGTCGCCTGCCCCGTCAGCTTGTTCTCTCAGCTGCCTATCCGGCAGGGAGGTCGCCCTTCATGGTTTCCGAGATCTGGTAGTATCTCTCAGCTGCCTATCCGGCAGGGAGGACGTCCAACTGGTTGCCAACGTCATTGGTGCCTCTCTCAGCTGCCTATCCGGCAGGGAGGACCACCGCATTCGGCACGGCCCGCAGCATCAATCTCTCAGCTGCCTATCCGGCAGGGAGGCCAGCGAAACCCTGCAAATCTACACTCTCACGTCTCTCAGCTGCCTATCCGGCAGGGAGGCCAGCGAAACCCTGCAAATCTACACTCTCACGTCTTTCAGCTGCCTATCCGGCAGGGAGGTTCATTCAAGTTTACACCTGTTGCGTCGGCATTCTCTCAGCTGCCTATCCGGCAGGGAGGCGCCAAAGCGTAGACCCGGCAGTCCAGCGCCTTCTCTCAGCTGCCTATCCGGCAGGGAGGAGTTTTTACTCAACGGGCTGGCCGAGCGAGGGTCTCTCAGCTGCCTATCCGGCAGGGAGGTCTTTGTATGGTTAGAGCATCGTTCAGAGACATCTCTCAGCTGCCTATCCGGCAGGGAGGATGTCGAACGGCCAGATGACCGTGCGCTTCACTCTCTCAGCTGCCTATCCGGCAGGGAGGCTTGATTTTGCTAGGTTCGCGGCGTCCTTCCGTCTCTCAGCTGCCTATCCGGCAGGGAGGGTTTCTGGTAGGGTAATCCCCCCCGAAAGTAAGGGGCTGCATAAGTAGAATTTTCTCGGCAAGATGAACGAGGAGATTCTGAATG
>NZ_JAMJFX010000038.1 GCF_023544865.1 Phaeovulum molybdatiresistens | reverse complement strand
AGGCTGGCCCGGATCAGCCGTTCCGGCGGGATCGAGGGGCGACCGAAATCCGTGTAAAGCGCCTCGAACTCGGCATCGAGGCCGGCCAGCGCCTCGTTCACCACCTTGGCCTGCTACCGGTTTCGTGGACAGCAGGTTAAGCTAGCATAGCGCGGGGATGCGTGCCTCCAAGTCGACATAGCTGAACAACGACCCGCTCGTCTCGTCCGTCCCGCGCATCATAACCCCCGCCGTTATCATGCCGAGGGTGAATCTTGTTCTCAAAACACTGTCGAGCCGGGACTATTTCAGCGGCCTGCTAACGCATAGTCAGCTTTACACCTGTCATGGCCGCACCTGAAAGGCCTGAAACATGTGCGCAGCCGATCACATGCTCAGATGGTTAGAAGAATCATTGCATCGGAGAGGGCATCCAAACATGAGGCCGCTGGTTCTGGTGCTGATAGCGGCCTGGCCACTGCCGACCAATATGCTGGTCTAGATCTTCGGGCGCGCCCCGCGCAGGAACAGGATCTGGGTCAGGGCGCGACGGGGTGTAACGGTGCGGAACATGTCGCAGATCATGGCCAGATCCGCGCGCAACCCCGCCAGCCGCCCGCGTTTGCGCGCCTTTGACGGGCTTGCGACGCGGGGCCAGGAGACGATGGCAACCGTCAGCCCGCTGGCGCGGATGCGTTCGTTCAGGAAAACCTCAAGGCCAAAGCGCGGCAGCGCGTCCAGTGCATCGGCACAGGGGGCAAGCAGGCTTAGCGACAGCACCCGTTCGCCGGTAATGTAATCCACCCCGATCCGGCGCCAGGCCCAGGGCGCATTGCCACGCAGCGACAGGCTGACATCGGCCCGGCCCTGCCAGACGGGCCCGATCAGGGCGGTCAGATCTGCAGCGCGCAGCCCGGTCAGATCGGCATCAAGCATCATCACATGGCTGGCACCCGTGCGGGCCTGGGCGGCGGCCAGCCCCGCTGCCAGTGCAGCCGATTTCCCGCGGTTGGGGGCCAGCCGGATCACCCGCGCGCCGCAGGCCTCGGCCACACCGGCGGTGCCATCGGTTGATCCGTCGTCAATCACGATCACCTCATCGATCAGCGGATGATCCAGCGCCGCGGCCAGAACGCCCGCGATGCGCGCGGCCTCGTCATGGGCGGGGATGATGCAGGTCAGCGATTTGCTCATGGGGTCACGCGTCCTTGTTTTGCAATCCGGATGGCGACCAACGCCAGGCACAGGGCCAGAACCCCGCCCCCGGCAAGCGCGATCCAGTCGCCGGTGCGGGGGACGACCGCGCCGAAGAACCAGCCGATGCTCAGCAGCGCAGAAGATTTGGGCAGTGTTGCCAGCAGGTTCAGCGCCATGAACCGCGGCAGCGGCATGCGCACCATGCCCGCGGCCAGCAGAACGGCGAAACCGGCGCCGTGGGTCAGCTTGCCCAGCACCAGAATCCGTCCGCCCTGGGCGCGAAAGCGGCGCAGCACCCGTGCCAGTCGCCTCCGGGTCAGGCCGAAGACGCGCAGCCACGACAGCGCCAGGGCCACGCGTCCGCCCCGCCCCAGTGTGTAAAGCATCAGATCACCGGCAAGGTCCGCCAGCACCAGAAGGGCAAGGGCCTGCGGCAGGCCGATCATCCCGATCCGCGCCAGATAGCCAGTCACCACCGAGATCACCGGGCCTTCCAGAACAGCCCGCGGTGTCAGCACGATCAGTCCATACTGGCCGATCAGGGCGCTGAGTTCGACCTCGGTCATCGTGCGGGTTGCGCCTGGGGCCGGGTGTCGCGCATCTGCGTGCCGCGCCATTCAAAGCCGCGCCGCAGGAAGGTTGCCGCCCAGAGCGCGGGGATCATCAGGTCGCGCAGGATCAGCGCCGCCAGCCCCAGCGCCCCCATCGGCCATCGGGCGCGGCGGGCCAGTGCCACCTCGGCCAGATACCAAAGCGCGACATAGGCCAGCGTGCCTGGCCCCGCCAGGTTGTTGCCGGCCAGCGCGCCGATGGCACAAAGGGCCGGGATCAGCCCGCCGTTCAGTGGCTCGATCAGGAAGATCGGCGCAAAGCCGTCGCGGCGTACCCGGCTCCAGCGCAGCTGGCGGTCCCAGACCTGTTTCAGGCGCCTGTGCCCGATCGGCTGGGCAAAGGGCAGGGGGGTCAGGGTCACCTCAAGGCCAAGGCTGCGGATCAGTTTCGTTGTGGCCACATCTTCGGCCAGCGTGCGGCCAAGCCGCCGCAGGCCGCCCGCGCTTTCGATCAGGGGTTTGTTGAAGAACAGGGTCTTGCCCTGGGCAAATCCCTGACCCAGGCTTGCCGCGCCGAACTGCACGATTGCCTGGTTGGTGTTCAGAAAGGCGCATTCAAGATGACCGCCAAGGCCCACCGGCCCCGCCCCCACCGGCGGCGCGGACACGCAGCCCGTGCGCGGCCCCCAGCTGGCCACCACGGTCGCCAGGTAATCGCGCGGCAGGGCCAGGTTGGCATCGGTCATGCAGACCCAGTCCGCGCGCGCCGCGTGCCAGCCTTTCCACAGGTTGTTCAGCTTCGGGTTGCCGGTGATCGCGTCATGACCGATCAGCAGCCGTGCCGGCACCTGGGGGTTTTGCGCGATCAGGCGCGCAACCAGTTCGGCGGCGGGATCCTCGGGCGATTGCGCGCAAAAGATCACCTCATAGCCGGGGTAATCCTGTTGGAACGAACTGGCCAGGGTTTCGCCGTCAAAGGCATCCAGCCCACAGACCGGCCGCAGCAGCGTGACGAAGGGCTGCCCGATCAGGCCCGTGCCCGGCCGTGGGTGTTGCAGCCGGCGCAGGAACAGCGTGACCGCGCCCAGATGCAGCGCCATCAACAGGCCCGCCATCGCCCCAAGAAACACGGTAATCATCGCACCGGCCCCAGATCAGGTTGTCCCTTGACGGTGGCCACCGTCGTTTCCGTCGCGCGCCAGCCCAGCAGCTGTAACGAGCCATCGGACGCCTCGGCCAGCGCCGTCATGCTGTCGACCCAATCGCCGCAATTGGCATAGATCAGCCCATGCGCGTCATGCAGGCGGGCGATGTGGAAATGCCCGCAGATCACGCCATCCGCCCCCGCCTGCCGCGCCATCGCGATCAGCCGGCGTTCATGGCCGCAGCGCCGGTAAAGCAGCGCATTGACCCCGGACAACAGCGCCTCGATGGTCGAGCGCGCTTCGGCGGTGCTGGTGCGGCGCAGGATCGACAGGCCCCGGTCCAGCCGCCGCAGCAGATGATCGATCCGGCTGCCAAGGCGCGTCATGGCATGGGATCGCACCGCCCGCCCATCCGCCACATCGCCATGCAAGACCAGATAGGTCCGCCGGTCCCCGGCCTGATGCAGCAGGCTGTCCACCGGGGCGACATCCAGCCGCTTTTCCGCAGGCGCACGCCCAGGGTCGGGGTCGTGATTGCCGCGCAGATAGATCAGCCGCGCGCCTTCGGCCCGGCGTTGCTTCAGATGGTTCAGGACATGGGCCGCATCTTCGGTCCAGTGCGGCAGAAGCGGATGCCACAGGTCCAGGATGTCGCCCACCAGAACATAGGTCTCGGCGCGGTTCGCCTGCAGGAAGGACAACAGCAGATCCGCCCGGCACCCCAGGGCACCCAGATGCAGATCCGACAGGAAAAGCGTTCGGTGGTTTCGCAAGGAAGTGGTCATCGGCTGACGCCTCGCCATTTGGTCACGCAACACGGTTCGCCCGGACTATTCGCGCCAAAGACGAAAGTTGCATGACGGTTGGCGGTTTCCTGTGCCGCGCTTTGGGGGTGAAAATCTTTCGTGGCGTCACCAAGGCGTCACGCAGCGCGGCTAATACCGAGGTCATTCGGATGACTTGATCGAAGGCTGCCATGTCCGCCCTGCCCCCCGTCCCACGCACCCCCTGGAAAGCGATCCGCGATGATCTTGCGCGTGATATCGCGCAGGGGCGGTTGCCGCCGGGGGCGCAGCTGCCGACCGAAACGGAATTGTGCAAACGCTTTGCCGCCGGGCGTCATTCGGTGCGCCGCGCGGTCAATGCGCTGGCGGTTGAGGGCACGCTGCGCGTCGAACAGGGCCGCGGCACCTTTGTCGAGGCGGCGCCGATGATCCGCTATGCCATCGGTCGGCGCACGCGGTTCCGCCGAAACCTGGCGGATCAGGGGCTGTCGCCCTCGGGCGAGGATCTGGAACAGACGGTTCTGCCCGCGCCGGGGCATGTGGCGCGCGCGCTGGCAATAGCAGCGGGCGATCGGGTGCATCGGCTGTTGCGCCGGGGATTGGCCGATGGTGTGCCGATCAGCCTTGGCCTGTCGTTCTACCCGGTGACGCTGTTTCCCGATCTGCCCGAACGGCTGCGCGCCGGGCAGTCGGTGACCGATATCTATCGTGACCACGGCATCGCCGATTACTTCCGCCAAAGCACCGTCATCTTCACCCGCCGACCCGACCCGCAAGAGGCCGAGTTGCTGCGCCAGCACCCCGATCAGCCGGTGATGGTGGTGCAAAAGACCGATGTGGATGCCACGGGCCGCCCGATTGGCCATTCGCAGGCGATCTGGGCGGGGGGGCGGGTGCAATTCACGCTTGATACGCTCGATCCCGGGCAAGACAGTCAGGAAAGGACCACCGATGTTTGATCAGGGCACCGGGGCATTCGATCATGCCCGGTTTCTGGAGACGCTGGCGCGCGCGGATGGGCCGCGGCTGAAGGCGCTGGCCGAGACGCTGTTGGCGCAGCTGGGCGATGTCGAGGTTGTCCAAAGCCGCACCGGCCTTGTGATGCTGCCGATGCGCGACACGGTGCAGGGCACCGATTTTCACCTGGGCGAGGTGCTGGTGGCCGAGGCGCATATCCGCGCCGCGGGCACCGAGGGCTATGGCATGGTCGTGGGGCGCGACCTGGAACGCGCCATGGCGATGGCGCTGATCGACGCGGCCATGGCCGCCGGGATCGGCGCGGATGCCATCACCGGCTTCGTGCGCTTTGAGGCCACGGTGATCGCCGCCGCCGACACCGACCGCCTGCGTGCGGTCGAGGCGACCCGCGTCGAGATGGAGACCTTCTGATGACCCTGCATGCCACCCCCGTTCCCGACGCCGCCGAAACCCGCGCCAATGCCACGTTCGAGGCGCTGATGTGGGCGCTGTCGCGGCCCGGCACCGTGCAACCGTTGCCTGAACCCGGCCACGGCGCGATTGCCGAGGCGCTGGTCGACCGTGAATGCCGTGCCTTCACCGACGATCCGGCGCTGGCCCCGCGCCTTGCGGCCTTTGGGGCCGCGCTGGTGTCGCCCGTGCACGCCGATCACGCCTTCGTTTCTCTGGCACGCCCCGCAGGCGTTGCGAGTTTTGCCCAACTGCCCGCCGGATCGGCGCTTTATCCCGACGAGGGCGCGACCGTGGTGGCTGAGGCGCGTTTTGGCACCGGCCAGCGTCTGCGCCTGACCGGCCCGGGCATCGAGACGACCGCAGAAATCACCGTGGACGGCATCGACCCCGGCCTTTGGGCGGCCCGCGCGGCGCGCTGCCGCTACCCCGAAGGAATTGACCTGTTCCTGACCTGCGGCGCCGCTGTCATCGGCCTGCCGCGGTCCACCCGGATCGAGGTGCTGTAATGGCCTATGTTGCAACCCGTGGTGGCGAACGCGCCATCGAGCAATCCGAACGTCTGTTCCGGGCAGAACTTGGCCGGATCGACGCCAACCGCGTGGCGCAGATCCGCAATGCGCTGCCCTGGCTGATCGACCGGGTGATGGGTGAAGCCTCGCTTTATGACCGCGATCTGGCGGCGCTGGCGCTGGCGCAGACCGGGGGTGATCTGTATGAGGCGGTGCTGGTCCTGCGCGCCTGGCGCACGACCCAGCCGCGGCTGGCGATCGCCGAGCCTGTCACGCAGGAAAGGCTGTTCACGCATCGCCGCATCTCGGCCGCGTTCAAGGATATTCCGGGCGGGCAGATCCTGGGCCCGACGCTGGACTATTCCCATCGCATGCTGGCCACCGACGTGCTGGAGGGGCGGCCTTTCGACCCCGCCCCGGTCACGCCCGCCGTCCGTCCCGCACCGGCGCAGCAACCCTCGCTTGCGGCCTGGCAAAAGGCGCAGGGGCTGGTGGCCGATCCGCCGCGCGCGGATGTCGCCCCCGACGCGATCCCCGACCTGACGCGCGAACCGCTGCTGTTCCCCGCCTCGCGCGCGCATACGCTGCAAAGCCTGGCGCGCGCCGACACAGGTGGCGTTCTGGCGCTGGGGTATTCGGCGATGCGCGGCTATGGCAGCGCCCACCCCACGGTGAACGAACTGCGTCTGGCCGAGGCGGACCTGCGCGTGCGCCATCCGCGCGGCACGGTGTTTTCCGCGGGCCGCGTGCGGGTCAGCCAGGCCGAAGTCACCTCCAAGGGGCGCAATGGCCAGCTGGAACTGGGCTTTTGCGCGACGCTGGGCTGGAATGAGGTCAAGACGATTGCGGGTGCCACGCTGGACCTGAACGCCCCCGGTGCTGCCAAGAACGCGGCCACCGACCCGGAATTCTTCCTATACCACACCGAACCGGTCGAGGCCTCGGGCTTCTGCATCCACTTCAAGCTGCCCCATTACGTCACGTTCCAATCGGCGCTGGACGCGCTGCGTGGCGCCAAGGCCGCGTCCCCCGCCAAAGAGGAGGTTCCCGCATGAGCCTTGCGACCCTGACAAAACCCTGGGCGGCCTTTTCCTATGGCTTCCTCGATGCCTCGGCCAAGCGCGAATTGCGGCGCAAGATGCTCAAGGCGATTGCCGTGCCGGGCTGCCAGATGCCCTATGCCAGCCGCGAGGTGCCGATGGCGCGCGGATGGGGCACGGGCGGGCTGCAGGTCACGCTTACGCTGCTGAAACCCACCTCGCGCGTGAAGGTCATCGACCAGGGCGCGGATGACAGCGTCAACGCCGCCTCGATCCGCAAGTTTTTGCATCGCGTCTCGGGTGCTACGGAAACCTGGGACACGCTGGACGCGACGATCATCCAAAGCCGCCACCGCGTGCCCGAGGAACGCCTGCGCGACGACCAGATCCTGGTGCTGCAGGTGCCCAACCCCGAACCCCTGCGCCCGGTCGAACCCAATATGTCCACCGCCCGCCAGATGCATGCCGATGCCGATTACGGGCGGCTGTGGCTGGTGCTGTATGAGCAGATCGTGCGCTCGGGCCGGGTGATGCAGGGCGCGGCCTATCCAAGCCTTGTGAACGGGCGCCATGTGATGACGCCCTCGCCCATCCCGCGCTGGGACGTGCCCAAGCTGAACATGGCCCGCCACCTGACCTTCTTGTCGGCGGGGCGCGAGAAGCGGCTTTATGCCGTGCCGCCCTTTACCCGCGTGGAACCGCTGGCCTTCAGCGACGTGCCCTACAAGGTCGAGGATCATGGGAACCTCACCTGTTCGCGCTCGGGCGTGACCGGGTTCTTCATGAACGAAATCCCGCAAGAGGATGGCAGCGCGGTTCACGAATTGTCCGACAGCCATCTGGGCATCAAGGCGATCCGTCGCGCCGAGGGCGAGGCCGCCCCGATCGGCGCGACCTGGTATCAGAACGGAGAGTTCCGCGCATGACCGCGACCCAACTGCACGCCCAGCTGCCACCGCAGCTGATGACGACCCCGCCGCTTCTGACCGTATCCGGCGTCAACCGACGTTTCGGCGATGTGGTGGCGCTGCACGATGTGTCGGCCCGCGTCTATCCCGGCGAGGTGCTGGGCATTGTCGGTGAAAGCGGGTCGGGCAAATCGACGCTTTTGCGGATGATGAACCTGGAAGACACCCCCGACAGCGGCGATTACCGTCTGGCCCTGCCGGGGGTGACGGGCAACCTGTTCGAGCTGGACCGCTTTGCCCGCCGGATGCTTTGCGCGCGCCATATCGGTATCGTCTATCAGAACCCGCACCTTGGGCTTCTGATGAAGAACAGCTCATCGGGTAACGTGGCCGAACGGCTGTTGATCGCGGGCGAGCGCAGCTTTGCCACGCTGCGATCCAAGGCCCGCGTGGCGCTGGAGGCGTCGGAATTTCCGCTGGCGCGGATGGACGCGCCACCGATCGAGTTGTCGGGCGGGATGCAGCAGCGCGTGCAACTGGCGAAGGCGATCGCGCTGGAACCCGCACTGCTGCTGCTGGACGAACCGACGACGGGGCTGGACGTCAGCGTTCAGGCGCTGGTGCTGGATACGCTGAAGCGGCTGCAACGCGACCGGGCGATCACCATGGTCATTGTCAGCCACGACCTTGGCGTGATCCGCACCATGGCCGACCGGGTCATGGTGATGCGCCGCGGGCGCGTGGTTGAGGAAGGGCTTGCCGATCAGATCTTCCAGGATCCGCAGCACGAATATACCCAGGCCCTTGTCCATGCGAAATTGTGAGGTTCCGATGACACCCGTCCTGACGGTCGAGGGGCTGACCAAATCCTTCGATATGCACCACCTGGGCCAGCGGCTGCACGCCTTTTCGGGCATCAGCTTCACGCTGCATCCCGGCGAATTCCTGCTGCTGAAGGGCGCCAATGGCGTGGGCAAATCCACGCTGCTGCGCACGCTTTACCGCAGCTATCTGCCACGCGCGGGCCATATCTGGTATCATGCGCCCGAAGGCCGGATCGACCTTGCCCGCGCGGCGGATGTCGATGTGGCGCTGCTGCGCCGGCGCGAGATCGGCTTTGTCACCCAGTTCCTGATCGCGCGTCCGCGCGTGGCCGCCGAAGAGGTGGTGGCCGAGCCGCTGCGCCGCGCCGGGGTTGCGGCCCCCGAGGCGTTGGAACAGGCGCGCCGCTGGCTGGCGGAATTTGGCGTCAAGCGCGACCTGTGGCGGGCCTATCCCACGACCTTCTCGGGCGGGGAACAGCAAAAGGTGAACCTGGCCCGCGCGCTGATCCTGCCGCAGCGGCTTTTGCTGCTGGATGAACCCACCGCCTCGCTGGACGCGGGCGCGCGGGCGGCGCTGGTGCGGCGTCTGGACGAACTCAAGGCGCAGGGCGTGGCGATGATCGGGGTTTTCCACCATCCGGGCGATGTGGCGGGGCTTATCGACCGGGAAATTGAACTGACCGTACAGGAGGCGATGGACGATGTGGCTGTCTGATTTCCGGGTGGTGCTGCCCGATGGCGTGATGGAACGCGGCTCTGTCCGCATTGACGGCGGGCGCATCGCGGAACTGCGCGACGCGCCGGTGGCGGGGGGCCTGTCGGGTGACGGGCTGATCCTGATGCCGGGCTTTGTGGACATGCACGGCGACATGGTCGAACGCGAGGTCGAGCCGCGCCCGAATGTGCGCATGCCGATGGAACTGGGCCTGCGCGATCTGGACCGGCGGCTGAAGGTGGCGGGCGTGACCACGGCCTATGCGGCGCTCAGCTTCAGCCCGGCCTCGACATATGGGCATCTGCGCAGCTACGAACATACCTCGGCGGTGATCCGGGCGATCAAGGCCATGCGCGGCGCGCTGAAGGTCGATCACCGGGTGCACGCCCGGTTCGAGATCACCTTCCCCAACGCGCTTGGCGTCATCGAGGAGCTGATCGCCGAAGGCTCGGTCGATCTGATCTCGCTGTGCGACCATACGCCGGGGCAGGGGCAGTATCGCGACATCGAACGCCACATCGACAAGATCGCCCGCGAAAAGGGCCTGTCGCGGGATGAGGCGGCGCAGACCGTCGCCACCCGGATCGAGGAACGCACGCTGCCGGCCGAGGTTCTGGCCGAGACCCTGCGGCGTATTTCGGACCTGTGCCACGCGCATGGCGTGGTGATCGCCAGCCATGACGACGACACCCCCGCCAAGGTTGCGCTGATGCAGGATCTGGGCGTTGCGATCAGCGAGTTTCCGGTGACGATGGAAGCCGCGGCCGAGGCCCGTGCGCGGGGCCTGATGAACGCAATGGGCGCGCCCAATGCGCTGCGCGGGCAAAGCTATTCGGGCAACCTGTCCGCGCGCGCGGCGCATGGCGCGGGCCTGCTTGATATTCTGGCGGCGGATTATCACCCCTCGGCGATCCTGCCGGCGGTGTTGGAACTGGCGAAAACCGATCCGGCGGGCCTTGCGGGGGCGGCGCTGTTGGCCACGCTGAACCCGGCGCGCGCGCTGGGGCTGACCGACCGGGGCGCGATCGCCGAAGGTCTGCTGGCCGATCTGGTGATTGCCGATGATGACGGCATCGGCCATGTCCGCGCCACTTTGCGCGAAGGGCGCAAGATCTATTCCGACGGATCATTGTTTGCCGCGCAGGCGGCCTGAAACTTGCCCCAACATCCCTCAAACGGGCGGCGCTTTGCGCCGCCCGTTTGCATTGCGCCCGCATCACGCCGCAGCGTCATGCAAAATTCATCCGGATGAGACGCAGACGTTTCATAGACCGATCAAGGTCTGACCCATGGAACAGCATATCCTTTCCCTTTCCGGCCTTGGCCGCAGCTTTGGGTCCACCCGCGCGGTGGATCGTGTCACACTCGATATCCCGCCGGGGCAGTTCGTCGGCGTGATCGGACGGTCCGGCGCGGGCAAATCCACCCTGTTGCGACTGATCAACCGGCTGATCGACCCGACCGAGGGGCAGATCCGCTTTGGCGGCGCCGATGTCACCGCGCTGAAAGGCCGCGCGCTGCGCAACTGGCGGCGCGATTGCGCGATGATCTTCCAGCAGTTCAACCTCGTTGAACGGCTGGATGTTCTGACCAATGTTCTGGTCGGTCGGCTGGCCGATCATGGCTTTGCCTCGTCCATGCTGATGCGGTTTTCCGATGCGGAACGGGCGCTGGCGATCCGCGCACTGGACCGGCTGGACCTTGCGCCACAGGCCATGCAGCGCGCGGGCACGCTTTCGGGTGGGCAACAGCAGCGCGTGGCGATCGCCCGCGCGTTGGTGCAGAACCCGCGCATCATGCTGGCCGACGAACCGATCGCCAGCCTTGATCCCGGAAACGCCACCCGCGTGATGGAGGCGCTGCGCACCATCAACCGCGAGGATGGCATCACCGTTCTTGTGAACCTGCATACCATCGACACGGCGCGCGCCTATTGCGACCGCATCATCGCGATGCGCGCGGGCCGGGTCTATTTCGACGGCACCGCGCGGCAGCTGACCGACGATGTCCTGCGCGACATCTACGGTTCCGAAGGGCTGCCCGCTTTCGACCCTTCCGTGACCTCGACGGCGATCCGTCCTGTGGTCACGGCCTGATCCCCCCCACCCCGGAGTTTTCCATGCGTCTTCTTGCCACCACCGCGCTTGTTGCCCTGGCCGCGCTGCCCGCCTTTGCCAATGACTGGCGGGCCGATTACAAGGTTGTCCGTTTCGGCATCCTGTCAGGCGAAAACGAAAGCGACCGCGTCGCGCGCTACACCCCGTTCGAGCAGTATCTGGAAAAGACCCTTGGCGTTGATGTCGAGATTTTTACCGCCGGCAACTATGACGGCGTGATCCAGGCGCTTGCCGCCGATCAGATCGAATTCGCCTTTCTCGGTTCCTCGGCCTATGCGGCCGCCTATACCGAAACCGAAGGTGGGGTGGTGCCGCTGCTGACCTCGCAGCAGAATGACGGCTCGACCGGGTATTTCTCGGTCGTGGTGACGCGCTGCGACAGCCCCTACAAGACGCTGGATGACCTGAAGGGCAAGGTCCTGGCCTTTGCCGACCCGGATTCGACCTCGGGGTATCAGGTGCCGCTGTATAATCTGGTGCAGCAAGGCTATGACCCGGCCAGCTTCTTCTCGGCCACGCCGTTTTCGGGCAGCCATGAGGCCGGCGTGCAGGGCGTGGTCAACGGACAGTTCGACGCCGCCACCACCTATATCAACAACGAAACCAACGGCATTCCCCAGCGGATGGAAGCCAAGGGGATGATCGAGCCGGGCCAGGTCTGCAGCATCTGGCAATCGCCGGAAATCACCTCGGGCCCGTTCACTGCGCGCGCCAACCTGCCGCAGGGCCTGATCGATGCGATGAAGGCCGCTGTGAAGGCCGCCCCCGAAGCCGCCCCCGAGGCGCACAAGGAAATGACCGGTGGCGAGAAATCCACCGCCAAGGGTTATATCGAGGTCGATCACGCCCGCTATCAGTGGACGATCGACATGCGCGACTGGCTCAAGGCGCAGCGCCGCAGCTGATTGCCCTTTCTTGCGGGGGCGGCGTCCGGCGCCGCCCCCTTTTTCCTGACGGGATTGATAGATGACCGCCGCGCTTGCCGCCCCTTCCTCCGCCGTTCTGGCCTTTGAACGCGATTTCGCCGCGCATCGCGCCCGGGCCCGCGTCACCTTTGTGATCGTTTCGCTGGCGCTGGTTATGGCCACACTGCTGACCGCCGATTTTTCGGGTTTTTTCCGCGTCACACAGGTGACGCTGGCCGATGGCACACGGGCGGAACGCTGGGTGATCCTGGCGGGTATTCCGAAGCTGGGCGACTATATCGCCAAGACCATCCCCGAAATCCGTTGGTCCACCTTGGTCAGTGATCTGGGCGAATGGTTCTGGCGCTGGCGGATCTGGGCGGATTTGCTGGTGGAAACCGTGTTGATCGCCTTCATGGCCACCGTGATGGGGCTGGCGGGCGGGTTTGTTCTGTCCTTCCCGGCCGCGCGCAACCTGGCGCCGGCCCGATGGGTGCTGTGGTTGTCGCGCCGCTACCTGGAAATCGCGCGCACCGTCCCCGAGATCGTTTTTGCGTTGATCTTCGTGTTTTGCTTTGGCGTGGGCCCGATGGCCGGGGTGCTGGCGATTGCCGTGCATACCGCCGGATCTCTGGGCAAGCTGTATTCCGAGGTGAATGAGAACATCGACATGCGCCCGCTGGAGGGTGTGAAGGCCGCGGGCGGCAGCTGGTTCGACCAGATCCGTTATGGCGCGGTGCCGCAGATCCTGCCCAATGTCATCAGCTACACGTTGCTGCGGTTTGAAATCAACGTCCGCGCGTCATCAATCATCGGCTATGTCGGCGCGGGCGGGCTTGGGCAGGAATTGCGCACCGCCGTGGCGCTTGGCGAACATACCGACCTGTCGGCGCTGTTCGTGATCATCTTTGCAACCGTGATGCTGATCGACTGGGGGTCTGAAAAGCTGCGCCACCGGATCATCGGCCTTGGAAGGACCCTGTGATGTCGCGCCTGTCTGACGCTGACCTTGCCGCCGCCCGCGCCCTTGCGCCCGAAGCCTTCGACCGACCCGTGCGCCCCGTGCGCCTTGCGCTGATGGCCGGGTTGGTGGCGCTATTCGGCTGGAGCCTGTATGATTTTGGCTTTTCGCCGCTGCGGATATGGGACGGTCTGGGCCGCCTTGGCCGGGTGCTGTCCTTCATGTTCCCGCCCCACATCTGGACCGACTGGCGCGAAATCTCCGATATCCTGAAAGGGCTGGGGGAAACGCTGTCGATGGCCTTCCTGGGCACTTTGCTGGGTGCGATCCTGGCCTTTCCTCTGTCCTTCCTGGGGGCCAAGAACCTGAACCGCATCCCTTCCTTGCGCTTTGGCCTGCGGCGCGGCTTTGACGTGATCCGCGCCTTTGAAACGCTGATCCTGGCGTTGATTTTCATCCGCGCCTTTGGCCTTGGCCCCTTGCCCGGCGTTCTGGCGATTGCCGTGTCCGAGATCGGTGTTCTGGCGAAACTTTACGCCGAGGCGATCGAGAACACCTCGCGCAAGCCGGTTGAGGGGGTCACCGCCGCTGGCGGGTCGCGGCTGCAGGCGATCCGCTTTGGCGTGATGCCGCAGGTGATGCCCGTGATCCTGTCGATCACGCTTTACAATTTCGAATCCAACGTGCGGTCCGGCACGATTCTGGGGATCGTGGGGGCGGGGGGCATCGGTTTTCTGCTGTCGGACCGGATCGGCGCCTATCGCTGGGATGAGGCCTGGTCGATCATCTTCCTGATCATCGCCATGGTCTATCTGATCGACTGGGCCTCGGCCGCGATCCGCGCGCGTTTCATCGGCAAATATGAAGGTGTGAAATGAAGATGCTGACCGAGGCGCCCACGATCCACGAAACCGCCCATGTGGTCGATTGCGACCTGGGCCGCTGGACCGAGGTGCAGGCCCATGTCTCGATGCGCGAAAGCAGCTTTGGCGATTATTCCTACATCGTGAAATACGGCAACGTCATGTGGTCGACGATCGGCAAGTTCTGTTCCATCGCGGAAGGCGCCCGGATCAACCCGGGCAATCACGCGACCTGGCGGGCCAGCCAGCACCATTTTACCTACCGCGCCGCGCAATACGGGCTGGGCACGGATGACGACGAATTCTTCCAGTGGCGCCGCGACCATTGGGTCAGTATCGGCCATGATGTCTGGATCGGCCACGGCGTCACGATTCTGGCGGGCGTGACGGTGGGCACCGGCGCGGTGATCGGCGCGGGCGCGGTGGTGTCGAAGGATGTGGCGCCCTATGAAATTGTCGGCGGTGTTCCCGCCCGCCCGATCAAGCGCCGTTTCACCGAAGTGCAGGCCGAGGCGTTGCAACAGATCGCCTGGTGGGATTGGCCGCATGACGTGCTGCGCGCGGCGCTGCCCGATATCCGCGCGCTGCCCATTGATGCCTTCATTGAAAAATACAGCGCCCCCGGCGCCGTTACGAAACTTTCACCCAACGGCACAAAAACCGTCACGCAGCCTGCGTAAAACGCCCTCAACCACGAACGGGGGCACGAGTTTTCCGAACAGCGCGGCGGTGACCACGTTGATCGCGATGCTGGCGGGGGCTGTTGTCGACGCGGAGGCTGGTCGGGCTTTCCCGGCGGATGATGGATGAAATGCGCGCGATCCTGGAGATCGTGATTGTGCTGATCTTCATTCTGGGGGGCGGGCCGATTCCGGCAATGAGCGCCATTTCGTTTCAGACCGCGGGCGCGGTTGGTACGCTGTTTGCCGAAGTGGCTGAGAATGCCGGCCGAAAGCCGGTCAGGGGTCCTGCCTCGGTCGGGGCCAGCTGGGGCCAGAGGATGTGGCTGGCTGTGATCCCGGAGGGCGCGGCGCACAGGAACACCCTCGCCCCGGTGGCGGGCATGGACGAGCCCCGCCTCGGCCAAGGCGGCCAGCACATGGCGCACCGTGTGCCGGTTCACACCATACGCGACCAGCGCGGACTCGGACGGTATTTTGGCGACCGAGCGATAGTGGCTTTGGGCGATTTCGTCGAGCAGCGTGCTGTGCAATTCCTGCCAGATCACTGTGCGCGCCACGGCCCCCTTGTCATATCCTTGGATTCGACACTCAACCAACATCTTGGAAACGAGCGACGTCGCTGAGGGGAGAGGCCGTTCCAACTCGCGCTTGCGCCAAGCCCTAACATCAGAGCCGAATAGGCCGTGAGCGGCGTCAGCTGGATTGGCGTGGGCGACGGGTTCGAAGTAATCGCCGATTGCGTCTTTTGACTTGACACGCGGCGGCTCAGGTCCGTCTGAGCGCCAGCAGCGCAATCGTTGCCAGCACGCCGATGCCCGCCGTTAGCCAGATTGCGTGAAGGCCCCACATTGCAAGCGCCGCGCCGAATACCAGCGGTGCCGCTGCCTGCAGCACGCGCGCCGGAGCGTTCAGCCAACCCAGCCGCGCGCCGTAGCCCGCTGATCCAAACAGGGCCAGCGGCAGCGTGCCCTTGGCGATGGTCAGGATGCCGTTCCCAGCCCCGTGCAGGAGCGCGAAGGCATAGGCCGCGGGACCGCCGAAAACCACGAGGCAGAGGGCCGCGATCGGATGTGCCGAGGCCGCCAGCCGGGCCGACGCGAGGGGATGGAACCGGCGCAGCAGGCCGAATTCCAGCACCCGTGCCGCGACCTGCGCCGGGCCGATGAGGGCTCCGGCCGCAATGGCCACGGCGGTGCTGGCCCCGGCTGCTTGTAGCAGCCCCGGCAGGTGCGCGGCCATGGCGGTCGAGTTGAACCATGTCGCGGCGAAGACGAAAGCGAGCAGCCAGAGCGCCATGCGCGATGGCGGCGGCCCGTCCTCGACCGGTGTGCTCGCGGCGGCGATCCTTTCGGTGCCTTTTGGCAACCACGCGTTCAGTGGCAAGGCTACGACCAGATGGATCAGCGCCCAGCCGATGCAGGCTTCCCGCCAGCCCCATGTCGCCAACATCAGCCCCGAAAGTGGCCAGCCGACGGTGCTGGCGAACCCGGCGATCAGGGTGATGCCGGTGATCGGCCCGCGGGCGTCCTTGCCATAGATCCCCGCCAGCGTGGCGAACCCCGCCTCGTAGAGCCCGATCCCCATGCCAAGCCCGATCACGGCCCATCCTGCAAACAGGACCAAAGGCGTCGGAGCCGCGGCCAGCACGCATAGCCCGGCTGCGAAGATGAGGTTCGACAGCATCAGCACCCCCCGCCCGCCGACGCCGTCGATCCGCGCCCCGGCCCATGGGCCGACCATGGCCGAGACCACCATCGCCATCGAGAAGGCGCCGAAGACCCAGACCGGCGACAGGCCGAGGTCGTCGGCCATGGGCACGGCCAAAACCGCAGGGATGTAGTAGCTCGAGGCCCAACTGACGGTCAGGGAGGACCCGAGTGCGGTGACGATCAGACCGCGCCGCGCAGGCGAAAGTTGTGAAATCATGATGATGTTTCGATCGGGAAAGGAACGGCGGGGCAGCGTGCCTCGCCGCGACGGATCATGTCATGGAGGTGCAGAGCTGGAACAGCAAGCCCGACGCGAAGGCCCCGCTGAGGGACAGGCCGATATAGACCGCGAAGACCTGTGGCCGCGCCAGTGCCCAGACTGCCATTGCCGCCGGGATCGAGGTGACGCCACCGGCGACGAGAAAGGCCATGCCAGCCCCCGGCGCCATGCCTTGATCGATCAGCCCGCCGACCAGCGGCAGAGCGGCGTAGCCGTTCAGGTAGGCCGGGACCCCGACGAGGGTTGCGGTCACGATGGGTAGCAGGCCCTCGCCGCCCAGCGTCGCGGTCACGGTCTCCGCCGGGATCCACGCGAGCATCAGGCTTTCGAGAATGAAGGCCAGCGTCAGCCATTTGGAAAGGAACAGCGTGGTGCTCAGCGCTGTCTTCCCGAACTTCGTCAGTCGGTCGGCATCGGCCCAGAAGCGCCAGACGACGGGCTTTGGCGCGCGGATCCTCGTGCCACCGCAACCGCCATTGCCGATTCCTTCGCGCAAAGGATCGGCGAAAGCACCGCCCTTCATCATCAAATGCACCACCGTCCCGCCGAACACGCCCAGTCCGATGGCGGTGACAGCCTTGGCCGCGGCAAACTCGAGACCCAGCACCCCCGTCGTCAGCACGAACATCGATGGGTCCATGATCGGCGAGGCAAGCCAGAAGGCCATGACCGCCGAAAGCGGCACCCCCATGGCCAAGAGCGCCGCGATCAGAGGGATCACCCCGCAGGAGCAGAAGGGCGAGATGCCGCCCGCCAGTGCGCCCAGCCCGATCATCAGGAGCGGCGCGCCGGTAAACGCCTTGGCGATCAGGTTGTCGGCTCCGGTCGCACCCGCCCAGGCGGCAATGGCGATCGACAGGATGAGAAAGGGCGCTGTGCTCAGGAGTGCGCCGCCCGCGAAGAGCGCGCTCTCTGCGGCCTGTGGCGTGTCGAATACCGCCACCGCCGCGAGGATCGCCGCGGAGGCGAGCCAGACGCGCTGGTCCTGCCACAGGCTGCGCAGCGTGGACCGGAGGCCGGGCGCTGCAAGGGTCGTGTCAGCCATCACCAAATCTCCGGAATTGTGGTTGTGTTAGGGCAGAAAAAAAGGGCACCGCAGCTCACGCCGCATCCTCCGACGAGCGGATCGAGACGCCGGCGCAGCATTCCGATGTCAGGAACCCCACCACGCGACGCATAGCGGGGTAGTCCACACGGTTGAAAACCTCGCGCCCCTGCTTCTCCTGAAGCACCAACCCTGCATCGACCAGCGTCGAGAGGTGATGCGCCAGCGTCGAGGGCGCGAGCCCGAGATGCTCGCCAATATCGCTGACCCGCAGCCCGTCATCACCCGCCTTCACCAAAAGGCGAAAGATTGAGAGGCGGGCATCGTGGCCGAGTGCGGCAAGAGCGCGGGCGTTGGAGCTGGTCGTGGTCATAAAGCAAAAATAACTGCAATTCTGGTTTTGTAAAGACTTCACCTGTTCAAGGGATCGGCGATCGCCGACGCCATCGTCACCCGTTCTGCAAGGGGCGTTCTCATTTGCGTGGTGGCCATATCCGCGACAACGCGGCGCTGGAGGCTTTCGTTCGGTCTGGGCAAGTCGCAAGCCACTGATTTTGTGTTGTTTGGATGCATTTATTGTCGCCATCGCCCGCAGGTTTCGTATGATTTAGTCTGAAACCCTGCAATTTCGGTTCTGACTATGACGCATCGCTCGCGTCCCTCGGAAAAGGTTGATCTTCTGCGCCCGCGATTGGTCGACATGATCGACCCGCGCCACGAATTGGTGAAGCTGGCGGCGCTAATCGACTGGGAGGTGTTCGAGCGGGAGTGGGCGGGGTTCTTTCCGTCCCACAAGGGGCGGCCTGTGACGGAACCGCGGCTGGTGGCGGGACTGCTCTATCTCCAGCACGCCTACTGGCTGTCCGACGAAGCGGTGGTCGCCCGCTGGGTCGAGAACGGGAGTGTCTGAAAGTCTGTGTATCTGAGCAGGCCCATGCGGTTTTCAGATACGTTCAGGCATCGAAACGCCCGGCGAACATTATGGCCAGCTGATTGCGGGCCGCAACCCATTCCCGTACTGTGCGGCCGCCCTTCTCGAAGTTGCGGATGGCCAGGAAGATCAGCTTGGTCGCGGCCTCTTCGGTCGGGAAGGAGCCCTTGGTCTTCAGCGTTTTCCGCAGCACGCGGTTCAGCGACTCGACCGCGTTGGTGGTGTAGATGATCTTCCGGATCGCGGCACTAGCAGGCCGCTGAAATAGTCCCGGCTCGACAGTGGTTTGAGAACATGATTCACCCTCGGCACGATAACGGCGGGGATTA
>NZ_JAMJFX010000037.1 GCF_023544865.1 Phaeovulum molybdatiresistens | reverse complement strand
TTCCGTCTCACCATGTCCGATCTCCGTTGCCTTGGTCACGATCTTATCTTCGTGTCCACGAAACCGGCAGCAGGCCAAGATGATCAGGAGGAGGTGGAGGGGAGGAGGTGGCAGGGAGGAGCATAGTATATAGCTAAAGCTAACTCCCCATAGAGGGACCCATAAGAGACACCCTCGCTTCTCCTACCTCCCCACCCACAGCAACGACATAACGCGGAATGTTCAGGGGTCACACGTCTCAGAGCCTCACCGATACTGGACGCGTTGCGCTTTTCCCCCATCAGGGGTGGCAGAGGCGGGGCCACCGTCGAGGCTGGCGCTACCAACGCAGGGAAGGCAAACGGGAAGATCGGTGGGGGTCGCTGGCAGTCCTCTCCACACCCTCCAGCCGCCCGCTTCCTCTTCCCTGAGGCTGGTGGTCTGCACGGTGCGGCAGCCACCGTAGAACATCCCGTAGAACAACTGGTGCCTGTTGACCTATGCTGTCACCTTCGATTACCCCTGTGTTTGCTGAGGTTATGAGCTGACGCGGTGCCTGTAACGGGACGTGAACCAGACAAACAGAACTAGCTTTGGGCACCACTTAAACCGCTCGTACAGCTCGGCGTCATCAGTGTGCAGAATACGCCGCGCTCGACAGCATGCGACGACATAGCTGTCCCCCAGACATTCGCCAAAGACTGAATCTGCGCCCTCCCGCGGATTGGGGCCGGCGGGTTCGGTGCGACAACGCGGTCAGGCAACCACACCTTCCCCGGGGTCGGGCCCGCCCAAGGAAAACGGGGCCCCGCAGGGCCCCGTCCGGTCGCCGCGACGCGGCTTACTTGTTGGCGCAGGCGCGGATCTTTTCGATATCCGGCCCGTTCGGCGTGCGGCCCAGGTTGAACGGGGCCGAGGCTTCGCGCCAGTTCGAATAATCCTGCAGGTATTCCAGCTGGCTCAGGTAGACCTTGGCCGAGGACGGGTTTTCACAGGCAACCTCTTCGATCACGGCATTGGCCATGGTCTGGATCTTTTCCAGCGCGGCATCGTCCATGCGGGTGATCTCATTCACCTCCTGGAACTGCTTGTAGGCGTCATTGGCGCGCTTTTCGGTGAAGGCCAGCGACCAGACCAGGTTCGCATCCGCCGCGATCTGCAGCTTTTCCTGGGTCTCGGGGCTTAGCGCATCCCAGGCCTGCTTGTTGATCATCACCCCGAAGATCGAGGCCGACTGGTGCCAGCCCGGGGTTGCCCAATATTTGGTCACCTGCTGGAAGCCGCCCGACCAGTCCACGTTCGGGGTCGAGAATTCGGCCCCATCGATCACGCCGCGTTCCAGCGACTGATAGATCTCGCCGCCGGCCATCGACACCTGGCTACCGCCCAGCTGGGTCAGCAGACGGCCCTGTTCCAGGCCCGACAGACGCAGGCGCTTGCCCTGCAGATCGTCGATCGAGCGGATCGGATCTTTGGTGCGGAAGCCGGATTCGTTGTTGGTCACCGCATAGGGCAGATAGACCATCCCGAACTTGCCGTAGATCTCATTATACAGATCCTTGCCGCCCCACTGCTGGATCCAGTTCACATAGTCGACGGCGTTGAACAGGCTGGCGGTGGTGGCCAGCGGCGAAAAGGCCGCGTCACGCCCCGCCCAGTAGCCCGGCCAGTCGCCGCCCGCCTGGATCGTGCCGCTTTCGACAGCGCCGAACACTTCACCCGCGGGCACCAGGCTGCCACCTTCGAAGAATTCGATCTTCAGATCACCCGCGGTCAGCTTGTTCGCCAGTTCGACGAAATGCTTGTCCATCTCGATCAGTTCAAGCGAGTTCGGCCAGGTCGTGGTCATCTGCCAGGACGTTTCCGCCTGGGCGGCCACACCGGCGCCTGCCAGCATCAGCGACAGGAACCCGGTCTTCAGGGCTTTGTTGGTATGCATCAGCTTCTCCTCCGTGTCATTGGGTCTTGTAAAGGGTATCCGGCAGCCAGGTGATCAGCTGCGGGAAGAACGCCAGGGCAAGTGCCATCATCACGATCAGCGCGATGAAGGGCATCACGCCCAGGATGATATCCGAGGTCTTCACCTCACGCGGGGCCAGCGCGCGCATGTAGAACAGCGCATAGCCGAAGGGCGGCGTCAGGAACGAGGTCTGCAGCACCACCGCGGTCAGCACCACGAACCACAGCTCGCTGATGCCCATTTCCCGCACCACCGGCAGGAAGATCGGGAAGGACAGCAGCACGATCCCCGTCCAGTCCAGAAACATGCCCAGCACGAAGACGAGGAACATCATCATCGTGATCAGCATCCAGGGCTCCATCTCCAGCGAGCGCATCAGGTTCTGCGCCGCATGCAGACCGCCGGTGATGTTGAACACGCCGGTAAAGGCCGTGGCCCCCACCACGATGAACAGGATCATCGCCGAGGTGCGCGCCGTTTCCCACAGCGCCGAGGCGAAGGTGGCCCATTCGAAGCGGCCGCGCATCAGCACGATCCCCAGCGCCAGCGCCGCCCCGATGGCCGAGGCCTCGGTTGCCGTGGCGATCCCGGCCAGCATCGTACCCAGAATGCCAAAGATCAGCACCAGCGGCGGCAGAGCCTCCAGCAGCAGCATCCGCACCAGCTGGCCCACCGGTACACGTTCCTCAAGGGCCACGGGCGGGGCCAGATCGGGCCGGATCAGCGCCACCAGCGCGACATAGCCCGCATACAAAAGCCCCAGGATCACACCCGGCACCATCGAACCGGCAAACAGCTCGCCCACCGACAGACCCGAATTCGACGACATCAGGATCAGCATGATCGACGGCGGGATCAGGATGCCCAGGCAGCCCGAGGCTGCGATGACGCCCGTGGTCAGCCGCTTGGAATAGCCGTATTGCAGCATCGGCTTCAGCGCCATCACCCCCATCACCGTGATCGAGGCGCCGATGATGCCGGTGGTCGCCGCCAGCAGGATCGAGATGAACACGACCGCCAGCCCAAGCCCCCCGGTCACCCGGCCCATCAACAGCCGCAGCGTTTCGAACATGCGGTCGGTGACGCCCGAATCCGACAGGAACCTCGCCATCAGCACGAACAGCGGGATCGCGATCAGGATGTAATTGTCCAGCACCTCGCCAAAGATGCGGTTGATGACGATGCCCAGCACCATCGGCTTGCCCGCGATCAGCGCGCCCAGAACCGCCGTGCCGCCCAGAACGAAGGCCAGCGGGTGCCCCATGAACAGCCCCGTCAGCAACAGGCCGGCCATGATCAGACCAATGATTTCACCCGACATGATGCGGCTCCGGCTTGTTCAGGATCAGCTTCAGCAGCTCGGACACGCCCTGGAGCAGCAACAGCGCCGCAGCCACCGCCATCGCGATCTTGACCGGATAGACCGGCAGCTGGATCGCGCCATAGGTGGTTTCCCCCTGGTTCAGCGAGCGCATCGCGAATTCCCAGCTGCGGGTGGTGAACACCCAGGCGAAGGGAAAGAAAAAGATCAGATAGCCCAGCACATCCAGAACGCGCCGGACCCCGGGGCTTAGCTTTTCGGTCACCAGGTCCACGCGCACATGCGCCTGATGGCGCAGCGCATAGCCGCCCAGAAGGACGAAATAGAACCCGAACAGTTGTTTCGTAAGATCGAATGCCCACAGCGTGGGGGCATTGAACCCGTAACGCATCACGACGTCATAGATGATCATGAGCGCGAAGATCACCGCGACGAACGCCACGATTCGGCCCACGATCTCATTGATGCCGTCGATCAGACGGATCAGAAGCATCGCTTCCCTCCCTTATTATTGACGCGGTCGGCCTGTGCCTCCTCGCGCAGCCTTTGCGATCCGGATTAAAGGGCGGGATGTGCCGGTTTGACATGGATATATTTGCAGATGTAATCTGCAGAAATGCAGGATAGTTTTGACTGGAATGATCTGAAGTTCTTCCTGGCCCTTTACCGGCTGAAACGGATGACCGCGGCGGGCCGGGCGCTGGCGATCGACCAGACCACCGTGGCCCGCCGGATCAAGGCGCTGGAAAAGACCGTGGGGGCGCATCTGTTCATCCGCGATGAGGCCGGATACGCGCTGACCAAGGCCGGTGAGCGGCTGTTGCCGATCGCGCTTGATATCGAACGGGCCAGCACGCGCGTGCACGAACAGATCGTGGGCGAGGCAGGCCGGCTGGCGGGCATGGTGCGCATCGGCGCGCCCGACGGTCTTGGCACCTTTGTCGTGACGCCGCTTCTGGCGCGGTTTCAGCAGGACCATCCCGATGTCGAGGTGTCGCTGGTGATCCGTTCGCGCCAGTTCCAGCTGTCGCATCAAGAGGTGCATCTGTCGATCGATCTGTCCTTGCCCGAAAGCGGGCGGTTGCTGGCGCGCAAGATGACCGATTATCACCTGCATTTCTTTGCCGCGCCCGACTATCTGCGCCGCTATGGGACGCCCACGAAGCTGCAGGATCTGCGCCGCCACCGGCTGGTCGGCTATATCCCCGAGATGCTGTTTTCCCCCGAATTGCGCTATCTGGAGGAACTGGGCATCACCACCCCGGTGGGCTTTTCTTCAACCTCGATGATCGCCCAGCGCGAGGCCGCCCGCGAAGGCGCGGGGCTGGCGATCCTGCCCCGGTTCATGGCGCTGGACGACCCCGGCCTGGAACCGGTGCTGACGGGGGATTACGTCCTGAAACGCACCGCCTGGATTCTCAGCCATCAAAGCACCGAAGACCTGGCCCGGGTGCGCGTCGTGTCGGAATATCTGCAGCGCGTCGCGCGCAGCGAAAGGGCGCGATTCCTGATCACCTGATCCCCGCTCGCCGGCGTTTGCTTTACCTAGCGTCAACTTTTCCGGCGGTGGACAAGCCCCCCGCGGATGCTTTCACTTTCCCCCGGAGGAACGGGCGGCCCTGCGTGGGGCGCGGCCCCGGCAAACGGGAGGAAATGGTGCTGTCTCGCAGGGAAAGCTATGCCGCGACCATGTCGGCATTTCGCTGGGATATCCCCGAATTCTACAACATCGGCGTCGATGTCTGCGATCGCTGGGCGGCGACCGATCCGGACCGCGTCGCCCTGATCGAGGTGACCGAGGATGGCTATGGCCCCGCCCGGCAGACCACCTTCGACCAGCTGCGCGCGGCCTCGGACCGCTTTGCCAATGTGCTGGTGGGCCTGGGCCTGCGCGGCAACGGGCGCGATCCGGGCGACCGGGTGGCGATCCTGCTGCCGCAGCGGCGCGAAACCGCCATCGCCCATATCGCCGCCTTCAAGGCCGGGTGCATTTCATTGCCCCTGTTCACGCTGTTCGGCCCCGAGGCGCTGCTGCACCGGCTGCGCGACAGCGGCGCGCGCGTTCTGGTGACCGATCACGCCAGCCTGCCGATGATCGAGGGCATCCGTGCGGATCTGCCCGATCTGCAAGTCATCTTCACCGTTGACGGCCCGGCCCCCGGCGCGCTGGATTTCGACGCCGCCTGCGCCGCCGCCGAGGACCGCTTTGCGCCGGTGCAGACGCTGGCCAATGCGCCTGCGCTGCTGATCTACACCTCGGGCACCACCGGCAACCCCAAGGGCGCGCTGCATGCGCACCGGGTGCTGCTGGGCCATCTGCCCGGTGTCGAGATGAGCCATGATTTCCTGCCCCGGCCCGGCGACCGGATCTGGACCCCGGCCGACTGGGCCTGGATCGGCGGACTTCTGGATGTGCTGATGCCCGCGCTGCATCATGGCGTGCCGGTCGTGGCCTGCCGCTTCCGCAAATTCTCGGCCCGGGCGGCGGCCGATCTGATCCGCCGCTTTGACGTGCGCAACGCCTTCCTGCCGCCCACCGCGCTCAAGATGATGAAGGCCGACCCCGACAGCCTGACCTGGGGGCTGAAGATGCGCTCGGTCGCCTCGGGGGGGGAACCGCTGGGCACGCAACTGCTGGATTGGGGCCGCCAGGCGCTTGGCGTGACGATCAACGAATTCTACGGCCAGACGGAATGCAACATGGTCGTGTCCAGCTGCGGCACGCTGGCGCCCCCCGAAAACGGCGTCATGGGCTGGCCGGTGCCGGGCCACCGCGTCGATGTGATCGACGAGGACGGCCGCCGCCTGCCCGACGGGGACGAAGGCGCCATCGCGATCCTGTCACCCGATCCGGTGATGTTTCTGGGCTATTGGAACCAACCGGCGGCCACGGCGGCGAAATTCATCATCGGCCCCGAGGGGCGCTGGCTGGTCACCGGCGACCGCGGCCTGCGCCGGCCCGACGGGCGGCTGGTGTTCAAGGGGCGTGACGATGACATCATCTCGACCGGCGGCTATCGTGTCGGCCCCGCGGAAATCGAGGATTGCCTGATCGCGCATCCCGCCATCGCCATGGCCGGCGTCGTCGGCCAGCCCGATCCCCTGCGCGGTGAAATCGTGGCGGCCTTCGTCACCCTGCGCCCCGGCCACGAAGACAGCCCCGCGCTGCGCGCCGAAATCGCCGATCATGTCCGCACCCGTCTGGCCGCCTATGAATACCCCCGCGCGATCCATGTGATCCGCGACATGCCGGTGACCACGACCGGCAAGATCATCCGCGCCGAACTGCGCAACCGCCTGAAAAAGGAGACCCCGGCATGACCGCCCTGCCCCTGCGTTTCGAAACCCGTGGCGCCATCGCCATCCTGACGCTGGACCGCCCCGACCGGCGCAATGCGATCGACGCGGCCACCACCGCCGCAATGACAGACGCGCTGGCCCGGTTCGAGGCCGACCCCGACCTGCGGGTGGCGGTGCTGCGCGGCGAAGGCCCTGTGTTCTGCGCCGGCATGGATCTGGCGGCCTTTGCCGATGGCCAGGTCGAAGCGGTTCTGTTCGGCCCCGGCGGCTTTGCTGGCCTGACCGAGGCCGCGCGGACCAAGCCCCTGATCGCCGCGGTGCATGGCGCGGCCCTGGCCGGCGGGTTCGAACTGGCGCTGGCCTGCGATCTGATCGTGGCCGAGGAAGGCGCCCGCTTTGGCCTTCCCGAGGTGATGCGCGGGCTGGTCGCGGGCGGCGGCGGCGCGGCGCGTCTGGCCAGCGTGATCGCGCCGGGACGGGCGCGCGAAATCATCCTGACGGGGCGGATGATCGACACGGCCGAGGCCTGGGATCTGGGCCTGATCGCGCGCCGCGCGCCCGAAGGCGGCGTGCTGGATGCCGCACTGGCCCTGGCCCAGGAAATCGCGCGGAACGCGCCGCTTGCGGTGTCCGCCTCGCTCGGCCTCAGCCGGGCGGCCGAACGCGCGGGCCTGCCCCCGCTTTGGGCGGAAAACGCCGCGACACTGCGCCGGATCATGGCCAGCGAAGATGCCACCGAAGGCGCGCGCGCCTTTCTGGAACGCCGTCCGCCCCGCTGGCAGGGGCGCTGACCGGGCGCAACACCGCCACAACTGCGGGGGGCGTTGACTTGTCCCACCCATTCGGTGTGTATGATCTGCCCCCGCGCAAGAGGTGACCTGCCCATGGCCGAGACAAGCTCGCCCACCCCGCTGTATCACAGGATCTACGCGGTCATGCGTGAGCGGATCGTGAACGGCTATTATCCGGCCGACGTCCCCGTCCCGACCGAGGCGGAGCTGGCCGAGACCTTTTCGGCCAGCCGGATCACCATCCGCCGCGCGATGGAAATGCTGACCGCCGAAGGCCTGGTGACCCGCACCCGCGGCCGCGGCACCTTTGTCACCGACCGCGCGCGGGAAAACGCGCTGAACCGCGCGGTCGTGTCGAATGTCAGCGGGCTTTTGAACTATCTCAACGCGGTCGGGCAAAGCACCCGCCTGCGCGTCATCAGCCTGGACCGGGGCGAGGCCCCGCCACGGATCTGCGCGCTGATGGGCGTGGCGCCGACCACCGAACTGGTGCGTGCGGTGCGTGTGCGCGACCTGGACGGCAAGCCCTATTCGCTGTCGATGGCCTATCTGCGCCCCGAAGTGGGCGGCGCATTCAGCCATGAGGATCTGACGACGACGAACATGATCGACCTGGTCCAGCGCGCCGGCGCCGAGGTGGAACAGGTCGAACAGGCGCTGACCGCGACGCTGGCCGATGAATATGCCTCGCAGCACCTGCAGATCCCGGTGGGCGCGCCGCTGATGCGGGTGAACCGGCTGTTCTACGATGCCGCGCTGGTGCCCTTTTACGCCGCGGAAATCCTGTATTGCGCGGATCGCTACGAATACCGCGTCACGCTGCGCCGCGAAGCGGGCAAGGATTTCACGCTGGACGGGGCGCAGCCGGGCTAGGTGCCGGGATCCGCCCCCGGCACGGTCAGGCGCCGCTGGCGGCGATGCGCGCGGCGCTGATCCCCGCCAGGCGCCCGAAGGCGGTGGCCGACAGCAGGCCGTTGCCCGACAGATAGCCATAGCTGGAATCGCCCGACAGCCCCCGTGCCGCGCCGCCACCCGCCATCAGATTGGGCAGCGCGCGGCCATCGGGCCGCAGCACCCGTGCCTCGGCGTCGATCACAAGCCCGCCCTGGGTGTGGAACAGCGCGCCATTGACCTTGACCGCGTGAAAGGGCGGCTGCAGCAGATCGTCGGGCGTAAAGCGGCGGCCAAAGCGGTCAGGCGTGCCGGTGCGGGCAGCCTCGGCGATCGCGTCAAATTCCGCGCGCAGCGCCGCAAGCGGCAGGCCGGTGGCCGCGGCCAATTCGTCCAGCGTCGAGGCGGTCTTGACCGCGCCCAGCTTGCGGATCTCACGATAGTCATGAAAGCCGATCGCCTCTTGCTCGCCTCGATCGTCAAAGATGTCCCAGGCAACGTGGCCCGGTTGCGCGGCCACCTCGGCACCATGTTCCGAATAGCCGCGCATTTCATTCGAAAAACGCCGCCCGTCGGCGTTGATCAACACCCCGCCCTTGGTGATCACCGCCCAGGTCAGCGGCAGACCATGCGGATGCGCGACCGAGCCATGGCCCTGATAGGCGCCCATATCGGCCAGCGCCGCGCCAAGGCCTTCGCCCCATTTCACCGCATCGCCCGTGTTCGACAGATGCCCACAGCATTCGGCATCGGCGATTTCGGGAATGAAGCGGCGCACCATGTCGACATCGCCCGCAAATCCACAGCAGGCCAGCACCACGGCCCGGCAACCCAGGGATTCCAGCGCGCCATCGGGGCGACGGAACCGAAACCCGGTAATGCGCCCGTCGGCATCGGCATACAAATCCTCAACCGAGGCGCCGGTGACCAGATCGATCCCCGCCGCCGCCACCGCCGCCAGCAGCGCCTGTTCCAGATCCGCGCCGGTGCGGCTTTTGGGGCCATGCATCCGCATCCGGGAATGACCGGGGTAGAGAAAGCCGGTGACCAGTTCCAGTTCGATCCCGTGACTGTCCATCAGCCAGTCGATCATCGGCCCCGCCGCCTGCGCCGCCACCAGCGCCATGTCCGGCGGGGTATGGCCATGGGTCTTGGCCACCAGATCGGCGGCGAACAATTCGGGGCTGTCCTCAATCCCGGCTTCGCGCTGCAAGCGGGTGCAGGGCGCCGGGATCAGCCCCGCCGACAGCGAGGTCGATCCGCGCGGGCTTTCGTCGCGTTCAAGGATCATCACCTCTTGGCCCGCGTCATGCGCGGCCAGTGCCGCGACAAGGCCACAGGCCCCCGCGCCGACCACCACAACCGGCATTTCGAAATCGAACTCTACGCCTTCGGCGGACAGAACTGCCATCTTCGGCCTCTTTGGCAAGGCGGCGCCGGGGGCGCCGGGATGATTTCAATAATCGGTGCGACTTTCCTCGGGCGTGCCATAACGCGCCTCAAGTTCCTGCACCTCGGCCATCCGGGCCATGTCGAAGAACTGCTTGAAGGTCATGACATTGGGCGCGATCGAAGCGATGCTTTCTTCGGTCTTCATCACCTCCAGCGTGCGGCGCGCGGCCTCGCAGGCCGACAGCAGCAGCCAGTTGGGATAGATGATCAGCTTGAAGCCCAGCGCCTCGACCTCGGACCGCGACAGGAACGGCGTCTTGCCGGACGTCGCCATGTTGTACAACAGCGGCACACCCGGAAACCGCGGCGCGATATGGGGCAGATCATCGGGGCCGGGGCTTTCGATGAAGATCACATCGGCGCCGGCCTCGCGATACATCTCGGCCCGGTCGAAGGCGGCGTTGCGGCCATGCAGCGCCAGCGCGTCGGTGCGCGCGATCACCACGAAATCTGGGTCCACCCGCGCATCCACCGCGGCCTTGACCTTGGCCACCATATCCTCGGCCGAGATCAGCTGCTTGCCCGACAGATGGCCGCAGCGCTTGGGCAGGACCTGGTCTTCCAGATGCACCGCCGCGACCCCGCCGCGTTCATAAAGCTGGATCGCGCGGCGCACGTTCAAGGGCCCGCCAAAGCCATTGTCGGCATCCGCGATCAACGGCACGTCAGACGCATCGGCGATGCGGGTGGCGTTGTCGACCATTTCGGTCATCGTCAGCAGGCCCACATCAGGATAGCCCAGCCGCGTGGCCGAGGTGCCCGCGCCGGTCATGTACATCGCGGGGAACCCGGCTTCGGCCACCAGGCGGGCATACATCGCATCGACGACGCCCGGGGCCATGATCGCCCGATCGCCCGCAAGGGCATGGCGCAGTCGTTTCGTGCGGGTAAGGGTCATCTGTTGGTCCTTTTTCGGTCTCAGCGGCCCAGCCAGGGGTTGGCGGCAATGCGCGCCGCCTCAAACGCCTCGATCTGGTCCAGATGGGTCAGGGTCAGTTCAATCTCATCCAGGCCGCGCAGGATGCAGTCGCGGGCAAAGGGTTCGATCGTGATCGGATGCGCGCCCAGATCGCCGGGCAGCGTGACCTGCCCCGCCTCAAGATCGACCGTCACCGGGTCTTGCGGATGGGCGGCCAGATGCGCGGCCAGCGCGTCGCAGACCGGCGCGGGCAGGCGCACCGGCACAAGGCCGTTCTTCAGCGCGTTGTTGTAGAAGATATCGCCAAAGCCGGGTGCGATCAGCGCGCGGATGCCGTGGTCGACCAGCGCATAGACCGCCCCCTCACGCGACGATCCGCAGCCGAAATTGTCGCCCACCAGCAGGATTGTGGCGGCAGCGGCATCCGGGCGGTTCAGCGCGAAAGCGGGGTCAAGGGTGCCGTCGGCGTCGCGGCGGATGTCGTGGAACAGGAACTGGCCATAGCCCTGCGCCCGGTCGGCCTTGAGGAACCGTCCAGGAATGATCTGGTCGGTGTCGCAGTTCACGATCGGCACCACCGCCACGGTCGAGGTTTCGCGGATGAAGGCTTTCATGTCGTCCTCTCAGATCCGGCGCACGTCGGTCAGCTTGCCGCTGATCGCGGCGGCGGCGGCCATCGCGGGGCTGACCAGATGGGTGCGCGCGCCCGGGCCCTGGCGGCCCACGAAGTTGCGGTTCGAGGTCGAGGCGCAGCGTTCCCCCGGCCCCACCACATCGCCGTTCATCGCCGCACACATCGAACAGCCCGACTGGCGCCAGTCAAAGCCCGCGTCACGGAAAACTTGCGCGATGCCCTCGGCCTCGGCCTGATCGCGCACGGGGGTGGACCCCGGCACGATGATCGCCGGAACCACGGCCTTGCGCCCTTTCAGAACGGCGGCGGCCGCGCGCAGATCTTCGATCCGGGCGTTGGTGCAGGACCCGATAAAGACCTTGTCGATCGCAAGCCCTTCCAGCGCGGTGCCGGGCGTCAGGCCCATGTAGTCCAGCGCGCGCGCGGCCGCCGCGCGCTTGTCGGCGCTGGCAAAGCTGGCCGGGTCGGGCACGCGGCCGGTGATCGGCAGCGCATCCTCGGGGCTGGTGCCCCAGGTGACCATCGGCGCGATCGCGGCGCCGTCCAGCGTTACCTCGCGGTCGAATACCGCGCCTTCATCGGTGGGCAGGCGGCGCCATTGGTCAAGCGCGCTGTCCCATTCCTGTTCGCTGGGCGCGTAATGGCGGCCGCGGATGTAGGTGAAGGTGGTCTCATCGGGGGCCACCATGCCAAGGCGCGCGGCCGCCTCGATCGACATGTTGCACAGCGTCAGCCGCCCCTCGATCGAGAGGTTCCGCACCACCGATCCGGCAAACTCGATCGCATGGCCCCCGGCCCCGCCCGCGCCGATCTGGGCGATCAGCGCCAGCATCACATCCTTGGCGCTGACCCCCTGCCCCAGCGCGCCATCGACGGTGACGCGCATGGTTTTCGGTCGGGTCTGCCACAGCGTCTGCGTGGCCAGCACATGGGCGTTTTCCGACTGGCCGATGCCAAAGGCGATCGCCCCCAGCGCCCCTTGGGTCGAGGTGTGGCTGTCCGAACAGACGATGGTCAGCCCCGGCAGGGTGATCCCCTGTTCGGGGGCCACCACATGCACGATGCCCTGTTGCCGGCTGGAAAGGCTGAAGTGGCGCACCCCGCCCCAGTCCATGTTTTCGTCGAAGGTGTCGATCATGCGGGCAATTGCGGGGCTTGCGGCCTCGGCGGCGCTGCGCCCGGTGGTCGGCACATAGTGATCGGCGATGCCAAAGATCTGCCCCGGACGGCGCGGCTTCAGGCCCCGCCGCTTCAGATCGGCAAAGGCATGGAAGCTGCCCTCATGGATCATGTCCCGGTCGATATAGAGCAGCGACGGGCCCGACGGGTGGCGCAGGATTTCATGCGCCTCCCAGATCTTGGCAAACATGGTGCGGGGGGGGGTCATGGTCACACCCGCGCGCGCGCGGCTGCCGCGATCTCGCCCACCGGTGCGCACCACACGCCGTCATGCGACAGGATGTAGTCCAGCACCTCGCGCAGATATTCCACGCGATAAGGCATCCCCGAGACCCAGGAATGCAGCGGCAGGCTCATCACCCGGCCACCGTATTCCGCGCTTTCGCGATAGAGCACGTCGAAGCGATCCTTGACCTGCTGCACCCAGTCGGGCTCCGAGTGGAAATACTCGTTCGCCACGACCTGGTCGTCGGTCTCATAGGCCTGCGGCATCGCCAGCAGCGGGCCTTCCTTGGTGCGCATCTCATAGGGCAGGTCGTCATTGGCCCAGTCAAGCGACCAGGTCACGCCGTTCTTCACCAGAAGGTCAGGCGTGTTGAAACCCTGCGCCCGGCCCGGCGACAGCCAGCCCTCGACCTTCTGGCCGCTGGCCGCACGCAGCAGCCGCAGCGCCTCGGCGATGATCGCATCCTCGGCCTCGGGCTCCAGCCCCGAGTGGTGCACCTTGCCCATGTCAAGGCCATGCGCCACCACCTCATGCCCACCGTCAACCACCGCGCGGATCACCGCCGGATAGCGCGACGCGATGACCCCGTTGATCGCAAAGCTGGTGCGCAGACCCTTCTCCGCCAGAAGCCGCAGCACCCGGAACACGCCGATCCGGTTGCCATAGTCGCGGTTGGTGAAATAGCGAAAGTCAGGATAGGGCATCGACAGCGCGCCCGGCGCCTTGAAGGGCTTGGCCGGCATGTCGAGCGGAAAGTGCTGCAGATGCGTCACCACCGAAAGCGCGATCCGCGCCCCGCCCGGCCACTGGATCGGCTTGCGGGTGAACAGATCGGACCAGTCGTAACGGTCATGGTCCATGCCATAGCGGCGGACGGGATAGTGCAGGTAGCTGTCGGGCATCGGCATCAGCGGGTCCCCCGGTCATGCGCGGCCATCGCCGCGATCATCGCGTCATAGGCGCCCGAGGCGTGGTAATGCGCCGCAATCTCGCGCCCCGTCGCCTTCCACACGCCCTCATGCCCGGCGATGTAGTCGATCGCCTCGGCAAAGGCCTCGATCCGGTGCGGCTGGCCGACCAGATAGGGATGCAGCGGAATGCACATCACCGTGCCGCTTTCATCGCCTTCCTTGTACAGCTGGTCGAACTGACGCTTGATGATCTCGCCATAATGGCGCGGCGTCACCTTCTGGCTGTTGTAGACGATCACGTCGTTCATCTCGAGCGAATAGGGCATCGAGATCAGCCGCCCCGTCTTGACCTTCACCGGCATCGGCTGGTCATCGTGGAACATGTCGCAGGTATACTGGATCCCCGCCTCGGACAGGAGGTCCATCGTCCACAGGTTGTTCGACAGCGCCGGCGACAGCCAGCCCGCCAGTTCCTGCCCCGTATGCTGGCGCACCGTGTCAAAGGCGTCGCGGATGATCGCGCGTTCCTGCTCGATCGTCATGTTGTAGACGTAGCGGGTGTTGTAGATGCCGTGGGAAAAGAACTCCCACCCCCGGTCGGCGCAGGCGCGGATGATTTCGGGATGATGATCGCACAGCGCCACGTTGAGCGAGACCGACCCGCGGAACCCCGCCCGGTCCATTGCCGCCATCATCCGCTGCCAACCCGCCCGGTTGCCGTAATCGCGGTGCGAATATTGCAGCACGTCGGGGTTCGGCCGCGCCCAGGGCGTGCGCGTGGGGTTGTTGGGCGGATCGTATTCGTAGAACTCGATGTTCGGCGCGATCCAGACGGCGATCTTCGCGCCGCCGGGCCAGGTGATCTTCGGCCGGCCCGGCCAGGGCAAATAATCATAAAGCCCCAGATCCGAGCGGATTTCGTTCACGGATTCGGTCATCTCAGCGCGCCTCGGGCTGGAAGGCTTCGTACCAGGCGATCGCCTCGGCCACCGGGATCACGTCGCCATATTTCACCGCGATGTCGTAAAGGTTGGCGAAATGCGGGCTTTCGTGCTTGTCGGCCACGCATTCCTCGGGAACGATCACGCGATAGCCGCGCGAGATCGCATCCACCACGGTGGCCCGCACGCAGCCCGAGGTCGAGCCCCCGGTCAGAACCACGGTATCGCACTGATGCCAGACCATCAGCGATTGCAGATTGGTTTCATGGAAGGCCGAAGCCATGCGCTTGTTGATCACGATGTCCTTGACCGTGTCCACGTTCAGACGCGGATCCAGTTCCGAACGGGGTGAGCCGACCTTGATGTTTTGCAGCGAATCCGGCGTGTTCGTGCGCGTCCCCCAGACGCCGCAGTCTTCGCCAGATTCCATGTAGGCGACATAGGTCCAGGTGATCGGCAGCCCCTTGACGCGGGCCAGATCGGCTAGCTGGTTGACGTAATCCAGCTGCTTCGCGTCGGTTTCATAGGCGGTGGCAAATTCGCCGACCGCGGTATATGCGCGCTGCAGATCGATATTGATCAGCATCGGCTTGCGGCCAAAGCCAAAGCGGCGGCGGGTGGGATTTGCCTTGGCATGTTCATAAATTTGACGCGCCGTCAGCGATGACATTTCCATGGTCGACCTCCTCTGCATCGCAGGTGGCCCCGGAAGGGCCCTTTCAGCGTGCCCCGCCCTGCAACCTGGCGCGCCGCTGCCAAGGATAATGTTATCTCTTTATGTCATTTGTAAAGCGAAAATCAGCGCCCCCGCCGTGGCGGCGCATGTCCGTAGCCCCTTGGGCCGCCACGGACCCGAGAACCAGCCGGCGGGTCAAGGCCCCCCGGGCGGACGGCGGGGCTTCACCAACATGCGCAGGGCAGTGCGCAGGACCGCCCCGGCCCCGAAATCAGGTGGTGTCCTGCCGGACCATGTCAGAGATCAGGACATCCGTGACATCTTTCTGCAGCGTCTTCTGGGCCGCCTCAAGCAAGGCGCGACGTAGGGCCGAGATATTGATCGACTCGGTGAACGCGCCGTTGAAGCCCCCCGCATTCGCATGTTCGAACAAGACCTGCAGAAAGGAATCGCGCAACTTCGGTTCGACCGAATAAACCCGTTCCGTGGCGCCGGTCTTCACCTCCAGGCTGAGCGACAGAATCACAAGCGCCTCGACGCGCGCGTTTTGCACGACCGGAATGATGAACTGATTGTTCAGTTTCACATATTCAACCGCGGCGGGCGCGGCCGCAGCAGTTGGGGCGTCCGGGGCCGGATCGGCCCCCTCGCCTTCTGCCGCTACCTCGGCGGGCGGACGCAGGAAATACCCCGCGCCCATGCCGCCGGCCAGCCCGATCAGGGCCAGGATGATCGGAAGAATTTTACGCATTTCACCCCCTAGAACGGCAGCAGGACATCGGCGATCTGCTGACCGATGCGCGGTTGCTGAACATCCGTGATCTGACCACGCCCGCCGTAGGAAATGCGCGCCCCGGCGATCTTGTCATAGGTCACCTCATTCAGGCGGCTGACATCTTCGGGGCGCACAAAGCCGGTGACGATCAGTTCACGCACCTCGAAATTGACGCGGACCTCTTGACTGCCCTGGATGCGCAAGACGCCATTGGGCAGCCGGTCCAGAACCGTCGCCGCGACCCGCAGGGTCAGCTTTTCCTTGCGCGCGACAGAGCCGTTGCCCTGGTACGAGGAACTGGAATCGGTGGAAACCGCATCGGCCATGCTGGCACCCTCGGGCAGCTTGCGGTCAAGCCGCTGCGGAATGCCAAGCATCGAGGGAATGCCCATCGATTCCGATCCGCTTCGGCTGCGCCCGCTGCTGTTCGAGATCTCGGCCTTTTCGTCAATCTCGATCACCACCGTCAGAATATCGCCGCGCTGGGCGGCACGTCGATCCCCCAGAAGCGAGCCACGCCCGCCCGACCACAGCGAGGCCTCGGTCGTGCCCGACAGCGGCGCGTGATCCATCGGCATGGGCACACTTGACATCGCGTAGAATTCATTACCGGCCTCGGCCGGTGTGAAGGCCGGGGCCTTCCCCACCTCTTCAAGCCTCTGACAGGCCATCAGACCGGCAGAGAGCAGCAGGATCAAAAATGCGCCACGCATGGTGATTTCCTTCAATGGGACCCGACGACGGCCGCGCCCGAGGCATCAACAGTCGCCGTTACGGTTACTTTGGATGACAGGTTCAGCACCCGGATGGCCTCTCCCTCGCTGCCACGGGCAAGGGCGCGCCCATCTGTCTTTATGGTCAACGCGCCTTTGCGGTAGATCAGCGGGATGATCTGGTTGCGCTCGATCAGCGCCGGGGCCGCCAGATCGCCGGGGCGAATGGGGCGCCCGGCATAAAGCGACACGCGCGCCTCAAGCCCGATGGCTTCTTCAGGAAGAGTCAGCGCGCCGGGGATGATGTCGGGCACAATGTCCACATCTTCTGGCTGAATCACGGACAATGCCCGAATCGTCCGTGTGGCCACGACGGTATCGCCCCATGCCTGCGCGCCGCAGGCCATAAGCACGCCAAGCACCGCAATAGTTCCGCGCCAGGACATCAGCGCACCTGCGTGGTTGCGCCAAGCATCTGGTCGGCCGCCGTGATCACCTTGGCGTTCAATTCATACCCGCGCTGCGCCTTGATCAGTTCGGTGATCTCGCGGACCGGATCGACCGAGCTTTCTTCAAGATAGCCCTGGCGCAATGTACCCAAACCCGCCTCGCCCGGCGCCCCGGCCTGCGGCGGCCCGGAAGCGCCGGTTTCAAGGAAAAGATTCGACCCGATCGCCTCAAGGCCCTTTTCATTCGTGAAGCTGGCCAGTGTGAACTGACCCAGAAGCTCCGGCTCGGTGCGGTCAGAGAAATAGGCATAAACCTCGCCTGCGGCATTGATCGCAAGAGCCCGTGTTTCCTGCGGAATCGTGATCCCCGGCACCACCGAGTAGCCATCGGAATTGACGATCTGGCCGTCCGGCGATCGTTTCAACCCGCCGTCGCGCGTATAGGCGGAAAGACCCGAGGGCAAGGTCACCTCAAGATAGCCGTGACCGTCAATGGCCACATCCAGATCGCCATTGGTCGCCGCAAGCGACCCCTGCGCCAGGGTGACAGAAACCGCCGCCGGACGCACGCCCAGACCCAGCTGAACGCCCGCAGGCACGACCGTCCCGTCATTGGCGGTGATCGTGCCCGGGCGCGTCATTTGCTGATAGTGAAGATCGGCGAATTCCGCCCGCCGGGCATTGTAGCCCGTGGTCGACATGTTCGCCAGGTTGTTGGAGATAACCTCCACCCGCATCTGCTGGGCGCTCATGCCGGTCGCGGCAATCTGAAGTGCGCGCATGGTGAAACCTCATCGGCTAAGAGTTGATATGGTGCTGCGGATGCGTTCATCCTCGCGGTCCAGGAAGGTCTGGCCCATTTCATAGGCCCGCTGAACCTCGATCATCCGCGCGATTTCAGAGATGGGATCGACGTTCGATTCCTCGACATAGCCTTGCAGCAAGACGGCGCCCTCGGCCGGCTCGACCTCGCCTTCATAGGCAAAGCGTGTGCCCCCGCCATGCCGGAGCGAGGTGCGATCGGCGGGCAGCACGATTCCGATCTGCGCCAGGGGCGCGCCATCGGCGGACAGCGTGCCATCCTGCGCCACCGCAATCGCACGCGCGTCAGAAGGCACGAAGACGGGGGCGCCGCCGACGTCCAGCAGGCGATGGCCATCCGCCGTCAGCAACTCGCCCTCGGCCGAAGGCGTGAAATTGCCCGCCCGCGTCAGCTGCACACCCCCTGGCGTCTCGATCTGGAAAAATCCCTCGCCCTCAATGGCAAAGTCGAAGGTGCCGCCGGTCTGGGCCAGCGGCCCTTGCGCAAGATCGACATGGCGACCGTTGGCATGGGACATCGAGAGCGATGGCTCCGCCCCGCCCAGCGCCGCAACATGTTCGGCGAACAAGACGCCCTCACGCCGGAAGCCGGTGGTCGAGACATTCGCGATGTTGTTGGCGACCGCGCGCATTTCGCGCATCAAGCCCGATTGCCGGGTCAGCGTCGCATAGATGGCATTGTCCAACCTAGCCCCCTGCGATGATCGGAATGATGCGCGTGGTGAAAAAGGCCACCAGCGCCTCGGTCATGAACGACATCGACACCCAGAACACGATCAGCATCGCGCCGACCTTAGGCACAAAGGTCAGGGTCATTTCCTGCACCGAGGTCAGCGCCTGGAAAAGACCGATCGTGATGCCCGCGATCAACGCGACCGTCAGCATCGGGGCGGAAATCATCACCGCAACCCAAAGCCCCTGGCGCATCGTGTCAAAGAAAACCACTTCCCGCATCATCACACGGGCATCCTCAGGATTTCCTGATAGGCTTCGACGACCTTGTTGCGCACGGTCACCGCGGTTTCCACCGCAAGTTCGGTCGCGGCCAGCGCCTGCACCAGCGCATGCGGGTCGGCCTGGCCGGCCATGGCGGCGCGCGCCGTTTCCTCACCCGCCTTCAGGGTGTCAACGAAACTGTCGGCCATCTGGCCAAGGGCGGATTGTCCGCCCCCGGCCTCGGCGCCCGGGCCGGCCGCGTTGCGGCCCTGGGCATAGGCCTGATTTGCGAAAGTGCTTCTGATATCCATTCTGGATCTCCCTTCGTCTATCGGCGCAGAAGTTCAAGCAACGACGACGACATCTGCCGCGCCTGATCAAACATCCTGAGGTTCGCCTCGTAGCTGCGCTGCGCTTCGCGCGCGTCAGCGATTTCGACCACCAGATCGACATTCGAGCCGTCGTAGTAGCCACTCTCATCCGCCAGCGGATGACCCGGATCGTGGATCCGTGTCAGTTCCCGCCGGTCAAGTTGCACATCGCCCAGCCGGACGGCGCCGGTGGGGCGCCCGGCGTTCTTCACCTCTTCGAAAGAGGTCGTCTTGCGGCGATACCCGGGCGTGTCGGCATTGGCGATGTTTTCCGAAACATGCCGAAGCCGCATCGACTGCGCCTTCATTGCAGAGGCCGAAAGCCCCAGAGCATTTGAAAAATCGGTCATGATCATCCCTTCCCAAGGCTGGCGCGCAACAGGTTGAGCGAGCTTTTGTAGACAGCCAGCGCCAGATCGTGCTGGCGCTTGACCTCGATGCCCTTGACCATCTCGGTTTCCAGCGAGACCGAGTTTCCGTCGGGCGACATGACGCCCGGTTCGCGCCGCGCGGTGAGCGCGACCTGCAGCCGGTCGGCGCCGCCGACATGACCGGGCCGGGTCGCCTGCATGCCGCGACCATCGGCTTGCTGATAGGTTTCCGAAAAGGCGGGGGTGTCGCGCGCGACATAGCCGGGTGTGTCGGCATTGGCGATGTTTTGCGCCACGGCATTCTGGCGCAGCGCGGCATGGCGGGCCATGGCCTGCGCCATCTGCATGATTTCAAGTTTCTCAAACATCGGGGCTTCTCCTCCGAACTTTCACCAAGGCTTAAGGTCGAATCATTTAGAAAACGTTTCGAGAACACAGGGAGGCCAGAATGGTTTCACAAAGTCTGGAACTGCTGCGCGCCGAAATCGCGGACATGGGCCGCCTGCGCACCATCGGGCGGGTCTTGTCGGTGGGCGCGGGCACGGTTGAGGTGGCGGGGTTGTCGTCCCGCGCCGCGCTGGGCGACCGGACCATGATCCGGTGCCAGAACGGGCGCGACATCGGGGCCGAAGTGCTGGCGCTGCGCCCCGATACGGTGACGCTTTTGCCCGATGGGGCGGCCGATGGCATTGCCATCAACGACGCGGTCGATCTGCTGGGCCAGGCCGGAATCGCCCCCGACGACAGCTGGATCGGCCGCATCATAGATCCGTTCGGCGCGCCGCTGGATGGGCGGGCGCTGATGCGCGGCAAGGTGGAACGTGCGTTGCGCGCGCCACCGCCCCCCGCCGCGCAACGCCGCCGGTTGGGCCCGCGGCTGGAAACCGGGGTCGCGGTGTTCAACACCCTTCTGCCGATCGTGCGCGGCCAGCGGATCGGCCTGTTCGCCGGCTCGGGTGTGGGCAAATCGACCCTGCTGGCGCAGCTTGCCAAGGGCATCACCGCGGATGTCGTCGTCATCGCCCTTATCGGCGAACGGGGCCGCGAACTGCGTGAATTCGTCGAAAACACGCTGGGCCCCGAGGGCATGAAACGTGCGGTCATCATCGCGGCCACATCCGATCAATCCCCCCTGATCCGGCGGCGCTGCGCCTGGGCGGCGATGGCCGTGGCCGAACATTTCCGCGACCGGGGCGATCATGTGCTGTTTCTGGCCGACAGCGTGACGCGTTTTGCCGAGGCCCACCGTGAGGTGGCGCTTGCGGGCGGCGAGGCGCCCAGTCTGCGGGGGTTTCCGCCCTCAACCTCGCACATGATCATGGCGCTGGCCGAACGGACCGGGCCCGGGGCCACGGGCAGTGGCGATATCACCGCGGTCTTTTCGGTGCTGGTTGCCGGATCAGACATGGAAGAACCGGTCGCCGATATCTTGCGCGGCGTGCTGGACGGGCATGTGGTGCTTGACCGCGCCATCGCCGAACGGGGCCGCTATCCGGCGATCGACCTGCTGCGCTCGGTTTCCCGATCGTTGCCCGACGCGGCGACCGCGACCGAAAACGGCCTGATCGCGCACGCCCGCAGGCTGCTGGGCAGCTATGACCGGGCAGAACTGATGATCCAGGCGGGGCTTTACGCGGCCGGATCGGACCCGATGATCGACGCCGCCATCCGGGTCTGGCCCGCGCTTGATTCGTTTCTGTCCGAACCCGAACCCGCCGGTATCGCAAACAGTTTCAGGCGGCTGGAAACTGCGCTTGCCCGCGCGAAAGCGCCTTCATGACGCCCACCGCGCGACGGGCCCGGCCCAAAGGGTTTGCGCAGCGGCGAAACATGCGCGGGTCCATCGGGAATTGCCACTCAGCTTGACGCAAAATCCGGCACCTTCCCTTGGGTCAGCCGTACCGCAAACACGGCTTGCCCAAGGGGCGCAGTCAACTCTCGCGTGGGGGATACTGCCCTTTGACGCGCAATTGCTTCTATTGGCGTTTGCATTGGCTCTGTTGCACAAATCAGCTGATGGCCGAGGTTTCCCTTTCCCTGGACAGACTCATCCCACAGCTTCAGTGACGGGTACTCCGAGCGCTGTGAAGCCGTTCAGCACGGCGACGCGGATCTGGAACTCGGCGACCTGCCGTTCGAAGTCCCTCGCAG
>NZ_JAMJFX010000036.1 GCF_023544865.1 Phaeovulum molybdatiresistens | reverse complement strand
GCGCCCGAAGCCAAACCCGGACAGTTGCGCCGAAAGGAAACCGTTCTGCATAACCGACTTCTTCAGCGGCCTGCTAGGGGTCATGGTTCTCGGTACGCGGTGTTCTAACCAGAGCGGTCGCAAACGATCGATTGCCCAAGATGGTGCAGGCCCATTTCGCTGCCGGTTTCGAGGCCCTTGATGTGTGGCAGCAGATGATGATCGAAGCCTGCCCTATGCGGGTCGCGGACCTGCTGAACGCTAAGGTCGACGCCGCCCCTATCCTTGATTCACAGCCCGTCCTGGCCGATCCCCCCCGCCTGATCCCGGCGGAACCGGATCAGGCGGGGCGCTTTCCCTGACCGGACCGGTCAGGTGCCGGGGTCAGGCCGGCATGCGGAGGATCGGCTTGATCACCGCGCCGGAGCGGGAATCCTCCAGCGCCTGTTCGATCTGGTCCATGTCGTAGAACTTGACCAGTCGGTCGAAGGGGAACCGCCCCTGCCCGAACAGATCGACCAGCGCCGGGATCAGTTGCCCCGACCGGCCACCGCCGCCCAGCACACCGATCACCCGCTTGCCCCAAAGCGTGCTCAGATGGTCAAGCGAGAACCGTGCATTCGCCGGCGCGCCGCCGATCAGCACCAGATGGCCCAGCATGCCGATCGTCTCGGCCAGTTGCTCGATCACCTTGATCACGCCGGTGCAGTCGAAGGCGTAATCGACGGTGCTGCCGGTGATCGCGCGCACCTCGGCCACCAGATCCTGCCTGCCCGAGTTGATCACATGGGTGGCGCCGAAATCGCGCGCCATTTCAAGGCGGTTGTCGTGGATGTCGGCGGCGATGATCCGCGTCACGCCCGAATTGCGCGCCGCCATGATCGCCGCCAGCCCCACCGCGCCGACCCCGGCGATCAGCACGGAATCGCCCAAGCGCGGCCGCGCCTCATTCAGGACCGCGCCCGCGCCGGTGCCCAGACCGCAGGCCAGCGGCCCAAGCAGGTCAATCGGCACCTCGTCCGGCACCTTGACCAGCGCGTCCGCCGTCACAACCGAATGGGTGGCAAAGGACGACTGGCCGAAGAAATGCCCGTTGATCGGCTTGCCGTCGCGGGTATAGGCTGTGGTGCCGGCCTGATCGCCCTTGAAGCGGCGGCCCGAGACCAGCGCCTCGCCCGTGCGCAGGCAATAGCGCGGTTCGCCGTCCAAGCAGTTGCGGCAGGTGCCGCAAGAGGGCCAGCCGATGATCACCTTGTCGCCCACCGCGACCTCGGTGACGCCGGGGCCGATCTGTTCGACCACGCCCGCGCCCTCGTGCCCAAGAACGGCGGGAAACGGCATCGGCATGTCGCCCGCCCGGGTGATCGCATCGGTATGGCAGACGCCGCAGGCGGTGATCCGCACCAGCGCCTCGCCGCGACCGGGGGGGGCCAGATCAATCTCTTGCAGGACAAAGGGGCCGTCCTTCTGCTCCACGACCAAGGCCTTGATCTTCATCGTATCCTCCATGGTTGAAGCGGTATCCTACAGCATCTGCAGGCCGGGTGTAATCACCCTTAGGGCCGCAGGCCCCGAAGGCCCGGGGCCGGCCCCCCCCGGATCAGGCTTTCTGTTGACTTTCAATGAATAGGCATCTACAATACCAATTACTTCAACAGCGGAGGGCTCGACATGGGCATTCAATCCGCGGCAGGGCTTCTGACATTGGTGGCGGTGCTTGCGCTCGCAGCGGTATTCCTGCGCGTGCGCCGGTTGGCGCATGACGATCGCGCCTACGCCCCGGTGCAAGGCAATGCCTATCGTGTGCGTGCCATCATTTTCTGGGTCATGGTTGTTGTGGGCCTGCCGCTGACCATCTGGCTGGTCCGGGTGAACCCCTATTCCCTTGCGGCGGATGCGCCGCAGGTCGTGCGCGCCACCGGCTATCAGTGGTATTGGGAACTTGACCGTGCGCAGGTCGAGGCGGGCAGGCCCGTCGTCTTCGAGGTCAGCAGCGCCGATGTCAATCACGGCTTCGGCCTTTATGACGCGCAAGGTGTGCTGGTCGCGCAGGTGCAAGCGATGCCGGGCTACATCAACCGGCTTTCCCATGTGTTCAAGGCACCCGGAACCTATCGGGTGCTGTGCCTTGAGTTCTGCGGCTTGGTGCATCACGGCATGACCACGGAAATCGAGGTCTCGGACGGAGGAGGGAGCGATGGCTGAGGCAACGATCCTGCCGCGTGCCGTGCATGTGGCTGACCGGGGCCGGCTTTGGGTGATGCTGTATCTGGCCGCCACGGGCCTGGTGTTGATCCTGATGATGCTGGCGGGGCTGCTGATGCGGCTGGCGCAATCGGGCTGGCTGCCGCTGGATCCGGCGCTGTTCTATCAGCTGATGACGGTGCATGGCACCGGCATGGTGGGCATCGCCGCGCTTGGCGGGGCGGCGGTGATGTGGCATTTCCTGTCGGCCCATGTGCGGCTGCACAGCTGGGTCATGGGCGGGAACCTTGCCCTGTTCCTGATCGGGGTAGTGGCGATCCTGATTGCCGATCTGATCGGCGGTTTCGCCGGCGGCTGGACCTTTCTTTACCCGCTTCCGGCGATCTCGCAGGGGGTCTGGCCGGTCTGGGCGGCGGTGTTGCATCTGCTGGGGCTTTTGCTAGTCGGCGTGGGTTTCCTGATCTGGTGCCTTGAGGTAGCGCGGGCGATCATCGCCGGATACGGCAGCCTTGCCCGGGGTCTGGGCTGGCATGTGCTGTTCGCCGGATCGACAAGGGATGTGCCGCCGCCCACCGTGGTTGCCGCGACGATGGTGGCGATCGTGACCACGCTGGCGCTGATCGCGGGGGCGGCGGTCATCGTGATGAGCCTGGTCAACCTTGCCTTCCCCGCGGTGCCGATCAATCCGCTGCTGGCCAAGAACCTGATCTATTTCTTCGGCCATGTGTTCATCAACGCCACGATCTACATGACCGTGACCGTGGTTTATGAACTGTTGCCGCGGATGACCGGGCGGCCGTGGAAAACCTCCAGGGTGTTCCTTGCCGCCTGGACGGTTTCGACGGTGATGGTGCTGATCATCTTCCCGCACCACCTGCTGATGGATTTCGCCATGCCGGTCTGGGCGGCGGCGCTTGGTCAGGTGCTTTCCTACGTCAATTCCTTCCCGATCCTGATCGTCACCGGGCTGGGAGCGCTGGCCATCGTGCATCGGTCGGGGCTGAAATGGGATCTGGTCTCGGCGCTGCTGCTGTTGTCGATGTTCGGCTGGATGGCGGGGGTGATCCCGGCTGTGATCGACGCGACGATCGCGGTCAATTCGGTGATGCACAACACGATGTGGGTGCCGGGGCATTTCCACTTCTACCTGCTTTTGGGGCTGCTGCCGATGATCTTCGCGCTGATGATCCATCTTGTGCGCCACGAGGACGTGACCCCGCATGGCAGCGATCTGGAGGCGGTGCTTTATGCCCTGTTCGGGCTGGGCTTCGTTTCGATGTTCCTGCTGGGCGGCTGGGCCAGCGTGCCGCGCCGCTGGGCGCAGCATCTGCCGGAATGGATGGTCTGGGACCAGATCGCCTCGGTCATGGCGCTGGGGGTGATCGCGCTGACCACCGTGTTCGTGGCCCGGTTCCTCGCGCATCTTCCGGCCCTGCTGCGCGAGGGGTAATGCCATGCGCGCCGCCCTTGCCACGCTGGCCGTCGCCTGTTGCGGAGCGGCGGCGCTTTGGTGGGGGACCGAGGGCGGGCAGGCGCTCACCTCCGAGGCGGCGCGGCGGCTGGATATCGCCCGCGCCCCCCGCGCCCTGCCCGATGTGGTGCTGCACGACCAGAACGGCGCGTTGACGCATCTGTCGGATTACCGCGCCGCTCCCGTGGTGCTGGAATTCGTCTATACCACCTGCCCCGACATCTGCCTGGCGCTTGGCACCGCGTTTGAACGGCTGGACGCCGCCCTGCCCCGGGATGCGCGGCTGATCTCAATCAGTTTCGATCCCGCCGATGATACCGCGCGCCTGGGTGATTTCGCCGACCGTTACGATGCGACCGCCCCGCGCTGGCGGGTCGCGGGCATCAAGGGCGACGCGGCGCGGGCGGCGCTGCTGGACCGCGCCGGGGTGGTGGTGATCCCCGACGGCTTTGGCGGTTTCGTCCACAATGCCGGGCTTTACCTTGTCGATGCGCAAGGCCGCCTGACCGCGGTCTTCGACCCCGAGGATACCCGGGGCCTGCGCGCCGCGCTTGCCGACGATGCGCGCTGAGCCCTGCATTGCCGCGGGCGTGGCGCTGGTGGTGCTGGCCGCCCTGCCGCCGCTGGCGCCGTGGTTGCAATCGCGCCTGCCCCTTGTGGTGCTGGGCCAATATCCGTTGCTTGTCCTTGGCGGCGCCCTGATCGGCCTGCGCCTTGCACGCGGCCGCCGCGCCGGATGGACCGCCGCCCCCGCCCTTGCCGGCGCGGCGCTTGCGATGGCCTTCTGGCTAGTGCCGCGCTGGATTGACGCGGCGCTGGCCGATCCGACGGTGGGCCTTGCCCGGGCGCTGTGCCTGTGGCTGCTGGCGGGCGTGCCGCTGGGCTGGGGCTGGGCGCAGGCGGGGCCGGTGCTGCGCGGCTTTGCGCTGGCCAATGCCGCCTCGATGCTGGCGGTGATGGGCTGGCTGCAACTGGCGATCCCGGCGCGGCTTTGCAACGCCTATCTGCTGTCGGATCAGCGCCTGCTGGGGATCGGGTTCCTTGCCGCCACGGCGGCGCTGGTCCTGAGCCTGTCCGCGCGGGCCTTCGTGGGCAGGGCAACGCGGCGCAACGCACCGGCGCGGGCGTGACCTCTGTCCGGTGGCGGCGGGATCAGTCCGCGCCGCCGCCGATCGTCTGCACCGCCTTCAGCGCATGGGCGCACGAGGCCCCGGCGCGCATTTCCGCGGCGACCCAGATCGCCTCCATGATCTGTTCCGGGCTGGCCCCTTCGCGTCCGGCGGCCTTGACATGGCCCTCGATGCACCAAGGGCATTGCGTGGCATGGGCCACCGCCACCGCGATCAGCTGCTTGGTGCGCTTGTCCGGCGCGCCCTCGGCGAAGACCGCCTACGAAAGGGCGCAAAAGGCATCTTCGGCCTTGGGCGCAAGCGCGCGGCGGCGCGCGGCCAGATCGCGGGTGGCGGGCGGCAGGGACGGGTCAGACATCGGCGGCCTCCTTCTCGAAGGGCGGGAACAGCACGTCGTTTTCCAGCCGGATATGTTCGGCCAGATCCACAAGGAACTCCTCCAGCCCGGCATAAAGCGCGGTCCAGGTGGGGCAGGCGCCCTCGGGCAGGGTCAGACCCGCGGTCAGGCGGCAGATTTCGGCAATCTCGTGGTGATGGTCGTCATGGTCGGCGCGCATCACCGTGATTGACGCCCGGATGCCAGCGCCGCCACCCCGGCGGATCGCCGGGAACAGGATCAGCTCTTCTTTTTTCATATGGACCTCCAGCGCGCCGATCATCCGTTGCAGCAGATCGGCAAGGCCCTCGGGGACATTCTCGTCGCCGAAATGCACGGTTTCGACCTTTTCGGCCAGCGCCGCCAGCCTGGGAAGTTGTTCGCGGTGGCGGGCGTGGAACCGGGTCTCGATATGGCGGGTCAGCGCGGCGAGGTCATCGGCGGGGGCGGTCTGGGTCATCGGGCTCTCCTCTCCGGGTGCCCGTGGGGATCGGCTGAAAGTTATCGCGGCGGTCCGGTTGGGCTTGAAATTCTGTGTAGTTCTGTTAATTGGTATTGTAAATACCGATTCAAGATGGACCATCGAACATGCGCCTGACCTCGTTCACCGATTACGGATTGCGGATGCTGATGCGGATGGCGGGCAGCCCCGACAAGGGCTTTTCCACCGCCGAGATGGCCGAGGAGTTCGGGCTTTCGCGCCACCACCTGACCAAGATCATCCAGAAACTGGCGCAGGCCGGTTACGTCGCCACCCGGCGCGGCAGCGGCGGCGGCGCGACACTGGCCCGCCCCGCGACCGAGATCCGTCTGGGCGAGATCATCCGCTTGCTGGAAGATGGCCAGCCGCTGGTCGAATGTTTCGCATCCGACGGCGGCGATTGCACCATCAACGGGCGTTGCCGGCTGAAGGCCCGCCTGCGCGCCGCCGAGGCGGCGTTCCTCGCCGACCTTGACCGCTCGACCCTGGCCGATATCGCGCTGCTCCCCGGCCTGCGCCCACAGGAGGAATTAGCCTGATGCACCCGTCGTTGACCAATGCGGAACGGCAGATCGGACTTGGCCTTGCGGTTGGTCTGGCGCTCCTTGGTCTGGCGATGGCGGCGATGGCACGCGATGGCGCGATGGCGGTGCATGGGGCAATCGCGCTGGCGCTTGGCCTTGGGCTGGTGTTCCGGCTGGGGGGCGCATTATATGACGCGGCCCCCGCCGGCCCGGACCGCGCCGCCCGCTATGACGATGCGCCAACCCGCTTTGGCATCACGATGACGCTGGCCTGGGCGATGATCGGCATGGGCGCGGGCATCTGGGTCGCCGCCCTGTTGTATTGGCCCGAGGGAACACCCCCCTGGCCCGCCACCAGCTTCGGCCGCCTGCGCCCGGTGCATACCACCGGCATCATCTTTGGCTTTGGCGGCAATGCGCTGATCGCGACCTCGTTCTGGGTGCTGCAACGCACGGCGCGGGCGCGGCTGGCCGATGCGATCAGCCCCTGGGTGGTGCTGATCGGCTATAACCTGTTCTGCACCTGGGCGGTCACCGGCTATCTGATGGGGTCAACCCAATCCAAGGAATATGCCGAGGCGGAATGGTATGCCGACCTGTGGCTTGTCGTGGTCTGGGTGATCTATTTCGCGCTTTACCTGCGCACGCTCGCGCGGCGGGCCGAGCCGCATATCTACGTCGCCAACTGGTATTACATGGCCTTCATCCTGGTGGTGGCGATGCTGCATATCGTCAACAACATCGCCCTGCCGGTCAGCCTTGCGGGCGCGAAAAGCTATACCGTCTGGGCCGGTGTGCAGGATGCGATGATCCAGTGGTGGTATGGCCACAACGCGGTCGCGTTCTTCCTGACCGCCGGGTTCCTGGGGATGCTGTATTACTTCCTGCCCGTCCGCTCTGGTCGGCCGATCTGGTCCTACCGGCTGTCGATCCTGTCGTTCTGGGGGATCGTGTTCTTCTATATCTGGGTCGGTTCGCACCACCTGCATTACACCGCCCTGCCCTATTGGGTGCAGACCCTGGGGATGACGTTTTCGGTGATGCTGCTGGTGCCAAGCTGGGCCTCGGCCGGCAACGCCATCGCCACGCTGAACGGCGCTTGGGGCCGCGTGCGCGACGATGCCACGCTACGCTTCATGTTTGTGGCGGCGGTGTTCTATGGCCTGTCCACGTTCGAGGGGTCTTTCCTTGCGATCCGCCCGGTGAACTCGCTGTCGCATTACACCGACTGGACCGTGGGCCATGTCCATTCCGGCACTTTGGGCTGGGTCGCGATGATCATTTTCGGCGCGATCTATACCATCGTGCCGCAGCTGGCGGGGCGCGAGGCGATGGCTTGGCCGAAGGCGGTCGAGTGGCACTTCTGGCTCGCCGTGCTTGGCACGCTGGTCTATGTCATCGCGATGTGGAACGCGGGCATCACGCAAGGGCTGATGTGGCGGACCTATGACGCGAACGGCGCGCTGTCCTACAGCTTCCTGCAATCGGTGCAGGCGATGGCGCCCTATTACCTGCTGCGCACCATCGGCGGCCTGATGTTCCTGACCGGGGCGGCGATCTGCGCGCTGAACTGCCGCGCCACGCTGCGGGCCGCCACAGCCCGCGACCTGCGAAACGACCGCCCGCTGGCGGCGCAACCGGCGGAGTAGTCCCATGGTCCTGCGGCTGCATTACAATCTGGAAAAGCTGTCGATGGGGCTGGTGGGGGCGATCATCCTTGCGGCCTCGGTCGGCGGCATCGTGGAAATCGCGCCGCTGTTCACCATCGACGAGACGGTGGAAATCCCCGCAGACCTGCGGGTGCTGACGCCGCTGGAACTGGCCGGCCGCGAGATCTACATGCGCGAGGGCTGCTATGCCTGCCACAGCCAGATGGTCCGCAGCCTGGCGGATGAGATCGACCGCTACGGCCCCTATTCGCTGGCGTCCGAAAGCGCCTATGACCATCCGATGCTGTGGGGGTCGAAACGCACCGGGCCGGATCTGGCGCGGGTCGGCGGGAAATATTCCGATCCCTGGCAGGTCGCGCATCTGATCGACCCGCGCGCGGTGGTGCCGGCCTCGATCATGCCGGCATACCCGTGGCTGATGCGGCCGCTGGATACCGCGGGCCTGCCCGGCGCGCTGGCCACGCTGGCGCGGCTGGGCCTGCCCTATGACGCGGCGATGATCGCGGGCGCAAAGGCCGACGCGCTGGCGCAAAGCCGCCCCGACGGGCCGGGAATCCAGGGCTTCCAGGATCGCCACGGCGACCGCCCCGCCCTGCGCGCCTTCGATGGCGATCCGGGCCGCCTGACCGAGATGGACGCGCTGGTCGCCTATCTGCAATCGCTGGGAACCCAGACCGCGGCCGCATCGGCGCTGCTGGAGGAGGCCCGCCATGAGCCATGACCTGCTGGTCCTGATCTCCAAGACATTCGGCCCGATCTGGATGATGGGGTTTCTTGTGGTGGTGGCGATCCGCGCCTTTGCGCCCTCGCGCCGGGCCGCGCATGACCGCGCCGCGCGCTCGATCTTGCAAAAGGACGAAGGCGATGCGTAACCCCTCCGACCCGCGTGCCCTGCCCGGTGCCGATCCGCATACCGGCAACCGGCTGGTCGACCCGGTGACCGGCTATGACACCACCGGCCACGACTGGGGCGGCATCCGCGAACTGAACACGCCCTTTCCTAGGATCGCGGTGATCGCGCTGCTGCTGACCTTCCTCTATTCGGTGATCACCTGGATCTTGCTGCCCGCCTGGCCGACGGGGAACGACTACACGCGCGGGCTTCTGGGGCTGGATCAGGGGCGCATGGCGCGGGACGGCTATCAGGCAGTGGACGCGACGCGGCAAGGTTGGCTGGCCGGTTTCTCCGATCCCGATTTCGCGGCGCTAGCCTCGGACGATCTGCTGATGGCGCAGGCCATGCCCGCCGCGGCGCGGCTGTTCGCCGACAATTGCGCCGCCTGCCACGGTGATGCCGGTGCCGGCGGGCCGGGCTTTCCGGCGCTGAACGATGCCGACTGGCTGTGGGGCGGTGCGCCGGAGACGGTGGCCGAGACGATCGCCCTTGGCATCAACGCCACCGACAACAGCCGCTTTGCCGAAATGGCCGCCTTCGACTGGCTGGAACCGGCCGAGCGTCAGGCGCTGGTCGATCATGTCGTGGCCTTGCCGCAGGGCACGGCGGCGACCGACAGCCCCGGCGCCGTGCTGTTCGCCGACAACTGCGCCGCCTGCCATGGCGATGGCGGAACCGGCGGGCTGATGACCGGGGCGCCCTCGCTGGCCGATGGCGCGGTGATCTACGGTCAGGACGCGGCGGCGGTGCGGACCACCCTGCGCCACGGCCGGCGCGGGGTGATGCCGGGCTGGAGTGGCCGGCTGTCCGGGACCGAGATCAACCTGCTGGCGCTGTATGTCGCGACCCTGCCGGAGGCCGCGCCATGACCCCCGCCCTGCAACGCCGCCTCGCCCTTGCGGGGGCCGCGGCCCTGATCGTGGCCTTTGCCGGGGCGAACCTGCACCTTGTGCTGGCGGCGGTCGGTTCGCAGCCCGCATGCAGCGCCGTCGCCGGGGCCCCCGCCCCCGCCCGGCGCAGTTGCTGAGGAGGGGCCGATGCTTGAACCGCTTCCCACCCTGCAAAAGCCGCGGCCCGTCGCAAAACCGCATGCGCGCCACCTGCCCGCCCGCGCCGCGCTGGACTGGCTCGCGGCGGGCTGGCGCGACCTTGCGCGCGGCCCCGGCACCAGCCTTGCCTATGGGGCGGTCGTTCTGGCCCTGTGCTGGGCGATGTTGTGGGCGCTGCACCGCGCCGGGATGCTTTACCTTGCCGCGCCCGCCCTGTCGGGTTTCCTGATCATCGGGCCGTTTCTGGCGGTCGGGCTTTATGAAAAAAGCCGCCTTCTCAGCCGCAACCAGCCGGTGCGCCTGATGGATATGGTGCCAATCCATCCGGCTTCGGGCGGCCAGATCGGCTATGCCGGGCTTTTGCTTGGCCTTCTGATCCTGTTCTGGCTCCGCGCAGCCGACCTGCTTTACGCCCTGTTTTTCGGGCTCCAACCCTTCCCCGGCGCGGCCGAGGCGTTGTCGAACGCCCTCGCCACGCCGAGGGGATGGGCGCTGATCGCGACAGGCACGCTGGTGGGCGGGCTATTCGCAGCCTTCGCCTTCGCGGTCAGCGTCTTTTCCATTCCGATGCTGGTCTCGACCCGGACCGATGCGCTCACGGCGATGGGCCGCAGCTTTGCGATGACGGCGCAGAACCTGGCGCCGATGCTGGCCTGGGGCGCGATCGTCACCGCCGGCATCGCCCTGTCGGTGCTGACCGGGCTGGTCGGGCTGCTGGTGATCTTTCCGCTGCTTGGCCATGGCACCTGGCATGCCTGGCGGGCGATTGACATCGAGGCGCAATGATGATCGGCTTTCTGATCCCGCTGTCGATCGCCATGGGCCTTGCCGGGCTTGCCGCCTTTGTCTGGGCGCTGCGCCACGGACAGTTCAACGACCCCCAGGGCGACGCCTGCCGCATCCTGATCCCGCAGCCACCCCAGCAATCCCCCCTGAAAGGAGAGCCAGATGTCCGATTGGTTGACGACGCTGATCACACCGACCCCCGCCGAAGGTTATGACCTTGCGGTGAAACTTGCCCGGGTTACGATCAAGATGACCCAGCCCGACGCCGAGGTGCGCGCAAAGCTGCGCCCGGAATATGCCGAGGATGCCGACGCGCTGATCGCGGTCAGCCAGGTGGTGGCAACGCATTTCGCCACCGTCGCCGCCGCAAACGGCTACTGGCGCCAACCCTGATGGGGCGGACACATTACCGGATGCCAGCGTCACCGCCGAAACCGTCCAAGATTCGGACCTGGTCGAGTGTGGACAGCCGAAACCCGTGTTTTTTAGGCAGACAGGCCACCCCCTAATCAGAGTTGTGGGCGAAGGTCGCGATGTCAGAACCGCAGACATGCGATTGACCAATGGCGTGTATTTGATTCAGCCAATACGTTATCGCCGCCGAAGCGCGATGACGGCTATGGCGCTCCAGACCGCAATCCGCAGCCCCATCGCGCCCATGGTGCGGCCCATCCACCCCCCGCCCTGCGCGACATGCCAAAGAAAGCCCAGGAAAACCGCCGCTGTCGCAAGGGCAATGGCACCCGCCAGCCATGCGGCCCACCTCGAACCGCGCCAGAGGCCGATCCCCGCAGCGATATAGGAAAATCCAGCGATGTAATTGAACCACAGCACGAAAGGCACCACCCCGGCACCCGGCGATATCAGGGCACGACCGCCAGAGATGATGGTGAGTGTGCCGAACAGAACGGCAATAATGGCTGCGGCGGTCAGGATACGGGGGCGTTCAGGCATGAAACTCTCTGATGCGCAGGGCGAATTTTCTCAGCATTGCAGGACATAGGTTCCCGGCGCCTCTGCGAGCGCCGGGTAACCCTGTTCCGGCGCACCGGGCGCTGTGGGGACGGGCTGAAGCTCGGGCGATGAGCGCGTGGCAAGCCAGTCACCCCATTCCAGCCACCAGGAGCCGTCCTTGCGGTTTGACTCCTCGGCCCATTGTTCCGAGGTCCGGCAGGTGACGCCAGCCTGTTTGGTGGCCACGCGGTAGCGCCGCCGGGGTCTTCCCGGCTCGCTGACGATGCCGGCGTTATGTCCACCGCTGGTCAGGACGAAGGTGACTTCGGCCCCGCTCAGATAATGGATCTTGTAGACCGATTGCCACGGCGCGACGTGATCGCGTTCGGTGCCGACGACGAAAAGCGGCACGCGGATGTTCTGGAGCGATGCCGGACGACCCTCGACCATGAAACGGCCGGCGGCCAGTTCGTTGTCGAGATAAAGCTTCTGCAGGTATTCGGAGTGCATCCGGTAGGGCATCCGGGTCGCATCGGCGTTCCAGGCCATCAGGTCGATCATCGGCGCGCGCTCGCCCATCAGATATTCGCGGATGCGGCGCGACCATACCAGGTCATTGGCGCGCAGCATCTGGAACGCGCCTGCCATCTGGTCGGCGGAAAGATAGCCGCGGGTCCACATCATGCTTTCCAGCATGTGCATCTGGCTGTGGTCGATGAAAAGCGCAAGTTCGCCCGGCTCGGTGAAGTCGGTCTGCGCCGCCAGCAGTGTGACCGAGGCCAGCCGGTCATCCCCCCGGCATCCCATCGAGGCGGCGGCAACCGACAGCAGCGTGCCACCAAGGCAATAGCCGGTAGCATGGATCTTCTGCCCCGGCACGATGGTGGAAACCGCATCCAGCGCCGCCATCACGCCGAGCTTGCGGTAATCCTCCATCCCCAGGTCGCGGTCCTCGGCCGTGGGATTGCTCCACGAGATGCAGAAGACGGTATACCCCTGCCCCACCAGCCAGCGGATCAGCGAATTCTGCGGCGACAGGTCGAGAATGTAGTATTTCATGATCCAGGCCGGCACAATCAGCACCGGCTCGGCCCGGACCGTCCCGGTCGTGGGGGCATACTGGATCAGCTCGATCAGGTCATTGCGATACACCACCTTGCCCGACGTGACCGCGACATCGCGGCCGACGACGAAATTCTCGGCCCCCACCGGCGGGCGGCCATCGGCCAGACGGGCGGCATCCTCCATCCAGTTCTGAAAGCCCTGCACAAGGTTCATGCCGCCCGTGCCGATGGTTCTGGCGATCACCTCGGGGTTGGTCATCGGATTGTTCGACGGCGAGATCGTGTCAAGGATCTGGCGGGTGGTGAAGGACACCACATCTTCGTGATGCGGCGTCACGCCGGGAACCCCGGTCGTGGCATCGCGCCACCACTGTTGCCCAAGCAGGAACCCCTGCGCCCAAAGGCTATAGGGCAGCCTGCCCCATTCCTCAGCGTCAAAGCGGTTGTCGCCTGCCGGGGCCTTGACCGGAGGCGGGTCGTCGCGGCTGGTGGCCGCGGCCATGGCATGGCTGGCAAACAGGGCGGCGGCCTTGCCGCCTTTCATCGCCAGTTCCATCTGCTTTCCGGGGGCATTGGCCAGATGCACCGACCAGTCGATGAACGCCAGTGCCAGCGCCGCCGGCGACAGGCCGCCGCTGAACCTTGCGCGCTGCGCCGACCAGACCCGGTCGGCCACCCGGAAGCTCTCGTCCTTGTCGCCATGATCTTCGGGGGTGGGGGTTTGCGGACTCATCCTGGGTTTTTCCTATGGCTCGGACTTCGTGTCATCCGGTCACGCTCATCGATCTGCGGAACAGCAACAAACTTGCCGAGAAGAAGGCCGCGCCCAGTCCCGCCATGAGCAGAAGCTGCGGCCAGACTGCCGAAAGCCCTGCGCCCCGGAATGCCACGGCCTTGGCGAAGGCAAGAAAGTGGCGCGAGGGCAGCGCCAGCGTCAGCTTCTGCACGAGGTCAGGCTGGCTTTCGACGGCGCCCATGCCTCCCGACAGCATGATCACCGGGATGATCACCATGATCACCAGAAGCGCGAACTGCGCCATGCTGCGAGCCAGCGTGCCCAGAAGCATCCCGATCGCCGCCGCCGCCCACAGATAGACTGCGGCACCGCCTACCAGCAGCGGCATCGCCCCCGACACCGGCACGTCGAGCACCCCCCGCACCACGATCAGCAAGGAGCCGGTGAAGGCCGCAAGCACCACGATCATCGTCGCCAATACCTTGGAAAACGCCACCTCGGCCGGGTTGATCGGCATCACCATCAGATGCTCGATCGTGCCATGCTCGCGCTCGCGCAGCATTGCCGCGCCGGTCAAGGCAATGGTCAGGACCGAGAGTTGATTGAGCAGCGACGACATCGCCTTGAACCAGACCGGATTGCTGTTGGGATTGAAGGCGCGGCGCAGTTCCAGTTTCAGGTCGGGGGCGGCGGCATCGGGGCCCATGCCCAGGAACACCCGGGCCTCCTGTTGCACTATGTTGCGCAGGTAATCGGTGCCAAGCTGGGCCTGCGACACCGCCGTGGCATCGGCCAGAAGCTGCGCATTCGGCGCGCGCCCGGCTATGGCGTCGGCGGCAAAGCGGGGCGGGAAGGACAGCACGAACATGATCTCGCCGCGGTCCATCGCGGCGGCGGCCTGATCGGCAGCCATCTCGACCGGCGTCTGGAACCAGGGCGGCATCAGCGCGTCCGAAATCTGACGCGACAGGGCCGAGCGGTCCTCGTCGACGATGGCGATCGAGGCATTGCGCACCGTGTCGCCCGCGCCCTGGGCCTCAAGCATGACGGCCACGACGAAGGACCAGGCAATCAGGATCACCATCACCGGATCGCCCAGGACACTTTTCAGTTCCTTGCCGGTCAGCCAGAGCGTGTTGATCAGGGGGCGCATCTACTTCTCCTGCTTTTTCAGAAGGGCGATCGCGATCCCGGTGAAGACGGGCCCGAACAGGGCAAGCCGCATCAGCGCGGCGCTGAGATCGGAGAGCCCGAGCCCCTTGGTATAGCTGCCGACGCTTGCCTTCATGTACCAGGTCGTCGGCCACAGGCTGCCCAGAACGCGGGCGGGACCATCGAGGGATGAGACCGGCGTCAGCATCCCCGAGAACTGGAGCGTCGGCATCACCGACAGCACGGTTGCGGCAAACACGGCGGTAACCTGCGTTGCCGTCATCATCGACACCATCAGGCCGAAACCGGTGGCCGCCACGACATAGGCAACCGTCGCCAGCACCAGAACCAGCGGATTGCCCTGCAGCGGCACCCCCAGCACCAGCACCACCAGCGCGGTCTGGATGGCAAAGTTCAGAAGGCCGATGCCGACATAGACCAGTTGCTTGCCGATCAGGAATTCGGCCCTGCCGGTCGGTGTCACATAGAAATTGGTGATCGTGCCGATCTCCTTTTCCCGTGCCACGCTGACCGCCATCAGGATCGCCGGGAACAGCAAAAGCAGCAGCGGCGGGATCGACGGCCCGATGGCGGGCAGGCTGGCCATGTCGGGGTTGTAGCGAAACCGCGGTTCCAGTGAGACGGGAGGTGGCATCTGCGCCTCGGCCCGCCCCGGCGCGATGGCCACCAGCGACGCCCCGTGGGCGCCCGAAACATAACTTTCGATGGTGCCGGCGCGCCCCGTGTCCGCACCGTCGATTGTCGCGGCAACGGCATTGCCATGATCTGCCCGAAGATCGGCACCAAAACCGGACGGGATCTCCAGCGCAAGCGCCAGTTCCCCGCTGGTCATCCGGTCATCCAGCGCCTGCACATCCATGATCGGCGGATATGGTGCGAACCATGGAGAATCGCGAAACGCCGACACATAGGCCCGGCTTGCGGGGCTGTCGTCATGGTCAAGGACGGCAAAGGGGATGTCGCGCACCTCTTGGGAAATGCCGAAGGACATGATGAGAAGCAGCAGCGCACTGCCAAGGAAGGCGAAGGCAAGCCGCACCGGATCGCGCCGCACCTGCATCGCCTCGCGCGAGGTGAAGGCCAGAAGGCGTGAAAGACTGAAGCCCGCCGCATCGGGGGCCTTTTCCGCCGTGGAGATCAGGGCGGGCGGGGCCTTGTCCTCGGGCTTGAGTTCGGCGGCCATATAGGCGATGAAAGCTTCCTCCAGCGATGCGGCACCGCTGTCGGCCACGATCTTGGCTGGCGGGTCCGACACCAGCACGCGCCCGGCATGCATCAGCGAGATCCGGTCGCAGCGCATCGCCTCGTCCATGAAATGGGTCGAGATGAAGATCGTCACCCTGTCCTTGCGCGACAGATCCATCAGCAGGCGCCAGAAATCGTCGCGCGCCTGCGGATCGACGCCCGAGGTCGGCTCGTCCAGGATCAGGATCTCGGGCGCATGGATCACCGCCACCGCCAGCGACAGCCGCTGCCGCAGCCCCAGCGGCAGGTCGCCAGCCTTCTGGTCCATGTGTTCGGTCAGGCCAAAGCGCGGCACCAGATCGTTCAGCCGCCTCGACGCAAGCTCTGTCCCCAGATGGTAAAGCCGGGTATGCAAGATCAGGTTTTCCCGCACCGTCAACTCGCCATAAAGCGAGAAGGATTGCGACATGAAGCCGACGCGCGCCCGCGCTTCCATCCCCTGATCGGCGATCGACTGGCCGAAGATCCAGGCCTCGCCCTCGGAGGCGGGCAGAAGGCCGGTCAGCATCTTCATCGTGGTCGTCTTGCCGCAACCGTTCGAGCCGAGAAAGCCGAAAATCTCGCCCTGCGGGATGTCGAAGCTGACGGAATCCACTGCGGTGAAATCGCCGAAGCGCCGGGTCAGGTTGCGCGCGCGAATGGCGATTTCGCCGCCTTCGGGCAGGGGCGCGCTTGCAAGGGGCGGAGGCGCTTCGGCCTTTTCACCCGACTGGCGCATGAGCGAGACATAGGCATCGCCGACCGAGGCGGTCCGCGTCCTTGCCATCAACTCGTCCGGGCTGCCCTCGGCCAGCACGCGACCGGCATCCATCGCCACCAGATGATCGAACAGCGCCGCCTCTTCCATATAGGCGGTCGAGACCAGCACGCTCATTTTCGGCCGGTCGGCCCGGATGGTGGCGATCAGATCCCAGAACTGCCGACGCGACAGCGGGTCCACCCCGGTTGTCGGCTCATCCAGCAGCAGGAAATCCGGGTCATGGATCAGCGAGGAACATAAGCCCAGCTTCTGCTTCATCCCGCCGGAAAGTTTGCCCGCCGGCCGGTCGAGAAACGGATGCAGCCCGGTGGCACGGGTCAGTCGTTCGATCCGCTCGCGCCGCTCGGCCCGGCCAAGGGCAAAAAGCTTGCCAAAGAACTCCATGTTCTCTCGCACCGACAGATCGTGATAGAGGTTGCGCCCCAATCCCTGCGGCATGAAGGCGATGCGCCCGCCCATAGCGGTGCGGTGGCGGGCGCGGGCCATGTCGCCGCCAAGGCAGGTCACCTCACCCTCCTGCAACCGCTTGGCCCCGGCGATCAGGCCCATCAGCGTCGATTTCCCCACCCCGTCCGGGCCGATCAGCCCGACCATCCGCCCCGCCGGAAGATCAAGCGTCAGATCGGCCAGCGCCGCCACCTTGCCATAGCGGTGCGTGACGCCTTCCAGCCGCGCCACGGGTTCCGGCGTGGCGGTCATGGCATGACCAGAAGCGGTGGGGTCAGCCCGTCGGGCCATGCGGTCAAGGTGCCATCGGGCGCGGCCAGCCGCACCCAGGCCAAACCGCGCACGCCAGTCTTGACCTGATCCACGCGGGCCAGAACGAAATCGGGCGGAATCCGCACCCGGACACGGAACATCAGGCTTTCGCGCTCGCTCAGCGTCTCGACCTGCTTGGGCGTGAACTGCGCCTGAGGCGAGACGAAGATCACCGTTGCCGGGACCGACTGGCCGGGCGCGATGTCTGCCACGATCCGCGCCTCGTCGCCGATGACGACGCGGGGCGCGTCGGTCGCGGACAGGAAGAACTCCATATAGACTTCGTCCAAGCTGATCAGTGTCAGGATCTTGCCGCCGCTGCCGACGATCTCGCCGAGCTGGGCAAGGCGGTAAAGCACCCGCGCAGGCCCGGTGGCATGCAGCGTGGAGTCTGCAATCCGCGCGGTAATTTCGGCGCGGGCGGCCGCTTCGGCCTCGACCCCGCGCTCCTTCGACAAGCGCGTTGCCTCTGCGGCGGCCAGATTGGCCTCGGCCAGTTGCGTCTCGGTCCGCTTCACGTCGAGGTTCACGCGCGAGATCACGTCACGTTCGCCCAGCGTTTCGGCACGGGCCTGCTCGCTTTGCGCGAGGGCCAGCCGCGCCTGCGCCTCCTTGACCTGCGCGGCAGCCACCCCCACGGAGGCCTCGGCGCTGGCAACGGCCGCGTCGGCGCGGGCAAGCTGGGCACGCAATTCGGCGGTATCCATCACCGCCAGCACATCGCCTGCCTTGACAAGATCGCCCTCGCGCACCCGGATTTCTGCCACCCGCCCGGCGAGTTTCGGCGAGACGTCGATCAGATCGGCCTCGATCCGGCCATTGCCGCGCGAAAACCCGTCCGGCGGCAGGTCGGAGGGGCGGAGCAGCACCGTCCAGGCGCCAAAGCCCAGAAGGCCGCCGAGAAGGACGACAATGATGAGGATACGGCGCGACATTTCTGGTTTCTCCGGGACGGTGCAGGGCGGCGTTCAGGGACAGGCGCGGATCATGGTGGCGGCGTCCCGCCATAGAAGCGTTCAAGCGCGGAGACGGCCTCTGCGGCGGTATCGACCACCGTGAAAAGGCCGAGATCGGCGGGGGCGATCATCCCCTCGGCAACAAGAAAGCCGAAATCGGCCGCCCGGCTCCAGAATGAGGAACCCACCAGAACGATCGGGATTGGGGCCATCTTGCCGGTCTGGACCAGCGTCAGAACCTCGAACACCTCATCGAGCGTGCCAAAGCCGCCCGGGAATGCAACCAGTGCCCGGGCCCGCAAGGCGAAATGCATCTTGCGGATCGCAAAATAGCGAAAGCGGAAGGCGAGGTCGGGGGTGATGTAGGGATTGGGCAACTGTTCCTGCGGCAGGGTGATGTTGAGCCCGATCGACCGGGCCCCGACTTCCCATGCGCCACGGTTCGCAGCTTCCATGATCCCGGGGCCGCCTCCGGTCACGACGACGAAATCGCGCCGCCCCTCCTCCTGGAAGCGGTGCGAGACTATTGCAGCGAAGCGCCGCGCCTCGTCGAGATACCGCCTGTGCCGCTCTGCCCGCTCCGGATCGACCCCTTGCCCGCCCGCCGCCATCCGGGCGCTGCCGAACACGACGACGGTCGAGCGGATGGCATGTTGGCGCAGGGCGCGCTCGGGCTTCACCAGTTCCAGTTGTAGGCGCAGCGGTCTAAGATCGGCATCCGTCAGCAGGTCGCCATCCTCATGGGCGAGGCGATAGGATGGGTTGGCCTGGATCGTGGCCCTGAGGCTTTCTGGATCGTCCGGCGGGTTCATGGCCCGGCCCCTTTGTGTCGGGGCGCGGGCCAGTCGAGCGCGGCGCCCCGTTCCGGGACGATGGTGGGCCAGCCGAAATCCTCGCGCAGACGGCCCGCGAAGCCCTCGGCGACCTGCGCCTCTCCGTGGGTGACGATAACTTTCGACGGAACCCGGCGGAAACGGCCGGCCCAGTCAAGAAGCGCAGGCTGGTCGGCATGGGCGGAAAACCCGTTCAGTGTATGCACTGACGCCCGGACCGGAATATCATCGCCGAAGATCCGGACGCGACGCGCCCCATCCACCAGCCGACGCCCCAGTGTGCCCTGCGCCTGAAAGCCGGTGATCAGGATCGCGGATTCCGGCCGTGGCAGGTTGTGGCGCAAGTGATGCCGGATGCGGCCGGCGTCGCACATGCCGCTGGCCGATATGATGATTGCGCCAGCCTCGATCTGGTTGAGGGCCCTCGACTCCTCGGTGCTGGCGGTAAACCGCAGCCGGGGCCTGTCCGACGCGGCCTCGTGCCAGTCGACAAGGTTTCGTGCCTCCTCGTCGAAAAGGGCCAGATGGTTTTTTGTGATCTGCGTGGCGCGATCGGCCATGGGCGAGTCGACGAAGATCGACAGATCGCGCAGCCGGCCCTGTCGCGAGAGGCAGTGCAGGTGATAGAGGATCTCCTGCGTGCGCCCGACCGCAAAGGCCGGCATGATCACGTTGCCACCGCGCTTTCTGGTTTCGGTGATAACGGTGACCATCTCGTCGAGCGTCGCGGCCTGATCGCGGTGGGCCCGGTCGCCATAGGTGGATTCCATCACCAGAATGTCGGCCTCCGCAATCGTTGCGGGATCATGGAGGATGGCGCGCCCCGGCTGGCCCAGATCGCCGGAAAAGACCAGTTTCACGGTCTCGGCGGCCTCGGCGATCCAGATCTCGATGATTGCCGATCCGAGGATGTGGCCCGCGTCGCGGAAGATGCAGACGACATCTGGATGCGGCGCGATGCTTTCCTGATAGGAGTGACCCCGCACCTGCCGCAAGCAGGCCTCGGCGTCGCGCACCGTGTATATCGGGGTCACGGGTTCGGGCGCCGCCCGCCGCTTGTCCCGCCCGCCGCGGGCCGCCCGCGCGGCGTCCATTTCCTGGATATGGGCGCTGTCGCGCAGCATCACCTCAAGCAGATCGGCGGTTGCCGGGGTTGTCAGGACCGGGCCGGTGAAACCCGCCTTCGTCAGCTTTGGCAGCATTCCGCTGTGGTCGATATGCGCATGGGTCAGCAGCACGAAATCCAGCGACCGCGGATCAAAGGCAAAGGGCTGACGGTTGCGGGTGGCCGCACTCGCGCCACCCTGAACCATCCCGCAATCGACCAGAAACCGCGCCGTGGCAGTCTCGATCAGATAGCTCGATCCGGTCACTTCGCGTGCCGCCCCGAGAACCGTCAGCTTCATGCCCCGCCCTCCTGCGTGTGCACCGCCGCAAGAAGGCCCGCGCGATAGATCACCCATACCCGCAACGCATCGGTACGCATGCGCGCGCTGTCGCCATGGATGAGATTCTGCATCACAAGCCCCTGAATCATCCCCAGAAAAAGTGCCGCAGCCGCATCGATATCAAGACCGGGGGGCAGGACACCTTCGGCGCGCGCGGCCGCAAGGATCCGGCGCAGCCGGTTGCCATAGTTTTCGACCAGCGCCCGCGCCATCCGCTTTGCAGGGGTCTCACCGGCGTTCTGCAACTGTCCAGCCATCATGCGCGGCACGCCCGGATGCTCGGCGATGAAGTCGACATGGCCGAGGAACATCGCCTCAAGCGCCGCGAGCGGATCCGACTCCGCCCCCGCCAGCCGGTCGATGCGCGCCAGCAGACGGTCGGAGACCCACTCCATGACGCCCAGCCAGATCGCGTCCTTGGTGGGGAAATGCCGAAACAGCGCGCCCTGCGTCAACTTCATCCGCGCGGCAATGGCGGAGGTGGTTATCTCTTCCGGATTGGCGCTTGCGGCAAGCTTGATCACCGCCTCGACCGCTTCGGCCCGGCGCTCCTCCGATGGCAGATGTCTGGCGCGTGGTGTCATTGGTTACTTGCTCCGTTATGTAAGCAAGTAATTACTTTGACATGAAGGCAGAAGATATGTCAATAAAATAAAGGAAGTGATGCGACTCATCTGCTCAAGATGCCATTGACATACAAAATAGTAATTGATCGCTTGCTTTTACCAAGACCACAGGATCAGACAGAGGAGGGTGATCCATGGGTTTCCAAGCCCGCAAGGCCATGCTGTTCCTGCAGCTTGCCGTCGCGTTCTGCGCAATGCCGACTCAGCCGATGTTTGCCGATGCGATGACCGACGCAGAGATCACCGCGCAGATCATCGACAAGGATCTGGTGACGCGGCGCGCGGGCATGACCGTGCATCTGCGTTATGATCCGGACGGATCCGTGACGGTGAGAGCGCCACTGTTCTCCGGTCGCGGTCGCTGGACGCTTACAGGCGGCATCCTCTGCATGACCCTGACAGAGGGGCCACGGCGGGGCGAGACCTGCCACACATTCGAGGGGATGGGCGCAGACAGCTATCGAAACTCCGAAGGGCAGATCTTGCAACACCGGTGAGGCAACGTCTGCGGGGATCTTCGGGAAGAGGGCGCAGTTGTTCGGCGTGCTGTCTCGCAATCTCGGCAAACCGGGTTCGCTCGATGCAGGCTGGCTCGCGCCTTGGCACGTCACTCTCTGGACAAGACACGCTTGCGAAATGATCGGTTGATGGCACTGCGATCTCTGCACATCATCGCCCGACCACCAAACTCGGAGAGAGCGCCAAGTGGCTAGCATCACGATCCGAAATCTGGATGATGGCGTCAAGAAGCGCTTGCGGGCGCGCGCCGCCGAGCATGGACGCTCGATGGAAGAGGAAGCGCGAGAGCTCCTGAGAGAGGTCGGGTACTATCCTGAATTTTGTGCCCTGACGTGGTAACTGCTCTCAGAGGCTGATCCGAAACTGGTGGAGTGAACTCAGCAGGTTGTGATTCTGTTCGGTTGTAAAGCTGAACGGAGATCACGATGGCCTGGACCGAATTCACCCGCCCCCG
>NZ_JAMJFX010000035.1 GCF_023544865.1 Phaeovulum molybdatiresistens | reverse complement strand
ACCAGCGGCAGGGCGAATTGCTGGCGCCCGGCGTGGTCCCGGGCCCAGTTGATCAGCAGGGTGCTGAAGGCCGCCCCGCAGATGAAGGCCGAGACCGCGAACGCGCTGACCAGGGCCAGCCGCCATTGCAGGATCGCGAGATTGTCTGCCAGCTGCGATAGATAGCCCGTCATGTGCGAGGTGTAGTGACCCAGCGCGAAGAACCCGCCCGCATTGGCCGCCCCCGCGATCATCGCCAGAAAGGTCGCAAGCACCAGATCATTGCCGGCCGAGCGCCGATGCGCAGCCAGCGCGCGGGCGGATCGGACGGGGTGCCGGATGCGGCGTCGCGTCTTCACTTGGGCGACACCCGTTCCCAGATCTGCGTCCGCGCGACCCTTTCGGCGGGGCGCACCAGTCCCTCGCGCTTCATCCGTCGCAAAAGGTGCAGGGTGCCCGAGGCGATCATGTGCAGTTGCTCCTGCAGTTCGCGCTGGGTGCGGGGGCGTGCCAGGCGGGCCAGAACGAAGGCGCGGCGCAGGGGCGCACCGGCATTGCGGCGGCGCATCTGTTGTTCAGGCATGGTCAAGGTCCGGGGTGGTCATCAAGTAAGCTTACCAGCGCGTTGGTCCGGGCAAGCCGCGCTGCGGCCCGAGGGCGGCCACAGCCCCTGTGCAGAGGTTCCATCCAACTCTCCATTCGCAGAAATCTGCGATCAGAACGGCCATGAAATCGGGGCCGGGGCGGTATCAAAGAAATGCGGTCTGGAAAGGCGAACGGGGAATGGCCGGATACTGCAACCTTGCGCCGCCAGATGCAAGCGGGGCAGGGTGCGTCACTGAAACCGGGCGTTGCAGCGGGTTCCAGCGATGATCCGGCGGTCCGGGTTGGGCAGTTCCAGCCGCACGCGGAAGGTGGCGCTGGCCGCGTCGATCGTCTGGTCGAAGGCGGTGACGTGGGCGCTCGCGGGCGCGCCGCCCGGGCCCTCGGGCGTGATCTCGGCCAATTGGCCAAGGTGGATTTCGGGATAGGCGGCCTGCGGCAGGAACACATCGACCCGCAGCGGGTCAAGCGAGACGATGGTGACGATCTTGCCGTCGTCGCGCAGGTATTCGCCGGGGTCCAGATGCCGTTCGGCGATGATCCCGTCGATAGGAGAGCGGATGCGACGCACCTCAAATTCTGCCTCGGCGCGGGCAAGGTCCAGCTGGGCCAGCTCGAATTCCATCTCGGCGGCTTCCAGCTCGCGCTTGCGCACCTCGTAGGCGGTGGCGCGTTCGTCGGAATCCGATTGCGCCACCACGCCGCGCGCGCGCAATTCGGTGCTGCGCGACAACTGCTTGTCCTCGAAGTCCAGCCGGGCGCGGGCGGCGTCGATCTGCGCGTGGTTGCGTGCGCGCAGCGCGGCAAGGTCAAGGACGGCCTGTTGCACCGAGGTGTTGAGCGAGGCCACCACCTGGCCCTTGCTGACCCGCGCCCCGAGATCCACCGCGACCTCGGCCAGTTGGCCGGGAATGGCGCCGCCAAGGTCGATCGTCGTTCCGGGCAGGATCAGGCAATCGGGGCTTTCGGCGGCGCCGGCCTGCAGGGGCAGCAGCGTGCAAACGGCAAGGACAAGGCGGCGCGGTGTCATCATGTCTCCCCCAGAAAGCCCAGGATACGGTCAAAATAGCCCTGTGATTGCAAGGCCGCCAGCCGTTGCGCGGCCAATTGGCGCGCCACGGCGGCCTGCGCGGCGCGGTAGCTGCGCAGATCGGGCCGCACAAAGGCGGTGTCGCCCGCCTCCGGCAGGCTGAACAGCCCATCCGCGGCCGAGACATAGCCAAAATGGCGCGCTTGCGGAAAGCTCGACCGCAGCCGCAGTTCCCAGGCGGGCGTGGCAGCCCCGGCCTGCACGACCACGCTGGGCGCGGCATCGCTGTGAAAGAGCGCGTCGCCTGTGATCACCCTGACCCGTGAGGGCGGCATCCGGTCGGCATCGGCGCGCGTGGGCGCCCAGATCAGCGCGTCGGGCGGCAGCAGCAGGCCGCCAAGCGCGTGAACCAGATCGCTTCTTGTCGCGAAAACCCGATGCTGTGGGCGGGCAGGGCGCGTGGCCCGGCCCCAGATCCGCAGGCCATGGCCCTTGCGCAACTCGGCCCGGTAGTCCAGCAGCCCCAGCCCCGCGCCGCCGAGGCTGTCGTAGGCGGCAAGCGTTCGGCGCGCATCGGCCAGATGGGCAATGCCAAGCCCGCCGGGCAGGCCCTCTTTTGCGGCGATCAGGTCGGGGATCGACGGCTCGATCCCGCCCTGCCCGGTGCCGCGCCGCAAAACCACTGCGCCATTCTCGATCCTGTAATCGCCGGGCGGGGTGAACAGGTCACGCACCGCCAGCGCCGCCAGCAGCGTCTCGTTGCGCCAGGCGGGCGTGTTCCAGGCCCCGCCGAAGAGCACCGCAAAGGTTTCGGCCCGCATCTCGCCGATCGGGGTCAGGCGGATGCGCGCGGTGACCGGGTCGATCGCATAATGCTGGTCGCGCAGGAACGACGACAGGATCGCAAAGGCCTGATCGGCATAAACCCGGCCCAAGGCGATTGCATTCTCGGGCGCAAAACGCACGGGGCGGGGGCGTTCGATCAGCACAAGGTCCGCATCGTCGACCAGCGCTGCGGCGCGCGGCGGCATCAGCGGCGGCAGCAGCGCCGCGCGGCCCGACAGGCGGCGCACGCTTCCCAAGGCCTGCGTCCTCCGCGCCGCCCCCTCGACCCGGTCGCGCAGCCGGTCCTGCGCCAGCCGCCCCAGCGAGGCAAAGACGACGGGCCGCGCATAGGCCGCGCTGCGGGTGTCCAGATCCGCGCCATCGGCCAGCGCGGTATGGCCCAGGCCCAGCCCGTCCAGAAAGCCCGCCGCGCGCGCCCCAAGCGTTTTTGCGCGGGCCTCGCACTGGGTGACGACATGGACCTTTTCCCCCGCGAGCGCGCGGGCGGCGGCGGCCAGCAGCAACGCATCGGTGCGGTCGCGCGCCTCGCTCAATTCGGCCAGCCGGCCCGACAGCATCGCGGCGGCGGCGCGGGCCAGCCCGCGCGCCTCGGCCGCGCCTGCACCGGGGCGAAGCCCGGTGACCAGCGGTCGCAGCCTGCGCGCGGTGACGCCCCCTGGCCCGGTCAGCGCGCCCAGGCAATCCCGAAGGCCCGGACCGGCCCGACCGAAGAGGCGTCGGTCACCAGAGGCAAGGGCGTCGGGCAGATCGGCCAGGGTCATTCCTCACACCTCGAATTCGCGCAGGAACAACTGGCGCAGGCTGCGCGCCAGTTGCCGTGCCAACGTGGCCTGTCCGTGGTCGAACCGCACAAAGGCGCGTTCGCCGAAATGCGAAGCGGGGCGATCCTGAAACGCGACCTCGAGGATGAAGACGGTTTCCACCGAGTGCAGCCCGCTTTCCTGCGGCGCGTTCTGGCGCAGGGAAAACGGCCCGCCGCCCTGGGTAGACAACAGTTCTGCCGGCAGGGCATCGGTGGCCAGCGGCACCATCCGCGCGACCCGCCCCTGATGCGGCTGCCGCAGATCCGAGGCGATGCGGACCGAGACCCCGTCCAGCTGCCGTCGCACCAGTTCCATATCGGCCTGCCGCAGGGCAACCAGAACCACCGGGCTGTCATCGCCCACGACATGGCCGATCGGCACCCCGCGGCCCAGCCAGCCGCCGTCCAGATCGCGCTGGCGCGGGATCACCAACTGCCCCGCCGCGGGGCTGACAAGGCGCAGGTCGGCCAGCCGCTGCTGCGCGGCGGCCAGGCGTTCGGCGATATAGGTGATTTCCTCGGCGGTCAGACGGGCCTTGTCGCGGTCCTGCGCGATCTCGCGCCGGTTCTGGGCGCGCAGCGCGTCCAGCCGTGCCTCAAGGCCCGCGATCTCGGCTCGCGTCTCGGGGTCGTCGAGGGTGGCCAGAACCGTTCCCGCCTCGACCCGCGCGCCGGAACGGGCGGCGAAATCCAGCACCGTCCCGCTGGCAAGCGGGCGCAACTCGGCCCCGGTCTCATACCAGATCACGCCCTGCGCCACGGTCCGGTTGGGCATCGGCATGGCAAACAGCACCGCCGCCAGCACCGCCATCGCCACCGCCGTTCCGGTCAGCGCGCGGGCGCGTCCACGGCGCAGGCGCGCGCTGGTCAGAAGGAACGCCAGTCCCTTGCCGATCGGCCAGATAACGATGTTGAATACCGCCAGCGCCGCCAGCACCGTGCCGATGAAGAAGAACTGCTTGGCCACCACCACCGCGATGCCGAACATCAGCACCAGCCGGTAGGCGGTGGACAGCGGCGCGTAGATCGCCAGCCACGGCACCTCGCCCGCCGCCTCGCGGGTGAAAGTGGCGTCCTTCATGCCCAGCACATGATGCTGGAACAGCGTCATCCAGTATTGTGAGGACCGCGGGCCAAGGTTTGGCAGCTCCAACAGGTCGGTCGCGACGTAATAGGCGTCATAGCGCAGCAACGGGTTTGCGTTGAACAGCACCGCCGAGACGCCGGCCACCGTCATCACGTTGAAACAGACCGCGCGCACGAGGCCGGGTTCCACCTGCGTCCACAGGATTGTGGCAAGGGCGGCGATCAGCAGTTCGACATAAAGCCCGCCCGCGCCGATGATCGCGCGCTGATGCGGCAGACGCATCGTGGAACTGGCCGAGGCATCGACATAGGGCACCGGCATGAACACCAGGAACATGATGCCCATTTCGTGGCTTGTCCGGTCCCAGCGGCGCAGGGCCAGACCGTGGCCCATCTCGTGCAGGAACTTGACGACGGGAAAGACGAACCACATCAGGATCAGGTTGTCGACGGCCAGCAGCCGGTCGGTCAGGTTATGGGTCAGCTCGTCCCAATGCATCGCGACAAGGCCAAGCGCATAGGCCACCAGCGCCAGCCACAGAAGGAAGCCAGGGACCGAATACAGCATCCGCGCGGGCAACCGCAGGCCCGCCAGAAGGCGCGCGGGGTCCATCAGGGGGATGCGGATCGCCAAAGGGGACCGCAGCTGGGCGATCACGCGCTGACGGTCCAGCGCATCGGCCCGCAGCACGACCTCGCCCACCTGCGCCGCGCCGTCGATCACCAGAAGATCGGCCGCATGCAACCGCCAGAACAGCTTGAGCAGGTCCAGTTCCGACGGCGCATCCTCGCCCAGCCGGCGCAGGACCAGCCGGTAGGCCTCTTCAACCGTGCGGCGCCCGTCCAGAAGGCTCAGGAACACATAGACCGCGGGGGAAAAGCGGTAGAACCGGTCGCCGATGCGGTCGTGGACGACATACCACAGCACGCCGCGATGTTCCTGGCGCACGATTTGGGCCCCGTCGGCCAGCCGGATGCGGCGGCCCGCGATGCGCGCCCAATGCGGGCCGGAATTGCCGGGGGGGCGGGCTTCGGTCATGGCGCCCACCGCCACCAGGCCAGGCGCAGCCAGTCGACAAGCCCGCGCGTCCAGATCCAGACCAGCCTTTCGCGGCCCACTTCGATCTTGGCCACGCCCTCCATCCCCGGCGAAACGGGCGCGCCCTCGGTCGAGGTCAGCGTCGCCTCGACCAGGAAATGGTTGCGCCCGTCATGGGCCGAGGTCACCGGGGTCACATTCTGCACGGCAAAGGACAGGTTGGTGTCGGGCAACGAGGTCAGCAGCAACGCGCCGGTGTCGCCCGGTTCGACAAAGGTGATGTCGTTTTCCGGCACGTCGATGTCGATCAGGTAACTGTCCAGCGGCGCAAGCCGGAACAATTCACCGCCGCGCTGAACGGTCTGGCCCAGCGATTGGCTGAGGTCGCCCGAGACGATGATCGCATCGAAGGGCGCCTCGATCCGGGTCAGCGCGATGCGGGTTTCATTGAGCGCGATCTGCGCCTCGGCCTCGCGGATGCGGGCGCGCAGGATGTTGATGCCCGCGCGGTCAAAGGCCGCCAGCGCCTGCGACAATTCGGTTTCATACTGCATCTTGCGCGCGGTCCAGGCGTAAAGCTCCAGCTGGAACTCGACATCATCCAGTTTGACCAGCTGCGTGCCGGCGGTGACGCGGTCGCCCGCGCGGGGGGCGGCCTCGACGATGTAGCCATCCATCGGGGCCATCACCACGCGCTCGACCGCGCCCCGCAGCCGGGCATCGGCGGTGACGCGGAAATCGGTGGTGAAGACCGCCAGAAAGGCCGCGATGCCCGCCAGAACCAGAAGGGTGGCCTTGGTCCGCAGATGGCCGGGGCCTACGACGGCGGCCAGATACCGGCCCAGGATTTCGAAGGCGCGTGTCGACAGCCAGCGTTCGTCGCGCCATCGGTCGTGCAGCACCGGTCCCAGAAGGGCGGCGATGTCGGGAACCGCCTCGCGGATATGGTCGGGGGGCGGTTCGCCCTCGGGCCATTCAAAGACGAAGGCGCCCGCGGGCTTGCCGTCGCGGACATAGGGCTGGGCCACGACAACGCCGCCGCCGCGCGCGGCCGCCAGCGCCTTGGCCTGCCGGGAAACGACGATCGGGTCTTCGTCCGCGTGCCCTGCCGTCACGGTCGCGGCCTGATCGACCGCCTCGTCCATCGCCTCGGCAATGGCGCGCACCAGCACCACGCGGCGGTCGAAGTGGATCGTGTTCGACACCGCGACCACCTTGCAGCCGCGCGCGCCGCGCACGCCAAACGACACCCGCGCCGCGCCCGCCTGCACCGACAGCGAGGTCAGCGTGGCCGCGGCCGCCGCGCGAAAGCCCCTGTGCTCGCCCGCAATCGCGATCGGGTCCAGCGCCAGGGTCAGGCGTTCAATCGCATGTTCATCCGATTGACCGGCGCGGCGCCGTTCGAACACCTCGATCCAGGCCGATCCCCATTGCAGCCGGCGCAGGATTTCCTGCCGCGCGCGTTCGGCCTTTTCGCCCGCCTCAAGGCCCACGACGCCGACGATCCGCGAGCCCTGCCGCACGAGGCGCGAGATGCAGACCGTGTCGGGGGTGTCCTTGTCCTCGCGCACAAGGTCGATGCGCTGGCGCAGCGCCTCGTTCACGGTCTCCATCAAAAAGCGGCTGGTCTTCTGTTCCTCGGGCCAGAAGGCGACGGGGCGGAAGGGGCCGTTGCGGCGCATCACCACCACCGCACGCGTGGCCGAAGGGATCTGACCGCATTGCAGCGCAAGCCAGCTGGACAGGGCGGCATCGTCGCTTTCGGCCTCAAGCAGCCTGCGCCAATGCGCAAGATCCAGATAGGCGACCGAAGCCCTGTCGCCGCTGCGTCCTGTCAGGTGGATCTTGTCGTCGGACATGATCCTCTCACCGGGTGTGGGGCCGCGTTGTGGCCGGGGTCAAGATGTCGTCTTTCCAAGGGGGGTCAAGCGGCAAAATCCTCGCGCGGCATCCAGGCTTCGACCACGATCAGTTCCCCATCGCTGGTAGCCGGGTCCGAGGAGGAGGTGGGCTCTTCCGTCTCCTCGGTCACCGGGACGGTCAGGGTGACCATCTGCGGCTCGATCGTGGCGCTGGTCGTGTTGTCGGTCGGGGTGCCGTCGGTCGGGGTGCTGTCGGTCGAGGTGCCTTCGGTCGGGGTGCCTTCGGTCGTGACCTGCGTGTCCGTCAGCGTGCCGCCCCAGTCGATCGTCTCCATCTCGTTGTCCGCGGTCAGGATCTCGGGCGTTTCGGTCAGGGTGGGCGCGATCAGCTGCGCCTCTGCCTGTTCCACGGCTTCGTCGATCTGTTCGATCAGCGGGACCCCCACGATCCGCGTGTCCTTCAGCGTCGCCTGCACCCCTGTGGCCGCAAGGCCATAGCCGCCATCGGTTACGCTTTCGGCAAAGTCGTGGGACAGTTTCATCGTGTCGACCTGCAACTGCACCCGGCCGTCGTCGTCCAGCTGGATGGCGATGTTGTAATCGGTGAGCGACTTCATCCTGTAGTCCAGCGTGGCCAGTTCGGTCCACTTGCCGCCCACGACCTGGCCGATCACCAGCTTGCCTGCGGCCACATCAATGCCGGCGTATTTCATCGCGCCTTCGGCGGTGATGTCGAACAGCACATAGGTGTTGGCGGCATCCTTCTTGCCGAATTTGTCCAGATTGGTGCGGGTGGTGATCTCGACGGTGCCGTAATCGACATCCTCGCCGTCGCCCAAGGTGCCAAGCATCTGCGTGGTGGCTTTCAGCTTCAGCAGGCCCATCCGCTCGATCGTGTCGGCATCGCCATAGGCATCGGCAAAGGCCTGTTCGACCACCGACCAGTCGCTGTCGGCCAGCTTGGCCTGCGCCGAGGCGGTCAGGCCGCTGGTGCCCTCCCACAACTCGCGGCGCATGATGTGGCGCGGGCCGTTGTCGTTGCCGGCCTGCGGATCATCGGGCGGGCCGGACTGGTCTTGCCAGTCGAAGTCCTCTTGCCGGACCATGCCCAGCTCGCCAAAGGGCTCGCCATGCCGTTCGGCATAGACCGCCGGGGCCAGAGGATTGGCGAGCTTGGTGTCGATCGCGATCTGTTCGGCAAAGCGCAGGATGTCGGGCGCGCTTTCATCCGCCCCGGCAGCGCGCGCCAGATCCAGCACGAACTGTTCGGTCTGCGGTTGCAGCAGGCGGGCGATCTGGAAGGCCCCGAAGGGTGAAAAGGGCACGATGTAGGAATTATATTCGCCCACCCAGTCGATCGACCGGTCCGCCCCTGTATTCAGGATGATGTAGTCACGCCCCGCGCCGGAATATGCGATATCGGCATATTCCTGATAGGGGTCGGGCAGGCGGTTCGCCGCCGCCCCGGCCGAGCTGTTGGCCTCGGTCGACAGGTCGTCGTCCATCTGGATCAGGTCGTTGCCGCGCCCGCCGAACATGTGGTCGCGCCCGGTGCCGCCGACGATCCAGTCCTGGCCCAGATCGCCAAAGATCTTGTCGGCGCCGTCCGTCATCAGCTCGCCCGTGAAGGTCGTATCGGCCAGCCCGTCCGCGGCGTCGTTGTTCAGAAGGAAGTCATGGACGACCGACACACCCCCGACCGTTTCCGTCACGAAGATGCGCGAGCGGGGGTCGTTTTCGTCGTAAAGCGCGAATTCCTCGGGGTCGGTCGCGCCGAACCGCAGGATGTCGCCGGGGTTGTAAAGGCCAAAGCCGAACCAGAACGGGGCAGGGGCCGCCGCCGGGGCGCCCGCGCCGGTATCCTGCTGGGCCTGCAGGAACTGGTTCAGATCGCCCCCGCCGGCATAGTAGGAGGGCCGCGCCTCGGCCCCCGACAGGGCATCATCGCCGTGGCCGCCGTGGATGAAGTCATCCTCCCAGCCGCCGAAGATGATGTCATTGGCCGAGGTCATCTGCGCATCGGCCGCGCCGTCGATGGCAAAGGCCACGCCGTCCAGATCGAAGGCGATCGCGTTCACGGTCTTGAGCAGTTGCCCGGTGGGGTAGACCAGTTCGATCTGCAGGCTGCCCGGCGTGCGGATGATCTGCTGCAGGTTCGCTGCGGCCAGCCCGATCAGGGGCTCGGCCAGGCCGTTGCGGCTGGTCGAGATCAGCCCGTCATCGCCCAGGATCCCGTCGCTGCCGCGCCCGCCCATCAGGACATCCGCGCCCGCCTGGCCGTAAAGGTCATCGTCGCCCGCATTGCCATAGATCAGGTCGTCGCCGGTCATGCCGAAGATCACGTCATCGCCGCTTTCGCCATAGACCAGATCGCCCGCGCCGACGCCAAAGTCGTTGAAGGTGGTCTTCCAGTCGACCGTGCCGGTGGCGGGGTTCACCGCGCTGCCGTCGATCGTATGGGCGTAATCCAGCATCTGCGTCACGCGCAGTGGGATGCCGCCCGGCAGGCCGTCCGCGGCGGCGTAACCCGTTCCCGCGGCGTAGTTGAAGGCGCCCGCACCCACCAGCCGGTAGATGTTGGCATTGTCGCCGACGATGAAATCGGCATCCGCGACATGGTGGTTGGCGGCGGTCACGAAGGTCTCGGCCGTGTCACCGTAATCGGCATTGCGCGCGAGCCAGTCCGCATCGCCCGCGCCGCCATAGATCAGGTCGGCCCCATCGGGGCGCAGCCCGGCCCCCGTCAGCGCGCTGAACAGCGCCTTCGAGGCCAGTTCTGACGATCCGCCGATCAGGTCATCCTGACCGAGGTTGCCATAGATGCGGTCGTTGCCGCCGTTGCCCTCGATATAGTCGTCGCCATCGGTGGCGGCGGCCGCGACCGCGAACCGCAGCGCCACCAGATCGGCCGGGGTGACGGGCAGCACCGGATGCTCGGCAATCGTGACATTCACGCCGCCGCGCTGGATCACGAAGCTCGGGTCGCCCGAAAGGCCCGGGGTGAAGGAGCCGGTCGCATCGGCGGCGACCAGTTCGATATCGCCGTCGCCCTGCACGATGTCATCGCCCAGCTGGCCAAAGATCACATCGTCCTCGGCGCCGCCCGCGATCACGTCATCGCCGAAGGGCCGGGCCGAAGCGGGGGCATTGGCCGCCGCCGCCTCGATCGCGGCGTCGAAGTCCAGCAGGAACACGTTGCGCGGCAGCACCGCCGCCGGATCCTGCACCGCCGCGCCGATATTGGGCGCAAAGCCCAGATCGACCTGGAAGGTGCCGACCGAGGTGGTCACTTCGCCGGTGATCATGCTGTAAAGCGTATCGCCCGACAGCGCACGGAACCGATCGCTGGCCGAGATGCCCTCGCGCTGGACGATCGCATTGTCGCCCGCGATCACATCCTGACCCTCGCCGCCCGCGAGGATGTCGTTCACCTCTTGCAGGTCGGTGGGGTCCAGGTCGGCAAGGGCTTCGGGCAGGATCGCCAGAACCTGCAGGGCGTTCAGCCCGTCAAGGTCGTCCGAGCCGCCGGCAGTGTTGTGGCCACCGATCAGGTCGTCATTGCCAAGGCCGCCGAACAGCACATCGTCGCCCTGCTGGCCCATCGCGATGTCGTCCCCGGCCTCGCCAAAGACCACATCGCCCGCGCCGCCATCGCCCGCGCCGGTGAAGATCGCAAAGTAATCATCGCCGACCCAAGGCGCCGCGCGGCCCACAAGGCCCACCGTCTGCCAGGCCTTGCCGTGATCGCCCAGGATCACGTCGTCGCCCTCATCCCCGTCCGAGGCGAAGTCGCCGCCGTAATCGCCCCAGATCCGGTCGGACCCGGTGCCGCCAAAGATCAGGTCGGATTTGCCGTCGCCCAGGATCAAGTCGTCGCCGCCCTGCGTCGGGTCGCTGGACATGATCAGGATGGTGCCGGGCAGCAGCGTGACCGGACCCGCGCCAATGTCGGCGCGGCCCTGCACCATGTCGGTCGAAATCACGAAATCGACCAGCCCGTTATCGCCCAGGATGCGGTCATAGCCGTTGCCGCTGTGCAGCTGCGGGTTGCTGATCGCCAGCGTGGCCAGGTTCACATCGCCGCTGCGGTCGCCATAGATGCGGTCGCCCGCCGCGCCGCCGATCAGGATATCTTCGCCGTTGTTGCCAAAGATCACATCTGCCCCGCCGATGCCGGGGTTCAGGGTGCGGATCAGATCGACCGTGGTGGCGTCGGTGTCATCCTCCAGCCAGTCCACAAGGCCGCTGTCGCCGATCACGATGTCATTGCCGGTGCTGGCGCCGATCAGCGCGATGCGGGCGCTTGCCGCATCGCCGTGCAGCGCGTCGGCATCCGCCCCGCCGATCAGGATGTCATGGCCCGCGTGGCCCTCGATCAGATCGCGCCCGCCGCTTGCGGGATCGGTGCTTTCCATCAGGACCGGAAGGCCGCCCTGCACGGTGATCTCGCCGAAATCGCCGCCCAGGGCGTCGTCATCCGACCCGGCCCCGCCGCCAAAGGTGGTGCTCAGGTCAAAGCTGCCCGCAACCCGCGCGGGGGTGGCGGTCAGATCGCCGAAGATGAAATCACCCGCCGCACCGCCAAGGGCCAGATCGCGGCCCGCCCCGCCAAAGATCGCGTCGACGCCGCCGTTGGTGCCCTTGGTGCGGATGGTCACGATATTGGCCAGGCCCGAGCCCGCGCCGGTGTAAAGCACCTCGCCATTGTCGCCCAAAATCACGTCATTGCCGTCGCGCCCGTGGATCAGGTCCGACCCAAGCCCGCCGACCGCCACATCGCTGCCGGCCCCGCCGTCGATGTCGTCATCGCCGGTCGCCACCGTGTCGGCCGCGTCCAGCCCAAGGTTGATCCCCGCAAAGGCCGCAGGCGTCGCCGGGATGCCGGCGACATCAATGCCCGCGAAGGTCGAGATCACGCGCGTCACATCGGCCTCGGCGTCGCGCAGGACAAGGCCCGCGTCGCCCAGGATCACGTCGTCCATGCTGCCGCCGGAAATCGTGTCATTCTGCGTGCCGCCGATGATGATATCGGCCCCGCCCGCGCCGGTGATCTGGTCCGCGCCGCCGACATCGCCAAAGATCGAGAAGATGTCATTGGCAAAGGCGCTGCCATCGTCGCGCACGACAAGCCCGTGATCGCCCAGCAGGATGTCGTCTTCGTCCGTGTCCGACAGTGTCCCGCCCGAGATCGTGTCGCCGCCGTCGCCGCCGATCACGATATCCGCGCCCGCCTCGCCGAACAGACGGTCGGCCGCGCCCTTGTCGGGATCGAGGCTGGCCACCCAGGCGATGCGCGCGAACAGGGTCGCGCCGCTGGCCTTGAGCATCACCTGCGCATAATCGCCCACGATCAGGTCGCTGCCGGCCGAGCCATAGGCCGTATCGCCCGCGCCGCCCGCCACGATCAGGTCTGCCCCGCCATAGCCAAGGATCAGGTCCGCGCCGTCGGTCGCGTTGTAGGCGCCGGTCAGCGAAAGGCCCGCGCGGATCACCTCGTCGCCGAACAGGATGTCCTCGCCCGTGCCGCCCGCGTCATCGCCATAGATCGTGTCGCCGCCGCGCCCGCCTGCGACCTGATCGTCGCCCGCGCCGGCATGGATCGTGTCATTGCCGCCGGTGCCGTTGGTGGTGCTGGCATAGACGCTGGCGCTGGTGATCGTGCCGTCATCGCCCAGGATGACGTCATTGCCCAGCCCGCCAAAGATCAGGTCGCCCGTGTCGGCATCGCCCGCGCCGTATTCGGACAGGTTCGACACGCCGCCCATGATCAGATCGTCGCCTTCCTGACCCTGGATCACATCGGCGCCGTCGCCGCCCTCAATCCGGTCGGCGGCGCTGGTTTGCTGGGCGGGCAGAACCGCGGCCAGTCCGTCGGCGGGGTAAAGATCGCCCCAGATCGCATCGGCATCGTCATCGCCGTGGATCACATCGGCCCCGGCGCCGCCGATCAGCAGGTCCAGACCGTCGCCGCCCCGGATCAGGTCGTCACCGAACTGGCCGCGGATCACATCGTCGCCGCCATCGCCGTAAAGCGAGTCGTTGAGCGTCGAGAACAGGGTGGTGCCCAGCTCGAACCCGTCGGATTCGCCAAAGATCAGGTCGTTGCCGCCATCGCCGCGGATGAAATCGGCCCCCAGACCGCCCTGGATCAGGTCGGTTTCACCGGTGAGGCTGTTGCCCTGCGTGGTCTGCACGGTCGAGAGCGCGCTGCCGAAGGCAACGTCGATGTCGCCGCGGATCACGTCATTGCCCGCGCCACCGTCGATATTGTCGGCCCCGCGGCCGCCGAACAGCACGTCGGCGCCCAGATGGCCGGTGATCACATCCTCGCCATCGTTGCCATAGATCCAGTCGGCGCCGTCGCCCGAGGTGGCGGTGTCATCCTCGCCATCGCCCTTGAGCTTGTCGTTGCCGCCACCGCCATAGATCAGGTCGCCGCCGTCGCCACCAAAGACGACATCCTCGCCGTCGGTCCCGGCCGAGGCGACGTGGTTCGACACCGCCAGCCCCAGCGTGACCCCGGCCGAGGCGCTGCCGTCGCCCGACAGCGTGTCATTGCCGCCATAGCCGCGCACGACATCGGCATCGGCCCCGCCCAGCAGGATGTCGTTGCCCAGACCGCCGGTCAGAACATCCTCGCCCGCACCGCCCAGCACATGCAGCGCGACCCTGAGCGAGGCGGGATCGCCCAGGATCTCGTCATCGCCGCCCGCAGCATCGCCGTACAGAACATTGATGTTGTTGAAGACTTCCCATTCGCCAAAGCCGATCAACAGGGCAAAGGTGCTGCCCGCCGTCGCATTATTGTTGTCGATGTCCAGCACGGCGCGGATCTCGTCGGCGTCGATGTCGCCGTCCAGGTTCAGGTCAAGATCCTTGTTGAGGTAACCGGCCGCAAGGGCCGCCATCGCCTCGGTATGGGTGATCTTGCCGTCGTCGAAATAGCCCGCGGTGATCGCATCAGCCAGGGAGGTGGCGCTAGCCCAAAGCGACAGGGCCGGATCGCCCGCCTTGGCCACGCGGTCGCCGAAGATCTCGATCTTTTCGTCGGCATTGCCATCCGCGCCGGGCTGGCGTTCGGCGGCAAAGACCCCGATGTTGAGCCGCGCAGTCGTGTCCGAGGTGCCATCCACCGTCGCCAGTTCCGGCGGCGGCAGGGGCGGGCAGGAGAAGCTGAAGTCCAGCAGTGTCACCCGCAACAGCTCGAACGTATCCTCGAACAGTGTGACAAAGCCGAAGGGCGTGTCGAAGCCCAGCTTGACGAAGGCTTCCAGATAGGCGGTCAGCGCGCCTTCGAAATCGAAGATGCAGAAGATCCCTTCGGCCAGTTTCTTGCCGATCTCGTCCAGATAGAACTTGCCGTCGCCATTGTCATCGGCCCAGTTCGCGCCGATCTGCGCCTCGACCCCGCCGGTGACGCCGGCTTCGGCCACGACGACCGAGAGGCTGGCCGTCGCCTCAAAGAAGACCTTGAGGCCGAGTTCCAGGATATCCTCATCGGTGAAGGATTTCGACACGGAATCAAAGGCATGGTCGCCGAAGTAAAAGCCGTCCAGGAAGTCGCCCGTTTCCAGGCCGCGGCTGTCATAGCCCACGGCCAGGTCCAGGAAGATCTCGAAGCCGCCGCCCAGGGTCACGAACAGCGGCACGGGCGGCAGGATCGGGCCGAACTTGTAGGACAGGCCGAATTCGGCCGCGAGCCGCGGAATGTCCCAGACCACGAAATCGACGCGCTGGCCGAACAGCAGGCCGAACAGCTTCGCCGGGTCTTCCAGGAAGGGGAAGAACAGGCCCACGTCATGCAGCGTGTCGAAGATGCCCGACAGGCCGCCGCCTTCGTCGCCGCCCTGGGTGTCGGCGTCGATCGCACCCTGCACATCCGAGGCCGACTTGCCGATGTCGGTGGCCGTGCCCAGCATCAGGCCCGACAGCTGGGTGCGGCCCGCGTTCGAGGTCAGGTCGATCCCCGCCGTCATCACCGAGACCGCCCCCGGCGCCGCGCCATAGGGGTCCGAGATGATGAAATCGCCAAAGCTGATCAGCGTGCCTTCCGACAGGTTGTCGATGAAGCCCTTGACCGCCTGGATCGTCTCGATCACCTCCAGGAAGACCTCGATGGATTCAACGCCCGATCCCAGCATCCCGATCGCCCGGAGGATGGTGATCTCGCCCTGTCCGAACATCTCGGACAGTTGCGACAGGATCGGCACCGGCTTGCCCAGGAATTCGATGAACGGGTCCAGCGGCGCGGTGAAGTCGTCGATGAATTCGATCAGCGGCGCCAGTGCGTTCTGCACGAATTCGCCCATGTTGAGCGAGAGGTCGTAGAACTGCATCCCCGGCAGTTCCAGCTCGCCGCTGCCCGCGCTCCACATCCAGTCGATGTTGAGGTCGGTGCTGATGTTGGGCAGGTCGTCGATGGCCAGACCGCCGCCGAAATCCGCGCCGCCCTTCAGATGCAGGTCGATGTTCACCGCGATGGCGAAATCGACATCAAGGCCAAAGTCGTCAAGGTCGGCGACATTGACCTTGAAGCCCTTGTCGGTGGTGCCAAGGCCGCTGGTGTCGACGCCGACGCCCGCGCCGTCGACCAGGCCCAGGGCCAGTTCGGTCGCCAGCCCCACGCCGCGGCCAAGGCCCACATCGGCCGCGACATTGTCTGGGTCGTCATCCCAGGGCGTCGCGTTCACGCCAAGGAAGAACAGGCGGAAGTTCAGCTCGGACTCCGGGGTCAGGCCCGCGCTGAATTCCCCCGTCAGGATCGGGTCGAGCGTGCCGTCCTGATCCTCGTCTGGCAGCACCAGGAAGGCGCCGCGGCTGGCCGACAGGCCAAAGCCCATCGCCACGTTCAGAAGGAAGTTGACCGTGACGGCGCCGTCGCCCTCGACCTCGACGACCAGGGCATCCATGCCGAAGTCGAAGGGCACGGTGTCAGTGATGTCAAAGCCGAAGTGCAGCGGTTCCAGCACCAGTTCGCGATCCGCGACACTGAAGCTGAGCAAGATGTCATTGTAGTCAAAGAGGGAATCGTCCCCGTCGTTGCCCTTCATCGCATCGGCGTCCAGCACGCCGTTCAGCGCATCGAACAGGATGTTTTGCGCGGTCTCGATCAGGTCGGTGGCGGATTCCTCCAGCGCCTCAAGCTCGGCCTTCATACCTTCGTAAAGGTCGCGGAAGGAATTCAGCGCATCGTTCAGCGCATCGACCGGGCCCCCGATCAGCGGCGCCTGCGCCAGCGCGTCGGTGGCATCGACCAGGAAATCGAGGATCAGCTCGAAGGCTTCGAGCAGGTTGGAAAAGTCCAGAAGGCCCGCGGCGATCGCCTCAAGCTCTTGCGTGGTCAGCGGATTGATCGCGCCGTCAAAGACGAACTCGCCCGTTGCCATGCCGATCTGCACGTCAAAGCCGAAATCGACCTGCATGTCGGTGCCGGTGGTGATGTCGTTGTCCCCATCGGCATTGTCGTTGTCATAAAGGATCGCGGTGCCGTTCTTGTAGAAGCCAAGTGCATCGGCCACCAGCCGCGCCTCGCCCGCAAAGCTGAAGCCCAGATCGGCCAGCGCGATATAGCCATTCGTCGCGGTGCCCGTGACGCCGATATCGATGAAGGCGGGGCCGGTGCCACCGAAATCGGTCAGTTGCAGGACCGGGTCGGTGTCATTGGTGAAATAGATGCCCACGCCGCCGGCATTGATCACCAGCTTGCCCGCGACCTGCAGCCCGGCCTCCAGCCGGAAGCCGGTATCTTCCGAAACCAGCAGGTTGAAGTTGCTCTCGAACACCTCGGCGCCCAGATCGCCGATTTCCAGCGCCAGCCCCAGTTCGAACATGCCGCCCAGCTGGAAGGCAAAGTCGCTGTCCTCGATCCCCGCGTTGAACAGGCTGGTCCCGAAAGAGAAGTCGAAATCCACGCCCGAGACATCGACGGCAAAGACCGAGGGCGCGATCCGCAGATCGGCCTTGAGCATGCCGTCCGACCAGTCGAACTGGATCAGGCCGCCGCCGAACAGGCCCAGCACGCTGGCGCGGAACTGTTCGACCACGCGGTCCACCAGCGCGGCGGCCTTCACGGCCAGCGCATCGGCGGCATCGGTCGCATCGTCGATCAACCCGGCCGAGAAATCGGCAGCATTGTCAGCCAGATAGTCGGCGAAATCGGTCAGAAGGCCACCCGCAAGCGCCTCGACCTTGGCGATCGCGGCCTCGATCATCGTGCTGATGTCGGGCAGAAGCGCCATCAGCTCAAAAATATCCTCGCCCGTGCTGGAAATGTCGGCCAGCTTGTCCGCGACCCAGGCAAGGCTGCCTTCGGTGTTGGCATCGCTCAGGAAGGTTTCCAGATCCGCCAGCGCGGCCAGCAGGTCCTGCACCGCCGCCGGATCGCCCGGCAGGTCGGCGGCCGAGTCACCGTCAATGTCGTCGATCAGGTTCTGGATCTGCTGTTGCAGGTTATCGACCTCGGTCTGGGCCTGATCGCCCATGTCCTGCAGCAATTCGCCCGCAAGGCCCACCAGATCGGCGATCGTCATGTCTGCCAGATCGGCCACGCTGTCGGCGGCGGCGCTGGCATCGACCAGCGCCTGTTTCAGCGGATCGGTCAGCTTGGCGCCGATGTCGGACAGGGTGTCGTCCAGATCGGGCAGTTCGAACCCCAGCGCGTTCTGCACCAGTTTCAGGATCGTATGGGTCGAGGGCACCGCATCCTGCAGTGAGTCCACCGCCATGCCGAAGGTCGCGTCGAATTCGTCCAGGAAGGCGGTGTCGCCGGCGAATTCCTCGCGGATCGTGGCGATGGCGCCGCGCACGGCGGCAAAGGCCGCGATCAGTTTGGAGGGGGTGTCCGAGAAGAAGAAATCGAAGCTGGTCCCGAAATCGAGCACCTGCGCGCGCAGCTCCTGCAGCGCGCTCAGCAGGATCTGACCGGCGTCCGAACTCAGCAGCTGGTTGGCCACCGTGCCCGAAAGCGCGTTGAAATCGTTGAAGGCGCTCAGGCCATCCGGGTCGCCATCGAAGAAGCCCGAGGCGATGACCGCGTCCTTCACCTCTTGCACGTCCTGGGGGTTGAGGAAGGCCAGAAGCCGGTCGACCTCATAGGTCAGCAGGTGGTTGATGCGGTCGGTGGCCGGGCCGATCACATCGTCGACCGCGTCCTGCACCAGCGTCACCAGATCGGCGATGGACCCGTCGATCAGCGGCAGATCGGCGTTCAGCAGGTCTAGTTTGTCAAAGACAAGGCCCGCGATTTCCTTGACCAGCGTCAGCAGGTCGGCCGAGCCAAGGTTGCCAAGGGCGGTGACAAGGTTTTCGATCCCCGTGGTGTCGACCACCGGGGCCAGCGATCCGCTTTGGAAGGTGATGGTCAGGTCAAAGCCTGCGTCATCAAGGCCAAAAGCGCCGCCATCCTCGAAGACGATGGGCAGCACCAGCGCCCCGGTGATCGCGCCCTCGAAGGCGACCGCGTCAAGCGCGGCGAAGCCCGAGCTGCCGGTCAGGCCCAGTTCGGTCAGGTAAAGCCGGTTCAGCCCGTCGGAATTGTTCACGTCCTGCAATTGCAGCCCAAGGGTAAATCCGATCGGCGTGGTGGTCCCGCCATCGACCACCCCCAGCGCGATGAAGCCAAGCGCGCCGTAAAGGTTGATGTTCTCCATCGAAAGGCCGATTTCGGCGCTTGCCTTGGCATCGGCGTCGATGAAGAAGCGGTCGACGATGAACCCGCCCGAAATCGTGTCCGAGCCATTGGTCGCCACCTGACCAAAGCCGAAGCCCAGGTCGAAGATCGCCTTGGACCCGGCGGTGCCCGCGACCGAAAAGACCGGGTTTGCGCCCGCAGGGACGCTGGTGTCGGTCAGCACCAGGCCGCTGCCGAACATGTCTGTGGTCACCGATACCCGCCCGTCGGTCTGGCTGCTGATCGCGGATTTCAGCGCGCCGATGGTGGATAGCCCGTCCAGATTGACGCTGCCCGACCAGCCGTCGCGGGTCACGAACAACAGGTCCGGGCCAGCGCCGCCATCGGTGCGCACACCGGCGCCGCCGTTCAAACGGTCCAGCGCAAAGCTGTCGGTCAGTTCGGTCAGGTCAAAGCCCGCCCCGAACGAGAACCCCATCCCCGCCGCGACCGAAACCGTCCCCGATCCGGCCAGCGCCAGTTCCCCCAGCGCGCCAAGGTCCAGCGCCTTGTTGAAGGCCAGCGTGCGCTCGAACAGGGCCGCGTCATAGCCGATGTCGAGGTCGAATTTCAGCGAATGGCTGGCCGTGTCATAGCTGAGGCTCGCCCCGGTGCCCCCGAATACCTCCAGCGCCGCCAGTTTCTGCGCGAATTCCTGGATCGTCGAGAAGGTCGGCAAGGGCAGGGCGGTCAGGTCGTTCTGGAAGCCCAGAAGCGCCGTCACCTCGGCCGAGACATCCTGCAGGACGATGCCGGTGACATAGTCGCCCGTGGCGCGCAGCCCGATCATGCCGTCGCGCACGAAGGCCTCGACCGGGACAGTTCCGCCGATGGCCGCGTTGATCTGGTCGGCCAGTTCCTGCAGCTTGTCGCTTGCGCCCGTCACCGCGGTCAGGATCGCGCCGAAATCGAGGTTGATCGTCTGCGTGTCCACCGTCGGCGGCACGGTGTCGCTGGTGGTGACCTTGATGTCGAAGGAATGGCTGCCGCTGGTCAGCGCGCCCAGATCCGCCAAGGCGCCGCCCAGAAGGCCCGGGATCGAGAGGCTGTCGATCACCTGCCGCAGCGCCGCGTTGAAGCTGGAAAAGTCGCTGACGTTGATGTCGATGAAGTCGATCTTGGCCAGCGCATCGAAGGCGCCGGCCAGCGATTCCAGTTTGGCCCCCAGATCGCCCAGGAAGCTCAGCAGGCTGGCGGAATTCAGCCGCGTGAAGTCCAGCAGGTCCGGCGCGTCGATCGACACGCTGAACGACGGATTTTCAAAGAAAGCGCCGGACAACGAAATCGTCACCCCGGCATTGTCCAGCGTAAGACCGGAAATCGCGCCCGAGGAATCCACCTTGAGCGAGGCGGTCAGCCCGGTGTCGGCGGCATTGATCTGGGTCGCCAGCAGCGCCACCCCCGCGCCATCCAGTTCCGCAAGGCTGACGCGGCCATCGTTGACGGCCGCGTTTTCGTTCAGCGTCGCGGTGACCGACGCCTTGAGGTCGAAGGTGCTGGAGGCGTCCAGGCTCGCGTCGCCCAGAACGCCGATCTTGATGACATCGCCTGCGGCCTCGGCCTCCAGGTCGGCAAACCCGGCAAGGGTCAGCTGCGCCCCGTCGGTCAGATAGACCGCATCGCTGGGCGACAGGCTGGTATCCAGCAGGATGCCAAGGCCAAAGTCGAAGTCGATGTCGATGGAAAAGTCGAAATCGGCATTGATCGCCAGCCCGAACTGCGTGGCCGCCGCGCCGAAGTCGAACTTGTTGGCGCCATTGATCAGGGTCTTGTCGAACTGGATGTCAAAGCGCGCCTCGGTCCCGTCCTCGATCAGGGTCGAGGCGATGCCGGCCAGTGCGTCGATCTGGGTGTTCAGATCGTCAAACGTGCCCGAGGCGCCCGCGATCAGCGCACGCAGCGGGTCCAGAAGTTCGGTCTGCAAGGTCTGCGCAAGGTCGGATGCCTCGGCCAGGCTTTCGCCCAGTACCGGGATCGCGGCGGCCAGTTCAGCAAAGCTTTCGAGGTCGTTCACCAGAACCTGCAGCCGGTCCAGCCCGTCGTCCAGCGCGTCGGTGTAGGGGCTGATGTCAGCTGACAGCAGATAGCGCTTTTCCAGGCTTTCGAAAGCCAATGTGCCGCGCTTTCGTCGATCAGTGGACGAGGGGGTCAGCGCCGTGCAGTTCCTGAGCGCGTTGCGGGCGCGTCCCAGCGCGGTTCCCGCCGTGGCCTGATGCTTGCGAAACGTCGAATTGGGTTCGAAATTGACACCCATGACATCTTCCCTCCGTTCACAGGGAAAGCCGCCCGATCATCGAATATCCAGATGCCGGGAACGGTCGTGATGATATCACAAAAAATACAAATTTCCAAACGGCACCGTGAAACGTAATAAAATTGCGCTGCTGTTTCGGGCGCCTGCGTCGGCCCGTCTAACAGGTGGGAAACGCTGATCAGTTTTCCTGTTCACGATCCGGTCTTCGGGGATGCTCTGCGCAAGCTCTGCCCCCCGGGCAATCGTGGTCCTGTCCGAGGTTGCCGTGAAAAAGACCGATTTTGAGAGATGATTCGGGCCCAAGAGGGATTCGGGCCAAAGAGAGGCGCGAACCGCCCGGGCCGGGCGGCTGTGGGGTGCGGAAAATGCTTACCCCGCGCGGCGCCGGTGGCCACAGGCGGTCCGCAAATCCGTTGACATCGCGCCTGACGCCCCACAGACTTGATTTCAGGGCGCAATCAACCGCCCTTCATCGGGAGCCTTTCTCATGACTGACAAAGATCCGAACATTCAGGAAATCGGCGGGGTCAAGATTGCCTGGGACGACTCCGACATCAGCAGCCAATATGCCAACATCGCCACCGCCACAGCGAACCGCGAGGAATTCTTCCTGCTGTTCGGAACGCACCAGAACTGGCGCGGCACTGAAAAGGAAAACATGGTCAAGGTGAAGCTGTCGAACCGGCTCGTCATGAGCCCCTTCTCGGCCAAGCGCTTCATGCTGGTGCTGCAACATTCGATCAATGCCTATGAGGCCAAGTTCGGCAAGATCGGCGAGTAGGCGGCAGCCCATTGGGAAGCCTGGCGGGCTGCAACGTGCTGGTCCCGTTGTCTGGCCAGCGTCGCCGCCCGGCAGGCCAGATCCGGCTGAGGCCTCGTGAACGGTAATTGGTTTTTTCTGGGGGTAGACCGTCAGCCGAATTCCTGAACGGCAGTCGGCTGGAAGACTACACTCTCTGGGCGGGTAGAGTTTCTTGTCTTGAGGCCGGGTGGATCGTTGATCGCTGCCGTTTCGAGTGGCACCCCAGTCAATCGGAGCAGGTGGTCACGTTGTCGGCGCCGTGGCTTAGATTATGCGGGAGCGGACGCTCTTGGGCCGTGACAGGTGGTCTAGCCCAAGCCGCTGGGCTTCGTCCGGTCGGCGGCCGTTTCGATACGTTTGCGGTTTCGTGCTGCTTGACAGGGGTCTTCTCTTGGGGGCGGCGGTTTGGAGAGAAATGATGACCCGGTATGTTGAGAATGGCCATTACCGCGCCCTTGCATCACCTTGGTTCAAGATAGCCCACACCCAGCCGCTTGGGCATTGCGAGGGGCCGGCCACCTTGACCGCGTCGATCGCCTTATCCGCCTGCGCGAGGACGTTGCGGCCGACGCCCCACCCCACCTTCAGCCAATCTACCGCAGGCTGGTCGCGCAGGGCTACAAGGTGCGCGCGGTCATCGCCGCCTTCGGTCGCCACCCTCACCGCAACCAGATCCTCGGCCGCACCTCGACCCCGGCAGAGGCGGCTTATATCGAACGCGGCGACTTTCCACATGAGAGCGCATTCAAGGAATAATGTTGCTGTGCGGATGCGGCCATTCCTGGGCCAACAGCCAAAGGGCGGGCGTGTATCTTCGGGGACCAGTTGAAACCCCTAACAGGCCGCTGAAGAAGTCGGCTGTGCAGAACGGTTTCCTTTCGGCGCAACTGTCCGGGTTTGGCTTCAGGCGCCTTGGCGCAGAAAGCATGCCTGTTTGGCGCGGTTTGCCATCGTCACGCAGCCAGCAGCCGGGGTAGTCGGGC
>NZ_JAMJFX010000034.1 GCF_023544865.1 Phaeovulum molybdatiresistens | reverse complement strand
CCCGCCGTTATCGTGCCGAGGGTGAATCATGTTCTCAAACCACTGTCGAGCCGGGACTATTTCAGCGGCCTGTTAGGAAAAGTCAGTATCGGGGCGTAAGCCCCGTTGGTTATACTGCCCGCGAAACGCCTTGGGGGAGCCGCGGGGGATGATCGAGTACAGGAACGAGGGCGCAGTGCGGGTGATCGTGCTTGCCGCGCCTGAGCGGTTGAACGCACTGGATGCGGCAATGCAATCGGAATTGCTCGCGGCGCTTGAAACCGCGGGCGCTGATCCGGCCTGTCGGGCGATCGTGTTGACCGGTCGGGGCCGCGCCTTCTGTGCCGGGCAAAACCTTGCAGATCGCGATCCGCGCCGGTTGACTGCGCCGCCCGATCTTCAGGCCTCGGTCGCGCAGGGTTACAATCCGTTGATCCGGGCGCTGCGGGAAAGCCCGGTGCCGATTGTCTGTGCGCTTAATGGCGTGGCGGCGGGGGCAGGGGTCGGACTTGCGCTATCTTGCGACATCATCCTGGCGGCAGAGGGAGCGCGCTTCCTGTTGGCTTTTTCACGTATCGGGTTGGGACCGGACAGTGGGGTAAGCTGGTACCTTACGCGCGCGCTAGGCGAGCTGCGGGCCAAAGCGCTGATGCTGAATGGCGCCGCCCTTGATGCCGCAGAGGCGCAAGCGGCGGGCCTTGTCGCCGCGGTGCATCCCGCACAGGCGCTTGAGGCCGCGGGACTTGCACAAGCGTGTGCCTTGGCCGATGGCCCCTCGCTTGCGCTTGCGCTGACCCGCAGGGCGATCCATGCCGCCGCGACAAACGATCTGAACGCCCAGTTGGACCTGGAAGCCGAATTGCAGGGCCAGGCCGGGCGCAGCCCGGACTATGCAGAAGGGGTGCTTGCCTTCCTGGAAAAGCGCCCAGCCTGTTTTGCCGCGCGCGGCGACTGAGAGGGTCCGAAGGAAAACCATGTCCCCTGTCACCCTGAGTTTCGACGGCAACCTGGCGCGCGTCATGATCGATAATCCGCCGGTGAATGCGCTCTCGAAGGCGGTGCATGTCGGTCTTCTCAAGGCCGCTCGCACCATCGCGTCCCGATGCGATGTCACGGCGGTCATTTTGGCGTGCACAGGTCGCAGCTTCGTTGCTGGGTCCGACATCCGAGAGCTTGATGATCCCCAGCCACCCTATCTGCCCGAAGTCCTGACCGCGATAGAAACGTCGCGCATACCTTGGGTTGCCGCGATCCACGGCACTGCATTGGGCGGTGGGCTCGAACTCGCCATGGCGTGCCACGGCAGAATTGCCGACTCCTCAGCCGCGTTTGGCCTGCCGGAGGTCACGCTTGGTATCGTGCCTGGCGCAGGTGGAACCGTACGGCTGCCGCGGCTTGTCCCGATGACCCAGGCCATTGAAATCGTCACCGGGGGAAAGCCGGTCGACGCCACCTCGGCTTTGGCGATGGGTCTTGTTGATACGCTCTCACAACGAGATCTGATTGCCGAGGCCGAGGTTCTTGCGAAAGGGCTTGCAGCTGAAGGCCCGGGTCCGTTGTTGCTGACCCGTCCACCACGCGATGTCGCGGGGATCGATTGGGCGAAAGAGGAGGCCCGCGTCGCCGCCCGTTTCCGCGGTGCCACAGCCCCAGCCGAGGCCCTTGCATCTTTGCGCGAATGCGCAGAACTCGGAGCGGCAGAGGCGATGGCGCGCGCCCGCGCGCGTTTCTTGCGGCTTTCCACCTCCGCTGAGGCCGCTGCCCTTCGCCATATTTTCTTCGCAGAGCGAAATGCAGGGCAGAGCCTGCGCGCGACCGCTGGCCAATCCGTCGATCTTGATTTGTGTGGTGTGATCGGCGGCGGCACGATGGGTGCCGGCATAGCTGCGGCGCTGTTGCTGTCCGGGTCTGTCGTGCGACTGATCGAGCGTGACGCCTTGGCTGCGGAAGCGGGACGTGCGCGTATCGCGGCGGCGATTGAAACCAGCCGCCAACGTGGCGTTCTGAGCGCTGACGCTGCGCAGGCGGCCTTGGCACGATTGTCTGTCGGGGCGGATTACGCCGCCCTTGTCGCTTGTCCGCTGGTGATCGAGGCGGTTTTCGAGGACATGGCCGTCAAACGTGCGGTTTTCGAGCAACTTGATGCTGTCATGCCGCCAGATGCGATCCTTGCAAGCAACACTTCCTATCTGGATGTTGACGCGCTCGCAGCGGGGACCTGGGACCCAGCGCGCGTGCTTGGGCTACATTTCTTCTCGCCTGCGCATGTGATGAAGCTACTCGAAGTGGTGAGGGGGGCGCGGACAGGGCCGCGTGCGCTTGCCACTGCAGGTGCCTTGGCAAGGCGGCTGCGCAAGACAGCGGTTGTAGCCGGCGTCTGCGACGGGTTCATTGGCAACCGAATTATGGCTGCGTATCGTCAGGACTGCGAGGCGATGTTGCTACAGGGGGCTGATCCCGCCGAGATAGACGCAGCAATGCGTGGCTACGGGTTTGCCATGGGTCTTTTTGAGGTGCAGGATATGAGCGGGCTGGATATTGCCTGGGCGCGGCGACGGGCGTTGGCAGCGGCGGGCACACCGAGCATGAGCACGATTTCCGACCGGCTTTGCGAAGCTGGACGGCTTGGGCGCAAGGCCGGGCGCGGCTGGTATGATTACGAAGATGGCAAGGCCAAGGCGGCACCCGTGGTTGAGCAGATACTTGCCGAGGAAAGCGCGCGTGCCGGGCTGGTAAGGCGCGACTTCACTCAGGTCGAGATTATGACGCGAATCCTGCGCGTGATGCAGGAAGAGGGCGCGCAAATTCTTGCGGAGGGAATTGCGGAAAGCGCCTCTGACATCGACGTCGTAATGGTCGCTGGCTACGGCTTCCCGCGCCACCGTGGCGGACCCATGTTTCAGAAACGGGTGACGCGCTAGCGCACGAAGTAGACGACGTGAATGAAAATAGCGGTCGCCGGATAGTTCCGGCGACCGCTATTCTAGTCGCTCCCAGCAGCTAGGTTAGCCGCGCCGGATCAATGCGTCGAGCATTACGACGCTGGCGCCTTTCTCACGAACCAGAACCGGATTGATCTCGACTTCTTCGATCCGCGGGTCATTGGCCAGTGTTGAGACCTTGACGATAAGATCCGCAAGACCCGCCAGGTCGCCCTCGGGGCGCCCACGGAAGCCCCGCAGAAGCGCAAGACCCTTGACCTCGGCCAGCATTTCCTGTGCCTCGGGCAAGGATACCGGCGCCGGACGCACTGCGCTGTCACGGTAGATTTCGGTCATGACCCCGCCCGCAGCCACGGTCAGCACCGGCCCGACCAATGGATCGCGCGTCAGCCCCACAAGTACCTCGCCAAGGCCGGAACACATCTCCTGGATCAGGATGCCCTTGAGACGATAGCCGGGATGATAGGCTTCTGCCGAGGCCCGCATCGCGGCGACTGCGGTGACAAGATCGTCATGGTTGGAAATTCCGACCCGGATTGCGCCTGCATCGGTCTTGTGCGGAAGGTCCGGCGAGACGAGCTTTGCGACCAATGGCCAGCCAAGGTTCAGGTCCTCGGAAATTTCCTGTCCGGGGGCAAGCAGCATCTGGCGCGGCCCGGAAATGCCCAGACTTGCACAGATTCGCCCGGCGTCGACCTCATCCAGCACCCCGGATGGTGCAGCGTCGATTGCGGCCCGCGTTTTTGCGGGTAATTCGGGCGCAGGGTTCGCGACACAGGATTTCTCGGTCATCAGCATCGCCACGGTCTCGGCGCAAGTCTCAACCGTGCGGAATGTCGGCACGCCGCCGGCTTCCAAGAGCCGCATGCTTTCAGGTGCATGGGGCAGCGGGAAGGCCACAACCGGCGCGGCGTCAGGGCCCGCCTCTGCCACGGCGTCGATGATTGGGCGCACCGCCAATTCGGGATTGAACTGCGCCGAAGAGCCGATCGCGACCACCAGAAGCCCGGTTTCAGGATCGGCAATCAGCGTGGAAACGGTCTTCTTCATCGTTTCATATTTCGCGCCGGCCAGCGTGACGTCGACAAGTTTACCGTGACCAGCCGGAATTCCCGCCGCGCCCAAGGTGGCGCGCGCGGTTTCGGAAGCGCCTGCAATCGCGACGCCACGTGCACTGATCTGGTCGAGCACCATCGCGCCGCCGCCGCCCGTGGTCGACATCACGGTCACCTGTCGCGGTCGGCCATGCATCTTCGCGCCAAGCCGCGAAAGGGCTGCGGGGGCCTCGATCAACGTCTCGAACGTCTGCACCTGACGGATGCCGATGCCTGCAAGAAAGGCCGAAACAGCCCGGCTTGAACCGGTCAGCGCACCGGTGTGCGAGACCGAAAGTGCCTGCCCCTCTTCAGATTGCCCGATCATATAGGCCACAACCGGCTTGCCGCGTTCCGCCGCACCGCGCGCGAAATTGGCCAACGCCTCTGGGTCGCGGATCGTTTCCATGAACAGAAGGTAACCATCGGTATCCGCGTGATCGAGCAGCACTTCTCCCAAGGCGCCGATGCCGGTCGCCGCCTCATTGCCAAGCGAGACAAGAAGGGAATAGCCGATCCCGCGTTCGGCCCCGCGCGACACGAGCGTGCCGATCACGCTGCCGCTTTGGGACAACACGGCGAGGCGCCCCTTGGGCAGGAAATCAGTGCCGAACGCGGCATTGCTGGTGCACACGAAACCGTTTGCCGTGTTCACCACCCCCATCGAATTCGGCCCGATCAACAGGATGCCGGCCGCCTTGGCGATTTCGGCCACCCGACGCTGACGCACCTGACCTTCTTCCCCCGCCTCGGCGAAGCCATCGGCGAGCATTGCAACCACCTTGACGCCTGCCGCCGCACATTCCTCAAGCGCTGCAATCGCAGGTTCGGTATTGAGCAGGATATAGGCCATGTCCACCGGCTCGGGGATGTCGCGCACTGAAGCAAAGGCGCGCAGCCCCATCACGGTGTCGCGTCCCGGGTTGACGGGATAGATCCGGCCCTGAAACGCGTTCTTCTGCATGAACGTCAGGGGACGCGCCGTCAGCCGCCCGGGGGTGTCCGAGGCGCCGATCAGCGCCACGGTGTTGGGAGCGCTTAGTGCGCGCAGAATATCGGCGGACATCACGCCTGGTTCTTCTCTCATTCCGGCCACCACCATCACTCTGCCGCCACCGGCTTGGGCGCGCGCTGTGCGAAGCTTCGTTCAAAAACCCCCTCTGCAATGCGGTTCTTCAGTATTTCGATCGAACCGCCCGCGATCATCCAGCCGCGCGTGCGACGCAGGCAATATTGCACGGTGCTTTCCTCGCTGAAGCCAAGCCCGCCCATCACCTGCAGCGCCTCGTTTGCGGCGTAATACCCCGCCTCGTTGCAAGCGAGCTTTGCCATCGCCGTTTCCTGCGCTGAGGGCAGCCCGTCGCCGGCATTGACCGCCGCGCGCATCAGAAGAAGCTGCGCAGCCTCAAGCCGGGTCGCCATGTCCGCAAATTTCCACTGAATCCCCTGGAATTCGCACAACAGCCGCCCGAACTGACGCCGTTCAGCCGCATGCGCCCGCGCCATATTGAAGGCATGCCGACCGACCGCAACCGCGCGCGCGGAATTTCCCAGCCGCTCGACGTTGAAGCCAGCGATCTGCTTCCGAAAGCCGCCGCGCCCCAAAAGCACATTTTCACGCGGGATGCGGCAATTCTCGAAATAAAGCTGGGACCATTCCTCGCCGTTCATGAACATCGAAGGGCGCCCAATGGTGAACCCCGGTGTCCCACGCTCGATCAGAACCGAGCCGATACCGTCAAGCCCCGGCCCGAAACGGACGTAAACAAGGAAAACATTAGCCTCGGCGCTGTGCGTGCCGAAAATCTTCGAGCCGTTGATGACATAGTGGTCGCCGTCCTCAACCGCCGAGGTCTTGAGTTCTGTTACCGCAGATCCCGCTTCGGGTTCGGTCATGCCAAGCGAGATCACAGCCTCGCCGCGCAGGATCGGACCAAGATAGCGCGCCTTCTGCTCGGGCGTCGCATATTCGGCAAAAGTGCGCACGGGGCCAAAATTGCCCGCCTGGATCGCATCGGCGCTGCGTGGGCAAACCTCGGCCACTGCCTGGATCGCAAGGATCGAATCAACCAGAGTGCCGCCCATGCCGCCGTCGGCCTCGGGCAGGGCAATACCCATCAGCCCCATCTCGGCCATGCGGCGCGCCACATCCCACGGATATTCGGCGCGCCGGGCACGCTCTGCGGCACCTTCGGCGAGTTCGTTCAACGCGAAGCGCCGGACGCTGTCCTGAAACATGCGCTGTTCGTCGGTCAAAGAGAAATCCATTCTGTGGGTCCATTTTTTACAATTGGCACTGGCTCGAAACTATACAAACGTTACATTATCGAAACTGGCTTGAGGTTGGATAAGGAAAAGCTGAGGTTATGGATGACAAGCGATTGAACCTGCCCCTCAACCCGCTTCGCGCCTTCGCCGTCGCCGTGCGCCACAAGACGTTTACGGCTGCTGCGAAGGAAATGGGCGTCAGCCAGGTCGCGATCAGTCGCCAGATAGCCATCCTTGAAAACTATCTTAATCTGCAGCTTTTCGAGCGTCGAAACCGTTCGGCAAAGTTGACCGAGGTCGGCCGATCCTTTGGCTTCGAGCTGGCGGCGATTTTCGATGAGCTTGAACGCACGACGCAGCGCCTGCTCAGCCACGAAAGCGAGAAGACGATCCATCTGCGCGTCTACCCGAGTGTTGCGCATTACTGGTTGTTGCCACGGTTGGCGAATTTTACCGCGCAGTTTCCTGATTTGCGGGTGCGTATCGACACGGTCGTAGCACCGCTTGATTTCCGTGGCACTCACCTCGACGTGGCGATCCAACTCGGCACCGGGGGCTGGCGTGATGCGAAAAGCCGCAAGCTCTTTGACGAGGAAGTCGATGTCGTCTGTAGCGCCGACTATCTTGCACAGTTACCAAGGCTCGAAAGTCCCGAGGATGTAAACAGCGCCCAGCTGCTGCATTCACGTTACCGCCGGCGCGCCTGGGAGGATTGGTCAGATACCGTTGGCATTGAAATCAACCACCGCGAAGGCATGGAATTCGACAGCTCGCTTCTGACCTACAGCGCGGCGCAACAGGGATTCGGGCTTGCCATCGGTCAGGTCCCGTTGCTCGAAAGAGAATTTCAAAGCGGTCGCCTGTTGCGCCCGCTCAATCGCCCAATTCCGACGGGCGCATCGTTCCACGTGGTCTGGCCAACGACGATTTCGGTCAGCACCAAAACACGCCATTTCATTGACTGGTTGCTGGAGCAGGCAGGCGAACAACCCGAGTTTTTCCGGCGGTCGAAATCAAGCTGATTTTCGCACCGCGCGTGTTTTAGAAAAATATGGGAACGGCGGGCCGCTCTCCGCCTGGGACGGCGTGGTGCCGCTGGTGGTTGTGGAAGGTGATCTGGCACCCGATGCCGATCTTGGCTTGGCTTGGCTTGGCTTGGCTTGGCTTGGCTTGGCTTGGAAGCTGGTCTCCACAGCATGCAGATAGACGCAACCAGCCTTAACAGAAATCATGCTATGCCAAACCCATGGTTTCTTTGTAGCGGTTTTTGGTCTGATTACTGTCAGGGTAAAGTGATTGCCGCGTTTTAGGGAGGGGACCCATGCAACCAGGCAGGCGATACAACATGCGGTCTGTTCCAGCCAAGATCATCCGAGGGGGGTCCTCCAAGGGAATCTATCTGTGGCGGGATGATCTGCCGCCAGAGGGATCGGCACGTGACGCGGTCGTGCTCAAGGTCTTCGGTTCTCCGGATCGACGCCAGATCGATGGCCTGGGAGGCGCAGACAAGCTGACAAGCAAAGTCGCGGTCATGGGGGCGCCGACGCGTGATGATTGTGACATTGATTATCACTTTGGTCAGGTCAACACCGAGCTTCCTCGGGTGGACTGGCGCGCGAATTGTGGCAACCTTTCCGCCGGAGCCGCACTGTATGGCGCGCTTATCGGTGCTGGGCGCATGGAAGGTGACCGCATGAGGGTCAACGTGCATCAGGTCAACACTGGTCGCAAGTTGGTTTCCTACGTCCCGATGGAGAACGGGTTTCCCGCAGTAAATGGTGATTTCAGCATCGGCGGAGTGCCGGGGACAGGTGCAAAGATCGACGTCGATTTCGGCGATTTTGCCGGATCCGCACTTGGCGGGACAATACTTCCAACCGGCAATCCGATCGACCGAATCCAGGTACCCGGTGTCGGCCTGCTGGATGTAAGTATTGTTGATATGGCAAATTTCTTGATATTCGTCCGCGCATCGGATATCGGGATGGACACCGCGGCCTCGATTTTCGACATGCAGGCTGACGCTGCGCTTGTCGCGCGGCTGGAAGCGGTGCGTAAGGCGGTTTCTGTGCATGTCGGGTTTATCACTGAGGATACTGCTGATGAGGAGCTAAAGGTCAGCACAAACCCGCTGATCTTTGCCGTCGCACCGCCATGCGATTATCAGGCAACCAACAGCCTGGACGTTGCTGCCACTCAGCATGATATCTTTGCGCGCTCACTGGCCCGGTTTGAGTTTTCAAAAGCATATCCTGGGTCAGGTGCGGCGGGTACTGCCGTCGCTGCGGGAATTTCAGGCAGTCTTGTCCATGAGGTCGTTGGCGACATGGTGCAGACGCGTCGGTGCTATGATCTACGCGTTGGCCACCCCGGCGGAGTGTTGAAAGTTTCTGCTGAAGTTCAGACAGAAGATGGCGGCATTGTGGTCCGTAAGGCAGTAATCGGCCGGACTGCGCGGTTGCTGATGGATGGAAACGCCTATTTCCGTTGACATCAGAACCTGCTGCGCGGACCAAAAGCTAGATCATGCCTGATGACAGCAGTTTCCGCCCGTGACCTTATTGTCCGGGGCTGGGAAGCTTTGTGGCGGTCATCAAGCGCCACACGCCCTGGGCTGACACGATCGGTGCGCCCTCACATAAAACCGTACCTTCCACGAAAGCGAGCTTTGCGGTCTGGCGAACGACTTTTGGCTCGATTTCCGCGAACGTGCCGATCTTCATCGGCGTCATGAACTGGTGATTCAGGCTTATGGTTGCGCCTTTTTCTGCGCCGGCATGTGTGCGTGCAGTCATCCCGAAGGCGCGGTCGACAAATGTCATAAGCATGCCACCATGAACAAACCCGTTGCGGTTTGCCAGGTGTGGCGCGGCGATGAACCCGAACGATGCCCCGCGCCGCCACAGCCCACCGACAAAGGTGATGAAACCCTCGGATGGATCATGCGTCCAACCCTGTGAGCGCAACATTCCCTCAATCGTGCTTGTGGTGTTTTTCATGGTTCATGAATGAATGAGCCCGGCCGTTCTGGCAATCGCCCGGGCATAGTCCGAACCTGACTTCAAGTTATGCTATCATGCGCTATAGCATGTTGCGCCCATCGGCCGATCAACGGACTATCGAAGCGTCTTGAGGAGGGCGTTCGATGGCTGACGAGGAGGGATAGGATGTCCAGAATGGATCTACGGGAATTCGCAGGGGGGCTTTCCCTTACGCTTCTTGGAGCTGCCTTCGCGGTGCATGCAGGTACGAACTATGCGATCGGAACAGTGACCCGGATGGGACCGGGGATGGTTCCGGTCATTCTGGGCACGTTGCTTGCGCTTTTTGGTGTCGTGCTTGTCGTGGGGGCATTCTTTCGTGCGCCCAAAAGTGGCGAGATTCGCATCTTCGTACCGCTTGTCATTCTTGGCGCCATTCTGGCGTTTGCCTTGCTGATACGGCCCTTTGGCTTGTTCCCGGCGGTATTTGCCTGCACCGTTATCGCAACCTTCGCTGAAATGACGTTCCGTCCCATCGCCAGTTTGATTCTTGCAACTGTGCTAAGCGTTGCAGCCTGGCTGATATTCGTCGTTGCTCTGCAACTTCCCATTGCCCTCGTCAACTGGCCGGTCTGATGGAATTCTTCGCAAATATCTCGCTCGGGCTTGAAACTGCGCTCTCGCCCGTCAACCTGCTTTACTGCTTCTTCGGTGTTTTTGTTGGGACCTTGGTTGGCGTTCTGCCTGGCCTTGGAGCACTTGCGGCAATCTCGATGCTGTTCCCGATGACGTTCCACCTGGAGCCGACAACGGCCCTGATCATGCTTGCGGGGATCTATTACGGAACGGCTTATGGTGGGTCGACGGCGTCAATCCTGTTGAATATTCCTGGCACAACGTCCAGCGCGGTGACCTGCCTTGACGGCTATCCCATGGCGCAACAGGGCCGGGCGGGCGTAGCCTTGGCGATGACGGCTGTAGCTTCATTTTTCGGCGGTGTGTTCGGTATCCTCGTTCTGAGCATGTTTACACCGGTCGTTGCTGCTTGGGCATTGTCCTTTGGCCCTGCCGAGTATTTTGCCTTGATGCTTCTGGGACTTGTTGCTGCATCTGCCATCTCCGATGCCTCATTGGTCAAAGGGCTGGCCATGGTTGTCCTTGGCGTTCTTTTGGCGACTGTCGGGATGGATCCGCAAAGTGGCACGGCGCGATTCACGTTCGGATCTCTCAGTGTTCTTGACGGTCTGAGCATCAGCGCGCTTGCCATGGGCTTGTTTGGTGTGGCGGAGATCATTGCATCAATCCGCAATACAGAGACCCGCCGTCTTGATCCAAAGGCGATCAGCCTTCGCAGCCTGATGCCAAAACGTGACGACTTCAATCGGTCATGGCTGCCTATGCTGCGGGCCTCTACCATCGGTTCGTTGTTCGGAACGCTACCTGGAACCGGTCCGACTGTTGCCGCTTTCGTGTCCTACGGGCTGGAAAAGCGTCTTTCTGACGAACCGGAGAAGTTTGGCAAGGGCGCCGTTGAGGGGGTGGTTGCACCGGAATCCGCAAATAATGCTGCGGACCAGACGGCCTTTATTCCAACGCTTTCATTGGGAATTCCGGGCAGCGCCACGATGGCGCTCATGATCGGGGCGCTGATGGTGCATGGGATCCATCCTGGTCCCAACCTTGTGACGCAGCAGCCTTCGCTGTTCTGGGGCCTTGTGATGAGCTTCTGGATCGGCAACCTGCTTCTGGTTATTCTTAACCTGCCGCTCATCGGGCTTTGGGTTCGCCTTCTGTCGGTGCCCTATCATCTGCTTTATCCCGCCATCCTGATGTTCGTCTGCATCGGTGCCTATTCGGTTCATTACAGTGCCTTCGACGTGCTGGTGGTGATGGGGTTCGGTGCTTTGGGCTATGCCATGCGCCTCTTTGGCATGCCGGCGGCGCCACTGCTTCTGGGCTTCGTTCTCGGTCCTCTGATCGAGCAGCATTTCCGCCGCGCAATGGTTTTGGCGCGCGGTGATTTTTCCGCCTTGATCGAACGCCCGATCGCAGGATCGGTCTTAGCTGTTACCGGGTTGGTGCTTGTGTGGAGCATCTGGTCGGGAAGTAAAGCGTCTGCGCGCCTCAAGGAACGCCGGTTGCGGATCGAAGACGAGGATTGAGCAGACCATGCCTGGTTGGGGCGTGTCAGCCCCGGCTTTTCAAAGAAGCGTCGCATGTTTCGAAAAAGATGTGGCGATCCATCCAGAAACCCAAGGGAGGAGTTTGTAATGAAACTAATGTCTATGGCCCTGGCCGCGCTTGCGCTCGCCGGTGGGACTGCCTTCGCGCAAGACTTTCCGAATAAGCCTGTGACGATCATCGTGCCCTACAGCGGTGGTGGTTCGACAGACCTGGTGGGCCGTCAGCTTGCGCACGAACTCCAGCAGATCTGGGGGCAGCCCGTGATTGCCGAAAACCGGACCGGAGCGGGTTCCATGATTGGCACCGCCCATGTGGCGCAATCGGCGCCCGATGGCTATACCCTTCTGGTGAATACCCCTGCGGTTGCCACGGCGCCCGCTGTACAGAAAGATCTGCCCTTCGATCCCAAGGCCGACATCACGCCGATCGGAATGGTCGCGACCAGCCCCTATATGGCTGTCGCCGGCGCTGCGGTTCAGTCGACCAACTTCAAGGACTTCATCACCGAAGCCAAAGATCGCCGGATGTTCTTCGCCACCGCAGGCGTCGGCACCTCCAGCCATTTTACGGAAGAACTTCTGATCCAACAGGCTGGCATTGAAGCGGATATCGTCCACTTCTCCAGCGGCGGCGACGCGCAGGTGAACCTGATGGGCGGCCATGCGGACGTCTATATCAGCAACACGGCCAGTGTGATGCCCTATGTGAATAACGGCCAGGTCAAGGCGTTGGTCGTTCTTGGGTCGGAGCGTTATGATCTGCTTCCTGATGTCGAGGCAAGCGCCGAAGCCGGTGTTGCCGGGATTGACGTCAACAGCTGGGTCGGCCTGTTTGGTCCCGGTGGAATGGATCCGGCGCTGGTCGACAAAATCAATGCTGACTTGCATACAGCGCTGGCCTCTGAAAGCTTCCAGAAGGTTCTTTCCGATAATTTCGTGCTTGCCGGAAAAGACAATGCGACTGAATTCAAGGCCCAGGTCGAGGCGGAGATGGACCTGTGGAAGGCATTGGCCGAAGAGCGTAATATCGTCGCTGAATAATTGACGTAACAGAAAATTAAAAGCCCGGTGAAAACCGGGCTTTTAATTTTGGGGCCACCCATGATGCTCAGGGTTTTGATAGTTCAGGCAGCTCGCCTTCGGGCAGCGGAACTTCAAAAACATTCAGTGTCATCGAAATCAGCGTGTAATATCCACACAGACCAACGAGGTCAATCAAACGGTCGCTCCCAAGTATGCTTGCCGCGCGGTCATACAGAGTATCGGGTAGGCGCCGCTTGGTGGAAAGTGTGGTAACAACGGCGTGGATCACCTCTTGCGTGGGGGATGTGAAAACCGGTGTCTCTCTGCGGCGTAACGCTTCGACGATATGTGGCTCAACGCCTGCGTTCAGCGCAATTGGCTTGTGCGCCCACCATTCGAATTCCGACTGCCAGATCATCGCCATGCACAGGATCGCCAACTCCGAATGTTGAGGTTCGAGTAACGTTCCATACCGACAATATGCGCCAAGCGCCTGTGCCGCCTCGGCCAATTCCGGTCGATGGAGCCAGATTGCCAGCGGCCCGCGAACGCGTCCACGCGGGCCGTTAGTAATGATATCATGGACCCGGCGTTGGTCCGGGGTCATGGTTGCGAAATCGGGGGGCCCGAGGCGCATGAAGTATTCTCCTGTCAGATCTGTGCCAGGCGTGGCGGGTTACCATCCAGCCAGCCCTCAAGGTTTTCTACGGTCTCTCGGTAGAATGCGCTGAATGTCTCCTGAACCGAATACCCGAGATGCGGCGTCAGTAGTGCGTTTGGCAACGCACGCAGCGGAGCATCGGCGGGCAAGGGTTCGGCATCGTAGACGTCGATGCCGGCCGCGCGCAGCTTGCCATCGCGCAGTGCAGCAAGCAGTGCTTCATTATCTACAAGCGGGCCCCTGGCAGTGTTAATGAGTATGGCGTTGGGATGCAACAAAGCCAGATCGTCACTCCCGATGATGCCACGCGTCGTTGGACCCAGCACAAGATGCAGAGAGACGATATCCGATTGCCGCAGTAGATCTTCCTTTGTCGCATAGACTGCACCTGCGGCCGTTGCGCGCTCGGGTGTCAGGTTCGGGCTCCAGGCGAGCACCTCCATTCCAAAGGCCCGCGCGATCTGCACCATCCGTGTGCCCAGCTTGCCTAATCCGATAAGGCCCAGCGTCCGCCCGTAGAGCGCATTGCCCAGCCGCGTTTGCCAGGCACCATTGCGCATGGCCATGGACTCTTCGGGAATATGCCGCATAAGCGATATGATCAGGCCCCAGGCCAGCTCGACCGTGGCATAAATTCCATTGCCGCTTCCGGATGTGGTCATCACGGCAATGCCCAGGTCATGCGCTGCCTTATAGTCCAAAGTGCGATTCAACCGCCCGGTTGCGGCAATGGCGCGAAGTTCTGGTAATTGCCGAAGCAATTCGGCAGGCATTGGGCTGCGTTCACGCAATAAACAGATCGCATCGTAGGGCCGCAATCGCGCGACTGTGGCGTCACCGCCTGGCAGTGCCTCTGAAATGAAGGTTACATCTGCCCGATTGGTCAACTTGCTCCAGTCAGCCAGGCGATGTGCGACACCCATATAGTCATCAAGAACAGCAATCCTGGGACGGCGCCCTTCGGCAAGCGGGCGAAATTCATTCATGAGGGGTTGTCTCCTTCTTTGTTTGGCCTGCGCTGTTCGTATCGGTGGATCCAAGCCACGATCCATGGGATGTTCGGCATGAAGATGAAAATCCGGGTTAGATGGAAGGCGGTGACGATCGTCGCATCCTCTTGAAGAAATTTCGCGGTCAGCGCCATTTCGGTAACGCCTCCCGGTGCCGCGCCTAAAACGACGAGTTGCCAGTTCAACCCCGAGAGCCATGCAATGGCTACTGCGATGGCGGAGCAGAGCAGCAGAAGCGATGTGGCAGAGAGCGTTGCGGTAAGGACTAGTCGCCCGGCGCGGGTCAGAATTTCTTTTCTGAAGGTAGAGCCGAGCCAAGACCCAAGTACGACTTGTGCGGCCGCGAGGATAATTCCCGGATAGGGGGCCGGAGCATATCCCGACGCAGCAAGCGCTGCCATGGTGGCCAGTGGGCCAAGAAAGTTCGGATTGGGGATGCGCAGGCGGCGAAACACATAGGCGGCGAAAAAGCCGAAGAACCCAAGGATCAGTAAGTCAGAAATATCGAAGGCGACCTCTGAATAGGGCATCGTCCGGTCGCCCGGCCAGCCCTCTACCGCGAACATTCCGAAGGGAAGAAGCAACACGACCCCCGCAAGCCGGAGCGTCTGCGAAACAATTACCGGGACAGGGTCCGCTTTCAGGTCGACCGCCATGGCTGCGGCCTCGACAGGACTGGTAGGAACCGAAGAAAGAAAGCTTTGGGCTACGGACATGCCCGACCATCGAGAGAAGAGAACAGAGATAAACAAGATACAAATCAATGTCATGACAGCCGTGGTTATCATGACTGGAGCCAGCCAAAGCAATTTCTCCAACGTTTCTGACGTGAAGGTCAGGCCAATCTGGCTTGCCACGATGACCTGCCCAAACGGTCGAATCTTGTTTGGTACCTGAACAGGTAGAAGGCCCGAAATGCACAGGACCGCCGTCACGACAAGCGGTCCAATCATCCATGGGAGCGGCGAGCCCAAATGCTGGAAGCCCCATCCCCCGAGGCTTGCAAGCAGCATAAAGAGCCCTAGCCGGGCCGCGACAAGCCGCCGATTGGTGAAAGGTAACGGTCTAGTCACAGCGAGCCGACATTCCCCCATCCACGATGATCTCTGTTCCGGTCACGAAACGAGCGTCATCCGAGGCGAGGAAAAGTGCCGCGTTCGCCGTGTCACGGCCATCACCCATAAAGGGCAGGGGGATACGGGATTGCCGTTTGGCGAGCAGCGCTGCGACGTCACCGCCCTCACGCTGACCGGCAAGCCGCGCCTCTACCATAGGCGTGTGCATCTGTCCCGGCACCACCGTGTTTACGCGGATGTTCCAGGGCGCATATTCCACCGCCGTAACGCGCGAGAACTGGATGACACCCGCCTTGGCCGCTGCATAAGCGACCTGCGCGGCACCGGTCCATCGGATCCCGGAGGTGGAGGCCGTATTGACGATTGAGCCTCCGCCGGTCGCCTTCATCAGCGGAAGAACGTGCTTGCAGGTAAGAAAAACGCTGGTCAGATTGTAGTTCAGCTGCTTCAGCCATAGCTCTTCGGTCATCTCGACGGCACCACCGCGTGCCGAACCGCCGACATTGTTCAAAAGAACATCTAAGCGCCCGTAGCGGTCGATGGCCCCCGCGACCAGTGCCGAGACGGAATCGCCGTTCGTTACATCACAGGGTTGGAACCAGTAGTCCGCCCCTGCCTCCTGCAAAAGCGCTTCGGTCTCCTGAAATGCCTCGGGGCTGATGTCGGTTGCCACAATGGCCGCGCCCTCGCGCGCGAAAAGCAAGGCAGCCGCCCGACCGTTGCCCCACCCGGGGCCAACACTGCCCGCACCCGTTATGATTGCGACCTTGCCTGCAAGACGACCTGTCACAATGCTCCCCCCTAGATGGTTTCCGGTGGCCATTTTGTCATTTTGGAACCGTCATTCCGCTTGGCCACATGATATTCTTACCCTAACATTTCCGAAGTTTGACTGGCATTTAGTTGCCCAAGGGAAACGAAAAATCATGCAACAGCGTCGGCTGAATCTTCCACTGAACCCGCTTCGCGCCTTTGCCATTGCATCGCGTCACAAGACGTTCACCGCGGCGGCGCGTGAGATGGGCGTTAGCCAGGTCGCGATCAGCCGGCAGATCTCGATTCTCGAAAACTATCTGAATGTAAGCCTGTTCGAACGAGGAATCCGATCGGCAAAGCTGACCGAAGTGGGGCGTGCCTTCGGCCTAGAAATTTCCGGCCTTTTCGACGAAATCGAGAACGCGACGCAGCGGATCATCAATCAAGAAACGCAGAGCACCGTTAGCTTGCGGGTTTATCCGACATTCGCGCATTATTGGCTGCTGCCCCGCCTGCCCGAGTTCAACGCGCGTTATCCTGATATTCGCATCCGCTTCGACACGCGCGTTGAGCCACTTGACTTTCGGGGGACGCATCTTGACGTGGCCTTGCAACTTGGAACCGGGAACTGGCGCGATGCGCGCTGTCACAAACTGTTTGACGAAGAGGTCGATGTTGTCTGTTCGCGAAGATATCTTGATCTGCTGGATGGCCCGCCGGATCTTGAAAAAATCTCTCAATACGACCTTCTGCACGCGCGGTATCGTCGCCGGGCCTGGGAGTTGTGGGCCGAAGCGGTGGGCGCGGACATCAGCCGGCATCGACCAACGGAATTTGACACCTCATTGCTGACCTTTTCCGCCGCCGAACAGGGCTTTGGCATGGCAATCGGACAACTCGGCCTGCTTGACAGCAGTATTAATGCCGACCGGCTGGTCCGTCCGTTCAGGCAACCCGTCAAAACGGGTTCTGCATTCTATGTCGTTTGGCCCACGGCAACCTCAGTGAACACCAAAACCCGCCGCTTCATCGATTGGTTGCTGGAGCAAGTTGGCGAGGCCCCTGAGTTCTTCAAGTCCGGGGAAGGCGGCCGGCGCTGACCCGAAGGGCAAAGCACTTCTCGGCTTTGCCAAACTTATGATCTGTCTGCCCCGTGATCTTCAACTGTTAGTCTAACCTGAACAAACACAAACTGGGGGAGTGGTTTTGTGTCAGGAAGACTTGAAGGCAAAGTCGCCCTAATCGTCGGTGCGGGTCAGCAGCCAGGATCCAGCATGGGGAATGGTCGTGCAACGGCGATACGGTTCGCGCAGGAAGGCGCACGGTGCCTTCTGGTTGATGTCAATGCGGATTGGGCAAATGAAACGCTGACAATGATGGCAGAACAGGGTGGCAGCACACATGATGCCGCCGTCTTCGCCGCTGACGTCACAGAAGAAGCCGCTTGTGCCGCCATCGTTTCCGAAGCGATTCGCCGTTTCGGGCGGATCGACATCCTGCACAATAACATTGGCACATCGACAGGGGACAAACCCACCTTCGATCTTCCGGTCGAAGACTGGGATCGGATTATGACGCTGAACCTGAAAAGCATGTTCATGATGTGCAAGCACACCCTGCCAGTGATGCGGGAACAGCGTGCCGGGTCCATTATCAACATCTCATCGACGTCATCCCTGTCGAAACGGCCGACATTGGCCTATAAGACGTCGAAAGGGGCAATCAATACGCTGACCCAGCACGTCGCGGCCGAGAATGCCGCCTATGGTGTGCGCGCGAATGTCATTGTGCCGGGCCTGATCGACACACCAATGGCCATCGAGCGGCGCGTTCGGGAAACCGGACGCAATCATAAGGAAATACGGACCGAGCGCGATTGCCTTGTTCCGATTGGTTTCATGGGCAACGCATGGGATGTTGCCCACGCTGCGGTCTATCTTGCGTCGGATGAAGCGCGATATGTGACAGGGGTATTGTTGCCGGTGGATGGCGGATTACTGTTGAAACGAGGCTGACAGCCCTGCCGATAGCTATGTCATAGCCAACATTTTGTCAGAAGGAATGCCGATGGGTTCCGTCGTACAGTTGGCCAAAGGCCGCTTGAACAAAGTAAGAGGACCCGCATGCAGAACCCATTATTGGCACTAGCCGACGTAGCGGCAGACTGGACGCGGCGTGAATTGTCGCAAGATGTCAGCCATGATGCCCGGCGCGCCGTGCTTGACTGGTTTGCCGCCCTGCTTCCCGGTTGTGTGGAAGGGCCCGCAGTTGCGCTTGCACGCGCTATGTCTTCTGAACGCGGTTGCGGCCGGGCTATTGCCTATGTGGATGGCGGGACCGGCGCACCGCGCCACGCTGCGTTGCTGAATGGCATTGCAAGCCATACCGCCGAATTTGATGATATCTATCGCGATGGCGGCTATCATCCCGGAAGCCCGACCATTTCAGCGGCCTTGGCGGTAGCCCAAGATATAGGCGCCAGCGGCGAAGAGTTTTTGCGCGCAGTCATCGGCGGGTATGAGGTCGGCTGTCGCATCGCAATGGCGTTGCAGCCCAGCCACTACAATAATTGGCACATCACCGCGACAGTTGGAACCATCGGCGCGGCCGTTTCCACTGCGATGCTCAAGGGCGGCGATGCGGCTACTATTGCCCATGCGATCGCAATCGCGACCAGTTTTGCGGGCGGACATCAGGAGAACCTGCAGGGCGAAGGGCAGACGAAGCCACTGCATGGGGGCCATGCCGCGGATGCGGGGGTTCTGGCGGGCATGGCGGCGGCTGCCGGCCTGACAGGTTCCCTGGACAGTTTGCATGCGCCGCATGGCTATGCCGCAGCGACTGGCGAGGATACAGGCAATTGGGACCTTGCGCTGGAAGGCCTGGGCGAATGGACACCAATCTCGCGAATGACCTTCAAGAACCATGGCTGCTGCGGCCATATTTTCCCGACGCTTGACGCGCTGAATGTTCTTCGTGCTGAAACGCCGTTCACGGCCGATGATGTCAAGAAGATCGAGGTTCTGGGCTATCGGCCAACCCGTTCGATTTGTGATCGGATGCAGGTTGCCACACCACGTGACGCACGGTTCAGCCTGCAATACTGCGTGGGCGCTCTTTTGGTGCTGGGCCAAGTCCGGCTAGGTGCCTTTACGGCCGAGGCACTGGCGATGGATGAAATCAGGGCGATCATGCCGCGTGTAACAATCGCGGTCGACGATGAAATCGCAGCGGCCTATCCGCGTCGGCGCATGGCAAAACTGCGCGTCGAGTTGACGGACGGTAGGGTTCTGGAGCGGTTTCAGCATACACGGAAAGGCGACCCTGACGATCCGTTGAGCGATGCGGAATTGTCAGCGAAATTCGACGATCTAGCAGCAACAATGCTGGCCCCGGCTGAGGTAAATATGCTGCGACAGCAGATCCTTGAAGGTGATCCGTGCATAAAGTCACTCAGCCTGAAAACTGTCTAACCGGTATGGATTGACCACGTCTTACGAATGCAAGGAACCGAGTTTTCATGAAACAGATTTCTCCGACGGGGATGCCGGAAAAGATGGAGTACATCCTGATTGAGGTGAGCAATGGTGTCGCGACCATAACACTGAACAGGCCGGATGTGCGTAATGCGATCAATGATGCGATGCGGGCAGAACTGATCGCGGCGTTCGACTGGGCGGATGCCTCGAAAGAGATTCGCGCCGTGGTATTGACGGGCGCAGGCAAGGCCTTCTGTTCGGGTGGCGATGTCACCGGAATGCAAGCACGCCTCGAAGCCCCGCAGGGAGAGGTTGCCTTCAACGGCTGGAAACGTCAGAAACAGACGCACCGTGGGATCAACGTGATCCACAGTATGACCAAACCCGTAATTGCCGCCGTCAATGGTGCAGCGTTTGGCCTCGGGCTGGATATGGCACTTTGCTGCGACTTCATTATCGCGGCAAATGGCGCGAAGATGTCGATGAGCTTCATCAAGCGTGGCCTTGTTTCGGACGGTGGCGGAATGTATTTTCTGCCGCGTCGTGTAGGGCTTGCCCGAGCCAAGGAATTAATCCTGAGTGGGCGCGTGATTGAGGCGGAAGAGGCGCAAGCAATGGGCATGGTCGATCGCGTGACCCCTGCTGTGGACCTGCTGACTGCTGCACAGGTTTGGGCCGAAGAGCTGAGCCAGGGTTCACCTGCGGCAATCGCCTTAACCAAGGCGATCATCGATCAGACTTTCGAGCGCAGTGCCGAGGAAATTTTTGCATTGGGTCGCGAAGCACAGGCGATCTGCTACACCACCAGCGAACATCGCGCGTCGGTCGAAGCGTTCCTGAACAAGTCTTCTGCGTGATTTGTGCCGAGCAGGATTAGAAACGGCCCCGGATCCCGGGGCCGTTTTCATTTCAGCACTTTCATCATGCGACGGTTTTTTTTATTCAATCACCGCGAGGCCATCCGCTGCCACCACGCCTGAACCTTGGGGCATGACGAATAACGGATTTATCTCGGCCTCAGTCAAACGAGACCCGAGGCTTTCACCCATTTCCGCGAAGGCCAGGATCGCTTTAACAAGCGCGTCTACATCATAGGCTGGACCGCCACGGAACCCGGTCAGCACGCGCGAAAGCCGTAGTTCGGCGATCATGCTACGCGCCTCATCCTCGGATATCGGCAAAAGACGGATCGCAGTGTCACCCATGATCTCTGCAAAGACGCCACCCGCGCCCAATAGGACCAAAGGACCGAGTTGCGGATCACGACGAAAGCCGAGAATGAACTCAATCCCGCCCGTTAGCATCTTCTGAACCAGATACCCCTCGATCACGGGCGCGCCGTTTTTACTGACTTGCGCTGCCATGGCCTCCAACGCCACGCCGACCGTTTCTGGGGTTAAACCCACCTTGACCCCGCCAATATCCGATTTGTGTGCGATGGCTTTCGACAGGACTTTCAGAACCACCTTGCCACCCAACTGTCTCGTGGCGGCGTTGGCTTCCGCGGCAGTCTGCACCACGCGCTGTTGCGGCACCTGAACCCCGTAATAAGCGAACAATTCCTGCGCTTCCGCCTCGTTCAGCGTCCCTTTGCCAAGGTCCGGCGGGGGCGGCAATGTCCGCGTGCTGGCGGCCGACGACGGCACGGCGACGGGCCGCGCGGCGTTCAGCGCCACGGCGCAGGTTTCCGGTGCGGTGAAGGCGGGGATGCCTTGAAGATTCAACTGACGCACAATATCGGGTGCATCCGGGCTTACATATGCGATGAGCGGTTTTTGGCTGCTCCTGGCGCCTTTGGTCAATGCGCCGATCGCGATCTCTGGCTGTGCCAGCGCAGAGGAGCCCACAATGACCACCAAACCGTCTACACTGTCCGAGGCAAGCAGACTTTCAGTTGCTGCCGTCATCACTTCGGGCTTGACCCCCGCAAGCGTCACATCCACCGGGTTGCTGTTAACTGGTTCATCTGATTTCAAAATTCTGGACAAATGGTCGGCGGTCGGGCTGTCCAGCAGCGGCACATCAAGACCGCCCATGCCACATGCATCAGCGACCAGACTTCCTGCGCCGCCGGTTGAGGTCAGCACCGCGACACGGCGACCATTCATTGTCCGGGCGGTTGCCAACATAGCGGGAATATCCAAAAGGTCGCCAAACCTTTCCGCCCGGATGACACCGCATTGCCTGAACAGCGCATCATAGACGCGGTCTTCACCCGCCATGGCCCCTGTGTGCGAAACGGCCGCGCGTGCGCCAAATTCTGAACGGCCGACCTTGAACACCACGACCGGCTTGCCCGCCTTTCGCGCCATCTGCGTCGCCGCGCGAAACCTGTCAGCCGAGCGTATCCCCTCGGCATAAACCGCAATCACCCGGGTATCGTCATCCACGGCATAATATTCGATCAGATCTGACAGATCGAGATCGATCTCATTCCCGGTAGAGGCAAGCTTGGCAAAGCCGATTCCGCGAGCGGCAGCGCGTGATAGAAGCGCCCCTAAAATACCACCGCTTTGCGATGCAAGCGAGATGCCGCCGACAGGCAAATTTTTGCCCTCCAGGGCGCCACTTGCTGAAAGTACGATCCGGTTGTGCAAATCCATGGCCCCGATGGTGTTGGGCCCCAGTAGGCGCATACCTCCGGCGTTGGCGCGAAGAAGTTCCTGCCGCGCCTGGCCGACCGCTCCTGCCTCGCTAAAGCCGCTGGCAAGGACAATAGCCAGTTTCGTACCGCGTTCGGCCAGTTCGCGTACCGCAAGATGTGCCCGCTCTGCTCCGAGAAGCACAATCGCCGCATCCGGCGTATCCGGCAACGCCTCGACCGATGGATAGCACGGCAGCCCCGAAATTTCAGACACCTTTGGGTTGATCGGATAGATTTCGCCCTTGAACCCATGTTCGAGAAGATAGGTTACCGGACGCCCCCCGGTCTTGGTCGCGTCAGCGGACGCGCCAACGATGGCAACCTTGCGCGGCTTGAACAAGGCATCCAGCGCAGTCGCAGCGCCAATGGTGTTCTGGTTTGTCATATTCCCCTCCTGGTTCTGTCGGCGCGGTGTCGCCCAGCACCTTTTGGACATGAATGCACAGTGCAAATCCTTCGGGTTAAGAAAACTGACTATTTAAGTGTCCGTGCCAGACGAAGGGTTTGGCAAAACTCACCCAAGGTCGATTGGAGGACGATCACGATCAAGTTCGGCCTATTGAAAGGACGTCCGCGCGCCTTGTGCCGGGCCGCCGCCTGCGGCGCCCAGGTCGAACGCGGCCCAGTTTCACCCCGGCATTGATCGGGTGCCGCGCACCTCACCAAGCCTCGGTATAGATCGCAAGTGCATCCGCTTCGGAGACCGGGCGGGGGTTATTCACCGCAGTCGTTGCTGTTTCATGGCGTCGGCAGCCATGCGGGGCAGTGCATCACGGGGGATGTTCACATCGCGTAGTCTGGGCGGCATCTGCAAACGGGCGATCAGCGCTTGCAAGGAATCTACAAAGGCTTCGGCCCGCTATTCATCGGGGACATCAACCAGATGTGGAAAGGCGTCGCATGCAATCTCGGCATAGATTGCGGCGGCTGCAGGCAGGTTGAAGCGCAGAACGGCGGGAAGCACCAGCGCGTTCGACCGCCCATGCGGAATGTGAAAGAGGCCGCCAACCGGATAGGCCAGCGCATGAACCGCCGCCACAGGAGAATTGGCGAAAGCTTGTCCCGCCAGCATCGAACCCAAAAGCATAGCCTCACGCGACTGAAGGTGGGAACCGTCGGCAACGGCAGATTCAATATTTGGCCTGCTGCCGGTTTCGTGGACGCGAAGATAAGATCGTGACCAAGGCAACGGAGATCGGACATGGTGAGACGGAA
>NZ_JAMJFX010000033.1 GCF_023544865.1 Phaeovulum molybdatiresistens | reverse complement strand
GTCGCCGTGCTGAACGGCTTCACAGCGCTCGGAATACCCGTCACTGAAGCTGTGGGATGACTCTGTCCAGGGAAAGGAAAACCTCGGCCATCAGCTGATTTGTGCAACAGAGCCCCGCACCGCGGCACGCAGCGGCGCAAAGGCAGCATCGGTGTGCATCAATGCCGTCCCGCCCTGAATCAAAAAAAAATCGTTCGCTCGGGGGCCTTTTCCCAACACCCGGAGGGGGGAGAGTTTCGCGGCGCCCGAATTGAACGCACTAGTCCTCCGACTGGCATCGCGGACTTTCTCGGGGCTGATCAAGCCCTGCCGAAGTCTGCCCAACCTCCGCGATTGCAGGGGATCCACGGCCTGCATCCTGACCTGTTGCACCATGGCTGGCCGGCCATGCAGAAAATCTGCTGATTCTGATCAGGCATGACAATGCAGGGTTGTGGCCGGCCCAGAGTTTCCCGCATTCATCATCATCCTTGGACCAAAGTCCGAGATTTCTTGGACCTAACATCCTTTCGATCCGGGACCAAAGCATCCCGGTTTCGCCGGACCATGTGCGGTGGCGCGGTGGGGCGGGGAAGCGCAGCATGGGGGTAATCACTCTTGTCCCCGTGCGCCGAACGGGCCCTCCGGGCCTCGTTGCGCCAACGCCTTGAAAGGACTTTGTCATGGTCACCCTCGTCCGGCATGATCTTGAGTTCATCCTGCGCCAGATCGAAATCGCCGAGGCACATGCCGCGGGAACGCCGCTGCCAAGCCTGGTCGACAGCCCCCTGCTACCTGCCGGGTTGCGCACCGTTGACGGCAGCTACAACAACATCCTGCCCGGGCGTGAAACCTGGGGTGCCTCGGGCGAGGGGTTCGTCAATCTGCTGGACCCCAGCTATCGCTCGGGAAGCGGCAGTTTTCCTTATGCGGCGAACAATGACTATGGCCAGCCCGGCAGCGTCACCGATGCCGAACCGCGCCTGATTTCCAACCTCATCGTGGACCAGACGCTGGATAACCCGGCGGCGATCATGGTCGCGCTGAAGATGACCGGGTTGACCGGCGCGGATCTGACGGCCGCGACGGATGCGATCGTTCAGGCGCATGGCACCGTCAAGGCGCTGGAACTGGCGATCGCATCCCAGCCATCGCTGGAACCCACGCTGGCCCCGGTGCTGGATCAGGCCCGAAATGTCTTGCAGTCCAGCCTGGACAGCCATGGTCTGCAGATGGACGGTCCAACCATCCTGATCGAAAACCGTGCCCCGGATGAAGGGCTTTCGGCCCCCTACAATGCCGTTTTCACCCTGTTCGGGCAGTTTTTCGACCACGGGCTGGATCTGGTGGCCAAGGGCGGGAACGGCACCGTCTACATGCCCCTGTCGCCCGATGATCCGCTGTATGATCCGGCATCACCCTTCACGAATTTCATGGCCATGACGCGCGCCAGCGTCGGCACCGATGCCCGTAACGTGACCACGCCCTGGGTCGATCAGAACCAGACCTACACGTCCAACCACTCGCATCAGGTGTTCCTGCGCGAATATGTGATGCTGGATGGCCGCCCGGTTGCCACGGGGCATCTGCTGGAAGGGGCCAATGGCGGTCTTGCAACCTGGGCCGATGTGAAGGCCCAGGCGCGCGACCTGCTGGGCATCGCCCTGAGCGACAAGGATGTCGGCAATGTGCCGGTGCTTCTGGTCGATCCCTATGGCGAATTCATCCGCGGGCCGAATGGCCTGCCCCAGATCATGGTCGGCGTCGATGCCGAGGGCTTTGCGATCTATCAAGAGGGCAATCTGGCCGATCCGGTCGATCCTTCGGCGGTGGGTGCGGCGCGCACGGGCGTCGCCTTCCTGGATGACATCGCCCATGTCGCGGTGCCGGTGCTTGATGCGGCGACGGGGGCGCTTGTGGCAGATGCCGATGATGCGGTCGGATATTCCGGCGGCTTCGACATGATGGGCAATCACACCAGCTATGACAACGAATTGCTGGATGCCCATTACATCACCGGCGACGGCCGCGGGAATGAAAACATCGGCCTGACCGCGATCCACCATATTTTCCATGCCGAGCACAATCGCGTCGTTGACCATCTGAAACAGGTGGTTCTGGCGACAGAGGATCTGGCGTTCCTGAACCAGTGGCTTGCGGTGCCGCTTGCCGCCTGGCCCGCGGTGGACGCGCTTGCCAGCCTGATCTGGGATGGCGAGCGGCTGTTCCAGGCGGGGCGCTTCACGACCGAGATGGAATACCAGCACCTTGTCTTCGAGGAATTCGCCCGCAAGGTGCAGCCGGATGTCGATGTGTTCATGGTTCAGCCGAATTCCGAATTGAACCCCGCCATCTTTGCCGAATTCGCGCATGTGATCTATCGGTTCGGCCATTCGATGCTGAACGAGACGGTTGACCGGATCAATGCCGATGGCAGCCGCGCGGACATAGACCTGTTTGAGGCCTTCCTGAATCCGCTGGCCTTCGGGTCCGACACCATCACCCATGAACAGGCCGCAGGCGCCATTTTGCGCGGCATGAGCGGCCAGACCGGCAATGAGATCGATGAGTTCGTGACCAATGTCCTGCGCAACCGGCTGGTCGGCATTCCGCTGGATCTGGCCGCGATCAACATCGCGCGGGGCCGTGATACCGGCGTGCCGACGCTGAATGAGGCGCGCGCGCAATTCATGGACATGGCCGGGGTCGACACGCAGCTGACGCCCTATGCAAGTTGGGTGGATTTCGCCCAGAACATGCAGAACCCGGCCTCTCTGGTCAATTTCATCGCCGCCTACGGAACGCATGCGACGATCACCGCCGAGGATACGATCGCAGGCAAGCGGGCGGCGGCTACGGCGCTGATCATGGGCACGGCGGGCGAAACCGCCGAAGCGCGGGCCGCGCGGCTGGAATGGCTGAACGGCCCGGCGGCCGAGACCGGGGTCAACGACATCGACCTTTGGGTCGGTGGCCTGGCCGAAAAGAAGATGCCCTTTGGCGGCATGCTGGGGTCGACCTTTGCCTTCATCTTCGAGATGCAGATGGAAAACCTGCAGGATGCGGACCGGTTCTACTATCTGTCGCGCGCTCAGGGACTGAACCTGCTGACCGAGCTGGAAAACAATTCCCTGGCCAAGATGGCGCTGCGCAACACCGATCTGGGGGAAACCGGATTTGCGCTGCCGGCGGATATCTTCTCGAACCCGGACCATTCGCTTTATGTCGATGCGGCCCAGCAGATGGCGATGACCGGCCTCGCGGACCCTACGCATGATGACCCCATTCTGGAAGCGATCGGCAGCCTGGTTGAACGGGGTGACAATTTCATCCGCTACAACGGTGCTGATCATGTCGTGATCGCGGGGACCGATCAGGATGATCACATCATCGCAGGCGGCGGCGACGACACGGTCTGGGGCCGCGGCGGAAACGACCGGATCGAGGCGGGCTATGGCGTCGATCACATCAGCGGCGGTGACGGGGATGACATCATCACCAACGCCGGCACCGATATCGGTGAGACTGACATGCTTAAGGGCGATGCCGGCAATGACGTCATCCACGGCGGTTCGGGGCTGGCGCTTCTGTTCGGCGGATCGGGCCAGGATTTCCTGATGACCGGGCCCGACGGGTCCGAAATCCGCGCCGGCACCGGCAATGATTTCCTGATGGGGGGCGAGGGGTCCGATATCCTGTTCGGCAATGAGGGCGACGACTGGGTCGAGGCTGGCAACCGCTTCGACTATATCGCGGGCGACAATGGCGACATCTTCTTCAACTCGACCATCATCGGGCATGATGTCCTGAATGGCGGCAGCGGCGATACCGATTACGATGCGGATTCGGGCGATGACATCATGTTCGCCGGCGAGGGCATCCAGAAGTTCATCGGCATGTGGGGCCATGACTGGGTGATCCACAAGGGGCAGGCCATCGGTGCCGATGCCGACATGAATGTCGAGATCTTCGCAACCCTGCCTCTGGAGGTGTTGCGCGATCGTTTCAGCCAGGTCGAGGCGATGTCGGGCTGGCACCATGACGACATCCTGCGCGGCGATGATCGCGCCGATGCCGATGGCGATGCCGTCGCGGCCGACCCGACGCCCGAAGGCAATTTCCTGTATAATGAACTTGATGCCGCGGGCATCGCCCGCATCGCCGGGCTTGAGCGTCTGATCACGCCCGACCTGATGCGGGTGATGGAATATTGGGCCGATGGGTCAGGCACGCAAAAATCGGTGTTCAGCGGCGGCAACATCCTTCTGGGCGGCGGCGGCGATGACCTGATCGAGGGGCGTGGCGGCAATGATGTCATGGATGGTGACGCCTGGCTGAATGTGCGCATCTCGATCCGCGAGAATGCGGATGGAACGGGGGCGGAAATTGGCAGCGTCGACAGCATGCAAAGCCTGCTGACGCTGACGGTGGATGGTGTGCCGGTCAGCAAGCCGCTGACGGCCTGGATGCTTTCGGGCGCGCTCAATCCCGGGCAGCTTCGCATCATCCGCGAGATCATCGACGACAACAACGGCACCGATACCGCGCTGTATTGGGACATCCGCGACAATTACGACATCCGTTACAATGAAGACGGCTCGATGACGGTCAGCCATGTGAACCCGACGGCGGGGGCCACCGATCCGGTCACCGGGCGGCCACGCATCTCGGATGGCGAGGACCGGCTGCGCAACTTTGAGTTCCTGCAGTTTGCCGATCAGATCTATGAGGTGCAGAACCAGGTGGCGACCGGCGCGGCGCTGATCAATGACATGACCCCGACCCAAGGTCAGGAACTGACGGTGGATATCGCCACGATCGCCGATCCGAATGGCATCGACGAGCCGACCCGCACGGTGCAGTGGCAGGCCTTCGATGGTGCGGCCTGGCAGGTGGTGGGAACCGGCACCAGCTTTACGCCCACGGCCAGCCAGGTCGGCCAGCCGCTGCGGGTGGTCGTGGCCTTCACCGACAATGCCGGCAATGCCGAGGAAATCCTTTCCGCGGAAACGGCAGTGGTCGGAATGGACTACACCGGCACGGGGGCGGCTAATGACGTCGTGGGAACGGCCGGGGACGACATCATCGCAACCCTGGGCGGCGCCGATACCGTGGCGGCCGGCGACGGGGACGACTGGATCGACGGCGGTTTCGGCCTTGATCAGATCGATGCCGGGGCAGGTAATGATACGGTCTTCGGCGGCGGCGGCGCGGACAGCATCGACGGCGGCGCCGGAAACGACGTGGTCGATGGCGGCGCTGGGAATGACGTGATCCTGGGCGGCGATGGCGCCGATAACCTTCTGGGCGGCGGCGGTGCGGACAGCATCGACGGCGGCGCGGGAAATGACGTGATCGATGGCGGGGTCGGCAATGACGTGATCCTGGGCGGCGATGGCGCGGATCAAATCCTTGGCGGTGGCGGTGCCGATGTGATTGACGGTGGGATCGGCGATGACACCATCGAAGGCGGTCTTGGCCTGGATCTGATCGCGGGCGGCGAAGGCGACGACACGATCATCTGGACGGTCGGGGACGGTCGCGACACGATCGACGGCGGCACCGAAGGGGCGGCGGGCGACACCTTCGTGATCAATGGCAGCACGCAGGCGGAAACCTTCTGGATCTTTACCCGGGAAGCCTGGGGCGGGTTCGGGACCAATGATATCGCGGCGCTGCAGCCGGATACCGAAATCGTGGTGACCCGCAACGGCGCGGGCTTTGGCGCGGTCATCGGCGAATTGCGCGAGATCGAGGAAATCGTGATCAACGGCGTCCCGGCCAGCCCGACGGCCGGGGCGGCGGCCGAGGATGCCTATGTGATGCTGGGGGATTTCTCCACGACCAGCCTGCGGCTGAACACCATCACCATCAACGGCGGCGGCGGCAATGACCTGGTCGATATCTCGGGGCTGGCGTCGGCGCATCGCATCGTCTTCCGGTCAGGCGGGGGCAATGACAAGGTGATCGGCACGCTGCGGCCGCAGGATGTGATCATCCTGCCCGCCGGAGTCGCGGCCAGCGCGCTGGCCTTCGCGGCCAATGCCGATGGCACAAGTTCGGCGACGGCGGGCGACTATTCGCTTGTCTACAGCGGAACGCCGCAGTTCCTGAACGACGGTGATCTGCCGGATGTGCATGACGGGCACGACGATGGCGCGGGCCACGATGATCTGACCGATCATCAGGACCCCGACCCCGTTGACGCGGAAGGCACCGAAGGCGGTTCGGGCGGCGGCGTCCTGATGGGCGGGGACGACGCGGACACGATGCTTGGCCAGGCCTCGCGCGACGTGATGTTCGGCGGCGCGGGCGATGACCGGATGCTGGGCGGGGCCGGGGCCGACATGCTGTTCGGCGAGGCGGGCGATGACCGGATCTTCGGCGACGAGGGCGACGATTACATCGTCGCGGGCGCTGGCCGGGACATTGTCTTTGGCGGCGCGGGCGATGATGTGATCCTGGCCGAGGCCGGGGATGGCGACGATGTCTATTATGGCGACGGCCCGATGGGCGGCTGCGGTATCGACACGTTGGACATGTCGGCCATTTCGGCGGCGGTCACGGCGGATCTTGGCACCGGCCTGATGGGGCGCGGCCATGTCAGCAGCGCGCAGACCGGAAACGATGTCATCTGGGGGATCGAGAACATCATCACCGGATCGGGCGATGACCAGATCACCGCCAGTGCGGCGCGCAACGTGATGGACGGCGGCCTGGGCAACGATACGTTCCGCTTCAAATCGGCCGCGGATGCCGATGGCGACGTGATCCTGGGCTTCAACCCCGGCGACCGCATCGATCTGAGCGCGATCGACGCCAACGGATCGGCAGCGGGGAACGCCGCCTTCACCCTGGTATCGGGCGCCTTCACCGGCATCGGACAGCTGGCGGTGCACCACGAAACCGTGGACGGCGAAGACTGGACCATTGTCGAGGGCAACACCGAAGGCGGGGACGAGGCCGAATTCTCGATCACCATCAAGGGCGCCCACAATCTGAACCCGGGCGACTTCAACCTTTGATCCGGCATGGCGCCGGCGGCGGATGACCGCGGCCGGCGCCCCCCCGGCGCCCCAGGGGCCGCAAGGCAACACAGTCAGGAAAGGGCAGGCCATGCGCGACAAGGACACGGTGCTCGCATCCCGGCGCAAGACGGCCGAAAGGCTTCTGCGCGGGTTTCGCCAGGTGATGGTCTATCTGTTCGGGATTTCCGGGCTGATCAACATTCTGGCGCTGACGGGCGCATTCTACATGCTGCAGATCTATGACCGGGCCCTGACCAGCGGCAGCGTTTCCACCCTGGTCGCGATTTCGGTGCTGGCTGTGGGGCTGTATGTCTTTCAGGGCCTGTTCGATGTGCTGCGCTCGCAGGTGCTGATCCGGTTGGGCGCGCGGCTGGACAAGCGCATCGCGCCGCTGGCGCATGAGGTAGCCATCGACATGCCGCGGCTGGGCTTTTCAACATCCGAGGCGCTGGAGCGGGGCCGCGACGTGGATACCGTGCGTGGCTTTCTGGGCAGTCAGGGGCCGATCGCGCTGTTCGATCTGCCGTGGACGCCGCTGTTCCTGGCCTTCATCTACATGCTGCATCCGATGCTGGGCGCCTTGACGCTGGGCGGGGCGGTCGTCCTTGCGGTGTTGACGATCATCACCGAACTGCTGACGCGCAGGCTGGCGGCGGGCACCCATCAGGCAACGATCGCGCGCAACCGCATTGCCGACAGCAACGCCCGCAATGCCGAGGTGCTGAAGGCGATGGGGATCGGACGGCGTGCTGTAAAGCGGTTCCTGGGCGCGAATGATGAACATCTGAAGCTGCAGACCCGCACCAGCGACATCAGCGGATCTTTTGGCGCGGTGTCGCGGGGGCTGCGGATGATCCTGCAATCGGCGGTCCTGGGGCTGGGGGCGTGGCTGACCATTCTGGGCGAGCTGTCTGCCGGCGCGATCATCGCGGCTTCCGTCGCCTCGGCCCGTGCGCTGGCCCCGATCGACCTTGCCATCGGCAACTGGAAGCAGGTTGTCTCCGCGCGCACGGCCTTTGCGCGGCTGACAGAAACCGCCAATGTTCTGGCGGGCCTGAAGGCACCGTTGCCGCTGCCTGCGCCGCGCCATTCGCTCAAGGTGGAAAACGTCACCGTGGCCGCCCCCGGATCGGGCCATGTCCTGCTGAGCGAGGCCGGGTTTTCCCTGACGGGCGGGCAGGCGGTGGGGATCATCGGCCCAAGCGGCGGGGGCAAGACGACGCTGGTGCGCGCCATCGTCGGCATCTGGCCCGTTCTGCGCGGATCGGTGCGGCTTGACGATGCGGAACTGTCGCAATGGGATGATGAGGCGTTGGGCGATCACATCGGCTATCTGCCGCAGGACGTTGCCCTGCTGGACGGGACCATCGGTGAAAACATCTCGCGGCTGCGTCAGGATGCCGATCCGGCAGAGGTTGTCGCGGCGGCGCGCGCGGCGGGCATTCACGAAATGGTCGTGCGCATGCCCGAAGGCTACAACACGCGGCTTGGGCCAATGGGGGTGTCGCTGTCGGGCGGCCAACGCCAGCGCATCGGCCTGGCGCGGGCCCTGTTCGGCAAGCCCTTCCTGGTGGTTCTGGATGAGCCCAATTCCAACCTGGATGGCGAGGGTGAGGCCGCCCTGGCGCGGGCGATTGCGGATATCAAGGCGCGCGGGGGCATTGCGGTTGTGGTCGCGCACCGTCCCAGCGCCCTTGCCGCCGTGGATTTCGTCGCCCTTGTGCAAAACGGTCGGATCGCCGCGTTCGGGCCCAAGGACGAAATCCTGCGCAACCAGCTGGCGCGTCCCGCCGCCACCGCAAGGCCGCGGGCAAGTGAGCCCGAGGAACGCGGCCGGCCAGCGATGTCCGCCGCCGTGGCAGGGGGTGGGTCATGATCATCCATGTCAAGGGGACACGGGCCAGCCCGACACCGACCGACCCGGCCCAGGCCTATGAACAAACCCATGATCCTGAACGCTCGAAGGCGCCCTATGCGCTGGCAGCGATCGTGCTTGCCATCGCGGCCTATCTGAAATCGGCGCTGGGACCGGTGCTGGGCCGGACAGTCGCGCCGCCTGAACCCGATGCGGATCCTGCCCGCGTCGAACCACCCCCGGAACCGGATGAGGCCGTGGCGGCCGGGCCCGCCGCCGAGGCCGGTTCCGCCGATCACGACGACCTATCGCAATGGACGAATGCGGATGAATGGCAGGGCCTTTTCGGCAGCCTGTCCATCCGGCCTGTCGGGCCATCCGCCTTCCGGCTTCCCGATCCCGTCACGTTCATGCACGAACCGCTGAACCTGCCGCATGTCAGCTTTCCAGGCATCGCGCAGCTGCCCCGCCCCGATCTGCCCGTGCCGGCCAATCTGGACGCCCCGCCGCCTAGTGCACAGCCGCCCGGAGCACAGCCGCGCGGTGACGGTGACACGGGCGCGCCGGGCCTGTCGCCGCCTGCGCCGGACGGCGCCCCGCCCCCCGCCGGACCGCAGGACGATCCGCCCCCGGGCGGCGGGCGCGGCAATCGGGCACCGCGCGTGACGGGGCCGGTGCAGATCCTGGACATCGCCAGCTGCGGCGTGTTTCTGATCGGGATCGAAAGCCTGCTGGCCAATGCCAGCGATCCCGACGGCGATCCGCTTTCCGTTCGGGGGGTGACCTCGACTGCGGGCATCGTCAGCCAGCGCGGGTCTGCCTGGGCCATCGAATGGGCGGGCGAGGCGCCACATCAGTTTTCGTTGAGCTATGAGATTTCAGATGGCCTTGCCACAGTCGCGCAGACCGCATTTGTCACCCTTGCGCCGCGCCCGGTCATTGCTGGCGCAGAGTTGGACGATCTTCTGATCGGGACCGAATGCGGCGATGAGATTTCGGCCGGGGGCGGGAACGACAATGTCGATGCGCGCGGCGGCAACGACCTGATCCTTGGCGGGGCGGGCGATGACCATATCGTCGCGGGCGCGGGCAATGACACCGTCCATGGCGGGGCCGGGAATGACATCATCTTTGGCGGCGATGGCGATGATATCCTGTTCGGCGATGCAGGGGATGACCGGCTGTTCGGCGGGGCCGGCCGGGATATCCTGTTCGGCGGCGCGGGGGATGACCAGCTGCATGGCGATGCCGGTGATGATGTCCTGTTCGGTGAACTGGGCGATGACAGCCTGGCCGGCGGGGACGGCGACGATCTGCTGGATGGTGGCCGCGGTGATGATGTCCTGCAGGGGGGCGCGGGGGCGGACACGCTTCTGGGTGGCGCCGGTGCGGACCTGCTGATCGATGGCGCGGGCGAGGACGTGATCCTTGGCGGGGCGGGGGACGATCACATCGTGGTGGCGCCGGATGCGGCCCCGGATCGGTTCGACGGCGGCGCGGGGGTCGATACGCTGGACCTGTCATCGATGACCAGCTCGGTTCGGGTCGACCTGCATGACGGCACCGCTGCCGGCACCGAGATCGGTCACAACAGCGTCGCCGGGATTGAGCATGTGATCGGCGGGGCGGGGGACGACCACCTGATCGCGGGCGCCGATGACACCACCTTCACCGGCGGCGCGGGGGCGGATACCTTCGAATACCGCACCGATGCGCCACCGGCCGCGCGCATCAGCCAGCACGAGATTACCGATTTTCGGCACGGCGATCGCGTCCGCATCTCGAAATACGACCTGTTCGAGAAGGTTCTGGATGAGTTCGAGGATGACTTCGAACGCGTCTATGGCTTCGAACTGGATGAGGACGACATCCATATCCGGGCGCGCCATGACGTGACCGACAAGACCTGGCGCACGATCATCGAAGCCGATGTCGACCGCGACGGAACCTATGAAATGACGATCAACATCGCTGGCCAGCATGTTCTTGTTTTTCTGGAACATGCCTGAGCCGCAAGCATGGAGGGGGCAGAGATGACCAAAGCGCGCCAGACGGTCGAGGCCGAGGATTTCCGGATCGCGCCGCGCGTGATCGCGGGTCTTGTCGTGGCAGTCATGTTGGTGGGGGGCGTGGGCGGCTGGGCCGCAACCGCCCGGCTGAACGGCGCCATCATCGCCCAAGGGGCGGTGGCGGTGGATCAGAACCTGAAATCCGTGCAGCATCGCGACGGCGGCATCGTGTCGGAACTGGCTGTCAGGGAAGGCGATCTGGTGCGCGCAGGACAGGTTCTGATCCGGCTGGATGATGCACAGACCAAGGCGGAACTGTCGATCATCCGCTCGCAGATCACCGAATTGCGCATCCGGCGCGCGCGGCTGGAAAGCGAACGCGACGGGCGCGACCAGGTGGACTTCCCCGCAGATGCAAACCTGACCGGGCAGGCGCGCGACCTGATCGCGGGCGAGCTGCGCCTGTTCGAGGGGCACCGGCAGCGGCGCCAGACCCAGCAGGACCAGCTTCGCCTTGGGCTGTCGCAGATTGATGAGGAAATCACCGGCCTGCAGGCGCAACGCCGGGCGCTGGACGCCGAACTGCGGCTTGTGCGCGCGGAACATGACCGGATCAAAAGCCTTGCCGCCCGAAACCTGGTCGAGGATGCGCGGGTCTATGCGATCAGCCGCGAACAGACCCAGCTGGACGGTCGGCGCGGCGAAGTCGATGCCGCCATCGCCCGCGCCCGCGCCCGGATCGGGGAAATCGATCTGCAGATCCTGGCCGTCGATGAAAACGCCCGCACCGAAGCCCAACGCGAACTGACCGCGCTTGAGGCCCGCCTGTCGGAAATCCGCGACCGCGAAGCCGCCCTTGGCGACCGGCTGGCGCGCACCGATATTCGCGCGCCGATCACCGGCACCGTGAACGAGCTGAACATTCACACGATCGGCGGGGTCATCACCCCAGCCGAAGTGCTGGTAACGATCGTGCCGCAGGATGCCCGCCTGCGCGTCGAGGCCAAGATTGCGCCGACCGGCATCGACCAGGTCATGATCGGACAGGAAGCGCGGATGCGCTTCACCGCGCTGAACCAGCGTACCACCCCCGAGATCCTGGGCCGGGTCGATCAGGTCTCGCCCGCGACGACCCGCGACGACCAGAGCGGCGAGCCGGTCTATATCGCGTCCATCGAAATTCCCGCTGACGAGGCCGCCCGCCTTGGCCAGGTGACGCTTTTGCCGGGCATGCCGGTCGAGGTTTATTTCACGACCGAATCCCGCACCGCCCTATCCTATCTTGTAAAGCCGGTCACCGATCAACTGTCGCGGGCCATGCGGGAAAGATGATCGTTTGATCTTCGGTGAAATAAATCGAAAGACATGCTTGGTGATCCGGCTTGTAATTATTTCGATTTATATTCTGCCCGCTGGAATTCCGGATCAAATGCGATCCGGGTCGTGTCGAAAGGATGTCCGATTATTTCAGACCCTGTCATCCATTCCAATCTGATCAGGTAATCAGTTCAAGGATGTGCTGCGGGAAACATCGGCGCTCTTTGGCAGGGCCAGTGCCAATTCCAGCCGGTTGCGTGCCTGGAATTTCTGAAACAGCGCCGTCATGTAATGCTTCACCGTCTTTTCGGTGATCCCCAGGTCCAGCGCGATTTCGCGGTTGGTAAGCCCAAGCATGAGCCGGCCCGCAATCTGTTCCTCGCGATAGCTTAGCCGACGTTGCACGGCCTCGGCTCGGGCCTTTTCCAGGCTGCGCATGGCCGCAATGACCTTGGCCGCCATTCGGGGGCTGATGAACGTGCCGCCGTCCAGGACAGGTTTTATCGCGGAAACAATCTCTTCGGCGGTGCAGGTCGATGAGATGTAGCCATGCGCCCCAGCGTCAAGCACGCGCACGGCATGTTCCACATCGTGCTGGCCCGCGAAGCAGGCGATCTTCGCCGCGGGCTCGCTTGTCCGGATCCGCGAAATAAGGGCGATCCCACGGTCGGAATTGCCACAATCTAACAGGAACAGGTCCGGTTTCAATTGCATCGCCATCGCGTGTGAATCGGGTGAACATATGCCGGAAAAAACAACCGATAATTGTTCCTCGGCGCCAATTGTCCGGATCAATCCTTCAAGAATTATTGGCTGATAACTGATTAGAGCAACTGTCCTTGCTTGCATTTTGCCCCCCCCTACCCGCCAAAAAAAGTAAAACCTGAAAAAGTATTGGACAACTATACTTCAAACTATACTTATTCTCAACGAAAACGTTCGATATGTGATCGAGCGCGGTATCGTTGCCGAACTCTGCGGCCTCGCCAGCGCCCAGACAGCCCCAGTGTCGACGCGGCTATTGCTGCCCGAATTGCGCATTAACGCCTGCCTTCGCAGCGCCTTCGCCCGCGCGTTGCTGTTCGATCCCTGCAACATGCGGATCGACGATGCCTTCCGGGGGGCGGTCACAGCATCAGAGTCGTGCCCAGAAACGAACGTCCGGAACCGAGCGGGTCCAGAACCGGACATGCCCTGAAACAAACGGGCCCTGAAACGAAGAGACCCCAAAATGGCCCGGCGCGGCACTCTGGCCCTTGGGGCTCAGGCGCTTGCCGGGGTGGTGTGCAGGGCGACTTGCCTGTCGGGGATGCCCGGCGGCGTGATGCGCAGCGCGCGCAGGGCGTTCAGGATCACGGCGACGTCGATCACCTCCTGGATCAGGGCGCCCTGCACCGGCGTCAGATGGCCTAGTGCCGCGGCGATCATCCCCAGAACCGACAGGCCGATGCCCACGACCACGCTTTGCAGCGCGATGGCCCTTGCGCGGCGCGCAATCTCGACCCCGGGGGCGATGCGGTCTACCCGGTCGACCAGCAGCACCACATCGGCCGCCTCGGCCGAGGCCGCGGCGCCACGCGCGCCCATCGCCACGCCCACATCGGCGGCCGCAAGCGCGGGCGCGTCATTCACCCCGTCGCCCACCATCATGACAGGGCCGTTCTTGTGTTCGGTCAGGACCAGCAGGACCTTTTCATCCGGCGTCAGGCCCGCGCGGATGCCGTCAAGGCCAAGCCCATCGGTCACGCGTTCGGCCACGTCGGCCCGGTCGCCGGTGGCCAGCAGGATGCGCGCGATGCCCTGCCCGCGCAGCGCGGCCAGCATGCCGTCGGCGCCTTCGCGCAACGGATCGGACATCACCAGATGCCCGGCCATGCGCCCATCGACCGCGACCGCGACCAGAACCGATCCAGCCGCAAGATCGGGGTGGCCACCCGACACCCGCCCCACACGGCGCGCGACAAAGCCGTCGCCGCCCACAATGACCTGGCGGCCATCGATGAAGCCGATGACCCCCTCGCCGGGGATTTCGGCCACATCTTCGGGCAGCGGCAGCCCCAGCCCCCGCGCCTTGGCCGCGGCGACAATGGCCTGCGCCACAGGGTGCTGGGATGCCTGATCGAGCGCCGCGGCAAAGCGCAGGATATCGTCGGGGCCCATGCCATCGTGGCTGTCGATCGACACGATCTGCGGGCGGCCATCGGTCAGCGTCCCGGTCTTGTCCAGGATCAGCGTGCGGATGCGCGCCATCGCCTCCAGCGGTTTGGCGCCCTTGACCAGAACCCCGTAATGCGCCGCCCGCGACAGGCCCGCGACCAGCGCCACCGGCACCGCCAGGATCAGCGGGCAGGGTGTCGCCACGACCAGCACCGCCACGGCGCGGATCGGGTCGCCGGTGAACCACCACGCGGCAAACGCGATGGCGACGGTGACGGCCAGAAATCCCAGCGACCAGCGGTCGGCCAGCCGCGACATCGGCGCCTTGGACCGTTGCGCCACCTCGACCAGCCGGACGATCCCGGCATAGGTGCTGTCCTTTGCCTCGCGCGTGGCCTCCAGGTCGAAGGCCTCGCCCGCGTTGGTCGCCCCGCTCATCGCGTCGGCGCCACGGTCCAGACGCTGGGGCAGCGATTCCCCGGTCAGCGCGGATGTGTCCAGAAAGGCCGTGGTCGAGGTGATGCGCCCGTCCACCGGCACCACATCGCCCTGCCGGATCAGCAGCCGGTCGCCGGGGGCGATGTCGTCCAGGGCCACATCCTCCAGCCCGCCATTGCGGTAGCGCGTCGCGCTGCGCGGCACGCGTGACAGCAGGTCGCGCATCTCCCGCCGGGCGCGGCCTTCGGCAAAGCCTTCCAGGAAGGTGCCGCCCGAATACATCACCGCGACCACCGCCGCCGCCAGCGTTTCGCCAAAGATCAGGGCCGCGGTCATCGACAGCGCGGCGACGATATCCAACCCGACCTCGCCGCGCGCCAGGCTGCGCAGGATTTCCATCACAAGGGCGGCCAGCACGGGCACGACCCCCGCCAGCCAGACGGTCTGGGCCAGATCCGGCCTGCCGGCGACGTGAAGCGCAAGCCCCAGCGCCAGCCCGGTCAGCGCGACAAGCAGCAGCAGTGTTTTAAGGCGGTCCGTCTGCATCTGGTCCACGGGTCACCCCCTGCTTGCCGGGGCCGTCGCCACGGTCGTGTCGGAAACAAGGCGTCCGATCGCGAATGACCGCACACCGCCCTTATCATCGCGCAGAAGGCGCAGCGCGTCGAGCCTGTGCCGCGCCGTCTGCGCTGTGGTCAACGTTCCCGGGCGTATCGGGTCGCGGCACGGGTCAGCGCAATTCGAAGGCTTCGGCATGAACGCGGCGGGGGCTTTGGCCCATCGTCTTCAGCCCGGCCAGGATCGCATCGCGCAGCCCGGCGGGACCGCAGTAGAACAGATCGGCCCCGGGCAGGGCAAAGGGCACCAGGCGGGCCAGCCGTTCCGCGTTCAGCCGCGCACCCTCGGCGCTGACCACGACATGCACGTTTAGCCCCGGATGGCGCGCGGCCATGGCTGCCAGGCGCTCGGCGGCAAAGGCCTCGGCCCGGGTCGTCACGGCCCAGATCAGCGCGATCTGCTGCCGGTCCGTTGGGGTCAGCGCCTCGGCCCAGGCAAGGAAGGGGGTGATGCCGATCCCGCCCGCCAGCCAGACCTGTTGGCGTGCGCGCTTGCGAAACAGGAACCGGCCATAGGGCCCCTCGATCCGCACGCGCTGTCCCGGTGTCAGACGGTCGGGCAGCCGCCGGGTCCAGTCGCCAAGCGCCTTGACCCCAAGGCGCAGGCGGCCCTCTGCGTCCGGGGCGGCGGCGATGGTGAAGGGATGCGCCTCGGCCAGACCGGCATCGGGGGCGGCGACAAAGGCGAACTGCCCCGGCCGCCAGCGCAGGGCACGGCCCTCGGGGCGCAGCGTGATTTCGGCCACCGGGCCGTGGCGGTCGATCCGCTCGACGATATAGGGGCGCGGGCGCAGGAAGGGGGCCACGAACTGCGTGAAGACCCAAGCCCCAAGCCCCGCCAGGCTGAGCGTGTTCAGATACAGATCCAGCGAGCCGCCTATGCCCGCCGGTTTGTCGATGGCCAGCTGATGAAACGCCGTCACGGCGAACAGCAGCCCCGTGAAGCGATGGCTGAACCGCCAGATCGGCCAGGGCAATTCCAGCCGCGTGAAGGGCAGCCGCTTGACCCAGCTGATCAGGATCAGCCCGATGAACCCGTTCAGCGCGACTTCCCCCAGATCGGCGGCGACTTCGCCCAGACCTGTTTCGCGCACGACATCCTCAAGCTCGGGTTCGACCGTGTTGTGCGCGATCATCAGCGCCAGCGCCGCGATGCCCAGCCATTTGTGGACCCCATACATGCGATCCAGCCCGCCAAAGAAGGGCTCGACCAATCGCGGGCGGGCGGCCAGCATCAGCGCAAGGCTCATGGCGGTGATGCTGGCGGCGCCCAAGGCGATGCCAAGCGCGGTCTCTGCGCCATAGGGCGCGTAGGTCTGTGCGCCAAGGACCGCGCTGGCCAGAACGGCCAGCGCGGCAAGGACCGGGCCTGTCAGGGTCATGGATGCGTGCCTCAGTTCCCGCCGACCTGCGGCACCGTTCCGGGCGTGATCAGCGGATTGTCCACGGGGGCCTGCGGGGCCGGGGCCGCCTGCCCGCGCGCGCCCGGCAGATATTGCGACGGATCGGCGCCGGGGCGGAACCGGATATCAAGGTCCAGCAGCGCCAGCGAGGCGGGATCCAGCGTCAGCTCGACCTGATTGCCCGCGCCGTCACGGCCGCGGATTTCATAACAACCGTCGTCAATCTGTATCCGATCGGCCGTGATGCCCATCTGGGCGACCTGGGCGGTGACCGCTTCGCGCGATTGCCATTCGGCCATCGGGCGGCGGCAATCATCATCGGCCAGCGCCGCGCCAGCGCTGGCCAGCGCGATCACCACGGCAAGGGGAAATGCATGTTTCATCTGGGGGCTCCTTTTCGTCCTGACCCATCATGCACAGACCAAGCTGACGGCAAGCTGAAGCGGCATCGGATCTGACGTCAGTTTCCTGTCAGCTTCGTTCGCGATATGAAGACTGCGAGAAGGAAGGTTCCCATGCGTATCCTGCTGATCGAAGATGATGCCGTGCTGGGCGCCGCGGTGCGTGACCAGATCGCGGGCGATGGGCATTCGGTGGACTGGGTGGTCCGCCTTGACGCCGCCGATGATGCGATCCGCGGCGCGGCCTATGATCTGATCCTGCTGGATCTGATGCTGCCCGATGGTCGCGGCATCCCGTTCCTGCGCCGGCTGCGCGCGCGCGGCGATGTCACCCCGGTGATCATCCTGACCGCGCTGGACCAGGTGTCCGACCGGATCGAGGGGCTGAATGCCGGGGCCGATGACTATCTGGTCAAGCCCTTCGATCTGGCCGAATTGTCGGCGCGGATCGGGTCGGTGGCGCGTCGTTATGTCGGCAATCCCAACCCGATCATCACCCACGGCACATTGGACATTGACCTTGCTGCCCGCAGCATCCGCCGCGATGGGGCGCCCGTGGCCCTGACCGCGCGCGAATGGGCCCTGTTTGAGGCGTTTCTGGCCCGGCCCGGTCAGTTGCTGTCAAAGGCACAGCTGGAAGACAAGCTCTATGCCTTCGATGCCGACATCGACAGCAACACGATCGAGGTTCACGTCAGCCGCCTGCGCAAGAAGCTGGGCGCCGGGATCATCGAGACCGAACGCGGCCTTGGCTATCGGCTGGGCCCGGCATGAGGGCGCCGCGCAGCCTGCAGGGGCGGCTTGGGCTGGGGTTGGGCGCCGCGCTGATCCTGGTGTGGATCGCCGCGGCCTCGGTCACCGCCCTGCGCCTGCGCCATGAGATGGAGGCGGTTTTCGATTCCGCCCTGCAGGAAACGGCGCAACGCATCCTGCCGCTGGCCGTGGTCGATATCGTCGGACGCGAGGAACAGGGCGTGACCCAGCGGCTGGCCACGATCCGCGAACATGGCGAGTTCTTCACCTATATCGTGCGGGATGCGCAGGGGCAGGTGCTGCTGCAATCCCATTCCGCCGACCCGGGCGTCTTTCCGGCTTGGGCGGGCACCGGATTCGCGCAATCGGACACGCACCGATTTTACAACGAGGCCGCGCTGCAGGGCACGATCCGGATCACCGTGGCCGAGCCGCTGGATCGCCGCGCCGCGGTGGCGCGCCAGATCCAGATGGGGCTGGGCCTGCCGCTGCTGATCGTCGTGCCGCTGTCGCTTGCGGCCATCGGGCTGGCCTTGCGGGCCAGCCTGGCGCCGCTGCGGCGGTTCCGCGAGGCGCTGGCCGGGCGGGGGGCGGGCGATCTGTCGCCGGTGGCCGCCGATGACCTTCCCGATGAGCTTGCCCCGCTGGCGGCGGCGCTGAATGACCTGCTGGGGCGGCTGGGCCGGGCCTTTGCGGCCGAACGCAGCTTTGCCGCCAATGCAGCGCATGAACTGCGCACGCCCTTGGCCGGGGCCATCGCCCAGGCCCAGCGTCTGCAAGCGGAAACCCACGACCCGGGGGCCCAATCGCGCGCCGCCGAGATCGAGGCGACGTTGAAGCGGCTGACGCGCCTGTCCGAACGCCTGATGCAACTGGCCCGTGCCGAAGGGGGGCGGCTGCGGCTGGACCGGGCGACCGACATGGTCCCGGTTCTGCGCATCGTGATCGACGACATGGCGCGCGGCGAAGGGGCGGGCCGGTTGCACCTGTCGCTGCCCGATGGTCCGGTGCTGTCGGATCTTGATCCCGATGTCTTCAGCATCCTGGCCCGTAACCTTGTGGAAAACGCGCTGCGCCACGGCGCGCCGGGGGAAGGGGTCGCGGTGGGCCTGTCGCTGCAAGGGGTGCTGTCGGTCGAGAACGCGGGCCCGGTTGTCCCGCACGACGTGCTGCAGGGCCTGAGCGAGCGGTTTTCCCGCGCAGGCCCGGGCGCGGGCAGCGGCCTGGGGCTGGCCATTGTGGCGGCCATTGCGGATCGGACCGGATCGGCGTTGCAGATCGCCTCGCCCCGCCCGGGCCGAAGCGATGGCTTTGCCGTCCGCTTCCAGCTGCCCGGCCCGCACGCCTGACGCCCGGTTCAGATCCGTCCCGCCAGCACCAGCCCGACGAAGCCCGCCGCGACCAACAGCATCAGCCCGACCGCGACCGAGCCCAGATCCTTGGCATCCTTGGCCATCTGCGACCAGTCCGGCGAGATGCGGTCGGTCAGCACCTCGATCGCGGTGTTCAGCGCCTCGACCGCCAGGATCAGCGCCAGCAGCCCAGCCGCCACCAGCCAATGCCACACGTCTGCGCCGCGCCACAGGAAACCCAGCGCGACCAGCCCCGCCCCCGCCAGTTCCAGCCGCGCGGCGGTTTCGGCCCACAGCCGGCGCAACCCGGCCAGCGAATAGCCGGCCGCATCGACCACATGCCAAAGACCGGGCCGGGGCGGAATGACCTGGCGGGTGGTTTTCGCATCGTTTTGCATCAGCCCGTCCCCCGGTTGCGGCAGTCATGGGTCAGATCCAGCGCGGGATCGCGCGCCGCGGTGGTCACGTCCAGCAGCCCCAGGATGCTGTGAAACAGGGTGTCGTGGCTTGTCGCGCGCTGCGCCGCGTCCCGCAGGCAGGGCTCATCCAGCGCCATGGTCTGGCGGAACCCGTCGCCCAGCCATATGACCATGGGCACCTTTGTCTGCGTCTCGGGCGCCATGAACAGCGGCGCAGCATGCAGGTAAAGCCCGTTTTCCCCCAGCGATTCCCCGTGATCCGACAGAAAGACCATCGCGCCATGGGCCGTGTCGCTGCCTGCCAGCAGGTCGATCGTGCGCGCCAGGACATGATCGGTTTCCAGCACCGCATTGTCATAGGCATTCACGATCTCTTTGACCTGACAATCGGCGAATTCGGCGGTGCGGCAATCGGGCGTGAAGGCGGCCCGCGCGGGCGGGTAGCGCAGGAAATAGGCCGGGCCGTGATTGCCGATCATGTGCAGCACCAGAACCGTATCGGTGCTGATCCCCGCCAGGGTCTGCTCGATCAGCGGCAGGAATACCTCATCCGTGCATTCGACGGCACAGGCGGCGGGGTCCAGCGTCGCATCGACCCTGGTCCAGCCGGTCCGGGTGGCGATCCGCTGATCGCCGGTGTTGTTGTCGACCCAACGCACCGCAAAGCCTGCCCGCGCAAGCACATCCAGCAGGTTTTCCTGCGCCAGGAATTTGTCGCGCGAATAGTCCGCCTGCGGCAGGGCCGAGAACATGCAAGGAAGCGACACCGCCGTCGATGTGCCGCAGGCCGTCACATCGGGAAAGTTGATCACCTCGCGCCGGGCCAGTTCCGGCGTCGTGTCGCGGCCATAGCCATTCAGGCCAAAGTTCTGCGCCCGCAGCGTTTCGCCGACGAACAGAACCAGCAGCACCGGCTTGTCCGCCCCGGCCAGCCGCGTGCCGGGCCGTGCATCGGTGGCGATCGGGCGCAGCACGCCTGCCTCGGCTGCGAATTGCTGTTTGCCATAGCGTGCCAGCGCGCCGATCGTCGCCCCCGGCTGATAAGCGGCCATCAGATCCTTGCGTTCACGCAACACCGCCGAGAAGGTCTTGAAATCCGCAAACAGCCCCCCCGCCAGCACCGCAAAGGCAAGCCCGATGCCCAGCGGCCAGCGCCACAGGTGGTTCCAGCGCGCCACACGCACGACCCGCGGCCAGAACACCAGCGCGGCCGGCAGAACCCCGGTCAGGCCGATGCTGAACGCCGCCGCGGGGGTGATCAGGTGGCGCGATTCGGTGAAGGTCGTTTCAAAGACATTGCGCACCATCTCGCGGTCGATCAGCACGCCAAAGCTGCGTTCGTAGTGGTTGGCGCCCGCCGCCATCAGGATCAGCACGGCCGCCACCGGCTTTTGCAGCCGCCCGGGGCCGAAGAATTCCAGCGTCAGCAGGGTCAGGGCAAGGATGGCCAGCGCGAACAGCGCCATTTGCACGGGGCTGTCCCCGAAAATCTCGGCGATGCGCCGCCAGAACCCCGCATTCAGCGCGGCCAACAGATAGCCGGACACGGCAAGGTTCAGGCCCAGATGTGTGATCCTTGGGCGGGGAAATCCGGGTCTTGGGGCAAGTCTGTCTGTCATGGGTCCTTGTGCGGCCATTGCGCCGCCTGCCTTGGGTGGGTTTGTCGCCCTTTGCGCGCTGAACCTTGCGCCAGGCTTACAGTGGCACGGCGCAATCCCCCCTCGCGCGGGGCGGCGCGTCGGGGTAGACAGGGGCCATGCGCCTGCTTCTGGTCGAAGACACAGCCGAGCTTGCCCAATCGGTCCTGCGGTTTTTGCGCGCCGAAGGGCATGCGGTGGATCATGCCGCCGATGCCGCCACCGCCGCCGAGGCGATGGCGTTGGCCGATTACGCCTGTGTGATCCTGGATCTGGGCCTGCCCGACGGATCGGGGCTGGATCTGCTCCGGGCGCGGCGCCGGGCGGGCGACCGGACGCCGGTCTTGATCGCCACGGCGCGCGACCAGATCAGCGACCGGATCGCGGGGCTGGATGCGGGGGCCGATGACTATGTGGTCAAGCCCTTCGATCTGCACGAATTGGCCGCGCGCATCCGCGCCCATGCCCGCCGCGCGCAGGGCGTGCCGCAAACCCGGGTGCAGGTGGCGGGCCTTGAGGTGGATCGCGCCGCAGCCCGGCTGTGGCGCGATGGGGCCGAGGTTCGGCTGACCGCGCGGGAATGGGCGCTGTTCGATGCGCTTCTGGGCGCGCGGGGCCGCGTCCTGCCCAAGGCCGCCCTGGAAGAGGCGCTTTACGCCTTTGACGACGCGATTGAGGGGAATGCGGTTGAGGTTTATGTGTCGCGCCTGCGCCAGAAGCTGGGGGCTTCGGTGATCGAGACGCGCCGCGGCCTGGGCTATGTTCTGCCATGACCGGAACGGCCCGGTCCTGGTCGCTGCGCCGCCGCCTGACCGGGCGGGTTCTGGGGCTGGTCCTGGGTGGCTGGATCGCGACGATCGCGGTGTCCGCCGTCGTGCTGGACCACGAGATGAACGAGATGTTCGACGAAGAGCTGCAGGCCCTGGTCGAAACCACGATCCTTTATCTTGACACGGCACAGGGCGCGGGCATCCCGCGCACGTTGGGGGTGCAAACCAACGATGGCGAACGGGTGCTGCGTATCCTGACGCCTGCGGCGATGGTCGCGCCGGCACCCTGGCCGGGCCTTTCGGCGGACGGGTTTCACGACGTACCGGGCTGGCGCGTGCTGCGCCGCACGGCGGAAGGCGTGGTGATCGAGGCCGCCCATTCCACCGACTGGCGCCGGGAAGAGATGATCGAGGCTGCGGCGGCCTTCCTGGCCCTTGCCCTGCCGCTTGTGGCGCTGCTGCTTTGGGGCTTGCGCCGGATCGTCGCGCAGGCGACGGCGCCGGTGGCGGCGCTTGCGGGGGCTGTCGCCGGGCGGCGGTCGGATGATCTGTCGCCGCTGGGCGCGGTCGGCCTGCCCAGTGAATTGGACCCGCTGGCCGCGTCCTTCGACGGGTTTCTGGCGCGGATCGACGCCCTGCGCGCGGCCGAGCGCGACTTTGTCGCCAATGCCTCGCATGAATTGCGCACCCCCCTTGCGGCGCTGCGCGCGCGGCTTGAACTGTCGGCCGATCCGGATGCGCAGGCGGCGGTGGCGACGGTAGATGCGCTGACGCGGCGGGTGGAACGGTTGCTGCAACTGGCCCGGATCGAGGCCGGTGTGGGTCTTGGCACCGGGCCTTCGGATCTGGTCCGCATCCTGCGCCTGTTGATCGATGATGCGCGTCCGCGCGCCCGGCACCCGATCCGCTTTGACGATGGCGATCTTGACCGGCTGAACGTCGCGCTCGATGCCGATGCCCTTGCGATCCTGCTGCGCAACTTGCTTGAGAATGCGCTGGACCACGGCACGGGCGAGGTACGTCTGCGCCTGACCCCCGATGGCCGGCTGAGCATCGAGAACCCGGCCCTTGACGCCGCCCTGCCGGCGGGCCGCTTTGGTCGTGGCGAACGATCCGCGGGGCACGGCCTTGGCCTGTCGATCACCGAGGCGCTGGCGCAGGCCATGGGCGTGCCACTGGCGCGCAGCGCAGGCAAGGGCACCGTCCGGTTTGAACTGCGCTTTCCGGTGGATCGGCGCGACGGCAAGCGGCGCGTCGACCCCAACCGTTCGGACAGATAGGCGACGGCTTTCGCTGGGGGCAAACGTTGGATGGTCAGCCTTGGGGATCGGCAGGCCAAAGTGCTTGGCCCGTGCGCTGTGAAGGCGGAAAACAGCCTTGGAAAATGCACTTCAACTTATGGCCGAAGACCCAATAGGCAGCGCCCCTGACGCTTTTTCGACGTGGACCGCAGCGCGACCGTCGTCACCCGGTGGTGGCGGTCCAAGTTGACAAAACTCGGAAAAACAAAGCCGCGGGGGGCCTATGGGGAAAGGGCTCCGGCGGTGAGATCCACGTTGCGCGCAAGCGGCAATTGGAGTTCGGGCCGCTCGGTAAAAGCTTGGCGTTGACTGCCAATCCCCGCCGTAGGCAGCCTCGGAACCGGGCGACTATCAGCCGAAGTTGGCGAACCGTTCCGCTGAGAGCAAATCAGGGCCATGCAGATCCCGAGCGGGCGCCGGCGGCGGATCAAGGATAAGGACCGGGCTTCATCATGCGGCCTGCTCCCGCAGTGGCGCCCTTGGTCTCGGTGTCTGCCCACGCGGGAAGATCTCCGCCTTCATCGAAACCCTCTGTCTGACGGGTGGGAAGACCCCGATCGTCAGCCCGGAAAGGCCTAACACAAAGAGCAACGCTGAATTCAGAGCCGAACGCCAGCCACAGGCGCCAATGCCGCTGAACGGCTTCGTCCTTTCGCCCTGCACAGATAGGTGCGATCTGCCTTTCGTCCGGTTTCCCGACACGCAAGACAGGAGATTTCCATGCGTAAACTCGCCGCTGCTGCACTGATCGCGGGCTTGGGCCTGGCCGGTGCCGCCCAGGCCGAAGGGCCGAACAAGCTCTTGACGATCCTGACCGCCCCGAACCCCAGACCCAGCTGATGGCGATGGTGTTGACGATGAACGCCATCGGCGCCGGGGCCGAGGCCGAGGTGCTGCTGTGCGGTCCG
>NZ_JAMJFX010000032.1 GCF_023544865.1 Phaeovulum molybdatiresistens | reverse complement strand
TTCAAACTTGAACTCCTTCGAGAACTTCCGTCTCACCATGTCCGATCTCCGTTGCCTTGGTCACGATCTTATCTTCGTGTCCACGAAACCGGCAGCAGGCCAGTCTGCCAGCGCCCTGGTCGGTTCCGCCAAGCTGCCGATCTTGCCAAACAGATCGCCCGGTTGAGCGGACCTCTATCAGGCGGTCCAGAAGACCTTTGTCGATGCTCATGCGTGGACCTCTTCTGCGAGCGGTTACCGCGTCAGCGCACAAAATTCAGGATAGTCCCATGCCCCGGAGTCTACGGGGATCGTGAGGATGATGATCATCCGCAATCCCACCGTGGGCGAAGGTCTGGCCGGGGTGATTCCCTTCGCCAAATCCGCGCAATATTCGTTTAGGGTGCTGCCGCTTTTCGTGGCGATCGGGTTTCTGGTGATGCAAGTAGGGATTGCCACATCCGCCTATGATGCCGCGCGCAAATGGGTGGGGCGGTCGCCCGGCGGGTTGGCCACAGCCACGATCTTTGCGAGCGTGGGCTTTGCCGTGGTATCGGAGGCCGCGACCGCCAGCACCGCCGTCTTCACGCGCATGGCCCCGGCCGAAATGGAAAAGCGTGGCTATGCCAGGGTCTTTTCTGCGGGCGACAGCACGCCGGTGGTTAAGCTGAACGCCAAGCAGGCACCGTGTGTGGCCCCTCCGATCATGGAAAAAATCGTTGCGCTCCGCAAATTTGGCCGCGGGCTGCTGGATACGGTGCAGACCACTGCCATGACCTTTATGGTGATTTGGGGTGCGCAACATGATGCCGTGCGGCCTGGCGCGGACTTGGTCGCAACGCGCCAGGTGGTGGGGTTTGAATCCGTATGAGCAGGGCATCGGGCCGATGCGCGACTTGCCCATTTGTGGCCTGTCAGGCCGCTGGCGGACCGCGCCGGCAGGGTATGTCCAGCGTTTGCCGCTTCGACACGCCTTTGCCCGACGGCATCGGGCACCATACGTTTCCCGTTGCCCCCACCGTTCGGGCATGTCGGTGTGCCAAGCCGCTGGAAAAGGGTGAATAATCTGTTCTGGCGGGCGGGCTTGGCGGGTGGCCGGTTCGGCGCCTTGATTCTGTTGAGTTTTTCGTTATAATCGCGCGCACCGCAGCCCACCTTGGGCTATTTCCTGCCATCACGGCAGTCGTTTTGGCCACGTTCTACCATTCTGTGGCCCGCCGCCTTGCCCGTCTTTCGGGCGCATCTTGCGGCACAAAATCAACAGGGCCGCCCTGTCCGCGTGGTGCGTGGGTGTGGTCATCACGATAGCGCCACGCGAACGAAAGGACTTACATGCGCAAGATTCTTGCATCGACGGGTTTTGCCCTTGGCGCTGCCCTGGCCACCCCGGCGCTGGCCGCCGAGGACTGCGGCAACATCACCATTGCCGAGATGAACTGGGCTTCGGCAGGTCTGGCAGCCTGGGTCGACAAGATCATTCTTGAGGAAGGCTATGGCTGCAAGGTGGAACTGGTCGCGGGCGATACCATGCCGACCTTCACCTCGATGAACGAGAAGGCCGAACCCGACATGGCCCCCGAAATGTGGGTCAATGCCGTCAAGGAGCCGCTGGATCAGGCGGTGGCGGAAGGGCGGCTGGTGATCGCCAGCCAGATCCTGACCGATGGCGGGGTCGAAGGCATCTGGATCCCCACCTGGCTGGCGCAGGAACATGGCATCACCACGCTGAAACAGGCGCTGGAGCGCCCCGATCTGTTCCCCGGCGCCGAGGACCCGGCGAAGGGGGCCTTCTTTGGTTGCCCGTCGGGCTGGGCCTGTCAGCACATCGCGCGCAACCAGTATCTGGGCGCGGGCGCGGACGACAAGGGCTTTGAACTGGTCGATCCGGGCTCTGCCGCGGGGCTGGATGGGTCGATCGCACGGGCCTTCAACCGCAACGAGGGCTGGTTCGGCTATTACTGGGCCCCGACCGCGATTCTTGGCAAATACGACATGACGCGGCTGGATCTTGAGGCTGAATTTGATCGCGAGCATTGGGACAATTGCATCGTGAGCGCCGATTGCCTTGACCCGAAGGTTACCGAATGGCCCACGTCGGATGTGTTCACCACCGTCACCAAGGAATTTGCCGACAAGGCGGGCGTCGCCATGGATTACGTCCAGACCCGCGCCTGGACCAATGACACGGTGAACAAGATGCTGTCGTGGATGGGGGATAACCAGGCCTCGAATGAGGATGGCGCCTATGAATTCCTGATGACGCATGAGGATCTGTGGACCCAGTGGGTTCCGGCCGATGTCGCCGAAAAGGTGAAGGCGGCGCTGTAAGGCGCGGCATGGCGTGATCGGGCGGGGGCGGCATCGCTTCCCCGCCCGTTTTCCATTCCACCGGCAGATAAGGACCCCTGCATGGACCTGTATGACTTTCCCGAAATGGGCCGCGGCGATCTGCGCGCCATGCGCCTTGCGATCGACGGCGCGTTCCGTGACTTTACCCGCGCCTATGGCGAGACGCTGGAAAACCTGTTCGACCCGATCCGCGCCCTTCTGGTGTTGATCGAAACCCTGATGATCAACAGCCCCTGGGTGGTTGTGCTTGCGGTCATCGCCGCGCTGATCTGGATCATGAGCCGCAGCTGGAAGATCGTCGCGGGCACGGTGCTGGCGATGCTGCTGATCGGCTATTTCGGCATGTGGGAAGACACGATGCGCACCATCGCCATGGTGGCGGTCTGCACGCTGGTTGCAATCGTTCTGGGCATTCCGATCGGTATCCTGATGGCGCGGTCTGACCGGCTGAACGCCTGGGTGACCCCGCTTCTGGACATGATGCAGACCATGCCCAGCTTTGTCTATCTGATCCCGGTGGTGATGATCTTTGGCCTGGGCAAGGTGCCGGGGGTGATTGCAGTGGTGATCTATGCGATCCCGCCGATCATCCGGCTGACGAACCTGGGCATCCGCCAGGTGCCCGCCGATGTGCTGGAGGCCGCCGAGGCCTTCGGGTCGGACGCCTGGCAAAAGCTGCGCAACGTGCAGCTGCCGCTTGCGCTGCCCACGATCATGGCGGGGGTGAACCAGACCATCATGATGAGCCTTGCGATGGTCGTCGTTGCCTCGATGATCGGGGTGCGGGGGCTGGGGCAGCCGGTGCTGCAGGCGATCAACAACCAGTATTTCACGCTGGGGGTGATGAACGGCCTGGCCATCGTCGCCATCGCCATCATCTTCGACCGCGCGACCCAGGCCTATGGCAAGCGCCTTCAGAAACATTCGGAGATTGGCCATGACTGACATGCAGGCCCAGACGCAGGCGGCACAGGCCGTCACCTCGCCCGGTCATGACATCGAGATCCGCGACCTTTACAAGATCTTCGGCCCCGAGGCCCATCGCCACATCGACGCCGTCAAGGCCGGCATGACGAAGGAAGAACTGAACAGCCGCTACAACCATGTTCTGGGGCTGCATAACATCAACCTGACCATCCCTTTCGGCAAGATCACCGTGATCATGGGGCTGTCGGGCTCGGGCAAATCGACGTTGATCCGGCACATCAACGGCCTGATTACCCCGACCGCGGGCGAGGTGATCCATGAGGGGCAGGATGTTGTGGCGATGACCCCCGCCCAGTTGCGCGACTTCCGACGCCGGAAAACCGCGATGGTGTTCCAGAAATTCGCGCTGCTGCCGCATCGCACGGTGCTGGAAAATACGATCTACGGCCTGTCGATCCAGGGCGTGGCGCGCGCCGCGGCCGAGGAAAAGGCCCGCTACTGGATCAACCGCGTGGGGCTTCAGGGCTTTGAGGATTACTATCCCAAACAGCTGTCGGGCGGCATGCAGCAGCGTGTTGGCCTGGCGCGCGCGCTGACCAATGATGCCGAGATCCTGCTGATGGATGAAGCGTTTTCCGCGCTTGACCCGCTGATCCGCGTCGACATGCAGTCGATCCTGCTGGAACTGCAGGAAGAGCTGCACAAGACGATCATCTTCATCACCCACGATCTGGATGAGGCGCTGCGGCTAGGCGACAAGATCGCCATCCTGCGCGATGGTGCGCTGGAACAGGTCGGCACCGGGCAGGACATCGTGCTGAACCCCGCCAATGACTACATCGCCAGCTTTGTGAAAGAGGTGAACCGCGGTCGCATCATCAAGGCCCGCACCATCGCCACCCCCGCCGCCGAGGGCGCGCCGCTGCCGGATTTTACCGTCCGCGCCCGGTCGGAACTGGATCTGGTTGCGCGGCGGATGATCAAGGCCGATGTCCGAACCGCACAGGTGCGCGAGGCCGATGGCACGCTGGTCGGCCTGATCGACCTGCCTGCGATTCTGGATGCGATGGTCAATCCGGCCACCGCCGCGAGCGACGATTGACCGCGCCCGATTCGGCCCCGGTAACGGGGTCTTCTGGCCCCTGAAGCCGCGCCCGCCCGGTGCGTAGGTGGCGTTGTCCTGAACGATCCGGACCGGGCAGAAAGCTGGCGCCGACAGTGGCGCCGGCCCATAAAAGCGGGGTGCAAAGCCGTTGCAGCGGCAAGATCAGCAGATGGCAGCGGCGCAGTGGGCTTGGGCTGTTGACCTTGGTCAAATGAATGCCACGACTTTCGAGCAAAATAAGAAAACATAGCATTTTCAATGGTATACGTATTTGTGTTGCGAATCCGCCCACCCCGGGCAGATTCGGTTGCGGGAAAATGGCGTCAAGCGCGAAGATCAGTTGCACGCCCCTTGGCGGGCTTGCTAGCGTCTGGGTGCGATTCACGTCGCCTTGGGGGACATGACGCATCTTTTTCGGCCTGTTCGGGCCTGAAGGCCCGATTGGATAAAAAAACGCCGGACTGCCCGGCGAAAAGGTGCGTTTTCAGAGAACCGGGTCCGAGCCGGTTTCTGGCGGAACTACGCCTCGTCTGCTTGCCAGGCGTTGTTTCTGGTGTCCTCATGCATGCTGCCGCCGCAAGGGCGGATCGGGGTCTATCCCGATCCGGCTGGTGTCCGTATGTCCAAGGCTGTGGTTTGCAGCTGGATGTAGGCATGATTGGACAAGAACATGACAGAAGAGACCTGGGGGCGGGTGCGTGATGAGCTGCTTAGAAGCGTTGGCAAGAACAACTTCACGACCTGGATCGAACCGCTCCAGCTGAACGGGGTCTCTGAGGGAATCGTTCGGTTCGATGCCCCGACGAAATTCATGCGCGATTGGGTATCGCGCAACTTTGCCGATCAGATCCGCCGTGAGTTGGAAAAAGCCGGCGTCCAGGTGGAACGGGTCGAGATCCGTGTTCCCGAAGCCGGCCGCGCGCCGCGCCCGTCGGTGGCCAAGCCCGCACAGCCGAAAAAGCCGGCCCGCCCCGCCGATGATGCCGAACTGCCCGGCGCGCCGCTTGATTCGCGTTTCACCTTTGACAGCTTTGTGGTCGGCAAGCCCAATGAGCTGGCCCATGCCGCCGCCCGCCGCGTGGCTGAAGGCGGCCCGGTCACCTTCAATCCGCTGTTTCTGTATGGCGGGGTGGGGCTGGGCAAGACGCACCTGATGCATGCGATCGCGCATGAACTGCAGCTTCGCCGCCCCGAACTGCGTGTGCTGTATCTGTCTGCGGAACAGTTCATGTATCGCTTTGTCCAGGCGCTGCGCGAACGTCAGATCATGGACTTCAAGGAGATGTTCCGGTCCGTCGACGTGTTGATGGTCGATGACGTGCAGTTCATTGCCGGCAAGGATTCGACGCAGGAAGAATTCTTCCATACGTTCAACGCGCTGGTCGATCAGCAAAAGCAGATCGTGATTTCCGCCGATCGCGCCCCCGGCGAGATCAAGGATCTTGAGGAACGCATCAAGTCGCGCCTGCAATGCGGTCTGGTCGTCGATCTGCACCCGACCGATTACGAATTGCGGCTGGGCATCCTGCAGACCAAGGCCGAGGCCTATCGCGGCCAGTATCCGGGGCTGAAACTGGCCGATGGTGTGCTGGAATTCCTTGCCCACCGCATCACCACCAACGTGCGTGTGCTGGAAGGCGCGCTGACACGTTTGTTCGCTTTTGCATCGCTTGTCGGGCGTGAAATCACGCTGGATCTGGCGCAGGAATGTCTGGTCGACATCCTGCGGGCTTCCGACCGCAAGGTCACGATCGAAGAGATTCAGCGCAAGGTGGCCGAGCATTACAATATCCGCCTTTCGGACATGATCGGCCCCAAGCGTCAGCGCACCATCGCCCGGCCGCGGCAGGTGGCGATGTTCCTGGCCAAGCAGATGACCACCCGCAGTCTGCCCGAGATCGGGCGGCGTTTCGGCGGGCGCGATCACACCACGATCATGCATGGCATCCGCAAGGTCGAAGAATTGCAGGGGGCCGACCGTCAGATGGCCGAGGATATCGACCTGCTGCGCCGTCTTCTGGAGACCTGAGTCTTGACGGTCGCCGGAAAGCGACCGAATGTCCTGAAAAATCTTGAGCCTGAGCGGAAAGCTGCTAGTTTTCCGCTCCCGGCAGCTTAGGGGATGGAAATGAAGATCAGCATCGAACGCGCGGCGCTTCTGAAGGCCGTGGCGCAGGCCCAATCGGTGGTGGAACGGCGCAACACGATCCCGATCCTTGCCAATGTGCTGATCGAGGCCGAGGGGGATATGGTGTCCTTCCGCGCCACCGATCTTGACATCGAGGTCGTAGACAAGACCCATGCGCAGGTCGAACGCGCGGGTGCGACGACCGTTTCGGCGGTGATGCTGCATGAAATCGTGCGGAAATTGCCCGATGGCGCGCTGATTTCGCTGTCCGATGATCCGGCCTCGGGGCGGCTTTCGGTGCAGGCAGGGCGGTCAAGCTTCAACCTGGCGACGCTGCCGCGCGAAGATTTCCCGGTGATGGCATCGTCTGAATACACCGCGAATTTCTCGGCCCCCGCCAAGGTGCTGCGGCGGCTGTTCGACAAGTCGAAATTCGCGATCTCGACCGAGGAAACCCGCTATTACCTGAACGGCGTTTACATGCATGTGGCGCAGGGTGAAGACGGGCCGGCGCTGCGCTGTGTTGCGACCGACGGGCATCGTCTGGCGCGAATCGATGCGCCCTTGCCCGACGGGGCGCAGGGCATGCCCGGTGTGATTGTGCCGCGCAAGACCGTGGGTGAATTGCGCAAGCTGCTGGATGATGATGAGGCGCAGATCGCCGTTTCCGTGTCCGAAACAAAGGTTCGCTTTGCCACGCCGGCGATCACGCTGACCTCAAAGGTGATCGACGGAACCTTCCCGGATTATTCCCGCGTCATCCCGATGGGCAATACCCGCCGCCTGGAGGTGGATGCATCGGAATTCGCCAAGGCCGTCGACCGTGTGGCGACGGTGTCCTCGGAACGGTCGCGCGCCGTGAAGCTTAGCCTGGATGAAGACAGGCTGGTCCTGTCTGTCAATGCGCCCGATGCGGGCGCCGCCGAGGAAGAGCTGGCCGTCGCCTATGGCGACGAGCGGCTGGAAATCGGTTTCAACGCGAAATACCTGCTTGAAATCGCAAGCCAGGTTGACCGTGAGAACGCGGTTTTCCTGTTCAACTCCTCTGGCGATCCGACGCTGATGCGCGAGGGTAACGATACCTCGGCGGTCTATGTCGTGATGCCGATGCGCGTGTGACGCGCCCCCGATCTTCGGGCGCTTGCGGAATGAAGGGGCGGCGATGCTGCGGCAACTGACCTTGTTGCAGTTTCGTTCGCATCGCCGGGCCGTTCTTGATTTCGACGACCGCCCCGTGGCGATCTACGGGCCCAACGGCGCGGGCAAGACCAATATTCTTGAAGCGGTTTCCCTGTTGTCGCCCGGGCGTGGGCTGCGCCGCGCGGGCGCCGAAGACATGATGCGTCGGCAAGAGGCCGTCGGCTGGAAAATCCACGCGGCGCTGGATGGGCATGAGGTGGAGACGTCGGCGCTGCCCGGACAGGCCCGCGCTGTGCTGATCGATGGTAAGCCTGCGGCACAGGTCGCGCTGGGGCGTTTGTTGCGGGTGGTCTGGCTGGTGCCAGCGATGGACCGGCTGTGGATCGAGGGGGCCGAGGGGCGGCGGCGGTTCCTGGACCGGATGACGATGTCCTTTGTCCCGTCGCATGCCGAAGCGGTTCTGGATTATGAAAAGGCCATGCGCGAACGTAACCGCCTGCTGAAGGATGGGGTGCGCGACGTGGCCTGGTATGGCGCGCTAGAGGCGCGGATGGCCGATGCCGGTATGCAGATTGCCGCCAATCGTGCGGCAGCGCTGGCCCGTGTCGTGGCGGCACAGCGGGGCGCCGACCCGGTTTTTCCCGCCGCGCGCCTGTCGATCGAAAATGCCGGGCCTGCGGATCTGGCTGCGGCCTTGGCCGCGGGGCGCAGCCGTGACATGGCGGCGGGCCGCACGCTGGAGGGACCGCACCGCGCGGATCTTGGCGCGGTCTATGCCGCAAAGGATGCCCCGGCCGCGCAATGTTCGACCGGCGAACAAAAGGCGCTGCTGATTTCTCTCATTCTGGCAAATGCCCGCGCCCTGGTCGGCGAAGATGTCGTGCTGTTGCTGGATGAGGTGGCCGCCCATCTGGACGCCGGGCGCCGGGCCGCGCTTTACGATGAAATCTGCGCGCTTGGGGCGCAGGTGCTGATGACGGGGACGGGGGCGGAACTGTTCGACGCCCTGGGCCCGCGCGGTCAGTATTTCGATGTGACTGAGACGGACGGTGTTTCGGCTGTTACTGAAAGGCCTGCGGCCCCCTAAATCTTGTGTCTTTGGCGTGACAATCCTCTGCCAAACCCCTATAAGACGGGGGCAAGAAACAGGACGGGCGGGCATGACCGAAGAAACCAGGAACCCGAGCGAATACGGCGCAGAATCTATCAAGGTTCTCAAGGGCCTGGAGGCTGTGCGCAAGCGGCCGGGCATGTATATCGGCGATACCGACGACGGGTCCGGTCTGCACCACATGGTCTATGAGGTCGTGGACAACGGCATCGATGAGGCTTTGGCGGGACATGCGGATTTTGTCCATGTGAAGATTCACGCCGACAGCAGCGTTTCGGTGCGCGACAACGGGCGCGGGATTCCGGTCGACATCCACCCCGAAGAAGGCGTTTCCGCCGCCGAGGTCATCATGACCCAGCTGCATGCGGGCGGCAAATTCGATCAGAACAGCTACAAGGTGTCGGGTGGTCTGCACGGCGTTGGCGTTTCGGTTGTGAACGCGCTGTCGGAATGGCTGGACCTGCGCATCTGGCGCAATGGCAAGGAACATTACGCGCGTTTCGAATTTGGCGAAACCGCCGTGCCGCTGAAGGTGGTGGGCGATGCTGCGCCGGGCGAAAAAGGGACCGAGGTGCGCTTTCTGGCCTCGGCCAAGACGAACCGGCCCGACGGCACCTTCTCGAACCTCGACTATAGCTTCAAGACGCTGGAAAACCGGCTACGCGAACTGGCCTTCCTGAACTCGGGCGTGAAGATCATCCTGGAAGATGAACGTCCCGTTGAGCCGCTACGCTCGGAACTGGTCTATGAGGGCGGGGTGCGCGAATTCGTGCGCTATCTGGACCGGTCCAAGACCTCGGTGATGCCCGAGCCGATCTTCATCACCGGCGATCGCGGTGGTATAGGCGTTGAGGTCGCGATGTGGTGGAATGACAGCTACCATGAAACCGTCCTGCCGTTTACCAACAATATTCCCCAGCGCGATGGCGGAACGCATCTTGCGGGCTTCCGCGGCGCGCTGACGCGCACGATCAACGCCTATGCGCAATCTTCCGGGATCGCGAAAAGGGAAAAGGTCGATTTCACCGGCGACGACGCACGCGAGGGGCTGACCTGTGTCCTGTCGGTCAAGGTGCCGGACCCGAAATTTTCCAGCCAGACCAAGGACAAGCTGGTGTCATCCGAGGTTCGTCCCGCGGTTGAGAACCTGGTAAGCGAAAAGCTGTCGGAATGGTTCGAGGAACATCCCGCCGAGGCCAAGCAGATCGTCGGCAAGATCATCGAGGCGGCCCTTGCGCGCGAAGCAGCGCGCAAGGCGCGCGAACTGACCCGGCGCAAGACCGCGATGGATGTCGCAAGCCTGCCCGGCAAGCTGGCCGACTGCCAGGAAAAAGACCCCGCGCTTTCCGAACTGTTCATCGTCGAGGGTGACTCGGCCGGCGGTTCCGCCAAGCAGGGGCGCGAGCGGAAGAACCAAGCGGTGTTGCCCCTGCGCGGCAAGATCCTGAACGTGGAACGCGCCCGGTTTGACCGGATGTTGGCCTCGGATATGATCGGCACGCTGATCACCGCGCTGGGCACGGGCATTGGCCGGGATGAATTCAATCTGGCCAAGCTGCGCTATCACAAGATCATCATCATGACCGATGCCGATGTGGACGGCGCGCATATCCGTACGCTTTTGCTGACCTTCTTCTTCCGGCAGATGCCCGAACTGATCGAGGCAGGGCATCTGTACATTGCGCAACCGCCGCTGTTCAAGGTCGCGCGCGGCAAGTCCGAGGTCTATCTGAAGGATCAGGCCGCGCTTGAGGATTTCCTTATTCATCAAGGGGTTGATGGTGCGATCCTGCGCCTGGGCAATGGCGAGGAGATCACCGGCGCAGATCTGGCCCGCGTGGTCGAAGAGGCGCGCGTCGTGCGCCGCATCCTGCAGGCCTTCCCGACGCATTATCCGCAGCGCATCCTGGAACAGGCGGCGATCGCCGGCGCGTTGGTTCAAGGCCGTGTTGATGCCGATGCGCAGGGTGTGGCCGATGTGGTCGCGCAGCGTCTGGATGTGATCGCGCTGGAATATGAACGCGGCTGGACGGGCCGTCCGACCCAGGATCACGGCTTGCGGTTCACCCGGTCGCTTCGCGGCGTCGAAGAGGCGCGGACGCTGGATGGCCCCGTGCTGCGATCAGGCGAGGCGCGGCGGCTGGCCAGCCACACCGAGGCATTGCAAGAGGTCTACGCGACCCCGGCCAAGCTGGTCCGCAAGGACCGGGAACAGATGATCCATGGTCCGCTGGAACTGCTTTCAGCCATCCTGCAAGAGGGCGAAAAGGGCCTGTCGCTGCAGCGCTATAAGGGGCTGGGCGAGATGAACCCCGAACAGCTTTGGGAAACCACGCTTGATCCGTCGGCGCGGACGTTGTTGCAGGTCCGGGTTGAGGATGTGGCCGAGGCCGAAGACCTGTTCACCAAGCTGATGGGCGATGTCGTCGAGCCGCGGCGCGAGTTCATCCAGCAAAACGCCCTGAGCGTCGAAAACCTGGATTTCTGACAGACAGCCCCGGGGTCGGGGTGTTTCGTGTCGGCGGGGCCATTGCCCCGCCGAACTATTCTGAAACAGGGTTACGGTTTCTAAACCGTCTTTGCCTAGCGTTGCCTGCAGCAAGAACTGCAGCAACCGGGCGAATCCCATGTTCAAGACGTTTATCCGCGTGTTTCTGGGCGGTCTGCCGGCGCTTTGGCTGGGTGTGCTTGGCGCGCCTTCCGCTGCCGCTGGGCCAGCCGACGCCGCCATCTGCGATGCCGTCGCCCAGCGCGCCGCCGAGCAGACCGGCGTTCCGGTTGATGTGCTGCTGGCGATTTCCCGAACCGAGACCGGTCGCAAGATCGGCGGGCAGGTCCAGCCGTGGCCCTGGACCGTGAATATGGAAGGGGCGGGCCATTGGTTCGATACCCTGGATGAGGCGCGCGCCTTCGTCTTCAAGGAATTCAAGCGCGGTGCCCGAAGCTTTGACGTGGGCTGCTTCCAGATCAATTACAAATGGCATGGGGAAGCGTTCTCATCCATCGATGAGATGTTCGAGCCGATGGCGAATGCGCTTTATGCAGCACGCTTTCTGGGTGATCTGTATCAGGAAATGGGAACCTGGCCCAAGGCGGCGGGCGCCTATCATTCGCGCACCCCAGAATATGCGCAGCGCTATACCGAACGTTTCAACCGCTTTCGCAATCAACTAACGGCGGCACCGCCGTTGCCGCCCGGTGCCACGGGCGCCCGACCGGACATTCCAGAGATCCCCGATATCGTCCTTGCCGCCCGCAATGACCAGGCCCCCGATCGGCCCTACCGGGAGAACCGTTATCCGTTTCTAAGGCGTCAGGGCACGCCGGCGCCGTCGCTTGGGGCAGCCTCTGGCGCAAGCCTGTTCGCGGCGGCCCTGCAGGAAAGGGGTGAATGATGCCCCGCCTGACGCTTGCCAATGTTTTTCAGCCTACCGTGCTTCTGTCCCTGGCGCTGATGGCCATCATCGTCATGATGGTGCTGCCGATGCCGGCCTGGGTCCTCGACATCGGGCTTGCGGTGTCATTCGCACTGGCCATTCTGATTTTCACGGTGACGTTGTTTGTTGAACGGCCACTTGATTTTTCGGCATTTCCGACTGTGCTGCTGGCAACGCTGATGTTGCGGCTTTCGCTGAATATCTCGTCAACGAAGCTGATCATCGGCCAGGGCCATACCGGCACCGGCGCCGCAGGCGAGGTGATTGAGGGGTTTGCAGATTTCATCATGGGCGGGTCGGTGCTGATCGGCCTTGTGGTGTTCTGTGTCATCATGATCGTGAATTTCATGGTCATCACGAAAGGCGCGGGGCGCATGGCCGAGGTTGGGGCCCGTTTCGCGCTGGATGCGATGCCCGGAAAGCAGCTTGCGATCGACAGCGACATGAACGCCGGCGCGATCAATCACGCCGAGGCGAAAGAGCGTCGCGAAAAAGAACAGGCAGAGACCACCTTTTTCGGATCGCTCGATGGCGCATCCAAATTCGTCAAGGGCGATGCCGTTGCGGGTTTGCTGATCACGCTTTTGAACATGGTGATGGGCCTGATCATCGGCACCGCCGTGCATGGCATGCCGATCGGCCGCGCCCTTGAAACCTATGCGATCCTGACGGTGGGGGACGGGCTTGTCAGCCAGATCCCTGCGGTCATCATCTCTGTTTCCTCCGCGATCCTTCTTTCCCGGGGGGGCACGAAGGGCGCGGTCGATCTGGACCTGTTCCGTCAATTGGGGAAGTATCCGCCCGCGCTTTATACCGTTGCCCTGCTGATGGCGCTGTTCGCGATCGTGCCCGGGCTTCCGTTTGTGCCGTTCATCGCCGGTGCGGCGGCACTGGCCGGGGCCGGGTTCGCGGTGCAGCGGGCCGAACTGCGCCGCCTTCGGCGCGACGCGATGCGTATGCAGCCGCCCGTCGATGCTGGTCCACGCCGAAAATCGCTTGGTGACGTGCTGGATGTCGATGACATTCACGTCGAATTCTCTCCGGATCTTGTGGCGATGGCGCTTGATCCGGCGACGGGGCTTGATGCGCGTATCGCCAACATGCGTAATCATGTGGCTGCGGGATATGGCCTAATTCTTCCCGAGATCCGCCTGACCGATGACGCGACCCTGCCGCCGGGTGGTTACCGCATCCGTATTCAGGGGGTCGAACAGGCAAAAGACAGGCTTTTCCCCGATTGCATCCTGGCGCTGGTAGCTGACAACGCCGATTTTTTGCCAAAAGGCGAAGACGTGCGGGAACCGGTCTATGGCGCACCGGCGCGCTGGATTCCCACCGCGATGCAGGAAGAGGCCGCCCTGACCGGGTCCACCGTCGTCGGGCCGACCGAAGTCCTGGCGACGCATCTTCTGGAGGTGATCAAGTCCAATTTCAGCCGGCTGCTGACACTGCGCGCCCTGCGCCGGCTGCTGGATGAAACCTGCAATCTTTCCGATCCGGAACGGGCTGCATCGAACCGGCGAATCCTGGATGAACTTATCCCCGAAAAGGTGCCGGTCGATCTGTTGCTGACTGTCCTGCGGCTGTTGCTTGAAGAACGTGTCTCCATCCGCAATCTGCTGCTGATCATCGAGGCGATCGCGGAAGGCCGCGGGCTATCGACCCCCGAAGCGATCTGCGAACACGTGCGCCAGCGTCTTGGATTTCAGCTGATCGCCGAGATGAAGCGCGAAGACGGCACGATTCCCCTGCTGCAACTGGCCCCGGAATGGGAAGATGTCTTCACCACCTATCAGTTGCCGGGCGAACGCGGTGGGCATGATGTTGCGCTGCCGCCCGACAAGTTCAACCGGTTGGTCAGCAACGTCTCGGAAAAGGTCGCCCGGGCGGCAGAAAACGGAACGTTCCCCGCGCTTGTCACCTCCAGCCGCCGCAGGCGTTTTTTGCGAACGGTTCTGGGCGCGCGTGGCATAACCGCCCCGGTTCTGAGCTTTGAGGAAATCGGGATCAACGCGCGTCCTGCCATGGTCGGGGTTGTTGCGGCATGATGCTGGACCTCAGCCCGATCCTTCTTTTGGGGCAAGGCTTTCTTGAAACTGGTTTCGTGATCTTCCTGCGGGTCGGCGGCCTGATGGCGGTACTTCCGGCCTTTGGTGAACAGTTCCTGTCTGCCCGGATCAAGCTTGTGCTGTCTTTTGCGTTCACGCTTGTCGTGGCGCCCGCGGTCGCGGCACCCGTCCAGGCGGTGGGTGGGGGGGCGATCATCCTTGGCGAGGCGTTGATCGGCCTCGCGCTGGGCGTCGGCATCCGGTTCTTCGTTCTGGCCCTTCAGGTGGCGGGAACGATCGCGGCGCAGGCCACGTCCCTTTCGCAACTGTTCGGCGGCACCTCCGGAGAGCCGCAGCCCGCCGTTGGCCATTTGCTGACCACGGCCGGACTGGCCTTGGCGGTCATGGCAGGGCTTCACGTTCAGGTCGCGGCGCTGATCATTGCGTCTTACGATGTGCTTCCGCCGGGGCAGTTGCCCGATGCCGAGGCGCTTCGGGCCTGGGGGGTCAGCGGCGTGACGCGTACGTTCGGCCTGGCTTTCTCGATCGCCGCCCCGTTCGTTCTTGCGGGGCTGGTTTACAATGTCGCGCTTGGCGTCATCAACCGGGCGATGCCGCAGCTGATGGTGTCCTTTGTGGGCGCGCCGGCGCTGACATTGGGCGGCCTTGCGTTGCTGGCCATCGCGGTGCCCAGCGGTCTTGTCCACTGGCACGCCAGCTTCACCACATTTCTGAACGACGCGTTCGGGGGGGCATGGTGAGCAACGAAGCGGCCGAAAAGGAACATGAACCAACCCAGCACAAGCTGGATGAGGCGCGAAAGAAGGGCGATCTTGTAAAGTCGGCGGATCTGACGGTCGCGGCCGTTTATGCGGGCTTTCTGATCGCGGCGATTGGCTTTGGGCAAGCCTCGTTGTCCGCCTTTGCCAATACCGCCGCTTATCTGCTGTCGCGCGCGGAGGGGGTGGCTGGCCGAACTGCCGCCATCGATTCGGCCATGCTTGGCGCCTGGGTTGGTGAACTGGCGGTATTCGCGGCGCCGTGGTTCTTGTTGCCAATGGGGGCTGCAGTGGCCGCGCTGATGGCGCAGCGCGCGGTTGTTTTTGCGCCAGACAAGCTTTTGCCCAAGCTCAACCGGATTGATCCGATCAAGAATGCCGGGCAGAAATTCGGGCGCAACGGACTGTTTGAATTCGCAAAAAGCTTCGTCAAACTTGTTCTGATCGCGGTGCTGCTGGGCAATTTCCTGATCAGTCGCATGCCGAGGATCCTGATCAGCCAGGGTTATGACCCGGGCATCGTCACGGCCGAGCTTGCGGCGCTGATCCAGGAATTCATGGTTCTTGTCGCGATGCTCGCCTTTGTTTTCGGGGCCATCGATTACTTCTGGCAACGCCTTGAGCACCTTCGCCGCAACCGGATGAGCCGGCAAGAGCTGGTCGATGAAATGAAGAATTCCGAGGGCGACCCGCATATGAAGGCGCAACGTCGCCAGCGTGGGATGGAAATTGCGACCAACAGCATGCTTGCCGATGTGCCGAAGGCGGATGTGGTCGTGGTGAACCCCACCCACTATGCTGTTGCGCTGAAATGGGAAAAGGGCAGCGGTCGTGCGCCCTATTGTGTTGCGAAAGGTGTGGATGAAATCGCGGCACGCATTCGCGAGACTGCGATGGAAAACGGTGTGCCGATCCATTCCGACCCGCCCACTGCACGCGCCCTTCACGCCACGATCGACATCGGCGACGAAATCCGGCCCGAGCATTACAAGGCAATTGCCGCAGCGATCCGGTTTGCGGAAAGAATGCGCCAGAAGGCGCGGGGCGGATGGACATGACGATTGACCGGACCAAGCTGGAACGGCTTCGCCAACTGGCCGATATGGAAAGTCAGGCGGCACTTGCACGGCTGGCCCAAGTGCGCCGTCGCGAAGCGGCGCTGAACAAGGCCCGTAGCGCGCTTGAACTGCAGGCCCGGCAGGCAAATGATCAGGCGCTTGGCGATCCGGCTATGGCCCCGGTTGCGCAGTTCTTTCACATTTGGACCGCGCGGCAGGCAGCCGCGCTAGAGACCGAAGCGGCGGACATCGCGCAAGAAGTCGCATTGCAGCGCCAATCTGCGGCACGCCTGTTCAGCCGGGCCGAGGTCCTGCGGGTCATCCGCAACCGGGCAGGTCCGCGCGGGCGTGCTTGACCCCAGGGGCCCGATGGTCAAACGTGCCAGACAAACCGCAGACCCGCCTTTAGAAGGAGCCCACCGTTGAACCTTCATGCCAAGCTTTTGCAGCGCCACAACGAGCGGCGCCCGATTCGTGTCGGGCTGATCGGGGCAGGAAAGTTCGGATCGATGTTCCTGTCGCAGGTGCGCCATACGCCGGGCATGCATCTGATGGGAATTGCGGATCTGTCCGCGCAGCGCGCCCATGACGCCCTGGTCCATACAGGATGGGATGTCACGTCGGTGCGGGCGGAATCATTCGCAGATGCCCTGGCGACTGGACGCACCTGCATCACCGACGATCCCGCCCAGCTGATCGAGGCGTCCGGCCTTGATGTGGTGATCGAAGCCACCGGAAATCCCGGCGCGGGGATCCGGCATGCGTTGCTGGCGGCGCGGCATGGCCGCCACATCGTCATGGTGAATGTCGAGGCGGATGTCCTGGCCGGGGCCTATCTTGTGCGTGAATTCGACCGCGCGGGTCTGGTCTATTCGATGGCCTATGGTGATCAGCCGGCGCTTGTCTGTGAATTGATAGACTGGGCGCGCACCTGCGGGTTTCGCGTGGTTGCCGCAGGGAAGGGCACGAAATACCTGCCGCAATATGCCAGCTCGACCCCGGATACGGTCTGGGATCACTATGGCCTTACCGCCGAAGAGGCCGCGCAAGGCGGGATGAACCCGCAGATGTTCAACTCATTCCTGGACGGTACCAAATCGGCGCTGGAGATGGCGGCGATTTCGAATGCCTCGGGGCTTCTGGCACCGCGCGGCGGGCTGTTGTTCCCGCCCGCCGGGACGCATGATCTGGCCGATGTGCTGAAACCCCGGGCGGCGGGGGGCGTTCTGGAAGAACCGGGCATGGTCGAGGTGGTTTCAAGCCTGGAACGGGATGGGCGTCAGGTAGTCGGTGATTTGCGCTGGGGGGTCTATGTCACCTTTGAGGCCGCCGAAGATGGGGGACCTGGTGCGGATTATGTGCGCCGTTGTTTCCGCGAGTACCAGGTGATGACCGACCGATCCGGCCGATATGCGACCTTGTTCCGCCCGACCCATCTGATCGGTCTGGAACTGGGTATCAGCGTCGCCAATGCCGCCTTGCGGGGCGAGCCGACGGGGCGCACCAATGGCTTTGTCTCGGACGTTGTGGCCGTGGCCAAGCGCGACCTTTCGGCGGGGGAGATGCTGGATGGCGAAGGGGGCTTTACGGTCTGGGGTCGGCTTGCCCGGGCCGAGGATTCGCTGGCCGGTGGCGGGCTGCCGATCGGGCTTGCCCATGGCATGCGGCTGCGGCGTGCGGTGGGTGCGGGGCAGATGCTGTCCTGGCAGGACGTCGACGCCCCCGAGACCGAGCCGGTGCGGGTGCGCCGGGCGATGGAGGCGCTGTTTCATCCTGCCTGAAGGGCCGCAGCGCATTCCGTCGCGGGCGATGCATTGATTTCCGCTTTGGGCGCGCCGATATAGGTGCAGCTTTCAGGAGAGTCGGATGGACAGCCCCAAGATCGAACGGCACAAAAGGCGTTCTCCGTCCTCGGCCCTGCTTCGGGTTATCCGCGAACGGGATCGCACCGCCACGACGACCTTGGGGGGCCTGCTGGCCAGCCTGGGCGACAGGTCGTTCGGCTGGGCGCTTTTGCTGTTTTCGCTGGTGAATCTGCTACCACTGCCGCTGGGCTCAACGCTGGTGACGGCACTTCCGCTGTTGCTGTTGTCGGCGCAGCTGGCGATGGGCTATCCCTATCTGCGGCTTCCGCGGTTTCTGGCGCAGCGCCGGATTGATGATGCCGCGCTGCGACGCACGGTCATACGGTTGCGCCCGATATCGCGCCCGGTGGAACGGCTGGTGCGGCCGCGGATGATCTGGCTGTTTCACGGCCGAAATGAGCGGCTTTTGGGTCTGGCGCTGTTCGTTATCGCCTTTACCTTGTTCCTTCCCATCCCGCTAAGCGGTTGGTTCCCGGCCATTTCACTGCTGGTCAGCGGTTTCGGCCTGATTGAACGCGATGGGTTGATATCGGCCCTTGGTCTTGTTCTGGGGGCCGTTTCGGTGCTGGTCACGCTGGCGGTGGTCATGACCGTGTCGGCGGGCGCGCGCGCCGTGATCGGCTAAGGGGCCGGATCAGGCGCGCGGTCCATTTCTGCTTGCCGATCCGGGATCAGACCCCGGCGGCGATGATCGCACGGGCGAGGATCGGAACCGTCGTGGCGTTCAGCCCCGCGATGTTCAGCCGCGAATCGCCGACCATGTAGATGGCATTGTCCACGCGCATCTTTTCCACCTGCTCGGGGCTTGCCCCCAGACGCGAAAACATCCCGCGGTGGCGCGCGATGAAATCGAAGCGGTCGGAATTCGACAGCTGCCGCAGTTCCGCCGCCAGCTGTTCGCGCAAGCCCAGCATGCCGGTGCGCACCTCTTCCAGCTCGGTTTCCCATTCCTTGCGCAGCGCCGGATCGGTCAGCACCATGGTCACCAGGCGCGCGCCGTGGTCGGGCGCGAATGAATAGTTCTGGCGGTTCAGATAGGCCAGCGTGCCTTGCGTCGTGTCGCGGGCCGAGGCATCGGTCAGCACCAGAAGGATGCCGGTGCGTTCGCGGTAGATGCCGAAATTCTTGGAGCAAGAGGCCGCGATCATCACCTCGGGCAGGCGCTGCGCCATCAGGCGGGTGCCGGCGGCATCGGCCTCAAGCCCGTCGCCAAAGCCCTGATAGGCCAAGTCGATCATCGGCACCGCGCCCTTGGCTTCCAGCAGGTCGGCCACGGCGGACCACTGATCCAGCGTCAGGTTCGCCCCGGTCGGGTTGTGGCAGCAGCCGTGCAGCAGCACGACATCGCCCGCCTTCACCTCTTGCAGATCCTGCATCATCGCATCGAAGCTGACCGAGCGGGTGGCCGCGTCGAAATAGCGGTAGAGTTTGTAATCCTGTTTCATGAAAGCCAGGATCGACAGGTGGTTCGGCCAGGTCGGGTCGGAAACCCAGATCGTGCAGCCGGGGCTGGCCATGCGCGCCAGCTCAAAGCCCTGACGGCAGGCGCCGGTGCCGCCCACGGTGGCCAGCGCCGAAAGCCGGTCCTTCGGATAGCCCGCGCCCAGCACCATTTCGGCCATCGCGGCATGATAATCGGCCTCGCCGGCCAGCGCGGTATAGGTCTTGGTGGTTTCAGTTTCCCACAGTTTCTTTTCCGCGGTCTTGATCGCGCGCATCACCGGGGTATGGCCGTTCGCGTCCTTGTAGACGCCCACGCCCAGGTCGATCTTGTCGGCCCGGCTGTCGGCCTTGAACTGCCCCATCAGCGCCAGGATCTTGTCCGGCGCCTGCGGTTTGAGGGTGTTGAACATCATTTCTCTCCGGTTGCGATGCGCAGGTCGTTATACATGCCCCATTCCGCCCAGGACCCGTCATAGACGGAGTGGTTGCGGTGCCCGATCCGTTCCAGCGCCAGCGCGATCATCGTCGCCGAAACGCCTGACCCGCAGCTGCAGATCGCCGGTTTCGCCAGATCGACGCCCTTGTCGGCGAACAGGGCGCGCAGATCCTCGGGGGATTTCATCGTGCCATCGCCGTTCAGCAGGCTGGACCAGGGAATGTTCTTCGCCCCCGGGATGTGGCCTTGGCGCAGGCCGGGGCGGGGTTCAGGTTCGGCCCCGGTAAAGCGACCGGCGGGGCGGGCATCCAGGATTTCGTGATCGCCCAGCTTCGAGGCATGGGCCACCTGGGTCACATCCTTCACCAGTGCTGCGTTGCGCTGCACCGTGATGTGGCGATCGCGCACGATCGGGGGCATGTCTTCGACCGGGCGCCCCTCGGCCAGCCATTTCGGCATGCCACCATCCAGCACGGCGATGTCGGTCTTGCCCATCAGGCGGAAGGTCCACCAGACGCGCGGTGCGGAAAAGATGCCGTGCTGGTCATAAACCACCACCTGATGCCCGTCGCCCACGCCCATCGCGCGCATCCGGCTGATGAATTTTTCCACCGGCGGCGCCATATGCGGCAGGGCCGAGCGGTTGTCGGAAATGTCGTCGATGTCGAAAAAACGGGCGCCCGGGATATGGGCCGCGGAATAGCCGGCCTTTGCATCGATGCCCATCGCCGGCAGGAACCACGAACCATCCAGCACCCGCAGGTCGGGGTCTTTCAGATGCGCTTCCAGCCAATCGGTGGAAACCAGGGTTTTGGGATCGTCCACGGCCATCTTGCGCCCTCCGTTCAACGGATTTTCCTTAGCCGGGAAGGCGCAATCGGGCAAGGCCGGAAGGGGCGGGATCAGCCGCCCTGCTTCAAAAGGCGCTGCTTTTGGCGGTTCCAGTCGCGCTTGGCCTCGGTTTCGCGTTTGTCGGCAAGCTTCTTGCCTTTGGCGATGCCGATCTTGAGCTTCACCCGGCCCTTTTCGTTGAAATACATGCTGAGCGGCACAAGCGTCATGCCTTCGCGCCCGGTGGCGTTCCACAGGCGGGACAGTTCCTTCTTGGACACCAGAAGCTTGCGTTTGCGCCGTTCCTCATGGCCGAAAACGCCCGCCTCCTTGTAGGCGGCGATATAGGCGTTGATCAGCCACAGCTCACCCTCTTCGACCGAGGCATAGCTTTCGGCGATGTTCGACTGGCCCGTCCGCAGCGATTTCACCTCGGAACCGGTCAGCACGATGCCCGCCTCAAGGTCATCCTCGATGGCGTAATGATAGCGTGCCTGCCGATTTTCGGCGATCAGCCTGGAATTGGGATCGGATTTCTTGACCATGATCGCACCGAGATAATGGCGATGCGCCGATCTGTCCAGATCCGGGCGCCGCTGCAGCGCCGCCCGGGAAGATATTACTTGGGCAGGATCACGGCGTCGATCACGTGGATCACGCCATTGGTCGCCTCGAGATCCGCGGCGGTGACGGTGGCGCCATTCACGCGCACGCCGTTGCGACCATCGACATGCACGGTCTGGCCCTGAACGGTGGCCACATTGGCGCGCTTGCCCGCCAGCTGGTCGGAGGTGATCTTGCCGGGCACCACGTGATAGGTCAGCACCTTGACCAGCTGATCCTTGTTTTCGGGCTTCAGCAGGTTGTCGACCGTGCCCGCAGGCAGGGCGGCAAAGGCCGCGTTGGTGGGGGCAAAGACGGTGAAGGGGCCGTCGCCCTTCAGCGTGTCAACCAGGCTCGCCGCCGACACGGCCGCGACCAGCGTCGAGAAATCGGGGTTGGAGGACGCGACATCGACGATGTCTGGTTGCGTGTTCATCGGCGCGCAGGCCGCCAGCGTCAGCGCGACCGCGCCGCCGGCGAGGCCCATCATCAGGCTGCGTCTTTTCATGGCTGTCTCCTCGATTCGTGGACTGGGAAAGAAAAGGGCGGGGTCGTTGCCCCGCCCTGTCGGGCCTTACATCGGCGGCAGGATCACGGCGTCGATCACATGGATCACACCGTTTGACGCCTCGATATCGGCGGTGGTGACGTTGGCCGCGTCCACCTTGACGCCGCCTTCGGTCATGATGGTCACTTCGGCGCCCTGCACGGTGGCGGCCTTCATGCCGTTGCTCAGGTCACCCGACATCACTTTGCCCGGGACGACGTGATAGGTCAGCACCGCGGTCAGCTTGTCCTTGTTTTCCGGCTTCAGCAGGTCTTCGACGGTGCCGGCGGGCAGCGCGGCAAAGGCGTCATCGGTGGGTGCGAAAACTGTGAAAGGGCCTTCGCCCTTCAGCGTGTCAACCAGGCCCGCGGCCTGCACGGCGGCGACAAGCGTGGTGAAGCTGCCCGCCGCAACGGCGGTGTCCACAATGTCCTTGGAATGGTTGTCCGCCAGCGCGGGGGCGGCCAGGAAGGTCGAGGCGGCGAAGGCGAGGAAGGTTCTGCGGATCATGACGTTTCTCCCTAGAAATCTGCGATGCCGTTGTTTCGGCAACGTGGGAAAAACGTGGCACCACCCGTGCCGGATCATGAAAAAACCCTAATCCCTTGGCCTTGAAAAATGATGGCGCCGGACCAAGCCCGGCGCCACGCAGATTTCCAATCAGGTTTTTGTGATCGAAACGTCGCGATCCAGCCTCAATCTTCCAGCATCAGGGCTTCGGCGATGATGCGCGACAGCAGATCTTCGACCTGATCCATCGGCCCTTCGGGATAGTCGCGGAAGCCCACCGCGACCGTGCCGGGCCGGCCGGGCGTTTCATAGACAAAGATGCCATAGGGGCAGAACTGGACAAGCGCGGGATCGGTTTCCATCACCGCGCGCGAGACGCTGGCCGAACAGAAGGAAAAGATTTGCGCGCCGGTGAAGATTGTCTTGCTGGCGCCGACATCGGCCTTGGTGCGTTCCAGCATGTCGCCGACATGGCTGGTATGGTCGATGACCAGACCTTGCCCGATGATCGCGTTTTCAACCGCGAAGGTGACATTTTCGAAACTGTCCTCGATTTCCCAGACGTGAATGTCCTGGGCCTGTGCGGCCCCGCCCATGGAAAGGGCGGCCATCAGGCAGGTGGTCCAAAATTTCCTCATCTGTCACTCCTCAACATCCGGCCGGCTGCCCCGGCGCCCCGATGGGGACAGTCTGGCGACAAAATCGCGCGGGGCAAAGGGCTAACGCCGCGCGAATTTCAAGCTATTGTGACAAGATGGCCGGGGCCGCCGCGCTACTTATGGCCAAACTGGTGTAGGAGAGTGTGATGCGCTTGCGTGATCTGAAGCAACCGAAGTGGTCCGAGGTGACGCCGAAGGCCGTCTTTCTGAACCGTCGTGCGTTGATTGCGGCGGCGGGTGGGGCGGTGCTTGCCGGGGCCTTGCCGGGCAGGGCGGTGGCGAAGGTCGCGGCCAAGCCGTCGGCCTTTTCGACAGATGCGGCGCCCAACACCTATGAGGAAATCACCACCTACAACAATTTCTACGAATTCGGCTGGGACAAGTCCGACCCACGCCGTAACGCGCATCTGATGAAGACCGACCCCTGGTCGATCCGGATCGATGGCCTGGTGGACCGCCCCGGCACCTATGGGCTTGAGGATATTCTGGCCCCGGTCACGCTTGAGGAACGGATCTATCGGTTCCGCTGTGTCGAGGCTTGGGGCATGGTGATCCCGTGGATCGGGTTCGAACTGTCGTCGCTGCTGGACCGCGTGGGTGTGCAACCGGGCGCGAAATATGTGGCCTTTGAAACGCTTTTGCGCCCCGAAGAAATGCCCGGCCAACGTAGCGGCGGGATCGATTGGCCCTATCGTGAGGGGCTGCGCCTGGATGAGGCGATGCATCCGCTGACGATTCTGGCGACAGGTCTTTATGGAGAAGAGCTGCCGAACCAGAACGGTGCGCCGATCCGTCTGGTGGTCCCGTGGAAATATGGCTTCAAGTCGATCAAGTCGATCGTGCGCATTTCCCTGACCGATCAAGAGCCAGTGACCACCTGGAAAAGCCTCCAGCCGACCGAATATGGCTTCTATGCCAATGTGAACCCGACCGTGGACCACCCGCGATGGAGCCAGGCCACCGAACGGCGCATCGGCGCGGGGATCTTTGCGGCCCGTGAACCGACATTGATGTTCAACGGTTATGGCGATCATGTCGCCGGGCTTTATGCAGGCATGGATCTGGCGACGTTCTATTAATGTGGACGGCCCGTCTGAATGACGCCCTGCGCCGGCTGCGCCCCTCCGTGCTGTATCTGGCGGGCCTGCTGCCTCTGGCCTGGATTGTCTGGCTGGGGATTGTCGACGGTCTTGGTGTCGATCCAGTGAAAGAGATCGAACATCGGCTGGGCAAGATTGCCCTGTGGTTTCTGGCCGGCGGGCTTGTTGTTACGCCGCTGCGCCGGTTCGCCGGGGTGAACCTGATCCGCTTTCGCCGGGCGCTGGGGCTTTTGGCGTTCTTTTATGTGGTTCTGCATCTGGCGGCGTGGGCGTTTCTGGATATGGGCATGTTGTGGGGGCAGGTTGCCGCCGATCTGGTCAAGCGGCCTTATCTGATTCTGGGGCTTGGCAGCTTCGTTCTGCTGTTGCCCCTGGCCATGACGTCGAACGATCGCGCGGTGCGATGGCTGCGCGGCAACTGGCGGCGGCTGCACTGGCTGGTCTACCCGGCCACGCTGCTCGGGGTGGTGCATTATCTGTGGCAGATGAAGGTCGTCACGCCGGAAGGTTGGCTGTGGCTGGGGGCGATTCTGGTGCTGTTGGCGACTCGGCTGCGGCCTTCGCGGTGGTTTTTCGGGAATCGTCACCGGTCGACGAACGCGCGCTGGAAACTTCCTTTCGGCCAAGGGGGTGATTTGCGAAACAATCTTCCCAGGAGGTCGATGCGGTCTGGTGGTGCGACAAAAAAATGACTGCGAAAAACTCAATAAAACAACGGGTTCAGCGTGTTTGATCTGACTGTGGGCAAATTTTTCGCTGAAAACCCTCTTGCGTGTGTTTGTTGTTCTCCGTAGATACCGCTTCACCGAAGCAGCGAAGGTTGTGACGGGGCGCCTGAGG
>NZ_JAMJFX010000031.1 GCF_023544865.1 Phaeovulum molybdatiresistens | reverse complement strand
AGATATTCAGCAATCGACGCCAGAACCACCCGGCACAAGGGATATGCCCTGTCGATCAAGCACCGCAAACGGATCGACTTGCGTCGGGACAACGATCCCCCGGATCGTTGCCTGATCCTCCTCACCTTCGGCTGGGCCACGACCGTCGGTGGCATAGCACAGACCGTCTATCGCGGCCCCGAAAGGGTGCGCTCCCGCTTGATCTTGACGATGGCCGCCAACAACCTCGCCCGACTACCCCGGCCGCTGGCTGCGTGACGATGGCAAACCGCGTCAAACAGGCATGCTTTCTGCGCCAAGGCGCCCGAAGCCAAACCCGGACAGTTGCGCCGAAAGGAAACCATTCTGCATAGCCGACTTCTTCAGCGGCCTGTTAGGTGCGCGAAGCTTATCGCCCATTGTTAAAGCTGAACTACTATCTAATCATCGTATATAGCGCCTCTTTTCATGAGCATAGAAGAAAATATATCCCGATCGGTCTTGCTTAAATTAAGCAAATTTCTTGCCCGTTCTAAGGTAACGGTATCAGACTTATATTCGGGCTCCATGCCCTCAGAGACATTCTTATCTCCAAGGGCGAGATGTTCATCTCGCCTAGGCTCTTGATTGGGAAACTTCAGTGCCGAGTAGTCAAAATTTCCGCTTCGCCATGCCTCTCGCGATGAGGATTCATAATCACCCAATCGTTCGAATGCTTCGCGCGCCGCATTGTGGTTGCCGCCTAAACTATACGCTGTAGCAAGAAGGCGAATGCCTTCAGGACTATCAATCTCTTTGACATATGAAATCGCTTCTGAAATCTGCCCCTCATTGATTGCTGCGCGCGCCAGTAGTGTGCGCCCCCGCTCGGATCGTTTAATGCTCTCACTTAGGATATCCTCTAGCGTGGAGCTGAACCCAAGATCTATGAGACGGTTTGCCAAACTCAACCTCAAATCTTCCGGCAATTCCGCGCTAATGGCCAGTTGCGATTGGGGAAAGTATTCATTTAGAAACAGGTCATCGTCTGGCACCTCGCTGAGCAGTCGAAACAGCTCATGAACAGTTTCGCTACGCAACATCGGATCGAACTCTTGAGGCCACGCTTGAAGCTTGCTGAACGCCATTCCAAACCTGCCAGTAGACCCTAGGCCAAGTATATTGGCGCGAAGAAAGTGGAATTCTTGACTTAGTCCACGGTTCTCATATGCCAAGGCTGCAGCGCTCTGAATCGTTTCATCATCAATAGGCTCACGATTCTTTATGCGCGTTTCAATGTAATAAATAAGGGCTTCGTGTCCACTCTCACGATTTGAGTTTATGATTGTGATAAGCTCATCAGCTGCCTTGGGATCTGATTTGGTGCTCTCTGGGAAACGATAATCAACCAATATGACGCTCTCGTCGAGCGCGCCTGGCACCCTCTTTAACGAACTTCGAATTGAATCCGCCACATCAATCGCGCCCAAACTGAGAAAGCGATCGATGGTTCTGGGGCCGAGGTGAGTGCGAAGATGTGAGGGAAGAGCCGAGAATGCTCGCTTTGCTGCCGCAAAATTAACAGCACCTTCGCTGAGCGGCGCATCAGAAGCAAGCAGCCCCCAGAATGCCGCGTTCGTATTGCAATCTGTCATCTCGGCGAGGTCCGCACCTAACGGGAGTTTGTCGTTATCGACAATAGCTGCCAAGCTTTTGAGAGTAGTAAGCATATTCTCGGAAACCGGCATGCTATCTAAGAGCGCTCTCGCCTCGGCTCCAAAGCCAGAGGCAATATATAACTTTGCCAATTTTTCAACGGCATCCGTAGAAGGTTCGTCAAACTCGCCAAGTAGTTGGCCTCTTGCATAGGAAATCTGATCGAAGATTGGGGTTTCGTCTAGCCAGGTCGAAATGGCAAGATCTTCGTCACTCAAACATCTTGCGCCGAGATGCGATGCTCCGACAATCCTGAGATTATCTCTGTCGATCGCTGTCATTGCCTCCATGGGAAAAATCTGATCTTCGTTCGGAAATAGTTGCGTCAAAGTTTCGGTGTTGGCGTCAAGTTTTTTTTTATTTGTGGTTGCTGGTGATCGCGAAATGGACAGATCCGTTTCGATTAGGCCTTGCGCGGCGGCTCGAGCGATTTGATATCTCAGATTTAATTCTGCATCTTGGAATTTAGTATTGGCGTCAACGCTGGTGGGCATGTTTTCTTCGATTTCCAGTTCTTTTTCCCTTTTTGAAGAGAAAGAGCTTGGTGGCCGCTGGTAGAATGGCGTGAAGACCGCCAGCGGGCCGCCACCGGGGATGTTCGGCCCAAGCTTCCATGAAGGCTTTGAGTGCTTGTCTGCTTTTTCAAAGCCTGTACCGACGTCAAGGACCAGACTACCGTCTTCCAGCGAGAAGTAATTAGCGGAGGTTCCACTTGCTATTTCGATTCGGATAGAAGATCTATCGGCTTCCTCCTGAACGTCTAAAATCCTGGTTCGCGGGATAAAATAAAAAATGTTCTCAATATTTAATTGAATGTCTTTTTGATCAAGTTCAATCTCAACATGATCTTCGCCCTGGGTCACTTCCCAGCGGACATCAGGGGGGAGGTCAAAGACAAGTCGCGAGAATGTCTCGTGATCCCCGGACCTAACGGTAACTTGCTCAGCCCAGGCAGGAGAGACAATAAGGCAAAGTGCAATCAATATCCTTTTCATGCGGCTTCCGATTTTACTGCTTTCAAGGCTTCCTCAAGGCTGGCGAAGCTGGGGCGAATATGGTGTGGTGTGTTTTGGCGTCCCACCTCAATGCAAATGTTTGTAGCGTGGTTGTGAAGGTTGGCGACCAGAACTTCTCGTATCAACTTATAGAAGTGGCTATCCTCGTCTGTCACAGTCTTTAAGCGAGATGCGAAAGGTCCAATGAACCCATACGCGAGGAATACGCCGAGGAATGTGCCAACAAGTGCGCCGCCAATCATCTTTCCGAGAATTTCCGGCGGCTGATCAATAGATCCCATTGTTTTGATGACACCTAGAACTGCTGCCACAATTCCAAGAGCCGGCATCGCGTCTGCGACGGATTGAAGTGCGTGACTGGAGTGCATTGCGTGATGATAATGCGCTTCTAGCTGTTTCTCTAGGATATCTTCGACCTGATGAGGGTCATCGTAATTCATGGAAGCTGAGCGTAACGTGTCGCAGATCAGTTCCACTGCTTCATGATCTCTAGTAATCTTTGGGTATTTACCGAAGATCGAAGATGATTCTGGCGATTCGATGTGCTCTTCAATAGCCACTGGGTTCTGCCGCGCCAACCTGATAAGTTCAAATAGGAGGCAAAGAAGATCTCGATAATCTTCAGATTTCCACTTTGAGCCTTTGAAAACTTTCGCTAAGTCTTTAACAGTGTGTTTTATCGAGGGCAGGTCGTTCGAAAGGATAAATGCACCAGTGGCCGCGCCACCAATCATGATCATTTCGAATGGGAGCGATTTCAAAATGATCCCCATCTTACCGCCGGCTGCTATGTAGCCTCCAAATACCATTGCAAAAATGATGACAATCCCGACCACGCCGATCATTTGATGCCTCCGTGCAGTTCAGATTCATTTCCATTATGTAAGAGGCCAAGCTTTTGCTTAGTTCTTCGGCGCATTTGCGTTGCGTCCGGCAATTATCGCGCTGATTGCATATCCAATCTTGGGTTCAATGCCGGCCAGAATGGCGGCCGCGGAATCAGGTCGCATTCTTGACAGGAAGCCGGCCGCAAATTCTGGTGCCATTTCTTCGAATAGTCGAGACGCTTCTTTTGGCTTCATGTTTTCATAGAGTGTCACGAGTCTGGAAATATCTTCCTCTGCACCGCGATCCGCAATTGCGACAGTTCTTGCCAATTCGTTCTCGGCTTCTATCAGTGCGGCAAGGCGCTGCTCGACACGGTCTTCCACTAGCCGCAAAGCTTGAACCCTGTCTGCCAGTTCACCTTCTCGCTCCAGAATGCGCTTCTCGCGGGAACGTAACTCCTCGAGCAAGGCCATTGCACCGACGTTTGAAGCGCAGACAGTTTCCTGAGAAACCTTCGTTTCTTCCAGATCTAGCGCCAAGGCGCGGCCGGCGCCTTCACCAAGGTGGAGCAATCCGGAAATGAAGAAGAGGGCTGTGATTACCATAAGGGCACCTCGCCCCGGCTTCCTGCGCCCGCCCGGTCTTGCCGGAAACATTTGCCGTGGCCTTTTCATTCAGCGGCCTCCATGTCTTCCGATCTGGCCCTCCGGCGCAAGGGTCTATGGCGTCGGTTTTCGGCGTCCGCGTCGGGCAGATCGTGCAAAGAGGCCAACAGTAGTTCGAGGCGCTGCGCGCCTTGCTCGGCTCGCAGGGTCAATTCCATAAGCTGATCAGCTGAGAGACTTGCGGTCGATTGGGCCCGATTCAGTGCTTTCGTCATTTCATCGACTTGCGCCGAGAGGACCGCGATCGCCCCGCCCATGCCGTTTTCGAGCTGGTTGAACTGACGCAAGCGTCGGGCCAGAACCATACAATAGGCGGCTGCACCGACGGCACCTGCACCTAAGAGAATATCGGCAATTGCACCCATCATAACCCCCTTAATTCAAGACAAATTCCATTACGAGAAGGTCGCGTACGCGCCCCTCACCGGTCACTAGCTGCACGCGGCGCAGCATCTGGGCGCGCAGGCGGACAAGTGTCGTCTGGTCCTCTAGGTCGCGCACATCGACGGCGCGCAGATAGCTGTTTAGGACATCGACAACGCGAGGCTTGAGCAGCTCAACGTCCTTTGCGTAAGGTGCTGCTACTTCCAGTTGACCAGTGAAGCGCAGGTGGCGGCTTGTCCCACCGCGAAGCGAGATCACCATAGGCTCCAAGGCTATGAACGCGATGTCGGGTAACGCATCATGGTTTGCCTGGGCGCCTTGCTGGATTTGGTCCGAAGCGGCGAGAATCAGACCCGAATGAACCGCATAGAAGCCGCCACCACCAAGTAGCAGCATCAGCACAAAGCCAATGATCAAAGGCATCTTCGACTTTTTTTGGGGGACTTCGTCGCCCGATTTTTCCGTATTGGCCATTTGGACACCGTTTTCTTTGGTGACGCAGCTATAACCCCGGACCCACTAACCGATTGTTAAGCGCATTCCGCGAATGTTGCGACAGACGACGGGGCAGAAGCCCACTCAAAGGAGGTGCGTCTTGCAACAATTCACAGCCGTTTGGCATGCATTGGACACGCGTCGACGCCTGGTCGTCGCGGGTGCGACCTTGGCCATGTTTGCAGCGATTCTCGCGCTGTCTTCGGTAGCGTCACGTCCAACGATGGCGCTTCTTTATGCCGGGCTGGAAGGCGCGCGCGCCGGGGAGGTCGTGGCCGCGCTTGAACAGCGCGGTGCAGCCTATGAGGTTCGTGGTGATTCGATCTATGTCGAAGCGCCGCGAAGGGACGAATTGCGGATGACGCTGGCGTCCGAGGGCCTTCCTGCGACCGGGGGGGCTGGATATGAATTGCTTGATTCCCTTTCGGGCTTTGGGACGACGTCGCAAATGTTCGATGCCGCCTATTGGCGCGCGAAAGAGGGTGAACTGGCGCGAACAATCGTATCCAACCCGGCCGTCAAGTCGGCGCGCGTTCACATCGCCAGGCCTTCTGGTCAGGCCTTTCGTAAGGATCATCGCCCGACGGCTTCGGTCTTCGTGACGACGGCCTCTGGCGGTCTTTCGCCGGCCCATGCGAAGGCGTTGAAGTTTCTTGTCGCCTCTGCGGTGGCCGGAATGTCGCCAGACGATGTTTCGGTTATCGATGGTCAAGGCGGGCTGATCGCAACGGGCGATGACACCGGGACAATGGCCGCAGACAGCCGCGCGGCCGAGCTAAAGCGGAATGTGCAACGCTTGCTGGAAGCGCGTGTCGGATATGGCAACGCGGTTGTCGAAGTCGCGCTGGAAACCGTAACCGATCGGGAAGCGATTACCGAGCGGCGCTTCGACCCGGAAGGGCGTGTTGTGATTTCGACCGACACCGAGGAATCTTCGGATAGTGCGAATGACACCAAGCCTGGTGCGGTGACCGTCGCCTCGAACCTGCCGGAGGGTGACGGCGAAGACGGGGGAAAATCGCAGAGCCAGTCGAGCCAGACGCGCGAACGCACCAACTATGAGGTGTCGGAAACCAAGCGCGAAATCCTGAAAGCGCCGGGTGCGGTTAAGCGGATCACGGTTGCCGTGCTTGTCGATGGCATCCAGACCGCAGATGCGAACGGCAATGCCACCTGGGAGCCGCGTCCGGACGCGGAAATGGAAGCGCTGCGCGAACTTGTCGCATCGGCAGTGGGTTTTGACGAGAGCCGCGGTGACGTTATCACCCTTCGCTCCATGCCTTTTGAGCCGATTGCCGACCTTGGCAGCGAGGCGACAACAGCTGGTATCTTCTCGGGCATCGACCTTGACGTGATGTCGATCATCCAGCTTGCGGTGTTGGCGGCAGTCGCACTTGTTCTCGGGCTGTTTGTGATGCGCCCGATCCTGATGCAGACGCCGCAAGTTCGGACTGCCCCTGTGCCGCCGGGCCTGCCCGGTCCTGATTCACCCGGTGAGCCGACCGCCCTGAGCGGCGAGATTGCGGATGGTGCGCTGCCGCCCGGACCAATGACCGTCGTTTCGGATTACGACATCGGTGACATGCCCATGTCCCTTGCCATGGACGGTGGCTTTGGTGTCGACGATGCCCCGGCGGATCCGGTTTCACGCCTGAAACGGCTGATTGAGGAGCGCCAGAGCGAAACGGTCGAAATCCTGCGCAGCTGGATGGAAGAGCAAGAGGAGAGAACCTGATGGCGAGCCGTCTGGAGCTTGAAACCTTTGAACCGGAAGAGCCTGCGCCCGAGAGTTTTGCCCTGGACCCGGCAGAGCTCGAGGAGTTGAAGCTGACCGCCTTCGAACAGGGCTATGCTGCGGGATGGGACGACGCGATCGCTGCGCAGGACGCCGAGGCGGCGAAACTGCGCGCCGAACTCGGGCGCAATCTTCAGGAACTCGCCTTTACCTACCATGAGGCGCGCGGGCATGTCTTGCGGGCGCTGGAACCGCTTCTGCGCGATATGGCAACAAAGGTGCTGCCCGCTCTTGCACGCGACAACACCGCCCGGATCGTCCTGGAACATCTGGTCCCTGTCGCCGAAGAACTGGCATCGGCGCCAGTGAAGGTGGTCGCGCATCCCGCAAGCCTTGCGCAGATCAAGGAACTGCTTTTGCGTGAAGCGGACTTCCCCCTCGACTTCGCAGAGGAGCCCTCCCTGGGTGAGGCGCAAGTTTACCTGCGGTTCCGTGACTCGGAACTGCGCATAGACCTTGACGGGGTGGTCGAGGCCATCCGCGCCGCAATTTCTGCCTATTTCAACTCGAATGATCCAGAGGTGTCCAATGGATGATCTGACCCGCCCCGAGGCGCTGACCGCCAATCCGTTCACTCAGGTTCCGATCGAGATTACCGTTTCGGTCGGCAAGGCCAGGCCAATGGTCCGAGAGCTTTTGCGCATGAAGCGCGATTCGATCCTGCCCCTGGATCGCAAGGTTGACGATCCGGTTGAGCTGTATGTCGGCGACAAACTGATCGCGCGCGGTGAACTGACCGAGATGGAGGGCGATCAGGCCGGCCAGCTTGCAGTTCGCCTGACCGAGATTGCCGATCTTCAGAACGGTTTGTAACCGATGCGGGCCCTGTTCATCGTCGGCCTGCTCTTTTTCGCGAATGCAGCCCAAGCGCAGGATATCACGCTGCAGCTTGGTGGCGGCGAAAGCATCGCCAGCCGTTCCATGTTGATGATTGCAGCGATTACCCTGCTCAGCCTGGCGCCCGGGCTTGCCATCATGGTCACCTGCTTTCCGTTCATCGTGACCGTGCTATCCATCCTGCGCCAGGCGCTGGGATTGCAGCAGTCCCCACCGAACATGCTGATCGTAAGCCTTGCGCTGTTCCTGACCTGGTTCATCATGGAACCCGTCTTTCTGGAAAGCTGGCAGGCCGGCATATCGCCGCTGGTTGAAGGTAGCCTGGACCTTCAGACCGCGTTCTTGCGCGGTATCGCGCCGTTTCGCGACTTCATGGCGTCGCGCACAAACCCCGATACGTTTTCCGCGCTGCTCGCGCTCAAGCCAGAGGCGGAATTCGCCGGATCGCTTCCCGAGGCGCCTCTGTCCATGCTTGTGCCATCGTTCATGCTTTCGGAAATTTCGCGGGCCTTCGAGATCGGATTTCTTGTTTTTCTGCCGTTTCTCATCATCGACCTTGTGGTCTCGGCCGTCCTGATGTCGATGGGGATGATGATGGTGCCACCAGCCATCGTTGCCCTTCCGTTCAAACTTGCCTTCTTTGTCGTCGCGGATGGCTGGGTGCTGATCTCAGGGGCGTTGGTTCGTGGCTACCTTTGATGCCGTCGCACCGGCGCCAAGGGATCCTACCCGCCGGGCGCGCTACCATGGGCTTCGCAAGATTGCCCTGAACCGCAGTGAATGCTAAGCACCCGCAACTGAAAATTGGGAGCCTCTGATGGCCGATCATATTGTGAAAGACCTGTCCCTTGCCGCATTCGGCCGCAAGGAGCTGGACATTGCCGAAACCGAGATGCCGGGCCTGATGGCGCTGCGCGAGGAATATGGCGCCGCGCAGCCGCTGAAAGGCGCCCGTATCGCGGGATCGTTGCACATGACGATCCAGACCGCCGTGCTGATTGAAACGCTCAAGGCATTGGGCGCCGATGTGCGCTGGGCATCGTGCAACATTTTTTCGACGCAGGACCACGCGGCCGCCGCAATCGCCGAAGCCGGCATCCCCGTTTTCGCGGTCAAGGGCGAAACGCTTGAGGAATACTGGGCCTATACCGATCGGATCTTCCAATTCCCGGAAGGCACCGCGAACATGATCCTGGACGATGGCGGCGATGCGACGCTGTACATTTTGCTGGGCGCACGGGTCGAGGCGGGCGAAACGGATCTGATCGCGGTGCCCACCTCGGATGAGGAGGTGTGCCTTTTCAATCAGATCCGAAAGCGCATCGCCGAAACCCCCGGCTGGTTCGCGCGCCAGCGCGAGGCGATCAAGGGCGTCTCGGAAGAGACCACCACAGGTGTGCACAGGCTATACGATCTGCACAAGCGGGGGCTGCTGCCCTTCCCGGCGATCAACGTGAACGATTCCGTCACCAAGTCGAAATTCGACAACAAATACGGCTGCAAGGAAAGCCTTGTGGACGGTATCCGCCGCGCGACGGATACGATGATGGCGGGCAAGGTTGCCGTGGTCTGCGGCTATGGCGATGTGGGCAAGGGCTCGGCCGCCTCGCTGCGTGGCGCAGGCGCGCGCGTGAAGGTCACCGAGGTGGACCCCATCTGCGCGCTTCAGGCCGCGATGGACGGGTTTGAAGTTGTCGTTCTGGAAGATGTCATGCGGGATGCCGACATCTTCATCACCACCACGGGCAACAAGGATGTCATCCGCATCGAGCATATGCGCGAGATGAAGGATATGGCGATTGTCGGCAACATCGGTCATTTCGACAACGAAATCCAGGTGGCCGCCCTTCGGAACCACAAATGGACCAACATCAAGGACCAGGTGGACATGATCGAGATGCCCTCGGGCAATCGCATCATCCTTCTGTCCGAAGGGCGTCTGCTGAACCTGGGCAATGCGACGGGCCATCCGTCCTTCGTGATGTCGGCCAGCTTCACCAACCAGGTTCTGGCGCAGATCGAATTGTGGACCAAGGGCCAGGATTACGCGCCGGGCGTCTACATCCTGCCCAAGGCGTTGGATGAAAAGGTGGCCCGCCTGCATCTGAAGCGCATTGGCGTCAAGCTGACGACGCTGCGCCCCGATCAGGCCGAATACATCGGCGTAACGGTGGATGGGCCGTTCAAGTCCGATCACTACCGCTATTGAACCCCGGGGCCGGGCCAACCTGGCCCGGCCTTTCCGGCTGCGCGCCAAAAGGCCGCGCATATTTCCCTTGGTTGCCGCGTTGCTTTCGCCTTAACCTTGCCTTGGCCGCGCGCGATGCCCGCGGAACATGGCAAAACCCTGGCAGCTGGGAGCACGACATGGGAAAAAGAGAAGAACTGATCGCTAAATATGCGGACGATCTGAAGACCAAATGTGGCATGACGCCGGACATGGATCTGCTCACAAAGGTCACGATTGGCTGCGGCCCTGCGATCTATAATGCCGATTCATCGACCGTTGCCGCCAGCTCGGACAGTGAGCTGGAAACCGTGAAGAACAATTTCCTGATCAAGAAACTGGGCCTGAAGGACGGGCCGGAATTGATGGATGCGATCAACGCCGTGATCGAAACCTACGGCAAGTCAGAGCGGAACAAATACCGCGCAGTCGTTTATTACATGCTGGTCAAGCATTTCGGCAAGGAAGGCGCCTACGCCTGACCATTTGGACAAGGGCGCGCCCTCTGCGCGCCCTTTCACGTTCAGATCATCGCCTTCATCGCCGCGACATGGGATGCCGCCGCGGCCCGGGCGTCCGCCGCAATTGTGGCGATCGCGGTGTCCATGTCCTCGGGCGGGACGATCCGGTCAATCAACCCCCAGGAAAGGGCCTCCGGCGCCTCGATCTTCTGCCCCCCCATCAGGATCAGTTTCGTGCGTGCCGGCCCGATCAGCGCGCTCATCCTGCCGGGGTCCGAGGGTTGCGGCAGAAAGCCGAGCTTCATTACCGGATAAAAGAATTTCGCCGCAGGAACGGCAAGACGCAGGTCGCAGGCCAGCACCATTCCCATCGCCCCGCCCGCAAGCGTGCCATTCAGCGCGGCGATCGTCAGACAGGGAAGCGCCGCGATACGTGCGGACAGCCGTTCCCAGATCCCATCGGTGGCAAGCCCGGCGCGCGCCTCGTCCAGGTCGGCGCCTGCGGAAAAGACCTTGCCTTCGCCGCGCAGGACAAAAACCCGCGCACCTTCATCGGCGGCGCGGGCGGCGATGGCATCGATGTCCGCCAGCATGGCCCGTGTCAGGGAATTGGCTTTTTCCGGCCGGTCGATGGTGACCTGCCACAGCCCGTCTTCTGCTTTCAACCGGATCATCGCGTCCTCCTTGCGCAACTTTCCCCCCTCCTAGCAATGACGCAGGCCCTTGACCATCGGTCGTGCGCGCGGGATGCTGCGCGCGGATTTTTTTGGGGCCGAAAGGGTTAAGGTATGGCTTTGTTGAACAAGCGCGCGGCGGGGTTTCTTGCGGCGACGTTGCTCGGGACGACCGCGCTTCATGCGGATGTCACGGCCGAAGACGTGTGGCAAAGCTGGTCCGAAAGCTACGGGGCGCTTGGCTATGAAATCGTCGTCGGCGCACAGGATCGTTCGGGGGATACGCTGTCGCTGCGCGATGTGGTTCTGACGGCTGACATGCCCGAGGCGCGCACGGTTTTCACCATTCCCGAGCTGCGCCTGCAGGAACAGCGCGGCAAGGTCGCGGTGTCGCTTGCCGACACGATGACCGCCGAGACGACCGCGACGGCCGATGCCGAAAGCGTGACCCTGCGCATGACCATGCGGCAGCGCGATTTTTCCGCGCTGGTGTCAGGGGTGCCGGACAACCTTGCCTATGACATAGATGCGCCCGAAATCGTCGTCGAGATGGATCAGGTGCAGGCTGACGGCCAGGCCGTTCCGGTGACCATGCAAGCGACGGTTGAGGGCAGCAAGGGCACCTATCTGGTCGTCAAGGACGGTGGTCAGAAGATGACCTCGGACATCACCACACAGGGGGTGCGCTTTACGCTGTCTGGCGCGGATCCTGCGGATGGCACGACCTTCACCATGCAGGGCAATCTGGCCGATCTGGCGCTGGCGGGCACAGTTTTCGTGCCTGAGGGTGCCGATGTTCAGACCCCCGAGGCCGCCTTTGACGCCGGAATGAATGTGGAATTCGATGCCGAATACGGCGCAGCCAGCTATGCGATTGACGCGCAAAGCCCCGATGGCCCGATCAAGATCGAATCTTCGGTGGAGTCGGGCGCCTTTGCGATGACCGTAGCACAGGAAAAGCTGGCCTATCGCGCGGCCGGCAAGGGGACCGATCTGGCGATGACGGTGCCGGACCTGCCCTTCCCGGTCAGCCTGCGGCTGGATGAGATGCTGCTCAATTTCGATTTCCCGATGGCCGCAAGCGTGACGGCCATGCCCTTCGCGGCTGCGGTGCGCGTGGTCGGCCTGTCCATTTCCGAAGAGATCTGGGGCATGTTCGACCCTGCGGCGCAGTTGCCGCGCGACCCTGCCACACTGATCGTGGATCTTTCGGGCAAGATCCGGCCGCTGGTTGATCTGCTGTCGGCCGAAGCCGCCGAAGCCTCGGTGCCGCCAGCCGAGATTGAGTCGCTTGACATCAATGAGGTGGAACTGACGTTGGCGGGGGCCGCGTTGACCGGGGCTGGCGCAATGACCTTCGACAATTCCGCGGGGATTCCTATGCCCGTGGGCGCGCTGGACCTGCGTCTTGTGGGGGCGAACGCGCTGATGGACCGGCTTGTTGCGATGGGTCTGATGCCCGAAGATCAGGTCATGTTCGCGCGCATGATGCTGGGCCTTTACGCAGTGCCGTCGGGGGATGACGCGCTGACCTCGAAGATCGAATTCAAGGAAGGCGGGGAAATTCTGGCAAACGGGCAGCGGATTCAGTAATCCGTTCATGCAAGATTGGGCCGCCCGGCGCAGATCCGGGCGGCCTTTTTTATCAGCAGGAGCAGATCCGATGGCCGATGACCGCCTTTCCAGCCTGACCGCGGCCCTTTTGGCCGCCGCCGCCAAGGCCGGCGCCAGCGCCGCCGATGCGATCGCCGTCGATGGTCGATCGGTTTCGATCGACGTTCGGGCGGGCGCGCTTGAACAGGCGGAACGATCCGAAGGCGTTGAAATCGGCCTGCGTGTGTTGATTGGCGGGCGGCAGGCCTGCGTTTCCGCCTCGGACATCTCGGCGCGGACGATTGGCGAAATGGCCGAGCGCGCCGTTGCCATGGCGCGCGAGGCGCCTGAAGACCCGTTTGCCGGGCTTGCAGACCCCGATCAGCTGGCGCAGGGCTGGAACATCGCTGCGCTGGAACTGGAAGACCCTGCCCCCGAACCCGAAGCCGCAGCGCTGGAGGCCGATGCCCGCGCCGCAGAAACCGCCGCGCTGGGCGTGGCCGGGGTGTCCCAGGTGCAATCCGCCTCGGCCAGCTATGCGCGGCGCAGGTTGCATATTGCCGCCTCGAACGGGTTTTCGGGCGGCTATGGGCGCACCTCGCGTTCCGTATCGGCGGTCGCCATTTCCGGGCAAGGCTTGGCGATGGAACGGGACTGGGCCGCGGAATCCCGCGCCTGGTCCGCCGATCTTCCCGATGCGGCCTCGGTCGGTCGACTGGCGGCAGAACGCGCGGTGGAACGGGCAAGTCCCAAGCGTCCGCCCACCGGGGCCTATCCGGTGGTTTTTGACGAACGCATCGCGGCCAGTCTGATCGGCCACCTGCTGGCGGCGGTGAACGGTGGCGCAATCGCGCGCGGCGCTTCGTGGTTGCGCGATGCCCTGGGCGCGCAGGTTCTGCCCGAGGGGCTTTCCCTGATCGAAGAGCCGTATCGCCCCCGGATATCGGGGTCGCGCCCCTTTGACGCCGAAGGGTTGCCGACCCGGCGGCGCGCCATCGTCGAAAATGGGGTGCTGACCGGCTGGACGCTGGATCTGGCCACCGCGCGCAAGCTGGGGATGCAAAGCACCGCCAATGCATCGCGCGGAACATCGGCGCCGCCCTCGCCCGGGGTGGGCAATGTGACGCTGACGCCCGGGCATCTGACCCGTGCCGATCTGCTGCGAGAGATGGGGACCGGCCTTCTGGTGACCTCTTTCATCGGGTCGACCATCAACCCCAATACCGGGGATTATTCGCGCGGGGCGTCGGGGTTCTGGGTGGAAGGCGGGGAAATCCGCCATCCGGTGAACGAATGCACCGTGGCAGGCAACCTGCGCGAGATGCTGCTGCGCCTCACCCCCGCCAATGATGCGCGCCCGCACCTGAGCCACCTTGTCCCCAGCCTGCTGGTCGAAGGGTTGACCCTTGCCGGCCAATGACCTGATCTTGCTGGAACAGGCTGCGCGCGCAGCCGGTGAAATCGCCCTGCGGTTCTGGAAACGGGCGCCCTCATCCTGGGACAAGGGGGGCGGCGCGGGGCCGGTGTCCGAAGCGGATCTGGCGGTCAATGACATGTTGCAGGCCCACCTGCGGGCGGCCCGGCCCGATTACGGCTGGCTGTCGGAAGAAACGGATGATGACCCGGCCCGGCTTGCGGCGCGGCGCTGCTTCATCGTTGATCCGCTGGACGGAACCCGCGCCTTTCTGGCCGGCGAGGCGGCTTTTGCCCATGCCTTGGCGGTGGTCGAAGATGGCCGGCCGATCGCGGGGGTCGTGCATCTGCCGGCGCTGGGCCTGACCTATGCGGCAAGCGCGGGGGGCGTGGCCACGTTGAATGGCAAACCGATCCGGGTGGGCGCGCGCGCGCAGGCGGATGGGGCGCAGATCCTGACGTCGGGGGCCGTGGCGGAACCGCATAATTGGCGCGGGCCGGTTCCGGGTTTCAAGCGGGTGTTCCGCCCGTCGCTTGCCTGGCGGTTCTGCCTGGTGGCCGAGGGGCGCTTTGATGCGGCGCTTTCCCTGCGCCCGGCCTGGGAATGGGACATCGCGGCGGGTGCGCTGATTGCAGAATGTGCCGGGGCGCTGGCCACGGACCGGACAGGCGCGGCCTTCCGCTTCAACAGCGCCCAGCCCGCGGAAAACGGCCTGATCGTTGCCCCGCCGCGCCTGCACGCCGATCTGATCGCGCGTTTGCAGCCCTGGCCGGGCTGAGCGCCGCAGCTTGCCCCTTGCCATGCGCGGCACGGGGGTTATCTGTGACCCCTGAATAATGCTGCGGGGCAAGATGCGGGACAGTGACGAGATTGAAAAAGCGGTAGAGCGTGCGGAGGCCGCGGTGCGTGGCCATATGCCCGATCCGGCGAACCCACGGCTTTTCCGAAGCGCGCTGGGCCGGTTCGCCACCGGCGTCACCGTGGTGACCGCGCGCGAGGCCGATGGCGGTGGCCCGGTGGGGATCACCGCGAACAGCTTTGCCTCGGTTTCGCTGGACCCGCCGCTGGTGCTTTGGTCGGCGGCGCGGTCATCGATGCGGCATGCACATTTTTCAGCAGCCCCCGCCTTTGCGATTCATGTGCTGGCCGCCGGGCAAGCCGATCTGTCGGACCGTTTTACCCGCGATGGATCGCGGTTCGAAGGGCTGGATTACAGCCTGAATGCCGATGGGGTGCCGCTGCTGGAAGGCACGCTGGCACGGTTTGAATGCAGAACCGAGGCGCGCCATGAGGGGGGCGACCACACGATCATCATCGGTCTGGTCACCCGCTTTACCCTGGCCGACGGCGAGCCGCTGGTTTTCGCCCAGGGCCAATATGGCCGTTTCGTTCCGGGCCGCTGATCAGCGCAGCTGCGCGATCTGTTCGGCCAGTAGCGCCACCGCGCGCGATTGCGCACGGGCGATTGCGCCGGGGCCTTCGCCCGCGACGGGAACCGTCAGATCAAAGCGTCGGACGATGTCGCGGCCACCGGAAAGCCCGGCGGGCGATACGAAGTAGACCCCGCTCAGGCGCAGATTGCCATCAGCCTGCGCCAGGATCTGTTCCACCCGCACCTCCAGCCGCCGACTTGGGCCTTCCGCCAGTGGCCAGGGTTCGGCAATGACCGTTGCCCCCGACAGCGCCGTGATCTGGCGTGATAGCGCCAGGGTCATCGCGCGGGCCGGATCATCCGCCCAGATGTTTTCGGGGGTCGATCGCAGCGCGCCATCTTCGGTCTGCCAGGTGATTTCCTGCCCGGCGGCATATTGCGGCAAGGATACCTCACGCAATTCAGTCAACCCAAGGCGATCGGGAAGGCGCTGGCTGGCCGCGGGGGGATCGATCAGATGGCGGCCGGTCTTTTCCGGGTTTGAACAGCCGGCCAGCGCGATCAGGCACAGGAATGAAAGGGATGCGGATTTCATGGGTCTCTCCGGTCAGCGGCCCAGGATGAAGGCGCGGGGGTTGCGTTCGATGGTGCGGGCCAGCGCCCCGAAGGCCGCCGTGGCACGGCGCAATTCGCGCATGGTGTTCAGCACCTCGGCGTTGAAGCTGGACCGTTCCCCGTAAGAGGCAACCAGCGTTTCGGCCTGTGTGATCAGCGATTCAAGCCGCCGTGTCACCTCGGGCAGGCGCGCGGATGCATCGGAAATCGCATTCGCCGCCCCCTCGGCTGCGCCAAGCGCGCTGTTGATGTTGCCGGCCGCGCCCCCTTCGCGCAACTCGCCCAGCAGGGCGGCGGTTTCGGTCAACGTATCCGACAGGGCGCGCGGCAGGCGTTCGGCATCCTCGGACCCAAGCATCGCGCGGATGTCGGTCAGGATACCATCGATATTGGCGCCGATATCGGCCAGGGGCATCTTTGCCGCGGCGGCGGCGGCCTGTTCAAGCGAGACAAGCGTATCGCCAAGGCCCTCGATTTCCGTCATCACTGTATCCGCAGCGGCGCTGACGCGATCCAGCGCGGTCACCGATTTGCCGCCCGCATCCTGACTGTTGAGCGTATTCACCAAGGTGCGCACTTCGCCCAGCGTATTGGCCAGTTCAGCCGGAACCGCGCGGGTGTCTTCGCTTTCGGCCACGGCAGAGATGCTGTCGAGCGTGCGGATCGCACTGGCGAACAGCTCTTCGATCGGCAGGCTGTTGATCCGGGTGAACACACCCTCGGCCGAGGCGGCCAGGTCATTTTCCGCCGCCGGGCCCACCGGGATCGAGGGATAGGGGTCCGCCTCAGGGTTCATTCTGGCCGGGGGCGTTTCGTCAAGGTCGGTCAGTTCCACCACAAGCCGGGTTCCCAGCAAGCCCACCCCCGCAATGCGCGCACGCAGACCGTTTTCCACCTCACCGGCCAGGAATTCGGTCACGATGTCGGCGCCGGTGTCGCGCGCAAGGCCAAGCCGTTCGGGCGAAAGCGCGATGATGATCTGCTGCCGCGCAAAGCGGGTGCCAAGCGTATCGGTGTCAACGCGGATCGAAATATCCACGACTTCGCCCGCCTCGACCCCGCGGAACTGCACCGGGGTGCCGCGTTCCAGGCCGCGCACGGCCTCATCGAACAACAGGGTGAAGCGCACCGCATCGGACAGACCATCGCCAAAAATGGAATCGCGGGCGGCGGTTTCGGTGTCGAACAGGCGGAATTGATGCCCGTTTTCCACAGGCGCCCCGCCCGAGGTGAAGGTGTTGAATTCCACCCCGCCCTGCACCAGCGACGCCAGCGATCGCACATTCAGGCTGACCCCCGCGGCGCCCAGCGAAACCGAGATGCCCGACGTGTCCCAGAAACGGGTCGACGTGGCCAGCCGCTGGTCATGCGGGGCCTTGATGAAGGCATCCACGATGACGCCGGAGTCATTTTCGGCAAGCCGAAGGTTCTGCAACTGGCCCACGGTCAGCCCGCGAAACAGCACAGGTGCGCCTTCGACCAGGCCGCCGGCATCTTCGGCCCGCAATTCGATCCAGGTGCCCTTGGACGGATCAGGCGCCAGGGGCGCGCGATCAAGGCCAATGAACCGTGCCGCCTGTGTGCCGGGGGTGGCATCCCAGAAGCCTTCGATGAAGGTGCCCGACAAGACCGTATCCAGCCGCGAGATGCCCTGGGTCGTGACCTCGGGGCGGACCAGCCAGAATTGGGCCTCGGCATCGATATAGGGGGCGATGTCCTTGTCGACGCGGACCCCGATCCGGACTGCGGTCAGATCATCGGAAAAGCCGATGCTTTCGACCTTGCCGACATCGACCTCGCGAAAGCGCAGGGCGGTTTCCCCAAGGCGGATACCGGTGGCATCGACAAAGTCGATTTCAATCAGCACACCGCGGTCGGCATAGGTTTTCCACGCCACGCCAAGGGTGATGGCCAGGGCCAGCAAGGGCACCAGCCAGATCACGGAAAGCCGGGTCCAGATCGGGTCGGGGGCGACAGAGCGCACCAGGCGGGCGGGTTCGGGCAGGTCAGGCATCGTCACTTGTATCCGGGTCGTCAGGGGGGCCGCGCCAGATCAGCCGCGGATCGAAACTTTGGGCGGCCAGCATGGTGAAGGCAACCGAAAGCGCAAAAGACACCGCCGCCGGACCGGGGTTGATCGCGGCGACAAAGCCCAGTTGCACCAGCGCCGACAGGATAGCCACCACAAAAACGTCGATCATGGACCAACGACCGATGAAATCGACCACCTCGAACAGGATCAGATGCCGGTGCCCACCGGCACGCCGTTCCGTTCCAACGGCCAGGGCAAGATATGCGATGGCCAGGAACTTCCCGATCGGAATCACGATCGAGGCGATGAAGACGATCGCTGCCACACCAAGATTGCCATGCGACACAAGCTCGATCACACCGCCGAGGATGGTGTTTTCCGAACTTCCGGTCAGCACGGATGTGCGCAGCATCGGGTAAAGGTTGGCCGGGATGTAGAAGATGACACCTGCGGCAAGCCAGGCCCAGACCACCTGCAGGCTGGAGGCATCGACCGGCCTGAGCCTTGCTCCGCAGCGCCCGCAATCCAGCGTCCCGGCGGGCCAGACCCGGCCGCAGCTGGTGCAGCCGGTCAGCCCCGCATCATGGGCCGTGCAGATGGCGCTTAGCGCGCGTCGATCGCGTCCCATATCGTCCATTTGCTCATGAAGGCGTTTTTCAGGGCAGTCACGATGATCAGGACGCAAAACGCCCAGAACGCCGGGCCAAAGCCGATGCTGGCAAGCCCCGCCACCTTGACCAGTGCGACCGCGGTTCCGATCACGAATATCTCGGCCATGGACCAGGGTTGCAGCCGTTCCGCCACCCGGAAGGCCTGGGCGGCATGGGGCCAGGCCGGGCGCCCGTTCGCCAGCGGCCACAGCGTGTAGATCAGCGCGGCAAAACGCAGAACCGGCAGGCCCACGATGGTCAGAAGCACCGCAAGCGACAGCGGCGCAAGAATGCCATCGGCAAAGGTCATGGCGGCGGAAAAGACCGAACTGTCATGGCTAAGCCCTTGGGCGGAAATGCGCAGGAAGGGGAAGAAGACGGCCGCAACCATCAGGATCATCGCGGTGAAGGCCAGCGCAACAACATGCAGAAACGACCGGGTCCGCGGCGTCACCAGAAGCGTTCCACAGCGCGCGCAGGCCGCGCGTTCGTTCGGGCCCAGGGGCTCGGCCAGATGCAGGGCATCGCAGCGCGGGCATGCGATAAGCGCTGCAAGATCACGGGGCTGTTCGCGAACGGGTGGCATGCGGCAAAGCATAGCCCGCACATGGCTGGCCGCAAGAGCGCGCAGGAATGCGGTGGATTTTAGGTGTTAAGCGCACGTTAAGGCCGCGGTGGTAGCTCTGGTGCCGGGTGAAGTGAAATGGGTGGTGTGATGGGTACGCGTGACAACGCGGCGCCGGTCATCATCAAGCGCAAAAAGGTCGTCGGCGGCGGCGGGCACCACGGCGGGGCATGGAAGGTTGCCTACGCCGATTTCGTGACCGCCATGATGGCCTTTTTCCTGCTGATGTGGCTGCTGAACGCAACGACGGAAAAACAACGAAAGGGGATTGCGGATTTCTTCAATCCGACGATCCCGATCAACCGCGTCTCGGGTGGCGGTGACGGCGCGCTTGGGGGCGAATCTGTCTTTTCAAAAGATCAGATCGCCCACACTGGAACCGGTGGGACGCCAATGCCCCTGTCAGAAGATGGCGCGGGCCAGGACAGCACCGCCGATGCCGCAAGGGATGCGGAAACCGAGGCGCTGCAACAGGTGCAGCGCGACATCGAAAAGATGTTCACCGGTGTCGGCGGGGAATCGATGGTTTCAACCCTGCTTGCGCGGCACATTGTGACAAAGTTGAACGATGAAGGTCTTATCGTCGAGTTTTTCGACCTGCCGGAGGCCCCCCTGTTCCAAGGCGACACGGCTGAGCCGAACGAGGTGACGCAGCAGATCGCCGCAATGGTGGCGCGCGTCTTCGGCCTGGTTCCCAATGCCGTCGCGATTGGTGGCCACACGCGGTCGTATCCTGACATGCTTCGGGAGAATCCGGTCTGGAATCTGTCCACAGCGCGCGCGCAGAAATTGCGCGAACTTCTGAAGGAAGCGGGTTTTCCGGACGGCCGCGTCCAGCGTGTGACGGGGTTTGCCGACCGCAAGCAGGCAACGGAAAACCCGATGTCGCAGCGCAACAACCGGATCGAAGTGATCCTTCTGCGAAGCAGGCTCTGATGGGAAGTGCCAGGAATTTTACCTGTTAGGGTGATCTTAAGGGATCGTGCTGCATCTTTCCTGTCAATCAAGGGACGCTGCATCAGAAAGGCGCTTTCATGTCCATTTCTTCTTCGCTGAACGCTGGGGTCGCAGGCCTCGCAGCCAATGCTACCCGGCTTGCGACAATTTCCGATAACATCGCCAACTCTGGTACCTATGGCTACAAGCGGGCGGCGGCCGATTTCGAAAGCATGGTCATCAATCAGGCGCGCGGTGCCGGGGTCTATTCCGCTGGCGGGGTCCGTGCACAGACCGTTCGGTTGATCGACGAACGCGGCTCTCTGGTCTCCACCTCGAATGCGCTCGACCTTGCTGTTGCTGGCCGCGGAATGTTGCCGGTCATTCCATCGGTCGCGCTTGACAACAAGATGGGCGCCCAGCCCTTGATGATGACGACCACCGGGGCATTCCGAACCGATGCGAATGGGGTTCTGCGAACGGAATCCGGTCTGGTTTTGCTGGGGTGGCGCGCGACTGCGGACGGCTCGATCCCCGTTCTGCCGCGCGACACGGTCGGCGGGCTTGAGCCTGTCGTCATTAACGCAAACCAGACGGCGGCGGACCCCACGACAACCATGACCCTTGGCGTGAACCTGCCCGCTGTGGATACCGAAGCCGGCGCCGACGGAAGTTCTCTGCCTGTGTCAGTTGAATACTTTGGTAACCTTGGCACATCTGAAACGCTGAACATCACGTTTACGCCCACCGTGCCGGCGTTTGGGTCGTCAAATACCTGGACGATGGTGGTCCGGGATTCGGCCAGCATCGATGATCCGGCAACTCCAGCCTTGGATGAAAGCATCATCGGGGAATATGAGCTGACTTTCGATGCCAGCAGTGCAAATGGCGGTACGCTCGCGTCGGTGACGGTCTTGTCTGGTGGTGCTTATGATAGTGCGACGGGCAACCTTTCGCTGGCGCTCGCCGGTGGCCCTCTGACCGTGAAGATCGGTAAAATTGGTGACATCAACGGTTTGACACAGCTATCAGATAGCTTCGCACCAACATCTATCACCAAGGATGGATCCCCCGTCGGCAACCTTACTGCAGTTGAGGTCGACGAAAACGGGTATGTGCGTGCGACCTACGATACCGGGTTCATCCGGACCGTGTACCAAATCCCGCTGGTCGATGTTCCAAACCCGAATGGGCTAACGACACTGAACAACCAGACGTTCCAGGTTTCGCCGACTTCGGGTTCCTTCTTCCTCTGGGATGCCGGGGACGGCCCGACCGGTGCCGTAGTCGGTTATGCGCGTGAAGGTTCGACTACGGACGTTGCCGCAGAACTGACGAACCTTATTCAGACACAGCGCGCCTATTCGTCGAACGCCAAAGTGATCCAGACCGTTGATGAGATGCTCCAGGAGACCACGAACATAAAACGCTAATCGATTTGCAACAATCCTGAGAGCGGAGGCTGAAACATGAGTATCACGGGTGCGCTGAATAATGCCCTGTCCGGACTTGCGGCAAGCGCTCGCAGTGCCGAGTTGGTGGCATCAAATACCGCCAACGTGATGACGGCTGGCTATGCGCCTCGTGCGCGTTCTTTGACGGCTTCGTCACTTGGCGGCGACGGGGGTGGGGTGCGCATTCTGGGTACGGCGCGACTTGTCAACGAAGCTGTCATCGCGGATCGGCGCCTCGCGGATGCTGAGGTTGGGCATGCCAAGCAGATTACAGAGTTTTTTGCATCATTTGAGAGCCGCATCGGTTTGCCTGGCGAGGAAGGTTCTCTGTCAGCACGGCTAGCGTCTCTGGAAGGCTCATTGATCGAGGCGGCAAGCCGCCCCGACAGTGAGGCGAGATTATTGAATGTTCTTGATGCTATGACGGGTGTTGCGTCGAAGCTGAACGCCCTTTCAAGAGAGGTCCAAGCTTCACGTCTGGAAGCGGATACAGACATCGAAAGGCAAGTGTCGTTCCTCAATGACAGCCTTGCAAAAATCGATGACCTTAACAGCGATATACTAGCGCAGCGCATTGTTGGCCGCGACGCGTCAGCACTGATGGATCAGAGGCAAGCGCTCGTCGACAAGATTTCAGAAATTGTGCCTCTGCGGCAAATCAATCGCGAATATGGTCAAATTTCTCTTTTCTCGACAGGCGGAGCCACTCTCTTAGATGGAAGCCCTGCCGAAATTGGGTTCACAAAAGTGCCAGCGATCGACGCAAGCATGGCTTGGTCAAACGGCGCTCTGTCTGGCTTAACGCTGAATTCCTTGCCAATTCTCGGCCTGGAGGCGGGCATTCTTGGGGGGGGCTCCCTTGGTGCAAGCTTTTCCGTGCGAGATGATTTGGCTCCGAGAATACAAGAAAACCTGGATGCATTCGCCCGCGATCTTATATCTCGCTTTTCAAACCCAACCGTTGATCATACTTTGTCATTAGGGTCTCCTGGGCTTTTCACAGATAATGGCGGCGCTTTTGATCCATCGTTTGAAAAGGGTCTGGCTGGTCGGATCTCCGTGAACGAATTAGCTAAACCCGAAAATGGAGGTTCGCTTTGGCGCATTCGCGACGGCATTGGAGCGAATTCTCCGGGTCCCGTCGGAGACGCAAGCCTGCTGCTTTCAATGTCGTCTGTTCTTTCTGAAGCACAAATCCCGGTGTCAGGAAACTTTTATGGTGCGTCGCGTAGTCCAGCTGGACTTGCCGCAGACATTCTCTCGCAGGTATCTACCTCCAGAATATCGGCTGAGGTCCAGCAATCTTATACGGTCGCAAAGCAACAAGCGCTTGTGGAAACAGAGCTTTCAAACGGTGTTGATACTGATCGAGAAATGCAAAATCTTTTGCAGATCGAAAAAGCTTATGCCGCAAATGCACGGGTCATTCAAGCGGTTGATGCGATGATTCGCGCGATTTTGGAGATTTGATTTGAATTATGCGTCCTTGGGTGATTTGGCAAAAGGCTATAACCTGCGCCGCCATAATGCCGCCCTTAAGGGAGTCATCTCCAGCCTCTCTAGAGAGTTAAGCGCAGGAGTTAAATCCGACATCGGGTCTGCGCTCAAAGGGGATTTGGCAAGAATTGCCAATCTTGAGCACTCATTGACTTCTATAGAGTCTTTCGTATTTGCCGCGAATGAAGCGCAGCAGTTTGTGGATTCTATGCAATCGTCTTTGGGCGCGCTGCAATCCCTCATGTCCGATATTATTCCCGCGCTGATTTCAACGCCGACGTCTTCCTCCACCGTCATAGATGCCGCGTCTGTCGGATCAGAAGCTATCTTCGCAGATGCAATATCTATTCTCAACACTTCGATTTCTGGGCGTTACATTTTTTCTGGCATTTCACCAACAACTCCCCCCCTGGAAAAATTCGACGTAATTTTCGCATCTTTGAAAAGCGAAGTGTCTGGAATAACTGACCTCGAGCATTTCGTAAGTGCTGTTAGTCAGTGGTTTGATGCGCCAGAAGGGGGAGGTGGCTACATGGATATCGCATATCGAGGTGGAGAGTCGCTTAAGCCATTCGCCGCCGGTGCGGGTGAGAGAATCTCAATCGACTTGACGGCCGCAAGCCCAAAACTGCGAAAAGCTTTAAGTGGCCTTGCTATTGCTGCTCTTGTTTCGGAAGGTGCCTTTGAAAATGATCCTGGAACACAATCTAAGCTACTGCAAATCGCTGGAGAGAAGCTGGCGGGCTCAGAGGCGGATATCATTGGAATTCGATCGGAAGTCGGAGTATCTGCGGCTACGCTCCACCGAACTCTCACACGCAATTTATCGGAAAGGAGTGGCCTAGAGTTGGCGCGTGGGGCTTTAATTTCAGTTGACCCATATGAAGTGACCACGGCGTTGCAGTCTGCCCAGGTGCAACTTGAATCCGTGTACGCGCTAACTTCTCGGCTTTCGCGCCTCTCGCTTTTGGAGTTCTTGAGATGAAGAAGATAATTTTGATTGTCGCTTTGATTGTTCCGACATTTCTATATTCTTCACCGGTAAGAATAAAGGACTTGGTTGAGTTTGATGGTGTGCGTGGAAATGATCTCATTGGATACGGACTGGTTGTTGGGCTAAATGGAACAGGCGATGGCATAAGGAATACACCTTTTACTGAAGAACTGATGACCAATGTTCTAGAGAGACTTGGCGTGAATGTTTCCGGTGAACAGTTTCGTCCGAAAAACGTGGCCTCTGTCATGATCACGGCGACCCTACCTCCATTTTCGCGCGCGGGAAGCAAAATCGATGTGACCGTCTCAGCGATTGGCGATGCAAAAAGCCTGCTGGGTGGAACTCTCATAATGACGCCCCTCAACGCCGCCGATGGAGAAGTCTATGCGGTGGCGCAAGGTTCTATAATAGCAGGGGGCGCATCGGCAGAAGGGCAAGCTGCATGGGTTTCTCAAGGAGTGCCCACAGCGGGGATCATTCCCTCCGGGGCGAGAGTGGAGAGAGAGATTTCCTTTGATCTTGCGAGTTTGAAACAGATCCGATTGGCGTTGAGAGTCCCAGATTTTACTACCGCAGGAAGGATTGAAGATGCGATAAATGAATCGTTTGGAAAGCGCATCGCTTTGATGGAAGATTCCGGAACTGTATCGTTGAATGTGCAAGAGGCAACGGTACGATCCACCGCACACCTATTAGGAAAAATCGAGAATATTGAAGTTACGCCAGAACGCAAGGCGCGAGTGGTTGTAGATCAGAGATCAGGAACAATTGTTATCGGTGAGGACGTAAGAATTTCTCGTGTGGCTGTCAGTCAAGGCAGCCTGACCTTGAGTGTGGCAGAGGCCCCAATTGTTCTGCAGCCCAACCCCTTTTCGAATGGTGAAACGTTCGTGGTGCCCAGGTCGGACATCCAGATGGAAGAAGGTAGAGAAATTAAAATTATCGAAATAAGAGAGAGCACAACTTTGTCGCAAGTGGTTTCTGGATTAAACTCTCTTGGCGTCAGCCCGCGTGATATGATTGAAATACTAAAGAGCGTAAACTCTGCGGGCGCACTTCATGCAGAATTTTTGGTGCATTAGCTTCGAAGTAGTGTGGAATTTTTTCTATCCAACTGTGTCGGTCAGAGAGCCGGTACTACCCATTTCTGGCGGTTTTTGAAAAACGCGTTCGCGATGGTGACAAGCTTTCTGGAGACTGTGCCGAATTTTGTGCCTGACGCGTTGTGTTAGGCCATTGGGAAGCGGTCTTCGAGCATGATTGCGAGCTGGCTTCTGACTGCGTGCCATTCGAGAACCGAACGCTTCCACTCGGTCGATGTAGCATTGAGTGCGAGATAGATCAATTTCGCCGCTGCGTCGTCGCTTGGGAAATGGCCTCGGGTTCTGACGGTAATCCTCCCCGTTTTAGCGGGGCGCGACCGTAGAACTCACGCGGCCATTTTCAGCTTCATGGCGGGTGTGACGCCGCCGATGCCCATGTTGGGGCGTTCGTTGTTGTAGGTCCATAGCCATTCGGTGGCGATCCGCTGCACCTCATCGATGGTTTCAAAGATGTAGAGGTCCAGCCATTCATGCCGGACCGTCCGGTTGTAGCGCTTCTTCTGTGGTTGCGGCTCTGTTGCACAAAACCCGTGGGGGATTCATCTCGTGAATCCAGTGTGGTAGCTGGAGGGCATGAGCAGACCC
>NZ_JAMJFX010000030.1 GCF_023544865.1 Phaeovulum molybdatiresistens | reverse complement strand
TGGGTCTGCTCATGCCCTCCAGCTACCACACTGGATTCACGAGATGAATCCCCCACGGGTTTTGTGCAACAGAGCCCGCCGGACATGCAAAACCGGCGCATCATCAACAAGCATTTCGCAGATGCGGGCATCAGCCCCCGGGTGCTGATCGAATCGAACTCGACCGTGGTGCTGGTGGCCAATGTGCTGTCGGGCGATTGGCTGACCATCCTGCCCGCCGATATCGCGCGGTTTCTGGTCACCGGCAAACCGCTGCGCACGATCCCGATGGCGGGCACGGGGCGGGGCCATTCGGTCGGCCTGCTGGCGCCCTGGCGCGAACCCCATACCCCGGTGCTGCAGGCGCTGCTGGCCGAGGCGGGGCAGATTTCCGAATTGAGTTGATAGAGATTTCCTATCAGACAACGGAAATGCGATATTGAAACCGATATGAAAAGCCGCATGCTGGGGCCCGTTACCCGTGAAAGGCCCCGCATGCAGACCCAAGCGCCCAGCCCTACCCCCCCGACTGACGGGGACATTCGCGCCATCATCGACCGGCATCTGGCGCTGGAAGGGCCTTTACTGCCCATTCTGCACGGGCTTCAGGCGGCCTTTGGCCATATCCCCGCCGCCGCCACCGCGCTGATCGCGCAGGCGCTGAACCTGACCCGGGCCGAGGTTCATGGCGTGATCAGCTTTTACCACGATTTCCGCGACCGCCCCGCCGGGCGCCATGTCATCCGCATCTGCCGGGCCGAAGCCTGCCAATCGGTCGGCGCCACGGCACTGGCCGAACGGGTGCTGGCGCGGCTGGGGCTGGATTGGCACGGCACCAGCGCGAATGGCGCGGTGACGGTGGAACCTGTCTATTGCCTGGGGCTATGCGCCTGCGGGCCGGCGGTGATGGTCGATGACCGGCTGCTGGGCCGGGTCGATGCCGCGCGGATGGATGCGATCCTGACGGAGGCCGGGGCATGAAGATCTATCTTCCGCTGGACAGTGCCGCAGTTGCCCTTGGCGCCGATGACGTGGCCGCCGCGATCCGCGATCAGGCCGCGGCGCGTGGGGTGGATATCCGGCTGATCCGCACCGGATCGCGCGGTATGGTCTGGCTGGAACCGCTGGTCGAGGTAGACATTGACGGCATCCGCCACGGCTTTGGCCCGATGACCGTGGCCGATGTCCCCGCGCTGTTTGGCGATCTGGCCGCCCATCCCCGCGCGCTTGGCCCGGTCGAGGCGCTGGACTGGATGCGCCGCCAGACCCGGCTGACCTTCGCCCGCTGCGGCGTGATCGACCCGCTGGACCTGGCCGATTACCAGGCCCACGGCGGGCTGGCCGGGCTGCGCCGTGCCATCGCCATGACGCCCGCCGATATCGTCGCCGAGGTCACCGCATCCGGCCTGCGCGGGCGCGGCGGTGCGGGCTTTCCCACCGGGGTGAAATGGGCCACCGTCGCGCAGGCACAGGGCAACCGGAAATACATCGTCTGCAACGCGGATGAGGGCGACAGCGGCACCTTTGCCGACCGCATGATCATGGAGGGCGACCCCTTCAGCCTGATCGAGGGCATGGCGATCGCGGGGCTGGCGGTGGGGGCCAGCAAGGGCTTCGTCTATCTGCGTTCGGAATACCCCGTTGCGGCGGGAATCCTGCAAGATGCCCTGCGGATCGCCCGTGATAACGGGATTTTGGGGGCGAATGTCCTGCAATCGGGGCGATCTTTTGATATTGAGCTGCGGATGGGCGCGGGCGCCTATGTCTGCGGCGAGGAAACCGCCCTGCTGAATTCGCTGGAAGGCAAGCGCGGCGTGGTCCGCGCCAAGCCGCCGCTGCCCGCGCTGCAAGGTTTCATGGGCCAGCCCACGGTGGTGAACAATGTGATCAGCCTGGCGACCGTGCCGGTGATCCTTGACCGCGGCGCGCAGGCCTATGCCGATATCGGCCTGGGCCGGTCGCGCGGCACGGTGACCTTGCAGATCGCAGGCAATGTGAAACGCGGCGGGCTGTTTGAAACCGGCTTTGGCCTGACCCTGGGCGAGGTGGTCGATGATATCGCGGGCGGCACCGCCACCGGCCGCCCGGTCAAGGCGGTGCAGGTGGGCGGCCCGCTGGGCGCCTATCTGGCGCCCGCGAAATTCGACACGCCCCTGGGGTATGAGGAACTGGATGCGCAAGGCGGGTTGATCGGGCACGCCGGGATCGTGGTCTTTGACGACAGCGCGGACATGCTGCGCCTGGCGCGCTTTGCGATGGAATTCTGCGCGGTGGAAAGCTGTGGCAAATGCACGCCCTGCCGGATCGGCGCGGTGCGCGGGGTGGAAACCATCGACCGGATTGCCGAAGGCGACGGCGCCGCGATCGGCCTGCTGAGCGATCTGTGCGAGACGATGAAGGACGGGTCGCTGTGCGCGCTGGGGGGGTTCACGCCCTTCCCGGTGATGTCGGCGCTAACGCAATTCCCCGAGGATTTCGCCCGCCCGCGCGAGGCCGCCGAATGACGCCCCGACCCAACCCCACGGCGGGGGGCTTTGCCCCCCGTGCCCCCCAGAGTATTTTTGCCAAGAAGAAGCAAAGGCCCGCACCATGAAGGATCTGATCATCCCCTGGGACGACCGCGACATGGGCACGCCCGCGAAGACCGGCGCGCCGGTCACGCTGCGCATCGACGGGTTTGAGGTGACGGTGCCCGAGGGCACATCGGTCATGCGCGCGGCGGCCGAGGCGGGGATTTCGGTGCCGAAGCTGTGTGCATCGGACAATCTGGAGGCCTTTGGGTCCTGTCGGTTGTGTGTGGTCGAGATTGAGGGCCGGCGCGGCACGCCCGCATCCTGCACCACGCCGGTGGCGCCGGGGATGGTGGTGCATACCCAATCCGACAAGCTGCGCAAGCTGCGCCGGGGGGTGATGGAGCTGTATATCTCGGACCACCCGCTGGATTGCCTGACCTGCGCGGCCAATGGCGATTGCGAATTGCAGGATATGGCCGGGGCGGTGGGGCTGCGCGATGTGCGCTACACCGCGCCCGCGGGGGGCCAGATGGCCAACCATTTCACCGCGCGCGACACATCGGGCGCCGCCAATCCGCAGTGGCGGGCCAAGGATGAAAGCAACCCCTATTTCACCTATGATCCGGCGAAATGCATCGTTTGCAACCGCTGTGTGCGCGCCTGCGAAGAGGTGCAGGGCACCTTTGCCCTGACGATCGAGGGGCGCGGCTTTGACAGCCGGGTCAGCGCGGGCGCGGGGGGGGATGATTTCCTGTCCTCGGACTGTGTCAGTTGTGGCGCCTGTGTGCAGGCCTGCCCGACCGCGACCTTGCAGGAAAAATCGGTGATCGAGCTGGGCACACCGACCCGGTCGGTGGTGACCACCTGCGCCTATTGCGGGGTGGGCTGTTCGTTCAAGGCCGAGCTGAATGGCGATCAGCTGGTGCGCATGGTGCCCTGGAAACATGGCAAGGCAAATCGTGGCCATTCCTGCGTCAAGGGCCGGTTCGCCTATGGCTATGCCACGCATCGCGACCGCATCCTGAACCCGATGATCCGCGAGCGGATCACCGACCCCTGGCGCGAGGTCAGCTGGGACGAGGCGATCGGCTTTGCCGCCCAACGCCTGCGCGCCATACAGGCCCGGCATGGGCAGAAAAGCATCGGGGTCATCACATCGAGCCGCTGCACGAATGAAGAAACCTTTCTGGTGCAGAAACTGGCCCGGGCGGTCTTTGGCAACAACAACACCGACACCTGCGCGCGGGTGTGCCATTCGCCCACCGGTTATGGGCTGAGCCAGACCTTCGGCACCAGCGCCGGCACCCAGGATTTCGACAGTGTCGAGGCCGCCGATGTGGTCATGGTGATCGGCGCCAACCCGACCGACGGGCACCCGGTCTTTGCCAGCCGGCTGAAGCGGCGGCTGCGCGCGGGGGCCAGGCTGATCGTGGTGGACCCGCGCCGGATCGATCTGGTGAAATCGGCGCATGTTGCGGCGGCCCATCATCTGGCGCTGCGCCCGGGCACCAATGTCGCCGTCGTCACCGCGATGGCCCATGTCATCGTGACCGAGGGGCTGATGGATGAGGCGTTCATCCGCGCGCGTTGTGACTGGGACGAATTCCTGACCTATGCGGAATTCGTCGCCGACCCGCGCCATTCCCCAGAGGTGACCGAGGCCCTGACCGGCGTGCCCGCCGCCGATCTGCGCGCGGCGGCGCGGGCCTTTGCCACCGGCGGCAATGGCGCGATCTATTACGGGCTGGGGGTGACCGAACATTCGCAGGGGTCCACCACCGTGATGGCGATTGCCAATCTGGCGATGCTGACCGGCAATATCGGCCGGCCCGGCGTGGGGGTGAACCCGCTGCGCGGGCAGAACAATGTGCAGGGATCCTGCGACATGGGCAGCTTTCCGCATGAGCTGCCCGGCTATCGCCATGTGAAACTGCCGCAGGTGCGCGAGATCTTTGAACGCGCCTGGGGCGTGACGATCGACCCCGAACCGGGCCTGCGCATCCCCAACATGCTGGATGCCGCGGTCGATGGCACCTTCAAGGGTCTGTATTGTCAGGGCGAGGATATCCTGCAATCGGACCCCGATACCAAGCATGTGGCGGCGGGGCTGGCGGCGATGGATTGTGTCATCGTGCATGACCTGTTCCTGAACGAGACATCGAACTACGCCCATGTCTTCCTGCCCGGGTCCACCTTTCTGGAAAAGGACGGCACCTTCACCAATGCCGAACGCCGCATCAACCGCGTGCGCCGCGTGATGGCGCCGCGGCAGGGCTTTGCCGATTGGGAAATCACCCAGATGCTGGCCAATGCGATGGGGGCGGGCTGGGCCTATGACCACCCCGCGCAGATCATGGCGGAAATCGCCGCGACGACGCCGACCTTCGCCGGCGTCAGCTATGATCTGCTGGACCGGCTGGGGTCGATCCAGTGGCCCTGCGACGACACGGCCCCCGAAGGCACGCCGATGATGCATGTCGATGGCTTTGTGCGCGGCAAGGGGCGGTTCATCGTCACCGAATATGTGGCGACCGATGAAAAGACCGGGCCGCGCTTTCCGCTGCTGCTGACGACGGGGCGCATCCTGTCGCAATACAATGTCGGCGCCCAGACCCGGCGCACCGAAAACGTGGTCTGGCATGATCAGGATCTGCTGGAAATCCATCCCCATGATGCCGAGGTGCGCGGCGTGAAGGATGGCGACTGGGTCCGCCTGGCCAGCCGGTCGGGCGAAACCACCCTGCGCGCGCAGATCACCGACCGGGTCAGCCCCGGGGTGGTCTATACCACCTTCCACCACCCCGACACGCAGGCCAATGTCATCACCACCGATTATTCCGACTGGGCCACGAACTGCCCCGAATACAAGGTGACGGCGGTGCAGGTCAGCCCCTCAAACGGGCCCAGCGACTGGCAGGTTGACTACGCGGCCCAGGCCGACCGGGCGCGCCGTGTGCTTCCGGCGGCGGAATAGCGCCATGCCCCTGCCCCCCGCCCGCAGCGTTTCCGGCACCGCGCACCGATCCGGGGCGGCCATGCCCCTGCGCCGCGCCCTGCCCGAAGAGGTGCCCGTGGCCATGGTCTATGACGGGTCAACCCAGGCGGTGATGATGGCCAGCCCCGGCGACATTGCCGATTTCGCGGTGGGATTTGCCCTGTCCGAAGGCATCGTCACCGATCTGTCGCAGATCCGCGATTTCGAACAGGTCAGCCATGACACGGGCATCGAGGCGCGGCTGTGGCTGGCTGCCGATCGCGGCGCGCAACTTGCGGCGCGGCGGCGGTTCATGGCGGGGCCGGTGGGTTGCGGGCTGTGCGGGATCGACAGTCTGGATCAGGCCCTGCGCCCCCTGCCCCGCATCGACCGCGCGGGCCCGAGGTTCGCCCACGCCACGGTCGCGCGTGCGGGCGATTCCTTGCGCGCGGGCCAGGTGCTTTATGACCAGACCCGCGCCACCCATGCCGCCGGTTTCCTGCGCCCGGATGGCGAAATGGTGCTGCTGCGCGAAGATGTGGGGCGGCACAACGCGCTGGACAAGCTGATCGGCGCGATGGCGCGGCAGGGTCTTGACCCCGGCGCTGGCGCCTTCGTTCTGTCCAGCCGGTTATCGGTGGAACTGGTGCAGAAATCTGCGCTGGCCGGCTGCCCGATGCTGATCGCCGTATCCGCCCCGACCGCCCATGCCCAGCGTCTGGCCGAGGGCGCGGGCATCACCCTTGTCGCCTTTGCCCGCGGTGAGGGCTTTGACATCTATTCCCACGCCCACCGCATCACGTCCGAGATCCCCGATGTCGCCTGAAAAAATGGTCCATATGGCGAACCAGATCGCCATCTTCTTCAAGACCCAGCCCGGGGACGATGCCGCCGACCGCGTGGCGGCCCATCTGCGCGACTTCTGGGAACCGCGGATGCGCCAGCAGCTGCGGGACCATGTCGCCCAGGGGGGCGCGGGGCTGGATGATCTGGTGGTGCAGGCCGCCCGGTCGATCTGAACCCGCGGGTCAGACCAGCCGCAGGTCGCGCGCGATCATCGCGGCATGGGTGCGGTTGCGCGCGCCCAGCTTGCGGCACACCGATTTCACATGCAGCTTGATCGTCACCTCTTGCAGGCCCAGATCGGCGGCGATCACCTTGTTGGCCTTGCCTTCGCAAATCCCCTGCAGCACGCGCATTTCACGCGGGGTGAATTGCGAATCCGCCGGCGCCTCGGGCTGGCGCATGAAATCGAAGGGCACGTATTTTTCGCCCGCGATCATGAAACGCAGCGCCTGCACCAGCGATTTCGACGCCAGCGTCTTGGGCACAAACCCCGCCGCCCCCGCCGTCAGCGCCTGTTCCACCGTCGCGCGTGAAATGTTGCCCGACAACAGCGCCACCGGCCGCCCACCGCTAAGCGCCAACACCCGTTCCAGACCTGCAAGCCCGTCCATGCCGGGCATCTTGTAATCCAACAACACCAGATCGAAGGGGCCGGAATCGTCGATCCGGTCCAGCGCCTCTTGCAGATCGCTGGCCTGCACGACGCTGGCGCCTTCCTGCGTTTCAATGAAGGCACAGATCGTTTCGCGCACCAATCCGTGATCGTCAGCGACAAGTATCTTCATCAGTTTCCCAGTCGTATCGTACAACCGTCCGTTTCCCGTGTTGGCAGATCAATCCCGCATTCAACCTGCGGTGTAGCATAAACGACACCGCCACGGAATATATCGGAATGATCTTTTTAATCGTGACTTTAAGCGAAAGTAGCAAAGGTTCAGGGTTTCGTAACGGTCTGCTTGCCCGAAGGTTAGGCGGAATTCGTATACATCCGGTTTCCAGTAGATCTTTTTATATACGAAAGAGGATATGGATTTTCGAAAGGCGGATGCCGATATTCACATGCACTATGCCCGGCGCGATCCCGCGCCCGGCCCCGTTTCAGATGAGTAGCTGCATGACGTCCGCATTCCGCACGACCGGCCCGTTCACAGGGCGCTGCATATCTATCCTTATGGTTGTATTGGCCTTTTTCGCAGCACCGGCAATCGCGGCGGATCTGCCGCAACCGACCGGCCGCGTGGTCCTGACGGTGGATGGCGACATCGGCGTGACCAATGCCCCCGGCGCGGCAGAGTTCGATCTGGCGATGCTGGAAGCGCTTGGCACGGTTGCGGTGGAAACCTCGACGGTCTGGACCCAGGGCGTAATCCGCTTTGAAGGCGTGCCGCTGCGCGCGCTGCTGGAACGGCTTGGCATCCGGAAGGGCCAGATCCAGGCCATCGCCGCCAATGATTACGGTGTTGCCATCCCGGTCAGCGATGCGGTCGACGGCGGCCCGATCATCGCCTTCCGCCGCGACGGCAAGGAAATGTCGGTGCGTGAAAACGGCCCGCTCTGGATCATCTATCCCTCTGATTCCAATCCAGATTACCAGACCGATGCGATCTATGCCCGCAGCATCTGGCAACTGGTCCGCATGACGGCAAAGCCATAGGGCATGTTTGGCACCCAGATCAGCGCCGGGCCAAAACGCGTTCTGGGACGGCTGGCGCTCTGCATTCACCGCAGCGGCCTTTACTATGCGCTGGCCACGGTTGCCGTGGGCCTGTGCATCGCGGTGTCGATCTTTCTGGCCTCACGTGTGGCCGAACAGATCGACGTCAAGACCTCGGCCGAATCGGACAAGGTGCCGTGGAATCTGGCCCAGTCCGAGGTCGAGCTGATGTCGCTGCAGCTGGCCCTGCATGACGCCACCGAAAACCCGGCGATGGATCTGAACGATGTCCGGCTGCGCTTTGACATCTTCTACAGCCGGATCATGATCCTGACGCAAAGCCCGCTGCACGCGCCGCTGCGCGAAGCCCGCGATGTAGCCAAGGCCCTGGATGAGGTGACGCGGTTTCTGCATCACGCCGCCCCCATCGTGGATGCGCCCAACCGCGAATTCCGCCTGCAACTGCGCGAACTGGAACTGGCCACCGCCGCGATCCGCCCCGCGGTGCGCACCATCGCGCTGACGGGGATTCAACTGTCCTCGGCACTGGCCGATAAACGCCGCGCCGACTTTGTCACCACCTTGCGCGATCTGGCGGTGCTGACGGTGGCGCTGGTCATCTTCTTGCTGGCGGCGGTGGCGGTCTTGGCGCGGCTGTCGGCGATCAATACCGCGCGCGCCCGCACCGAACGGATGATGTATGAACGCATCGGCACGGTCCTGGCCAATACGCTGGATGCCGTGATTGAGGTTGATGCAGACGGCCGCATCGCCGAATTCAACGCCGCCGCCGAACGCATCTATGGCTATACCCGGGACGAGGCATTGGGGATGCCCGCCGCCCGGCTTGGCCCCGAACAGAGCCCGCCCACGCCCATCGTCGACACCCTGCGCAACCTGTGCGGCACCGGGCTAAGCCTGACGATGGCGCGGCACAAAAGCGGGCGGCAATTCCCGGTGGAATTCGCGGTGAACGCCCTGTCCGACCACAAGGGCGAAAGCTATGTCGCCTTCGCCCGCGACATCACCGGCCGGCTGGACCGGGAAAATGAACTGCGCCAGGCCCGCGACCGGGCAATCGCCGGCGAAAAGGCCAAACAGGCGATGCTGCAGGTCATGAGCCATGAAATCCGCACGCCGCTGAACGGCCTTCTGGGCACGCTGCAGCTTCTGGAAGATACCAACCTGACCCCCGAACAGGCCCGCCTGGCCGAGGTGATGCGCGCCTCGGGCGAATTCCTGATGCAGCATGTCAATGACGTTCTGGATATCTCTCAGATCGATTCGGGCATGATCACCGCCAATCCGATGCCCTTCACCCTGCAGGCGCTGGTGCGTGAGGTGGCGGCGAACCAGACCGCGCTGGCGCTGACGCGGGGCAACCGGATAGAGGTGGTGGACAGCCTTGGCCAGGATCGGCGCGTGAACAGCGACCCGAAATGGCTGCGCCAGATTCTTTTCAATCTGATCAGCAATGCCAACAAGTTCACCAGCAAAGGCAGCATCACCATCACCCTGGACCGCCCAGATCCAGCCGGCCCCTATCGCATCGCCGTGGCCGATACCGGCATCGGCATCAGCCAAGCCAACATCACCCGCATCTTCGCCGATTTCGTCACCATCGACCAATCCTATGAACGCACCGCCGGGGGCACCGGGCTGGGCCTTGGCATCGCGCGGCGGCTGGCGCGCAAGCTGGGCGGCAACCTGACGGTGGAAAGCCAGCTGGGCATCGGCAGCACCTTCACCCTGACCGTGCCGCTGACCGATCTGCCCGCCGAACCCGACGACGCCGCCCCGGCCAGCACCGCGCCTGCGCCGTCGGTCCGCCAGCTGTCCGTCCTGATGGCCGAGGACAATCCCGTCAACCGCCTGGTCCTGCGCGAATTGCTGCAGCGCGAAGGCCATACCGTGGCCGAGGCGCATGACGGCCAGGAAGCCGTCGATCTGGCGCAGGCACAGCGCTTTGACCTGATCCTGATGGATATCAGCATGCCGCGCATGAACGGCATCACCGCGACCCGCGCGATCCGCGACGGGCAGGGGCCGAACCGGGCCACACCGGTGGCGGCGCTGACCGCCCACGCCTCGGACAGCGACCGGTTTTTGCAGGCCGGCATGGCCGAGGTCGTGGTCAAGCCCATCTCGCGCGCCAAGCTGCGCGAGGCGATCGCGCGCATCTGCGGCGATCACTGCCCCGATGATCCCGACACGGCCGACAAGCCCCTGCTGGATGCCGCCCATCTGCAGGAAATGCACGATACCCTGCCCCATGACCGCTTCGCCCGGCTGCTGGACAGCTACATGGCCGAGGCTGATCGCGGTTTTGCCAAACTGGCCGCGGCCGACAGCGCGCTGCTGGATCTGGACCGCGTGGCCCAGCGGGCGCATAAAGAGGCGGGGTCCGCCGCGACCTTCGGGCTGACCCACCTGCGTGCCGAACTGATCCGCGCCGAACAGCTGGCCCAATCCGGCGATGCCGATGCCCTGGCCCCGGTTCTGGCGCAGCTTCCCGAAATCTGGCAACAAACGCGCCGCGCCTTGGCCAACTGGCGCCGTGACCACGCCAAGGGATGACCTATCCGAAAGGGGCGGCTTATCGCCCTTCGTATAGCCCATAGCGCTATTTCCTTCGCCTTTGGGGCGCAAACCTCTCGGAGGCATCCGCGCATCCGCCCTGGGAACCGTTAAGATAACGTAAAGTTATCTGACCCCCGAGTGCGCCATGATCGCCATCAGCAAACACGGACGCCCCCTTCTGCCCGATCTGCGCACGCTGTTTTCGCGCGCGATCCGGCCCGCCACACGCCCCCTGCCCCCGCAGGCGGCGGCGCAGGCCGATACGCTGGTGCCGCCCGACCTGTTGCTGGGGCGGATGCTGATCTGCCTGGGCCTGACCCCGGCCATGGTGGCGCAGATCCGCCCCTGGGTCGGCGCCCTGGGCGGCACCGTCCTGTCCGTGACCACCCCGGATCAGGCGCTGGCCGCCGCGCGATCCGGCCCCGCCATCCTGCTGTGCCAGACCGCCACCGGCCCGCAGGACACCACCCTGCGCGCCCTGCGCGATGCCGCCGCCCATGTGCCGCTGATCTGCCTGTCCCAGGCGACCGATCTGGCAAGCTTCGAGGCACCCGATCCGGCCTCGGTCGATGCCGCGCTGCGCGCGCCGCTGACCCGCACCGCGCTGTGCCTGGGTCTGCAGGCAGCGCTGGCCAATCGCGCCTTCCACAACCACTGATCCACAAGGCCCAAAGCAAGACACCCGGATGTTGCCATCCGGGTGTCTTTGCATCCCTGCGGTCAGGAAGGGGCCACGTCAGGCCCCCTGCGCCAGAAGCGGCGGCTGATCGGGCACCGCAACCTCACCTTCGACCATATTCATCTGCCGCATCTGCCAGGCGAAATTGTTCACCCGCGCCTTTTGCAGCACCACGTTCACATCCGCCGCATCCGCGGGCAGCGCCAGCGACACATCGCAGACCGGCAGCCGTTCGACCGACAGGTCATGCACCCGCATCCGCGTGGACGCCATCACCACCGGCAGATCGGGCCGTTCCAGCCGCAGGATGCGCAGCTTTTCCAGCACCGAGGCGATGCCGCCAAAGCCCTCGATCTCGATGAACAGCATCGACCATGCCCGGCTGGGCGAGCCGACCAGATTGTTGAACCGGCGCAGATCCGGGCACAGCGCGACATCGCGGCCCAGATGGCGGATCGTTTCGATTTCATAGGTCACGGGCGCGGTTTCGGCAGCAAAGACCAACACCGGATCAAGCCGCAGCGGCAAGCCCGGCGCCGGCGTGCGATGCGCCTTGAGCATCAGGGGCCCGTCCGAAGGCATGCGGTTCATCAGCAGCTCAATGTTCATGTTCGGCCCCTTCCGGACTTCCCGTTCCTGTCCTTTTACGACCCGCGGCATCAGAACAACGCCAGCCAGATCGCGGTTCCCCAACTCAGCACGCCCACGATTCCCGCCGGCAAAAGCCACCAGCCCGAACTCGCAAGATCGTCAAACCATCTGGGGGGCGTTTCGGGCGGGCTTGCCTCGGGTGGCTTTGCCCTGCCGCTGCGCCCGGTCTGGCCCCGGTTCTTGCCCGGGTCCGCGCCCCTTGCCAGAAACTCGTAACCATCCACCATCTCAGCGCCCAAAACTTTTGGTCTGAGCTTCATCCTATGTTTCACGGCAGAGTCGCTCAAAGGCGCTTAAGGTTAACCGATTGTGTAGACGTAGACGCGAATATACCTAAGGATGAATCACACTATCATAGGGTATATATACTCTGCCTCCGGTTGTTTGACAAATGTCATAGTCACCCGGGTCCGCACCTGCCAGAACCGGCGCGACCAATGACCGATGGCGCCCAGATGCCCCCACCCGTCCCCCCCCTGCCCGCGCACCAGCCCCCGCTTGTGCGGCATCCGGCGGGGGTGTTCTTCACCCTTGCCGCGCTGATCGCGCTGGCGCTGCCGTGGCTGTGGCTGCTGGCGCTGGATGACCCGCGCACGGTGCATCTGCGGCTGGGGATCTTCGGCTTTGGCGGCGCCGCGGTGACCGGCTATGTGCTGACCGCGCAGCGCGCCTGGACGGGGCGCCCGCCCGCCCTGCCCGCGCTTGTGCTGGGCGCGCTGTGGCTGGCCGCGCGGGGGGTGGCGCTTGGTCTGCCCGATCAGCCGCTGGCCTTCCTGCCCCCGGCGCTGGCGGTGGCAGGGGCGGTGCTGTGGCCGGTTGTGGCGGCACGGCGATGGGCGCGCCTGCCCCTGGCCACCGCCCCCCTGGCCCTGACGCTGGCCGAAGCCGCCCTACCCGCCGCCGACATCCCGCCAAAGGCGCTGGCGCTGGCCATGGCCGCGCTGATCCTGTTCGTGGGCGGGCGCGCGATCCCCGCCTTTCTGGCCACCGACCGCCAACGCCGGGGCCTGCCACGGCGCCCCACGGGGCCGCTTTGGCCCGGTCTGGCGGCGCTGGGGGCGGGTGTGGCGCTGGATGGTCCCGGCGGCCTTGCCGGGCTGGGGATGGCGGCGCTGTGGGTGCTGTGGCGCGCCTGGCCCGGCATCCGCCCCGGCGCCCCGACCGATGCCGCGAACCGGATGCTGTGCCTGGCCTATGCCGGGCTGGCGGCGGGGCTGTGCGGCATCGCGGCGGGCCGCATCGATGCCCTGCCGCCGCTGGCCGCGCTGCACCTGCTGACGCTGGGCGCGATGGGGGCGATGATCCTGGCCTTCGCCGCGCGCACCACCATGCACCGCCCCCCGGGTGCGGGGCTGCGGCCCCGACGGCGCCACTGGCTTGCGCTGACGCTGATCGGGGTGGCAACGCTGGCCCGCGTGGCGGCGGAACTGGACCCCGCCAATCCCTGGCTGACCCTGTCGGGGCTGGCCTGGTCGGGCGCCTGGGCGGCGTTCCTGTCGGCCCATGCCGCCGCCCTGCCCCACCCCACCCCGCATCCGGTGCTAAGTGCGGCGCGATCTTTTCCTATGCCGACTCCCCCCAGGCGCGCTACACTGGCCGGGCAACGCGACGACGGCCCGCAATGATCCAGTCCCGGGGGAAGCGCCATGACCGCAGTGCAAGACCCAAAGATCCTTGGGCAGTTTCCGCCCTCTTTCGCGCTGCGCCGCTTCTGGTTCGCCGAACAGCTGGCCCCGGGCGACCCCGGCAACAACATCGCCGTGCGCTGGCACATCGCCGGGCGGTTCAGCGCCGGCCTGCTGGAAAACGCCCTGCGCGCGATCGTGGCGCGCCATGAAATCCTGCGCACCCGGCTGGTCGATCAGGGCGGCGACCTGTGCCAGCAGGTTCTGGCCCAAACCCCGTTCAAGCTGGATGTGGTCGACATCCGCCAATTGCCCGCCGCCGAGCATGAACCCCGCATCCGGGCCATCGCGCAGGATCTGGGCGCCCGCCCCTTTGACCTGACCCAGCCGCCGCTGCTGCGCGTGGCGCTGGTGCAGACCCATCATGACCAGGCCGAGATTCTGATCACCGCGCATCACACCGTCTTTGACGGCTTTTCCATCCGCGTTCTGGGCCGCGAACTGGGCACCATCGCCGCCGCGATGGAGGAAGGCCGCAGCCCCGATCTGCCCGATCTACCGCTGCAATACGGCGATTTCGCGCTGTGGCAGGGCGAATTGCTGGAAACCGGCGCCCTGCAACCCGCGCAGGATTACTGGACCGATCAGCTGCGCGGAATGGCCTATTTCGAACTGCCCCCCGATCACCCGCGCCAGGCCGATCCGCATCGCAGCGCGGGCGCCGTGCGCCGTGATCTGTCCGAGGGGTTTGACGCCGCGCTGCAACGCGTGGCCGCCGCGCAGGATGCTTCGGCCTTCATGATCGCCGCCACCGTCACCGCCGCGGCGCTGTCGCGGGCCACCGGGCGCACGGATGTGTCCTTTGCCACCCCCACCGCCTGCCGCGATGACCCCGATCTGGAACAGATGATCGGGGTGTTCATCAACACGCTGGTGCTGCGGCTGGATCTGGCGCCGGGCGACAGTTTCGCACAGAGCCTGCGCCACACGCGCGGGGTGGTGCAGGGCGCGCTGGAACATGCCGATTTCCCCTTTGACCTGCTGGTCCGCGCGCTGAACCCCGCCCGCGACCCGCTGCGCCGTCCGCTGACCGCGATCACCTTCAACATGCAAAAGATCTTCATGGAAGAGGCTGATTACGGCCCCTTCACCCTGACCTCGGCTCCGTCACATGCGCCGGGGATTCAAGGCGATCTGTCGATCAATCTGATCGGGCGGCGGGGAAACTGGGCGCTGGTGGTCGATTATGACCGCGCGCTGTATGACCCCGCCCGGATTGAAGCACTGGCCGACAGTATTCTTGAGTGTTTCACCCAGTCTTTGGCACATCCCGACCAACCCCTGCTGCCCACGACCGACGCGATCGCCCCCCCTGCCCCCGATGCCGACCGCGCCCGGCTGGCGCAGATCTGGGCCGATCTGCTGAACCTGCCGCCAGACCAGATCAATGCTGATTTCTATCAGGCGGGCGGGCATTCGGTTCTGGCGCTGCGGATGCTGGCGCGGGTGGAACAGGCCTTCGGGCACCGCCCCGCCATCGCCGCCTTCCTACGCGACCCGACGCTGGATGGTCTGTTGACCGAACTGACCCGCGCGCGCATCCCCGCGCCCGCCCGGACGTTGTGGGAACTGTTTGAACTGCGCAGCGGCGCGCCCCATGCGCCGGTGATCGTCGCGGTCAATCAGCCGCTTCTGTATCAGTCCCTAACCCGTGGGATAGAGCCTGATTGCACCATCGCCTGTCTGACCGTGCCCGACCGCGCCACGATGCACGCACAGGCCGATCAGGGCCTGACTGCGGTGATTGAGGCGGCACAGAGCCTGATTTCCGCCCGCTACCCCGGGCGGCCACTTATTCTGATCGGGCTGTGCGTCGATGGCGTGGTGGCGATGGCCACGGCGCAGGCGTTAACCGCCAACGGTGCCGATGTCCGCGACCTGGTGCTGATCGACAGCTGGGCGCCCGATGCAGGCAGCGCGGTGCCCGCGCGGACCCGCTGGTTGCGGCGGCAAAGACGGCGGCTGCGGCGCATCGGGCATAACCTACGGCAAAAGCTGCGCGGGCAGATCGGCTGGCGCGATCTGGCCCTGACCAGCCGCCTGCCCGCCGCCTTGCTGCGTCGGCTGAACCTAGCCCCGCCGGTGACGGATGCAGAACGGCTGATCGACGACCTGGTGACCCATTTCCTGACGCTGACCCGCGACCACAGCTTTGCGCCCTATCGTAGCAGCATCATCGTGATCCGCACCGATGAAAACCTGCCCGATGTTCTGCGCGACCTGTATGGCTGGGGCGACCGCCTGCCTGCCGATACGGCGGTGTTTCACATTCCCGGCTGGCATGGCGATGCGGTTCTGCGCCAGGGTTTTCAGCGCCTGTCCCGCATTCTGGGCGACCGGATCAGGCGCATCCCGCGCGCCTGATCCGGGAAATTGCCAATTGGCAATTTTTCACTTCTTGCCGAATTTCGCGGCAAAGAACTGGTCGAACGCGGCGCGCAAGGCGGCCTCGGACAGGTTGTCGGAAAATTCCAGCGTGATCTTGTGCCCGCGCTTTTTCATCACCACGCCGGATTCTTCCGGCGCGCGGCGGAACACGGTAGCGGGGCGGCTGGGGCGCGGACCTTCGCCCGCCGCCTTCAGCCGCGCCAGAACCTTGGGCGCGGGCACCGCCGACCCCTGCCCCGCCCGCGCCGCGGCCTGTTCGGCGGCGATCACCGCGGCCTCTTGCTGCACGCGTTCGGCGGCATCGTCATCGGCCAGCAAGGGCTTCAGCGCGCGGGCGTGCAGCTCCTTCACCTCGCGGATCGAGGGCCAGGCCGCCACCACCGCCTCGGGCAGGCGCGCCAGTTGCAGGTAGCGCGACAACCAGGCCTCGGACACCTCCAGCCGTTCGGCCATCGTCTTTTGCCGCCCGCCGTAATACAGATCCAGCGCATTGGCATAGTCGCGCGCACGTTCGTAATCAGACAGATCCTCGCGGTCGCGGTTTTCAATATCGGCCAGGCGGAAGGCCTCTTCATCCGTCAGGTCGCGCACCTCGATCAGATAGCGGAACTGCGGATAGTTATGCGCGCGCAGCCAGGACACGGCGAAATGCCGCCGCGCGCCACAGATCACCTCATATTCCGCGCCGGGGCCTTCACGGCGGCGCACGATGGCGGGAAATTCCTGCTGGCCCTGCGCCTTGATGCTGTCGATCAGGTCGCGGCAATTATCCTCGGTCAGCAACTCATAGGCGCGGTTGTGCCGGTCCCACATCACGCATTGCGCGGGATCGACCCAGCGCAACACCTTTTCTTCGCGCGTCCCCGCCTCGGCCAGCGCGTTGGACCGCTTCAGGAACCGCGTCCCGGCCCGGTCATCCGCCGGGGTCGGATCGGCGGCAATATCCTTCAGAACGTCGTCGAAAATGGCATCATGGCGCTTGCTCACAGCACACCCTCCTTGCGCAGCGCGCGGTGATGGCTGGGCCATGTCTTGCGCGCCAGAAGTTCGATTTCACGCCCCACCGCATCCAGATAGGCGCGGCACCGGCGATGGGTTTCGGTCCGCGTCGCGGCCCCGGTCAGTTCATAAACCGTCGAAAGGTTCGCGGTCGCATTATCAATCTCGGCGCTGTCCTTCAGCACGGCGTTCAGCATGTCTTGCGGGAAAACCGCATCCATCATCCGCTTGATCGCCACATGCGCCGATTTCTGATCGTTCATCTTGGTCGCCAAAATCTTGACGAAGCTGTAAGACCGCGCGCCCCCGTGCAGCGCCAGTTCGCCCAGCGTCGCCTCCATCATCTTCAGGAAATGCGCGGTCGAGGCAAAGTCGATGTTGTTCGGCGGCGTCGGGATCACCAGCGCATTGGCCGCGCGCAGCACCGACAGCGACAACATCCCCAGCGCCGGCGGCGGATCCAGCAGGATGATGTCGAACTGATCCGCGATGGTTTCCACCCCTTCACGCAGCCGGTCCAGAATGAACGTGGGTTCGCGCGCCATTCGGGCCGCAAATTCATATTCGGCATCATAAAGGCCAAGGTTCGCCGGGATCAGCGCGATATTGTGCCAATAGGTCGCCCGCAGCGCGTAATGCAGCGTTTTGGGCCCGCCGTGGCGGAAGAACGGATACAGCGTATCTTCCTCTTCATCGACATCCACATCGGGGTTCATCCCAAACACCGCCGTGGTCGACGCCTGGCTATCGCAATCGATGACGCAGACGCGATAGCCCTTCAGCGCGAAGAATTGTGCCAGATGCGTGACCAGCGTCGATTTGCCGACCCCGCCCTTGAAGTTCTGCACCGCCATGATCAGCGGCGGGTCATCGGGCGCGCGATGGGGCAGGGTGCCAAACACCTCGCGCATGCGGTTCACCTCGGCCAGGGAATAGCCCAGGCGGCGGCCGGTTTCGGCGTCCTTTTCCGGTTCCGGCAGGCGGCCATCGGCCTCGGCGTCGCGAATGGCCTTTTCGGTGCGCCCGACCATTTCGGCGGCGGTGCGCACGTTGAAACGCAGCTCCAGCCGCTTTTGTGTGCCGGGCGCAAAGACGCGTTCGCGCAGCCGTTCGATCACGGTTGAGGCGCGGCGGGTCAGCAGGGACAGCTCTTCAAGGCTGACGGGGGGGATTACGGTGGTATCCATGGATGTTCCGTTCTGATGCTGGCGGAATCATGCGTTATTCGGCGGGTCAGGTAAAGTTCGGATTTAGCGGGTCTATCAGCGAAAAAACCGGAAGTTGGGCTAGGGGGCCCGTATTCCGGAACATTGCGGGTAACAGGCGTCAGCGCCGGACTTTGAGCACCGAAAACCGTCGCAACCCATCCCAATTCGTAAGGGTTCAAGTCTTGGCGGACCAGGGCCGCGCAAACCAATCCAAAATCCTGTGGATAAAAAAACAAACCTGAAGTTCAGATTCTTATAGATTCAGTGTTCGTCGCCGCCAAGCTATTGAGCCCAATACGAAAACCGTCACTGCGCTTACGTTCCGGGTGGGTTACGCTTACCTTTCGGGCGGCCATTCCTTACGAATCGGGCGGTCTGGCCTTACGATTCGGGTGGGTCTGAAACCTTACGTCTTGGGTGGGCGCCGACCTGGCCCTGCAACGCGGCAAAAAAGCCTTTGATACCAAGCCCCTGCGAATCACCTGCGAACGCTGCTTTTGGCAAACTCTTACCTTTTGGGTGGATAACCCGATGAAGGGTTGAAATCTTACGCATCCAAAGCTACAAAAGTAAGCAGAACGGGGTAGGCTGAGCATGGCTGAAAAATCATACCGCACGATCGACGCCAAGCCAAACGCCGAAAGCCTGATCAAGCCCGGCGAGCTGGTCGATCTGATCGAGGTCACCCCGCTGACGCTCGCCGACCGGCGGATCTATAACCAGCTTCTGGAAAACGCGTGGGAGGCGATCGACAAGCCCGTCACCCATGTGATCGCCAAATCCGCGCTGCGCGGCAGCCACAATTCCAACGACCGCATCGGCGAAAGCCTGGAACGGCTGATGTCGGCAATCGTCAAGGTCGCGGTGACCTGGGATGGCGAACCGGCGGTGGAACGGGTGCAGCTGCTGGGCGGCAACCTGGAAGGGCTGCGGTCCGATGGCATGCTGGAATATGAAATCCCCGCGCGTCTGCGCAAGATCATCCGCAATTCGCAGGTCTTCGCCCGCCTGCAGCGCGAGGTGATGTTTGCCCTGTCCTCAAAATACGCGCTGACGCTATACGAAATGGTGCAAAAGCGCGGCAACCTGCGTTGGAAGGCTTCCGAACGCTTCACGCTGGAGGCGCTGCGCGGCGTTCTGGGGGTGCCCAAGGGCAAGCTGACCAGCTGGTCCAACCTGAAACTGCGCGCCATCGACCCTGCCGTGGCCGAGGTGAACGCGCTGTCGGATTTTCTGGTGGAAATCGACCCGGTCAAGACGGGGCGTGCGGTGACGCATGTGGAATTGCGGTGGTGGCGCAAGGATGGCGATGCCTCGGGCGCGGCGGATCGGGCGTTGCAGTTTTCCAAGGTGGGCCGCCGCGTTCGCGCCGAGGGCCGCGAAGAAAAGCTGGCGGGGCAGGGCGCGCGCCCCGATGTGGCGCCCCGGCCCGCCTGGCTGGATGCGCGTGGCGCGGCGCTGCGCACGGAAACCTATGAAACCGCGCGCCTGCGCCATCCGGGCTATGACATTTACTTTGTCGAAGGCGAATGGCGCGCCTGGTCGGCCGGAAAACCGCCCGCCGACGATCCTGACCGCGCCTTCCTGGCCTTCTTTCGCAAATTCGCCGAGGCCAATCCGATCTGAAATTGCCAATTGGCAATTTCAGCCAAGCCCCGGCTAAGCTACGGATTTATCCGCGTAAATCCGCCAGCAGGTCAGGCCAGGATTGCGCAAGACGCGCCCCCTCCAGCGCCAGAACCTGCGGGATCACCCGGTCCGCGCCGGGCAGCAGTGGTGCCATAAGGCCAAGCGCCTTTTGCGTAATCTGGTCGGGGCCATAGGGCAGATCGGCCCCGCCCGGCGCGCTCAGGCATTCGCCGACCAGTTCGCGCCCATCGGTCAGGCGCAGCGTCGCGCGGGCAGGGCGGTCGTGGGGCCAGGGCTGTTCGGGTTCATGCGCGCTGATGCTGACCAAGCCGCGCAGCCGCATCAAGGCGGGGGCGCGCAGGGTATCGGCATGAAACGCCGCGGCCCCGGCATGGCCAAAGGCCAGCGTGGCGGCGGCGATGTGCTGAATGGAAAACTTGGCGGCCAGTGTCGTGGCGGGCTGGGGATTGTCCAGCTTGCGGCCCTTCCAATGGGTGGCGATGTCGATCGCGGCGACCTGATCGGGCGTCACGGGGCCCGCATCGCGCAGGGCTGCCAGAACCGCCTCAACGGTGGAATGGGCATATTGGCAGCAGGCGTGCATCTTGTGATAGGCGTCCTGCATCGCCCAGGTTTGCCCCAGATCGACGGACAGCGCCGCGGGGGTCGCGGTGGCGCCCATGATGCGCGCAAACACGTCAAACAGGCTGTCGGGCCCGCCCGCCACGCCAATCGCGGCCCAATCGGCGGAACGGATGCCGTTCTGGGCGCACAGCCCCGGCCAGACGTTGCGGATCAGCGCGCCTTCGACGGCATGGCCAAAGGGCCCGGGCAGGACCAGCGTCGCCCCGGTGCAAATGGCCGCGGCGGTGGTTTCGGCATCCAGCCCGCGCATCCGCGCGATGGCCGCCGCCGCCCCGACCGTGGCCAGCCCGCCATGCGGATGCATCACAAGGCCCGGGAAGGCAAAGCAGCGCGCCACCCGCGCCACGGTTTCATAGCCCACGATCAGCGACAGCAGCAGATGTTGCAGGCTGTGGCGTTCCGCCTCGGCCTCGGCCAGCAGCGCGGGCAGGCAATAGAGCGCGGCGTGACAGATCGCCAGCCGATAGCCGCCATCCAACTCACACCAATCGGCGGCCGCGCCATTTGACAGGGCCGCGCTGTAGCGATCCTGCCGGGGCAGGGCGGCATCGAAAACCGTCGCCTCGGGCGCACCGGCCGCACGCGCAAGGCCCGCGCGCAGGGCGATCAGTTCGGGTTCATCGCGCGCGGCAATCAGCGCGCCGAAATCATCGGCCAGGATCAGCGCGGCGCGTTGGCGGATATCTTCGGGGATATCCGCCCAGGTCAGGGCGCTGGTCCAACGGGTCAGCGCCTGAAATTCGCGCGTCACGGCGGCGCGGGTTTCGGCTTCGGTCATGGCACTCTCCGGGTGGTTAGCGCGTCAGGTTCGGCAGGAAGGTCACGATCGCCGGGAACATGATCAGCAGGGCCAGTGTGATCACCTCCATCAGGATGAAGGGGGCGACGCCCGCAAACACCTGTTCCAGCCGCAGCGGCACGGGGGACGAACTGCGCACCACATAGACGTTCAGCCCCACAGGTGGCGTGATCAGCGAAATTTCGGCCATCTTGATGACGATGACGCCCAGCCAGATCGGATCATAGCCCACCGAGGTCATCACCGGGAACATCACCGGCAGCGTCATCACCATGATCGCGATCGGTTCGATGAACATGCCCAGCACCAGGAACAGCAGCGCAAAGCCCAGAAGGTAGGTCAGCGGCGACAGTTCCAGCGCGATCATCGCGCCCGACACCGACGACACCAGCCCGGTATAGGTCAGGAAGCGCGCGAACAGCATCCCGCCGATCACCACGGCAAAGATCGTGGCGCTGGTATAGACCGCGTCCAGGAAGGTTTCGCGCAGCACGCTGGCCTGGGCGCGGCGCTTCAGGAACACGATCAGGAAGGCGCCAAAGGCCCCCACCGCACCGGCATAGGTCGGCACGAAGAAGCCGCCATAAATGCCGCCGATCACCAACGTGAACAGAACCACGATGCCCCAGACGTTTTTCAGCGACTTGATCTTGTTCTCGCGCGAAATGATCTCGGTCGGCATCGGCGCAATTTCGGGGCGGCGTTTGACCATGACATAGATGCCGGTCAGGAAGATGAAGGCGGTCAGGACGCCGGGGATCAAGCCGGCCACCAGCATCAGGCCCACGGATTGTTCGGTGATGATCGCATAGATCACCATCAGAACGCTGGGCGGGATCATCGCGGCCAGCGTGCCCGATGCGGCGATGCAGCCTGCGCTCAGCTTTTTGTCGTAGCCAAGCTTGGTCATTTCCGGCATCGCCATCTTGGTAAAGACGGCGGCGTTCACGATCGTCGACCCCGAGGCCGCGCCAAAGGCCGCCGAGGCGATCGTGGTCGTCATCGCCAGGCCCCCGGGCAGGCGCGACATCCAGTTATAGGCGGCCTGATACAGGTCTGTGGTCAACCTTGCCTGTGTCGCCAGCGCACCCATCAGGATGAACAGCGGGATCACCGCCAGCGTGAAGGAATTGGTCGTGCTGAACGGCACGGTTGCAAGCTGCGCCATCGCGGCATGCGGGCCGATGGTCAGATACATCCCCAGCAGCCCGCCAAGGCCCATGCCCACGCTGATATGGGCGCCGGAAACCAGCAGGATTGTCACCAGGGCGATGGCGATTAGGGCGGCGGTGGCCGGGTCAAGCACTTGGAAAACCTCGGATAAGTTCAGAACGCGGCATCAGCCGATTTCAAAGTGGCGGGGGTTGCCGAAGCTGCGGATGTCTTCCCACAGGTCCACGACAAGTTGCAGCAGCATCAGGATCGACCCGAAGGCCAGCAGCGTGCGCGCCGGATACAGCGGGAAGCGGGTCAGCCCGAAAGAGGCTTCCTTGATTTCCCAGCTATACATCGCCTCATTTACCGCCTGCCAGGACAGCAGCCCGAAAAAGACGATCCCGCTGAGCGCCGCGATGATGTCCATCAAGGACCGCACCTTGGGGCCCGCGCGCAGGTAAAACAGTTCCACCCGGATATGGCCCCGCCGGATCTGGGCAAAGGTCAGCCCGCCGAACACGATCAGTACCATCGTGCTTTCGGTCAGTTCCAGCGCGCCGGGGATGGGTTTCTTGAACAGCGTTCCGACCACATCGCCCACGCCCACGAACATCGCCAGCAACAGGCCGATACTGCCCAGGGCGACGGTCAGGATCGCGGTTTTCTCGATCAGCTTTTTCATTGGATGTCTTTCGGCAAGGTCGGGTCTGTCAAAGGAATCGGCCGGGCGAAGGAAACGCCCGGCCGCAATATGCCAGATCAGTCGGCCGCCATCTCGCGCCATTTGGCGACGACTTCGGCGGCGGCATCGCCCTTGCCGCGCGCGGCCATGCCATCAGCCCAGTCCTGCAGCAGGTCCGGGGTTTTCGCCTGCCAGTCGGCAACCGTCTCGGGGCTCAGCTCGATGATCGTGTGGCCCGCGGCGGTCATGCGTTCGCCCGCGGCGGCCTCGGCGGCGTTGATCAGCTCAACGTATTTCTGCTGGGCGATGTCGGCTTCTTCCAGGATGATCGCCTGGATGTCCTCGGGCAGGCGCTGCCAGGTGCGCTCGCTCATCACGACCAGGTGGCCGGCCATCGACAGCGCCGGGCCACAGCTGAACTTGCCCACTTCATGCAGGCGGAACGCCTCGATATTGCCGAGGTTCAGGAACGAATAGTCCAGCGTGCCACGTTCCAGCGCCTCAAACAGGTCGCCCGTGCCGACGGTCACCGGCACCGCGCCCACGGCGGACATCATCTTGGGAATGTCGGCGCCAAAGGTGCGGATCTTCTTGTTGGACAGACCGTCGATCGCCTTGCAGTCATCGGTCTTGCCGGTCATGAAATACGAGCCCAGCGGCTGGTGGAAGAACCGGCGCACGCCCTGGGCCTGCAGTTCTTCGGCAAAGACCGGCATTTCCTTGTAGGAATATTGCGCAATCTCAATCGCTTCGCTGGGCGAATCAAAGACGAAGGGCACCTGCACCGCGCGGGCGAAGGGCAGTTGGTCGGCGTAATAGCCCGGCACGATCGCGGCCATGTCCACCGCGCCGCGGCCGGCCAGCGACAGCAGTTCTTCGCCTTTGCCCAGGCCGCCCGAATAGACGATGTTGATGGCAACGCGGCCTTCGGAACGGGTTTCAATCGCCTTGGCGAATTCGCGTTCCACATCAAGATAGGGGCTATCGTTCAGATAATGCCCGAAATTCAGCCGGAATTCCTGGGCCTGCGCAGACCCGAAGACCGAAGCGGCGATTGCGATCCCGCCAAGAAGTGCCCTGTTGAAAGCCATGGTCGTGTTCCCCAATTGGTCACAGTGTTGTTCATTGTCGTCGGCACCGGTTCCGGCACCCCGCGTCCGCAGGGCCGAACCCTCCGAAAACTGTGAACAGTCTGCACGAGCCGCTTTCCCTGTCAACAGTTTCCATAGTAGTTATTTCGGTAACACGGAGGGAAAGGTAACATGATTATGAAAATAGAACAAAGTCCCGAAAATCACCCCCGAACGAACATTTTTGAGGCATCCGAGATCCTGGATCGCATCGCCGATCGCCGGTCTTGCCGGGTGTTTGACGGCTCGCCCATCGATGCCGATATCTTGCGTGACATCGTCGCCGATGGCACCCAGGCGCCGTCATCGTGCAATCAGCAGATGTGGCATTTCGTGATCCTGACCGACCGCGAAGATCTGCGCCGCGCCAATGACATCGCCGGCGGGAACCCGCATTTCTCGGACTGTTCGGCGCTGATTTATCTGTGTTTTCAAAAGGGCTGGGCGCATGACAACCATTCCGTCGTGCAATCGGTGGCGGCGGCGACCTATCACATGATGATCAGCGCGCATCTGCGCGGGCTGTCCACGATCTGGAATGCGGGGATCGGCGATCATCAACCTTTGCGCGAAATGATGGGGATTCCGCCGGTGTTCGAACTGATCGGCGCGCTGGCCATTGGCCGCCCGGTCGCGGGCGCGCCGCTGATGAAGGCGCCGCGCCGTGACCCCGACAGCATCCTGTCCTTCGGGCGATTCGCGCGGCCCGCGCAGACGATTTACCCCACCCGGCCCGATGACACCTATCCTTATGCGTCGATCAACAAGGCGCGCAATCCCTATGCGGAATGGAACCCCGATGCCTGGCGCTGGGATCAGCTGGGGGATTTCCGCGGCTATTCGGTCTGGGCCAAATCGCCCACCGCCGGGGTCTATCAATCCCGCCGTCAGGGCGAGGCCGCGGCGCAGGAACTGCGCCTGCTGCCCGATCTGCCCGCCGATGCCCGCGTTCTGGAAATCGCGCCCTGGGGCGGCACCAGCACGGCGGCGCTGCGCGCGCATCTGCCCGCATCCGTGCATCTGGACGTGGCCGAATTGGCCGAACCCAGCATCCGGTTCATCCGCGAACGGCTGAACCAGGAAGGGCAGGGGGGTCTTCCCACCGATTTCGTGCTGATGCGTGACGGGCGCCTGCCCCATGCCGATGCCAGCCTGGATGCCGTGGTCTTCCTGCAATCGCTGGAACATCTGCGCGACCGCGCCGCGGTTCTGGTCGAGGCGCGCCGGGTGCTGAAACCCGGCGGGGCGCTGGTGATCAGCGCGCGCAACATGACCTCACGCTATGGGCGGATGTGGCGGCAGGTGGAATCGCTGGGCCAGGTGCCGCTGCAGGGCCCGTTCAGCCCGATCGCGGCGCGGGATCTGCGTGATCTGGTCGCGCAGGCCGGTTTTGTGATCGAGGCCGAGGTGGGCATCGGCCTGGACGCGGGGGGCGACGCCGCCGTGGCGACCGGCCCGATGCGCGCCCGCCGCCGCCTGATCGCGCTGCGCGCCCGGCCCCTGTGACCGATCAGCCGGGCATCGGCACGGTGCCCGGCGGCAAGCCCTTGATGTAATCGGCCACGCCGCCCACCGTGGTGATCCACAGATCATCGCGATGCGCCAGCACATGCCCCAGCGCCCGGCGCAGCGCGCGCAGCCGGTAGGGGTGGCCGATGATGAAGGGATGCGTGATGACGGTGAAGACCAGCGGGTATTTGGCCGACTGGTGCAGCATTTCATCGAACTGGTCGGTGATCATGCGTTCAAACGACATCGCGCTTTCCTGCCGGAACACCATCGAGGGCGAATCGTTCAGTTCCACCGAATAGGGCACCGACAGGATCGGGCCGGACCGGGTCTTCATCCAGACCGGCTGATCGTCCAGCGGCCAATCCAGCATGTAGTCATACCCGGCCTCGGCCAGCAGATCGAGCGTCACCTCGCTTTGCGCGAAATAGGGGCCCATCCAGCCCTTGGGCGCGGCCCCGGCAAGGGCGCGGATTTCGTCCGTCGCTTCCTGGATCAGGGTGCGTTCATCCGCCTCGGACAGGTTGTCCTGGCGTTCGCCATTGCTGCGCCCGTGGCCCACGATTTCATCGCCACGCGCGCGGATCCGGTCCAGGATCTGCGGGCAGTCGCGCAACAGCCGCGAATTGGTGTTGTGCGACGCGGGCAGGCCCAGTTCATCCAGCAGGTCGAACAGATACCATTGCCCCACCCGGTTGCCATAATCGCGCCAGGCATAGTTGCGATGCGTCTGCGGCGCGGTCAGCACCGCGCTGTCGCTGCCCAGACCGTCACGATAGCTGAACACCTCAAGGTTGTTGCAAAGGCATAGCGCCAGCCGCTTGCCACCCGGCCAGGTGAAATCGGGCCGGTCGGGCAGGGGGACATAGTCATAGCGGTTGTGTTTGCGCAGTTCCATCGTGATCTCCCCCTTGGTCACGGCTTAGTATCTATCAAAACAGTCCTGAATCCAGTCCGGATCGCTGCTGTGCATCAAGGCCAGCATCAGCAGGATGCGCGCCTTGTGCGGGCTAAGGTCATCGGCGCCGATCCAGCCCTGCTGGCGCAGCCACCCGCGCCGCGACACCCGGCCCGATCCGACGCGGCTGGCCTGCACGATCACCACGCCCTTGGCCGCCGCCTCAACCAGAACGGCGCGTTCGGTGGGCGCGGTCATGCCCGGCGCGAACCCGGCCGACACGATGCCGCGCGCACCCGCCGCGATGGCGGCGCGGGCCAGTGCCTCATCGGCGCCGGCCATGGCATACAGGATATCGACGCGCGGCAGCACCGTCGCCTCATCCACCCGGAAGGGGGCGGCGGCGGTATGGGGCCGTTCGGGGCGACGGGTGAACACCACGCGGTCCGGGTCCACCACGCCCAAGGGCCCGAAAGCGCCGGAATGGAAGGCGTGCAGCCGGTAGGTTGAGCCCTTGGCAACCTCACGCGCGGCGTGGATTTCGTCGTTCAGCACCACCATAACGCCGCGGTCCCGCGCCTGCGGATCGGCCGCCACCCGCAGCGCGGCAATGGCATTGGCCGCCGCATCGCTGCCCACCGTGTTCAAAGGCCGCTGCGCCCCCACCAGCACCACGGGCTGCGGAATCTCCAGCGTCAGGTTCAGGAACCAGGCGGTTTCTTCCAGCGTGGCGGTGCCGTGCAGGATGACGAAACCCGCGATACTGTCATCCTGCGCGGTGGCGCGGATCGTGGCCACCAGCCGAAGCCAGTCGGCGGGGCCGATGGCGCTTGACCCCACCTCGCGGAAGGGGATGGGGACCAGATCGGCGATCGTGGCCAGCCGCGGGATCTGGTCGATCACCTCGGACACCGACAGCTTGCGCCCGGTTTCGGGGTAATCGACATAGTCGAACGGATCGGTGGCGAGTGACGAAATCGTGCCGCCCGTGCCGATGATGGCGATACGCGGCAAAGCCATCAGACCTCTGCCCCCAGCTTGCGGCGCTGATAGCGGCCGATGCCGGACGCATCATCGACCAGCGCGCCATTGTCCACCACCGCATGACCGCGCACAAAGGTGTGGCGGATCGCGCCCTTGAAGGGCCGCCCTTCATAGATCGAATAGCCCGCCGAGGACACGACATCTTCGCGCCGCAGCACCCATTCGGCGTCCAGATCGACCAGCACCAGATCGGCATCCAACCCCGGCGCGATCCGGCCCTTGGCATGCGACAGGCCCATCAGCCGCGCGGGGGTTTCCGACACCAGTTCCGCGATCCGTTCCAGCGGCAGGCCGCGGGCGTGGTGGCCTTCGGTCAGCAGGACGGGCAGCATCGTTTCCATTCCCGGACAACCGGGCGAGGCCTTCCAGATCCCGCCCTCTTTCGAACTGGCGTCGCGGTGGACGTGATCGGTGGCCACCGTGTCGATATCGCCGTCAAAGATCGCCTGCCACAGCGCCTCGCAATCGGTGGCGGACCGCAGCGGCGGGTTGATCTTGCCCAGATCGCCGCCCGCCCAGCTGACGTCATGGGTCAGGTAATGCGGGCAGGTTTCCAGATAGACCCGGTCGCCCGCCATCCGCCGCGCGGTCGCCGCATCCAGCGCCGCCGCCGAGGAGGTATGCACGACATACAGCGGCGCCCCCGCCTGATTGGCCAGGAACGCCGCGCGCTGCACGGCCTCGGCCTCGACAAAGGCGGGGCGGGTGGCGTCCCAGGCGGCCAGACCGCCGCGGCCTTCGGGGTCGCGGTCCATTTCCCGCTTGCGCAGGACCCAAGCGACCTCAATGTTTTCGGGGTGCGGGGCGACCATGCCACCATGCGCCGCCGCATGTTCGGCCAACCGGAAGAAGAAGCCGTCGTCGATATCGGGCAGGCCCAGACGCGCGCCTTCGCCGCCACGGTTGTTCATGAAGATCTTGAGCGTCGGCGCACCGTAATCGGTGATATAGGCCGGAACCCCCTTCAGCTGATCCTCGGTCGAGATGATGAAGTGATAGCCAAAGTCGATCCGTGCCCCGGCCTCGGTCACCGAAACGACCTCGTCGAAGATTTCTTCATAGGGGCCGGTGCCCATCAGGTAGGGGATCATGCAGGTGACGCCGCCCTTGGCCGCGCTGGCGGTTTCGCGGTCGGCATCTTCGGGCACGCGGGGGCGGGCAATGTCCTTGCCGTGGCCCAGATGCAGGTGCGCGTCAATCGCGCCGGGCATCACCACAAGGCCCGTGGCATCGACCACGCGCGCCGCCTGAACGGGCGTGCCCGGCGCCAGGATCGCCGCGATCTTGCCGCCCGCCACCGCGATATCACAGGCGGTGCGCCCGGTGCCGGGCAGGATCGCCTCGCCGCCCGAAATCAGAAGGTCGAATTGCGTCATCATCATGCCTTTCCCGATATGGCGCGCAGCGCGCCCGACAGCCCGGCCAGCCCCGTGGCGTTTGGCAACCCTTCCAACGCGCGGGTCAGCGCATCCGCCTGCGCGGGTCCGGCCAGCCGCGCCAGATTGGCGGTGAATTTCGACATCACATCCGCTGCCCCCGGCGGGCGCGAGGCGTTGCCATAGACATCATCCACCCGCACCTCAATCACGCGGCCATCGCGCAGGCCCGCGCGGATGCACGCGTCAAAGCGGTCGGGGAAGCGGCTGTCCTGCAGCACTGACCAGCGCATCCGCGCGGCCAGCGCGTGAACGCCCGGTGATGCGGGGCGTTCGAAACTGTCCAGCGTCACCTCGGCATCGACCAGCCACATCGCGGCGGTGACGGGCAGGCTCCAGCGGGCGGAATGGCCTTGGGCGGCGCATTTCGCCTCCCACGGCTCGCAGATGATGGATGCCGCGCCTGCGGGCACGCCAAAATCGATCCAGTCAACGCTGTCCGCCGCAAGGCCCTGGGCGGCCAGCCGTTCCACCCCTTCCAGGAAGGGGTGGATGTAGTGGCAGCAGGGAAAGAACTTGTAGGCCGCGCGTTCCAGATGCCAGACCTGCCCCAGATCCGCGATCAGCGGTGCCAGACGGGCGGCGGCATCCTCATCGCCGGCAAAGACGCGGAACAGGCCAAAGCGGCCTTCCAGCGCGGTTTCCGGGCCGGTGATGCCCGCCGCGGCCAGATCGGCGGCGATCAGCCCGGCATGGGCGGCCCAGCCGGGATGCATGGATTTCACCGTGGACCCGTTCGTCAGAAATTCGAACACCCCCGAGGCCTGGCTTAGCGCGATGCCGATGGCCGCGACCTGACCCGGCGCGCCCAGCCCGCGCAGTTCCGCCGCGATCCCGGCGGCGCACAGCGCGCCCCCGACCGAGGTCAGCTGAAACCCGCGGTTCTGGAACCCCCCGGCCGAGGCGATGCCAAGGCGGATCATCACCTCATACCACAGCGCATAGCTGCGGATCAGCGCGGCACCGCTGGCGCCCGCTGCCTCGGCCGCGGCAAGGGCCGCGGGGGCCAGAACCGCGCTGCCATGCACGATCGACCCGGTATGGGTGTCGTCATATTCCAGGCTGTGGATCAGCCCGCCATTGACCAGCGCCGCATCGGCGGGCGCCGCGCCCTGCGGCTGGCCAAAGACGCTGGCCGCGCCACCCTGCGCGACCGATGCGCCGTGGCGCCGCCAAGGCGCGCCGATGGCGGTTCCGGCTGCGGCATGGCCGACACCGATCGCGTCGGTCAGGTGCAGCAGCGCCACCCGTTCCACCGGGGCGGGCAGGGTTTCGATTTGCGCCAGACGCGCGACGATATCGGCCAGAAGCGTCATGCGTCACTTGCCCCCAGATCACGCGCCGCCGCCAGCGCGGCCAGACGGCCAAGCGCGGTCGCCGTCAGCAGACCATTGCCCGAGGCATAGCCAAGCGCGCCCGCGCGCCCGCTGATCCCCGCCGCAGCACCGCCGCCCGCATAAAGGCCCGGGATCGCGCTGCCATCGGCGCGCATCACGCGGCCATCGGCATCCACATGCAGACCACCCTGCGTATGGAACAGCGCCGGCACCACGCGGCAGGAATAGAACGGCGCCTGCAGCGGCGCCAGACCATAGGCCACGCGGCCAAAGGCATCCGCGCGACTCGCCGCGGCGGCGGCGTTGTATTCGGCCACCGCTGCCTCGGCCGCGGCACCGTCAAGGCCCTGGGCTGCCGCCACCTCGGCCACGGTATCGCCCTTCTTCAGGCCGCCGTGGTCCCACAGCTCGGCAAACTCTTCTTCCTGCATCGCGATTTCAAAGATGCGCTGGTCAAAGATCGCCCAGGCATGGCTGCCCTGCGACAGCACGAACCGGGCAAATCCGGAATATCCCAGCGATTCATCGCCGAACCGCTTGCCATCCTTGCCCAGCAGCACGCCGCCCTTTTCGATCGTCGTCCAGGACAGGATCGACCCATGCGGATCGGCCACCGCCGCATAGCCCTGATAGGCCTGCATGTTGTCCAGCCGCGCGCCCAGTTCCTCGCCCCAGATCACGGCCTCGCCGTCGGACCCCTGCGCGCCGAAATACTGCGCCCCGGCGATTTCCGGGCAGAAGCGTTCGACCAGCGCCTTGTTCGCGCCAAAGCCGTTCAGCGCCAGCAGCGTCGCGCGGGCGCGAATTTCGGTTTCCTGCCCGTCGCCGGTATCGACGATGGCACCCTTGACCGCGCCATCTTCGATGATCAGGCGGCGCACGGCATTGCCCACGGCCAGCGGAATGTCACGCTTTTCCACCGCGCGGACCAGGTCGTTCACCAGGTCGATGCCGCGGCGCGACGCGGGGGCGTGCAGGCGCGACACCGAATGGCCGATGTGCTTGTAGGCGGTGATCAGCTGGATCTTGGCCTCGACCACATCCACCAGCCATTCCACGGTTTCCGCCGACACCTGCGTCATGCGGCGCACCAGTTCGGGGTCGTCGGTTTCGCCCGCAATGCCCATCAGGTCGCGGAAATAGGTTTCCGGGTCATCCTCAATCCCCGCCTCGCGCTGGAAACGGCTACCTGCGGCGGGGACGGACCCCGTCGACAGCGCCGAATTGCCGCCGGGCCGGTCGGTCTTTTCCACGACTGCGACGCTTAGCCCCGCATCCGCGCCCGCAATGGCCGCGCACAGCCCGCAGGCGCCCGCGCCGATCACCAGAAGGTCGATTTCGTCACTCATGTCCATTCCCCGGGGTTCAGGCGATCGCTTCCAGCGCGCGCAGGGTGTCGTCG
>NZ_JAMJFX010000002.1 GCF_023544865.1 Phaeovulum molybdatiresistens | reverse complement strand
AGCCGTTTGCGCGGCTTGATCCGCAGGTTCAACTCCAGCGCGCAATAGATCCGATAGACCCGCTTGTGGTTCCAAGGATGGCCTTTCACGTTGCGCAAATGCAGGAAACACAGGCCAAACCCCCAGGTCTTGCGGGCGTCCGTCAGACCGACCAGCAGATCCGCGATCTCCTCGTTCTCGTCCTTCAGCTTCGGGCTGTAGCGATAACAGGTCTCGCTGACGCCAAAAGCACGGCAGGCCAGCGCAATGCTGACCTGGTGGCGCGCCACTGCTTTCTCGGCCATCTCGCGGCGTTGAGATGGCCGCGTCATTTTTTTCCCAAGGCCTCCTTCAGCAGATCGGCCTGCATGCTGAGGTCCGCATACATCCGCTTCAGGCGCCGGTTCTCCTCTTCAATGGCCTTCATCTGGCTGATCAGCGACGCGTCCATGCCGCCATACTTCGCCCGCCACTTGTAAAACGACGCATTGCTCATGCCATGCTCACGGCACAGCTCGGCAACCGGCATCCCGCCTTCGGCCTGCCGCAGGATCGCGAGGATCCGCGCCTCAGTGTATCTGCTTGTCTTCATTCAGAATCTCCTCGTTCATCTTGCCGAGAAAATTCTACTTATGCAGCCCCTTACTTTCGGGGGGGATTACCCTAGGGCACGCCCGCCTGCTCGCTCCAGGCCAGCATTGCGTTCGAGGTGAACTCGGTGCCGTGGTCGGAGACGATCAGGCCGGGCCTGCCGCGCCGGGCGATCAGCGCCGTCAGTTCCCGCGCCACGCGACGGCCCGAGATCGAGGTGTCCACCACGGCCGCCAAGCATTCCTTCGTGACATCGTTGATGACGTTGAAGATCCTGAACCTCCTGCCTTGGGCGAACTGGTCATGCACGAAGTCGACCGACCAGCGCGCGTTCGGCGCGGCCACCGTCAGGAGCGGCGCCCGGGTGCCCGTCGTCTTCTTCCGCCCCTACCGCTTGCGCACCGAGAGGCCTTCCTCGCGATAAAGCCGTTGGGTCTTCTTGCGGTTCACGACATGGCCCTCCCGCCTCAGCAGAACATGCAGCCGCCGGTAACCGAACCGGCGCCACTCGGACGCCAGCGCCCGCAGGCGCTCGCGCAGGTCTTGATCATCGGGGCGTCGGCCGCGGTATCGGATCGAGGTCCGGTCCGCGCCGATCACGGAACACGCCCGCCGTTCGCTCATCTCGTGGCGTTCCACGAGGATCGCGACGGTTTCGTGCCTGGCGGCGGGCGTTACCACTTTCGCGACAGGAGGTCCTTCAGCGCAGCCTGGTCGAGCAGCGACTCCGCCAAGAGCCGCTTCAACCGGGCATTCTCCTCCTCAAGCGCCTTCAGCCGCTTCGCGTCCGAGACGTCCATCCCGCCGAACTTGGCTTTCCAGGCGTAGAACGTCGCGCTGCTGATCCCGTGCCGGCGGCACAGCTCCGCTGTCTTCGCTCCCGCGTCCTGCTCCCGCAGGATGCCGATGATCTGTTCTTCCGCGAACTTCGATCGCTTCATGGTCCGGTCCTCTCCTTGGGCCGGACTCTAGCATCAGATGGAGGAGTTATCGGGGGTCACAGCAACGGGGAAAAGGGCATCACGTCTCAAACCAGACTAACGCAACAACGCGACCGCAAACCCTCCGCTACGCAATCATGCTAAACTGTTCCATGGGCCCTGATGACGGACACCCTGTTGGCTGCTCGAGGATCGCGAAACGACCGGTATCAGGCAGTTACACCGGCCTGAGCCCTTTGTTCAGGATGAACTGTGTAATTATGGGAGAGTTTCTCTCAGGGTCCCTGCCACGAAACGTCCTCCTCTCTGCAAAATGTATCCACCTGATGAGTGCAGGACCCAGTTGCCACCTTCCGCGACGCCATGAGCTACTTCAGAGGCTCCAACCACTACAGCTGCTACACCTGACCCGCCACCACTCAAACCGATCAGGTAAATTCCACCGAGCGACATCACGCCTAGAAAAATTATAGCAAAGACTTTCTTTGGGTTTCTGTAAATGTGCAACGGGATCAATAAGACAATCAGGAAGATTGACCATATAAGTCCTGCGAACAACTTCACGCGCCAGTATTTCCCTAAGGCCTTTATGCGCGTCTGCCTCGCCTCCGCCCTTATTTCCGCTTCCAAGCGGCGCCTCGAAGAGATCTCCTTTATATTCTTCAGTACAGTGTCGAGATTTCTAAATTTATAATAGAAGTACAGCCAAAACGGCCCGAAGATGATCGTAAAAATCCAAAACGCAACTATATCATCTTCATTCCCGTTGGCGTAGATTAATGCTGCAAGAGGTACAGCCACTGCAATTTGAATAAAATATTTAGCTCCCCCCGATCGAAAGGCGAAAAAAAAAGGCAAATCCAGCGTTAAGCGCGATCCATGGCTTCGAAAAAACACCTATGCTCATCTTAAATGGTTCAGGAAGCCAAATGGCCCCATACGCCACAGAGGGCGACAAGAGATCGGCAGAAAGGTGAATGCCAATAGCAGAAAATGTTATAGCGGCAGCGAGACGGTATCTTGGTGGCAGAATTAGCATCACAACAAGGGGTAATAAAATTGAGTGAGTAATGATCGACCTGTGGTGCAATATCTCGACAAACCATTGATCTACATCTGGCACCCAAGTGAGTAACGATATCGAACAAACGAGACCAAAAACTGTTAAGGTTGTTAGTATTATAATTATTGAGATTTTTTTGGTCGCAAGCCAAAACGTGTAATCAGGCTCTGGGGCTGCCTGTGGCTCATCGGATTGAGCGTCTCCAAACGCCTCAGCAACAGGTTCTTTAACCTGTTTCACTTCATTCGATCTACGTCGGCGAAGAAGAGATAGACCAGATTCTCCCATTAACCCGAAATTCTCCAAGTGGCTTGTTAGTTGACGGTTGAATTTGCCTAGAACTCGCTTCAGATCAAGTGTTTGCTCTCCAAGCGGGCATTGATGATGGGTTCGGTTGCGACACCAGGCCGCCGTGTGCGCCCGATAAGATTCGAGAACTCATTGACCGTGAGTACGTTGTTGTATCGATGCACGCTCGGGATGAGCAACGTGTTCACCGGAATGTTGACGCCTTCGGACAGGGTCGAGGGCGCGATCACCACCCGAACATTTCCGCGATCAATAGAGACCTTTAGCCGACGCGCCAGAAGGCTCGGCATCTGGCCATGATGGACAGCAATCCCATGGACCAGTAGACGATATTCGAACGACTCCTTGGTGAAATAGTCCTCTGTCGCCGCGAGGTAGTTCTGCCAATGAGGATCGTCATCGGCGACCGACCAGTAGTTGGGAAGGCGCGTTTCTGCTTCGAGCCAAGCCTCGAGCAAAGCGGCGCAATTCTCGGCGAAAGAATTTACGTTCTATGTCAGCGAGATCATCACCGTTGGCCGGGTGCCGGCAGACCGTTCAGCGGAAAGGTAGAGTGCAGCCCAAAGAGTCGGCCCCCGCAGCGATTTCTCGACGCCCAGTGTGCTGTCGACGCCGCCAGGGACGGAGGCGACCGTGCGCGCCGCGGCCACGATGGTGATGGCGCGGATGCGCGCCTGTTCGCAGGTCAGCATGGTGCTTGGGCCAAGGCTGATTCGTCGCGACCTACGCCCGGCGCGGTATTGCACGACGTATCCCTTGCGCCCGCTCGGCAGCACTCGGAGCCCAAAGCTAGGGATGTCGCTGTCCCAGACGAAGTATTCGGCGGGTTGTGCCTCTGCGGCGTCGACGATGCGCTTTGTGAGTTTGGGCATGGGAGCAGCTTCCGGGTCGTCTGGCTTCCACAGTGCGAAATGCAACGAGATGATAAACGAACACATTGATATTGAATGCGAAAAGGAAAATCAGCAAATGCCTGCGCAGGGACCGTATCGCAGGTGAGAAGTGAAATGATGGCCCTCGCGAATCAGAAGGCAGGTTCCTGTCTTCGAGCCAAACCGCTACAGTCGGCGCAAGAGTTGTGAAATCCCGATAGGAATGGAGAGACTATGGCACGCTACTCGGGACACGACGCCAGCAGGATCTATCAGGCAGCGGATGCTTTCCGTGCCAATTGCCTCCTGAACGATGGATCTCTGCTATTCCAAGACGCTTCCGTCTGGCGTCCGGATGTCTTGGACGGCATCCACAAAGCGTTTGTCGCCTCCCCCGACGAGGGCGACCGGTCCTTCATCGCGAAATTCAAAGATCAGATCAGCGATGCGGGGCAGGAGGTAATTCGTCTGGCCGCAGAGATCCTGTGCGTCTATTTCCTGTTCCCGTCCAATGTGGGCGGCGCGCGCAAGCGGCAGGTCGTGAACGAGGTCCTTGGCTGGGCTGGGGACAGTCTGTCTGAGAACCACTTGATTTCTAATGCCTTCTCCCACGGGATTGGAAGCGGCGGCCAGGGCTACAACACCCGCAGACCGTTCGAGATTGGGTTTCTGATTGATCTCGTCATTGCGTGGAAAAGGTTGCCTAAAGAGCAGCAGGTCTCGCTGGCGGCAGATCCTTGGGGTTTTCAGGAGCTAGTCGACAGCATCGAGGATGCGGAGGCCAAACAACTGCGGCACATGCTTTTGCATCTACTATTCCCGGACCAGTTCGAGCGCATCGCCAGTGGGAATCACAAGCGAAGAGTCGTCAAGGCTTTCCATGGGTTGGTTGGTTCGCAGGAGGAGGATGAAGACCGAGCGATTCTGGTTATTCGAGGAGAGCTTGGGAAGCTGCTGCCAAACAAGCAGCTTGACTTCTATTGGTCGCCTCTCGTGGAGGCGTGGTACGATGACAGCGAAGGCGTGTCCGCCGGCGCGCCTTTGGAGATCATTCAGCACAAGAAGCAGATCGTTCTCTACGGCCCCCCGGGAACTGGAAAGACATTCCGGGCCAAGAATTTGTCCGAGCGGGTCATCCGGTCTGCTGCTTTGAATCAAATGGGGCCGGCTCTGTACTTCCAGTCTCAATCAACTGTCGCTGATGCTATCAAGAAGAACGTCCATCGATTGCAGCTGCACCCGGCGTACAGCTACGAGGATTTCATTCGAGCTCTTCACATTTCGGACAGCGGCGGAACCGAATATCGAGCAGGCTATCTCCCTCAGTTAATTGACGATATTGAGCGACAGCCCCGTGCGGAGAGGCTGCCGCATGTCCTAATCCTTGACGAAATGAACCGAACCGATTTGAGCCGGATGCTCGGCGAATGTTTCTCCTTGCTGGAGGACCGAAATCAAACCATAGAACTTCCCGCTCGCGATGGAAAAGGGGCTGCGATGAAGCTGCGCATCCCCGATGATTTATTCGTAATCGGGACTATGAACCTGATCGACCAGTCTATCGAGCAGATCGACTTCGCGCTGCGCCGCCGGTTCTTGTGGTTGCCGTGCCCGTTTGACGCTGAAGCACTCATCGGTGCTGCGGAGGCTAAATGGACGGATCTGAAGTCAGGTCTGGATTGGGGTCGCATCGAACCTGACTTCCGCAAACTAGCCGCTGCGGCAGCGGTACTGAACCGGGAGATCCACGACAGCCCGCTTCTCGGCTCACAGTACGAGATTGGGCATACTTACCTGCTTGATGTGGTCGTGTTTTTGCGTAATTTTCTTGGCTCACGGCCAACGCGCAAGCACAATTACCTCTGGAACAAGAAGGGCGAAGCCCTCGAGCCAGTTGAGCAGGTATGGAACCTGTCGCTTCGCCCCTTGATCGAGCAGTACCTCGCCGGGCTGGACTCGAGCGCGCGTAATGCGGAGCTTAACAGGCTCGCGAAAGTCCTTCTCAAGCCAGAGGTGGCCGAGTGAAACTTCTCGCAAGGGATTGCTCGCCATTCACTCCACAACCAACGGCAGCGGAAGCTGCTTGGCTTCGCCGGTTGGTAACACATGTACACGCTGCAGAACTTGTCGTTCCAATCTCCGGCGAACGTGATGAGGAGGAGCCGATCGCATACTGCGCCTGGGATGGGACGTGGTGGGCAGGCCGATACGTTGGGTCGCTTTCCTTCGAGGGACACAGTCTGACCATCGAGCCGCGCTTTGGACTAGCAACGCTGCGGAACTGGCTATTCGAGGCGACGGCGGTGGTACTCACAGACTCGCCAGGGCGGCTGCAGGAAAACGAATCGTTCATTGCGCAACTTCTGGCGTTTGTTTGGGTGCGCGGATTTGTCGATGCCGCCCGGCATGGTTTGCCGGCACTCCGCCGTGACGTTGCCATAACCGGGCCGATGGTTCGTGGGCGGCTTGATGTTCCTGCGTCGCTTCGGTTGATCGCGACAGGCGGCGGTCAGGTCGTGTCTGTCCGTTCGGAGCGTTCGTTGAATCACTCTGCATCAGCTGCGATCATTGCTGCCTACGAGGTACTCCGCCGGTGGCTTGGCGTGCCGGATGAGCAATGGATGCCGGCACGCGCCAAAGAACTCATCTCAAACCTATCGTCCATTACTGGTCCTCGCCCGCAAGTGCCGACGAAGGCCCAACTCGATCGGATTCGTTACACGCCGATCACGGCGGGTTTTGCGCCCATCGCTGAACTTTCCCGGCAGATTGCAAACCGCCGAGGCCTTGCGGCCGACACTAATGGAAGTGGAGAGACGACGGGAGTTTTGCTGGATGTGGCCGAGTTGTGGGAGATGTACGTGCTCAGCATTATGCGCAAGGCCGCTGCACCGCTTGCCGTGACGCACGGTAGCCGAGAAAAGACGGCCACTAAGAAGCTAATACACAGTGACGTCACTGGTCAGGGTTTGGGCACGCTAATCCCGGATGCGATCTTGCATGAAGGAGGCAAGATTCGAGGGGTTGCTGATGCGAAATACAAGTCATTGCATCCTTCCGCCTCAGCGCCGAATGGACCACAGCGTGATGATCTTTACCAAATGACAGCATATCTCGGCCGGTTCACTGCTCCAGAGCGCAAAAACTCCTGGGGTGTATTAGTGTACCCCCATGATCCTGCGCGGCCGTCGACATCACAAGCCGAACAGTTAAGTCCTTGGAGTTTGGACGGCAGCAGGAAGATCGTCTTTATTACGCTGCCACATGTTGCATCGGATGCAGTGATCAAGCTTCGCGATTTGATCTCCCGAATGACCCGGAGCGACACGACTGGCACGCACAGACTGTATCTCGGTGAATCAAGCTTCACTTGATTGTCTTTCTCAGCGCAACGGCTAACCGTCATGTTCAGGCAATGCGGCAAGAACGAGACTTGAATCTAAACCCCTTTTAACGCGCCAAATAGCTGTGATCTGATTGACCTGCCACCGGGCTTTCATCCAGCCGCGACCGGTGACCTGCTTCCCGTTCTCTGGACCGATCCGGGTTGGGATTTTCCAGTTTAGGATTGGGCCGGTAGATGTGTCCGTCGTCGAAAGATCTGAATCCTGGTCGGATGCGCGAACTTGTTCGCGGGATGTGCAGCGATTGGGCGGTGTCGATCCGGCAGGCTTGTGGGGCCATCGGGTTCGACCGCTCGACGTTCCACTATCAATCCCGCCGCACCGATCAGGCTGCCGTGGAGAAGCGGATCCGGGAGATCTGCGAGACGCGCGTGCGGTATGGTTACCGGCGCGTTCATGTCCTGCTGGACCGTGAAGGCTGGGGTATCAACGTCAAGAAAGTCTATCGCATATACAAGGAGTTGGGCATGCAGCTGCGGCACAAGACGCCGAAGCGGCGGGTGAAGGCAAAGCTGCGCGATGACCGAGCTGTCGCCGTCGGGCCGAATGATTTCTGGGCGATGGACTTCGTGCACGACCAACTGGCGACGGGTAAGAAGCTGCGGGTCCTGACCGTGGTCGACACGTTCTCACGCCACGTGCCAGTGCTCGATGTGCGCTACAGCTACCGCGGCGAAGATGTCGTGGCAACGCTCGACAGGGTGTGCCGCACAGCGGGCTATCCCAAGACGATTCGGGTCGACCAAGGCAGCGAGTTCGTCTCGCGCGATATGGACCTCTGGGCCTATCAGCGCGGGGTGGTCCTCGACTTCTCGCGCCCGGGCAAGCCGACCGACAACGCCTTCATTGAGGCGTTCAACGGCAGGTTCCGCGCTGAATGCCTTAACCAGCACTGGTTCCTGACCCTTGCGGACGCGGCAGAAAAGTTGGAGGCTTAGCGGGATCCGCCGTTCCGAATGAGGCGTTTTCAGCTTTCGACCCTCGGCCTTGATGTCGATGTAAGGAACGGGCGTGTCCAGCACGATATGATGCGGCAGCAAGCCTGCGAGCTCCGATGGCCGCGCGCCGGTGTTGATCATCCCCAGAACAATGCCGCGGGCCTCTGGGTTCAGCCCATTGAGCGCGCCTGGCGCCAGCAGCTTTTCCTTGATCCAGTCGGTGGAGAACGGCGGGCGCGTGTTCTTCTTGCCCTCGTCAATGGCGAGGCCATCTGTGTTGAAGTGAAGTGGGATGTCCTTGGCGCGGGCCACCACCTTCAACATGCTTGTCAGGTGGATGAAGTCTTTGTTCGCGGAGTTCGGCGTCAGGCCCTCGTCCTCTATCCGGTCCCACCACCACCCGCGAAACTCGAACAGGTCGGGCGTGGTGATCTGGTCGATGGGCTTGTCACCGACCACCTTGATGAAATTCGCCACCGCCTTGATACGGGGGTTCTTCCAGCGCCGGATCTGGTCCTCGCTCTTGCCTGCCGTCTTGGGGGCCCCGACCTTCCAGAAAGCCGTCAACGCGGCCGTGACGGTCACGTCACCGGCTTCCGCGCCGCCCAGAAGGGCCTCCGCTTCCAGCAGGTCGATCTTGCCCTTCGAGTTCTTCACCGCCTCGACCCGCTCCAAGAGGTCATGCGTGGGCAGGCGGGCCACTTCCTTGGCGTGCAGGAAGCGATAGCCGCGCTTGGCCGCGAGGTTCTTGGCGGCGGCGATCCGGTCCTCGCCTTCGGCGACCGCACCCTCCAGCTTGGCCTCCCAGGCGGCGAGCATTTCTTCCCAGACCACCGGGGCTTTCTGTTTCGCTTCCACCTCTGAATCGGTGCGGAGCGAGATCCAGACGTAATCCCGTCTTTCGACATGCTGATACCGGCGCGGCACGCGCTTGCGGATGTAGAGCGAGTGGTTGCGACGAATGAGCGACATGGGCTTCATCTTCCACCCTTCCTGCGAACCCCGCAATGGGTCCGTGCAGCGAATTGAGCAGCAAAATGAGCAGCAAATTTCGGGATTCTCGCGCTCCGAACTCTCGGATTGTTTGGAAAGTAATTGTTTTTATGAGGTTTTCTTGGCGCCGCACCCAGCGAGAGTGGCGGAGAGACAGGGATTCGAACCCTGGGTCGGCGCAAACCGACAACGGTTTTCGAGACCGCCGCATTCGACCACTCTGCCACCTCTCCGCGATCAGGGGTCGTCGATGCAGCGGGATTTATAGCGGAGTTGCGGGGCTTGCAACCCCTTTTTCGCGTCGCGCGGATCGCACATCGCGGCGGGTCTGCGGGCTTGGCAATCGGGCAGGGGAAGGGTAGGTCTGAAAGGGCTGCGCAAGGGTGCGAAAGGGTCTGGTCATGCTGTCCGCTGTGCTTTCCCGAACGGTGTCGCGTTGCGGTATCCTGATGCTGGCGTTGCTGGTCCTGGCGGCCCCGGCGCGGGCCGATGCGGCGCAGATTGCACGGCTTTTGCAGACCGAGGCGTTGTTTGAAATCCTGCGCGACGAAGCTGTCGTCTATGGCGACGAACTGGCGGAGGAATTGTTTGAACAGGGGCCCGATCCGCTGTGGCGCGGGCAGGTCGCGGCGATCAATGCGCCCGACCGGCTGCGCCCGGTCTTCGAGGCGGCCTTTGCCGCGGCACTTGGCGATCTGGACCTGCGCCCGATCGAGGGGTTTCTGGGCTCGGACCTTGGTCGGCGCGTCATCACGCTGGAAATTGAAACGCGCCGCGCGCTTTTGGACCGCGACCTGGAAGAGGCGGCCCGCGCGGCCTTTGACGCGGCGCTGGACCAGGGTGACCGGCGCGCGCTGGCGGTGCGCGATTTCATCGACCGCGCCGATCTGATCGAGCCGAACGTGGCGGGCGGGCTGAATGCGAACCTGGCCTTTTATCGCGCGATGGCGGCGGGCGGGGCCTTTCCCTATGCGATTTCCGAGGCCGAGATGCTGGCCGATGTGCGCGCCCAGGAACCCGAGGTGCGCGCCGAAATGGCGCAGTGGCTGTCGGGCTATCTGTTCCTGGCCTATCACCCGCTGAGTGACGCGGAACTGGCCGCCTATGGCGATTTCAGCGCATCGGCGCCGGGGCGGGCGCTGATGGCGGCGGTTTTCGCGGGGTTCGATGCGGTTTTCGTGCAGGTGTCGCGCGATCTGGGCGCCGCCACCGCCCGGCGGCTGAGCGGGCAGGACCTGTAGGTCACCCGCCCGCCCGGCGCGGTTCAGCGCATCCGCAGCGCGCCATCCAGCCGGATCACCTCGCCGTTCAGATAGCTGGCCTGCAGGATGAAGGCCGCCAGCTCGGCATATTCCGCCGGATCGCCCAGCCGGCGCGGGAAGGTCACATCGGCGGCCAGCGCGTCCTGCACCTCTTGCGGCAGGCTTTGCAGCATCGGCGTGGCGAACAGCCCCGGCGCGATGGCGCAGACGCGGATCGCCTGACTGGCCAGATCGCGTGCAAGCGGCAGGGTCATGCCCGCGATCCCCGCCTTTGACGCGGCATAGGCGGCCTGGCCCTTCTGCCCGTCAAAGGCCGCGACCGAGGCGGTGTTTACGATGACGCCGCGTTCGGGCCCCGGATTGCGCGCCATTTCCGCCGCCGCCAGCCGGATCACGTTGAAGCTGCCGGTCAGGTTGATGTCGATCGTGCGCCGGAAGCTTTCCAGTTGATGCGGCCCTTCGCGCCCCACAACGCGTTCGGCGGTGACGATGCCCGCGCAGTTGATGACCGCGTTGATCGTGCCCATCCCGACCTTGGCCTGGGTCAGCGCGCCCGACACGCTGCCGGCATTGGTCACATCGACCGGGGCGAAATGGGCGCCGATGTCCTGGGCCAGGGCGGCGCCGCGCCGTTCGTCCCGGTCCAGAATCGTCACCTCGGCGCCGGCGGTGCGCAGATGGCGCGCGGTCGCCGCCCCAAGCCCCGATGCGCCGCCGGTCACGATGGCGCGAACCTCTGTCAGTTTCATGATCACTCCTCCCCACAAAACTTAACATATCTGTGACGCGGGCCCGCGCCACTGTCCAGAGCGCGTGGAATCGGCCAGATTTCGCCGGCTGTGATCGGGTCTGGGCAAAACCCGGCCGACCGGGCCGGGGCAGGCGGCGGGCAGGGTCGTATCGCGTGCCGCGTATCCTATATCTGGGGAACCGTTTCCCGCGTCAGGCGTTTGTCATGCAAGGGGAACGACCCTTGAAACCAAGTGGAAGGATATGGGACATGCGCAAATCTGCTGCGAAAACGATGCTGTTGGGCTTTGGCGCCGCAGGCGCGGGGCTGCTGGCCGCGATGACGCCCGCGCTGGCGGGTGGGTATACCGCGCCGGTGGTCGAGCCTGTGGTGGCCGCGCCGGCGCCCGTCGTTGTGGCGGGGCGTGACTGGACCGGGTTCTATGCCGGTGGCCAGATTGGCTATGGCGAGGCCTCGGTTGACGGGCTATCGGACGATGCCAGCGGCGCCTTTGGCGGCGTGCATGCGGGCTATCTGCATGATTTCGGCAATTGGGTGCTGGGTGGTGAACTGGCCTATTCGGGCGCCGACATCTCGCTTGATACGCCCGATGCCAGCGTCGACTCGATGCTGCTGGCCAAGCTGAAGGTCGGCGCCGACATGGGGCAGTGGCTGCTTTATGGCACCGCCGGCGCCGGGCATTACGAAGCCTCGGTCGCAGGGACGGATTATTCCGACACCGGCTATTTCGCGGGCCTGGGCGCCGATTACGCGCTCAATGACAGCTGGACCGTGGGCGCCGAGGTTCTGCGCCACTGGGCGGACGATTTCGACGGCACGGGCGTGGATGGCGACATGACGACGCTGGGCATGCGCGCCTCGTTCCGGTTCTGATCGGGCGGTCGGGTTAGGCCCGGCCCTCTGGGGCGCCCGACCGGGCGCCCCTTTGCCGCTCAGTGCCCCGGCCGCGCTGCGGATGTGACAGGATCGGGGGTCACGCGTCCCAAAGGCTGATGCTGCCTGCGATCTTTTTGTCTACCTTTCCAATGGCTTTTTCGTCTTTCTTCGCGTAATCGACGGCATTCAGAACGGTCTGGACCGCCGCGATGCGCGCGCGGGCCTTGTCATCGGCGCGGATCACCGTCCAGGGCGCATGCGCCGTGTCGGTGCGCGCCAGCGTTTCGCCGATGGCCTGGGAATAGGCATCCCATTTGCGCAACCCCTCGACATCGATCCAGCTTAGCTTCCATTGCTTCAGCGGGTCGCGTTCGCGCGCCAGAAAGCGGCGCAGCTGTTCGGCGCGGCCCACATTCAGCCACAGCTTGACCAGGGTAATGCCTTCCTCGACCAGCATCTTTTCGAAATCCGGCAGCTGGCAAAAGAAATGTTCGCGCTGCGCGGGGGTGCAGAAGCCAAAGACATGTTCGACCACGCCGCGGTTATACCAGCTGCGGTCGAACAGGGCGATTTCGCCCGCCGCCGGAAGCCAGTCAACATAGCGCTGGAAATACCACTGCGTCGCCTCGCGCTCGGTGGGTTTGGGCAGCGCCACGATATAGGCAGAGCGCGGGTTCAGGTTTTCGCGTATCCGTTCGATCGTGCCGCCCTTGCCGGCGGCATCGCGCCCCTCAAAGATCACGGCCAGCCGCTTGCCGGTGGCGCGCAGATCCCACAGCATCTTGACCAGCTCGACCTGCAGCGCCTGCATCTGCGCGGCATAGTCCTTTTTCTTCATCTCTTCGCGATAGGGATAGCCGGGCGTCAGGATGTCATCCTTGCCGGCCGTCTCGATCGCGTGGCGGATGTCGGCGGGGGCTTCGTCCTGCAGGAACCGGGTGATGTCACCGACAAAGGGGATGGCGTCGGGGGAAGGCTTGGTCATGGCGCGCTCCGGGCTGTGGTCTGCCCGGTCACTATGGCCTCAGGGCGCGCGCGATGCCAGCACGGCGCGCGCATGGGCGCGTTTGGCGGCGGCGACGATCGCATCGGGATCGGCGTGATGGGGCATGTGGCCCACGCCCTCCAGCGGGGTCAGGCGCACATCGGGCAGAACACCGGCCAGCCGTTCGGAATGGATGTAAAAGCCCACCGTGGTATCATCTGTGCCGTGGATCAGTTCAACCGGCAGGGACAGGCCGGGGTAATGCGGTTCCAGCGCCACGATTTCATCGCGCAGGCTGGCGCGCTGCAGCGCATTGGTGCGCAGGCTGACGCGGCGCAGCACCATTTCGGGGCCGAAATGGTCGGCATAATCGGCGGGCATCGGATCGGGGTCAAAGACGGCCGCAACCTCGGACATCAGATAGGCGCGCGGTGTCCAGGCGGTGATCAGCGGCACCAGCAGCGCCTGTCCGGGCAACGGCGCGGTCAGGCGGTAAAGCCAGGGCAGACCCGAAGTCCAGCCGAAAGAGGGGGCCGAGACGGGCACCAGCGCGGCCACGCTGTCGGGCGCATCCACCGCCCAGGCCAGCGCCACCGACCCGCCATAGCTGTGGCCCAGCACGACCGGCTTGTCCGCCCCCAGCATCCGCGCGGCCTGGCGCAGGTGGCGGGCCTGTTCGGTCAGCGTGCCGCCGCCGGGCAGGGGATCGGACCAGCCAAAGCCGGGCCGGTCAAAGGCGATCACCCGGAATTCGCGGCCCAGCTGTTCGACCAGACCATGGCTGAAATCCCGCAGCGATCCCGAGGCGCCGTGGATCAGCACCAGATCGGGCCCCGCGCCATGCACCAGCGCATGCACGCGCCGGCCATCGACCGTGACGAACTGCCCGCCCGGGGGATAGGCCGCCTCGGCCGCCGCCTCACGCGCGGTGGCACGCCATGCGGTGGCGCCCGCAAGCGCCGTCGCCGCCAGAAAAATCGAACTAAAGACCAATCTTCTCAAGCTCATAGGACGTTGTCTGATAAATCTCATTGACCCAGTTGCCATACAGAAGATGCGCATGGCTGCGCCAGCGGTTGGACGGGGTCCGGCTGGGATCGTCGTCGGGGTAGTAATTCACCGGCACGGCGATCGCCTTGCCCGAGGCCACGTCGCGGTCATATTCCTCTTTCAGCGTGCCACTGTCGTATTCGAAATGGTTGAACACATAGAGCGCGCGGTGGCAGGCATCCTCGACCAGGCAGGGGCCAACTTCATCCGAGGCCAGCAGCGTCGTCAGACCCGCAGCCTCGATCTCGGGCTGGCGCATCTCGGTCCAGCGGCTGACGGGGATCAGCAGGTCATCGGAAAAGCCGCGCAGATAGGGCGAGGCGGGCGCGCAGTTGCGGTGGCGGAAGCAGCCGAAGGCCTTGTGATCCAGGATGTGCTTTTGCACGCCGTGGAAGTGATAGGCCATCGCCATGCCCCCCCAGCACACGCCAAAGGTGGAATGCACATGGCTTTGCGTCCAGTCGAAGATGCGGGTCAGTTCATCCCAATAGGTGACCTCTTCGAAGGGAAGTTGCTCGACCGGCGCGCCGGTGATGATCAGGCCATCGAATTTCTCGCCCGAGGCCTCGACCTCGGTGAAGGGGCGGTAGAAGGCCTCCATATGTTCGGCGGCGGTGTTGCGGGTCTGATGTTCGCTCATGCGGATCAGCTGAAAGTCGATCTGCAGGGGCGTCGCGCCGATCAGCCGGGCGAACTGGTTTTCCGTCTGGATCTTTTTCGGCATCAGATTCAGCAACCCGATGCGGATCGGGCGGATGTCCTGCATCGCCGCGCGCCCCGGGCTCATCACCATGACGCCTTCCTTCGAGAGGATCTCGAAAGCGGGCAGCGTCTCGGGCAGGGTGATGGGCATGGTCGTTCTCCGGTCGGTCAGCAGGCGTCAGCGCGCGGCAAGCGCATCCGCGATCAGCGATGTAAAGTCTTTCACGTCGCGGACAAGGGCCACATCCTCGGCCCGCACGCGAATGCCCCAGTTGCGCGCCATCGCGGCATAGCGCGGCTGGCGGTGGGCCAGCGCCTGGGAATAGGTCCAGCGCACGAAATCGTCGGGGTTGACCTCATCTTCCTTCAGGCCGCGGTCCACCCGGTATTCCACCCATTTGCGTTCCAGGAACTGGGGTTGGTAATACATCGGCTTGGGCGCGCGGTCGAAGCGGCGGATCAGTTCCTCGGTATGGGCCTCGGACCCTTCGATCCAGACCATCAGCAGGTTCGCGGACAATTCGCGCAGGATCGGATCGGCGGGATCCTCGGGGTCGACGACCTCACAGATGGACCCGCCGGAATCGCAGACGAAATGCGGGATGGAATAGATATCCTCGGCCCGTTCGATGAAATGGGTCGTGTCCATCAGCGTGGCCTTTTCCGCGACCCGGTGCTGGTTCTGGCGCTTCATGTATTCGTCAAAGGGCAGGCCGCCGCGCGCCTGGCTGCCGGGCTTGCCCATATAGGTCGACAGCGGCGCCAGATTGTCGAAGGTGATGTTCGACGCGATATAGACCGAGTCCGACAGCAGCAATTCGCGCAGGAAGGGGTTCTTCATCGCCTCGCGCTTGAAGTTGTCGGCGATGTATTCGCCCATGTAGCGCGTGCCGATGCGGTAATCGACCGAATAGTGGAACCATTCGCCCGACCCGCGCAGCATCGATGCCAGATAGGTCTTGCCCAGACCCGACATGCCGAACAGCAACACCCGCTTGCGCGCGGCCGCCAGCCATTCGTTCCGGTTGGAATAGATCATCGCGCCCATCCTTGCCCGCACAATACGGGGCTGGCACCGCCCGGGCCGCCCCTTTGCGCCCGGGTTTAGCGCGCGCCGCGCGCGTCGTCACGGGGTTTTGCGCCCGATCCCGCCGCCGATGCCGCCATTGATCACCACAAGCCCCAGCGCCAGCACCCCGAAACCCGCCAGGGCGTTGAACGACAGGGCCTCGCGATAGGCGACCCAGCCGGCCAGCACCGCGACAGGCGGCACCAGCAGCGTCACCAGCATCAGGTTGCCCGCGCCCGCCAGCGCCAGCACCCGGTAATAGATCAGATAGGCCAGCGCCGAACAGCCCAGGATCAGCCAGCCCAGCCCCGCCCAGACCGGCGCCGACCAGTCAAAGCCCGGCGCCCCTTCGAACAGGATCATCGCCGGCACCAGCCAGACCGCGCCCCCCGTCAGCATGCCGGCCGCCGCCACCTCGGGGCCAAGGCCGCGGATCGCCACGCGCGCATAGGCCGCCCCCAGCGCGAAGGACACCGAAGCCCCCAGCACCGCGATCTGTGCCAGCGATCCAAGGTCCAGCGTGCGCAGGACGCCCGGGCCCATCGCCAGCACCACCCCGGCAAAGCCAAGGCCCACCCCGGCCAGCTTGCGCCGGCTCAGCCGTTCGTCGGCAAAGACCAAGGCGGCCACCAGCACCGCAAAGATCGCGCTGGCCGCATTCAGGATCGCCGCCAGCCCGCTTTCGATATGCATCTGGCCCCAGGCGATCAGCGCGAAGGGAATGGCGTTGTTCAGCCCGCCCAGGATCACAAAGCGCGGCAAAAGCCGCGCATCGGCCGGCACCGGCAGGCCGCGGATCGCGATATAGCTCCACAACACCGCCGCCGCTCCCATCACGCGCAGCGCAGCGATCGAGAAAAAGCCCAACTCGGTCAGTGCGGCGCGGTTCGACAGGAACGCCCCGCCCCACAGCACCGCAAGCCCGATCAGCAGCGCCCAGGCGCGCGGCGACAGCCGGGTCTGGTCGGGACGGGCCGGTTCGGGGCGGTGAGGGGTGGGGCGGTCGGGTGTGGTCATGGCCGGCACGCTAGGCCGATGCGGCGGGGCTTTCCAGCGCGATCTTGTGCCGGTCACAATCGCGCCAAAGCCGGTGCACGTCCGCCCGCCAAGCGGATCGAAAAAGGCCCCGCCGGGGGGCGGGGCCTTGGCAGTGTCCGGTGGGGCGGATCAGAAGGTCACGCCAACCCGTAGGCCCGCGCCCCAGCCGGAATTCCCGGTGAACTCGGCCCCGATCCCGCGCGTGGTCGCATCGCCGATATCGACATAGCGCAGACCGCCGGTGATCTTGACCTTGTCCATCGTATAGGTCGCGGCCAGAGAAACGGATGCAAAGCCATCAGTCGGGCCCAGGTTGCCGGTCGGATCGCCGTTCTGCTTTTCATAGCCCAGCACCACGGCGCCTGACCATTGTTCATTGAACTTGCGCCCCACGCCTAGCGAATAGGTGATTACGTCGTTGCTGTAATCGACCAGATTGCCGCCCAGAACCGTGGCGTAATCCTGGGGCGGGATCTTGAACGCTGTCCAGTCCACCCAGCGGACCGAGCCGAACAGCAGCGTATCGGCGGCAATCCCGGTCTGGAATTCGAGGTTGAGCGACTGCGGCACCTCTGTTTCAAAGACCGACGTCCGTCCGACGCCCAGAGGCGAGCTTTCGGTTGCGTCAAAATCATGCGTGATCGCGGAATTGTAGGTCAGCGCGACACGGGCGGCGATTTCGGGCTTTTCCCAAGCAATGCCCAGCACATAACCGAAATCGGTCTCGGTCGAGGTGCTCATGCCATAGGGCACGACCAACGCGGGGTTCATCACCGGGTCCGGGCGGACCTGCAACGCCACCTCACCCGAGGTGCGCAGCGCGCGGACGCCGCCGATCAGCGAGATGTTGTTTTCCATCTTGTAGCGCAACAGCGCTGTGATCGCGTTGGAATCGATGGTCGCATAGGACCCCGCCAGCGGATAGGACCGGAACCCCAAGGGCGTCGCCCCGCCGGCATCGGGGCTGTAGTTCAGATCCGCCCCGATCGGCTGGTCGAAGATGATCGCCAGATCCAGCCGGTCGCTCAGCGCCTGCTTGTAGCCCAGCGACAGCGTGCCGTATCCCAGCGCCATGTCGCCCGAGTTGAGAACGCCCCCGACCGACCCCGACACATCAGGCGAAAAGGCGCCAAAGTTCACCTCGGCATAGCGGCCCTGTTCGAACAGGATCGCCACCGATTGCGTCGAACGCTCGATCCCACCGGCGGTGGCGGCGCCTGCGGCCAGCGCAAGGGCGCTGGCAGTCGTCACAACACGTCTCATCATGATCCTCATCCCTGCGTGTTTGATTTCTTGTTGAGTATGAAGCCTATCATCAAGAAAACGTGAATCAATCAACCCCGCGGTGTGACGTGGCGTCCGTTTTCGGCCCGCCCGGGACAATCGGGCGCAGGGGTCAGGGCTGGCCCGCCCCGATCACAATCTGTGCCAGCCGCCAAAGCCCAAGCCCCGCAAGCCACAGGCCAGAGGCCGCCCCCGCCACAAGCAGCGCCGCCCAGGCCGTCAATCGGGGCGGCGGCGGGCCGGGGGCTTTGTGGGGCTGCAAGCGGGGGCGGGTGTTTTTTTCGCGCGTCATGGCGGCGATTAAACCTGTGTTAGGTGAATCATGGCTTAACGGCGCCATGGATCAGATCACCACGCCCCGACATGCCGCCCCGCCTTGCCCCGCGTTCCGGACCGGGCGGGCGGCGATTGGTATCCGTCCCTTTGCCGGGGAAGGCGCCGACTGGCTGGCCGCGGTTGAGGCGGCGGGGGGCGGCGCGATGGCGCAGCATCCGGCCTGGGGCGATCTGGCCGCGGCGGCGGGACGGCGCGTGGCGCGGCTGGAACTTGTGCTGGGTGCCCAGGTGATCGGCCGGGTGCAGCTGACGGCGCGGGCGGGGCTGCGGCTGGCCAGCCGTGGCCCGGTCTGGCAGGGTCATCCGGATGCCGGGCTGCGCCGGGCGGGGCTGCGGGTGCTGGCGCGGGGCGGCGGGCCGCTGATGGTGACGCCCGAGGAGCCGGTGGCGGGTTTTGGCCTGATCCCGCTGATCACGGCGCGCCACCGTGCGATCTGGGATCTGACACCCGCGCCGGATGTGCTGCGGGCCGGGCTGCAGGGCAAATGGCGCAACCGGCTGGGCGCGGCCGAACGCGCGGGTCTGCGTGTCCGGGTGGAACGCGACCCCGGCTGGTTGTTGCAGGCCGAGGCGGCGCAGCGGCGCGCGCGGGGTTATCGTGGCCTGCCGGCGGGGTTTATCGGGGCCTGGGGCCGGGCGGTTCCGGGCGGGGTGCTGGCGCTGGGGGTCTGGCAGGGTGGCGCGCCGCTGGCGGGGATGATCTTTCTGCGCCACGGCACCCGGGCCAGCTATCACCTTGGCTGGACGGGGGCCGAGGGGCGGCGTCTGGGCGCGCATCCGTTGCTGCTGTGGCAGGGCGCGCTGCGGCTGCGCGCGGCGGGTGTGCGGGGGCTGGATCTGGGCGATGTGGACGGGGCGCAAGGCGCGGGGCTGATGCGGTTCAAATGCGGAACGGGCGCCGATCTGCGGCCACTTGGCGCGACCTGTCTGGTGCTGCCGGGCTAGGCGGGGGTGATGGGCGGGACGACCGGCGGGGCCTGCGGCGCGCTGGCACTGGCACTGGCGCGCGGTTTGGGCGAAAAGAAGGCAGATCAACCCGGAGCCCCCGCATGACCCTTCCCCCCGACCTGACCGTGAAACCCGTAACCCCGCCCGGATTGTGGCAGCGCACCCCACCGGCGATCTTTCCGCCGGTGCTTGGGCTTATGGGGCTGGCGCTGGGGTGGCGGCGGGCGGTCGGGGGCTTTGGCATCCCCGCCGGTCTGGCCGATCTTCTGGCCGGGGCGGTGGCCCTGCTTTTCCTATTCGTCTTCGTGGCTTATGCGGCAAAGATGATGCGCAGGCCCGGCGTGGCGATCGCGGATCTGAAAATCCTGCCGGGCCGGGCGGGGCTGGCGGCGGCGGTGCTGGCGGGGCTGATGTTTTCGGTCCTGCTGGGGCCGGTCGCGCCCGGCGCGGCGCGGGTGGTGTTCTGGATCGCGCTGGCGCTGCAGGGCGCGCTGATCGGGGCGATTCTGTTCGTCTTCGCCACCGGCCCCGCGGAACAGCGCCGCGTCACCCCGGTCTGGCACCTGAGCTTTACCGGCGTCATCGTCACCGCGCTGGCCGCGCAGCCGCTGGGCTATGCGGGGCTGGGTTCGGCGCTGTTCTGGGTGGCGCTGGCGGCGGCCTCGGGGATCTGGCTGATCTCGTTGCAGCAGCTGTCGCGCGCCGATGTGCCCGCGCCGCTGCGCCCGCTGATGGCGATCCACCTGGCGCCCGCGGCGCTGATGGGCACGGTGGCGATCGGGTTTGACGCGCAGGGCATCGCCGGGATGCTGGGGATCCTGTCGGTGCTGATCCTGGCCGCGGCCCTGGTGCGGCTGCGCTGGCTGCTGGCGGCGGGGTTCAGCCCGCTGTGGGGCGCGCTGACCTTTCCGCTGGCGGCCACGGCCGGGTTCTGGATCGCGCTTGGCGGGGTCTGGCTGATCCCCGGCGGGATCCTGCTGGCGGCGGCCTCAATCATCGTTCCGGCCATCGCGACCAAGGTGCTGCAGCTTTGGGCCAAGGGGCAGCTGGCCGCAAAAACCGGCGCCGTCGCTGCGTGAGGGCTTGCCATCGCGGCATTTGCGTGAAACAGGGAACCGCCAAACGAATGCAAGTCCCGGAGGACCCCGATGCAGATTCGCGAGGCGCTCACCTTTGATGATGTTCTTCTGGTTCCGGCCGCATCTTCGGTGCTGCCGTCCGAGGCCGATGTCTCGACCCATGTGACCAAATCGATCCGGATGAACATCCCGCTGCTGTCCTCGGCGATGGACACCGTGACCGAGGCGCGCATGGCCATTGCCATGGCACAGGCAGGCGGCATCGGGGTGATCCACCGCAACCTGACGGTGGATCAGCAGGCGACCGAGGTCCGCCGCGTCAAGCGCTTTGAAAGCGGCATCGTCTTCAACCCGATCACGCTGCGCCCCGATCAAACGCTGGCCGATGCCAAGGATCTGCAGGACCGCTTCAACGTCACCGGCTTTCCGGTGGTGGATGAGCAGGGCCGGGTCGTCGGTATCGTGACCAATCGCGACATGCGCTTTGCCAATGACGATCGCACCCCGGTGCGCACCATGATGACCTCGGACAACCTGGCGATGCTGACCGAGCCGGCCGATCTGGACGAGGCGCGCAACCTGATGCGTGCGCGCCGGATCGAGAAGCTGCTGGTCACCGATGGCAAGGGCAAGCTGACCGGGCTGCTGACGCTGAAGGACAGCGAAAAGGCCGTGCTGCACCCGCAGGCCTGCAAGGACGAACTGGGCCGGCTGCGGGTGGCGGCGGCCTCGACCGTGGGGGATGCGGGCTATGAGCGGTCCTGCGCGCTGATCGAGGCGGGCTGCGATCTGGTCGTGATCGACACCGCGCATGGCCATTCCGAAGGTGTGGCCAAGGCGGTCGAACGGATCAAGGCCTTCGCCGCGGGCGTGCAGGTCGTGGCCGGCAACGTCGCCACCGCCGAGGCGACGCGCGCCCTGATCGGCGCGGGTGCCGATGCGGTCAAGGTGGGCATCGGTCCGGGGTCGATCTGCACCACGCGGATCGTGGCGGGCGTGGGCGTGCCGCAGCTGACCGCGATCATGGATGCCTGCTCGGCCGCGGGCGACATCCCGATCATCGCCGATGGCGGCATCAAGTTTTCCGGCGATTTCGCCAAGGCGATCGCGGCGGGCGCAAGCTGCGCGATGGTGGGCAGTGCGATCGCGGGCACTGACGAATCCCCGGGCGAGGTGATCCTGTATCAGGGCCGCAGCTACAAAAGCTACCGCGGCATGGGCAGCCTTGGGGCGATGGCGCGCGGCTCGGCCGACCGCTATTTCCAGAAGGATGCGGCCTCCGACAAGCTGGTCCCCGAGGGGATCGAGGGGCAGGTGCCCTACAAGGGCCCGGCGGGCACGGTGATCCATCAGCTGGTCGGCGGCCTGCGCGCGGCAATGGGCTATACCGGCAAGCGCACGGTGGCCGAAATGCGCGGCGGCTGTGAATTCGTCCGCATCACCGGCGCCGGGCTGAAGGAAAGCCATGTCCATGACGTGCAGATCACGCGCGAGTCACCCAATTACCGGATTGGCTAAGGTTTCCAATCCTATGGCGGTCGTTTTTGATGTTTTGCGCAAAGGGGGCGGGCGGTGACGCCCGCCGCCCGCGCGGCTGCCGCGATCGAGATCCTCGACCGTATTCTGGCCGGCCAACCGGCCGAACCTGCGCTGATCGGCTGGGCGCGGGGCAACCGGTTTGCGGGCTCTGGCGATCGCGCGGCGATCCGCGATCTTGTGTTCGATGCGCTGCGCTGCCGCGAGTCCTTTGCGGCCCTGGGCGGGGCGCGCAGCGGGCGCGGCCTGATCCTTGGCAGGTGTCGCGCGCAAGGCATTGATCCGGATGATATTTTTACGGACGACCGGCATGCCCCGGCCCCCTTGTCGCCGGATGAACAAAACGCGGGCGCCCCGGCGCAGGGCTACGCGGCGGTCGATTGCCCGGACTGGCTTGGCCCGCAGCTGCAAGACAGCCTTGGGGCGGATTTCGCCCCGGTGATGACCGCCCAGCAGGCCCGCGCGCCGGTGTTCCTGCGCGTCAATCCGCGCCGGGCAAGCCTGGCGCAGGCCCAGGCCGCGCTGGCCCGCGACGGCATCGCGACCCAACCCCATCCGCTTGCCAAGACCGCGCTGGAAGTCATCGAAAACGCACGGAAAATTCAACAATCCGAAGCCTTTCAGACCGGCATGGTCGAGCTGCAGGATGCCGCATCGCAGGCGGTGGTCGATGCGCTGCCGCAGCGCCCGGGGATGCGGGTTCTGGATTATTGCGCGGGCGGCGGCGGCAAGACCCTGGCGCTGGCCGCGCAGCTGGATGGCAAGTTCAGCGCCCATGACATCGACCCGGGCCGGATGCGCGATCTGCCCGCGCGCGCGGCCCGTGCGGGGGTTCGGGTCACGATCCTGCCGCCGGGCGGGGTGCGTGGGGGCTTTGATCTGGTGCTGGTCGATGCGCCCTGCTCGGGCTCGGGAACCTGGCGGCGCACGCCGGATGCGAAATGGCGGCTGACGCCCGCGCGGCTGGCGGAACTGGTCGATCTGCAGGCGGCAATTCTGGACCAGGCGGCGGCGCATGTGGCCCCCGGCGGGACGCTGGCCTATATGACCTGTTCGCTGCTGCGCGCCGAGAATGAGGATCAGGCAGCGGCCTTTGCCGCCCGCAGCCACTGGCCCCTTGGGGCGCAGCGGCGGCTGACCCCGCTGGATGGTGGCGACGGGTTCTACACGGCGCTGTTCACGCGGCCAGAGCGTGTGGATTGACACAACTATAAGTTGTGAATTAGTTCCATTAATCGCGCTTTAATCTTTGTGCCGCGCAATGCGGAAAGCCGATTCTGTGCAAAGGGCTTTTCGCGTGACATATCCGGTCCACCCCAATCAGCCCCTGACCCGTGCCGCGGTCCTGCTGGCTCCCGGGGGCATTTACCTTGTCGTTGGGGCGGCGGTCGCGCTTGGCGCAGGGGTTCTGGTGCCAGATCGGGTGTTGGGGATGATCCTGCTGTCGGTCGCGGGCACGTTGCTGGCGCTGGCGGGGGTGGTGCATTTCCTGTCGCGCCACGCTCGGTTGCGGCAGGCGCGTTTGCAAGAACAGATCGCGACCTTTGTCGCCCATGATGCCGCGCCCAGTTTCACCACCGATATCGAGGGGGAGATCGGCTTTCAGAACCGGGCCGCGGTGGAACGGTTCGGATCGCGCGGGGGCCAGACGCTGGCGCGTGCCTTTGGCGAGATTTTTGCCAATCCCGCCTCGGTGCTGAACCGGCTGCAGACCAAAGCCGCGGCGGTTGGCGCCGCGCGTGAGGATATGGTGACCCGGCGCGGCCATGTGCGGCTTTCGGTGCATCAGATCGGCGAGGGCGGGTTTCTGTGGCGCCTTGAGGATATGGCCGAACGCCCGGTGGGCGGGCGCGGGGCGGAAACGATCAGCCTGCCGATGCTGACGGTGTCCAAGACCGGCACGGTCCTGTTCATGAATGAGGCGCTGCGCCGGCTGGTGGGCGAACGGGTGCGCACACTGGACCGCATCTTTGTGCAACTGCCGCTGCGGTCGGGCGAAGAGCATGAGATCATGACCCCCTCGGGCCCGCTGCGCGCGGTGGCGGCCGAACTGGAAGGGCCGGGCGGACGCAGTGAAATCTATCTTTTGCCGATGGCGACCGGGCGCGCCTCGGCCCATGATCCGGCCTCGTTCGAGGCGCTGCCGGTGGCCCTGATGCGGCTTGCGGCGGGGGGGGAGGTGTTGGCGGTGAACCGCGCCGCCCGCGGCCTGCTGGGCCAGATCGCCCCGGATGCGCGGCTGGCCGACCTGTTCGAAGGTCTGGGCCGTCCGGTTGAGGATTGGGTGGCAGATGCGCTGACCGGCCGCCTGGAAAGCCGCCCCGAGGTGTTGCGCGCGCGGCGCGGCGATCAAGAGGTGTTCCTGCAGGTCTCGCTGAGCCGGGTGGTTGAGGACGGGCGCGCGGGCCTGATCGCGGTGCTGTCGGATGCCACGCAGCTCAAGACGCTTGAGGCGCAGTTCGTCCAAAGCCAGAAGATGCAGGCGATCGGCCAGCTTGCCGGCGGTGTCGCGCATGATTTCAACAACTTGCTGACTGCGATCACCGGCCACTGCGATCTGCTGATGCTGCGCCACGACAAGGGCGATCCGGACTATGCCGATCTTGACCAGATCAGCCAGAACGCCAACCGCGCCGCCAGCCTGGTCGGGCAGCTTCTGGCCTTTTCGCGCAAGCAGACCCTCAAGCCGCGGGTGATCGACCTGCGCGACACGCTGTCCGACCTGACCCATCTGCTCAATCGTCTGGTGGGCGAAAAGGTCCGCCTGTCGTTGCGCCACGACCCTGATCTGCGGCTGATCCGGGCCGACAAGCGCCAGCTTGAACAGGTGATCATGAACCTGGTGGTGAATGCGCGCGATGCCATGCCCGGCGGCGGCGAGATCCGGATCGAGACGGAAAACTCTCATCTGGCCGAGGATCTGGCGCGGGACCGTGCTTCGGTGCCCAAGGGAGATTATGTGCTGGTGACCGTGACCGACGAAGGCACCGGCATCGCGCCCGACCGCCTCGGCAAGATCTTTGAACCCTTCTACACCACCAAGCGCACCGGCGAGGGAACCGGGCTTGGCCTGTCCACCGCCTACGGCATCGTGAAGCAGACCGGGGGCTATATCTTTGTCGATTCGGTCCTGGGGTCGGGCACGGCCTTCACCATCTATCTGCCGGCCCATGACCGCCTGGCTACCCCCGAACCGGAAGAGGTCACGGATCGGCCCGCGCCGGTGGCAAGCCAACCGCGGGCAACGGCCAGCGTGCTTCTGGTCGAAGATGAGGCGCCGGTGCGTGCGTTTGCGTCCCGGGCGCTGAAGCTACGGGGTTATACCGTGTTCGAGGCCGAAAATGCCGAACAGGCGCTGCGTCTTCTGGAGGATACGGCGCTGGAAATCGATGCCTTTGTCACCGATGTGATCATGCCCGGAATGGATGGGCCGACCTGGGTGCGCGAGGCGTTGAAGACGCGGCCGGGCACGGCGGTGGTGTTTGTCTCGGGCTATGCCGAGGATGTCTTTCAGGATGGGCGGCCGCCGGTTCCGAACGCGGTCTTCCTGCCCAAGCCCTTTTCGCTTAGCGAACTGACGGCGACGGTGCAGAAACAGCTGAACTGATCGGGGTCAGCGCAGGCCCGCGTAAAGCGCGAAATCCGCGCCCATCGCGCTGCGCAGGCGGGCCTCGGTGGCCGCGGACAGGTTGACATCCGCCGCGGGGGGCACGTTGACCCGGGGCAGGGTGATCGCGCAATCCAGCCGATCTTCAAGGAATTGCACGAAGGTATCCATGTCTTCATAGCGGAAAATGCGGTCGACCAGCGGGTGCCCCTGGGCATCACAAAGAAAGTCGGACTGGCTGTCGATCCGGGGAAACCCGGGGGCATCGCCGGTGGCATAGGCCTGGGCGAAGGCATCGAAAGAACAGCCGTGCAGCGCATGCACAGGATCGTCAAGTTCATCACGTTGCGCAAAACGATACCAGGACCGCAACCAGCCGATCGGCTCACGCATCAGGGCCACGGTGGTAAAGCGCGCGCGCGCCGTTTCGTTCAGCAGTGGCGACAGATGCGCCCGATATTGCCGCGCCGTGATATGCTTGAGCGTCGCGGGGCGCTGCATGGCGACGCTTGCCAGCGACTCCAGCGCCACCTCGATTGCGGTCGATCCGGTCTTGGGGGTGGCCAGAAACACAAGTTCCTGTTCCCAGAAAATCAGCATGTCGGCCCCCGGCCCTGGCAAAATGGCATTTTCGTAAACCTGTCTTTAACCAAATCGGAAAAGAATGGGAATCGTGATGAATTCGATTGAAATGTTCTGGTTTTTCCCCCATGAAAAAGGGGAACATAGTGCGAACATCGGGTGGGGCAGGCATTGATTGCCGTGGCCAGCGCTCTGTGGGATAAGGAAGCGAATGATGGCAACGGCGAGCCTTTTTGACATGAACGACAAGAAGAATGCGGACAAGCAGAAGGCGCTCGATTCGGCGCTGGCGCAGATTGAGCGGCAGTTCGGCAAGGGCTCGATCATGCGGTTGGGCGCCGACAATCCGGTGGCCGAGATCGAGGCAACCTCGACCGGGTCGCTGGGCCTGGACATCGCGCTAGGGATCGGGGGGCTACCCAAGGGCCGCATCGTCGAGATTTATGGCCCGGAAAGCTCGGGCAAGACCACGCTCACGCTGCATGTCGTGGCCGAGGAACAAAAGAAGGGCGGCGTCTGCGCCTTTGTCGATGCCGAACATGCGCTGGACCCGAACTATGCGCGCAAGCTGGGCGTGAACCTGGATGAGCTGCTGATCTCGCAGCCTGATACGGGCGAACAGGCGCTGGAAATCGTCGATACGCTGGTGCGTTCGGGCGCGGTCAGCCTTGTCGTCGTGGACTCGGTCGCGGCGCTGACGCCGAAATCGGAAATTGAAGGCGACATGGGTGACGCCACCGTCGGCGCCCAGGCCCGCCTGATGAGCCAGGCGATGCGCAAGCTGACCGCCAGCATCGGGCGCAGCAACTGCATGGTGATCTTCATCAACCAGATCCGGATGAAGATCGGCGTGATGTTCGGCAACCCGGAAACCACCACCGGGGGCCATGCGCTGAAATTCTACGCCAGCGTGCGCCTGGACATCCGCCGCATCGGCGCGATCAAGGACCGGGACGAGGTCGTGGGCAATTCGACCCGCGTCAAAGTGGTGAAGAACAAGGTGGCCCCGCCCTTCAAACAGGTCGAATTCGACATCATGTATGGCGAGGGCATTTCCAAGGTCGGCGAACTGGTCGACCTGGGCGTCAAGGCCGGCGTGGTGGAAAAGTCGGGCGCCTGGTATTCCTATGGCGATGAACGCATTGGCCAGGGGCGTGAAAATGCCAAGCAATTCCTGCGCGACCATCCCGATGTGGCGCATTCGATCGAGGACAAGATCCGCGCCAGCCACGGGCTCGATTTCGGGGCCAGCGAAGAGGATGATACCCTGACCGAGGACTAGGGCGCAGAACGTGCCTGACACGGTCAGATGCGGCACAGAATGTGCCACCAGACGGCCGGGCCCTGCGCCCGGCCGTTTGCTTTGCTGGACAGGCGCCGGGCCGGGCGTTAAACGGGGGCAATCCCGCCCCATGAAGGCCCGAAAACCATGCCCAGCCTGAACGATATCCGCTCTACTTTTCTGAATTTTTTCGAACGCAACGGTCACCGTATCGTTGACAGCAGCCCGCTTGTGCCGCGCAACGACCCGACGCTGATGTTCACCAACTCGGGCATGGTGCAGTTCAAGAACTGCTTCACCGGGGTGGAAAAGCGTGACTATGTCCGCGCCACCACCGCGCAGAAATGCGTGCGTGCGGGCGGCAAGCACAATGACCTGGACAACGTCGGCTACACCGCGCGCCACCACACCTTCTTTGAAATGCTGGGCAATTTCAGCTTTGGCGATTATTTCAAATCTGACGCGATCCCCTTTGCCTGGGAATTGCTGACCAAGGATTTCGACATCCCCAAGGACCGGCTTCTGGTCACCGTCTATCACACCGATGATGAGGCCGCGAATATCTGGAAGAAGGTCGCGGGCCTGTCGGATGACCGGATCATCCGCATCCCCACCAACGACAACTTCTGGATGATGGGCCCGACCGGCCCCTGCGGCCCCTGCACCGAGATATTCTTTGACCATGGCGATCACATCTGGGGCGGCCCGCCCGGCAGCGCCGAGGAAGATGGCGACCGCTTCATCGAGATCTGGAACCTCGTCTTCATGCAGTTTGAGCAGTTCGAGGATGGCAGCAAGCGCGACCTTGACATGCAGTCGATCGACACCGGCATGGGCCTGGAACGCATCGGCGCGCTCTTGCAGGGCAAGCACGACAACTACGACACCGACCTGATGCGCGCGCTGATCGAGGCTTCGGCCCACGCGACCAGCGCCGACCCGGACGGCCCGGGCAAGGTCCATCATCGCGTGATCGCGGACCATCTGCGGTCAACCTCGTTCCTGATCGCCGACGGGGTGATGCCCTCGAACGACGGGCGCGGCTATGTGCTGCGGCGGATCATGCGCCGTGCGATGCGCCACGCGCATATGCTGGGCGCGAAGGATCCGGTCATGCACCGTCTGGTGCCCGCGCTGGTGCGCCAGATGGGTGCGGCCTATCCCGAACTGACCCGCGCGCAGGCGTTGATCGAGGAGACGCTGAAGCTGGAAGAAACCCGCTTCAAGCAGACGCTGGACCGTGGCCTGAAGCTGCTGGATGAGGAACTGGCTGACCTGCCCGAAGGCGCGGCGCTGCCCGGCGCTGCGGCGTTCAAGCTGTATGACACCTACGGCTTCCCGCTGGACCTGACGCAGGATGCGCTGCGCGAAAAGGGCCGCGCGGTCGAGGTTGAGGGCTTTGACGCCGCGATGGCCGAACAGAAGGCCAAGGCGCGGGCGTCCTGGTCGGGTTCGGGCGAGGCCAGCGATGCGCGGATCTGGTTCGAACTGGCCGAAAAGCACGGCGTGACCGAATTCCTGGGCTATGACACCGAAACCGCCGAGGGCCAGATCATGGCGCTGGTCAAGGACGGGGCCGAGGTCGGTCAGGCGCAGGATGCTGTGCAGATCGTGGTAAACCAGACGCCGTTCTACGCCGAATCCGGCGGTCAGGTGGGCGACCAGGGCATCATCCGGACCGATACCGGCGAGGCGCGCATCACCGATACGAAAAAGGTGGCCGGCGTCTTCATTCACATCGCCGAGGTGACCGAGGGCACGATCCTGCGCGGCCAGCCCGCCAAGCTGGAAGTGTCGCACCGCCGCCGGTCAGCCATTCGCGCCAACCACTCGGCCACGCACCTGCTGCATGAGGCGCTGCGCCGCGCGCTTGGCGATCATGTCGCGCAGAAGGGCAGCCTGAACGCCGAGGATCGTCTGCGCTTTGACTTCAGCCATGCCAAGGCGCTGACCGCGGCCGAGGTCGCCCAGGTCGAGGCCGAGGTGAACGAATTCATCCGCCAGAACACACCCGTCGAAACCCGGATCATGACGCCCGACGATGCCCGCGCGCTTGGCGCACAGGCGCTGTTTGGCGAAAAATACGGCGATGAGGTGCGCGTTGTGTCCATGGGCGAGCTGCTGGGCTCGGGCAAGGGCGCCGATGGCAAGACCTATAGCCTGGAACTGTGCGGCGGCACCCATGTGGCGCGCACCGGCGACATCGGCGCCTTTGTCGCGCTTGGCGACAGCGCCTCCAGCGCCGGGGTGCGGCGCTTTGAGGCGCTGACGGGGCAGGCGGCGCTCGATCACCTCAAGGCGCAGAACGATCGCCTGCTGGAGGCGGCAGCCGTGCTGAAGACCGCGCCCGCCGATCTGGCCGACCGGGTCCGTGCCCTGGCCGACGAACGCAAGCAATTGGCCAATGAAGTGGCGCAGCTGCGCCGCGAACTGGCCATGGGCGGCGGCGCGCAGGGCGGGCCGGAAGTGCAGGAAATCAATGGCTTGCGCTTTGTTGCGCAGGTAGTTTCGGGCGTGTCGGGCAAGGATCTGCCGGCGCTGGTCGATGACCTGAAGGGTCGGGTCGGGTCCGGCGTGGTGCTGGTCGTGGCCGATACCGGCGGCAAGGCCGCTGTGGCTGCGGGCGTGACGCCCGATGCCACCGCGCGCATCAGCGCCGTCGATCTGGTCAAGGCGGCCGCGGCCGCGCTTGGCGGCAAGGGCGGCGGTGGTCGCCCCGACATGGCGCAGGCCGGCGGGGCCGATCCGTCCAAGGCCGATGAGGCCGTCGCCGCCGTCAAGGCCGTCATCGCGGGGGCAGACTGATGCCCGCAGCGCTTTGGATTGCCCATGTGACGGTTCTGGATGCCGAGGCCTATGGCAAATATGCCGCCCTTGCCGGTCCCGCGATCGCGGCGCATGGCGGGGTGTTTCTGGCGCGCGGCACGCGCTATGTGCAGCTGGAAGGCAAGGACCGGGCGCGCAACGTGATCGCCCGTTTCCCCAGCCTTGAGGCCGCCGAGGCCTGCTATCACAGCCCCGAATATCAGGCCGCGCTGTCGCATGCGCGCGGCGCCTCGGAACGCGATCTCGTGATCGTCGAAGAAAGCGCCTGATCCCCGCGCCATCTTTCCGGCCCGCCCCGGATGCGGTATATGACACCCATGTGTCAGCATCCGGGGCGGAGCCAACCGCGCCCGAAAAGGGGCAGGTCGATGTGCCGTTGGGCCGCGTATATCGGGCAACCGATCTTTCTGGATGAAATCATCAGCCGTCCCGGCCATTCGCTGATCCGGCAAAGCCATTGCGCCACGCAATGCCACACCGCGATCAATGCCGATGGCTTTGGCCTGGCCTGGTATGGCGAACGGCCCGAACCGGGGCTGTATCGCGATGTGATGCCCGCCTGGTCCGACCCGAACCTGCGCAGCCTGACCGCGACGGTGAAATCGGGCCTGTTTCTGGCCCATGTCCGCGCCTCGACCGGGACGGCCACCAGCCGGAACAATTGCCACCCCTTTGTCGTGGGGCGCTGGTCGTTCATGCACAACGGCCAGATCGGCGGTTATGACGCGCTGCGCCGCGATGCCGAGATGATGATCCCCGATGCGCTTTACCCGCATCGCAAGGGCGCGACCGACAGCGAGGCGTTGTTTCTGGTTGCGCTGGCCGAAGGGCTTGAAACCGCGCCCCGGCAGGCGCTGGAACGGGCCACCGCGCGCCTTGAGGCGTTAAGCCGCGCCCGCGGTGCCGCGCCCCATATGCGGCTGACGGCGGCCTTTTCGGATGGCGCTCGGCTTTATGCCGTGCGCTATGCCACCGACGATCAGGCCCCCACGCTTTATCACCGCTGGTCGGACACGCGCGGGGGGCGGGCGGTCGTGTCCGAACCGCTGGAGCCGGGCGAATGCGACTGGCAGGTGGTGCCGGAAAACAGCTTTTGCACCTTTGACGGGCAGGGCGTGACGGTCGAACCCTTTGCCCCCGCGGCACAGGCCGCCGCCGCCTGAGCGCGCCTTTTGCCGCGTCGGCCCTTTCAGCGGTTTTCAAACCCGCCCCGAACCTGCTAAGTCCGCGCGGGACCACGCGTGAGGACGCCATGACCACGATCCGCCTGCACAACACCAAGACCCGCCGCAAGGAAGATTTCGTGCCGATCGACCCGGCCAATGTGCGCGTCTATTGTTGCGGGCCGACGGTCTATGACCGCGCACATCTGGGCAATGCGCGCCCGGTGGTGGTGTTTGACGTGCTGTTCCGTCTGCTGCGCCATGTCTATGGCGCGGATCACGTGACCTATGTGCGCAACTTCACCGACGTCGATGACAAGATCAACGCCAAGGCCGCCGAGACCGGGCGCCCGATCCGCGACATCACCGAGGAAACGATCGCCTGGTATCACGCCGACATGGACGCGCTTGGCGCGCTGCGCCCCACGCATGAGCCGCGCGCGACCGACTACATCGCCCAGATGATCGCGATGATCCAGGATCTGATCGCGCGCGGCCATGCCTATGCGGCGGAAGGTCATGTGCTGTTTGACGTGCGCAGCTTTGCCGATTACGGCCAGCTGTCGGGCCGGTCGGTCGATGACATGATCGCCGGCGCCCGGGTCGAGGTTGCGCCCTACAAGCGCGATCCGATGGATTTCGTGCTGTGGAAGCCGTCCAGCGACGATCTGCCCGGCTGGGACAGCCCCTGGGGCCGCGGCCGCCCCGGCTGGCATATCGAATGTTCCGCGATGAGCTTTGAGCTGCTGGGCGCGGGCTTTGACATCCACGCGGGCGGGATCGACCTTCAGTTTCCCCATCATGAAAACGAGATCGCGCAAAGCTGCTGCGCCCATCCCGGCGCGGGCTTTGCCCGCTACTGGCTGCACAATGAGATGCTGCAGGTCGAGGGCAAGAAGATGTCCAAGTCTTTGGGCAATTTCTTCACCGTGCGCGATCTTCTGGACAAGGGCATCCCCGGCGAGGTGATCCGGTTTGTCTTTTTGCAGACCCATTACGGAAAGCCGATGGACTGGACGGCGGAGAAGGCCGCGCAGGCCAAGGCGACCTTGCGGAAATGGCGGGGGCTGGTCGCGGGCATCGAGCCCGCGCCCAGCCCGGCGCCCGCAGTCGTCGCCGCACTGGCCGATGATCTGAACACGGCGGGCGCCATTGCCGAGTTGCATGCGTTGACGGGTGATCCTGCGGTCTTGAAGGCCTCGGCCGCGTTGTTGGGTCTGTTGGACGACGCGATGGGGGATTGGGCCGCGGCGCCTGCGGTAGACCTTTCGGCCCATGCGGCGCATCTGGCCGCCTTGCGTGAAGCTGCGATGCAGTCCAAGGATTTCGCGGCGGTGGATGCGATGAAGGCGGCGCTGATGGCGGCGGGGGTCGAGGTGCGGATGTCGAAGGCGGGGGTGGAATTGCTGCCCGGGCCGGGCTTTGATGCCGCGCGGCTGCCGGGCCTTTGCTAGGCGGTGCCGTCAGGGTTTGAGTATTTTTGCCAAGAAGAAGCCCCATCGGGCGAAGGAGCAGGCCAGCGATGACACGCGAGCGGCTTTACATCTATGATACCACGCTGCGCGACGGGCAGCAGACGCAGGGCGTGCAGTTCTCGGTCCCCGAGAAGGTGGCGATCGCGCAGGCGCTGGATGCGATCGGGGTGGATTATATCGAGGGTGGTTGGCCCGGCGCGAACCCGACCGACAGCGACTTCTTTGCCGCGCGGCCCGCGACGCGGGCGGTCTTTACCGCCTTTGGCATGACCAAGCGGGCCGGGCGGTCGGCGGCCAATGACGACGTGCTGGCCGGCGTGATGAATGCGGGCACGCCGGCGGTTTGCCTGGTGGGCAAGACGCATGATTATCACGTGACGGCGGCGCTGGGGATCTCGCTGGAAGAGAACCTTGAAAACATCCGCGCCTCGGTCGCGCATATGGTGGCCTCGGGGCGCGAAGCGCTGTTCGATGCCGAGCATTTCTTTGATGGATACCGCGCGAACCCGGATTATGCGCTGGCCTGTCTGCACGCCGCGCGGGATGAGGGCGCGCGCTGGATCGTGTTGTGCGACACCAACGGCGGCACGCTTCCGGCCGAGGTGGCGCGGGTGGTGTCCGAGGTGATCGCGGCAGGCATTCCCGGCGACCGGCTGGGCATCCATTGCCACGACGATACCGGAAATGCGGTGGCCTGTTCGCTGGCCGCGGTGGAGGCCGGGGTGCGGCAGATCCAGGGCACGCTCAATGGTCTGGGCGAGCGGTGCGGCAATGCCAACCTGACGACCCTCATCCCGACGCTTCTGCTGAAAGAGCCGTTCCGCAGCCGGTTCGAAACCGGCATTTCCGAAGAGGCGCTGCGCGGCATCACCAAGCTGTCGCGCAAGCTCGATGACATCCTGAACCGGGTGCCGCTGCGGTTTGCACCCTATGTCGGGGCCAGCGCCTTTGCGCATAAGGCGGGGCTGCATGCCAGCGCGATCCTGAAGGACCCGGCCACCTATGAACACATCGACCCTGCACAGGTGGGCAACACCCGGCTGATCCCGATGTCGAACCAGGCGGGGCAGTCGAACCTGCGCGCGCGTCTGGCCGCCGCCGGGATCGAGGTCGACCCGAAAGACCCCCGCCTGTCCCGTATCCTTGAGGTGATCAAGGAGCGCGAGGATCAAGGCTATGCCTATGACGGCGCCCAGGCCAGTTTCGAGCTGGTGGCGTTGCGCGAACTGGGGCTTTTGCCCGCCTACTTTGAGGTCAAGCGCTACCGTGTCACGGTGGAACGGCGCAAGAACCGCTATGACCGGATGGTCAGCGTGTCCGAGGCCGTGGTGGTGGTGAAGGTCGGCGGGCAAAAGATGCTGTCGGTATCCGAAAGCATGGGCGAGGATGGCCATGACCGCGGCCCGGTGAACGCGCTGGCCAAGGCGCTGGCCAAGGATCTGGGCCCTTATCAGGCCTGCATCGACGACATGAAGCTGGTCGATTTCCGCGTCCGCATCACGCAAGGCGGCACCGAGGCGGTGACCCGCGTGATCATCGACAGCGAGGATGGGCAGGGCCGGCGCTGGTCGACGGTGGGGGTGTCGCCCAACATCGTCGATGCCTCGTTCGAGGCGCTGCTGGATGCGATGGTCTGGAAGCTGAAGCGCGACGGGGTGGCGCCCGCATGACGCCCGAGGACAGCGCGCAGGCGGCGGCGGGGCTGGTGCGGGCGGGCGATCCGCTGCGCTTTGCCGCCGCGATGGCCGCGCCCGAACCGGGGCGGTCGGCGCTGCTGGCGCTTTATGCGCTGAACCTGGAACTGGCCCGCGCGCCCTGGGCCTCGGCCGAGCCGATGGTGGCCGAGATGCGCCTGCAATGGTGGATCGACGCGCTTGAGGCGTTGGTCCGGACCGGGCGGGCCCCGGCGCATGAAATCGGCCCGGCCCTGGCGCAGCTTGTCGCGGAAGGGCTGGACCTGTCGCCGATGCTGGCCCTGGCCGAGGCGCGCCGCTGGGATTGCTGGCGCGACCCCTTTGCCGATGCGGCGGCGCTGGATGCCTATCTGGCGGCGACTTCGGGCGGGATGTATCGGGTGTCGGCGGCGGCGCTTGGCGCGCCTGCGAAGGCCGGCCCCGCGCTGGCCGATTACGGCTATGCCGCTGGTCTGGCGGCATTTTTGGGCGCAACCCCCGAGCTTGAGGCGCGCGGCCGCGTGCCGCTTGTGGATGGGCGCCCCGATGCGGTCGCGGCGCTTGCCACGCGCGGGTTGGCGGCGCTGGCACGCGCGCGGGCGGCACGCGGGACGGTGCCGCGCATGATCTTGCCAGCGCTTTTGCCCGGCGCCGAGGCGGGGGCGATCCTGGCCCGTGCCGCGCGCGCGCCGGGCCTTGTCGCCGCCGGGGGCCTTGCGCGGTCGGAATTCGCGCGCCGCGCCCGTCTGGCCTGGATGGCGATGACCGGGCGCTGGTAGCGCGCGGGGCTTAAACGAATCTTCAGGTTCTGCAGCGATGGTCCGGTGGAACGGGCGGATGCCCGGTGAACACTGACCCGATTCCGCATCCGCGGCATCGCCGGAGACCGGACCATGGACTTTCTGCACAGATTCAAGATCAAGATCACCCTGCCGCTGATGCTTGTGGCGATTTCCGCCCTGGCCATGACGAAAATGGGGATATCGTCTTACACCGACGCGCGCGGCCTGCTTATGCATGAGGCTGAAACCCGTCTTCACAGCGCGCTTGAGGCGCGTCATGACGAACTTGAAACCTGGACCGCGCAGGTGATGGCGCTGGTGCGCACCGGCGCCACAGACGAATCGGTTATCGGTGCCTTGCAGGAATTCGGCGCGGTCTGGTCGCGGCTTGGGGCCGATCCTGCATCGACGCTGCAAAAGGTCTTTGTTGCCGACAATCCGCATCCCGAAGACAGCCGCCAGCGGCTTGTGGGGTCGCCTCAGAAGCCGGACTATTCCCTGCCGCATCGCCAGTATCACCCGGGCTTCGTCACCCAGATGGAACAGTTCGGGTTCAGCGACATCTATCTGGTCGATGGCGCGGGCAATGTGGTCTATTCCGCGCGCAAGAAGGCCGATTTCGCGGTGAACCTGCAAAGCGGCCCCTGGGCCGCGGGTGCGCTTGCGGGCGCGGTGACGGCGGCAATGGCGCCCGGCGTGCAGGATCCGGTCGGGTCCCCTTTCGTTGCGTATGAAACCGCTGGCGCGGGACATTACAGCTTTGTCGCGGCACCCGTGCGCGCGGGCGGTCGGGTGCTGGGGGCGATCGTCTATCAGCTTTCCGCAGCCTCGATTGATGCGATGATGGCGCATGGCCATGGCCTTGGCGAAACCGGTCAAAGCTATCTTGTGACGGATCAGAACACCATCCTCAGCGATCAGCAGGGCGCCGCCCCCGCAGGGGCCGCTGCCCGCCGGGTTGATGCGTCCTTTGTCGCGATGGCCCTGCAGGGACAGGATGGCATCGAACAGCAAACCGGCCTGTCGGGCACCCTGGCCGAGGTGGCCTATACCCCCGTCGATCTGTTCGGCCATCGCTATGCCCTTGCGTTTGAACAGTCTGTCGATGAGGTGGTTCAGCCCGCGCGCGCGCTTGGCCAGATGATGTTGTTCGATGCGTCCTGGATGATGGCAGTCCTGGCTGCCTTGTCCTGGCTTTACGCCCGGTCCGTATCGGCGCCGCTGGCCCGGCTGCAATCCGCGGTGCAGAAGATTGCCGGACGGGATTATGATCTGACGGTGCCCGGCCTTGCCCGCGGCGATGAGGTGGGCGAAATCGCGCGCGCCTTGCAGGACTGCCGCGATACGCTTGCTGCGGCCGATCTGGCGCAAGCCGATCTGGTGATGAAAGGATCGGCGCTGGAACGCGGCAGTTTGGGCGTCATGATGATGGATCTCGATTTCACCATCACCTATGTCAACCCGGCCCTGAAAGCGATCTTCGTCAACCGTCTGAAAGATCTGCAGGGCCACAAGTCCGATTTCGACCCGGAACGGGTCGTGGGGCGGTCGATGGATGATTTCCACGCCGTTCCCGCGCATCAACGCGGGATCATGAACCGCCCCGGCGCCTTCCCCTTCCATACCGAAATCGCCGTGGGCGATTGCCGACTGTCGCTTGACGTGAATGAGGTGGTGATGCCCGGCAAAGGGCGCATCGGCTTCATGGTGGAATGGCGCGACGTGACCGAGCAACGGCTGAACCGCGCCCTGTTCGGGGCAATCGAATCCACGCAGATGGTCTGTAACTTTGACACGGATCTGCGCCTGTTCAGCGCCAACAGCGTCTTTCATCGGGTGCTCGCCACCTCGATGTCCGAGGTGACGGGACGGCGCCTGCCCGAAATCATTTCCTGTGAGGATGGCGATTGCGGGGATATCCTGTCGCGGCGCGAACCGCTGATCGGGCGCTTCACGCTGCGTCTGGGCAACGATCGCGAGGCGGTGGCCGACGGCAGCCTGACGCCCGTGCGCGATGACAAGGGTCGGGTGATGCGGGTGTCACTGATCGCGAAGGATATCACTGAAGACCATCGCGAGCTGCGCGCATCCGAACGGCGCAATGCCGCGATGATCGAGGCCCAGCGCGCGGTGGTCGAAACCTTGGGTATCTCGCTCAACCGCCTGTCCGACGGCGATCTGAGCGCACGTATCGATGCGTCATTCCCGCCCGAATATGAAAAGCTGCGCGCCGATTTCAACGCCGCGATCGAGACCTTGTCGCGCGCGATCCGCGTCGTGATTGAAAACGCCGGGGCGATCGAAGGTGAGGCGCAGGAAATTTCCAACGCCGCCGAGGATCTCAGCCGGCGCACCGAGAAGCAGGCGGCGACCCTTGAACAGACCGCCGCCGCGCTGGACGAACTGACCTCGTCCGTCTCTTCAGCCGCAACGGGCGTGGCCGAGGCGAACCGCGTTGTCACCGAAGCGCGCACAAGTGCGGAAACCTCAGGCCAGGTCGTGCAGCAGGCCGTTGCCGCCATGGGCGAGATCGAGCAATCGTCCCAAAAGATCTCTCGCATTATCAGCGTGATCGATGACATCGCCTTCCAGACCAACCTGCTGGCGCTCAACGCCGGGGTCGAGGCTGCGCGGGCGGGCGAAGCCGGCAGGGGCTTCGCGGTCGTCGCCTCGGAGGTGCGCGGCCTTGCCCAGCGCTCGTCCGAAGCGGCGCGGGAAATCGACGCGCTTATCTCGGCGTCCTCGGGCCATGTCCGCCGCGGCGTCGATCTTGTCGGCGAAACCGGCCGGGCGCTTGACGGCATCCTGGCGTCGGTGAACGACATCGCGGCGCGCGTGTCGGAAATCGCCGCTTCGTCGCAGGAACAATCGGCGGGCCTAGCCGAGATCAATATCGCGGTGAACCAGTTGGATCAGGTGACCCAGCAGAACGCAGCGATGTTCGAACAGACCACCGCCGCCAGCCATTCGCTCAGCCGGGGGGCGCAATCGCTGACCGCGACCATGGCGCAATTTCGCACGGCGCAGGCGGCCGCGCCGGTTGATCTTGATACCGCGCGCTTCCGGTCGGCCCGGGTGCCGCGTCCGGTGGCCGCTACCCCACGCGTGGCGGCACCGCTGACACAGGCGACCGCCCCGGCGGTGCGCGCCACGGAAGACGACTGGGAAGATTTCTGAAAGGCGCACAGGCATGGAGCCCGCAGCAAACAGCCCCTCGGCGCGCCCGATCCGGGTTCTGATCGTCGACGATTCCAATACCATTCGGACCTTGATCCGGCAGGTTCTGGCGCAGGATTCCCGGCTGATGGTGGTTGGCGAAGCCAACGATCCCTATGAAGCGCGCGAGAAGATCAAGATCCTGCATCCCGATGTGTTGACGCTGGATGTCGAGATGCCGCGGATGAACGGTCTTGAATTCCTGGAAAAGCTGATGCGGTTGCGACCGATGGCTGTAGTGATGATTTCATCCCTTACGCAAAAGGGCGCGCGCGCGGCGCTTGAGGCGCTCTCGCTCGGGGCGGTGGATTGTATTGGAAAGCCTGTTGCGGGTGGATTGCGTGAGGCGTTCCGCGGCCTTGGCGACATGCTGGTCATGGCTGCTGGCGCACGGTTGCGCCATCGTGCGCCTCAGGCGCGGATCCGCCCCAGCGCGGGTTTTGACTGGAACGGGCGCTATGTGTTGATCGGATCGTCGACCGGCGGGGTCGAAGCGCTGGAAACGCTTCTGGCGGGCTATCCTGCGAACTGTCCCCCGACGTTGATCACCCAGCACATGCCCGAGGGCTTTCTGGCGAGTTTCGCACAGCGCCTGGCCGGGCGGATCGCCCCGCAGCTGCAGCTCGCAACCGATGGCGCGCCGCTGCGTCAGGGCCAGGTCTATCTTGCCCCCGGCGGGGACAGCCATCTGCTTGTGACGCCGGGCGACCGGCCCGCCTGCCGGCTTTGGGTTGGGGAAAAGCGTAGCGGCCACCGACCATCGGTTGATGCGCTGTTCGAATCTGCCCTGCCGCATGCGCCCCGGGTCGTCGCGGCGCTGCTAACCGGGATGGGGCGCGACGGGGCCGAGGCCATGGGGCGTCTGCGCCAAGGCGGGGCGCAATGTCTGGCACAGGATGAGGCAAGCTCGGTCGTTTTCGGCATGCCGCGGGCGGCGCTGGAATCGGGTGCGGCCCAGGCTGCCGTTCCGCTGTCGCGCATGGCCGGCGAAATCCTGAAACTATGTGCCCGTCCGGACCGGATGCGGGTTGGGGCGGGGCGATGACGGACATGGATCAAAGGATTGGTGGCCCGCGCAATGTGCCGCGGCGGATCCGCCACATCGGGCAAGGCGAATATGCGGTTGGCACAGGCGATGGCGGTGCGATTTCCACGATCCTGGGATCCTGTGTCGCCACCTGCCTGCATGATCCGCGAGCTGGTCTTGGGGGGATGAATCATTTCCTGCTGCCTGAGGGCAATGGCAGCCGGATCCAGGCGGCAAGCTTTGGCGTTCATGCGATGGAACTTTTGATCAATGCGCTGATCAAGCAGGGGGCGGCGCGGGGCCGGCTGCAGGCGAAGGTGTTCGGCGGTGCGCGGATGATCGCGGGTCTGTCCGACATCGGCCAGAACAACGCGGCCTTCGTGCTGGAGTTTCTGCGCCGCGAAGGCATTGCTTGTGTCGCCCAAAGTCTGGGCGGAACGTCGGCGCGGCGGGTGGAATTCTGGCCCGAAAGCGGCCGCGCCCGCCAGCGTCAGCTGCGCGAAGCGAATGTTGCGGAGAAGATCCCCCTACCGGTGGCTGGCAACGATGTCGAATTGTTCTGACAGGTAGCGCTTGGCGCGCCAGCCCCGGGCCCATGCCCCGCCGGAAAGCCACGCGGTGCTGGCGGCGGGGTATCAAGACGCAGGTCAGATCGGGTCAAACGCGTGGGGGGCAAACTTGGCCCGTCCCCCAGGGCCCTTGCGCTTAACCTTGCCGGACCAGCTTTTTCACAAGCACATAGAAGGCTGGCACCATGAAGATCGCCAGCACGGTCGAGGCCACCATCCCCCCCAGAACGCCGATGCCGATCGCGCGCTGTGCGGCCGCGCCCGCCCCCGTCGCGATGGCCAGTGGCAGCACCCCCAGCGCGAAGGCGAAAGAGGTCATCAGGATTGGACGCAGCCGCATCTGGGCCGCGCGGCGCGCGGCTTGGGCCGCGGGCAGGCCGCCCAGGCGCAGGCTTTCGGCGAATTCCACGATCAGGATCGCGTTGCGCGCCGCAAGGCCGATGGTCGCCAGCAGGCCCACCTTGAAATAGACATCGTTCGATTGCCCGAAGGTCCAGGCCGCCACCAGCGCGCCCAGAACACCGACCGGCACCGCCAGCATCACCGAGAATGGCACGGACCAGCTTTCATACAGGGCCGCCAGGCACAGGAAAACCACCAGTGCCGACATCGCGAACATCAGCGGCGCCTGATTGCCAGCCTGTTGTTCCTGATAGGAAATTCCGGTCCATGCCAGGCCATATCCGCCGGGCAGCCCGGCCACGATCTCGGCGATCCGGGCCATCGCCTCGCCGGTGCTGACGCCCTCGGCCGGCGAGCCCGAGATTTCCAGCCCCCTTGTGCCACCAAAGCGGTTCAGCGTAGGGGAATTCTGTTCCCAGACCAGATTGATGAACGAGGTGAAGGGCACCATTTCGCCGCTGCGGTTGCGCGCGAACCATCCCAGAATGTCTTCGGGCTGCATCCGCCAGTCGGCCGCGCCCTGCACGACCACCGGCCGCAGGTCGACGCCGAGCGCGAATTCATTGACCTCGCGCCCGGAAAAGATGACCGGCAGCATCGCATTGACCTCGGACACCGAAAGCCCCATGGCGCGGGCCTTCTGCTGGTCGATGTCCAGCTTCAGCGCCGGGCGCTGGGTGCGTTCATGGCCGTTGAAGCCGGTGGCAAAGCCCGCCTCGGTCGCCTGCGCCACCATCGCCTGGGCGGCCGATTCCAGTTCGGCCTGGCCGCGCGCGCCCTGGTCGATCAGAAAGAAGGAAAAGCCCGCATTGCGCCCCAGCCCCTGGATCGCGGGCGGCTGCATGAAGGTGATGTTGCCCGCCCGGTGCCCGCGAAAGCGCGCATTGCCCGTCTGCGCCAGCATCGCCGCGCTGCGTCCGGGTCGCGCCGAGAAATCCTTGAGCCGCACGAAGATCTGCGCGATGTTCTGAGCGCCCCCGCCAAAGCCCGACCCCAGCGCCAGGAAGGCGGTTTCGACGACCTCGGCCTGATCGTTCAGCAGCCAGTCGCGCACCTCTTCGGCGACGGCGGTGGTCTGCGCGATGGTGGACCCTTCGGACAGGCGCAGCTGCACCATCAGCCCGCCCTGATCCTCTTGCGGGACGAAGGACGAAGGCAGGATGCGGAACATCCCGCCCGCGCCGATGGCGATGGCTAGCAGCAGCACGAACATCCGCAAAGGCCGGCGCAGGGTGACGCCCACCACCTTGCCATAGCCCAGCGTGGCGCGGTCCAGGTTGCGGTTGAACCAGCGCGCGGGCGCTGTATTGCCACCATGGCGGCGCGGGCGCAGCAGGCTTGCGCACATCGCCGGCGTCAAGATCAGCGCCACCCCCAGCGACAGCAGCATCGCCGCGATGATGGTCACGGAAAACTGCCGGTAGATCACCCCGGTCGATCCCGGCATGAAGGCCATCGGCAGGAACACCGCGGACAGCACCAGCACGATCCCGATCAGCGCGGGGGTGATTTCGCGCATGGATTTGCGCGTCGCCTCACGCGGATCCAGCCCCTCTTCCTCCATCACGCGTTCGACATTTTCCACCACCACGATCGCGTCATCGACCAGAAGGCCGATCGCCAGCACCAGCGCGAACATGGTCAGCGTGTTGATCGACAGGCCAAAGGCCGCCAGCACCCCGAAGGTGCCCAAAAGCACGACCGGCACGGCGATGGTGGGGATGATCGTCGCGCGCCAGCTTTGCAGGAAGACCAGGATCACCAGAAAGACCAGCCCGACCGCTTCCAGCATCGTGGCATAGACCTTGCCGATCGAGGCCTCGATGAAGGGCGAGATGTCATAGGGCAGGGCGACCTCGACGCCCTCGGGCAGGGCGGGGGCGATGCGGTCCAGCGTCTCGCGCACGCGCCGGGCGGTTTCCACCGCATTGGCGCCGGTCGCCAGGCTGACGGAAAAGCCCGCGGCATTGGCCCCGTTCAGTTCCGCGCTGCGGCCATAGGTTTCGGTGCCGATCTCGATATCGGCGACATCGGACAGATAGACGGTGCCGCCCTCATCCTCGGTGCGCAGGATGATGCGTTCGAATTCGCCGACCGAGGCCAGCTGGCTTTGCGCCGACAGCGCCACCGACAATTGCTGCCCCGGCACCACCGGCTGGCTGCCCAGCGAGCCGACGCTGACGGTGGAATTCTGTTCCGCGATGGCCTGGGTCACATCGGCGGGCGTGATCTGGTAGCGCGCAAGCCGCAGCGGATCGAGCCAGACCCGCATTGCATAACCCGACGAAAAACTGTCGACCGAACCGACCCCTTCGGTGCGCAGCACCGCATCCTCGATCAGCTGGCCGGTCAGATCGCCCAGCGCCTGCGTGTCATAGCGCCCGTCGCGCGACACCAGCGCCCCCACCAGAAGCGTCGACGACCCCGTCCGGCTGACCGACAGGCCGCGCTGGCGCACGCTTTCGGGCAGGGCATTCTCGATCAGCTGCAGCTTGTTCTGCACCTGGATCTGCGCCGCATCGGGCTCGATGTCATCGGCAAAGACCAGCGAGACGAAGGACCGCCCCGTCGCAGACGAGGTCGAGGTCATGTACAACAGGCCATCCAGCCCGGTCATGCCGTCCTCGATCACCGAGGTGACCGAGTTTTCCACCACCTCGGCCGAGGCGCCGCTATAGGTGGCGCTGACGCGCACGGTGGTGGGGGCAATGTCGGGATATTGCTCGATCGGCAGGGTCGACAGGCCCCAGACGCCGAACAGCATGGTGATGATGGCGATCACCCAGGCAAAGACCGGGCGCGAGATGAAGAACTGCGCCATGGTTCAGTTGACCTTGCGGGCGGCTTCGGGTTGGGCCTGTGCGGGTTGGTCCGCGTCGGGGGGCAGATCGCGCACCACGCCGCTGGCATCGATCGCAACCGGGACGGTGGTCACCGGCGCGCCATCGCGCAGCCGCGCCAGCCCGTCTATCACCACCACATCGCCCGCCGACGCCCCCGCCCGGATGATCCAGGCGTTGTCATGCGTGCCCGCTTCGACCAGCACCCGCTTGCGCGCCACACCGTCTTCGACGAGAAACGCAGTCAGGCTGCCATCGGGGGCGCGTTCAGTGGCGCGCTGCGGCACCAGAACCGTGCGCGTCTCGCCCAGGGACAGATCGCCGCGCAGGAACATGCCGGGCAGGATGCGCGCATCGGGGTTGGGCACGCTGAAGCGCAGCACCCGCGTGGCCGTGGTGGTCGAGACCGTCGGCCCCGGCGAGACAAGCGTGCCGGCATGGTCATAGGGCGCGCCGGTTTCCAGCGTCAGGCGCAGATCGGGCGCGCGCGGGGTGATCTCGCCCGCGGCAATGCTGGCTTCAAGGCGCAGGCGGGCCACCGTGGGTTCGGTCACATCCACATAGATCGGGTCGATCTGCACCAGATCGGCCAGAGCCGCGGCCTGATTGGCGGTGACGACATCGCCAACCGCGGCCAGCGGCACGCCGATCACGCCGCCCACCGGCGCGGTGATCGTGGTCCAGGACAGCTGCGCCTCGGCCAGGCGCAGGTCGGCCTCGGCCTTGGCCACATCGGCGCGCGCCTTCAACGCCTCGGCCTCGGCATTGTCCAGCGCCGAGCGGCTGGCGGCGGCGGTGGCGGCCAGCGTGCGGGCGCGGTCAAAGGCGGTTTCGGCCACCGGCAGCGCGGCGCGCGCGCGTTCCAGCGCGGCCCGGGCCGAGGCGAGCGCCGCCTCATGCTGCACGGGGTCGATGCGGAACAGCGGCGTGCCGGGTTCGACCCGGGTGCCGGGGGTGAACAGGATTTCGGTGATCGCGCCGCCCACGCGCGGGCGGATCACCGTGGCATTGGGCGACACGGCGCGGCCGGGCAGGGTGGTGCTGACCGGCACCACCGCCTCTTGCAGGACCATCACGCCCACCTCGGTCGGGCGGGGCGTGCCCTGCCCTTGGCCCTGACCCTGGCCCTGACCCGGGCGCTGCGATTGCTGGGCGGGCGCGGGCAGGGCAAAGGCCCCGGCCAGCGCGGCGCCGAACAGGGTGGCGGTCGCAGCGGCACGCGCAAGGCGGCGGGTGGCTTGGGCAAGGCGGATGGGCATCGGGGTTTTCCGGGTCCTCTTGTCGGTTCTTTGGTCGCAGGGCGCGCGCTGCGGGCGCAGCAGACAGGGTTGATACGCGCCTGTCCAGTGGTTCCGTCGCGGGGCGGCGGGCCGCATGCTCACTTTTCCGGGGTCAGCCGCAACAGGCGCGCGCGCGGGCCGTCTTCCAGGACATAGACCGCGCCCGCGGCATCGGCGGCCACGTCGCGGATGCGCGTGCCAAGGGGCAGGCGTTCCACCTCTTGCGCGCGGGCGGGCGTGTCCGCCGGGGACTGGCCATCGGACAGGTGCACCCGCACCAGCGCTTCGGCCCGCAGACCGCCGATCAGCGCCGATCCGCGCCAGTCGGGAAAGGCCGCGCCGTCATAGATGATCATGCCTGCGGGCGCGATCACCGGGGTCCAGTGCAGCACGGGCGCCACCACATCGGCGCGGCTGTCATGGCCGGGGATCGGCCAGCCGGAATAATGCCGCCCCTCGGACACGGCAGGCCAGCCGTAGTTGGCGCCCGGCGTGATCAGGTTAAGTTCATCCCCGCCGCGCGGGCCCATCTCATGCGACCAGAGCCGGCCTGCGGCGTCAAAGGCCAGGCCATAGGGGTTGCGGTGACCATGGCTCCAGACGGCGGGGGCCTCGGGGAAGGGGTTGCCGGGCGCGGGGCGGCCTTGGGCGGTCAGGCGCAGGATCTTGCCGCGGGCATCGTCCAGCACCTGCGCGGGATCGCCCAGCTGCCGGTCGCCACTGGTCAGGAACAGATGGCCATCGGGGCCAAAGGCGATGATCGCGCCGGGGTGGCCGCGCCCGCCCGACGGGTCCGCGCGCCACAGCGTCTCAAACCCCTCAAGGCGCGGCGGGCTGGCGGCGCGATCCAGCCGCCCGCGTCCCAGATGCAGCGCGCCGCCATCGTCCCCCGCGACCCAGGTCAGATAGACCAGCCCCGATTGCGCGAAATCGGGGGCAAGAGCCACATCATGCAGCCCCGTCTGCCCCGCCGCGCGCACCGCAGGCACGCCCGCCACGCGGCGCCGGTCACCCTCGGCGTCGACCAGCACCAGCTGGCCCGCCTTTTCGGTGACCAGAAAGCCGCCCCCCGGCAGGGGCGCGACCGCGCAAGGCGCCTCGAAGACCGCGACCGTTTCCGTCGCGATCCGCGTCGTCTGGGCGCTGGCCGGGGGGGCAACTGCTGCGATCAGGGCAAGCGCGCAGATCCAGGCGGGGCGTTTCATCGGCATCCTTTCCTTTGGCAGGGCACGGGCTGCCCCAAAGCTAGGGCAGCGCGCGGCATTGGCCACCGTTTTGCGGCCCGCGACGATCCATCCCCGGATTTCCGCCGGTGGGCTTTTCGTTTCGGTAGACCTTTGTATACCGTTCCGGTATAGAGCCCCCAGAAGCAAGGAGGCATGGATACCATGGCTGAAGTGAACACCCCCGACATCATCTATACCAAGGTTGACGAAGCGCCAGAGCTGGCCTCTGCATCGCTTCTGCCGATCATCCGCAGCTTTGCCGCCGCCGCCGGTGTCAGCGTCGGCACGCGCGACATTTCGCTGGCCGGGCGCATCATCGCCGCCTTCCCCGAACAGCTGACCGAGGCGCAGCGCCAGTCCGACGATCTGGCCGAACTGGGCAAGCTGGTGACCACGCCCGAGGCCAATGTGATCAAGCTGCCCAACATCTCGGCCTCGGTGCCGCAGCTGGTGGCGGCGGTCAAGGAACTGCAGGCACAGGGCTATGCCATCCCCGACTACCCCGAGGCCCCCGCGACCGAGGCGGAAAAGGAAATCCGCGCCCGGTTCGACGCGATCAAGGGCTCGGCCGTGAACCCGGTCCTGCGCGAGGGCAATTCCGACCGCCGCGCCGCGGTGGCGGTGAAGAACTTTGCCAAGGCCAACCCCCATTCGATGGGCACCTGGTCCAAGGACAGCAAGACCCGCGTGGCGACCATGGCTGCGGGCGATTTCTTCGCGAATGAAAAATCCGCGACCCTTTCCGCCGCGCAGGCCGGTGCCGTGCGCATCGAACTGGTCGGCAAGGACGGTTCGGTCACGGTTCTGAAAGACGGCGTGAAATTCCCCGAAGGCGCGGTGGTCGATGCGACCTACCTGTCGGCGCGCGCGCTGGATGCCTTCCTGGCCGAACAGATCGAGGCGACCAAGGCCGAGGGCACGCTGTTCTCGCTGCACATGAAGGCCACGATGATGAAGGTCTCCGACCCGATCATCTTTGGCCATGCGGTGCGCGTCTTCCTGGCGCCGGTGTTCGAGAAATTCGGCGACAAGCTGGCCGCCGCGGGCGTGAACCCGAATTCGGGCCTGGGCGATGTGCTGGCCCGCGTGGCCCAGATGCCCGAAAAGGCCGAGATCGAGGCCGAGATCGAAAAGGTCATGGCCGCGCGCCCGCCGATGTACATGGTGAATTCCGACAAGGGCATCACCAACCTGCATGTGCCCTCGGACGTGATCATCGACGCCTCGATGCCCGCGCTGATCCGTGCGGGCGGCAAGGGTTGGGGCCCGGATGGCAAGGAACATGACACCAACTGCGTGATCCCCGACAGTTCCTATGCGACCGTCTATGACGAGACGATCCGCTATTTCAAGGAAACCGGCGCGCTGGACCCGCGCACCTCGGGCACCGTGCAGAACATCGGCCTGATGGCGCAGAAGGCCGAGGAATACGGCAGCCACCCGACCACCTTTGAAATCCCCCAGGACGGCACCGTGCGCATGGTGCTGGCCAATGGCGAGGTGCTGCATTCCCATGCGGTCGAGGCGGGCGACATCTGGCGTTCGGCCTCGGCGCGCAAGGCCCCGATCGAGGATTGGGTGAAGCTGGCCATCGACCGCCAGCGCGCCGAAGGCTGCCAGGCGATCTTCTGGCTGGATGCGAACCGCGCCCATGATGCCGAGCTGATCAACTACGTGAAGCCCATCCTGCAAGCCGCTGGTGTTGCGGATAAATTCCAGATCCTTGCCCCGCGTGAAGCGACCCGCCTGACGCTGGAAACCATCCGCAAGGGGGAAAATTCCATCGCCATCACCGGCAACGTGCTGCGCGACTATCTGACCGACCTGTTCCCGATCCTGGAACTGGGCACCTCGGCCAAGATGCTGTCGATCGTCAAGCTGATGCAGGGCGGCGGCATGTTCGAAACCGGCGCGGGTGGCTCGGCGCCCAAGCATGTGCAGCAGTTGATGGAAGAAAACCACCTTCGCTGGGACAGCCTTGGCGAATTCTGCGCGCTGGGGGAAAGCCTGAAGTTCCTGGCCGATGCGCGCGGCAATGAAAAGGCGCGCGTGCTGGGCGAGGCGGTGGATCTGGCCACGCAAGGCATCCTGGATGACAACCGCTCGCCCGGGCGCAAGGCCGGTCAGCCCGACAACCGCGACAGCCATTATTGGTTCGCGCGCTACTGGGCCGAGGCGCTGGCCGCGCAGGGCAAGGACACCGCCCTGGCCGCGCATTTCGCGCCGATCGCCAAGGCCCTGGCCGCGGATGAGGCCAAGATCCTGGCCGAACTGCATGAAGGCCGTGGCAAGCCGGTGGATATGGGCGGCTATTACCACGCCGATCCGGCCAAGGTGGCGGCGGTGATGCGTCCCTCGGTCACGCTGAACGCCATCATCGGCTAAGGCGCAACGGCGCAAGACTTGGCGGGGCGCGGGGGAAACCCTGCGCCTTTCCTTTTGGGCGGGCAGGAAAGCCTTGGCTTTCGCGCCGTCCCGGCGGAACATGGGGCCTGCGCAGCGTGCAAAAGGATCCGCCATGACCCAACCGATCAGCAGCTTTCCCGTTCCCGATCTTGCCAGCCTGCCCGAGGATATCCGCGCCCGGATCGCACAGGTGCAGGAAAAATCCGGCTTCATCCCCAATGTCTTTCTGGCGCTGGCGCATCGGCCCGATGAATTCCGCGCCTTCTTTGCCATGCATGACGCGCTGATGGACAAGCCCGGCGGCCTGACCAAGGCGGACCGCGAGATGATCGTGGTCGTCACCAGCGCCGCCAATCAGTGCCAGTATTGCGTGATCGCCCATGGCGCCATCCTGCGCATCCGGGCCAAGGATCCGCTGATCGCCGATCAGGTGGCGGTGAATTACCACAAGGCCGACATCACCGCGCGCCAGCGCGCGATGCTGGATTATGCGATGAAGGTCTGCCAGCGCGCGCAGGATATTTCGCCCGCCGACCGCGCCGCGCTGGAGGCGCAGGGCTGTGACGCCGAGGATATCTGGGACATCGGCGCCATCGCCGCCTTCTTCGGCATGTCGAACCGGATCGCCAACATGGCCTCGCTGCGCCCCAATGATGAATTCTACAGCCTCGGGCGGGGGTGACAAAACCTAAGGCGAAACATCAGGTTTGGCGCGCAAGCTGCGGATATAGCTACATTTCCGACTTTGCCAGCGCCCCCAGCTCTTCGATCGCGATGCCGCGTTGGGCAGCCGCCTCCAACACCGCTTTCTGCACCCGGCGGCTGCGTTTCAGCAGCCGCAGGAAGCGGTCCTGATCCAGTGTCAGCAACATGCAGGGCGTGATCGCGCGCACCTCGGCGCGGCGCGCGCGCCGCATCAGGATCGCCATCTGGCCGAACATCTCACCCCGGCCCAGACGCAGGGTCTGGTTCGCGGTCTTCAACTCGACCGCGCCCGAGGCGATGAAATAGACCGTCCGCCCGGGGCTGTCCTTGCGCAGGATCAGCTCGCCCGCGCGGACGTAGCGCGCGCGCAGCTGCCGGCACAGCCGCGTCAGCACCGCATCGTCCAGATCGGCAAACAGCGGCAGCGCGCGCGCCAGTTCGCGTTTCTGCATGGCCAGGTCCAGCGGCGGGCGGCGGTCCAGTTCGGCGCGCCGCGCCGCCATGTCCTGGGTCAGCGCGGTGTAAAGTTCCGCTCCGATCAGCCCGTCGTCATGCATCGATTCGTATTCGCGTTCCTCCATCCGCAGCGCGGTGCGGCGGATGAAGCCGCGTTCCAGTTCCTCGGCATAGCCCGGATATTGCAGCCGTAGCCCGTCCAGCGCCTTGTCCACCTCATTCAGGCGCCGGTCGAGCATCTCATGCAGCAGATCGGCCACGCGCCGGCCGTGGATGCGCCGGATGCGCGCGTCGATGAAGCCGTGCAGATCGCGCAGGATCAGCCGCTGCGTCAGCAGGATTTCCAGCCGGTCGGCCATCAGCCGTCCCAATGGCGCCGAAATCCGCAGCCGGTTGTGCAGGACCACCGCCGCGCGAAAGCTGCGCCCGTCATGGCCCAGACTGCGCCGCGCGCCGGCCTGATAGCCGCTGCGCCCGCCCGCGCGCGCCGCCTCGATCAGGCGGTCGGCATCCGACAGGATGCGTTCGGCCAGCCGCGCCGAAATCCCCCGTTCGCGCAGCCGGGCCAGGATCAGGTCGCGTTCCGCCCCCGCCAGCGCGATCAGGCCCAGTGTGATGCGGTCGCGGTCCTGCAGCTCGGTGCTGTCCTCGGCGGCCTTGACCGCGCGGTCCAGCCGTTCGCCAAAGCGCTTGGCCTCGGACCGCACCGTCTCACGCGTCAGTTCGTAATTCTCTGATGCGCGCGCCACCTCTTCGCGTACGGTCTGCAACGCCACCGCGATCACCTGTTTGGACAGCGCGGCATCCAGCGGCGACAGCCGGTCCAGCCCCAGCCGCCCGATCACCCAGCGCAGGCTGGACCCCTGCACGATCAGCGTGAACAGCGTGAAGGATGTGGCAAGGATCCCGACCATCCGGCGGATGTCGGCCGGGATCAGCAGGCTTTCGGTCACCGACAGCGCCAGCGCCAGAGTCACCGCCCCGCGCAAGCCCCCCCACAGGATCGCGATCCGGTAGGGCCGCTCGACCGGCGGCGACAGGCGCAGCGCGCTCAACACCGGCAAAAGCCCGAACAGGATCACCGCGCGCGCCGCGACCGCCGCCCCCAGCACCACCAGCGTCAGCCCCAGATCGGTCCAGGTGACCCCGTCCAGCATCCGCGGGATCAGCAGCGCCGCCAGCACGAAGATCAGCGCCCCCGCCCAATGCGCCAGCACGTTCCAGATATCGCGCAAGAAGGTCCAGGCCGCGGGGGCCAGCTTGCCCGGCGCCAGGTAGTTCAGCGTCATCCCCGCCGCCACCACCGCGATCACGCCCGACACCGCCAACACCTGTTCGGCCAGGATATAGGCAAGATAGGGCAGCGCCACCGAGGCCGAGACCTGCGCCAGCGGGAAACGTTCAAACAGCCACATGATCCGCAGCCCGACCCGCGCCAGCGCCCAGCCGACCAGCACCCCCCCCACGATCAGCACCGGAAACTGCCCCAGCGCGCCCGACAGGGTGGGATCGGGCGTGCCGCGGCGCACGAAGGCGGCAAAGACGCCGAACAGCGCAATGGCGGCGGCATCGTTCAGCAGGCTTTCGCCCTCGATGATCCGGCTCAGCCTGCGCGGCGCGGCCAGCGAACGGAAGATCGTCACCACCGCCGAAGGGTCCGTGGTCGACACGATCGCCCCCAGCATCAGGCAGGCCATCAGCGGCAGCGTCGAAACCCCGGCCAGCGCATAGCCCACCGCCAGCGTGGCCACCACCACCGCCAGCACCGCCATCACCAGGATCGGCACCCAGTCGTCCAGCATCCGGCGCAGGTTCATTTCCAGCGTGGCCTGAAAGATCAGGGTGGGCAGAAAGACATATAGGAAGACGTTCGACCGGATCGGCAGGCCCAGAATCGCCTCGGCCACCGGGTTCAGCGCATCGGTCAGATCGGTGCGCAGGAAGAAGGCGGCGGCAATGCCGATCAGGATGCCAAGGGCTGCCAGCAACACGGTAAAGGGCAGCCGCAACCGCGCGGCCAGCGGCTCGGCCGCGCCGATCACAAGAAACAGCGATGCAAAAATCGCGAGGAAAACCACAATGTCCATTCTGTTGATATTACAGACTTTGCCGCCCTGCGGAATGGGATCTGGCGGGGGGATTCGATTTCGTGATCGTTTCGGCGCGGGGCCGGGTCCTGGGGCTGGCCATGACCGGGCAGCGGCCCTAGGTTGCGCTGACAGGTGCGATTGGTCTGACGCGATTGGCAGGGGGTGCAGATGGACGGGGCAGGGGTTGCAGGCAAGGCGGCGGTGCAGGACACGGTGGCCGCGGCCTTTGCCGCGCAGCGCGCCGGGGCCGAGGCGCGACGCGCCAGCTTTGATCTGGCCGCACGCCGGGCGGCGCTGGCGCGGTTGCGCGATGCGGTGATCGCCTTTCAGCCGCGGATCATCCAGGCCCTGGCGCAGGATTTCGCCAAGCCAAAGGCCGAGGTGATCCTGACCGAGATCCTGCCCCTGTTGCAGGAAATCCGCCATGCCCGCCGAAATCTGCGGCGCTGGATGCGCCCGCGCCGGGTGGCGCCGACGCTGGCCACCTTCGGCACCCGCGCGCTGATCCGCCCCGAACCGCGCGGCACCTGCCTGATCATCGCGCCGTGGAACTATCCGTTTCAACTGGCGCTGGGGCCGCTTGTCTCGGCGCTGGCGGCGGGCAACAGCGCGATCGTGAAGCCCTCGGAACTGACGCCGGCCACCTCGGCGCTGATCGCCGAACTGGTGCGCGATTGCTTTCCCCCCGATCTGGTCCATGTGGTCGAGGGCGGCAAGGATGTGGCCGAGGCCGCGCTGGCCTTGCCCTTCGATCACATCTTCTTCACCGGCAGCGCCGAGGTGGGCCGACTGGTGATGGCGGCTGCCGCGCGCCACCTCGCCTCGGTCACGCTGGAACTGGGGGGCAAGTCGCCCGTCGTCATCGGCCCGGGCGCCGATCTGGCCCGCGCCGCGCGCTGGGTCGCCTGGGGCAAGTTCGCCAATGCCGGGCAGACCTGCATCGCCCCCGATCACGTGCTGGTCCATGACAGCATCCGCCCCGCCTTTGTCGCCGCCCTGCGCGCCGAAATCGCGCGGGCCTATGGCGCCGATCCGCTGGCCAGCCCCGATCTGGCCGCGATCGTCACCGACCGCCATGCCGCGCGGCTGCGCGATCTGCTGGCCGGGGCGCTGGCGGGCGGGGCGCGGCTGTTGACGGGGGGCGATCCGGCGGCGGCGCAGGGCCGGCGGCTGGCGCCGACGCTGATTGAGGCCGTCACCCCCGAAATGGCGATCGAGCAGCAGGAAATCTTTGGCCCGATCCTGCCGATCATCGGCTTTTCCGACCCGGGCGCGGTGATCGCGCGGATCAATGCCGGTCCGAAGCCGCTGGCGCTTTATATCTTTGACCGCGACCGGGGCTTTGCGCGGCGGATCATCACCGAAACCTCATCGGGGGCGGTGGGCGTGAACCTGACCATGCTGCACTATTCCCATGCCGGGCTGCCTTTTGGCGGTATCGGCATGTCGGGGCAGGGGCCGGCGCATGGGCATTGGGGCTTTCGCGCCTTCAGCCATGAAAAGCCGGTGCTTGAAAACCGCTTTTCGGCATTGCCCTGGCTGTTTCCGCCCTATCGCGGGCACCGCGCGGCGCTGATTGCCGCGGCGCGCCGGCTGCTGGGTTAGGCCCGGGCCCTTCAGCGCCGCAGCCTCGGGCCCAGCGCGCGCTTGACCGCCTCAAGCGCCAGAAAGCCCAGCGCCGCCGCCCCGGCGACCCGCGCCAGATCGGCCGCCCCCGGCAAGGCAAAGCCAAAGATCGCGGCGGCGGGCGGCCACAGCAGGATCGGCGCCAGCACCAGCGCCACCGCGACCGGCACCAGCGCCAGCGCCCGGTTCGGCCGCACCAGCGCCCCCCAGGGCGAGGCGCTGTAGGACCGGTTCACATAGATCAGCCCCAGCACCGCGCCGACCAGCGCCAGGAACGTGAGCGTGCGCAGATCCGCCAGGCCCAGGCCCCGGCCCAGCGCCTCGAAATAGACCGCCGCCACCACGGCAAAGGCCACCAGCCCCTGGATCAGCCCCCAGCCCAGCATCGCGGGCGAAAACAGCGATGCCGATGGCGGGCGCGGGGGGCGGCGCATGGTATCGTCTTCCTCGGGCTCGGCCTCGAAGACCAGCGCGCAGACCGGGTCGATCAGCAGTTCCATCAGCGCGATATGCAGCGGGCCAAAGACGATCGGCGTGCCCAACAGCAAGGGCATCAGCGCCAGCCCCGCAATGGGCACATGCACCGCCACGATGAAGCCCATCGCCTTGCGCAGGTTGTCATAGATCCGTCGGCCCAGACGCACCGCCCGCACGATGGATGAAAAATCGTCGTCCAGCAGCACGATCCCCGCCGCCTCGCGCGCGACATCGGTGCCGCGCCCGCCCATCGCAATGCCGATATGCGCGGCCTTCAGCGCGGGCGCGTCATTGACCCCGTCGCCGGTCATCGCCACCACCTCGCCGCGCGCCTTCAGCGCGGTGACAAGGCGCAGCTTCTGGTCGGGCAGGACGCGGGCAAAGATCGCGGTGTCGGCCAGCGCCTGCGCCAGCCGGTCATCGTCCAGCGCGTCGATCTGCGCCCCGGTCATCACCGCACCCGCGGGCAGGCCCGCCTTGGCGGCAATGGCGCGCGCGGTCACCGGATAATCGCCGGTGATCATCACCACGCGGATGCCCGCCTGCTGACATTCGCGCACCGCTTGCGGGACGCTGTCGCGCAGCGGGTCGGCCAGGCCCGCCAGCCCCACCAGCCAGAAGTCCAGCGCCTCGGGCGCGTCGGGCAGCGTTGGGCCCGGCGCCTCGGCCCGCGCAAGGCCCAGCACGCGCAGCCCATCGCCCGCCATCCGGTTGGTTTCGGCGCGCAGCCATTGCGCCGTTTCCGGGTCCGCCCGGCACAGCGTTGCGATCGCCTCGGGCGCGCCCTTGGCGGCGGCGATCAGGCCCGGGCCGGTGTCGGTCCAGATCTGGGTCACCGCCAGCAGATCGTCGCGCAGGCCAAAGCTGCGCGCCAGCTGCAGCGCCTGCCCATCCGCGCCGGTGGCCGTGATCCCGCGCTCGCCGGCCAGCGCGTGGAAGGCCGCATCCATCGGATCGACCGGATGGGGCGCGCTGGCCAGCAGGCCGGTGCGCAGCGCCTGATCCCCATCCGCGCCGGGGGCGGGGCAAAGCCGCGCCACCATCATGCGGTTTTGCGTCAGCGTGCCGGTCTTGTCGGTGCACAGCACCGTCGCCGCGCCCAGCGCCTCGATCGAGGCGGCGCGGCGCGTCAGCACCCGCGCGCGTGAAATGCGCCAGGCGCCCATCGCCATGAAGACCGTCAGCACGACGGGGAATTCCTCGGGCAGCATCGCCATGCCCAGCGCTATCCCGGCCAGCGCGGCCTGCAGCCAATCGCCGTGCAGGCTGCCGTAAAGCAGCACCACCGCGATCGAAACGGTGCCGCCAAAGACCCCCGCCAGCCGCACCAGCCGCGCGGTCTGGGCGCGCAGGCGGGGCGGTTCGCTGTCCAGCGTGGCCAGCGAATGGCCGATGCGCCCGATGGCGCTGGCCGCGCCCGTGGCGGTGACGCGGGCAATCCCCGCCCCGCGCACCACCATCGCGCCGGAAAACACCATCGCCAGATCCTCGCCCCCCGGTGTGGCGCAGGGCGGCTCATCCGGCGGGGCGGCGCGCTTGCGCACGGGCACGGATTCGCCGGTCAGCAGCGATTCATCGGCGCTCAGCCCTTCGGCCTGCAACAGTTGCGCATCGGCGGGGATGCGGTCGCCCTCGGCCAGGATCAGAAGATCGCCGCGCACCACCTCGCGCCCCGGAATGCGCAGCCGTTCGCCCCCCCGCAGCACCAACGCGCGCGGCGAGGACAGATCGCGCAGCGCCTCAAGCACGCGCTCGGTGCGGCTTTCCTGCACCGCGGTGATCGTGACCGACAGCGTGGCCACGACCAGCAGGATCAGCGCCTCATGCAGATCGCCAAAGATCAGGTAGACGATGGCCGCCAGCACCAGCAGCAACAGCATCGGTTCGCGCAGCACCTCGGCCAGGATGCGCAGGCCCGATCGGCGGCGTGCGCGCGGCAGTTCGTTGGGGCCCTCGGCCGCCAGCCGGGCGGCGGCCTCTGCCAAGCCAAGGCCGGTTGGCACATCTGCCATCAGATCAATGCCCCCGACGGGGGCGCGCCTTGCGGGCCTGCGAACCGTGCCGGTGCGTCTTGCCGGGCGGTGGGGCGCCCTCGGCCTCCATCGCGCGGCGCAGGCGGCGGATCAGAACGGCGCGGGCCTTTTCATCGGGCTCGGCCGCAAGTGCCGCGTTGATGTCCAGGATCAGGCCGGACACATCGTTGTGCCAATCCAGCCGCGCGACATCGGCGGGGTCGATGCGCGGCGGGGCGGCGCCGGCCAGCCGCACCGCGCCGCCATCGGTCAGCCTGAAGCTGTCATCCAGTGAAGGCTGCAGCAACTGGTCGGGCGCGATCATGCCCGTCAGCCGCGCGGCCATGCCATCAATCGCCTCGGGCTCGCCATGCACCAGAAAGACCTGATGTGCGACGGGCAGCCGCGCACGCACCCAGGCCGCCAGTTCCGGCCCGTCGGCATGGCCCGAATAAAGGTCGATCGCGCGGATGCGGGCGCGCACGGCATAATCCTCGCCCTGAATGCGCACGGCGCGCGCGCCATCTTGCATGATGCGCCCCAGCGTGCCGGTGGCCTGATAGCCGCACAGCAGCACCGTCGCCTCATCGCGCCAGATCCAGTTTTTCAGCCGGTGGCGGATGCGGCCCGCCTCGCACATGCCAGAGGCGGCGATGACGATGTGGAAATGGCGCAGGTTGTCCAGCGCCTTGCTTTGTTCCAGCGTCTCGGTGAAGTGGATCTGCCGCGCCTCCAGCGCCTGTATCAGGGCAGAGCCGCCTTCCAGATCGGCGGCGTGCTGGGCAAAGATCGCCGTGGCGCGGGTGGCGAGCGGCGAATCCACATGCACGGGGATCTTCGGCAGCGCGCCTTCGGCCATCAGCTGCGCCAGATCGGTGATCAGTTCCTGCGCGCGTTCCACCGCGAAGGACGGGATCAGCAGCGCGCCATGCGGATGCATCGCGGCGCGCACCTCTTCGCACAGCACCGCGCGGCGGCGCGCGGCGGTGGCATCCTCGCGGTCGGTATCGCCATAGGTGCTTTCGACGATCAGGTAATCGACGCCCGCGGGCCCCTCGGGATCGGGGTGCAGCAATTTGTAATCCGGGCCGATATCGGCGGAAAACAAAAGCCGCAGGGGGGGCTGGTCGGGGTCACGGGCGATTTCCACCTCGACCGAGCTTGACCCGAGCATGTGGCCCGCGTTCCAGAACCGCGCCCGCAGCCCCGGGATCACCGCGAACCACCGGTCATAGTCCTGCGGCTGAAACAGCGCCAGGCAGCGTTCGGCATCCTCGCCCGTATAAATCGGGCTGACGGGCGCGCGGCCGCGGCGCAGGTTGCGCCGGTTCAGCTGTTCGACCTCGAATTCCTGGATATGGGCGCTGTCGGGCAGCATGACCGAGCACAGATCGCGCGTGGCCTCGGTGGCGTGGATCGCGCCGCGAAACGCCTCGCGCACCAGTTTCGGCAAAAGCCCCGAATGGTCGATATGCGCATGGCTGAGGATCACCGCGTCGATTGACGAGGCGGGGAAGGGAAAGGGGCGGTAGTTCAGTTCCTTTTCGGTCTTGGCGCCCTGGAACAGGCCGCAGTCGATCAGCACCGTGCCGCCCGCCGTCTTCAGGCGAAAGCACGACCCCGTGACGCAATGGGCCGCGCCATGAAAGCTCAGTTCCGGGTCCTGCATGGGCGGTCCTTTCTGTCGTCTGCGGGGCCAGCTTAGTCGGCGCCGCTGGCGGGGGGAAGCGTCTGGTTGTGGCGCAGCAGCTGGCCTTCACGGGCGCGCAGGGCCTCGGTCAGAAAGGCGATCACGGCGCGTTCGCGCGGGATCTGGCGCAGGTCGCGGTGGCAGGTCAGCCAGTAGCTGCGGGTCAGGGCCACCTGATCGGGCAGCACCAGATGCAGATCGGCGCAGTCGCGCGCGATGTAATCGGGCAGAACACACAGGCCCAGCCCGTTACGCGCCGCCGCCAGCTGGTTGAAGATGCTGGAACTTTTGATCCAGGGCCGGATCGCGGGATGAACCTCGCCCAGGTAATCCAGCCCGGGGGCAAAGATCATTTCGGGGATATAGCCGATGAAGGTCTGCCCGCGCAGGTCATCGCGCGTCTCGATCGGGGGGCGGGCGTCCAGATAGGACCGCGCGCCATAGATGTGCAGGCTGTAATCGACGATGCGTTCGGACCGGTAGGGCCCGGCCTTGGCCGGATCCAGCGTGACCGAAATATCGGCCTCGCGCCGCGACAGCGCCAGCACCTGCGTCAGCGTGATCAGTTCCAGTGAAATACGCGGGAAGCGGCGGGTGAAATCGGGCAGCATGTCGTGGCTGAAGAAACTGCCAAAGCCCTCGGGCACGGCCAGCCGCAGCGTGCCGCCCTGGGCAAAGGCGGCCTCGGCCAGATCGGCGCCCAGCCGCGCGGCCTCGGCCTCCATCCGTTCGGCGGTTTCCACCAGCCGCCGGCCCGCGCCGGTCAGGACATAGCCGCGCGGGTTGCGTTCAAACAGCCGCAGCTTCAGCGCGCCTTCCAGCCGGTCGACCCGGCGCGACACCGTCACATGCGAACTGCCCAGCACGCGGGCGGCGCGCGACAACTGCCCCTCGCGCGCAAGGGCCAGAAAGACCTGCAGATCGTCCCAGTCGAAATCCGCCATCCGCGCCTGTTCAAAAATGTTCAGAACCTGTCTGGAATTAATCCGGTCTGAACTCTTGTGTCAAAGGCGGATTCCGGGGAACCTTTGGCGTCAAAGGCGTGGATGACGGCGGGTGGGGGGAACCATGGACCAGTATGATTACATCGTGATCGGTGCGGGCAGCGCGGGCTGTGTTCTGGCCAACCGGCTGTCGGCCGATCCGAAGAACCGGGTGCTGCTGCTGGAGGCGGGGGGCCGCGACAATTACCACTGGATCCACATCCCGGTCGGCTATCTTTACTGCATCGACAACCCGCGCACCGATTGGCGTTATCGGACCGAAGCCGAGCCGGGGTTGAACGGGCGGTCGCTTTTGTATCCGCGCGGGCGGGTGCTGGGGGGGTGTTCGTCGATCAACGGCATGATCTACATGCGCGGGCAGGCGCGCGATTACGATCAGTGGCGGCAAATGGGCTGCACCGGCTGGGGCTGGGACGATGTGTTGCCGCTGTTTCGCGCGCAAGAGGATTTCCACCTTGGCGCCAGCGATCTGCACGGGGCGGGGGGCGAATGGCGGGTGGAACGGGCGCGCGTGCGCTGGCAGGTGCTGGACGCGTTTCTGGAGGCCGCCGAGCAGGCCGGCATCCCGCGCAATGACGATTTCAACACCGGCGACAATGAGGGCGCGGGCTATTTCGAGGTCAACCAGCGCTCGGGCGTGCGTTGGAACACCGCCAAGGCCTTCCTGCGCCCGGCGATGGGGCGGCCCAATCTGCGCGTGCTGACCGGCGCGCAGGCCGAACGGCTGATCATCGCGGACGGCGAGGTGCAGGGCGTCGTCTTCCACCACGAAGGCCGCCGGACCGAGGCCCGCGCCGCGCGCGAAACCATCCTCAGCGCGGGGTCGATCGGGTCGGTCCAGATCCTGGAACTGTCGGGCGTGGGACGGGGCGATGTGCTGCAATCGGCGGGCATCACGCCGCAGGTCGAGGTGGCCGCTTTGGGGGAAAACCTGCAAGACCATCTGCAGCTGCGCCTGGTCTACAAGGTGCAGGGCGTGCCCACGCTGAACGAAAAGGCCAGCAGCCTGTGGGGCAAGGCCGCGATCGGGCTGGAATATCTGCTGAAACGGTCGGGCCCGATGTCGATGGCGCCCAGCCAGCTGGGGATCTTTACCCGATCGGGCCCCGACAAGGACACCGCGGATCTGGAATATCACGTCCAGCCCGTCAGCCTGGACAAGTTCGGCGACCCGGTCCATCCCTTCCCGGCGATGACCGCCAGCGTGTGCAACCTGCGCCCGGAAAGCCGCGGCTCGGTCCATGTGAAAAGCCCAGATTTTCGCGCCGCCCCCGCGATCGCGCCGAATTACCTGTCAACCGAGGGCGACCGCGATGTGGCCGTGCGCGCCATCCGCCTGACCCGGCAGATCGTGGCCCAACCCGCCTTCGCGCGCTTTAACCCGCAGGAATACCGCCCCGGCCCGGCCTATGACAGCCATGACGATCTGGTCCGCGCCGCAGGCGATATCGGCACGACGATCTTCCATCCCGTCGGCACCTGCCGGATGGGCGCGGATGCGGGTTCGGTCGTGGACCCGCGGCTGCGGATGCGCGCCTTGGGCCGGCTGCGCATCGCCGATGCCTCGGTCATGCCGACGATCACCTCGGGCAACACCAATTCGCCCACGCTGATGATCGCGGAAAAGGCCGCGCGGATGATCCTGGAGGATGCCAGGGCCTGAGCTGGGGCCTGAGCCGTGGCCTGAGCGCGCCCTTGCGTCCGGCGGGGTCAGCCCTGCCGGATATAGCCGCCATAGCGGGTGATGCGGTCTTCAAAGGCGGTGACATTGGCCACCGCATCGGGCGACCGCGCGGCCATGCCCGACAGCAGCATCTCGACCACGGAAAAGGCCGTGGACAGCGAGGGCAGCAGCTGCGGCCCCGCCATCGGCAGCGCCACCACCTTCCACGCCCCCACCGCAAGCGGCGATCGGTGGCTGTCGGTCAGCGCCAGCACCCGCGCCCCGCAATCGCGCGCGATCTGGCAGGCGCGCACCACCTCGGTGGAATAATGCGCAAAGCTGATCGCCATCACGATATCCTCGGGGCCCGCCATCGACAGCTGATCCATGATCGCGCCGGGTTGGGCGGGGGATTCCCGGAAATTGGCAAATGCCATGCTGCCGACATAGGCAAAGTAATGCGCGATCGCATAGCACGACCGCACCCCCACCGAATGCACCCGGCGCGCGCCCAGCAGCGGGTCGATGCAGGATTCCAGCGTCTCCAGCAGCTCGGGCGCCTGCAACAGATCGGCATTGGCGCGGTTGGCGTCCAGCATCTCGGTGAAGATGTCGGTATTGGTGCGCGACCGCAGCGCCTGGGCGCGCGCGGCATAGCTGGGCGCGCGCTGCGCCAGCGCCTTGCGGATATCGGCGCGCAAGGCGTCAAAGCCGTCATAGCCCAGTTCCTTGGCCAGCCGCGTCACCGTATTGGCATTGACCCCCGCCTTGCCCGCCAACCCCCGGACCGAGCTGAAGGCGACCTCGGACGACTGGTCCAGCACCCAGGCCGCCAGTTGCGCCAGCGCCGGCGTGCCGGTGGCGGCGATACGGGCCAGGCGGTCGCGCAGGCTGGGGGGCGGGGCCGTCATTCGTATGCGGTCATTTGGGGCCGTCATTTGGGGCAGGGGCCTGTAATTGCATGCGTTTGCTTTATCACGGGTTTAAAAATAAAACAAATGTGTTATCGTCCGTTCAGAAACGGATATACAACTCAGGAGAGGTTCATGAACATCAAGACATTCGGTGCGGTTCTGGCGCTGTCGGTCGCCGCATCGCCGGTTTTCGCGCAGGAAAAGTTCATCTCGATCGGGACGGGCGGCGTGACGGGCGTCTATTACCCGACCGGGGGCGCGATCTGCCGGATGATGTCGCGCACGCGGGCCGACCACGGCATCCGCTGCGGCGTCGAATCGACGGGTGGGTCGGTCTATAACGTGAACGCCGTGCGCTCGGGCGAGCTGGAATTCGGCGTGGCGCAATCGGATGTGCAGTTCAAGGCCTATGCCGGCGAGGGCAACTTTGCCGATCAGGGCGCCAATCCCGATCTGCGCTCGGTCTTCTCGATCCACCCCGAGCCCTTCACCGTGGTTGCCCGCGCCGATTCCGGGATCGCCAATTTCGAGGATCTGAAGGGCAAGCGCGTCAATGTCGGCAACCCGGGGTCGGGCCAGCGCGACACGATGGAAGTGCTGATGACCGAGATGGGCTGGCAGATGTCGGATTTCGCGATGGTGTCCGAACTGCAGGCCGGTGAGCAAAGCCAGGCGCTGTGCGACAACAACATCGACGCGATGGTCTACACGGTGGGCCACCCCTCGGGCTCGATCCAGGAGGCGACGACGGCCTGCGAGTCGGTTCTGGTCAATGTCGCGGGTGAGGCGGTCGACAAGCTGGTGGCCGACCATCCTTATTACCGCAAGGCGACCATTCCGGGCGGCATGTATCGCGGCAGCGATGCCGATGTGCAGACCTTCGGCGTGGGCGCCACGCTGGTGACCTCGGCCGAGGTGTCCGAAGATGTGGTCTATGCGCTGGTCAAGGCGGTCTTTGAGGATATGGACCAGTTCCGTGGCCTGCATCCGGCCTTTGCCAATCTTGACCCCAAGGAAATGGCCAATGACGGCCTGTCCGCGCCGCTGCATCCGGGGGCGGAAAAGTATTTCCGCGAAGCCGGTCTGATCGAGTGATGACCTTTCGGGCCGCCGCCGCGGGGTGGCGGCCCGATCCGCGTAATTGGGGCAGGTATCAGGGCAGGGGAACGCGATGAGCGCAGATCCGAATGGGGCGGCCGGCGGCCAAAGCGGCGGGCGCGCCTTTTCCGAGGCGGAACTTCAGGATCTGGTGGCCAGCACCGACAGTGGCGGGCGCGCGCCCGACAACCGGGGTGTGGCACTGCTGATCGCGGCGGTGGCCTTTCTGTGGTCGGTGTTTCAGCTTTGGATCGCGCAGCCGCAGCTGTGGTTTGCGCAATATCTGGCGGTTCTGAATTCCTCGCAGACGCGGCCGGTGCATCTGGCCTTTGCGCTGCTGCTGGCGTTTCTGGTGTATCCGGCGCTGAAATCCTCGCCCCGCAGCCGGGTGCCGCTGGTCGATTGGGTGCTGGCGCTGGCGGCCTCGGGCTGCGCGTTTTACGTCTTTCTCTTCTCGCGCGAGCTGGCGATGACGGCGCGCTCGGGCCTGCCGACGCAGAGCCAGGTGATCGTGGGCAGCATCGGCATCGTGCTGCTGCTGGAGGCCTCGCGCCGCGCGCTGGGGCCGGCGCTGACGGTGGTGGGGTCGATCTTCCTGGCCTATGCCTATGTCGGCACGGGCTGGCTGATCCCGGACATCATCGAACATGCGGGGCTGTCCTTCACCGCGATCATCAATGCGCAATGGCTTGATACGACCGGGGTTTTCGGCATCCCGCTGGGGGTGTCCACGGCCTTTGTGTTCCTGTTCGTGCTGTTCGGCGCGATCCTGGACAAGGCGGGGGCGGGCAATTACTTCATCCAGCTGGCCTTCGCGGGTCTGGGCGCGCTGCGCGGCGGGCCGGCCAAGGCGGCGGTTGTGGGCTCGGCTATGACGGGGCTGATCTCTGGGTCGTCGATCGCCAATGTGGTGACCACCGGCACCTTCACCATCCCGCTGATGAAGCGCGTGGGCTTTTCATCCGAAAAAGCGGGCGCGGTCGAGGTCGCCTCGTCGGTCAATGGTCAGATCATGCCGCCGGTGATGGGGGCCGCGGCCTTCCTGATGGTGGAATTCGTCGGCATTTCCTATGTCGAGGTGATCAAGCACGCCTTCATCCCGGCGGTGATTTCCTACATCGCGCTGGTCTATATCGTCCATCTTGAGGCGCTGAAGAAGGACATGCCCGCACTTGGGCCCGCGGCCAGCCTGTCGCGGATGTTTCTCAAGATCGCGGTGGGGTTCGTGGTCACGGGGCTGGCCTTCACGGCGCTGGTCTGGGCGGTGCAGGGCCTGCGCGCCGCGGCCCCCGGCATCGCCGATCCGCTGGTGCTGGCGGTGATCGCGCTTGCCTATGTCGCGGCGGTGCGGCTGTCGGCGCGCCGGCCCGATCTGGCGCTGGATGATCCCAATGCGCAGAAATTCACCCTGCCCACCGTGGCCGAGGTCTTTCCCACTGGCCTGCATTACCTGCTGCCGATCCTGGTGCTGGTCTGGTTCCTGATGATCGAGATGCAGTCGCCCGCGAAATCGGCCTTTTACGCGGTGGCGGTGATGCTGGTCATCATCCTGACCCAACGCCCGCTGAAGGCGCTGTTCCGGGGCGAGGATGTGGCGGCGGCCACCCGCGCGGGCATCGGCGATTTCACAGAAGGCATGATCGCAGGCGCGCGCAACATGATCGGCATCGGCGTGGCCACGGCCGCGGCGGGCATCATCGTGGCCACGGTCACCAAAACCCCGATCGGCACCGAACTGGCGGGCCTGGTCGAGCTGTTGTCGGGCGGCAATCTGATGATCATGCTGCTTCTGGTGGGCGTGTTCTCGTTGATCCTGGGGATGGGGCTGCCGACCACGGCGAATTACATCGTGGTGTCCTCGCTGATGGCCTCGGTCGTGGTCAGCCTTGGCGCGCAGGAAGGGCTGATCGTACCGCTGATCGCGGCGCATCTGTTCGTCTTCTACTTTGGCATCATGGCCGATGTGACCCCGCCGGTCGGGCTGGCCAGTTTCGCCGCCGCCGCCGTTTCGGGGGGCGATCCGATCCGCACGGGCTTTACCGCCTTTTTCTATTCGCTGCGCACCGTCGCGCTGCCGTTCCTGTTCATCTACAACCCCACGCTGATCCTGTATGGCGTCGATCTGGGCACGGCGGCGGGCATCGCGCAGGCGGTCTTCATCTTTGCCGTGGCGACATTCGCGATGCTGTTGTTCGCGGCGGCCACGCAGGGCTATTTCCTGGCCCCGTCGCGGATGTGGGAAAGCGCGGCGCTGTTGCTGGTGGCCTTCACGCTGTTCGTGCCGGGGTTCTGGCTGGACCGCATCCAGCCCCGGTTTGAGGAACTGCCCCCCACCGAACTGGCCGCGGCCTTCGATCACGCCGAACCCGGCGAGGGGGTGCGCTTTGTCGTGGCGGGGCCGTCCTTCACCACCGGCGCGCCAACGCGGCTGACGCTGGTCCATACCGTGGCCGAGGCCGAACCCGCCACCGGCCGGGCCGAGGCGGCGGGCCTGTTCCTGCTGCCCGAGGGCGATCGGTTGTTCATGGATGAACCGATGTTCGGCACGTCCTATCAGCAACAACTGTCGGGCTTTGATTTCTACGGCGCCGACCGGGTCGAGGTGGTGGGGCTGCTGTCGCCTGCCGACCGGATGCCCAAGCAGGTGTTCTACATCCCCGCGCTGCTTTTGCTGGCGCTGGTGGTGATGATGCAGCGCCGCCGCCAGACCAAACCCGCCTTCTGAGGGAGCCGAAGATGACCCGCAAAGTTCTTCTGACCGTCGATCTTGGCAATGAGGCCGCCAATGCCGGCCCGCTGGCCGCGGCGCTGGATCTGGTGCGGGACGGGGGCGTGCTGCATGTCGTCTCGGTCCTGCCCGATTTCGGGCTGGCGCAGGTGTCGGGCTATTTCCGCAAGGGCTTTGAAAAAGAGGCGCTAAGCGGTCTTGGCAAGGCCCTGACCGAATGGGTCAATACCCATGTGCCCGATGTGGTCGATGCCCATCCCCATGTGCTGCACGGCACGATCTATGACGAAATCTTGCGCGCCGCCGACCGGCTGCAGGTCGATGTCATCGTCATCGGTTCGCACCGGCCCGAGCTGAAGGACTATCTGCTGGGCCCGAACGCCGCCCGCGTTGTGCGCCATGCCCGCCAATCCGTTTTTGTCGTCAGGACCTAGGACCCATGCCCCATCACATCTTCGGCCGCTCGACCCGCGGCCATCTTCCCACTGCCGTGGCCGGTGACGGCTGCTATCTGATCGACGCGGCGGGCAAGCGCTATCTGGACGGATCGGGGGGCGCCGCGGTGTCCTGCCTGGGCCATTCCAACGCCGCGGTGCGCGCCGCCCTGCATGATCAGCTGGACCGGCTGGCCTTTGCCCATACCGGGTTCTTCACCTCGGACCCGGCCGAACAGCTGGCCGATACGCTGGTGGCCGCCGCGCCGGAGGGGATCGACCGGGTCTATCTGGTGTCGGGCGGGTCCGAGGCGGTTGAGGCCGCGCTGAAGCTGGCGCGCCAGTATTTCCTGGAAATCGGCCAGCCGCAGCGCCACCGCGTGATCGCGCGGCGGCAAAGCTATCACGGCAATACGCTGGGCGCGCTGGCCACGGGCGGCAATGAATGGCGGCGCGCGCAATTCGCGCCGATGCTGGTGGAAACCACCCATATCGCGCCCTGCTACGAATATCGCGGCCGCGCCGAGGGGGAAACGCCCGAGGCCTATGGCCTGCGCGTCGCCGATGAGCTGGAGGCCGAGATCACGCGCCTGGGCCCCGAATCCGTGATGGCCTTTGTGGCCGAGCCGGTGGTGGGCGCCACCGCAGGCGCGGTGCCCGCGGTGCCCGGATACCTCAAACGCATCCGCGAAATCTGTGACCGCCACGGCGTTCTGCTGATCCTGGATGAGGTGATGTGCGGCATGGGGCGCACGGGCCATCTGTTCGCCTGTGCCGAAGACGCCGTGGTCCCCGACATGATCACCATCGCCAAGGGCCTGGGCGCGGGCTATCAGCCGATCGGCGCGCTGCTGGTGCAGGGGCGGATCTATGACGCCATCGCCGCCGGATCGGGCTTTTTCCAGCATGGCCACACCTATATGGGCCATGCGATGGCCGCCGCCGCCGCCAATGCGGTGCTGGCCGAGATTGCCGAACGCGACCTGCTGACGCGGGTGCGCGAACAGGGCGCGAAGCTGGATGCGGCGCTGCGCGCGGCGCTGGGGCAGCATGCCCATGTCGGCGACATCCGCGGCCGGGGCCTGTTCCGCGGCGTCGAGCTGGTGGCCGATCGCGACACCAAGGCCCCCTTCGACCCCGCCCGCAAGCTGCACGCCCGGATCAAGGCCGAGGCGTTCGAGGCCGGGCTGATCTGCTATCCGATGGGGGGCACGATCGACGGGCAGCGGGGCGATCACATCCTGCTGGCACCGCCCTTCATCATCGAGGATGCCCAGATCGACGAACTGGTGGGCAAGCTTGCGGGTGCGATCGATCGGGCGCTGGCTGCATGAGGCCCTTGCCCCGGATCATGGTGGCGCCCAATGGCGCGCGGCTGACGCGCGCCGATCACCCCGCGCTGCCCGTCACCATCCCCCAGATCGTCGCCTGTGCGCGCGACTGTCAGGCCGCGGGCGCCGACGGGCTGCATGCCCATGTCCGCGATGCGGCTGGGCGCCATGTGCTGGATGCCGGTCTTTACCGCGAATTGCTGGATGAATTGGCGCTGCAGGCGCCGGGCCTTTACGCGCAGGTCACGACCGAGGCCGTGGGCCGCTATTCCCCCGCCGAACAGCGCGCATTGGTGCGCGATCTGCGCCCGCGCGCCGTGTCGATCGCGCTGCGTGAAATCCTGGCCGAGCCGGACCAGGCCGAAACCGCGCGCTTCTTCGCCTTTTGCCGCGAGGCGGGGGTTGAGGTGCAGCATATCCTCTATGATGCCGATGATGTGGCCCGTCTGGGCCAGATGCTGGCCGCGGGCGTGATCGCGGGCGAAGGGCTGGCGGTGCTCTTGGTGCTGGGCCGCTATGCGACGGGGCAGCTGGCCGACCCGGGGGAACTGGATGCGCCGCTGGCGGCCTTGCGCGCGCTGGGGGCGGCGCCCGACTGGGCCGTCTGCGCCTTTGGCCCGCCCGAAACGGCCTGCCTTCTGCGCGCGGTGGCAGAAGGCGGCAAGGTGCGGATCGGGTTTGAAAACAACCGGGTCAATGCCGATGGCACGGTTGCGCGATCCAATGCCGATCGGGTGCGCGATTTTCGCGCGCAGCTGGTGGCGGCGGGCTGAGGCGTCTGCGGTTTACCGAAACTACATCTTGCGGCCCTATGCCTGCGGGCAGGGCCCTTGGCGGAAGGATCAGGGATGGCAATCTCGACGTTGCGATATGCGCCGCTGGCGCTTGTGCTGGTGCTGGCGCTGGCCTGCGTGGCGGGGCTTGCGCAATCGGGCTGGTTTGCGCTGCCGCTGGCGATCTTCGGCGCGCTGTTTCTGCTGGGCCTGAATGACATGATCCAGCCGCGCCACGCGATCTTGCGCAACTACCCGCTGCTGGGGCATTTCCGCTTTCTGTTCGAAGGGATCCGCCCGGAAATCCGGCAATATCTGATCGAAAGTGACCAGGATGAGGAACCCTTTTCCCGTGACGCCCGGTCCATCGTCTATCAGCGTGCCAAGAACGTCGAGGATAAACGCCCCTTCGGCACGCGCATGCGCGTCTATGACGGCGGCTATCAATGGCTGACCCATTCGATCCGTCCCAAGCATATCGAAAACACCGATTTCCGCGTGCGTATCGGCGGTCCCGATTGTCGCCAACCCTATGATGCCTCGATCTACAACATCTCGGCCATGAGCTTTGGCGCCCTGTCGGCCAATGCGATCATGGCGCTGAACCGCGGCGCGAAGATGGGCCGATTTGCCCATGACACGGGCGAGGGCGGGATCAGCCGCTATCACCGCGAAGGCGGCGATCTGATCTATGAACTGGGCTCCGGCTATTTCGGTTGCCGCACCGCCGAGGGGCGCTTTGATCCGGTGAAATTCGCCGAACTGGCCGCCGATCCGCAGGTGAAGATGATTGAGGTGAAACTGTCGCAGGGCGCCAAGCCGGGCCATGGCGGGATGCTGCCCGCCTCAAAGATCTCACCCGAGATCGCCGAGGCGCGGGGCGTGCCGATGGGGGTGGATTGCATTTCGCCGCCCGCCCACAGCGCCTTCGAAACGCCGATCGAGATGATGCGCTTCATCGGCCAGCTGCGCGAGCTGTCCCAGGGCAAACCCGTGGGGTTCAAGCTGTGCATCGGGCACCGGCGCGAATTCATGTGCATCGTGCGCGCGATGCTGGAAACCGGCATCACGCCCGATTTTATCGTGGTCGACGGGAAAGAGGGCGGAACCGGCGCCGCGCCGCTGGAATTCGCCAATCACATGGGCATGCCGCTGGTCGAGGGGCTGACCTTCGCGCATAACACGCTGCGCGGCGTGGGCCTGCGCGACCGGGTGAAAATCGGCGCTTCAGGCAAGCTGATCCACGCCTTCGACATTGCCCGCGCGCTGGCGCTTGGCGCGGACTGGGCCAATTCCGCGCGCGGCTTCATGTTCGCGATCGGCTGCATCCAGGCGCAGTCCTGCCACACCAACCGCTGCCCGACGGGCGTGGCGACCCAGGACCGGCTGCGCCAGCGCGCGCTGGTCGTGCCTGACAAGGCCGAACGGGTGGTGAATTTTCACCGCAACACGCTCAAGGCGCTGGCCGAAATGACGGCCGCCGCGGGCCTGACCCATCCCGGTGGCTTTCTGCCGCATCACCTGCTGATGCGCGAGAACGACCGCGACATGGTGACCGGCGAAGAGGTCTATCCCTACATGCCCGAAGGATTTCTGCTGCGAGAGGATGACACGCGCTTTGGCTATCTGATGCGCTGGCGCCGGTCGCGGGCCGAAAGTTTCGAACCCTTCGACGATGGCGTGTGACCGCGTTGCGTCTGGCTGGGGCGGGCACCCCGGCCCGATCAGGCGGTCTTTTCCAGAACCAGAAAGGTCATCATCCCCAGCGGCGGCAATACGGCGCTTTGGCACAGCCGCAGGCCCGGCGTGCTTAGCACCCGGTCGCGCTTGAAATCCGAATGCCACCCCAGCAGGTTGGCCAGCGGCGCAAAGGCACGCGTGATCACGCCCCAAAGCCCCTTGTCCTGCGCGAAGTGATTTGTGATCACGATCTTGCCCCCCGGCTTGCAGACCCGCGCCATCTCGGCCAGCACCCGTTCGGGTTCCGGGACGACGGACAACACATGCATGGCTGCGACGCTGTCAAAGCTGTCATCGGGGAATTCAAGCGCACGCGCGTCCATCCGGTGCAGGGCAACAACCTGCGACAGGCCATGATCGGCCACCTTGGCGCGCGCCTTGTCCAGCATGTCCGTGCTGTAATCGACCCCGGTCACCCGCATCTGCGGCCCATATAGCGGCAAGGCGAGCCCGGTGCCCACGCCAACCTCCAGCACGGTGCCGCCACGGGCGTTCAGATAGGTCACCGCCCGTTTGCGCCCCGGATTGGTCAGCGGACCAAAGGTCCCGTCATAGACGGGCGCCCAGCGGGCATAGCTTTTCTGAATGGCGGCCAGATCCATATACTTACCTTGCGTCACCTCTACCCAAAGGTGGTAGCGAGCGATACTGCATGGCGCAAGGCGATTGTGGCGCCCCCGCCAGATCACGGCGCGCCACCGGCAAGGTTTCGCATGTCAGACCTGCCCGCGCCGCCCGGGCACCATCCGCCCGCGGCGCGTCACGGCATGGCGGTCACGCCAGGGGGTGTTGACGCGACGGGATCAAAGCCATTCCACTGCGCCATCGTCGCGCGCGACGTCAGGGTGGATCGGTTTGGCCGGGTCGAGCGCAAGCGCCAGTTCATGCAGTCTCAGCCTTGAAAACAAAGGCTCCGCGCAAAGTTCGGCCAGGGCTGGTATGCCGTCGGACATCCCGCCCAAAAGGCGGCTCAGGTCCTCAAGCTCTTGCGTGACCCGATCAATACGCTGCAACCCGCGGATGACCTCGGGGCCCAGTGGGGCGGCCAGTTCCAGGTGGCACATCGACAGCGCCACCTGCACATCGGCCGTGATCTGCGCCAGCCGCTCAAGCTCAGCCGCGATGCGCGCGGTCAGCTGCGACAGGCTGACCCGCCGTACATCAGGTGCGGACTGGACACAGCCCCTCATAGCCGGCCCACGACAGCTTCGATGCAACTGCGCAGATCCTGGGGGGTGAAGGGTTTTTTCAGAAAGTTGTTCATACCGAGGCGACGACCGGTATCGATGATCTCCTTGTCGGCCCGCCCGGTGATCAGGATGAAGCCAAGCCCCTTTGTCCGCGCATCCGTTCGCAACGCGTGCAGCAATTGCAACCCATCCATCCCGGGCATGTTGTAATCTGAAATCACAAGATGCACAGGCGTCTTGCGCAGCACCTCAAGGGCGCTTGGACCGTCGGTCGCATATCCGACCTGCCGGATGCCCATGGCATCCAATGCCTGCGTTATCAGTCCCCGGCTGGTGGACATGTCATCCACCACCATGATGCGAAGCTGATCTCTCAATGCCATGTCGGGTCTCCGTTCTGCGGGGTTTCGCCCCGTCTGTAGGTCGTGATTCCGGCGGTGCGCAGCGCGCCGTTTGCGCGTAGCGGCACACGTTCCGAATGGCCCACGAAAAGCCATCCACCTGGGGTGAGCGCCGATTCGAACCGTGCCCACAGTTTTTCCTGCGTCGGCGCGTCGAAATAGATCACGACGTTGCGGCAGAAGATGACATCAAAGCGTCCCTTCATCGGCCAGCGGTCGTGCAGATTGAGTTCCCGGAAACTGACCATTGCCCTGAGGGGCGGCTTGACCCGGTAAGCGCCCCCTTCGGGTGTCAGAAAGCGTTGGCGCATTGCGTCGGGGATACCTTCGATGGATGCGGCGTCATAGAGCGCGGCGGTTCCGCGTGCGACCATCTCGCCATCGATATCCGTGGCAAGGATCTTCAGATCCAGCCGGTCCAGGTCCTGCCCGGCCAGATCGGCAATCGTCATCGCGATGGAATAGGCTTCTTGCCCACTTGAACAGCCCGCCGACCACAGCCGGACCCGTTGCCGCGCGCGGGCGCGTTGCAACAGGGGGGGCAGCACCTCATTGCGGAGGGTTTCGAAATGATGCGCCTCGCGAAAAAAAATGCGTGACGTTCGTGGTCAGGGCAGAAACCATCTTGCGTCGTTCTTCGGCGCCTTGGTCCGAGGTGACCAGTGCCAGATAGCTTTCGAAATCTGCCAAACCCAGCGCGCGAAGGCGCTTGGCCAGGCGCGACTGCACCATCGAGCGCTTGCCGGGCGCGATCACAATACCTGCAGCTTGATGCAGGATCGCCGCGATCCGGGCGACATCAGCTTCGGACGGGGTTGGGGCATTGAGAAGGGGGACCGACTGTGTCATGCGGCCTCTGATGTTTCGTCAGGAAGCACGGAGCCAAGGTCGAGCACCCGGATCATCCGCCCGTCGATGATGGTCAGGGCCTCGATGAAACTTGCGCCGGCATCGGCGGAAAAATCGGGCGGGGGCTGCAGGTCGCTGCGCGGCAGCGCGAGGATGTCGGAAACGGCGTCAACCAGAAGCCCCACGGATTTGGCGCCCACCTGAACCACGATGATGACATTGCGCGCGGCGCCTTCGACAGGCGCCATGCCGAGGCGGACGGAAAGATCCACCACCGGCAGAACGGTGCCGCGCAGGTTGATCACACCGCGCACATGGGGCGGGGTGTGGGGCAGGGGCGTGGCGCGGGTCCAGCCGCGGATTTCGCGCACCGACATGATGTCGACACTGTATTCCTGCTCACCCAGCCGGAAGGAGAGAAGCTCAAGTTCTCCGGAGGATTTCGTGGTGTTTTCCGTGCTCATCTTGGTCATCCTGCGAGTGCGGTGTCGGGAATGCGGGTGCGGCCGCTGGCATTGCTGACCAGATCGGCCGGGTCGAGGATCAGCGCGATCTGGCCATCGCCGAGGATTGTGGCGGCAGCGACGCCTTGAATATGTCCGAAGCTCTGCTGCAGGCCCTTGATGACGACCTGGCGCTGTTCCATGATCGAATCGACCACCAGCGCGGCGCGTGAGCCATCTTCCAACGCAGTGAGCAGCACGATCCCACCCTCATAACTGGCTTGCGGCGTCCTGTAGCCAAGTTCGGCGCCGATGTCGTATAGCGGCATGAAGGCGTCGCGCAGGTGAATGACGTTGGTCTCTGGACCAAGCGCGCGGATGTCGCCGCTTGCCAGCGAGGCGGTTTCCAGGATCGCGGACAGCGGAACCACCAGCGTTTCGCCCGCAACCGACACGACCATGCCATCCAGTACCGCAAGCGTCAGGGGTAATGAGATCGAGAAGCGTGTGCCCTTGCCCGGTTCGGAATGTATCGACACCCGCCCGCCCAGAGCCTGGATCGCCGAGCGCACCACATCCATGCCAACCCCCCGGCCTGACAGCGCCGAGACTTCCTTGGCGGTGGAAAACCCCGGCAGGAACAAAAGGTTGTCGATATCGGAGTCGCTCAGGACCGCATCGGCGGGGATCAGCCCGCGTTCGATGGCGATCTCGCGCACCTTCGGGCGGTTGATCCCGGCGCCATCATCGGAAAGTTCGATCAGAACCCGGCCGGACCGGTGCTGCGCGCTCAGCGTGACAAGCCCCTCGGTGGGTTTGCCGGCGGCCGCGCGGACCTCTGGCGTTTCGAGGCCGTGGTCGACGGCATTGCGGATCATGTGCGTCAGGGGGTCGGCAAGCCGTTCGATGACGGTCTTGTCGACCTCGGTATTCTCGCCCTCGGTCTTCAGGCGCACCTCTTTGCCGATTGCCGAGGAGGCCTCGCGCACGATCCGGGCCATGCGCTGAAACAGCGGCTTCACCGGCTGGGCGCGGATCATCATCACGCTGTCCTGGATGTCGCGCGTCAGCATCATGAAGGCTTCCAGCCCGGTCATCACCGGGGAATTCGGTGGCAGGCCGGCTTCGGCGACGGTCTGGGCCAGCATGGCCTGGTTGATGACCAGCTCGCCCACAAGATTGCCCAGCCGGTCGATCCGGTCCAGATCGACCCGGACCGTGGCCGAGGGCGGCTCTGCAGCCGGGGTTCCCGGTCCAGCCGCGTTGCCACGGCGGGACGCCGCATCAGCGGGGGGCGGGGTGGTGGCCGGGGGCGGAAGCGGAGATGTCCGATGCGATGCCCGCAGTCGGGTCGGGCGTGAACGATGGTGCCGGGTCTGGCGCCGCGGGGGCCAGGTCTGGGCCCGAAAGGGCAGGCAGCGGCGCGTCCAGGTCCGCGGGCGCGATCGGCGCGATGTCGATTTCGGCCAGATCCTCGACGAAATCGAACACCTCATGGATGTCGGTTTCGGGAATGTCACCGGCCAAGGTGACGACCCAGGCCAGATGCGCGGCCTCGGGGGTCAGATCCTTAAGGGGGGGAAGCGCCTCCAACGCGCAGTCCACCGTCGCCTCGCCCAGCGCGCAAAGCGTGCGCAGAAGGTGCAGCGGTTCATTGCCCGAGGCGTAGAGTTCCGCGCGCGGGCGGAAGGCGATGCGCCAGCCCTGTGGCGCGGGTGGGGTGCCGGGCAGATCCAAGTCAAGATCGAACGCCAGCGTCATCGGCTGAAAATCGGAAATCTCTTCAACCGCTTCGACGGCGGGGGCGCCACCGATCAGCGCTTCCAGCGCAAGCAGGCAGGCTTCGGCGTCCGCGGGCGGGGGCGCATCGTCGCGGGCGGCGCGCACCTCATCATGCAGCAGGTCGGCGGCCTGGAAGAACAGCTTCACCGCCTCGGGCGTCACATCTAGGCGGCCGGCGCGCAATTCATCCAGAACCGTTTCATAGCGGTGGGCGAATTCGACCAGCGCATCCAGGCCAAAGGCCCCCGCGCCGCCCTTGATCGAATGCACGGCCCGAAAGACCACGTTGATCGTTTCGCCATCGTGCTGGCCATCGTCGATCGCCGACAGCGCGTCTTGCAGGCTTTCCAGCAATTCCTCGCATTCGACGAAGAACGAGGCGCGGATTTCTGCCATCGGGTCCAGTGCCATCGCCGCCTCCTCAGCCCGCGACCATCTGCAGCGCCTTGACCAGCTTGGGTGGATCAAAGGGCTTCACGATCCAGCCGGTAGCGCCCGCCGCGCGGGCGCGCGCCTTCAGTTCGGGCGCGGATTCGGTGGTCAGCACCAGAATCGGGGTCGCGCGGTGGCGGTCCTGGCTGCGCACCGCCTCGATGAATCCGAACCCGTCCAGGCGTGGCATGTTGATGTCCGAGATGATGACATCCGGGGCGATCCCGGCAAGCACCTCCAGCCCGTGGATGCCGTCTTCGGCCAGATGCAGGGAAAACCCGGCCCCGGTCAGGGTCAGGCGCAGCATGTCGCGGATGGTGCGGCTGTCATCGACGGCCAGGACGGTCAGGGTCATGGAACGGGCTCCGATTCGAGGGCGGACAGGGGGATGCCGAAGGTCTGCAGCGCGGCATCGAAGGCGTCGGAGCGCGGCGCGATCTGCAGGCGATGGCCAGCGGCGCGCCAGCTGATGGCGGCAGCGCCCAACACCTGCAGCCCCAGCGCGCCCAGATGGCTGACGTCGCTGGCGTCGATCACCAGATCCGCGCCGCTGCGTTCGCGCAAAGCCGTGGCCAGCGGTTGAACGGCGGACAGGTCAAGCCGGGAGGCAAGGGCCAACTGGGTCATCGGGCCCCCATCTTCTTTGTCATCCGGTCGTTGCGCACCTTGTGCCCCTTTCCTTCAAGGATGCACGACCCTTACGACCCCAGCGGTTAAGATAGGTTTGACGGCGCCGGATTTTTCGCGGCCCTGTCGCCAAGGCTCGTGCCTGGTGCGGCGTGATTGACAGGCTGTACTTTTTGGTAAACGTTTTGCTGCCGGCGCGCGGTGTTCCGTCCGGGGTAAGATTTCAAGGGGTTCTGATGGTTCGAGTCGCAGGAATTGCCGCGCTGGTCTGTGCCTGTGCTGCACAGCCTATGGTTGCACAGGATCTTGTTTTCACACCCGGGGAAGATCCGCGCTTTGACTGGGCGTCCTATCGCGCGCTTGCGCAAACCGATCTGTCGGGCCAGCAGCTGACGATCCAGGGCCCCTGGCTCGGCCCGGACAAGGCGGCTTTCGAAAGCGTCGTGGCCTATTTCCGGGCCGCCACCGGGGCCGAGGTGGTCTATGCGGGCTCGGATTCCTTCGAACAGCAGATCGTCATTGATACCGAGGCCGGCAGCCCGCCCGATATCGCGATCTTTCCCCAGCCCGGTCTGGCGGCGGATCTGGCGCGGCGGGGTCATCTGCGCCCCCTGCCGCCGGCGATGGCGGATTGGCTGGCCGAAACCTATGCGGCGGGCGAAAGCTGGGTCGATCTGGCAAGCTATCCCGGCCCCGATGGCATCGGGCGGCTTTATGCCTTGCCCTACCGGGCCGATCTGAAATCGCTTGTCTGGTATGTGCCCGAAAACCTGGCCGAGGCCGGATATGCGCCCCCCGACACGTTCGAGGCGCTGCAGGATCTGACGCGCGCGCTGGCGGCGGATGGCGCGACACCCTGGTGCATCGGCCTGGGGTCTGGCGGGGCGACGGGCTGGCCCGCGACCGACTGGGTCGAGGATCTGATGCTGCGGCTTTACCCGGTGTCGGTCTATGACGCCTGGGTCGGCCATGCGCTGCGCTTTGACGACCCGAAGGTCATCGCCGCGATCGAGGGGTTCGGCTGGTTTGCCCGCACACCGGCCTTTGTGACGGGCGGCCCCGTCGCGGTCGCCGCGACCGATTTCCGCGACAGCCCCCACGGCCTGTTCACCGCCCCGCCGCACTGCTACCTGCACCGCCAGGCCAGCTTCATCCCCGCTTTCTTTCCCGACGGGGTCGAGATCGGGCAGGATGTCGATTTCTTCTATTTCCCCGCGCCTGCTGGCCGCGCCGATCAGCCGGTTCTGGGCTCGGGCACGTTGTTTGCGCTGATGTCCGATGCCCCGGCGGGCCGCGCCTTTCTGGGCTTTCTGCAAAGCCCCCTCGCGCATGAGATATGGATGGCGCAGCAGGGGTTCCTGACCCCGCACAAGGGGGTCAACCCCGACCTTTACGGCGATCCGGCGCTGCGCAAGATGGCCAAGATCCTGCAAAGTGCCACGGTCTTTCGCTTTGACGGGTCGGATCTGATGCCCGGCGCGATCGGGACGGGGGCGTTCTGGACCGGCATGATCGATTACGTCGGCGGCAAGGACGCGGCTGCGGTCGCGGGCCAGATCCAGCGCGTCTGGGACAGCCTGGATTAGGGCCGGGCGCGTGGGCATCTGGTCACGCTTGGCCTGGCTGCGGCCCTGGCTGTTCCTGGCGCCGGCGGCGGTGTTCCTGATCGTGTATGGCGGCTGGCCGGTTGCCGGGACGATCTGGCGCAGCCTGCATCAGGGGGACGATGCCGCCTGGGTGGGGCTTGCGCATTACGCCTGGCTTTGGGCGGATCCGGGCTTTGTGCGGGCGCTGGCCAATACGGCGCTGTGGCTTGTGGTGGTGCCCGCGCTGACCACCGCTCTGGGGCTGATGGCGGCGCATCTGTCGGATGGCTTGCGCTGGGGGGGGCTGGCGCGCGCGGCGATCTTTTTGCCCACCGCGATTTCCTTCACCGGGGCGGCGGTGATCTGGAAATTCGTCTATGACTATCGCGGCGGGGACCAGATGCAGGTGGGCCTTCTGAATGCGCTGCGGGTCTGGCTGGGGGCCGAGCCGCTGGCCTGGCTGTCACTGCCGGTCTGGAACAGCCTTTTGCTGATGGCGGTGCTGATCTGGGCGCAGACCGGCTTTGCCATGGTGATCCTGCATGCCGCGCTGCGCGCCATCCCGCCCCAGATCATCGAGGCCGCCCATCTGGACGGCGCCGGCCCCTGGCGGCTGTTCTGGCAGATCCGGCTGCCGCAGATCCGGGGCGCGCTGGCGGTGGTCTGGACCGCGATCACCATCATGGTGCTGAAGGTCTTTGACATCGTCCATGTGATGACGAACGGGCAATGGGGCACACAGGTTCTGGCCACGCAGGTGCATGACTGGCTGTTCCGCGGGGTGCCCGATTACGGGCGCGGATCGGCAGTGGCGGTGGTCCTGATGGCGCTGGTGCTGCCGCTGATGCTGCGCAATCTTTGGTCGGCAAGGGCGCGCCGATGAACCGGGGGCGACGCATTCCGGCACGGGCGGCGGCGGTTACGGTTTCGCTGATGGCGGTGCTGTGGCTGGTGCCGGTGCTGGGGCTGGTGGTGACGGCGCTGCGCCCGGCGGACCAGATCGCCGCCTCGGGCTGGTGGCGCGCGCCCTTTGCCACACAGACGACCACCGCCCTGCGCACCGCCGGGGCCGGGGTGCAGGGCCCTGGGGATACGGGCTTCGTGATCGAAGGCGGGCTTCTGTCCCCCCGCGCGCGGCTGCAGGCCTGGGGTCTGACCGCACGCGCGCCCCAGGCCCATGCGCCGGGGGACAGTGTCGCGCTGTCCGGCGGGCGGGCCCTGACGGTGGATGCCGAGGGCCGCTATCGGCTGACCGCGCCCGGGCCGTTCACCGATCCGCGTGGCCAGCGGATCTTTGTCACCACTGCCACGCCGCCCCGCCTGACGCTGGACAACCTTACCCGCGTGACCGGGGCCGAGGGGCTGGGCCGCGCGCTTGCCAATACGCTGGCGGTGGCGATCCCGGCCACGGCGCTGCCGATCCTGATTGCGGCCTTTGCCGCCCATGCGCTTGCGGGGATGCGCTTTGCGGGGCGCGGGCTGGTGCTGGCCGCAATCATCGGGCTGATGGTCGTGCCGCCGCAACTGGCGCTGATCCCGCTTTTGTCGCTGCACAATGCCCTGGGGCTGGGCAAGGGCTATGGGTCGGTCTGGCTGGCCCATACCGGCTTTGGCCTGCCGCTGGCGATCTTCGTGCTGCGATCGGCCATGGCCGCGGTGCCGCGTGACATTCTGGATGCGGCGCGGCTGGATGGCGCGTCGGAATTGCGCATCCTGTGGGGCATCGTTCTGCCGCTCTGCCTGCCTGCGGTCGCGGGCTTTGCCGCGCTGCAATTCCTGTGGGTCTGGAACGATCTGCTGGTCGCCACCGTCTTTCTGGGCAACACGCCGGGTCAGCAAGTGCTGAGCGGGCATCTGCGGGCGCTGATGGGCGCGCGGGGGGGCGAATGGCACATTCTGGCGGCCGCGGCGCTGGTATCATTGGCGGTGCCCGTCGCGGTCTTCGCGACGCTGCAGCGCCCGCTGCGCCGCGCGCTGGCGGCGGGGGCAGAGCCCCGGTGCTGACGGCCCCGGCATCGCACGCGGTCGCTTCCTTACCGCGAAGGTCGCAATCCGGCCGTGGCGTGGGCCAGCCGCGCGCTACAACCGGACCATGAACAGCCGGAGGAGCGCGCGATGGACACAACAGGCACGACCGAGACCGGCGCCGGGCGGCGCGCGCGCAGCGGGGGCGGCGCGGCACGCCGGGCCGAACGCACCGCGGTGCGGGTGGAATTCGTCCGCTACATCGAACGCAACATCCCCAACCTGGACATTCTGAACGATGAAGCCCTGGCCATCATCGAGGCCAATGCCGAAACCGTCCTGGCAGAGATCGGCGTGAACTTCGTTGAAAACCCCGCAGCGCTGGATCTGTGGCGCGCCGCCGGGGCCGAGGTCACGGGCGAACGTGTGCGCATCCCCCGCGGCCTTGCGCGTGCGCTTTGCGCCACCGCCCCGCGCAGCTTTACCCAGCACGCCCGCAACCCCGACCGCAATGTGGTGATCGGCGGCAAAAGCCTTGTTCTGGCGCCGGTTTACGGCCCGCCCTTCATCCGCGATCTGAACAGCGGCCGGCGCTATGCCACGATCGCGGATTTCCGCAATTTCGTGAAGCTGGGGCAGATGTCGAAATGGCTGCACCATTCCGGCGGCACGGTCTGCGAACCGACCGATGTCGCGGTGAACAAGCGCCATCTGGACATGCTGCACGCCCATATGACGCTGTCGGACAAGCCCTACATGGGATCGGTCACCGAACCGGCGCGCGCCGCGGATTCGGTCGAGATGTCGAGACTCCTCTTCGGGGCTGATTTCGTCGATCAGAACACGGTGATGACCTCGCTGATCAACATTAACAGCCCGCTGACCTTCGATTCGGTGATGATGGGCGCGCTAGAGGTCTATGCCCGCGCAGGCCAGGCCTGCATCATCTCGCCCTTCATCGTCGGCGGCGCGATGGCCCCGGTGACGGTGGCCGGCACGCTGACCCAGGTTCTGGCCGAGGTTCTGGCCGGCGTCGCCTATGCGCAGCTGATCCGCCCCGGCGCTCCGGTGATCTTCGGCGCCTTCGTCACCTCGATCGACATGAATTCCGGCGCCCCCACCTTCGGCACACCCGAGGCCGCCCAGATCACGCTGGGCGCAGGCCAGCTGGCCCGCCGCCTGGGGCTGCCCTACCGCAGCGCGGGGGCGTTCTGCGGGTCGAAACTGCCCGATGCCCAGGCCGCCTATGAAAGCGCCAACAGCCTGAACATCGGGCTTTTGTCAGGCGTGAATTTCATGCTGCATGCCTGCGGCTGGCTGGAAGGGGGGCTGGTCTCATCCTACGAAAAATACGTGATGGATGCCGATCAACTGGGCATCCTGCACCGTCTGGCCGAGGGCATCGACCTGTCGGCCAATGGTCAGGCGATGGAGGCGCTGCGCGAGGTAGGTCCGGGCGGGCATTTCCTGGGCTGCGCCCATACTCAGGCCAATTTCAAATCCGCCTTCTGGAAAACCGACCTGCTGGATTACAAACCCTTTGAGACATGGGAGGAAGAGGGCGCGCGCGACACCGTGGCCCTTGCCCGCAAACGGGTCGAAAAGATGCTGGGCGATTATCAGCCCCCCGCGCTTGACCCCGCCGTGGCCGAGGCGCTGGATGATTACGTCGCGCGCAAGAAGGCCGCCGTGCCCGATGCCTTCCTCTGACGGCCCGGGGTCTGAACGCCCCGTTGCCTTCGGCTTTGTCCAAATATCCCGCGGGGGTCCGGGGGCGCGAAGCCCCCGGCCTTGCCGCCCCTAGTCCACCTTCGGCGCAAGCGGCTTGATCTTCAGCCGCGTCAGACGGTTGTCCTTGCGCGCCACCACCTCAAAGCGGAAGCCGTGGAAGGCAAAGACCTGGCCCTCGGTCGGGATGGTCTGCGCCTCATGGATGACCAGGCCCGCGATCGTGTTGGCCTCATCATCGGGCAGGGCCCAGTCGGTTTCGCGGTTCATGTCGCGGATCGTCATCGCGCCATCCACGATATATTCGCCGCTTTCGGTCGAGCGCAGCTGGCGTTCGCCCTTGGGGTCGAATTCGTCGGTGATCTCGCCCACGATTTCCTCAAGGATGTCTTCCAGCGTCAACAGCCCCTTCAGATCGCCATATTCATCCACGACCAGCGCGAAATGCGTCCGCCGCTTCAGGAATTCGCGCATCTGTTCGTCCAGCGGCGTGGTTTCGGGGATGAAATAGGGCTTCATCGCCACCTTCATCACATCCATGTCGCCGATCGCTTGCAACGTGCCATCGCCCCCGCGCAGGATGCGTTCCACCGCGCGCAAAAGATCCTTGGCCAGGATCACGCCCACCACATTCTCGCGCTCGCCCCGGAACAGTGGCAGCCGCGTATGCGGCGAGGCCAGAACCGCCGCCAGGATCGCATCGGGGCTGTCATCGGCATCGATCATCTCGATCTGGCTGCGATGGCGCATGATCTCCTCAACCGTGCGGTTGCCCAGATCCAGCGCGCCCAGCAGGCGGTCGCGGTCCTCTTTCTGCACCGTCCCCTCGGATGTGCCGATCGCCAGGGCACCCGCAATCTCTTCATGGATGGAAAACATGTGCTGGTTGGCATCGGTGCGCACACCAAAGCCCCACAATAGCCCGCGAACGATGGCGCGCACCACCGACACCACCGGCGCCAGCACCTTGGTCAGCACCCGGATCGGCCGGGCCACGCGCGCGGCCACCGTTTCGGGCAGGGTGATCGCATAGGTCTTGGGCAGCACTTCGGCAAAGATCAGCACCAGCGCCGTCATCCCCAGCGTTGCCAACGCTACGCCCGAATCCCCGAACAGCCGCGTCAGCAGCGCCGTCGCCAATGAGGCCGACAGGATATTGACGACGTTATTGCCCAACAGGATCGCGCCGATCAGCCGCTCGCTGTCCTCGGTCACGCGCAGCGCGGCATCCGCGCCCGCATCGCCCTTGTCGGCGCGCGCGCGCAGCTTGGCCCGGCTGGCCGCCGTCAGCGCGGTTTCCGATCCCGAAAAGAAGGCCGACATCAGCAGCAGGCCCAGAATGGCGGCCGCGGTGAACCAGAAGGTGGTGTCCAGCATGACGGAAGGGTCTGTATCCATGATGAAAAGGTTATGTGCTGCCGATGCGCCCTGTTCAAGGGCGCTGTTCAATCCGACGATCAGCGTCCGGCTTGGGGCGGGGCCTCGGGGTCACGGGCCAGCGGGTGGTGGGTCAGCACCAGATCCTTCAGCCGTTCGTCCAGGACATGGGTGTAGATCTCCGTGGTCGACAGATCGGCATGGCCCAGCAACATCTGGATCGCGCGCAGATCCGCCCCGCCTTGCAGCAGATGGGTGGCGAAGGCATGGCGCAGCACATGCGGCGTCACCCGCGCGGGCGAAATCCCGGCGGCCACCGCGATATCCTTCAACAGCGCGTGAAACCCCTGCCGCGTCAGATGCCCGTCGCGTCCCGATGACGGGAACAAAAAGCGCGACGGCGCCTGCCTGTGGCGCAGCCGTGCCGCCTCCTCGGCGGCGTCGCGCAGGCCAAGCCAGTCGGCCAGCGCCGCGCGCGCGGGCGGCGACAGCGGCACGATGCGTTCCTTCGACCCCTTGCCCCGGATCAGCAGCACCCGCGGATCGCCGCGCGCCGCGGCCACCGGCAGGGTAACCAGTTCCGACACCCGCATCCCGGTGGCATACAGCAGTTCCATCAGGCAACGGTTGCGGGCTTGTTCGGCCGGGTTGCGGCCTTGATCGCGCGCCGCGGCCAGCAGCGCCTCGACCTCATCGATGCCAAGCGTCTTGGGCAGCCGCTTGTCCCGGCCCGGCCCGGTGATGCGGATCGCGGGATTGTCGGCGCGCCAGCCTTCCTCATAGGCAAAACGGTAAAGCTGGCGGATCGAGGCCAGCCGGCGCGCCCGCGTCGCCCGCGACAGGCCCTGCGCCTCGCAGGAAATCAGATAGGCCTCGATCTCATCCCGCCCGGCGCGGGCGAAATCATGGCCGCGATGGGCCAGCCAGCCCGCCGCATCGGCCAGATCGCGGCCATAGGCCAGGATGGTGTTGCGCGCAGCCCCCGCCTCGGCGGCCTGGGCTTCCAGAAAGGTGGCGATCCAGCGCCGGTCATCGGCGCCAAGGGGCCGGTCGGGCGCGGGATCGGGGGCTGCATCGGCGGTCATCCGCGCGCCCCCAGCACCATCAGTTCCAGCGCGCTGCGCCGGGCCAGCGTTTCCAACCCCGCAAAGCGCAGCATCCGCAGCCCCGCGCCAAGGCGGCGGTAATCGCCGCGCGCGCCTTCGGTGATGTCGTCGATCGCCGCCAGAAGCGCCTCGCCCAGCCGGTCGGGCAGGATCGCGCGATAGGGATCGGGCGCCGCGGTGACGGGGGCGTCAAAGACCTCTTTCAAGGTCTGGCCCAAGGCGTCGGCGGCATCCATCTGCGCGGTGCGGCCCTCGGCCAAAGCGATCAGAAACGCCTCGGCCGGATCGGCGGGGGCGCGCATCCGGGCCAGGGTTTCGTAATCCTCGCTTAGCAGGCCCAGCCGGAAGGCCAGCGCGCCCGCCGCCCCCTCAAGTTCCAGCGAGGCCAGGGGGCGCGCGTAAAGCGCCGACAGAACCGGGGTCAGCCCCTGCGCGGCCATCGCCGCATGCGCCGCGGGCAGGGCGGCGGCCACCGCATCGGGATCGCCCGCCGCGACCGCCTGATCCAGCCGCGCAACCGCCGCCACCCGCGCCCAGACCCCGCCCGAGGCCGCGGCCTGACGTTCGGTGTAAAGCCCCAGCAACTGGTTGGGGTCCAGCACCCCCATCCGCGCCAGCCGCTCACCCGCCTCGATCCGCGCCTTCCAGCCGGTATTGGCGCGCAGATCGGCCTGCGAAAAGGCGACCGGCAGGGACGTGGTGGGCATCGGCTGGCCGATCGCCTCCATCATGCGAAAGACCAGCGGCGAGGGGTGGGCCGGCGGCGGCAGGTCGCCCTCTTCCTCGGCCAGTTCGGGGTCCAGGAAGCGTTCCAGCAGCGCCGACATCTCCGCGTCGATATGGCCAAGGCTGCGCCCGGTGCCCAGCGACAGCGCCGCCGCGTTCCAGTCGCCGCGCCGCGCCAGGCAAAAGATCCGCGCGGGGAACGACGGCGCGATGCCCGCCGCCGTGCCCATGATCGCGCAGGCGCGATCCTCATGGCCCAGCAACAGTTCCACATCGAAGCGACGGCGGAACACCTCGGGGCTGCGCGCGCCGGCCAGGTCCAGCATCGCCAGCGCCGGTTCCAGCGCGCCCAGGGCCAGAAGCCGGTCGATGCGGGCCAGAAACAGCAGATCGCGCGCCTCGGGGTCGGGGATGCGGGGCGGGTCGAATTCGGCCACCAGCAGCATCAGCAAAAACGCCTGGATCGCGGGCAGCGTCTCGACCCGGTCCAGCGCCAGTTTTTGCGCCAGAACCGGCTCGGGCGTCTGCCCCCACAGGTCGCGCGGCAGCCCGGTGCGCGCGGCAGGCAACAGCCCCAGCCCGTTCAGCCCGGCCCGATCCAGCGGCGTGACCAGAACCGGATCGATCGCGGCGCCGCTGCTGGTGGGCGGCTCGGGCAGGGCCACGGCGTAACCGCCCCGGATCTGGGGCGCGGCGGCGGGCGTCAGGACCGATCGCGACAGCCAGTCGATTGCCGACATCGGCGCGCTGTCCTGCGCCAGAACGGGCAGGCCTTGAAGGCAGCCTGCCAGGGCAAGCACCAAGCCCCGTCGCCCGCGCGCGGTGGCGGCCCGGCCGGGGGATCGGTGCGGGCCGGGATCAGCCCGCCCCATTCAGATCCACCTCAAGCCTTTGTTCCTGCCGTTCGGGCGACATGTCCCCCAGATAGGCATAGCCCACGACGCCAAGCGCCGCGAGAAGGACCAGGATCACGATAGCCTTGAAGATGCGCCCCATGAGTTCTTTCTTTCCGGCCGCTTGTGACGCGGCCTGTTCCGTGCCGAAGTGGTGCGATTATATATGGCATTTCGCGGAAGATCACGCCATTCAGGGCGATGAAAATCACGATTGCGCAAGCGCCCGCCCATCAGCGGGGGACCGCGCAGGGCAAGGCAGGGGGCGGGCGCGTGGCGCAGTCAGGATCGCAGGCGGGATCGGGGCCGAGGGGACCGGACTTTGCGCAAGATGGCGGGCTGCGCCTGACACGGCCGGTGGTGCTTGTGGGGATGATGGGCTCTGGCAAGACCGCGGTCGGCACGGCGCTGGCGCGCCTTCTGGGCGTGCCCTTCCTGGACAGCGATGAGGAAATCGAACGCGCCGCGCAGATGTCGGTCAGCGAAATCTTTGCCCGCGACGGGGAACCGTTCTTCCGCGACCGCGAATCAGAGGTGCTGGCGCGGCTGCTGGCGGGGGTCCCGGCGGTGGTTTCGACCGGGGGCGGGGCCTTCATGGCCGAACGCAACCGCGCCGCCATCGCCGAACGGGGGGTGTCGGTCTGGCTGAAGGCCGACCTGGACCTGCTGTGGAACCGGGTCCGGCACAAGAACACCCGGCCGCTGTTGCGCACGTCTGACCCAAAGGGCACGCTCGCGCGGCTTCTGGCGGACCGCGAACCGGTCTATGCGCTGGCGCAGGTGGTGGTCGAGGCACAGCCCGGCCTGTCGATCGAGGATATGGCGCACAAGGTCATCGCCGCGCTGCGCGCGCAGCCCGGGGCCTTTGCGACAAAGGGGGAATGATGCGCGAAACGGTGGCGGTGAACCTGGGCGAACGATCCTATGAGGTGCGCATCGGCACCGGGCTTCTGGCGCGCGCGGGCGCGGAAATCGCGCCGCTGCTGCGCCGCCCGCGCGTGGCGGTGGTGACTGATGAAACCGTCGGCCCGCTGCACCTTGAGGCGCTGCGCGCAGGCCTTGGTGATATCGAGATGGTCAGCCTGTCGCTGCCCGCGGGCGAGGCGACCAAGGGCTGGCCCGAATTTTCCCGCACCGTCGAATGGCTTCTGGAACAAAAGGTCGAGCGCAAGGATGTCGTGATTGCCTTCGGCGGCGGCGTGATCGGCGATCTGGTGGGCTTTGCCGCGGCCGTCCTGCGCCGCGGCGTGCGCTTCGTGCAGATCCCCACAACGTTGCTGGCCCAGGTCGACAGCTCGGTCGGCGGCAAGACCGGCATCAATTCCCCCCACGGCAAGAACCTGATCGGCGCGTTTCACCAGCCCAGCTTGGTGCTGGCGGATATCGACCTGCTGGACAGCCTGCCGCGGCGGGATTTCCTGTCAGGCTATGGCGAGGTGGTGAAATACGGCCTGCTGGGCGATGCGGCCTTCTTCGACTGGCTCGAGGCGAACGGTCCCCGGCTGGCCGCAGGCGACAAGGCGGCGCGGCTGCATGCGGTCACGCGCTCGGTGCAGATGAAGGCCGAGATCGTCGAGCGTGACGAAACCGAAGAGGGCGACCGCGCGCTTTTGAACCTTGGCCACACCTTCTGCCACGCGCTGGAATCCGCGACCGGCTATTCCGACCGGCTGCTGCATGGCGAGGGCGTGGCGATCGGCTGCGTGCTGGCGTTTGAACTGTCGCAGCGCCTGGGCCTGTGTTCGCAGGAAGCCCCCAGCCGCGTGCGCGCACATCTGGCGCAGATGGGCATGAAGGTCGATCTGGCCGACATCCCCGGCGATCTTCCCGATGCCGAGGCGCTGATCGCCCTGATGGCGCAGGACAAGAAGGTGCTGGACGGCAAGATGCGCTTCATCCTCGCCCGCGGCATCGGCGCGGCGTTTGTGACATCGGATGTGCCGCGCGATGTGCTGAAAACCCTGCTGAATGACGCGCTGGCGGGGCGGGGCTAAGGGGCTTTGCCCCTCTTGGCTGGCGCCAATTCACCCCAAGGTATTTGTGGCAAGATGAAACGAACGGCGCCCTGCCGCTTCCATCTTGCGAAAAATACCTCGGGGGGGCTCGCGTCAGCGAGCGGGGGCAGAGCCCCCACCCGACGCATTTCATCAAAAAGCCCGGGTTTGATCGAAGGACGGGACTTAGGCCGAGGCCGGGATCACTCCCATTCAATCGTGCCTGGCGGCTTTGAGGTGATGTCGTAGGTCACGCGGTTGATGCCCTTGACCTCGTTGATGATGCGGGTTGCGGTTTCGCCCAGGAATTCATGGGTGAAGGGGTAATAATCCGCCGTCATCCCATCAACCGAGGTGACCGCGCGCAGCGCGCAGGCATAGTCGTAGGTGCGGCCGTCGCCCATCACGCCCACGGTCTTGACCGGCAGGATCGCGACGAAGGCTTGCCAGATGTCGTCGTAAAGACCGTGCTTGCGGATCTGGTCAATATAGACCGCATCGGCCTTGCGCAGGATGTCCAGCTTTTCGCGGGTGATCTCGCCGGGGCAGCGGATCGCGAGGCCGGGACCGGGGAAGGGATGGCGGCCGATGAAGCTGTCGGGCAGGCCGAGTTCGCGGCCAAGGGCGCGGACCTCGTCCTTGAACAGCTCGCGCAGCGGTTCGACCAGTTTCAGGCCCATCTTTTCCGGCAGGCCGCCGACGTTGTGGTGCGACTTGATCGTGACCGAGGGCCCGCCCGAAAAGCTGACCGATTCGATCACATCGGGGTAGAGTGTGCCTTGCGCCAGGAATTCTGCGCCGTCGATCTGATTGGCATATTTTTGGAAGACGTCGATGAACAGACGGCCGATGGTCTTGCGCTTGGTTTCCGGGTCGGAAACGCCGTCCAGTTCACTCAGGAACAATTCGCTTTCATCCGCATGGATCAGCGGAATGTTGTAATTGTCGCGGAACATGGTGACGACCTCTTCCGCCTCGCCCTGACGCAGCAGGCCGTGGTCGACGAAGACGCAGGTGAGCTGATCGCCGATCGCCTCATGGATCAGGACGGCGGCGACGGAGCTGTCGACCCCGCCCGACAGGCCGCAGATCACCCGCTTGTCACCGACCTGTGCGCGGATCTTGGCAATCGCGTCGTCGCGGTAGGAGGCCATGGTCCAGTCGCCGGTGAAGCCCGCGATGCGCAGGAAGTTTTCCAGCATGCGGCGGCCGTTCGGGGTGTGGTGCACCTCGGGGTGGAATTGCACGGCGTAGAAGCGGCGCGCCTCGTCCGCGATCATGGCATAGGGCGCGTTGGGCGAGGTGCCGATCACCTCGAAACCCGGGGCCAGTGCAGTGACCCGGTCGCCGTGGCTCATCCACACTTCCTCGCGGCCGGTTTCGAACAGGCCCGCAAAGATGCCGTCGGTGCGATGCCCCTCGGCCGGGGTGACATAGGCGCGGCCGAATTCGGCATGGTGGCCGGATTCGACGCGGCCGCCCAGCTGGGTCATCATCACCTGCTGGCCATAGCAGATGCCGAAGATCGGCAGGCCCATGTCAAACAGCGCCTGCGGCGCGCGGGGGCTGCCGTCCTCGGTCACCGAGGCGGGGCCGCCCGACAGGATCACGGCCCGCGGAGCCATGTCGCGGATCGTCTGTTCCGTCACCTTCTGGAAGGGATGGATTTCGCAATAGACGTTCAATTCGCGCAGGCGCCGCGCAATCAGCTGCGTGACCTGGGAGCCGAAGTCGATGATGAGGAGGCGCTGGTGCTGTGTCATGTGGGGGGAATAGGCGGGGCTTGGGTTTAATGCAAGAGGCCGGGGGGGCGCTGCCCCCCGGACCCCCCGGAGTATTTCAGCCAAGAAGAAGCCCGAGGGTCATTTTTCGGGCAGAAGCCCGCGCGGCGCGAAGCGCAGCACCAGAAGCAGGATCAGCCCCATGGTGAAAAGCCGCATATGCGCCGCCGAATCGAGCAGGTGCGATTTCAGCGCACCTTCGGCCATGCCCGCGGTGAGGAAGGACATCAGCACCGGGCCCCAGGCCTCGGCCTTGATCCACAGATACCAGATCAGCATGCCGCCCAGAACCGAGCCCCAGTTGTTGCCCGATCCGCCCACGATCACCATCACCCAGATCAGGAAGGTGTAGCGCAGCGGGTTGTAGCTGCCCGGCGTCATCTGGCCATCCAACGTGATCATCATCGCGCCCGCCAGCCCGCAGACGGCCGAGCCGATCACGAAGATCTGCAGGTGGCGGCGGGTGACATCCTTGCCCATGGCGGCGGCGGCGATTTCATTGTCGCGGATCGCGCGCATCATCCGACCCCAGGGCGATTTCAGCGCCATCTGCGCGGCCCAGATCAGCGCCAGCAGCACGACCAGGAACAGCCCGGTATAAAGCAGCTTGACCATGATGGTGGAGCCGGTGACCGGATCGACGCCCAGGCCCGCCATGCGGCTGACGAAGGCGGGGTCGGCCTGAAGCTGCACCTCATAGGGGACGGGCCAGGGTCGGGGGATGCCGTTCACGTTCATCACGCCGCGGGACAGCCATTCCTCATTGCGCAGGACGGCCACGATGATCTCGCCGATGCCCAGCGTGGCAATCGCCAGATAGTCCGAGCGCAGGCCCAGCGCGGTCTTGCCGATGATCCAGGCGGCGCCTGCGGCAAACAGGGCCCCCACCGGCCAGGCCAGCAGCACCGGCAGGCCGAGCCCGCCCAGATTGCCCTGGGCTGAGGGATTGATGGCCTGGATTACCGCCACGGCGCGATCAAAAAGCGCCCGATAGGCGAAGAAGCCCGCGACCAGGATCGCGATGATCGCGATCGCGCGCGGCCGGCCGCGCAGGCGGCGATTGACGGCGATGGCGGCGATAACACTGGCCAGCGCAACCAGCGCGGCCAGCGCGATGCCAGGCCCGCCGCCGGCAAAGGCGCCAGGCGTCGGCGGCATCGCGATCAGCACCGGGGCCAGACCGCCCAGCGCCAGAAAGCCCACGATGCCGGTGTTGAACAGGCCCGCATAGCCCCATTGCATGTTGACGCCCAGTGCCAGCACGGCCGAGATCAGGCCCATGTTGACGATGCCCAGCGCGGTGTTCCAGCCGCCCGTGGCGGCCTCGATCGCGACCAGGGCTGCCATGGCGGCAAACAGCAGTGGCGCGCGCAGGCGGCCGCCCGCGGCGGCGTCGGGTTGACGAAGGCTCATACCGCTTTCCCCTTGAACAGACCCGTCGGCTTGAACAGCAGCACGATGATCAGGATCGCGAAGCTGACGGCGAATTTGTATTCAGTAGACAGAAGCTGCAGCAACCCCTCGGGCTGCCAGGCAGGGATCAGATAGCCCGCCACCTTCTTCCAGGCATAGGTCACGCCCACCTCGGAAAAGGCGATGACGAAGCCGCCGGCGATGGCACCCACCGGGCTGCCCAGACCGCCCACCACGGCCGCCGCGAAGATCGGCAGCAGCAGCTGAAAATAGTTGAAGGCCTTGAAGGATTTATCCAGCCCGTACAACGTGCCGGCGGTGGTCGCCAGCGCCGCCGCGATGATCCAGGTGACGGCGACCACGCGATTCGGGTTGATCCCCGACAACAGCGCCAGATCCTCATTGTCCGAGAAGGCGCGCATCGACTTGCCGGTGCGGGTGCGGCCCAGGAACCAGAACAGCGCCCAGACCACCAGCGCCGCGGTGATCAGCGTGATCAGCTGCGAACTGCGCAGCGTCAGCGGCTCGGCCAGGCCCGTCGCCTCGCGGAACCCGCGCGCGGAAATCACGAAGCGCGCGCCATCGGCAAAGTTGATCTCATCCACGCCGATGACAAAGCGGGTCAGGCCGTTCATCACGAACATCACCCCGACCGACACCATCACCAGGATCACCGGCGCCGCCCGGACCCGACGGTAATAGTCATAGACCACCCGGTCGGTCGCCAGCACCAGCCCCGCCGTCAGCGCAATCGCGAAGGGCAGCGCCAGCAGCGCCGTGGGCAAGGGGCCCAGCGTGATGCCCGCCGCCTGCAGCGCCCAGGTCACCAGAATGGTCATCGCCGTGCCAAAGGCCATCGTGTCGCCATGGGCAAAGTTGGAAAACCGCAAGATGCCATAGATCAGCGTCACCCCCAGCGCCCCCAGCGCCAACTGCGCGCCATAGGCGGTCGCGGGGATCACCACGAAATTCAAAAGTGCGACCAGCGCGTTCAGAATATCCATCTCAGCCCCCCAGGAAGGTGCGGCGGACCTCGGGGTCGGCCATCAGCGCGGCCCCGGTGTCGGTATAGCGGTTCGCGCCCTGCACCAGGACATAGCCCATATCGGCGATTTCCAGCGCCTGCCGGGCGTTCTGTTCCACCATCAGAATGGAAATCCCGGTGCGCGCCACCTCGATGATGCGGTCGAACAGTTCATCCATCACGATCGGCGAGACACCCGCCGTCGGCTCATCCAGCATCAACAGCTTGGGCCGGGTCATCAGCGCGCGGCCCACCGCGACCTGCTGGCGCTGCCCGCCCGACAGCTCGCCCGCGTTCTGACGGCGCTTTTGCTTCAGGATCGGGAACAGGTCGTAGACCTGCTCCATCGTGTCGCGGAAATCGTCGCGCCGCAAAAAGGCGCCCATTTCCAGGTTTTCCTCGACCGACATGGTGGGGAAGACGTTGTTGACCTGCGGGACAAAGCCCATGCCCTTGGCCACCCGCGCCTGCGGCGTCAGCGCGGTGATATCCTCGCCATCCAGGATCACATGGCCGGCACGCAGCTTCAGCATGCCGAACACCGCCTTCATTGCGGTCGACTTGCCGGCGCCATTGGGCCCCACGATCACCGCGATCTGGCCCTTTTCAACCTTCAGCGTACAACCATGCAGGATATCGGCCGCGCCATAGCCGCCGGTCATCCCTTCTGCCAGAAGAAAGCTCATGCAACACCCCCACGAAGCGCCGCAACCTGCTGCTTCTTCTTGGAAAAAATACTCATGACGCAACCTGCGCCCAAATGCGCGCGGCCGGTCATGCGCCGATCCCCCGGCCCGCCTCGTCGCCAAGGCCGGGCTGCGCGCCGTGGCTTTCGTGGCGCGCGGTTTCCAGCCCGATCTCGGCCTTGACCTTGTTCTTCAGCCCCGTGCCCAGATAGGCCTCGATCACCGCCTCGTTCTGCATGATGCTTTCGGCCGAGCCTTCGGCCAGCACCTTGCCCTCGGCCATGACGATCACCGGGTCGCAAAGCCGGCCGATGAAATCCATGTCATGTTCGATCACGCAGAAGGTATAGCCGCGTTCCTTGTTCAGCCGCACGATCGCATCGCCGATCGTGTTCAGCAGGGTGCGGTTCACGCCCGCGCCGACCTCATCCAGAAAGACAATCTTGGCCTCGACCATCATCGTCCGGCCCAGTTCCAGCAACTTCTTCTGCCCGCCCGACAGATTGCCCGCCTTTTCATCCTTCAGATGCGAAATCGTCAGAAAATCAAGCACCTCGTCGGCTTTTTTCAGAAGCGCGGCTTCTTCCTGCGCGATCCGGCCGCGGGCGAACAGCGCGTTCCACAGCGTTTCTCCCGATTGCGCGCCGGGCACCATCATCAGGTTTTCCCGCACGCTCATCGTGGGAAATTCATGCGCGATCTGGAAGGTGCGCAGCAGGCCCTTGTGAAACAGCTCATGCGGGGCAAGGCCGGTGATGTCCTCGCCATCCATGATCACACGCCCCGAGGTCGGCTTGTGCACCCCGGCGATCACGTTGAACAGCGTGGACTTGCCCGCGCCGTTGGGGCCGATCAGCCCCGTGATCGAGCCGGTCGCAATTTCCAGCGACGCCCCGTCCACGGCGCGAAAGCCGCCGAAATGCTTGTGCAGGTTCTCAACCCGGATCATCTTCATCCCCTGACTTCATGATTTTCATGAAGAACGGCCTTTACTGGCCTGTTATTTAATGGGAACAGCCCGGATTGATCCGGGCTGCCCAAGTCTTCGGTCCGCGCCTTAACGGTAGCGGACGGTTTCGATCTTGCCGTCCTTGAACTCGATCTCGCGGAAGGTGCCGGCGCTTTCGCCCGAGCCGATCAGCTCAACCGAGGTGGCGCCGACATAATCCACGTCGGTGCCCGCGGCGATCAGCTCCAGCGCCTTGCCCAGTTCACCCGGCAGGATCGGCTCGCCCGGGGCGTTGGCCACATCCATGATCTTTTCCTTGTAGGCCGCGGCATCGGTGGACCCGGCCGAAGCCATCGCCAGCATGATCAGGGCGGCGGCGTCATAGGCCTCGGCGGAATAGACGCCGGTGCCGTCAAAGCCCGCGGCGGTGGCCAGTTCCAGGAACTTGTCCTTGCCTTCGCCTTCCGACGACGGGATCTGACCGAACGAGCCGGTCAGCTCGGCGCCAAAGTTGGTTTCCAGCGCGCCGCCGACCATGCCGTCGGGGAAGACGAAGGTTTCGAACGCGCCCGAATCAAGCGCGCCGCGCAGGATGCCCGAACCGCCCTGGTCGACATAGCCCGCGATCACCAGCGCCTGGCCCCCGGCCGAGGCCAGCGCGCCGACTTCGGCGGCGTAATCGGCCTTGCCGTCGTCATGGGCGGCGTTGATCGTGACCTTGCCGCCCGCGGCTTCGAACGCCGCCTGGAAGCTGTCGGCCAGACCCTTGCCATAGTCGTTGTTGGTATAGGTGACGGCGACTTCCTTGATGCCGTGTTCCATGATGATTTCGGTCATCACGACGCCCTGACGCGCGTCCGAGGGCGAGGTGCGGAAGAACAGGCCGTTGTCTTCGATCGTCGACAGCGCCGGCGAGGTGGCCGAGGGCGAGATCATCACGATGCCGTTGGGCATGGCGACGTTTTGCAGCGAAGCGGTGGTTTCGCCCGAGCACATGCCCCCCACGATGCCCTTCACGCCATCGGCGGTGATCAGGCGTTCGGCGGTGGCGGTGGCGGCGGCGGCGTCGATGCAGGTGGTGTCACCGCGCACCGGAACGACGGCAGAGCCGCCCATGAACTTGCCCGAATCCGTGACTTCCTTCATCGCCATTTCGGCGCCCGCGGCCATCGAGGGCGACATCGATTCCAGCGGTCCGGTGAAGCCCAGCAGAACGCCCAGCTTGACATCCTCGGCTTGCGCGGCGCCTGCGACCAGCGCGGTGGCGGCGGTGGCCAGAAGAAGCTTTTTCATTCGTTCACTCCCATATTGGATCATTATCCTGACCACGCAAGTTAGTGTGGCCTTGTTGAAAAGAAAATCCCCCATGGCGCCGGTTTGCGCGGTCCAGGCGCCGCAGGTCGCGGGCTTTTTGCGCGTGACCCTAGGGAAGGGGGTGCCCGTCGGCGTCCATCGCCGCGTCTTCGCCCGGATACGCGCGCCCCGGATCATCCGCCACCGCACCGCCCGCGCCCGACGTGCCGCGTTCGCGATAGGGGGTGGTGGCATAATGCGCGCGGTAGCATTTGGAAAAATGCGACGGGCTGGCAAAGCCGCAGGCCAGCGCCACGTTGATCACGCTCATTTCCGTTTGCATCAGCAGGTTGCGCGCCTTTTGCAGGCGCAATTCCATGTAATAGCGTTTGGGGCTGCGGTTCAGATAGCGGCGAAACAGCCGTTCCAGCTGACGGGTGGACATGCCCACCGCATCGGCCAGGCGGGCGGGGCTGATCGGATCCTCGATATTGGCCTCCATCCGGCCGATCACCTGGGCAAGCTTGGGGTGGCGCACGCCGATGCGGGTGGGGATCGACAGACGCTGGCTGTCCTGATCGGTGCGGATCGAGGTGTAGATCAGCTGATCGGCCACCGTATTGGCCAGCCCCTCGCCATGATCGCGCGCGATCAGCTTCAGCATCAGGTCGATCGAGGACATGCCGCCGGAACTGCTCATCCGGTTGCCATCAATGACAAACACCGATTTGGTCAGGGTCAGATCCTGGAATTCCTCTTGAAAACTGTCCTGATTTTCCCAGTGGATGGTGGCGCGCTTGCCCTCCAGCAGGCCCGCGCGCGCCAAGGCCCAGGCCCCGGTGCACAGCCCCCCCAGCCCCGCGCCGCGCCGCGCCTCGCGCCGCAGCCAGTTCAGGATCGGGCGGGTCGTGGCCTCGGCCACGTCAACGCCGCCGCAGACCAGCACCGTGTCATCGCGCCCGACCTCGTCCAGGCCCATGTCCAGCCGCAGCACGGTGCCGTTGGAACAGCGCGCCTCGCGCCCGTTTTCACCCGCCAGCCGCCAGTCGTACAGGGTGCGCCCCGACACCCGGTTGGCAAGCCGCAGCGGCTCGATCGCGCCGGCGAAAGAGATCAGGGTGAAATTATCCAAAAGCAGAAAAATGTAGCGGCGCGGTTTCGCGGCAGGGGCGGCAGGGGCAGGGGCGGACGGCTTGTGCATAAGCGACCCTTTGCATGTCGTATCTTGCCAGCAAATCACGCGCGCCGCGCCCCCGCAAGATGCCTTGGCGCGGCGCAACGATGTGCAAGTCGTTCGCGCGATTGGGGGTTTGTTCTCGGGGGCCCGGGCGGTATAAGCGCGGCAAGTGACACGTGACCCGGAGGCGAAGATGGGCAAGGGATGGACGAAATCGGACTGGCGCGCGAAACCGCGGGTGCAGATGCCTGATTATCCCGACCCGGCGGCGCTGCGCGCGGTTGAGACGACGTTGTCCAAGATGCCGCCGCTGGTCTTTGCGGGCGAGGCGCGCCGGCTGAAGGCCGATCTGGCGAAGGTCGCCGAAGGCCGCGCCTTCCTGCTGCAGGGCGGCGATTGTGCCGAAAGCTTTTCCGAATTCTCGGCCGACAACATCCGCGACACCTTCAAGGTGATCTTGCAGATGGCGGTGGTGCTGACCTGGGGCGCCAAGCTGCCGGTGATCAAGGTGGGCCGCATGGCCGGCCAGTTCGCCAAGCCCCGATCAGCGCCGACCGAGATGATCGACGGCGTCGAATACCCCAGCTACCGCGGCGACATCATCAACGGGTTCGAACCCACGATGGCCGCGCGCCAGCCCGATCCGTCGCGGATGTTGCAGGCCTATACCCAGGCCGCGGCCAGCCTGAACCTGCTGCGCGCCTTTTCCACCGGCGGCTATGCCGACATCCACCGCGTGCAAAGCTGGATCGCGGGCTTCACCGAGGAAGATGAGGCCGAGCGCTACCGCGAAATCGCCAATCGCATCGCCGATGCGATGGATTTCATGACCGCGGCGGGCGTCACCTCGACCACGGCGCATTCGTTGGCGACGGTGGATTTCTACACCAGCCATGAGGCGTTGTTGCTGGAATATGAAGAGGCCTTGTGCCGGATTGATTCGACCAGCGGCCTGCCGGTGGCGGGGTCGGGGCACATGATCTGGATCGGCGACCGCACCCGCCAACCCGATGGCGCGCATGTGGAATTCTGCCGCGGCGTGCAAAACCCGATCGGGCTGAAATGCGGGCCCTCGACCACAACCGAGGATCTGAAGGTGCTGATGGCCAAGCTGAACCCGGAAAACGAGCCCGGCCGGCTGACGCTGATCGCGCGCTTCGGCGCGGGCAAGGTGGGCGACAACCTGCCGCGGCTGATCCGCACCGTTCAGGAAGAGGGCGCCAATGTCGTCTGGACCTGCGATCCGATGCATGGCAACACGATCAAGGCGGCCTCGGGCTACAAGACGCGGCCCTTCGATTCGGTCCTGCGCGAGGTGCGGGAATTCTTTGCCATCCACAAGGCGGAAGGCACGATCCCCGGCGGTGTGCATTTCGAGATGACCGGCAAGGATGTGACCGAATGCACCGGCGGCGTGCGCGCCGTGTCGGATGAGGATCTTTCGGATCGCTATCACACCGCCTGCGACCCGCGGCTGAACGCCTCGCAATCGCTGGAACTGGCCTTCCTGGTGGCCGAGGAATTGCAGGACCGTCGGCAGACGCAAAAGGCCGCCGCGCTCTGATCCGGGGCCAATATCTTGCCAAAGAAAACCGCGCCAGTGGCGCGGTTTTTGTGGTTTTATATGGCCTTGTCGCGGGTTCCTAATCCTCTGCGCGAACCACGCGCAGCAGCGCGCGCCGTTCTTCAGGGGTCAGGGCGGGGTCTGGCATCGGCGCTGCAGGCGCGGGCGGGGTGAAGGTGGCGGGCGGGTCTGCAAAGCCCGCGACCGGCGCGCGGGGCGCGCGATCCGCCGGGGCAAATTGCGGGATGTCGCTTAACAGTTGCGTCACCTCGGCCCCGGTCACCTCAAAGCGGCGCGGGCGGCGGCCGATCTCGCCCTCGGCCACAAGGCAGCCCAGCGCGCGGGTGACATCACCCAGATCGGATTTCAGTGGCAACAGCAGCATCCGCGCCGCCAGCGGTGGCTTGCCGATCCCGGTTTCCGCGGCCAGCGCCAGTTCGGCCACCGCCGGGCCCTGGAACACGGTTTCCAGCGCATCGGCCAGCCTTTGGCGCCCCGCAGGCACGAACAGCGCGCCCAGCGGCATGCCGCGCACCTCCATCCCCATCAGGTCGGTCAGATGCATCCCCGACAGCCGGAACCGCGCCATCCCCGGCGCCACGCGTTCCAGAATGAAGGCATATTCCAGCGACCGTTCGATCCCGCGCGGGTTCACATCCGTCCGCGCGGGCACCAGCCGCCCGCGGCGCAGCGCCTCCCAATAGGCGCGCAGTTCCGCGACCGTGCGCCGTGCCGTGCCAGACCCTTGCTGCGTCATGGCGACCACCTTCCCCGAGGGATCATCCCGCCCAAACATGTTCTACCTGTTCCTTTTGCCCCGCACGACCCGCGCGCGCGGCCCCTACAAGATAATGGCCGCGGGCCATCGGACCCGCGATCCCCCGGGCGATGACCGCGCTGGCGGTTGACCGCGGGGGGGAAATGCTTACTGAAGTATTAATACGCCATTTTTCCGCCGCAGGGAGAACTAAAGTCTTAAATGGTTAAGCATCCCGAAGCCCCCCGAACCGAGCTGTCCCGAACCGACGCCCTGCTGGCCACCGTGTCGATGACCGGCTTTGCCGCGCGCAGCGGGTCGGGGGCGGGGCATGACTGGGCCTGGGAAATCCGGTCGGTCAATGGCAAGGGGTTGGACCTGCGGCTGCGTCTGCCCGACGGGATTGACGGGCTGGAACCTGCGGTGCGCGCGGCGGTGGCGCGGGTTGCGGCGCGGGGTAATGTCACGCTGGGGCTGAAGCTGACCCGGGCCGAGGGGGCCGAGGCGCTGCGGATCAACCCGGCGGGGCTGGCGGGCGCGCTGGCGGCCTTGACGCAGGTCGAGGCCGAGGCGCGCCGGCAGGGGCTGGTGATCCATCCCGCCAGTGCCGCGGATATCCTGGCGCTGCGGGGCGTGACCGAACAGGGTGGCGCGGATCTGGGCGATACCGCCCCGTTGCTGGCGGCACTTCTGGCCGATCTTGACCTGCTTCTGGCCGATTTCGCCGCGATGCGCGCCGCCGAGGGGCGCGAAATCGGCGCGGTGATCGCGGGCCAGATCGACCGGATCGCGGCGCTGACCGAAGCGGCCGCTGATGCCGCCGAGGCCCGCCGCCCCGAGGTGGCCGCCCAGCTGCAGGCCAACCTGTCCCGCGTTCTGGACAGCGCGCCCGGCGCCGATCCGGCGCGGGTGGCGCAGGAACTGGCGCTGCTGGCGGTCAAGGCCGACGTGGCCGAGGAACTGGACCGGCTGCGCGCCCATGTCACCGCGGCGCGCGCGCTGTTGCGCGATGCCGCCCCCGTGGGCCGCAAGTTCGATTTCCTGACCCAGGAATTCGTGCGCGAGGCAAATACGCTGTGTTCCAAGTCCGGCTCGGCGCGGCTGACCGCGATCGGGCTTGACCTTAAACATGTGATCGACCAGATGCGCGAGCAGATCCAGAACGTGGAGTAAGCCGATGAAACGCCGGGGCCTTCTGATCATCCTGTCCTCGCCCTCGGGCGCAGGCAAATCGACGCTGGCAAAGCGCCTGATGGCTTGGGACCCGTCGCTGAAATTCTCGGTCTCGGCCACGACGCGCGCCCCGCGCGACGGCGAACAGGACGGGCGCGAATATTTCTTCCGCAGCCGCACCGATTTTGAGGCGATGGTGGCCGCGGGCGAAATGCTGGAACATGCCGAGGTTTTCGGCAATTTCTACGGCACGCCCAAGGCCCCGGTCGAGGCCGCAATGGCCGAGGGGCGCGATACGCTGTTTGACATCGACTGGCAGGGCGGCCAGCAGATCCGCAATTCGTCGCTTGGCAAGGATGTGGTGTCAATCTTCATCCTGCCGCCCTCAATCGCGGAACTGGAAAGCCGCCTGCAAACCCGCGCCCAGGACAGCGCCGAGGTGATCGCGGGCCGGATGGCCAAGTCGCAGGCGGAAATCAGCCATTGGGCGGAATATGATTACGTTCTGGTGAACCGTGATCTGGACGAAGCCGAGGCGCAGCTGAAAACCATCCTGATGGCTGAGCGGATGCGCCGCGACCGTCAGCCGGGGCTGAACGATTTCGTGCGCGGTCTGAACAAGGAGTTTGAAGCGCGATGATCTATGAACTGGACGGTGTGGCCCCGGTGCTGGGGCAGGGCGCATGGGTCGCCCCCGATGCCAACCTGATCGGCAAGGTGGTGCTGGAGGATGAGGCCTCGGTCTGGTTCGGTGCGACGTTGCGCGGCGACAATGAGGAAATCCGCGTCGGCCGCGGCGCGAACGTCCAGGAAAACGTCGTCTGCCACACCGACATGGGCTATCCGCTGGTGATCGGCGCGCATTGCACGATTGGCCACAAGGCGATGCTGCATGGCTGCATCATCGGTGAAGGGTCGCTGATCGGGATGGGGGCGACGGTGCTGAACGGTGCGAAGATCGGTCGGGGTTGCCTGATCGGCGCGGGCGCGCTGATCACCGAGGGCAAGGAAATCCCCGATTTCAGCCTGGTGATGGGCGCGCCCGGCAAGGTGGTGCGACAACTGGACGAGGCGGCGGTGGCCCGGCTTCTGGCCTCGGCGCAGCATTACCGCGACAATGCGGCGCGCTATCGTGCGGGGCTGCGCGTCATCGGATAAGATCGCCGCGCGGGCCCTGCCGTTCCACAGGGCAGATCAGGAAAGGCCAGAGCATGATCGACCCACAACATCCCCTGTTGCGCCCGCTGCCGATGCGGCTTTTGGTGGTTGCGGTGCCGCTGGCGGGCGCGGCCTATGCCTTTGCCACCGGCTGGGTCTTTCCCGGCGCGGGGCTGACGCTGCTGTCGGGCTGGGTGTTCCGGCGGTTGTTTCTGCCCTGATCGGGGGTCAGACCAGCGGCAGTTCGATCAGCGCAAAATCGATCCGCGGACATTGCGCGGCGATTTCGTGGCGCACAAGCTCAGCCTTGGGCAAGGGCCGCGTCACCGCGCGCAGCGCGCCACGATAGCCCAGTCGGTCCAGTTCCCCCGCCAGATCCAGGATGTCGAAACGATCCCCGATCAGCGGGGCGACCACAATATCGGGTTGAAGCCGCGCCAGAAGGGCGCCGTCAAGATCGGGGAATTTGATGATCGTCACCACCGCGCCCGACACGCCCTGCAGGGCAAGAGGTGGGACCTGGCTGGTTTCGACCACCAGGATACGGCGACGGTCGCGCGAGGGGGTTTCATCCCGATGGGCTGACGTAACGGCATGTGAATCGGGACGCCGGGTCATGCACCACCTTGAACAAACTGGACTGATACGGGACTTCTCTCGGAAACTGAATACGTTACACCATTTACACGTTTTAGTTTAACGATAGCGCCCAGCCGGCTCAAGGGCGAATCTGACGGGGACGATGGAAACGGCCGGGTGGCCGGGACAGGGGGAATTATGGTGCAGGAAGCGGTGACGGCGGTGCTGCATGAGGTGCCGATGGCGGTGCTTCTGGTCGATGCCGAGGAACGGATCGCGCAGGCCAATGCCGCGGCCCAGGCGGCCTTTGGCGCGGGGCTGGCGGGGCGCGCGCTGGTCACGGTGCTGCGCCAACCCGCGCTGGGGCGCGCGCTGGAGGCCGCCTTGCGCGAGGGTCGGCGCGACCGGGTCCGGGTCGTGACCGGGCCCGCGCCCGAAACCATCCTGCTGGTCAGCGTGGCGCCTGCGCCCGCGACCGTGCTGCCCGGCGGCGCGATCCTGGCCTTCGACGACATCACCGCGCTGGAGGAGGCCGAGGCGATGCGGCGCGATTTCGTGGCCAATGTCAGCCATGAATTGCGCACGCCGCTGACCGCGCTGATGGGCTTTGTGGAAACATTGCGGGGCGCGGCCAAGGATGATCCGGTGGCGCGCGACCGCTTTCTGGCGATCATGGAACGGGAAGCCGGGCGGATGAATCGCCTGGTGGGGGATCTTCTGTCGTTAAGCCGGGTCGAGGCCGAGGAACGCCGCCGCCCGACCGCGTCGGTGGATATTGCGGGCGTGCTGCGCAATGTGATCCAGACCCTGCGCCCGCGCGCCGAGGCCGAGGGTGTGGCGCTGATCGCCGAAGGGCTGGACGGGGCGCCGACGCTGCCGGGCGATGCCGACCAGCTGACCCAGTTGTTCGTCAATCTGGTTGAAAATGCGGTGAAATATGGCGGCACGGGCGGCGAGGTGTGCATTGAGGCAGAGGCGCTGCCGCATGAGCCGGTCCTGCGCGGTCCGGCGCTGAAGATCGTGGTAAGCGACCGTGGCGAAGGCATCGAGGCGCTGCACCTGCCGCGCTTGACCGAACGGTTCTATCGGGTGGACACGCATCGATCGCGCGCGCAGGGTGGCACCGGGCTGGGGCTGGCCATCGTCAAGCATATCGTGTCGCGCCACCGCGGCCGGCTGAAGATCGAGAGCGAAAAGGGCAAGGGCAGCCGGTTCAGCGTGATCCTGCCGCTGTCCTGAGCGGGGCGCGGGAAATGGGGCCGGGCAAAGGGGCCGGGAAGGGGGGCTGTCCGCCCCCCTCTTGGCGCTTTGCGCCAATTCACCCCCCGAGAGTATTTCGGCCAGGAAGAAGCCAGGCCGGGGGCCTGGGGATGGACTTTGCCCCGTGCGGGGCGGCACAACGGGCGGTGATCAGACCGGCGAGTCGGAGGCCGGGGGCATAGCAGAACCGGGCCAGGCGCCCGACAGGAGAGATGATGACGGTTCACGCCACAACGCCCATCGCGGGACAGCAGCCGGGCACCTCGGGGTTGCGCAAGAAGACGGCCGTGTTCATGCAGCCGGGGTATCTGGAGAATTTCGTGCAATCCATCTTCGATGCGATCGGGGGGGCTGCGGGGAAGACCTTTGTTCTGGGCGGTGATGGCCGGGAATTTGGCGACCGGGCGGCGCAGGTGATCGTGAAGATGGCGGCGGCCAATGGCGCGGCGCGGGTGATCGTGGGGCAGGGCGCGTGGCTGTCGACGCCGGCGGCCTCGCATCTGATCCGCAAGCGTGGGGCGAATGGCGGGATCATCCTGTCGGCCAGCCATAATCCCGGCGGGATCGAGGGCGATTTCGGGGTGAAATACAACATCGCCAATGGCGGCCCCGCCCCCGAGGCGGTGACGACGGCGATCTTTGCCGCCAGCCAGGTGATCCGCGAATACCGCCTGCTGGATGCGCCCGATGTGAACCTGTCGGTGCCGGGCGAAAGCCATCTGGGGGCGATGACGGTCGAGGTGACGGACCCCGTTCTGGCCTATGCCGATCTGATGGAAAGCCTTTTTGACTTCAAGGCGTTGCGCGGGCTTTTTCATGAAGGTTTCACGATTCGTATGGACAGCATGTGCGCGATCACCGGGCCCTATGCGGTGGAGATTTTCGAAAACCGGCTGGGGGCTGCGAAGGGCTCGGTGGTGCATGAAAATCCCCTGCCGGATTTCGGCGGGATGCATCCCGACCCGAACCCGACCTGGGCACATGAGCTGATGGATGAGATGATGGGGCCGCAGGCGCCCGATTTCGGCGCGGCCTCGGACGGGGACGGGGATCGCAACATGATCCTGGGGCCGGGCTGTTATGTCAGCCCGTCGGATTCGCTGGCGGTGCTGGCGGCCAATGCGCATCTGGTGCCGGCCCATGTGGGCGGGCTGAAGGGGGTGGCGCGATCAATGCCGACATCGGCGGCGGTGGACCGGGTGGCCGCCGCGCTGGGGATCGAATGCCATGAGACGCCCACCGGCTGGAAATTCTTTGGCAATCTGATGGATGCGGGCCGGGTGTCGCTGTGCGGCGAGGAATCCTTTGGCACCGGGGCCGATCATGTGCGCGAAAAGGACGGGCTTTGGGCGGTGCTGATGTGGCTGAACATCATCGCCGCGCGCGGCCAGGGCGTGGCCGAGATTCTGGCCGATCACTGGGCGCGGTTCGGGCGGAATTATTATTCGCGCCACGATTATGAGGCGCTGCCGCTGGATCTGGCGCAGGCGATGATGGTCGATCTGCGTGACCGGCTGGCGGATCTGCCGGGCCAGCGCATCGAGGGGCTGCGGGTGACGGCGGCGGATGATTTTTGTTATACAGATCCGGTGGATGGATCAGTTTCGCCGGGGCAGGGGGTGCGGATTTTCCTGGACGGGGACATCCGTATCGTGCTGCGCCTGTCGGGCACCGGGACCGAGGGCGCAACGCTGCGGGTCTATCTGGAACGCTATGTGCCCGGGCCCGAAGGGTTGCACGACGATCCGCAGGCGGCGCTGGCCCCGATCATCCGCGCGGTGGAAACGCTGGTCGGCATCTGCGCGCGCAGCGGACGGGCGGGGCCGGATGTGATCACCTGACCCTTGCGTTGACGGCGATCAACGCAAACCGGGGCAGTTTCCGCTAGCAAGACCCTGGCGCGCCGGGTCGCTGGCGGGCGTTGACCGTCACGGAGACGGATCATGCCACAGAAATCCTAAGTCGAGGTCACAAAAGACGCCCCCGCGCAGGCCACGCATTGGGACCCGTTCGCAGCCATGCGCCAGCAGTTCGACCGCATGATGCAGGATTTCGACTGGCCCGATTTCCGCTTTCCGCATCGGTCCGGCGCGGTCGATGCGCCGCGCGGGCTGTTTGCCGGGGCCACTGTGCCGATGCCTGCGGTCGATCTGGTCGAACGCGACGGAGCCTATGAGCTTCAGGCCGAATTGCCCGGCATGTCGCGCGAGGATATCGAGGTGAAGCTATCCGACGGGATGATGACGATCCGCGGCGAAAAAAGCGCGGAAACCGTCAAGGACGATGAAAACATCCATCTGCGCGAACGCAGCTATGGCGCCTTCCAGCGGTCGTTCCGTCTGCCTGCCGGCGTCGATGCCGACAAGGTCAGCGCCCGTTTCGACAAGGGCGTGCTGACGGTGACCCTGCCGAAAACAACCGCATCGCGCCAGAAAGAGCGCAAGGTGGACATTGCCGGCAGCTAGGGACGGGCGCGCAGGTCATCCAGCGTGCGGCGCACCTCATCATCGCTGACCTGATCGAAATGATCGTAATGCGCGCCCACCGCCCAGAAGGGCGCGGGCGTCACAAGGCAGATCAATTCATCGACCTGCGAGGCCAGATCGGCCACTGTGTCGGCCGGCGCAACCGGCACCGCCAGCGTGATCCGCGCGGCCCCTTGCGCCCGGACCGCCTGGATCGCAGCCCGGGTGGTGGCCCCGGTGGCGATGCCGTCATCGACCAGGATCACATGGCGGCCTTTGGGGTCCGGCACAGCACGCGACCCGATCCACAGATCATGGCGGCGGCGCAGCTCGGCCCGTTCGGGCGCGGCCAGCTCCTCAATCCGCGCGGGGCTGATATCGGACAGGCGCGCGACATCGCGATTCACCACCAGCGTCTGGCCATCGGGCCCGGCAATCGCGGCCAGGGCCAGTTCGCGCTGACCCGGCAGGCCGACCTTGCGCACCAGGATGATGTCCAGCGGCAGATCCAGCGCGCGGGCGACCTCGGCCGCGACCGGAACGCCACCGCGCGGCAGCGCCAGAACCAGCGCGCCGGTGCCGCGCAAATGCGCCAGACGGCGTGCCAGGGCCTGACCAGCGGCGGCGCGATCGGAAAAGCGTTCATCCATGGGCGGTCTCTGGGGGTTACGGCAAGGCACGTCTTGCGGTCTGGGTCTGGATGTCATCCAGCAAATGAGGGACCGCATGGGTCCGTCGGTTGCGGCTATCCACTAATCTTGTAATCTGCGTTATGTAAGCAAACTCGATCCAACGGCGCCATTACGGCACCAGAACCGTGCTTCCGGTGGTCTGCCGTCCCTCCAGCGCCTCATGGGCCTTTGCGACATCATCCAGCGCGAAGCGCTGCCCAATCTCAACCCGGATCTTGCCGGATGCGATCATGCCAAACAGATCGTCGGCCGCCTGCTGAAGCCAGCCCGGGCGCACCGTGTGATGGAACAAGGTCGGCCGCGTCAGCCGCAGCGATCCGCGTGCCAGATCACCGATGCGGAAATCCTGCGCCGGGCCTGACGATTGGCCAAAGCAGACCAGCGTCCCGAACCGTTCCAGCACATCCAGCGAACGCATCACCGTATCCGCACCGACCGAGTCATAGACCGCCGCGACACCCGCGCCATCGGTCAGCCGCTGCACCTCGGCCACGAAATCGGCGCTGCGATAGTCGATCACCGCATCATAGCCATGCGCCGCGGCCAGCGCGCATTTCGCGGGCCCGCCCGCAGTTCCGATCGCACGCGCCCCAAGCGCCCGCAGCCATTGGCCCGCAATCAGCCCGACACCGCCGGCCGCTGCATGAAAAAGCACGCAATCACCGGGCTTTACGGGATAGGAATGATGCAAAAGGTAATGTGCCGTCAGGCCCTTCAGCATTACCGCCGCGGCCGTTTCATCACTGATCGTGTCGGGCAAGACGACCGCCTGGGCGGCAGCCAGCACCCGGTGGCTGGCATAGGCGCCATTCGGGGTCGTATAGGCCACGCGCATTCCTGGGCGCAGGCTGACGCCGTCGCCCACCGCCTCGATCACGCCGGCCCCCTCGGACCCGGTGATCAGATCGCGCGCCACCGGCCAGGGATAGGCCCCGGTGCGGAAATAGACGTCGATGAAGTTCAGCCCCACCGCCGTCTGGCGGATCAGGATTTCGCCCGGGCCGGGCGCGGGCATGTCGATCGCGACGCGGCGAAAGCCAGTCGCGGGGCCGGGTGTCTCGATGGCAATGGCATAGGGCATCTGGGGCAACCTTGTGCAGGGGGTCAGGAAGGTTTTGCAACACCTTGAAAAGACGACGACTTCATGGCGTTGCCCCCTGCCCCGCGCGGAACAGACCGGCCGCCTTCGGGCCAAGGATGACAAGCCAACCCGCGCCGGTCAAGCATTGCCGCGCTGGACGGCACGGTCCGTTCTGCGCTAAGGGGGCGCAACCCCATCCCGCCCCCCCGCTACAGGAGCCCGCCATGACCCGCGCCCCGATGACCTTTGATCGCCGCATCAAGATCGCCCCGTCGATCCTGTCGGCCGATTTCGCCAATTTCGGCGCCGAATGCCAGGCGATCGAGGCGCAGGGCGCCGATTGGGTCCATGTCGATGTGATGGATGGTCATTTCGTGCCGAACATCACCTTCGGTCCCGCCACCTGCGCCGCGATCCGGCCGCATATCAAGGGCGTGATGGACGTGCATCTGATGATCGCCCCCGTCGACCCCTATATCGAGGCTTTCGCCAAGGCGGGTGCCGATGTGATCACCGCGCATATCGAGGCCGGCCCCCATATCCACCGCACGCTGCAGGCGATCCGCGGCGCCGGTGCCAAGGCGGGGCTGGCGATCAACCCCGGCACCGGGCTGGATGGGGTAGAAAACCTGCTCGACATGCTGGATCTGGTCTGTGTGATGACGGTCAACCCCGGCTTCGGCGGGCAGAAATTCATCGAAAGCCAGGTCGACAAGGTGCGCCGCCTGCGCGCGCTGATCGGCGAGCGCCCGATCCATATTGAAATCGACGGCGGCGTCACGCCCGAAACCGCGCCACTGGTGGCGGCGGCGGGCGCCGATGTTCTGGTCGCGGGATCGGCGGTGTTCAAGGGCGGCTCGGTCAGCGATCCGGCCCCCTACGGCGCCAACATCCGCGCGATCCGCGCCGCGGCCGAGGCCGCGCGCTGACCGGCCACGGCTGAGGCGCCGACCGAACAGGCCTTGCCCTGCGACAATCTGTCCGTCATATTCGCATCCGTGAATACCTGACGGGAGGACAGGCCATGACAATTTCCAGACGCACCATCTTGCGCGCGGGCACCGCCGGGCTGGCAGCGGGGCTGTTCGCGCCGCTGATGCCGCGGCGCAGCTGGGCGGCGACCACGCTGTCGCTGGGGTCTGCGCGCATCGACACGCTGTCAGACGGCAATTTGGTCCTGCCGATGAGCTTTGTCACCGATCACGAAGGCGCGGGCGCGGTGATGGCCGAATTCGGCCTTTCGGGGGATGCGGTCGAGCCGCCCTGCAACGTCACGCTGCTGCGCGATGGCACCAATACGGTGCTGTTCGACGTGGGTTCGGGCCATGATTTCATGCCCACCGCCGGCAAGCTGGCCGAGGCTATGGACGCGCTTGGCGTCACCGCCCAAGAGATCACCCATGTCGTCTTCACCCATGCCCATCCCGATCATCTTTGGGGGCTGCTGGACGAATTCGACGAACCGATCTTTGCCGATGCCACCTTCATGATCGGCAAGGCGGAATGGGATTACTGGATGGATCCGGCCACCGTGGACACGATCGGCACGGAACGTCAAAGCTTTGCCGTGGGCGCGCAGCGGCGCTTGTCGGTGCTGGAAGATCGCATCGTAACCTTCGGCGATGGCGAAGAAATCATCCCCGGTGTTGCCGCGCGCGCCACCTTTGGCCACACCCCCGGACACATGGCCTATGAAATCCGCAACGGGTCGGATGCCTGCATGGTGCTGGGCGACTGTATCGGCAACCACCACCTGGCCTTTGCGCGGCCCGACTGGATGTCCGGCTCGGACCAGGACCCGGATATGGGCATTGCCACCCGGGTCAAGCTGCTGGACCAGCTGGCGGCCGAACAGATGCGGATCGTGGGGTTCCACCTGCCGGACGGCGGCTTGGGCCGGGTTGAACGCGCAGGCGATGCCTATCGCTTCGTGGCCGAGGGGGCGTGATGAAATATTCCATTCTTGCCAGCCTGTTGCTGGCCGTTCCTGCGATGGCGTCCGAAGACATCCCGGATCAATACCCGCAATCGGTCCTGTATTCCAAACCCTATGAGGTGATCCCCGGCGTGTTTTCCGCGATCGGGGCCACCGCCCCGCCGACCTATGAAAACGCGGGCCATAACAACAACCTGTCCTTCATCGTGACGGGCGATGGCGTGGTGGTGGTGAATTCCGGCGCCTCCTACAAGCTGGCCGAGGCGCTGCATGCCGAGATTCGCGCCGTGACCGACCAGCCGGTGAAGCTGGTGATCAATGAAAACGGTCAGGGCCATGCGATGCTGGGCAACAACTACTGGATCGCGCAGGGCGTGCCGGTGCTGGCCCATGTCGACGCAGCGGCCGAATTCGCCCATGAAAACGGCACCGATCTGGCGTCGCTGAAAAACTATGCGCGTGAAAATGCCGAAGGCACCGATCCGATGGGCCCGACCGAAACCTTCACCGATCGCCATGTGGTCGAGATGGGCGATTTCACCATCGAGGTGCTGCACCTGGGCCCCGCTCACAGCCCCGGCGACACCCAGGTCTGGCTGCCCAGACAGTCGATGATGATTGCCGGCGACATCGCCTTTCAAGAACGCATGCCGCCAATCTTTGAGGGCACCTGCACCTCCTGCTGGATCGACACCTGGGAAAACGCCTTCGCGCCACTGGCCCCGACCTATGTGATCCCCGGTCACGGCCACCCCACCAACCTGGCCCAGGTGACGCGCTACACCCGCGACTATCTGGTCTATCTGCGCGAAAAGATCGCCCAGCATATGGATGAGGGCGGCGATCTGGCAGGCGCCTATTACGTCGACCAGACGCCCTATGCCCATCTTGACACGTTCGAGGAATTGGCGACCAAGAACGCCGGTGTCGTCTTTGCCGAGATGGAATTCGAATAAAGGAGCGTTCATGGCCGTCAGCCCCCCGGTATGCGATTTCGGCTGGAAGGCGCCGGGCTTCACCCTGCCCGGCACCGACGGGCGCGACTGGTCGCTGGATCAGATCGCCGGTCCGCGCGGCACGCTGATCATCTTCATCTGCAACCATTGCCCCTATGTGCAATCGGTGCTGGACCGGATCATCCGCGATGCGCGCGATCTGGCCGACTTGGGCATCGGCGTGGCAGCGATCTGTTCCAACGATGCCACCGCCTACCCCGAGGACAGCTTTGACCGGATGGTGGATCTGGCCCGTGACCGCGCCCTGCCCTTTCCCTATCTGCATGATGAAAGTCAAGCCGTAGCAAAGGCTTACGGGGCGATCTGCACGCCGGATTTCTTTGGCTTCAACGCCGATCTTGCGCTGCAATATCGCGGGCGGCTGGATGCCTCGGGCCGGCAGCCCGGGCCCCTTGATGCCCGCCGCGATCTCTATCAGGCGATGCGCCAGATCGCCGAAACCGGCCGGGGACCGGCCGATCAGATCCCCTCGATGGGCTGTTCGATCAAGTGGAAGGCGGCATGATCCTGGCTGACCGCCCCCCTTGTCGCGGGGCTGCTGAGCCCCTATCATATTCACAAGTTTAAATGTGTGGCGGCCCGCCGCCCGTCAGGAGGACCGGATGCTGAAACCCGAGGTCAAAGCCTTTTTCGACGAAGCCACCTTCACCGTCACCTTCGTGGTGAAGGACCCCGAAAGCACCGCCTGTGCCATCGTGGATTCGGTGCTGGATTTCGACTATGCCTCGGGCCGGACCGACACGAAATCGGCCGATGCGGTGATCGCCTGGGTGCGCGATCAGGGTCTGACAGTGGACTGGATCCTGGAAACCCATGTCCATGCCGACCACCTGTCCGCCGCGCCCTATATTCAGGAACGGCTTGGCGGCAAGATCGGCATCGGCGACCGGATCAAGGTTGTGCAGGACACCTTCGGCAAGATCTTCAACGAAGGCACCGAATTTCAGCGCGACGGGTCACAGTTCGACAAACTGTTCCAGGAAGGCGATACCTTCCGCATCGGCGCGCTGCAGGGCCATGTGCTGCACACGCCGGGCCACACGCCCGCCTGCCTAACCTATGTCATCGGGGATGCGGCCTTTGTCGGCGACACGCTGTTCATGCCCGATTTCGGCACCGCGCGGTGCGATTTCCCCGGCGGGTCGGCCGAGGCGCTGTATAACTCGATCCAGAAGATCCTGGCCTTGCCCGATGACACCCGCATCTTCGTCGCCCATGACTACAAGGCGCCCGGGCGCGACGAATACGCCTGGGAAACCACCGTGGCCGAGGAAAAGGCCCACAACATCCACATCGGTGGCGGCAAGACCAAGGACGATTTCGTCCGCATGCGCACCGAACGCGACGCCACCCTTGCGATGCCCCGCTTGATCATCCCCTCGCTGCAGGTCAACATGCGCGCAGGTCAGATGCCGCCGCCCGAGGATGACGGCAAGACCTACCTCAAGGTGCCCGTCAACGGGCTGTGACAGACTGCCCAGGCAGGGAGAAAGACATGGATTTGCGGCAGATTACGCCGGAATTTGCGGTGGCGCCGCAGATCACCCCCGAAGACGTGCCGACGCTGGCGGCGCTGGGATTTCGCACGATCATCAACAACCGCCCCGATGAGGAAATCGAGGATGCGTTGGACAGCGATGCCATGGCGGTCGCCGCCGAGGCCGCCGGGCTGGCCTATCACCACCTGCCCTATTACCCCGGCCAACTGACCCCCGATCTGGTCGAGGCCTTTGAATCCGTGATGCAGGATGTCGATGGCCCGGTTCTGGCCTATTGCCGGTCGGGAACGCGGTCCTCGCATCTGTGGGCCCTGATGCAGGCCGGGCGCATGGCGCTGCCCGATATCCTGCGCGCGGCACAGGCGGCGGGCTATGACCACACGGCACTGGTGCCGCTGCTGGAATCGCGTGCAGAGACCCGTTAAAAACACCCATCAAGCCCCCATGATCAAACGATATTTCCCGATTCTCACCTGGGGGCGCAGCTATTCCCGCACCGCGCTGGAGGCCGATCTGGTCGCCGCCGTGATCGTCACGATCATGCTGATCCCGCAGTCGCTGGCCTATGCGCTGCTGGCGGGTCTGCCGGCCGAGGTCGGGCTTTACGCCTCGATCGCGCCGCTGATCGCCTACACGCTTCTTGGCACATCGCGCACATTGGCGGTGGGGCCGGTCGCCGTCGCCAGCTTGATGACCGCCGCCGCCGTGGGCGAGATCGCGGCCCGCGGCACGCCCGAATACCTGGGCGCGGCGATCGCACTGGCCTTCCTGTCGGGGCTGATGCTGCTGGCGATGGGGGTTCTGCGGCTGGGCTTCATCTCGGCGTTCCTCAGCCACCCGGTGATCTCGGGCTTCATCACCGCCTCGGGCATCCTGATTGCCGCCAGCCAGATCAAGCACCTGACCGGGATCGAGGCGAACGGCAAGACGCTGCCCGAAATCGTGTCGGGCCTGGTCGAAAACATCGCAACGCTGAACCTGCCAACGCTGGTGATCGGCACCCTGGCCGCGGCCTTTTTGTTCTGGTCGCGCAAGGGCTTGCAGCCGCTTCTTCTGGCGCGCGGCCTGCGCCCGGGCCTGGCACGGCTGGGCGCGCGCACCGCACCCGTTTTGGCGGTGGCGGTCACGATCCTGCTCAGCTGGGGGCTGGGCCTGTCCGATTACGGCGTGCGCATCGTGGGCCAGGTGCCCGCTGGCCTGCCGGTGCCTGCGCTGCCGCCGCTGGACCTTGGGCTTTGGGCCGATCTGGCGATGCCGGCGCTCTTGCTCAGCGTGGTGGGCTATGTGGAATCGATCTCGGTCGCGCAGACGTTGGCCGCCAAGCGGCGCCAGCGCATCGACCCCGATCAGGAACTGATCGCGCTTGGCGGCGCCAATATCGGCTCGGCCCTGTCGGGCGGATTTCCGGTCACGGGGGGCTTTGCGCGCTCAGTCGTCAACTTCGACGCCGGGGCCGAGACGCCCGCAGCAGGCGCCTTCACCGCGATCGGCATGGCGCTGGCCACGCTGACGCTGACGCCCGCGCTTTTCCATCTGCCGCAGGCCACGCTGGCCGCGACCATCATCGTCGCCGTGCTGACGCTGGTCGATCTGCCCGCGATCCGGCGCACGCTGGCCTATTCGCGCGGGGATGGGATGGCGATGCTGGCCACGATCCTGGTGACGCTGGGCGCCGGCGTCGAAAGCGGCATCGGCGCCGGCGTCATCCTGTCGATCGCCATGCATCTGTGGCGCACCTCACGCCCACATTACGCGATCCTTGGCCAGGTCCCGGGGACCGAGCATTTCCGCAACATCCGTCGCCACCGCGTCGTCACCGTGCCGCAGGTGCTGTCGATCCGGGTGGACGAAAGCCTGTATTTCCCCAATGCGCGCTTTCTGGAAGACATGCTCTATGGCCGCGTCGCCGCCGAGCCCGCGATCCGCCATGTCGTGCTGAACTGCCCGGCGATCAACTTCATCGATTCCTCGGCCCTTGAGGCGCTGGAGGCGATGAACCAGCACCTGAAGGATGCCGGCGTCGCGCTGCACCTGTCCGAGGTGAAGGGCCCCGTGATGGACCGCCTGACTCGGTCCGACCTGATCACCCATCTGACGGGCCGCATCTTCCTGACACAATTCGACGCGCTGGCCGCCCTCGCCCCCGAAATCACCCATCAGACCCTGTCAGCGTCGCGCCAGGACACCACGCGCTAACCTTTTGGCCGGCCGGGGGATTTGAGTATTTCAGCCAAGAAGAACACCAGCTTGGCGTTTCTTCTTGGCTGAAATACTCAACGACGCCGCAGCCAGGCGCCACGCCCCCGGCGGGTGTTGTCACATAATCGCCATTCCTTTCGGACGAAAGCCGCCCCCTGACCTTGAAAAAGCCGGGTTCCCCCGCCAAAATTAAAGGATGGGTAATCCGATCGGACTAGGCTGGCCCGCATTGGATGACAGGGGTGGTGATGATCGATTATCTGGAAAAGCTGCTGTCGGCCCGGACCATTCAGGAAATTTGGTCGCTGCATTGCGACCGGATGGCCGAATTCGGCTTTGACCGCCTGCTTTATGGCTTCACCCGCTTTCGCACGTCGCAAGGCTTGGGCAATCTGGAAGACACGCTGATCCTGTCAAACCACGACCATGCCTATCTGGAAGGGTTCGTTGGCGACGGCCTTTACAACCACGCACCCATGGTCAAATGGGCCGCGCAGAACGAAGGCGCCTGTTCCTGGAGCAGGGTCGAGGCGCAGGTTCTGTCCGGCCAGCTGACCCAGACCGAACGCCGGGTGCTGGAATTCAACCTGCGCTTCGATGTCCGCGCCGGCTATTCGATTTCCTTCCCCGATGTCACGGTGCGCGCCAAGGGCGCAATCGGGCTTTGCGCCGCCCGCGGGATCACCCAGGCCGAGGTTGACCGGATCTGGGACCGCCATGGCCGCGAAATCATGGTGTTGAACAATATCGCCCATCTGCGCATCTGTTCGATGCCCTATGCTACCGCGCGCCGTGCCCTGACCCCGCGCCAGCGCGAGGTTCTGGAATGGGTGGCCGAGGGCAAGACCACAGCCGATATCGCCACGATCATGGGCCTGACCGCCGCCACGGTCGAAAAGCACCTGCGCCTGGCGCGTGAGGCGCTGGATGTCGACACCACGGCGCAGGCTGTGCTGAAGGCCTCGATGCAGAATCAGATATTCCTGTCGTCCAACGGGACCACCCTATCCCTGCCGCAGTGACCGTATTGTTGCCATATCTTCATGAAAAAGTCGGGAATTCCCGACTTTCTTTGGCGCGATATTAATGGTTTTTTAAATCATGTTCCGTGAGTGGTGGCGTTTGCCAGGAACGCTGGGCCGTTTGCGATGCCCCAGTATTGTAGGGGCAGACGAATGGTTCTTCCGGGAAACCGGATCTGGTCCTGTCAGTCGCATTTTCGGCTGGCAGGACCTTGTTTTTCGGGGCTTTGCACATCTGCCACCACCCGGTTCAGGCCACAGTGCCGGCGCACGAAATGCAAAGCGCCGCCCCAAGGGGGCGGCGCTGAAGATCGCAGGGGACCAGAGGTGATCAGGCGCCCTGGAGGGTCTTCGCCACTTCGGCGGCGAAATCCTCTTCCTTCTTCTCGATGCCTTCGCCCACGGCCATGCGCACATAGGCGACAACCTCGACGCCCGCATCCTTGGCGGCCTCGGCCACGGTGACGTCGGGGTTCAGCACGAATTTCTGGTTCAGCAGCGTCACTTCTTCCAGGAACTTCTTCATCCGGCCCGGGATGATGTTGTTCTGGATCACCGCTTCGGGCTTCGGCTTGGCCGAGGCCGCGTTTTCTTCCAGCGCCTTCTGGGTCTGGACCTGCAGTTCGCGTTCCACCACGGCCGGGTCAAGCGACGCTTCCGACAGCGCCAGCGGCGAGGTCGCGGCGATGTGCATCGCGATCTGCTTGCCGATGCCATTGTCGGCGCCCTTCAGCGCGACCAGCACGCCGATGCGGCCCAAGCCATCCGCCGCAGCGGTGTGGATGTAGGAGGCAACGGTATCGCCTTCCACGGCGGCCATGCGGCGCAGCGTCATGTTTTCGCCGATCGTGGCGATGGCGTCGGTCAGCGCGGTTTCCACCGTCTTGCCCGCCAGCGGCGCGGCCTTCAGGCCTTCCAGGTCGGAAACGCCCAGGGCGGCTTCGGTGATGCCACGGACCAGGCCCTGGAAATCGGCGTTCTTGCCGACGAAGTCGGTTTCCGAGTTCACCTCGACCGCGACGCCCTTGCCGCCGGCCACGGCCACGCCCACCAGGCCCTCGGCCGCAACGCGGTCAGCCTTCTTGGCGGCCTTGGCCAGACCCTTGGTGCGCAGCCAGTCAACGGCGGCTTCCATGTCGCCATTGGTTTCGGTCAGTGCTTTCTTCGCGTCCATCATGCCTGCGCCGGTGGATTCGCGCAGTTCCTTCACCATCTGGGCGGTGATCGCCATGTCGGCTCTCCTCGAATTTGAAAGGGTTTCGGGCGGGGATAACCCCGCCCGGTATCGTTTCGATGACGCGGGCTCAGGCCTCGGCGTCTTCCACGGCTGCCTCGACCGGCGCTTCGGTCAGCGCGCCCAGGTCGACGCCGGCGGCGCCCATCTGTGCGGTCATGCCGTCCAGCGCAGCGCGCGACACCAGATCGCAATACAGCGCGATCGCGCGCGAGGCGTCATCGTTGCCCGGGATCACATAGTCAATGCCCTTGGGCGAGCAGTTGGTGTCAACCACGGCCACAACCGGGATGCCCAGCTTGTTGGCTTCGTTGATCGCCAGGTCTTCCTTGTTCACGTCGATCACGAACAGCAGGTCCGGCAGGCCGCCCATGTCGCGGATGCCGCCCAGGCTGGCCTGCAGCTTGGCCTGTTCGCGTTCCATGCCCAGACGCTCTTTCTTGGTCAGGCCTTCCGCGCCCGAGGCCATCGCCTCGTCGATCTGCTTCAGACGCGAGATCGACTGCGACACGGTTTTCCAGTTGGTCAGCGTGCCACCCAGCCAGCGGTGGTTCATGTAATATTGCGCCGATTTTTCGGCGGCTTCGGCCACGGCCTTCTGCGCCTGACGCTTGGTGCCGACGAACAGCACGCGCCCGCCCTTGGCCACGGTGTCGCGCACGACCTTCAGCGCCTGGTCCAGCATCGGGACGGTCTGGGTCAGGTCGACGATGTGGATGCCGTTGCGGTCGCCATAGATGTATTCGGCCATCCGCGGGTTCCAGCGCTGGGTCTGGTGACCGTAGTGAACGCCAGCTTCCAGCAGCTGACGCATGGAGAATTCGGGAAGCGCCATATCCATTTCCTTTCCGGTTTGCGCCTGAGCGGGGCTTTCAGGGCTTGCGCCCAACCGGTGGACCTGTCGGGGATGTCTCCCCCGATAGGCCCGGCCCCGCCTGTGAAGTGCGCGCCCTTTAGCCCGCTTTGCCCCCCGACGCAAGCCCCTCCTGCCGCAAGCCCCCCTGCCGCAAGCCCCGGTCCCATGCGGCGCGGCGGTTTTGCCCCGTGACGATTTGCGGGCTTGCGCGGCGCGCGCGAAGCGGGCACCAAAAGCCCATGACATCGCAGATATCGCAACCTGACATCCTGTGCATCGGATCGGCCCTGTGGGACATCATCGGCCGCGCGCCGGTGCCCATGCAATGTGGCGAGGATGTGGGCGGGCGGATCACCCGCCTGCCGGGGGGCGTTGCGCTGAACATCGCGATGACGCTGGCGCGCTTTGGCCTGCGCCCTGCCCTGCTGACCGCGATCGGCCATGATGCCGAGGGCGATGAGCTGATCCGCGCCGCGGTCGGGCTGGGGATCGATTGCCGCCATGTCTGCCGCACCGCCGATCTGCCGACCGACCGCTACATGGCGATCGAGGGCACGAACGGCCTGATCGCCGCCGTGGCCGATGCCCATTCGTTGGAACAGGCCGGCGCGCGCATCCTGGCGCCCATGTCCGATGGCCCGCTGGGCCGCGCGAGCGCGCCCTGGACCGGGCCGGTGGCGCTGGATGGCAACCTGACCGGCCCGCTTCTGGCGCAGATTGCGCAATCGCCGCTGTTCAGCGCGGCCGATCTGCGCATCGTTCCGGCCAGCCCCGGCAAGGTGGCGCGGCTTTTGCCGCTGCTGGCCCAGCCCAATGCCACCTTCTACATCAACCTGGCCGAGGCGCGCATTTTGGCCCAGCGCCCCTTTACCTCGGCGGCCGAGGCCGCCCAGGGCCTTCTGGCGCAGGGCGCGCGGCGTGTTCTGGTGACCGACGGGGCGCGCCTTGTGGCCGATGGCGCCGCCCATGACGGTGCCGCACCCGTGCTGACCCATGCCCCGCCCCCCGTTCCCGTGGCCCGCGTCACCGGCGCGGGCGACACCTTCATGGCCGCCCATCTTGTGGCCGAACGTCAGGGCGCCGCGCGCGCCGAGGCCCTTGAACGCGCGGTTCACGCCGCAACCCGCTATGTATCCGGAGAGATCGCCCCATGACCCAGACCGCCCCCCGCGCCCACACGGCCCCGCTGACCTTCTCGCCCGAGGTGCGCGCCGCCCTAGACGCCGGCGCCCCGGTCGTGGCGCTGGAATCCACCATCATCACCCACGGCATGCCCTATCCGCAGAACCTTGAAACCGCCCGCCGGGTCGAGGCTGAATTGCGCGCGGCCGGTGCCGTGCCGGCCACCATCGCGGTGATGGGCGGTCGCATCCACATCGGCCTGACGGATGCGGAACTGGACCGCCTGGCCCGCGCCACCGATGTGATGAAACTGTCGCGCGCCGATCTGGCGGTCTGCCTTGCCGCGGGCAGCACGGGGGCGACGACGGTGGCCGCGACGATGATCTGCGCGCAACTGGCGGGGATCGAGGTCTTTGCCACCGGGGGCATCGGCGGCGTGCATCGCGGCGCGGACACCAGCTTCGACATCTCGGCCGACCTGTCGGAACTGGCGCAGACTGCGGTGACGGTGGTCGCCGCGGGCGCCAAGGCGATCCTGGATCTGCCCAAGACGCTCGAGGTGCTGGAAACCAACGGTGTGCCGGTCATCGCCTATGGCCAGAACGACTTTCCCGCCTTCTGGTCGCGCGAGTCGGGCCTGCGCGCGCCGCTGCGCGCCGACACCCCCGCCGAAATCGCCGCCGCCCACCGCATGCGCGCGGCCCTTGGCCTGCCCGGCGGCCAGCTGGTCGCCAACCCGATCCCCCCCGAGGCCGAGATCGCGCGCGCCGAAATCACCCCGGTGATTGAAACCGCCCTGGCCGAGGCCGAGGCCCAGGGCATCGCCGCCAAGGCGGTCACCCCCTTCCTGCTGCAACGCATCTTCGAACTGACCGCCGGTCGCTCGCTTCAGGCCAATATCGCACTGGTTCTGAACAATGCCCGCCTGGCCGCCGGCATCGCGCGGGAATTGGCGGCCGCGCAGGCAAACGCGCCAAAGCCCTGATCGGGGGCGGAAAATCCTGCCCCGCCCGGCCCCGCGATCCGTTGCAGAACAGACCCCGGCCCCCTAGATTGAACGGGCCCCGTCCCGCGGGCCCGTGCCGGAGTGCCGCCAGATGACCGAAGACGACCCCCACGCATCTGCCCCCCCGCCACCCGGCCACCGCCCGCGCCGGCGCGGGCTGTTTCACGGGCTGCGCAGCTCATTCCTGACCGGGCTGGTGGTGATCGCGCCCATCGGCCTGACGCTCTGGCTGATCTGGACGGTGACGGGCTGGATCGACGGCTGGGTTCTACCGCTGATCCCCGAACGCTGGCAGCCCGGGCAATATATCGGCATCGACCTGCGCGGCATCGGCGTGATCATCTTCCTGATCTTCACCATCTTCATCGGCTGGACGGCCAAGGGGCTGATCGGCCGCTCGTTGATCCGCTGGGGCGAAAGCATCGTCGACCGGATGCCAGTGGTGCGCTCGATCTACAACGGCCTCAAGCAGATCGCGGAAACCGTCCTCAGCCAGTCGGAATCGAAATTCGACCGCGCCTGCGTCATCGACTATCCCCGCCCCGGGTTGAAGGCAATCGCCTTCGTCTCGTCCACCGCCAAGGGCGAAATCGCGCGCCAAGCCCCAGAGGATGATCCGCTGATCTCGGTCTTTCTGCCGACCACGCCAAACCCGACCTCGGGCTTTTTGCTGTTCGTGCCGCGCTCACAGGTCACCTATCTGGACATGAGCATCGAGGACGCCGCCAAGCTGATCATCTCGGCCGGTCTGGTCTACCCGACTGCCAAGCCCCCCACGCCCAAGACCACAGTCCCGCGGCCTGAACCCCGGGGCTGACCCCCGCCCCCTTCGGCTTTGCGAAAATATCCCGGGGGGTAAGGCGCGGCACGCGCCAAGGGGGGCAGCGCCCCCCTTGCCCCATCGGCCACCCCTGACCTGCCCGGTGTCACCCGGTGTCAGCCGCGCGAGCGCGTCACAGCGCGGTCCAGCCCCCGTCGACCGAAATCGTCGTGCCGGTGATCTGATCGGCGGCGGGCGAACACAGAAACACCGCTGTCCCGCCCAGCTGTTCCACGGTCGCGAATTGCTTGGACGGCTGGCGATCCAGCATCACCTTTTCGATCACCTCATCGCGGCCCATGCCGTGGGTCTTCATCTGGTCGGGGATCTGCGCCTCGACCAGCGGCGTCAGCACATAGCCCGGGCAGATCGCATTGGCGGTGATCGGCTCGCGCGCGGTTTCCAGCGCCACGGTCTTGGTCAGCCCCACGATGCCGTGCTTGGCCGCGACATAGGCCGCCTTGTAGGGCGAGGCCGTCAGCCCATGGGCCGAGGCGACATTGATGATCCGCCCCCAGCCGCGCGCGCGCATCCCCGGCAGCGCCGCCGCCGTCGTGTGGAAGGCCGAGGTCAGGTTGATCGCGATCACCGCATCCCATTTGTCCACCGGGAACTGGTCCAGCGGCGCGACATGCTGGATGCCGGCATTGTTCACCAGAATGTCGCAGCCCCCCGCCGCCTCGATCAGCGCGCGGCAGTCCGCCCCCTTGGACATGTCGGCCCGGATGTAGCGCGCGGCCACGCCGAATTCGGCCCCCAGCGCCTGCGCCAGGGCGTGATCCTCGGGGCGGTCGGTGAAGGAATTCAGCACCACATCCGCACCTGCGCGCGCCAGTTCGCGCGCGATGCCCAGCCCGATCCCGGAATTGGACCCGGTGATGATGGCGGTCTTGCCCTTCAGCGTCATGTCATCCTCCTCGTGACGGAATGGCCCGACAATAGCCGTTCGCGCGCCCGCGTCCATGCCCCGCCCCCCTGCGCCAGAAAATGGGGCGCCGGAAAATGGGGCGCCAAAATAGGGGCATAAAAAAACGCCCGCGCAAGGCGGGCGTTAAGTCATGAGGCAGGTTTCATACAGGCAAGAAACCTATCGAGCAGTGCGTCCTGTATACGCCCATGTTCGCGCCGCTCCAAGGGAAAAGTTTGCGCATCCCCCCCGGTCCCGTTAGCTTGACGCCTGAAAATACAGACAAACCGGGGATTGTTGCGATGATGCGAAGGGTGTTTTTCCGCGGCCTCAGGCTGGCGGCGCTGGCATTTGGCCCTGTGTTTCTTGGCCTGCCCGCGACCGCCGAGCCCACCGCCGCCCCCGCGCATGGCATTGCGATGTATGGCGCGCCGGCACTGCCCCCTGATTTCGCGCATCTGCCCTATGTCAACCCCGAGGCGCCCAAGGGCGGGCGAATCCGGATGGGCGAATCGGGCAGCTTCGATTCGCTCAACCCCTGGGTGCTGACCGGGCGCGCCGCGACGGGCATTTCCGCCTATGTCACCGAATCGCTGATGGGTCGCAGCCAGGACGAACCCTTCACCCTTTACGGCCTGCTGGCAGAAAGCGTGGCCACCGACCCGGCGCGGTCCTGGGTGGAATTCACCCTGCGCGAGGGCGCGCGCTTTTCCGATGGCAGCCCCGTCACCGTCGAGGATGTGATCTGGAGCTATCAGACCCTGGGCACCCAAGGTCACCCCCGCTATCAGAACGCCTGGGGCAAGATCGCCTCGGTCGAACAGACCGGGCCACGCTCGGTGCGTTTCACCTTTGCCGAACCCGACCGCGAACTGGCCCTGCTGATGGGCATGCGCCCGGTGCTGAAAAAGGCGCAATGGCAGGGCAAGGATTTCGCCAATGCGACGCAAGAGGTTCCGGTGGGGTCTGGCCCCTACATCATCGACCGGGTCGAGATGGGCAAATACATCAGCCTGCGCCGCAACCCTGACTGGTGGGGCCGTGATCTGCCCTTCAACCGCGGCCAGCACAATTTCGACGAACTGCGCTGGGATTATTTCGGCGATGGCGGCGTCGTGTTCGAGGCCTTCAAGGGCGGTGAAATCGACACCTGGCGCGAAACCAACGCCGCGAAATGGGCGCGCGATTATGGCTTTCCGGCGGTGACGCAAGGACGCGTGCTGAAATCGGAAATCCCGCATCAGCGCCCCTCGGGGATCGCGGGGCTGGTGTTCAACACCCGCCGCGCGGTCTTTGCCGATTGGCGCGTACGTGAGGCGCTGACGCTGGCCTTCAACTTCGAATTCATCAACGCCACGCTGAACGACGGATCGGACCCGCGCATCACGTCCTATTTTTCAAATTCTGCGCTGGGGATGCGCCCCGGCCCCGCCGAGGGCCGCGTGGCGCAGCTGCTGGAACCCTATGCGGCCGAGCTGATCCCCGGCGTGATCGAGGGCTATTCGTTGCCCCTGTCCGACGGGTCGGAACTGAACCGCGCCAATGCGCGCAAGGCGATGCGGCTGCTGGAAGAGGCGGGATGGTCGGTCGGGGCCGATGGCGTGCTGGCCGATGCGGCGGGCCGGCCCTTTCGCTTTGACATTCTGCTGATGCAGGGCGCGGCCGAGGTGCAATCGGTCGTCGACATCTATGTCGAGGCGCTGAAACGGCTGGGCATCTTCCCGACCGTGACCACGGTGGACGACGCCCAGTATCAGGCGCGCACCGGCAGCTATGATTTCGACATGGCCTGGTATACCCGCGCGCTGTCGCTGTCGCCGGGCAATGAACAGATGCTCTATTGGGGGGCGCGCGGCGTGACCGAACCGGGCAGCCGCAACTGGATGGGCATGAACGTGCCGGCCGCCGAGGCGATGATCCGGATCATGCTGGAAACCGACGATCCGGCGGAATTCACCGCCGCCACACGCGCGCTGGACCGGATCCTGACCGCGGGGCGCTATGTCATCCCGGGCTGGTATTCGCGCGTGTCGCGCATCGCACATATTCGTGAACTTCACTTCCCGCAAACGCTTCCGCTATACGGGGATTGGCCGGGCTTTCAGCCCGATGTCTGGTGGTATGAGGCCGAGCAATGAAGAAACTGTTTCTTGTCGCGATGATCGCCGTTCTTGCGGGCTGCAACACGGTTGCGGGCGTGGCGGAAGACGTCTCGTCGGGGGCGCGGTCGGTCCAGAGCTGGTTCTGATCCGATTTTGCTTGCACGCGCGCCACAGGGGCGCAAACTGAATGGCAATCAAGGGCCTGGGGGCGGCGACATCTGACCGCCCCCAGGCCATCACGGCCCGCAAGCGGAGGACCCCGATGAAATGGCATCACGTCCAGGAAAACTGGCCTGCCTTCTACGAGGCGATCATGGATCGCTGGCCCGAAGCCGATGAAAACGATCTGGACGGGATCGACGGCGACCAGCGCGCCTTCATCGCCTATATCGCCGAGCTGAACGGCCAGGAGCCCGCCGATGCGCGCGAAGAGATCCGCGAATGGCTGGCGGGCGAGCTGCCTTCGGATGTGGTGATGGACCCGCGCCATGATGACCATTCGATCCGGCTGTCGGCGAAATTCGTCGGCGAGGGTGAAGATGAATATGACGACGATTCGCGCTTTGGCGACGATCGCGACCGGGGCTGAGGCCGCGGTCTAGCCCAGAGGCGGGGCCAGGGGGGCGCTGCCCCCCTCGGGCTTGCGCCCTCACCCCCCGGGATATTTTCGCAAAGCCGAAGGGGCATGGGGGCGCAGGCCCCGTGCCGCGGGATGATCGGGCGAGGCTTGCAACCGCACGGGCCCGGGCGTAGCAGTAAGCATGCTTTCCGTTCATGCCGATCCCACCCCTGCCCCCCCCTGCCCCGCGCCCTTCAATCTGGCGGCCGAGGTGCTGGCGCGCGCACCCGATCTGGCCGAGAAATCCGCCATGCAGATCCTGCGGCCCACGGGGGCGGAACGCTGGTCCTATGCCCGGCTGGAGGCGGCGGTGCGCGGCGCGGGCAGCGGGCTTCTGGCCGCCGGATTGGTGCCGGGCGACCGGGTGTTGCTGCGGCTGGGCAATGTGCCGGAATTTCCGGTGGCCTTTCTGGGGGCGATCGCGGTGGGGCTGGTGCCGGTGCCGACATCATCACAACTGACCGGGCCCGAGATCACCGCCCTTGCGGCCGAAATCGCGCCCGCGGCGGTGATTGCAGGCGCGGGGATCGCCCTGCCCGATCATCCCGCGCGCGTCATTGATGCATCAGCCCTGCGCGGATTTGAGGCGCTGGCACCGGCGGACTATGCCATGGGTGATCCGGACCGGCTGGCCTATATGGTCTTTACCTCGGGCACATCGGGGCGACCGCGCGCGGTGATGCATGCCCATCGCGCGATCCGGGCGCGGCGGATGATGCATCAGGGCTGGTATGGCCTGACCGAGGCCGACCGGCTGTTGCATGCGGGCGCTTTCAACTGGACCTATACCCTTGGCACCGGGCTGATGGACCCCTGGTCGGTTGGCGCCACCGCACTGATCCCGGGGCCCGGGGTTGCGGTCGATCAGCTGGCGCTGTTGCTGCGCCGGTTCGATGCGACGCTGTTTGCCGCCGCACCGGGTGTCTTTCGGCAGATCCTGAAGGGTCACCGCCATCTGCCCCTGCCCCGGTTGCGCCACGGCCTGTCCGCGGGCGAGGCCCTGCCCGACAGCATCCGCGCGGCCTGGACCGCCGCGACCGGCACCCCGATCCACGAGGCGCTGGGCATGTCGGAATGTTCCACCTTCATCTCGGGCAGCCCGGCCCGGCCCGCGCCCGCAGGCTGCGCCGGCTATCCCCAGCCTGGACGCCATGTGGCGGTGCTGGGGGGCGATGGCGTGCCGGTGGCGCGTGGCCAGCCCGGCGTGCTGGCGGTGCATCGCACCGATCCGGGGCTGTTCCTGGGGTATTACGGGCAGGATGCGGAAACGAATGCGCGCTTTGCGGGCGATTGGTTCCTGACCGGCGACACCGTGTCGATGGACCCCGATGGCGCGATCCGCTACCTGGGCCGCGACGATGACATGATGAATGCCGGCGGCTACCGCGTCTCCCCGCTGGAGGTCGAGGCCGCGATCGCCCGCCACCCCGATGCGGGCGAAGTGGCTGCGATCGAGATCCGCGTGAAGGCCGATGCCAGCGTCATCGCCGCCTGCTACACCGGCCCCGCCACGCCCGAGGCCCTGCAGGCCCATGCCGAAACCTGTCTGGCGCGCTACAAGCAGCCGCGCCTGTTCCGCCCCGTGGCAGAACTTCCGAAAAACCCCAATGGCAAGCTGAACCGCCGCGCGCTGCGCGAGCGGTTTGCCGCGCTGTGATCGCCATCGGGGCTGATGTGTCGAAAGGACCAAGATGATCGCGCTTGATATTTTTGCAGACCCCGTCTGCCCCTGGTGCCTGATCGGCAAGGCCCGGCTGGACCGCGCGCTGGAGGCCCGGCCCGATCATCCCTTTGCCATCGCCTGGCACCCGTTTCAGCTGAACCCGACGATGCCACCGCAGGGCATGGATCGCGCCGCCTATCTTGAGGCGAAGTTTGGCCGTGAGGCCGCCGCGCGCGCCTATGTCCAGGTGCTTGATGCCGCGGCCGAGGCCGGGATCACCCTGGATCTGGCCCGCGTGACGCGGATGCCCAACACCACGGATGCCCATCGGATGATCCATTGGGCCGGGCTTGAAGGCCGCCAAAGCGCGATGATCAGCGCGCTGATGCGCGCCTATTGGCGCGAGGGGCGCGACATTGGCGATGCCGAAACGCTGGCCGATCTGGGGGCCGAGGTCGGGATGGACCGCGCCGTCGTCGCGCGGCTTCTGGCCAGTGACGCCGACCGCGACACCATCGCCGCGCGCGAAACCCATGCCCGCGAACGCGGCATCCGCGCGGTGCCGACCTTCATCATCGCCGACACCCATGTCGTCGAAGGCGCCCAGCCCACGGATCTGTGGCTGCAGGTCATCGACGAGCTGGCCGGGCCAGGCGCATGACCGACCCGCGCCGCCTGTCGCTGCCCGAATTCACCGCGATGCTGGCGATGCTGTTTGCCACCATCGCCTTTTCCATCGATGCGATGCTGCCCGCCCTGCCCCAGATCGGGGCCGAGCTTTCGCCCGATGCGATCAACCGCGCGCAGCTGATCCTGACCGCCTTCATGCTGGGCATGGGCCTTGGCACCTTTCTGGCGGGGCCGATTTCGGATGCGGTGGGGCGCAAGGCAACGATCACGGCGGCATTCACCATCTATATCGGCGCGGCGATCTGGGCGGTTCATGCCCAGACACTGGACAGCCTGCTGGCCGCGCGCTTCGTCCAGGGCCTGGGCGCGGCGGGCCCACGGATCGTGTCGCTGGCGCTGGTGCGTGACCTTTACAAGGGCCGCGAGATGGCGCGCGTCACCTCGATCGTGATGATGATCTTCATCCTGGTGCCCGCGATCGCGCCCTCGCTGGGCCAGCTGATCATGGGGGTCACCGGCTGGCGGGGAATCTTCTGGGCCTTCGTGATCTTTGCTGCCCTGGGCATGACCTGGCTGAACCTCCGCCAGCCGGAAACCCTGCCCCGCCCGATGCGCCGCCCGCTGCGGCCCGCCCCGCTGTGGTCGGCCCTGCGCGAAGTGCTCCTCCACCCTGAGGTGCGGCTTTACACGCTGGTGATGACGCTGGGCTACGGGCAGATGTTCGCGCTGCTGTCGGCAGCCCCGCAGTTGTTTGCCGCCTACGGCCAGGGGCCGGCCTTTGCGCAATGGTTCGCGCTGATGGCGCTGCTGTCGGGCACGGGCACGGTGCTGAACGCGCGCTTCGTGGTGCGGCTGGGGATGCGGCGGATCGTGATCGCGGCCTACCGGATGCAGGTGATCGCGGCCGGGCTGATGCTGGTGGGCCTGATCCTGGGCCTGCCCACGGGCGCCCCCGCCTTCGCGGCCGTGTTTGTCTGGTGCGTATCGCTGTTTTTTATGGCGGGCGTGACGTTTGGTAATCTGAACGCGCTGGCGATGCAGCAGATGGGCCATATCGCGGGCATGGCGGCCTCGGTCGTCTCGGCGGTCTCGACGGTGCTGGCGGTGGCGCTGGCTGCGCCGATCGGGCTGGCCTTTTCCGGCACGGCGATGCCGCTGGTTCTGGGCGCGCTGATCTGTTCGGGTCTGGCCTGGGCCCTGATGCGGCGCACGATCGAGGCCACCTGACGGCGCCCCCTTCTTCTTGGCCCAAATACTCCCGCCGGAGGCATCCGCCCCCGCCACGGGCGCGCGGGGCGATCAGCGCGCCCCGGCCTTCTTGCCCGCCACCACCTTTTCCGCCAGATCGCGCGCGATGGCAAAGGCGCCCTTGATCCGCTCGGCATCGGTGCCCCAGTCGCGCCGCACCACGACCTTGTTGCCCTGGATCTTCGCCGTGTCGCGCTGCGCGGTCAGATATTCCACCAAACCGGCGGGGTTGGGGAACTTGTCCAGCTGGAACTGCACGGTCGCCCCTTTCGGCCCCGCATCCATCCGCGCGATATGGGCGCGCTTGCACATGGCCTTGATCCGCACCACCAGCAACAGCGTGTTCACCTCTTTCGGCAGGGGGCCGAAACGGTCGATCAGCTCGGCGGCAAAGCCTTCCAGCTCGACCTTGGTCGTCAGGCCCGACAGCCGGCGATACAGGCCCAGCCGCACGTCCAGATCGGGGATATAGGCCTCGGGGATCAAGACCGGCACGCCCAGGTTGATCTGCGGCGACCATTCGCCCTCACCCGCGGTTTCGGTCAGCTCGCCCGATTTCAGCTTGGCGATCGTTTCTTCCAGCATCGCCTGATAAAGCTCATACCCCACTTCCTTGATATGGCCCGATTGTTCCTCGCCCAGCAGGTTGCCCGCGCCGCGCAAGTCCAGGTCCTGGCTGGCCAGGGTGAACCCCGCGCCCAGGCTGTCAAGACTGCCCAGAAGCCGCAGCCGTTTCGTCGCTTGCGGCGTCAGCGGCAGGCGCGGCTTGGTGGTCAGATAGCAATAGGCCCGGGTCTTGGCCCGGCCCACCCGGCCGCGGATCTGATACAGCTGGCTTAGCCCGAACATATCGGCGCGGTGGATGATCATGGTGTTGGCGGTCGGAATATCCAGACCCGATTCCACGATGGTCGTGGCCAGCAACACATCATATTTGCCATCGTAAAAGGCGTTCATCCGGTCGTCGAGTTCCCCCGCCGCCATCTGCCCATGCGCCACGATAAAACTGACCTCGGGGACATGGGCGCGCAGGAAGTCCTCGATTTCCGCCAGATCGGTGATGCGCGGCACCACGTAGAAGCTTTGCCCGCCGCGGTAATGTTCGCGCAACAGCGCTTCGCGGATCGTGACCGCGTCGAATTCCGACACATAGGTGCGGATCGCCAGACGGTCGACCGGCGGCGTGCCGATGATCGACAGGTCGCGCACGCCCGTCAGGCTTAGCTGCAAGGTGCGCGGGATCGGGGTTGCGGTCAGCGTCAGCACGTGGATTTCGCTGCGCATCTCCTTCAGCCGTTCCTTGTGGGAAACGCCGAAGTGCTGTTCCTCGTCAATAATCAGCAGGCCGAGGTTGTGGAACCGCACCCCCTTGGCCAGCACCGCATGGGTGCCGATGACAATATCGACCGAGCCATCGGCCAGCCCCTCACGCGTCTTCGTGGCCTCTTTGGCGGACACAAAGCGCGACAGCGGACGCACGGTGATCGCGGTGCCGCGGAAACGCTCGGCAAAGGTCTTGTAGTGCTGGCGCGCCAGCAGCGTGGTCGGCGCGATCACCGCCACCTGCACGCCGGATTGCGCCGCGACAAAGGCCGCGCGCATCGCCACCTCGGTCTTGCCAAAGCCCACATCGCCCACGATCAGCCGGTCCATCGGGTTGCCGGCGGCCAGATCGGCCACCACATCCTCGATCGCGGCCATCTGGTCGTCGGTCTCGGTATAGGGGAAGCGGGCGGCGAAGGATTCCCATTCGTGATGCGGGGCTTCCAGGATCGGGGCGGCGCGCAGGTGGCGTTCGGCCGCGATCCGCATCAGACGGTCGGCGATCTGGCGGATGCGTTCCTTCAGCCGCGCCTTCTTGGCCTGCCAGGCCCCGCCGCCCAGCTTGTCCAGAAGCCCCTCTTCATGGCCGTAACGGCTGAGCAATTCGATGTTTTCTACCGGCAGAAACAACCGGTCGCCGCCCGCATATTCCAGCGCCACGCAATCATGCGGCGCACCAAGGGCGGTGATGGTTTCCAACCCCTTGTAACGCCCGACCCCGTGATCGACATGAACCACCAGATCGCCGGGCGACAGGCTTTGCGCCTCGGTCAGGAAGTTGTCGGCCTTGCGCTTCTTGCGCGGGCTGCGGATCAGCCGGTCGCCCAGCACATCCTGTTCGGAAATGACGGTCAGGCCCTCGGCTTCAAAGCCCTGATCCAGCGGCCAGATCGCAAGGCCAAGGCCCTTGATGGCGCGCGCATCGCTGATCGGGGTGGCGCCCGAAAGCCCCTCATCCTCCAAAAGGCCCTTCAGCCGTTCACGCGCACCTTCCGACCAGGACGCGATGACCACATCGCCCTGTTGAAGTCGCGCTTGAACATGGTCTTTCAAGGCCCCAAAAAGGCTTAGGTTTTCCTGTTGACGTTCGGGCGAGAAGGACCGCCCGATCCGCCCGCCAGCATCCAGAACCCCCGGGCCCGGCGGCGCGCGCAGCACCTGCAGGCGCACCACCCGACGCGCGGCCAGCGCCCCGGCCCAACCCGCCTGATCCAGATACAAAAGATCGGGTGGCGCGGGTTTATAGACCGTATCGACCCGGTCGCGGCGCGTCATCGCCTCGCGCCGGGTATCATATTGATCCGCAATGCTGTCCCAGCGCGCCTGACGCTGCGGCTCGATCTGGTCATCCAGCATCACGGATGCCGCGGGCAGATAGTCGAAGATCGTTTCCAGCCGGTCGTGGAAAAAGCCCAGCCAATGTTCCATGCCCGCATGTTTGCGGCCCGCGCTGACGGCTTCATACAGCGGGTCTTCCGCCCCGCCCGCGCCGAATTCCACGCGGTAGTTCTGCCGGAACCGGGTGATCGAGGCCTCATCCAGGATCACCTCGGACACCGGGGCCAGTTCCACCGCCGTCAGCTTTTCCGTGGTGCGCTGGCTGACCGGATCGAACCGGCGCGCGCCGTCCAGCACATCGCCGAACAGATCCAGCCGCACCGGCCCGCCTTCGCCCGGCGGGAAAATGTCGATGATCCCGCCGCGCACCGCGTAATCGCCGGGTTCGGACACGGTCGAGGCCGGGCTGAACCCCATCCGCACCAGGAAATTCTTCAGCCCCGCCTCATCGATGCGCCCGCCGACTTTGGCGGTGAAACTGGACGCCGCCAGAACCGATCGCGCCGGCACCCGCTGCATCGCCGACGACAGCGTGGTCAACAGGACGAAAGGCCCCGGCACCCCCGCCTGCAGCGCCGCCAGCGTGGCCATCCGCGTGGCCGAAATGTCGGGGTTGGGCGAGACGCGATCATAGGGCAGGCAGTCCCAGGCCGGAAAGCTCAGCACCACGGCCTCAGGCGCAAAGAAGGCCAGCGCGGCGCGCATCGCCTCTAGCCGGCGGTCGTCGCGTGCGACGTGAATGACCGGGCGACCGCGGGCCAGTTCGCGCGCCACCAGTTTCGCATCAAAGCCCTCGGGGGCGCCGGAAAGAAGAACGTGATCCATCATCGCCCCGAGGTATCCGCCTGCAAGCCGAAGTCAACCCGTCGTCGGACGTGCGGGCTATTGAAAGCTGGCAATGCGCAGGTTTTGCAGCATTCCCCAGAAGGCGGTGACCGTAATCGCCAGCATTCCCACCCCCTGCACCATCAGCCGATGGCGGATCAGCGCGCGCGCCAGCGCCGCGGGCGGCAGGGTGCCTGCGGCCAGCGGGGCCTCAAGGCGGTGGGCGGCGCGCAGGCTCAGCACCGCGACCAGGGTCATCGGCGCCAGGATCAGAAAGATGGCTTGCGCGAATTCGACCCGATACTGAAACCCCAACAGCCCCAGCGAGGTCAGCGCAAACCCCGCCACCATCGCCAGCGCGATCCCGCCCTGACGCCCAAAGCGCAACAGCCGCGCGACATGCAGCCGCGTCATATCCACCAGCTGCGCCCCGGCCTCATCCCCCGCGCCCGCATCGGCGCGTCTGCGGCGCACGCGCAGCACCATGTCGAAGGGCACCCCCAGCACCCAATGCGAGGCCATCGACCAGCACGCGGCCAGCGCGATCCAATACCACAGGCTTCGAAAAGATCGCATGTCGATCAGGTTGAAGATCGTTTCGGTCACGCTCACGGGCGGGGTTCCTTGCTGCTCTGGCGCCAGATTAGACCGATTGTGCGGCCCGCGAAACTGCCTTCGCGCGACAATCCCCACCCCATTGCCCCCCTTGAGCCGCGCGCCGATCCATGCGACCCAAGACCAAGCCACCCCGAACGCCAGATCCCAGCGGAGCGAAGCCATGCACCCGATCCTGCCCCCCTTCCCCCAGACCCGCCTGCGCCGGATGCGCCGCACGCCTGCGCTGCGCGATCTGGCCCAGGAACATCGGCTAAGCGTCAAGGATCTGATCTGGCCGATTTTCATCACCGATGTGCCCGGCGCGGATATTGAGGTTTCCTCGATGCCGGGCGTCGTGCGGCGCACACTTGATGGCGCGCTGCGCGCCGCCGAAGAGGCGGCAGAACTGGGCATCCCGGCGATCTGCCTCTTTCCCTATACCGATCCCGCGCTGAAGACCGAGACCTGCGAAGAGGCCTGGAACCCCGACAACCTGTCCAACCGGGTGATCCGCGCGATCAAGGCCCGCGTGCCCGAGGTCGCGATCATGACCGATATCGCGCTGGACCCCTATAACGCCAACGGCCATGACGGGCTGGTGAAGGATGGCGTGATCCTGAACGACGAAACCGTTGAATGCCTTGTGAAAATGGCGCTGGCCCAGGCCGATGCGGGGGCCGATATCCTGGGCCCGTCCGACATGATGGATGGCCGTATCGGCGCGATGCGCGCCGCGCTGGAGGCGGCCGGCCACACCGATGTGACGATCCTCAGCTATGCCGCGAAATATGCCAGCGCCTTCTATGGCCCGTTCCGCGATGCGGTGGGCGCGTCGGGCGCGCTGAAGGGTGACAAGAAGACCTATCAGATGAACCCCGCCAATGCCGACGAGGCCCTGCGTCTGGTCGCGCGCGATCTGTCCGAAGGGGCGGATATGGTGATGGTCAAACCCGGCATGCCCTATCTGGACATCTGCCGGCGCGTGAAGGACGCCTTTGGCGTGCCGACCTTTGCCTATCAGGTTTCCGGCGAATACGCGATGATCGCGGGGGCGGCGCGCAATGGCTGGGTGAACGGGCCGCAGGTGATGATGGAAAGCCTGCTGGCCTTCAAACGCGCGGGCTGCGACGGGGTTCTGACCTATTTCGCCCCGGATGCCGCGCGCGCCCTGCGGGCGGGCTAGGCCGGCGGGCTTTGGCCGGGCCGGGTCAAGACCAAGTGACAGAACCCTTTTTCTGCCCTATAGATAGTGTGTAACGGGCCGCAACAAGGCCCGATGATTGAGCGGAGCAGCAACATGACACAGATTTCCAGACGAAGCCTTCTGGCGATGGGCGGCGCGGGTCTTGGGCTTGCGGCCTGTGGCAATGGCATCGGCAATCAGGGCGCGGCGCGGCTGGATGCGCGGGTGGATGCCACCCGCGACTATCTGCTGCAGCGCTATCCCGGCACGCAGGAACTGATGAGCAAGGCCACCGGTGTGCTGTATATGCCGCTGATGACCGAGGCGAGCTTTGGCTTTGGGGCCGCCTATGGGCAAGGCGCGCTGCGCATCAACAATGTGACGGTGGATTACTATTCCGCGGCCTCGGCCTCGGTCGGGTTCCAGATCGGCGCGCAGCAATATGCCCATGCGCTGTTCTTCATGACGCCCGAGGCGCTGGCCGATTTCCGCCGGGCCGATGGTTGGGAACTGGGCGCGGATGCGCGCTACGCCTTGCCCGACCGCGGCGGCGCGATCGGCGCGGCCACCACCACGGCCCTGGCCCCCGTGATCGCGCTGGTCTTTGGTCAAGCGGGCCTGATCGCCGGCGCCAGCCTTGCGGGCACGAAATATACCCGCATCATTCCGTAAGGATTTCAAGATGATGGCGCGCGACCTTCGCGCGCCGCATCAACACGGTCAGCCGCCCAGGATCACGCGGACGTAATTCGTCGTCTCGCGGTAAGGCGGGATGCCGCCGTGCTTGGCCACCGCCTCGGGGCCCGCGTTATAGGCCGCCAGCGCCAGACGCCAATCGCCGAAGCGGTCATACATCATCCGCAGATAGCGCGCGCCGCCTTCCAGGTTCTGGCGCGGATCGTTCGCATCCACCCCCAGCTTGGCCGCCGTGCCCGGCATCAGCTGCGCCAGCCCCATCGCCCCCTTGTGCGACCGCGCCCCGGCATTCCAGCCCGATTCCTGCTGTACCAGGCGCAGGAACAGATCCTCGGGGATGCCATGCTTGATCGCCGCCGCGCGCGCTATCGACAGATATTCCCCGCGATAGCGCCCCGCATAGCCCGGGATCGCGACCGTATCGGTCCCGGCCCGCGCAGCTTTCGGCTTCAGCCGGTCCGAGGCGGAATATTGCGACGCCAGCCGCGTATCCAGAAGCCGGGTCTGGTTGCGAAACAGCGTCTGACGCGATTTCGACGACGCCCCCGTCAGCGACAGCCCTTCGGCCCGCGCCACACCCGAACCGACCACAGGCGCCAGCCCGATGACCAGCCCCAGAAGCACCACGCCCGACACTTTGCGCATCTCGCCCCCCGTCCGATACCTTTACCGTCCGAAACCGCTACGGAACGGGCCGCACTATACCCCGATCCGCGCGCCGTGGGAAGCACCGGCCCGGGGCCCTTTTTTACCCCGGACAGGTGCTCTATACCGAACGCTTGGGGCGGATTCGGCACAGCCGGTCCGCCAGGGCACATGACCGTTGCGGAGGAATGCATGGCGGGTTCGGTGAACAAGGTGATTCTGGTCGGCAATCTGGGCCGCGACCCCGAGGTGCGTTCCTTCCCCAATGGCGGCAAGGTCTGCAACCTGCGCATCGCGACCTCGGAAAACTGGCGCGACAAGGCCACGGGCGAGCGCAAGGAACGCACCGAATGGCATTCGGTCGCGATCTTTTCCGAACCGCTGGCCCGCATCGCCGAACAATATCTGCGCAAGGGGTCCAAGGTCTATATCGAGGGCCAGCTTGAAACCCGCAAATGGCAGGATCAGTCCGGTGCCGACCGCTACACCACCGAAATCGTGCTGCGCCCCTATCGCGGCGAGCTGACGCTGCTTGACGGGCGCGATGGCGGCGGTCAGGGCGGCGGCTATGGCCAGGGTGGTGGTGGCGGCTATGAGGATCCGCAAGGTGGCTATGGCGGCGGTCAGGGCGGCTATGGCGGTGGCGGGCAACAGGGCGGCGGCGGCGGTCGTCGCTCGGACATGGATGACGAAATCCCGTTCTGATGCCCCGCCCATCCGGCCCGCCGGCGCCTGCCACGGCGCCGGGCGCGCCATTGAGGGGGCCACGTCATGGACTGTCTGATCATCAATATCGCCACGGCGACAGGCCGGATGGCCTTCATGGCGCGCCAGATGGATGCGCTGGGACTGTCGTTCCGGCGCGTTGAGGCCATCACCCCCGACCGGCTGGCCGGATCGGGGGACGCGCGCTTTTGGGACAGCTGGGAACGACCGTTGAAGGATACGGAAAAAGCCTGTTTTCTTAGCCATGTGGCGACCTGGCGCCAGGTCGCGGCGGGGGATGGACCGGCGCTGGTCCTGGAAGATGACGCCCTGTTGTCTCGCGCGACGCCGGATGTGCTGAAGGCCTGCGAAACCTTGTCCGGGGTCGATCACCTGACGCTGGAGGTGCGCAAGCGCAAGAAGATCGTCGCGACGACCGGACAGGCGCTGAACGGCCGGCATCGCCTGCTGCGGCTCTATCAGGATCGCAGCGGGGCGGCGGCCTATGTCCTGTGGCCCACGGGCGCCCGCAAGCTGTTGAACCGCGCCCAGACCCAGGCCGCCCTGGCCGATGCGATGATCTGCCAGGCCCATGACCTGACCAGTTTTCAGGTCGAGCCCGCCTGCGCGGTGCAACTTGACCGCGCCGCCGCCTACGGTATCGCGGTCGCGGTCAGCACAAAGTCGCAGATCGATGCAGGCGCACCGGCGCCCCAGACCCGATCGTTGCGATTCCGGATGCGCCGCATCATGGCCCAACTGCGCATGGGGCTGCGCGCGATCCGGCATGGCGCGCATGCCCGGCGGCGCCAGATCAGCCTTGAAACCGGCGATTTCCCTGTTCCGGACCTTGGACCACTGGGCTAGGACGTTTCCCACCAACGGGTCTTGTCACGGCGATGCAGCGCGCGGAACCGCGCGAAGACCGTATCCTCGGTCTGCAGACGGGACCATATGTCCCGCAGGATCGGGCCGACCGGCTCGATCGCCGTGAAGGGCTCCATCCGCCAGACCATGTTGCGCAACGTATCATCGGTTCCGACGGTAAAACACGACAGCCCCTCGAACAGGGGGACCAGCCGGTCCTGCAGATGCGCCACCCGGTCCTGATCCACGGTGGCATCGGACGCATGGGTCAGATATCGTTCGCTTTCAAACATCTTGACCGAATTGACCAGAACCGAGGCCATCATCGCCACCGCGCGCACGGACGCGTCATCATCATGTTCGGCAAAGGTGTCCGTGGCCGAGATCAACCACCGCAGGTTCAGATGCGCGCGCAGAAACGCGCCCTCCTCCAGCCATAACTGGCGGAACTTCCGGTAGGTCGCGGCCACATCATGGCCGCGCCGGATCAGAACGATCAATTCGGCATGGTAGAACAGGATCTCGGACTGCCCCGAGAATTCGCGCCGCAAATTCTGCAGATGCTGGTCCAGCGCCTTGCTGGCCCCCCGGGTCTGAACCGGCGCGCCGGCGTCGATGATCCTGGCCTTCAGCGCCGCCAGATCGGCCGATGCCACCGCATGCCGCCGCGCGCCCCAGCGCTTGCGATGCTGGTTCCACGACAGAAAGCGGCGAAGCCGTCCGGGTTTTTTCCTCATACCGTGAACCTGTCCCCTTGCATGCGGCGTCCCTGCCGCGGTCGCCGGCCGGAAGCCATCACTCAAACAGCGCATCCACCGACAGATCCAGATCGAACCGATAGCGCTGCAAGGCGTCGCGGAAGGCCTGCGATATGTCATCCGATCCGCGTTCATTCTCATTGCGTTTCGACGCATCCACAAAGCTTTTAAGCTGACGCGAGGCCTGTTTCTGGTCGATCAGCGGGCGGATCTTCTTGCCTCGCGGGTAGAAGAACAGCCGATCCCGCAGATCCCGGATCCAGGGTCGCGGAAACCGGAAGATCCCGTCATTCAGCCACAGGCTCGACATCGCCATCTTGCCCGCCGTGCGATACCAGGCAAGCGTCAGCAGGACCTGGTCCCAGACATGCGGGTTCTGGGCGCAAAGCGCGGCCCAGTCGCGCACCAGCGCGCCCGCGGCCTCGGTCTTGCCCAGATAGACGAACCCTGCCAAATCATACCAGCCATGCCGCCGCACCACGGCAAAGTCGAAAGGGTTGTCAAAGACAATGCCCGGCGGGCGCAGGATTTCGGCATCCGCATCGATCCAGCAGACCGGCCCGTCGTGGCTGTGCCAGACCTCAGATATGAACCTGGACTTGAGCCCGGTATTCGCCACCCAGCTGCCCCGCGACTCGATCGGCTCGATGCGATGGGGCAGGCCAAAGCGGTCAAGAGACCGGCGCAACTGATCGGCCAGCGCCTCATAGGGGGTGTTGGTGGTGTAATAGGAAATGAACAGCGGCGGCGTCTTGCGGGGCGCCTCGACCAGGGCGATCTCACGCGCCAAATCACTGATGGCGACCTGATCGCCACCCAGCGGATCGCGCAGATGGGCAATCACCCGCCCGCCGGGGGCAATCTGCTCTGCCACGCCCTGCCAGCGGATGCCGTCGCGGCCCAGAAACGCCTTGCAGGCCTCATGTTCCATCACGCAGCCCCCTGTTGCAGCCCCTCACGCCGCGACCAAATCGCATGGACCGGGGCCAAGCGCAATCACAAGCCGCCCAGCCCGCCCTACCGCACGACCCTGCAGGATGGCCCTTTCATCTTGCCGCAAATACCTCGGGGGTCCGGGGGCAGCGCCCCCGGCCTGTCCGGCCCGCCGCCTCAGCCCAGCTTGCGCAGCCGCGCGATCAGCGAGGACGTATCCCAGCGCCCGCCGCCCATCTTCTGCACATCCTTGTAGAACTGATCGACCAGCGCGGTCACCGGCAGGCTGGCCCCGGTTTCATTCGCCGTGGCCAGGCAGATCCCCAGATCCTTGCGCATCAAGTCCACTGCAAAGCCAAAGTCAAAGCGGTCCGCCTCCATCGTCTGATAGCGGTTCTGCATCTGCCAGCTGCCGGCCGCGCCCTGGCTGATCACCTCGACCACATCCGAGATCGACAGACCCGCCTTCTCGGCGAAATGCAGCGCCTCGGACAGGCCCTGCACCAGACCGGCGATGGCGATTTGGTTGCACATCTTGGTCACCTGCCCCGCGCCGCTGTCACCCAGCCTGCGGCAGATCTTGGCATAGGCGGCCATCACCGGCTCGGCCGCGCCATAGGCCGTCGCATCGCCCCCGCACATCACCGACAGCTGGCCATTCTCGGCCCCCGCCTGCCCGCCCGACACCGGCGCGTCGACAAAGGCCAGACCGCGCTCGTCCGCCGCCGCGGCCATTTCGCGCGTGACCTTGGCCGATACCGTGGTGTGATCGACAAAGATCGCGCCGGGCTTCATGCCCGAGAAAGCCCCCTGATCGCCCAGACAGACCGCGCGCAGGTCATCGTCATTGCCCACGCAGGCCATCACGAAATCGCAATCGCGCGCGGCATCGGCGGGTGTGGCCGCCCATTGTCCGCCGTGGCGTTTCACCCAGGCCTCGGCCTTGGCGGCGGTGCGGTTGTAGACGGTCACCTCATGCCCCTTGGCGGCCAGATGCCCCGCCATCGGAAAGCCCATCACCCCAAGCCCCAGAAACGCCACTTTCGCCATTGTCCATCCTCCGCTGTCGCGCCGAAGGCGCGTTGAACATTTTCCCTGCCTGACTTAGTAACGCCTGCGCCCCCGCCGTCAACCGCCGGGCGGCAGGTTCAGACTGGATGGGGGCAAGGCACGATGTTCACGGTGTTCCGCTGGCTGGTCCGCATCGTTTCGGGCGCGCTGCTTGTCGCAATGCTGGCGGGGATCGGCATCTGGTATTTCGCCGCCCGATCCCTGCCAGATTATGATGAAACCCATGCCGTTACGGGCCTTTCGGCGCCGGTGGAAATTGTCCGCACCACGGAAAACGTGCCCCATATCTTTGGCGCGCGCGATGAGGATGTGTTCTTCGCCCTGGGCCTTGCCCATGCGCAGGACCGGCTGTGGCAGATGACGGTGCTGCGGCGCACCGCGCAGGGCCGCCTGTCCGAGGTGTTTGGCGAACGCACGCTGCGCACGGATGAACTGATGCGCCGGCTGGACCTTTACGGCCTGGCCAGCCGCGCGGTGCCCGCTCAGGATGAGGCAACGCAAGCCGCCCTTGCCGCCTATGCCCGCGGCGTCAACCAGTGGATCGAGCTGATCAACGCCGGCGCGCGCGGGCGCGGAGCGCCGGAATTCTTCCTGTTCAACGCGGAAATCGCCTATTGGACCCCGGCGGATTCGCTGGCGATCCTGAAGCTGCTGTCAGTGCAGCTGTCCAGCCAGATCCAGGATGAGGTGCTGCGCGCCCGCGTTTCGGTTCTGGGTCAGGACTGGGCGCGCGATCTGATGCCGCTGGTGCCGGGGCCGGGCGTGGCCGCCCTGCCCGATTACGCGCAGATCTTTCCCGGCGTGCCGGCCCATGTGCAGACCGCCGCGGCCCGTCCCGATCCGGCGCTGTCGCCCTTTGCCCCGCGTGGCCTGGGCGGGGCGTCGAATGCCTTTGCCGCCGCACCGGGGCGGTCGGCGGCGGGCGGGTCGCTTCTGGCCAATGATCCGCATCTGGGGCTGTCGGCGCCCTCGATCTGGTATCTGGCGCGGCTGGAACTGGCCTCGGGCGGGGTGATCGGCGGCACGATCCCGGGCATTCCGCTGGTGCTGACGGGGCGCAATGCGCGGCTGGGCTGGGGGGTGACCTCGGCCTATATCGACGATCAGGATCTGTTCATCGAGGAACTGAACCCCGCCGATCCCGAACGCTATCGCACGCCGCAGGGCTGGAAATCGTTTGAAACCCGTCGCGCGATCATCCAGGTCAAGGATACGGCCCCCGTCACCGTCACCCTGCGCTGGACCGACAATGGCCCGGTGCTGCCGGGGGGGCATTTCAACCTGGGCACCGTCACCCCGCCGGGCCATGTCGCGGCCCTGTCCTGGACGGCGCTGTGGGAAGGCGACACATCCATGAGCGCGGGCATGGCCCTGATGCGCGCGGGCAATGTGGCCGATGCGCTGGAGGCCGCGCCGCGCTTCATCGCGCCGGCGCAGAACCTGACGCTGGCCGATCAGGACAGCGTGGCGATGGTCACCGTCGGCGCGATCCCGAAACGCGACCCGGCGCACGCCACCCAGGGCCGCATGCCCGCCCCGGGATGGGAACCCGCGAACCGCTGGCAGGGCCGCATGGACTTTGACCAGAACCCGCGGTTCCTGAACCCGCCGGGCGGGATCGTGATCAACACCAACAACAAGACCATAGACCGCCCCTTCCCCGACCATGTGTCCTTCGACTGGGGCGACAGCCAGCGTGTGCAGCGCGCCACCCGCCTGATGGGTGAGCGTGAGGTGCACAGCCGCGAAAGCTTTATCGCGGCGCAGCTGGATACCGTCAGCGCGGCGGCGCGGGGCCTGTTGCCGCTGGTCGGTGCCGATCTTTGGTTTACCGGCAGCCCTGCGCCCGACGGCACGCCCGAACGGCAACGCCAGCGCGCGCTGGAACTGCTGGCGGCCTGGGATGGCGAGATGAACGAACACCTGCCCGAGCCGCTGATCTACGCCGCATGGATGCGCGCGCTGCAGGCCCGGCTGATCCGCGACGAACTGGGCCCGCTGGCCGCCGAATTCACCCATGTCGAGCCGTTGTTCATCGAGCGCGTCTTCCGCAACACGGACGGCGCCGCGCGTTGGTGCGACGTGATGCAATCCGCGCCCATTGAGACCTGCACCGACATCGCCCGCCTGGCGCTGGATGAGGCGCTGCTGGATCTGACCGCGCGCTACGGCGCGGCGGTCGAAAGCTGGCGCTGGGGCGATGCGCATCAGGCCCGCCACGACCATGCCGTGCTGGGCCAGGTGCCGGTGCTGAACTGGGTGGTGAACATCCGCCAGTCGACCTCGGGCGGGGATTTCACCTTGCAGCGTGGCAAGACCTCGGGCCGCGACCCTGACCCCTTCACCAATGTCCATGCCGCGGGCTATCGCGGGGTCTACGATTTCGCCGACCCCGACAGTTCGGTGTTCGTCATTGCCACGGGCCAGTCGGGCCACCCGCTGTCGCGCCATTATGACGATCTGTCCGAACTGTGGCGGCGGGGCGAATATGTGCCGATGTCGCTGGACCCGGATCTGGCCCGCGCGGCCGCGGCGGGGATCACGCGGCTGGTGCCGCAGGCTGTCGGGGCCGAGTGAACGCCCAAAGGCTGGCCGCCATCAGCGCGGCCAGTGCCAGCGGGGTGTGCAGCGGGTCGAAAGCCAGTTCCAAAAGCGCCTCGCCTCGCAGCCAGGTGGTGCCGAAGTCGATCGTGAAGGGCTGGATGGTGCTGTCCAACGCGGCGAGCCACGCGGCCGCCACCAGCGGCAGCACCCAAAGCCGCAGCCAGCGGCCCAGCACGGCCGCCACGAACACCGGCGCCGTGTTCAGGCCCGCTTCAAGTCCCAGCGATGCCGCGCTGACCTTCAGCCCAGGATAAAGCGGATAGCCCTGCCCCAGATAATCGCCGGGAATGCCGGCCAGCAGGTGCAGCCACAACAGCAGCGCCGCAAAGGCCCAGAGGCCAGGCGCGATCACAATTCGCGCCATGCACTCTCTTGTCGTGCCGTCCAGCGCACGGTGATGCGCCAGCCGGTTTCGGTCTCTGTCTCGGACAGGACAAGGTCGCGGTCATGCAGCCAGGCGCGGCGGCGGCCCTCGGCGAAGGACAGGACCAGATTGGCCTCGGTCTTTTCCTCGGCCAGCCGCGCCTCGATCGCCTCCAGCAGCGCGGGCAGCCCCTCGCCCGACAGGGCGGACACGGCCTGCACATCGCCGCGCCGGGCATCGGTGGCCAGGATCGCGGCGCGCGTGTCGGGCGACAGCGCGTCGATCTTGTTCCAGACCTCGATCAGGGCCACGTCCTCATCCACGCCCAGCGATTCCAGGATGTCGCCCACATCGGCGGCCTGTTCCTCGGTTTCGGGGTGGGAAATGTCGCGCACATGCAGGATCAGATCGGCCTCCAGCACCTCTTCCAGGGTGGCGCGGAAGGCCGCGACCAGTTCGGTCGGCAGGTCGGAAATGAAGCCCACCGTGTCCGACAGGATCACCTTGCGTCCGGACGGCAGGATCAGGCCGCGCATCGTCGGGTCCAGCGTCGCAAACAGCATGTCCTTGGCCATCACATCGGCGCCGGTCATGCGGTTGAACAACGTGGATTTGCCCGCGTTGGTATAGCCCACCAGCGCCACCACCGGGAACGGCACCTTGCGGCGCGCGGCACGGTGCAATTCACGCGTTTTCACCACCTTGCCCAATTGTCGGCGCAGGCGGATCATCTGTTCGTCGATGGCGCGGCGGTCCGCCTCGATCTGCGTCTCGCCCGGGCCGCCGACAAAGCCAAGCCCGCCGCGCTGGCGTTCCAGGTGCGTCCAGGCCCGCACCAGCCGCGTGCGCTGATAGCTAAGCGCGGCCAGTTCCACCTGCAGCACCCCTTCGCGGGTGCGCGCGCGGTCGGCAAAGATTTCCAGGATCAGGCCAGTCCGGTCCAGAAGCTTGACGTCCCATTCCTTTTCCAGGTTGCGCTGCTGCACCGGCGTCACCGGACCGTCGACCAGCACCAGATCCACCTCGGCCTCGGTCAGGCGGGCCTTCAGTTCGTCCAGCTTGCCAGTGCCGAACAGATGGCCCGGATGCGGCTTGGCCAGGCGCACGACTTCGGCGCCGACCACCTCAAGGTCGGGCAGCGCGGCGGCCAGCGACACGGCCTCGGCCAGGCCATGTTCAGGCAGCCTGCGGGCCTGCGCGGCCTTCAGGTCGGGATGCAGCACATAGGCCCGCGTGGGCCTTGCGCGTGAGGAAACCGGATCGCTCAGTCTTCGCCCTCATACAAGGAAATCGGTTGGCCGGGCATGATGGTGGAAATCGCATGTTTGTAGACCAGCTGCGATTGGCCGTCACGGCGCAGCAGGACGCAGAAATTGTCGAACCAGGTGATCACGCCCTGCAGCTTGACCCCGTTGATCAGGAAAATTGTAACCGGAACCTTCGTCTTGCGAACGTGGTTCAGAAATGCATCTTGCAGATTCTGTTTGTCGGCAGCCATTGTTCTTATGCCTTTTTCTTCTGTTCTTGTCGCGCATCCCGTGGCAGTCGCCCTGCGGCGCCACGCCCCAAGTATGCTTAAGAGCATGGGACTTTCCACCCCCAAATTCAATCGCCCCCGATGCAGGGCGCGCACGGTGGCCTAGTTGCGCCAGAATTCGGGGTTGAACAGCGCGATGATGGCCAGCGTTTCCAGCCGACCCAGCACCATTGCGGCGGCCAGGATCGCCTTGACCGCCGGGTCCAGCATCGCCCAGGACAGGGGGGTGGCCGCCGCGACCTGCGCCAGCGGGCCGGTGTTGGACAGCGCCGCGATCGACAGGACCGTGGCGGGTTCAAAGTCCAGCCCCGCCATCGACACCGCCAGCATCACCACCGCAATCGACAGCGCGAACAGCATGAAGAAGATCCAGGCGATATAGGCGCCCTCGCGGCGCAGGCGGCGCGCCATGCCGCCCCCGCCCGCGATGGACGACGGATGGACCAGCTTGTCCAGTTCCCGCTCGCCATGCCGGATCAGCGCATAGACCCGCAACAGCCGCACGCCCCCGGCCGTGGTGGCCACGCCCCCCCCAACCATGGCAAGCCCCGACAGCAACAGCCCCGGCGTGCCCAGGCCCGACCAGCTGCGCGCCAGGTTCCAGGCCTGCGATTCAAAGCCGGTCGTGGTCAGGAAGGACAGCGCCGTGAACAGCCCGCCCCAGATCGACCCGAACATCGCGCCCGGGCTGGGCGTGGTGGGCACATCCAGCGCCGCGATCCAGTGGCGCAGGAACAGCACCAGCGGCACCGCCAGCACGATGACCGCGGCCAGGCGCAGCTCGGGGTCCTCCAGCGCGCGGGGGGCGGCGCGCAACTCACCCGCGCCGGGCCAGAGCCTGCGCGACAGCGCCGGCAGCAGGAACAGGAAGATCAGCCCTTCGCCCAGCATCCCCGACGGCGCCCCGGTGCTGCCCCCGATGGGGGAAATGCCCGAGGTCGCCAGCGTCGACATCGCATGGCACAGCGCCACCAGCGCCGGATCGCCCGCGATCAGCAGCAGCACCCACAACAGCCCCGTCAGCCCGACGTAAAAGGGAAAGGTGCGGACAGCGTAATGCAGGATGCGTTCACCCGCATCCGCGCCGCCCTCGGCGGTGCTGGCCACCCGCACCGGCCGCCCCGACGGCCCGCCCGAAAAGAACACCTCGAACCCGCCCAGCCGCAGGGGCGCCAGCACTGCAATCGCCATCACCAGCATGAAGAACCCGCCCAGCCAGCCCACCAGCGCCCGCCACAGATGCAGGCTGGGCGCCAGCCGCCCCGGATCATAAAGCGTGGCCCCCGTCGTGGTCAGCGACGAGACCATTTCCCACCAGGCATTGAACAGGCCGGTATCGGGCACCGCCTCATTGAAGGGCACCGCAAGCGCCAGCGGCAGCACCGAAAACGTGGCCAGCATCGCCAGCAGGTGGCTGCGCCCCTCGGGGCCCTTGGGGTTGCCGGCGGTCGCCAGCGCCAGCAGCGCCACCAGCACCAGGATCAGCGTGCCGGAATAAAAGAACGGGCGGGCAATGTCATGCTGGCGCAGCGCCAGCGCATGGGCCGCCGGCACATACATCGCCGCCCCCCCGATCCCTAGCAGGATCACGATCAGCGGCAGATCGTGCAAGCGCCGCAGCATCAGAAGAAATCGATGGAGACCTGCAGCAGCTGCTCCACCTCCGGGACATCGGCGCTGAGCGCGAACAGCAGGATCGAATCGCCCTCTTCGATCTTGGTCTCGCCGGTGGGTTTGACGATGCGCTCGCCCTTGCGGATGGCGCCGACCAGCACCCCTTCGGGAAAGGCGATGTCGCGCACCATCCGCCCCGAAATCGGCGAGGTGCCCATCACCACCGCCTCGATCACCTCGGCCTCGGCATCGCCGATGGAATAGATCGCGCGCACCCGGCCATGACGGATGTGGCGCAGGATCGAGCTGACGGTGGTGGCGCGCGGGTTGATGTAGGCGTCGATGTCCAGGGGCGCCATCAGCGGCACCAGGGTCGGGTCATTGACCAGGCTGATCGCCATGCGACACCCCGCCTGCTTGGCGCGCACCGCGGCCAGAATGTTGGTCTTGTCGTCATCGGTCACGACCAGCACCGCATCGGCGCGGCTGATGTTGGCCTCTTCCAGCAGTTCCGCGCTCATGCCGTCGCCGTTCAGCACGATGGTGCGTTCCAGCGCATCGGCGGCGCGTTCGGCCTGGGCGCGGTCCTTCTCGATCACCTTGGCGCGGATCCGGTCCAGCCGGGTTTCCAGCGCGCGCGCCACCGCAAGGCCCACATTGCCACCGCCGATGATGACGATGCGTTCCTGCTTCTTGGTCATCTTGCCAAAGATTTCCAGCGTGCGGGTCACATCATCGACATGGGAAAAGACATAGATCTGATCGCCCGCGAACAGCTGATCGCCCGGTTCGGGCGCGAACAGCCGCCCTTCGCGGCGCACCCCGGCCACGATCGCGCGCAGGGTGGAAAACAGATCGGTCAGCTGGCGCAGGGGCGTGTTCAGGACCGGACAGTCCTCCTCCAGCGCGATGCCCAGCAGCTGCACCATGCCGCCAAAAAAGCTTTCGGTGTCAAAGGTCGAGGGCGCGGCCAGGCGCTGCAACGCGGCCTCGGCCACCTCGCGTTCGGGGCTGATGACGACGTCGATCGGCAGATGGTCGCGGCGGAACAGGTCGGTATAAAGCGATTCCATGTAGGATTGCGCCCGCAGCCGCGCGATCTTGCGGGTGATGCCAAAGACCGAATGGGCCACCTGGCAGGTGACCATGTTGACCTCATCGGAAAAGGTGGCAGCGATGATCAGGTCGCAATCGCGCGCGCCCGCGCGTTCCAGCACATCGGGATGCGAGGCAAAGCCCGCCACCCCCTGCACATCCAGCGTGTCTGACGCCCGGCGCACCAGTTCGGGGTTAACATCGACGATGGTAACATCGTTGCGTTCCCCCGCCAGGTGGCGCGCGATCTGCCAGCCCACCTGCCCCGCGCCACAGATGATGACCTTCATGGAAGAACCCCGCACCGCCAGTCAGGCCCCTTCTTAGGGCCTGCCCGGTGTCGGGTCAATCGACGGGTCCGGGCGGATGGCCCGCACCCGCCCCCGGGATCAGCCCACGTCATCCTCTTCGCCGGGGCCACCATTGCCGTTGCCCTTGGCCCCGGTGCCGACCCCCAGCGACTTCAGCTTGCGGTGCAAGGCCGAGCGTTCCATGCCCACGAAATTCGCCGTGCGCGAGATGTTGCCGCCAAAACGGTTGATCTGGGTCAGCAGATATTCGCGTTCAAACAATTCGCGCGCCTCGCGCAGCGGCAGGGTGGCCAGCGCACCGCCCAGAACCAGGCGGCCCTCGGCGGCGGGGGCATCCTGGCCGGGCAGTTCGCGCGCCTCGATCGGGTCGGTGCCCTCGCCCAGGATCAGGATGCGCTCGATCACGTTGCGCAGCTGGCGGATGTTGCCGGGCCAGTCCATCGTCTGCAGCATCGCCGCCGCATCCTCGGACAGCGGGCGCAGGGGCAGGCCCTGGCTGCGGTTGAAGCTTTCGATGAAATGCGCGGCCAGCAGCGGCACATCTTCACGCCGTTCGGCCAATGCGGGCACCGCGATCGGCACCACGTTCAGCCGGTCATAAAGTTCCTGACGGAACCGCCCGGCGCCGATTTCGGTGGCCAGATCGCGCGTGGTCGAGCTGATCACCCGCAGGTCCACCCGCACCTTGTCGGCCCCGCCCACGCGCATGAACTGCTGTTCGGTCAGCACCCGCAGGATCTTGCTTTGCGTGCCCGGCGGCATGTCGGCCACCTCGTCGAAATAGATCACGCCGCCGTGGGCCTGTTCCAGAAGCCCCTTTTCCACGCCCCGATCGGTGGATTCGCGGCCAAAGAGCACCTCTTCCATCCGCTCGGGCGCGATCGAGGCCGAGGTGACGGTGACGAAAGGCCCGGTGGCGCGGGTCGAATGCTGGTGGATGTAGCGCGCGGCCATTTCCTTGCCCGATCCCGGCTCGCCCGACAGCATCACCCGCCCGTTGGACCGGGTCACCTTGTCCAGCTGATCCTTGAGCTTGCGAAACGCCACCGAGGCGCCCAGCATCTCGGCCGGGCCATGATCACGCCGGCGCAAGCTGGAATTTTCCCGGCGCAGCCGCGCGGTTTCCATCGCGCGGGTGATCACCACCATCAGCTGGTCGATGTTGAAGGGCTTTTCGATGAAATCATAGGCGCCCTGCTTGATCGCGGCGACCGCGATTTCGATGTTGCCATGCCCCGAGATGATGATGATCGGGATGTCGGGGTTGTTGCGCTTGACCGCCTTGAGAATGTCGATCCCGTCCATCCGGCTGTCCTTCAGCCAGATATCCAGGATCATCAGCGCCGGTGGTTCGGCGTTGATCGCCTCCATGCAGTCGTCGGAATTGGCCGCCATGCGGGTGGCAAAGCCTTCGTCCTTCAGGATGTCAGCGATCAGTTCGCGGATGTCCTTTTCGTCGTCGACGATCAGAATGTCACTCATGTCAGATCCCTGCCGCACTGCCCGCGGCCCTTTCCTTGATGGCTTTGACGCCCGCGCGCGCACGCGGCAGGCGGATTTCGGCAAGCGCGCCGCGATGGGCGCCCTCGGTGAAGGCGGGCGCATCGCTCAGCGTCAGCGTGCCGCCATGTTCCTCGATGATCTTCTTGACGATCGGCAGGCCCAGACCGGTGCCCTTGGCGCGCGTCGTCACATAGGGTTCGAACAGCCGCGTGCGATCCTCGGGCAGGCCCACGCCGTTGTCGGCGATGCGGATCAGCACCTGGTCGGGGCTGGCCTGCATGGTCACGCGCACCTCGGGGGCAAAGCCTTCGGGCGCGCCTTTTTCCATCAGGCTTTCAATGGCTTCGCCCGCGTTCTTCAGAAGGTTGGTGACCGCCTGGCCGATCATCGTGGCATCCAGTTCCACGATCACCGGCCCATCGGGCAGATCGGCCGACAGCCGCGCGCCATGCAAGGCACCGTCCTGCAGCGTCACCGCATCGCGCATCAGCCGCGCCAGATCGTGATCGCGCCGGTCGGGTTCGGGCATGCGCGCAAAGCGCGAGAATTCATCGACGATGCGGCGCAGGTCATTGGTCTGGCGCACGATCACGCCGGTCAGCTGTTCCAGCGCCTCGGCCTCGTCCCCGACCAGGGGCGAGAACTTGCGCTTGAGCCGTTCCGCCGACAGCTGGATCGGGGTCAGCGGATTCTTGATCTCATGCGCGATGCGGCGCGCGACATCGCCCCAGGCGGCCATGCGCTGCGCGCTGACCAGTTCGGTGACATCGTCAAAGGCCACCACATAGCCTTCGGGCGCGCCATCCTGGCGTCGGCGCACGGCCATGCGCACCAAAAGGCTTTCCAGCCGCCCGGCGCGCGACACGCGCACCTCTTCCTGGGCGACCTCGCCCAGACCGTCCTGCAGGCGCTGGAAAAGACTCGAAAATTCCGGCACCGCCTCGGTCAGGGGACGGTCGTGGTCGCGCCCGGGTTCCAGATCCAGCAGCCGCATCGCAGAGCGGTTGAGGAAATCGACCCGCCCCCCCGCATCCAGCCCGATCACCCCCGAAGTCACCGAGGACAGCACCGAATCGAACAGACGGCGGCGTTCCTCGGTCTCGCGGTGGCTGGCGATCAGTTCCATCCGCTGGCCTTTCAGCTGGCGCGTCATGCGGTTGAACGACTGGCCCAGCGTGGCGATTTCATCATCGCCTTCACCCTCGATGACCTGTGCGTCCAGATCGCCCGCGCCGACCCGTTCGGCCGCCAGCGCCAGCCGCCCGATCGGGCGCGACAGCCGTTCGGCAAACCACAGCCCCATCCAGACCGCCGCAAAGATCAGGATCAGGGCAAAGCCCACGTAAAGCAGGCCAAATTCGAACAGAACCTTGCCGCGCGTCGCCTCAAGCTGCTGATAAAGGCCGACGGTTTCGCGGGTGTCATCCAGCAGCGACAGGATCTGCCCATCCACCGCGCGGCTGACATAAAGATAGCGGTCCACGAAGGCATCCAGCCGCACCAGCGCGCGGAATTCACCATTGGGCCAATCCTCGATCAACACCGGCGCGGTGGCCGTCTCGGCCCCGGCCAAGTGGTCGGGGGCGGGCTTTTCGAAATTGAACAGATAGCTGCGTTCGCCGCGCGCGCGGATGTCGCCTGCGCCGTCGATCACGTAGGCCTCGCGCAGGCCGCGCTGGATGCCCGCCTGCCCCGCGGTCAGCAATTCGCGCAGATCGCCATCGTCCAGAAACGTCGCGGCCTGCCGGCGCAGGTTCAGAAAGGCCGCCAGCGCCTGGGTATCTTGCACCAGATCGCGGCGGTGTTCGTCCTGATAGGCCTCGGCCGCGGCCAGCGAGGTGCCCACCACCTGCCGGACCCGGTCGGAAAACCAGCCCTCAAGGCCCACATTCACCGTCAGCCCCGCGAAGATCGCCACCAGCACCGTGGGCACCAGCGCGATCCCCGCAAACACCGCCGTCAGCCGCAGATGCAGCCGCGACCCGGCTGAACGCGCCCGCCGCGCCGCCAGCATCTGCATCAGCCGCAGCCCGATCAGCCCCGCCAGCAGCAGGAAATAGACGAAATCCGCCAGCAGGATCAGCCGCAGCGCGTTGGAGGCCGCACCCTGCCCCATCGGCCCCAGCACGACAAAGGTGGCGAAGGCCAGCACCGGCCCCAGCACCACCAATCCGATCGTCGCGGCATTCTGCACCCGGCGCTGACGGCGCAGGCGGCTTAGCCGATCCCATGCGGTGCGATGTAGCGTGCCTTGCACGGATGTCCCCCGGTTCACGCAAGCGCCGCCCCGCACCGGCGCGGCCGGCCCATCGGGCCGCCGAATCCGGCAGGCAAAAAGGCAACGCCTGACTGTTGCCGTTTTACATCAGCTTGCGGCGCCGTGTCACCTGAATATCCAGATCGGTGATCTTCTTGCGCAAGGTATTGCGGTTGATCCCCAGTAGATCGGCACATTTGGCCTGATTTCCGGCGGTTGCCTCCAGCGCGATTTCCAGCAGCGGGGCCTCCATCTCGCGCAGGATGCGGTCATAAAGCCCCGGCGGTGGCAGATTTGCGCCATGCAGGTCGAAATAGCGCCGCAGGTGGCGCGCGATCGACCCGGACAGCCGGTCGCCTTCCGGCAGGGGGCTGCGGGCGGGATCGGGGCTTGGCTGGCTGTGCAGCGCGGCCTCGACCTCGGCGCGGGTGATTTCATCGCCCACCGCGGTCACGGCCAGACGACGCAGGGTGTTTTCCAGCTGGCGCACGTTGCCGGGCCAGGAAAAGCCGCGGATCAGCGCCTGTGCCTCGGGCGCCAGGCTGCGTGCGCCCAGGCCCTCGCGTTCGGCCCGCGCCAGGAAGTGATCGGCCAGCAGCGGGATATCCTCGACCCGGTCGCGCAGCGGCGGCACGGCCAGCGTGATCCCGCCCAGCCGGTAGAACAGATCGCGCCGGAAGCGCCCGGCCTCCATCAGGGTTGCCAGATCGTGCTGGGTGGTCGCCATGATCCGCGGCGCGGGATCTGGCAGCGCATCCAGCAGGCGCACGATGCGGGCCTGGGTCTCATCGTCGTAATCGGCCACCTCATCAAACACCAGACTGCCGCCCCGCACCCGCGCCAGCAGCGCCGAGGCCCCGTCAGCGCCCCGCAGATCCCCCGCCTGCGCCACCACGAAGGGCAGCGTGCGCCGGTCGGAAAAATCATGGATCGCGCGGGCGATCAGCGATTTTCCGGTGCCGCTTTCGCCCTGGATCAGCACCGCCAGATCGGCATTCATCACCCGCGCCACCAAACGATAAAGCGCCTGCATCGCCGCCGTGCGCCCCACCAGCGGCAGATCGGATGCCTCGGGCGCCGCCGCAGCCGCGGGATCGGCCGGGCGCGGCGCAGGCGCGCGGCGGCGTTTGGTTTCCAGCGCGCGGGCCGCGCGTTTCATCAGATCGGGCAGATCGAAGGGCTTGGGCAGGTAATCAAAGGCCTCGGCCTCGGCGGCCTGGATCGCGGTCATGATCGTGTTCTGCGCCGAGATCACGATCACCGGCAGGCCGGGGCGTTCCTTGCCGATGCGGGGCAGCGCCTCAAGGCCGTTGCCATCGGGCATGACCACATCGGAAATCACCAGATCGCCCTTGCCCTCTTCGACCCAGCGCATCAGCGTTGTCAGGCTGGCGGTCGCGTGAACCTTGCAGCCTGCCCGCGTCAGCGCCTGGGTCAGCACGGTGCGGATGGTGCGGTCGTCATCGGCGACAAGAACGGTTCCGTCCACGGGTCACTCCTTCTGGCTGCGGGGGGCGACGGGCAGGGAAATGCGGAAGACGGTGCGCCCGGGCACGGATTCCACGCTGATCCAACCGTCATGCTCGGATATGATCTTGGACACGAGCGCCAGGCCCAGCCCCGTGCCGTTTTCGCGCCCCGAAACGAAGGGCTCAAAGATCGCGCCGGCCAGATCGGGCGGGATGCCCGGGCCGTCGTCGATGATTTCCACCTGCAATGGCACCGGCTGGCCGCGGCCATCGGCGCCGCGCAGGCGCAGGGCGTGGTCGTAAAAGGTGCGGATGCGGATGGTGCCGCCGATCTTGCCGCTTCCCTGCGCGGCCTCGGTCGCGTTCTTCAGCAGGTTCAGGAACACCTGCGTCAGCTGATCGGCATCGCCCAGCGTCGGCGGCAGTGACGGGTCGTAATCCTCGACGATCTTCATGCCCGCGCCAAAGCCCACCTGGGCGGATTTGCGCGCCCGGTCCAGCACGTCATGGATATTGACCGCGCGCCGGTCGGGCGGGCGGACATCGCCGAATTGTTCGACCTGTTCCAGCAGCTTCACGATGCGGCGCGTCTCATCCACGATCAGATCGGTCAGCTCGCGGTCCTCGCCCGACAGGCCCATCGCCAGAAGCTGCGCCGCCCCCGCGATGCCCGCCAGCGGGTTCTTGATTTCATGCGCCAGCATCTCGGCCATGCCGATGGCCGAGCGCGCGGCGGACCGGACCATGCTGGCCCGGCCCAGCCGGTCGGCGATTTCCCGCGGGGTGATCAGGAACAGAACCATCTGCGGGTCTTCGCCCAAAGGCGCGGCCTGCAGGTTGCACTGCACCGGCGCGCGTTCGCCGGTGGTCACATCGACATCATTGACAAACAGCGCCGCGCGATTGGCGCGCACGCGGGCAAAGACCTCTTCCAGCGGGGCCGAGATCGCCAGCCTTTCAAACAGGCTTTGCCCCTTCAGCGCGCGCGCCGACAGGTTCAGGAACAGCTCTGCCGCCGGGTTCACCTCGGCCACACGGTCGGCACCGTCGATCAGCAGCGCCGGCGTGGGAAGCGAGGCCCAGATGATGCCGGGGGCAGGCAGGGTCATGCGGCGATCCTTTCGCCAAAGGCCGCGCGGATCAGCGCCAGCGTCGCTTCGGGGGTCTGTGACACCATCATCTCGGCGCGCAGCGGCGCCCCGACCTGATCGGCATACCAACCCAGATGCTTTCGCGCCAAACGCAGGCCAACGGCGCTGCCATAAAAGCTTAGCATCGCCTCGTAATGTTCTGAAATAAAGTCGGAAAGCGCGTCGCCCTCCGGGATGGACGGGGCCGGTGCGCCATGCAGCGCATGGGCGATCTGGGCCAGCCGCCAGGGCGCGCCCTGCGCCCCGCGCCCGACCATCACCCCATCCGCCCCCGAGGCCGCCCGCGCCGCGCGCGCGCTATTCGCGTCGACAATGTCGCCATTGGCAATCACCGGGATCGTCACCGCATCCTTGACCGCCGCGATCGCCGACCAATCTGCCTGGCCCTTGTAGAACTGCATCCGTGTGCGGCCATGGATCACCACCATCCGCACGCCCGCCGCCTGCGCCCTTTGCGCGATGTCAGGCGCGTTGCGGCTGTCGTCATCCCAGCCCAGCCGCATCTTGAGCGTGACCGGCAGGTCCACCGCCGCCGTCACCGCCTCAATCAGGCGCAGGGCATGGTCGGGGTCGCGCATCAGGGCCGAGCCGGAATAGCCCCCCGTCACCTTTTTCGCCGGGCAGCCCATGTTGATGTCAATGATCCGCGCGCCCATGTCGGCCACGATCTTCGCGGCCTCGGCCATCGGGCGCGCCTCGCGGCCCGCAAGCTGCACCGAACTGGGCAGGTCCAGCCCCAGTTCGACCCGCGCCTTGGCCCGGACGGATGGTTTCGCGGTCAGCATCTCGCCCGAGGCGACCATTTCCGACACCACCAGCCCCGCGCCGAACCGCGCCACCATGCGCCGGAACGGCAGATCGGTGATGCCCGCCATCGGCGCCAGAAACACCGGCGGGGTCAGGGCAAGATCGCCAAGGCGGATGGGGGATGCGGCAGCGGTCACGATGTATCCTTTCCGGCCCCAGCTAAACGCGATGCGGGGGCGTCTCAAACAATCTGGGCGTTTTTGGCGGCAAAAAACAGCAGTTGCACAAAAAATAATCACTTACCTGCCCCGAAATGCGACAAAAGCCTCGATTGCACCGCGGGCAGGTATCGCCTAAGCCATTGGCGCAGATTTGTGGAGGGTGCATGACAACGGCTGTGATCATTGTCGCCGCCGGGCGCGGCAGCCGCGCGGGCGGCGGGCTGGCCAAGCAATGGCGTCCCTTGTGCGGGCAAAGCGTGCTGGCGCGCACGGTCGCGGCCTTTGCGGGGCTGGGCCGCATCATCGTGGTGCTGCACCCGGAGGAAATGATCCGGGGGCTGGAGGAATTCGGCGGCACGGTGACGCTGGTGGCAGGCGGGCAGACCCGGTCGCAAAGCGTAAGGAACGCGCTGGAAGCCCTTGATGGGGCCGGAATTTCCAAGGTTCTGATCCATGACGGCGCGCGCCCGCTTGTGCCGCGCACGGTGATCATGGCGGTGCTGGCGGCGCTGGATCATGCGCCCGCGGCCGCGCCCGCCCTGGCGGTGACGGATGCGCTTTGGCGGGGTTCGGAGGGCCGGGTGACCGGCACCGCCGACCGCGACGGGCTTTATCGCGCGCAGACCCCGCAGGGCTTTCACTTTGACAAGATCCTGGCCGCCTATCGCGCCCATCCGGGCGACGCTGCCGATGATGTCGAAATCGCGCGCCGGGCGGGACTTGCGGTGGACATCGTCCCCGGCGCAGAGGACAATCTGAAAATCACCTGGCCCGAGGATTTTGCCCGGGCCGAGCGCATTCTGGGGGCCGAAATGGATGTAAGGCTGGGCAATGGCTATGACGTGCATGCCTTTTGCGAGGGCGATCACGTCATCCTGTGCGGGGTGAAAATCCCCCATTCCAAGGGTCTTCTGGGCCATTCCGATGCGGATGTGGGGATGCATGCGCTGACCGATGCGATCTATGGCGCGCTGGCGGCGGGTGATATCGGGCGGCATTTCCCGCCCTCGGACCCACAATGGAAGGGCGCGGCATCCGAGATCTTTCTGGCCCATGCCGCGAAGCTGGCCGCCGAAAGGGGCTATCGCATCGGCAATGTCGATGTGACGCTGATCTGTGAACGTCCGAAGATCGGCCCGCATGCCCTTAAAATGGCGGCAGAACTGGCCCGCATCATGGATGTGGCGCCGGATCGGGTGTCGGTCAAGGCGACCACCTCGGAACGGCTGGGGTTCACGGGCCGCGAAGAAGGTATCGCGGCCATCGCAACGGCAACATTGGTGCGCGCATGATCCGGGCCATCAACACCTTTTTCGGCGTTGGGCTGATGCGGCCCGCGCCGGGCACCTGGGGATCGGCGGCGGCGCTGGTGCTGGGCGTCGCGATCGACCGCTACATCGGCTTCTGGGCGCTGGTCGCGGCCACGGCCGCGGTGACCGCGCTGGGTTTCTGGTCGGTGGGCCGGGAACTGCACGGCCGCCCCGGCGAGGACCCATCCGAGATCGTGATTGATGAGGTCGCAGGCCAGTGGCTGGCGCTGCTGTTCCCCGCCGCCGCCTTCTGGGCGCGGGGCCTGGAGGATTGGGCCGTGGTCGCCTATCCCGGCTGGGTCGCGGCCTTTGTCTTCTTCCGGCTGTTCGACATCTGGAAACCCTGGCTTGTGGGCCGGGCCGACCGGCGCGGCGATGCGGCGGGCGTGATGCTGGATGACCTGTGGGCCGGGGTCTTTGCGGGGCTTGCCACGATGGTCGCGGCGGGCGTCGCGCACGGGATTATCATGCAATGACCCCGGCTGCGATCCTGACCGCCGCCAAGGCGCGCGGCCTGCGCATCGCCACCGCCGAAAGCTGCACCGGCGGCATGGTCGCGGTGGCGCTGACCGATGTGGCGGGGTCGTCGGCGGTGGTGGACCGGGGCTTTGTCACCTATTCCAACGCCGCAAAACAGGACATGCTGGGCGTGCAGGCGGACACGCTGGCCGCCCATGGCGCGGTGTCGGAACCCGTCGCGCGCGAAATGGCCGAAGGTGCGATCACCCATTCGCTGGCCGATCTGGCGGTGGCGATCACAGGTATCGCCGGCCCCGGCGGGTCCGAATTCAAGCCCGAGGGGCGCGTCTGCTTTGGCCTTGCCCACAAGGGCGCGCCAACCTTCACCGAAACCATCGACTTCGGCGCGCTGGGGCGCGACCGGGTGCGCCACGCCGCGCGCGATCATGCGCTGGCGCTGCTTTCCCGCGCGCTTCAGCCGTAAAGCGCCTTTGCCCGATCCTCAAAGGCGCGCACGATCCGGCGCATTGCCTCATCAAAGACCACGCCGATCACCTTTTGCAAAAGGGCGTTGCGGAATTCGAAATCGACAAAGAACTCCACCTGACAGCCGCCACCCGGGCGATCGGCGAATTGCCACCAGCTGCGCAGGTATTTGAAGGGCCCGTCCAGATATTCCGTGTCGATCCGCGACCGTTCGGGCCACAGCGTGACCCGGCTGCCGAACCGTTCGCGGAAGACCTTGAAGGAAATCACCAGATCGGCCTCCAGCACCTCGGACCCGTCAACCTGCAGCGCGCGTGACCGGATCCGCGCGGCCGAATTCCAGGGCAGGAATTCCGGATAGCGCCCGACATCGGCAACCAGATCATACATCTGCTGCGCGCTGTAGGGCATCACCCGCTGTTCGGAATGGCTGGGCATCGCGTGATCCGTTTCCGCCGTGACTTGCGGGGCTTCTTTGCGGTAAGAAGGGGGCGGAAATCAAGGCCCCCACAGGAAAATGCCAAGATGACGCAGCGCGCCTATGTGATCGATCAGATGATTTCGGCCAAGAAGATCGCCGCCCGCGTCGAGGCGCTGGCCCATGACATCACCGCGGCCTTTGCCGGCACCGACAAGCTGGTGGTGGTGGGTCTGCTGCGGGGGTCGTTCGTCTTCATCGCCGATCTGGTGCGTGAAATCGACCTGCCCGTCGAGGTCGATTTTCTTGAGGCGTCAAGCTATGGCGATGCGATGACCTCCAGCCGAGAGGTGCGCATCCTCAAGGACTTGCGCGCCCCGATTGAGGGGCGCGATGTGCTGGTGGTCGAGGATATCGTCGATACCGGCCACACGCTGAAGCATGTGATGGGGCTGTTGCGCGCGCGCAATCCGCGCCGGATCGAATGCTGCGCGCTTTTGGATAAACCGTCGCGGCGCGAGGCCGATGTGCGCGCCACCTGGACGGGATTTGAAATTCCCGACGAATTCTTGGTCGGCTATGGCATCGACTTTGCCCAGCGCAACCGCAACCTGCCCTTCATCGGCAAGGTCCGGTTCACCGAATGAACCTGACCTGGCTGTTGCGCATGGCGAAATGGGCGCGCCACCCGCCCTCGCCACGGATGGTGAAGATCGCGGCCATCGCGGTGGCCGCGGCACTGGCGGTGGTGGCGCTGGACTGGCTGGGCCTGTGGCCCGATTGGGCGCGCGTCGAAAAACTGCCCCGCGCGCCCCGCCCCTGACACCGCCCCCCTGAGCCAAGCCCGCGCAAGGTTGCATCAGGCGGCCCAAGGCCGCACACTGTCCCCAACCATGGTCCAAGACGGAGAAAGCCGATGCGCCGCAGCCTGATGATCCTGGCCCTGGCCGGTGCCGCAGCCCTGGGCGCGGCGCTGGTCGTGACGCGCCCGCAACGGGTGGATACGACCGATCTGGCCGGGCTTTCCGGCGATGCCGCGCGCGGCGAGACGGTGTTTCTGGCCGCAGGCTGCGGATCGTGCCACATGGCGCCGGGCGCGCGCGATGCGGCGCAGCGGGTGATGGCAGGCGGGCAGCGCTTTGCCTCGCCCTTCGGAACCTTCCTTGCGCCCAATATCTCGCCCTCGGACCAGGGAATCGCGGGCTGGACCGTGGCCGATCTGGCCAATGCGCTGATCAAGGGCACGGGGCGCGCGGGCCAGCATCTTTACCCCGCCCTGCCCTATGGCGCCTATGCCAAGATGACCGCGCAGGACGTGGCCGACCTGCATGCCTTCCTGATGGCCCTGCCCGCCGATTCCACCCCAAGCGCGCCGCATGACATCGGCTTTCCCTTCAACATCCGCACAGCCCTTGGCGGCTGGAAGGCGTTGTTCCTGAATGAGGATTGGGTGATCACCGGCGATCTTGACCCGGAAGAAACCCGCGGCCGCTATCTGGCCGAGGCGCTGGGCCATTGCGGCGAATGCCACACCCCGCGCAATGCGCTGGGCGGGCTGGACCGCAGCCGCTGGCTGGCAGGCGGGCCCGATCCTTCGGGCACCGGCACGATTCCCAACATCACCCCGGCGAAACTGACCTGGACCGAGGCTGACATCGCCGCCTATCTGGAAACCGGCTTCACCCCAGATTACGACAGCGTCGGCGGCCATATGGCCCATGTCGTGTCGAACTACGCCCAGCTGCCGCCCGAAGACCGGCGCGCCGTGGCCGCCTATCTGAAACGCGTGCCGCCGGTTGAGTAAGCCCCATTTGGCCCGCTCAACCGCCGCCTGCGTGGCCTCAGCCCCGGCCCAGCTTTTCCAGACGCGCCGCCCGCAGCCGCGCGAAATCCTCGCCCGCGTGATAGGATGACCGCGTCAGCGGCGTGGCCGAGACCATCAAAAAGCCCTTGCCATAGGCCGCACGCTCATAATCCTTGAATTCCTCGGGGGTGACAAAGCGGTCCACGCGGTGATGCTTGGGGGTTGGCTGCAGATACTGGCCAATGGTCAGGAAATCGACATCGGCGGCGCGCATGTCATCCATCACCTGCAAGACGCCCTGACGATCCTCGCCCAGGCCCACCATGATGCCCGATTTGGTGAACATCGCCGGATCCAGCTCTTTCACGCGCTGCAACAGGCGCAGGCTGTGGAAATAGCGCGCGCCGGGGCGCACGGTGGGATAAAGGCCCGGCACGGTTTCCAGATTGTGGTTGAAGACATCGGGCCGCGCCGCGACCACCTTCTCCAGCGCCTCGGGGGCGCATTTCAGGAAATCGGGGGTCAGGATCTCGATCGTGGTGTCGGGGCTGCGGTGGCGGATCGCGCGGATCGTCTGGGCGAAATGTTCAGCGCCGCCATCGTCCAGATCATCGCGATCGACCGAGGTGATCACCACATGCTTCAGCCCCAGCGTCTGCACCGCATGGGCCACACGCCCCGGCTCGAAGGCGTCCAGCGCATCGGGCTTGCCGGTGGCGATGTTGCAGAATGAACAACCCCGGGTGCAGATCTCGCCCATGATCATCATGGTGGCGTGGCCCGCGCTCCAGCATTCGCCGACATTGGGGCAGCCCGCCTCTTCACAGACGGTCACCAGCTTGTTGGTCTTCAGGATCTCGCGCGTGTCCTTGTAGCCCTGCGAGGTCGGGGCCTTGACCCGGATCCAAGCCGGTTTCTTGGGCTGTTCCTGGTCGGGACGATGCGCCTTTTCCGGATGACGCTGGCCGGGGATCTTTAGGTCGCGCGGACTCATGGGGCACTCCTGCAGCTGCTGGGGCAGATGTAACGCGTTCGGGCGGACTTGTCCAAGGGATGCGACGCAAAAGGGGGGCGCTGCCCCCCTCGGCGCGTGCCGCGCCTCACCCCCCGGGATATTTGGTCAAAGCCGAAGGGGGCTTTCATCTTGCCAAAAATACCTCGGGGGTGAATTGGCGCAGAGCGCCAAGAGGGGGCAGCGCCCCCTGCCCCTTCGCCGGCGGCCCTACCCGATCAGCGGCGCCGCGCCGCCATAGGTTTCGTCATAATGGCGCTTGAGCCGGATTAATGCGATGCGCAGCACGATCTTGCCCGAGCGCGCCGACCAGCCCAGCCGCTTTTCCGCCGTTTCCAGCCCTTCCAGAAAACAGCAGCAGCGCAGCACCATGTCGCCCAGCCCCGGCCCAAGATCACGCAGCGCGGCGGCGACGCGTTCGCGCGCGCGTTCCGACCCGCCGCCGCCGTGGCCCGTGCGGTACTGGCCGCGATCCCCGCCCCCCGTCAGAAAGCGTTCCCAGTTCTGCGCCACGCGCGGGCCCAGCTGGGCCAGTTCGAAATCCTCGCGCAGCCGCTCGCCGGCGGCGACCAGATCGGGGGTCAGGAAGGGTTCGCCCTCTTTGTCCCGCCGCCGTGCCAGAACGCCCAGCGGGCTTTCGGCCAGGTTTGCGCGCATCCGGCGGGGGCGGTTGTCGTCGGGGTCGGGCAGGTCCCGTTCGGCCCAGATCCGGTGCTGGGCGGCATGCGGGGCGGGCTCGTCCCCGGCAAAGGCGCCCTGGGCGTCGGCAAAACCGGGGACCGTGTCCTCCAGCATCCGCTTCAGCGCGGCGCGACCGACCGGGCTGATTTCATAGCTGACCACGCGGCCGGAATGGGCAACCTGGATCCAGTCCTTCAGCGCGAAGGCCTGCGCCACCGAACGGTCCAGAACGGCGGTGCGCACCGTGCCCTTCAGCACCACGGCCTTGTCCATGTCGGGGGCGACCACCAGCAGCGCGCCCATTTCGCCAAGCCGACGCAGGATGCGGCGGGCTTCGGCCATCAGTTGGGCTTCGGGGATCGGATCGGAACGAAGCGGTGCGCTCATCGGGTCTTCCTCTGCTGATCCGGTTGCGCGTGGGGGGCAAGCGGGACGATTGCGGCCCAGACCATCAAGCGCCTCATCGACCAGCGGATCGTCGCGGCGCGCCTCGATCCGGCGCACCCGGCGCAGGACGGTCGAGGCATGGCAGCCCTCAGCCCGCGCCAGTTGGCGAATCGAGACACCCTCTTCCACATGGCGCAGATACAGGCGTGCATAGTCCGGCAGCCACGCGGGCAACCCCGCGGGACCTTGTGCAGTCGTCTTCATTCTTTCCCCCAGATACAGGCGACAAATCCGTGTTGCCGCAAGAGTCCGTGCCGCTCAACCGTGGGTTGGTTTCCTTACCTGTTCGTTAAAGAACGCGAACGATCCAGAGAATTGTTTAAAAATCCTAAATTTTCTCGAAAGCGCCGAACGCTGATCTTTGGAATAGCGCAACACCCGCATAGGTTGTGCTTTCGTGACCCCCGTCACACAACCGGGGAACTGCCATGACCGACCTTTCCGCCCTTGTTTCACAGCTGAAACGCCCGCGTCTGCTGGTGCGTGCCGCGCGTTTCGGGCTGGCCGATTACAGCCGCAGCCGTGATCTGAAGCGCATCCTGGCATCGGGTGCGCTGCCCGGGCCGGACGCGGCGCTGGCGGGGCTTCTGGCCGAAGAATCACGGCTTGAGGCCAGCCGGCGCGCGGGGTCGGCGGACTATTGCGTGATGCGCCACATCGACGTTCTGATCGCCGTGATGGCCGAGGCACGGCTGCTGCCGCGCAGGCCGCAACAGTCGCCCGAACCCGCCCACACCCCGGTGCCGCTGCGGGTTTGACCCCGCCTAGCGCGACCGGAACAGCGTGCCCAGCACCCCGCGCACCAACGCCTGCCCCGATTTCGTGCCCAGTTGCCGGGCCAGGCTTTTGCCAAAGGTTTCCAGAACCGAATCGGAGCTGCGCGACCGACTGCGCGGCTTGGCCGGGGTCTTGCCGGTGTCGCTGTCATAGCGCCGCGCGTTGCGGAATTCGCGCTCGGCCCGGGCGGCGCTTTCGGCCTCGGTCGCAGCCTCGGCCTCGGCGCGGGCGGCTTCGCGCGCGGCCTCGTCGGCGCGCCGGGTCAGGATTTCATGGGCCGAATCGCGATCGATCACGCGGTCGTATTTCACCCCCAGGGCCGAGGCCGCGATGACCGCGCGCCGTTCGGCATCGCTCAGGACCCCCAGGCGCGATTGCGGCGGGCGGACCAGCGTGCGTTCCACCATGCCCGGCGCGCCCTTGGCCTGCAGGAAGGATGTCACCGCCTCGCCGGTGCCGACCTCCTTGATCGCGGTCTGGGTGTCGAAGGCGGGGTTGGGGCGATAGTTCTGCGCGGCGCGGGCCAGATCCTTCTGGTCCTTGGCGGTAAAGGCGCGCAGGGCATGCTGCACCCGGTTGCCCAGCTGGCCCAGCACGCCATCAGGCACGTCGGCGGGGTTCTGGGTGATGAAATACACCCCCACCCCCTTGGACCGGATCAGCCGGGCCACCTGTTCGACCTTGTCGACCAGCGCCTTGGGCGCATCGTCGAACAGCAGATGCGCCTCATCGAAGAAGAAGACGAATCGCGGCTTGTCGGGGTCGCCCACCTCGGGCAGTTCCTCAAACAGTTCTGACAGCAGCCACAGCAGGAAGGTCGCATAAAGCCGGGGCGAGGACATAAGCCGGTCCGCCGCCAGAATGTTGATCCGGCCGCGCCCGTCGGGGGCCTGCGCCATCATATCGGCCAGCTCCAGCGCGGGTTCGCCAAAGAACCGGTCGCCGCCCTGCGTTTCCAGCACCAGCAACTGGCGCTGGATCGCCCCCACCGACGCGGCCGAGACGTTGCCATAGCGCAGCCCGATCTGCGCGGCATTCTGCCCCACATGCACCAGCATTGACCGCAGATCCTTCAGATCCAGCAGCGCCAGCCCCTCTTCATCGGCCAGATGGAAGGCGATGTTCAGCACACCTTCCTGCGCCTCGGACAGGCCCATCAGCCGCGACAAAAGCAGCGGCCCCATTTCCGACACCGTCGTGCGCACCGGATGGCCCTGGTCCCCGAACAGATCCCAGAAGGTTACCGGAAAGTCGCGGTAGGCCAGATCATAGCCGATGGTCGCCGCGCGCTGGGCAAAGGCGGCATGCAGCTTGCCCTCGGCGCTGCCCGGCATCGCAAGCCCCGCCAGATCGCCCTTCACATCCGACAGAAAGACCGGCACCCCGGCGCTGGAAAAGGCCTCGGCCAGGATCTGCAGCGTGACCGTCTTGCCGGTGCCGGTGGCCCCCGCGATCAAACCGTGACGATTGGCATATTTCAGCAAAAGCTCTTGCGCGGTTGCATGGCCTTCGCCGCCGCCGCCCACGAAAATGCCCGTTTCGGTCAGAACCCCGGTCATGCGAAACCTCTTTTCCCCAAATGTTCGCGCAAAGAATACTTATTTAACCACCCTGTGCCAGTCTGCATCTGTCCTGGATGGTGTTGCGACGGCATCTGGCGACTTCCTCCCTGTCGGACTGGCCGCACCTTTCGGGGTGCGGCTTTTTTGCGCAAATTCATGCCTTTGGATGCATCATATTTGCCTGTTGACCTGTAACAACTTCGCGATTAGCGTTTGCGCAATTACGAAGTCGGCCAGTCCGACAGGGAGAACGATGAAAAGGGTTCCGTAGCGGAACCCTTTTCTTTTTTCGCCCCCCCGCCTGCGGCGGATCGGATCGGCGCGGCTCACGCAATCTTGGCCGAAATCCGCCGCTTGCCCCCACACCTATCCGCTTTTCGCCCCTGACTTCACCCCGGCCCCGTGCTAAGGGGGCGGCGCTACCTGTTCAGGATGGAAGGGAAAAATGGCAGATCTGAAAACACCCCTCGCCCTCGTGCTGGCCCTGGGCCTTGGTTCGGCGGCACTGGCGCAGGATGCAACCACCCCCGCCGAAAGCCCTGCTGAAGCCCCCGCAGCCGACACCCCGGCCGCAGAGCCCCCGGCAGCCGAGGCCGCAACCGAAGCCCCTGCCACGGCCGAGGCCGAGGCCGAAACCAGTGACATCGGCAAACCCTATGTCGCCCAGACCTTTGACGCCTGGACCGTGCAGTGCATCCGCACCGAGGACGGCAAGGACCCCTGCCAGATCTATCAGCTTCTGAAGGATGACCAGGGCAATTCCGTCGCCGATATCTCGATCCAGAACCTGCCCGAAGGCCAGCAGGCCGCTGCCGGCGCCACGATCATGACGCCGCTGGAAACCGATCTTAGCCAGAATCTGGTGCTGAAGGTCGACAGCGCCGAGGCCAAGGTCTACCCGTTCCGCTTCTGCGCCCGTGTGGGCTGTTTCGTGCAGGCGGGCTTTACCGCCGATGAACTGGCCGCGCTGCGCCGGGGCAACAAGGTCGTCGTGACGCTGGTGCCGATGGCGGCGCCCGATCAGAAGGTGAACCTCGACATGTCGCTGAAGGGCTTTACCGCGGCCTATACGGCGATGGCCGAATCGAACGCCAAGCTGGCGAACTGATCCGCGACACAGACGCGCCCGATGACAGATTGAAACGCCGCCCCGAACGGGCGGCGTTTTCCATTGCGGCCCCTGCCGTTCGCCGGTCAGATCCGCTGCAAGGCCAGCACCGCGTTCAGCCCGCCAAAGGCGAAGGCATTGGACAGCGCCCGATCCACTCGCATCTCGCGCGCGGTATTGGGCACCACATCCAGATCACATTCGGGGTCGGGGCGCTGATAGCCGATGGTCGGCGCCACGATCCCGTCGCGCAGCGCCATCAGGCAGGCCAGCAGCTCGACCGCGCCGGTGCCGCCGATGCAATGGCCATGCATCGCCTTGGTTGACGACAGCGCCACCCCCTCGGCCGCGGCGCCAAAGGCCGCGCGGATCGCCGCCGTCTCGGTCCGGTCATTGGCCGCGGTGCCGGTGCCATGCGCGTTGACATAGGCCACGGTTGCCGGGTCAAAGCCCGCATCCTGCAACGCCCCGGTGATCGCCCGCGCCGCCCCCTGCATCGACGGCATGACGATATCGCCCGCATCCGAGGTCATCGCAAAGCCCGAAACCTCGGCCAGGATATCGGCCCCACGGGCGCGGGCGTGGTCGTAATCTTCCAGCACAAAGACCCCGGCGCCCTCGCCCTGGACCATGCCGTTGCGGCTGGCGCAGAATGGGCGGCAGCCGTCGCGCGACATCACGCGCAAGCCCTCCCAAGCCTTGATGCCGCCGAAACACAGCATCGCCTCGGCCCCGCCGGTCAGCATCACCGGCGCCGCCCCCGACCGCACCATCTGAAACGCCAGCCCCATCGCATGGTTCGAACTGGCGCAGGCGGTCGAAACCGAGAACGCCGGCCCCATCAGCCCGAATTCCATCGCGATATGGCTGGCGGCGGCATTGTTCATCAGCCGCGGCACGACAAAGGGATGCACGCGGTTCTTGCCCATCGCATAGACCGCGCGGAACGAGTCGTTCCAGGTGCCGACCCCGCCCCCGGCCGAGCCCATGACCACGCCCGACCGCAAGCCCAGATCGCCCGCGAAATTCAGCCCCGCTTGTGCCACCGCCTCACGCGCGGCGACCAGCGCGAATTGCGTGACCCGGTCATAAAAGGCCAGGGCCTTGGCATCGAACAGGTTTTCGGGCACCCAGCCCTTGACCTGGCCGCCGATGCGCACGCTTAGCCGATCGGCATCCTCGATATCCAGATCGCCGATGCCACAGCGCCCCTCGGCCATGGCGGCCAGCGTTTCGGGCACGTCGCGCCCCAGCGCGTTGACCGTGCCCGCGCCTGTAATGACGACCCGGCGCAGCCCCTCAGGCAAGCGCGGCCCCCCGCGCGGCGATCAGCCGTTCCACCGCCGCCACGATCGCCCCCACCGAGGAAATGTCGAAATCCCCCTGCGCGGGGTCGTTGGCGTTGAAGGGCACGGAAATGTCAAAGGTCTCCTCGATCGCAAAGATCGTCTCGACCAGGCCCAGACTGTCGAGGCCCAGATCCTCGATCGTCATCTCGGGGCGCACTTCATGGGGGTCCAGCACCGCTTCGCGGGCCAGGATGGCAATGATCTGTTCGGACACGGTCAGGCTCATGTGTTATTGCTCCGTCCCGTTCTTCTGGCTCATCTTTGTAACGGTTTCCCGAAGCTCGGCCACCTGCGCGAACAACCGGCCCAGCCGGCGGATGTTTTTCCACGCCTCGACATGGGTTTCCATCTTCAGCGCCGGCGATCCCAGCAGAACCCGCCCCGCGGGCGCGTTGGAAAAGATCTTGGTCGCGCCGCCCGCGATCACGTCATCGCCCACGAAGATATTGTCCGACACCCCGCATTGCCCCGCCAGCACCACCCGGTCGCCGATGCGCGACGACCCGGCGATCCCCACCTGCCCGCACAAAAGACAATCGCGCCCGACCTGCACGTTGTGGCCCACATGCACCAGGTTATCCAGCTTGGTCCCGTGTCCGATCACCGTGGCGCGCACGGTGCCCCGGTCGATCGTGGCATTGGCGCCCAGTTCCACATCGTCGCCGATCTGGACCGTGCCCAACGAATGGATGCGCGTCCAGCTTTGGGCGCGGATTTCGTCGCGTGTGCCAAGCGTCTGGCGGATTTCCTCGACCCCGGATTTTTCCGGCGTGACAAAGGAAAAGCCGTCCGCCCCCACCACCGCGCCGGGGTGGCAGATGAACCGATCCCCGATGCTGACCCGCGCGCCGATCCGCGCGCCCTGCAAGATCAGGGCATCGGCGCCGATCACCGCACCTTCGGCAATGCTGACATGGGCGGCGATGCGCACGCGCGGCCCGATCACCACCCCGCGCCCGATCACCACGAAGGGGCCGATCGCCGCGCCTTCCCCGATCTGGGCCGAAGCGTCGATGATGGCGGACGGATGCGTCCCCGGCGCGATTTCGGGGCCGGGATCAAAGACCCGGCTCAGCCCCGCCATCGCCAGACGCGGGCGCGCCACGAAGATCGCCGCCTGCAGCCCCAACGCCTGCCAATCCGCGCCGTCCCACAGCATCGCGGCGCGCGCCGATCCCTGCGCCAGACCTTCGGCATATTTCGGGTCCATCGCCAGCGCCAGCTGCGCCGGGCCCGCCGCCGCCGGTTCCGCGGCGCCCTCGATCCGGATCGAGAGGTCGCCTTCCGCCCTGGCCCCAAGGGCCTTGGCAATCTGTGCAACTGTATGCGCCATGTCGGGCCTTCCAGGCTGGGGGCGCCTGCTGCGCCCGCCCTTCCGATTTAGCTGTCCGCGCCCGGCAATTCCACCCCGGCCCGGGCCAGCGCGTCGAAAAGCGCGCCGTCCCGCCCATAGATGTCGCGCCGGTATTCGATCCGCCCGCGCGGCGTGGGCCAGGCGGTGTAATAGACCAGATGCACCGGAACCGGGCGGTCCAGCATCACCGTGGTTTCGCGCCCCGTGTTCAGATGACGGCGGAATTCCCCCTGCGGATCGGGGCTTTGCGCGCCCAGAAGCACATAGGCCAGATCGAAGGGCTGCCCCACCCGCACACAGCCATGCGAGAACGCCCGCACCTCACGGTCAAACAAGGATTTCGACGGCGTATCATGCAGATAGATGTTGTACTTGTTGGGGAACATGAACTTCACCAGCCCCAGCGCATTACCATCCGAAGGCGGTTGCTTCATCTGGAAGGGAAAGCTGCGCTCGGTATAGGCGGCAAAGTTGATCGCAGACCGCGGCACAACCCGGCCACGGCTGTCGATGATGTTGATATGCCCCGCCGCATTGGGGTTGCGCTTCATCATCGGCAGATATTCCTTGACCGTGATGGATCGCGGCACGTTCCAGGTGGGATTGACCACCATAAATTCCATCTGGTCGGAAAATTCCGGGGTGCGCCGGTCGTGTTTGGTTTCGCCCACGACGGTCACCGATTCAAAGCTGACCTTACCGTCATCCACCACCCGGACCGAGAAATCGGTGATGTTGACCCAGATGTGCCGGTCGCCAAGGTCCATCCCGTTCATCCAGCGCATCCGTTCCAGCGCCACGGTCACCGCCTTCAGCCGATCATGCGGCGGGCGGTTGATCTCGGCCAGGGTGCCCTCACCGGCGACGCCATCGGATGTCAGCCCGTGGTCGATCTGAAACTGCTGCACCGCCTTCTGGATCGAGCCATCGAAACTGGCCACGGCGGACCGCGGCAGATAGCCTATCGCCACCAGCCGGTCGCGCAGCGCGATCACCGCCGGCCCGCTGTCGCCCGGACGCAGGGTCTTGCCCGGCACCGGCGCGCCCCAGCCGCCGCGCGCGATGACCGCCGCCAGATCCAGCCGCGCCTTCATCAATTGCGCATATTGCGGCGCCGCGGGCACCAGCGCGCGGAAAAACGCCTCGGGCTCCGCGGCCGCGAACCGGCTCAGCAGATCCAGCGGATCGGGGCGCGCGATGTCACGCACGATGCCGCTGTCGATTGTCGTGGGGTCCAGCACGCCCGACTGCATGTCACGCGCATAGGCCAGGAAGGCGCCCGACATCGCCGCCTCCAGCATCCCGCGTTCGCGTTCGGACCGGATCGTGGCAAAGCGCGCGCGCAACCCGGCCGCGTCATAGCGGGCCACGGGCAGGCCGTGATGCACCGCCTGATCCAGCGCGGCAAAGAACGCCGCGCGGCGGGCCGAATCCTCGGCCCCGGTCCAGATCGGCGCATGGCCGCGCGCGGCGTAGAATGCCTGCAGCGCGGGATCGGCCAGGGCCCGCTCGGCCAGGGCCTGCGCAAAGACCGGCAGTTCCTGCGCCGCGGAACTGACCGCCCCGCCCGCCGCCGCCAGCACCGCCGCCGCCGCAACCCACGTCCGAAGCCGCCCAACCTGGCCCATGATCACCCCAAACTGCCGATTTCCCTTAAATTTCAGCTTCCTTGAATTCGCGCGCGCTGTCCAGACCGACCCCACGGCTGGCGCCCGATTGCGCCACAGCCGCCAGATTTCGATGCTGCGGCGCAACAGATGGCCGGATTTCAGCAAAATACCGCCGATCAGGCTGGTCTTCGTGGGAACAGCGCAAATCAGAGGTTGGTCTGAGAATCACACTGTGCCATAAACTTCGCATCTGGCGGGGGTAACCCGGCAGAGCCGCCGAACCGGGCGGCAGGAACTGGCAGGACAGGCGAACGAAATGAGCATGACGACGATCTCCCGGCGCGGGCTTCTTGGCGCCTTTGCGGCGACCATGATCACGGCAGCCCCCACGACATCCAACGCATTCGGCTTTCTGAAAGGCGCAGGCGACATCCGGCGCATCCGGATGTATTCGGGCCGCACCGGCGAAAGCCTGGACACCGTCTATTGGATCGAGGGCGACTACATCAAGGAAGCCCTGGCCGAGATCAACCACTTCATGCGCGACTGGCGCACGAATGAGGTGACACGCATTGACCCGCGCACCATCGACATCGCCGCCGCGGCGCATCGACTGATGGATGTAAGCGAACCCTACATGATGCTGTCGGGCTATCGCTCGCCCAAGACCAATTCGATGCTGCGCTCGCGCTCGGGCGGGGTGGCCAAGAATTCGCTGCACATGAAGGGCCAGGCCGCCGATCTGCGGCTGAAGTCGCGTTCGGTCGGGCAGATGTATCAGGCGGCTGCGGCCTGCAAGGCGGGCGGCGTCGGCAAATATTCGCGCTCAAATTTCGTGCATATGGATTGCGGCCCGATCCGCACCTGGGGCGGCTGACCCCGCCCTGGCAGAGGCCACCAAAGCGCCGCTTTCGCGGCGCTTTTTCATTTGGCCACCGGACATCAAGACGGCAGAACCGGCCCCGCAACTGCGCTATCCATCGGATCGGAAGGGGAAATTGGCGCACCCGACAGGATTCGAACCTGTGACCTTCGCCTTCGGAGGGCGACACTCTATCCAGCTGAGCTACGGGTGCAGCACGTGGTCTCTATAGCCAGCTTTGCGCGGGGCTGCAATGGGGTCCGGACGGATCTTGGGCCCCATGGCGCCGATGCCTGGCCGCGTCGGGATCAGCCAAACAGATCGTGACACAGTTCCAGCGCCGAAATCAGCGCATCGACCTCTTCGCGGGTATTATACATCGCGAAAGAGGCCCGCGCCGTCGCCGACAGGCCCAGATGCTGCATCAGGGGCATGGCGCAATGCGTGCCCGCGCGCACCGCGATGCCGCGCTTGTCCAGCACGGTCGAGATGTCATGCGCATGGGCCGCCCCCGCCAGCGTCAGCGAAAAGATCGCGCCGCGATGCGGGGCCGCGCCCTGAACCTTCAGCCAGTTCAGCCCCTTGAACCGTTCCAGCGCGTAATCACGCAGGTCCGCCTCATGCGCGGCGATCTTGTCCATGCCGACGCCCATCAGATAGTCCAGCGCCACGCCCAGCCCGATCTGCTGCACGATGCCGGGGGTGCCGGCCTCAAACCGCATCGGCGGGCGGGCATAGGTGACGCTGTCGCGCGTGACCGTGTCGATCATGTCGCCGCCGCCCAGGAAGGGGCGCATCTCCTCCATCCTCTCCTGCCGGATGAAGATCGCGCCGGAACCGCTTGGCCCATAAAGCTTATGTCCGGTGATCGCATAGAAATCACAGCCGATCGCGGCCACATCCACCGGCATGTGAACCGCCGCCTGCGAGCCATCGACCAGAACCGGAACGCCCGCCGCCCGCGCGCCTTTGCAGATCGCCGCGACATCGACCAGCGTGCCCAGCACGTTCGACATATGCGTGACCGACACAAGCCGCGTGCGCGGGCCGATCGCGGCCAGCACCTTCGCCGGGTCCAGCGACCCGTCAGCTTCGGGTTCGACCCATTTCAGCACCACGCCCTGCCGTTCGCGCAGGAAATGCCAGGGCACGATATTGGCGTGATGTTCCAGCAGCGACAGCACGATTTCATCGCCCGCCTGCAGCCGCGGCGCGGCCCAGCCATAGGACACCAGGTTGATCGCCTCGGTCGTGCCCGAGGTGAAGACGATCTCCTCGGCCGAGGGCGCGTTCAGAAAGCGCGCGATGATGCCGCGCACGGCCTCATACTTTTCGGTGGCCAGGTTCGAAAGATAGTGCAAGCCACGGTGAACATTGGCATATTCTTCCGCGTAACCGCGCGTCACCGCCTCGATGACGCAAGCGGGCTTTTGCGCCGATGCGCCATTGTCCAGATAGACCAGCGGCTTGCCATTCACCGTGCGGCTAAGGATCGGGAAATCGGCGCGGATCTTGGCAACGTCATACATGACAGGCTCCTGTAGTCCCGCGCTATGCGGGGACGGGGAAAATTCCGAACGACATCATGACGATGCCGAATACAAGCGCGCTGCCGATGAAGATCCCGACCACCGCCAGCGCGACCAGCGCGAGATTGGTAAAGCCATGCAGCGCCGCAGTGAAGCGGACCAACAGCCAGCCCATCAGCCCCAGCAACACCATCGTCAGCACCATGCCGACCATCGGGAACAGGAACATCAGCACGAATTGCACCATCTGCCCGACGATCAGGACGAATTCCATCCAGACCACCAGCAAAAGCGCATCGGCGAATGTGCCGCGCCCGCCCATGCGCTGGCCAAAGAAGGCGATCGCCCAGGCGCCGTAAACCAGCAGCGCACCCTGCATCAGCGCCAGAACAACCGGCGATGCCGCCGAAACCCGGATCTGCCCGCCCGTCGCCAGCGCCAGCGCCATCTGCGACAGCGTTGCCAACGCTGCCGACAGCACCATGACGATGGCCAGTCCCAGAATGCGCCCCTGCATCGGCACGCCCAGCCCCAGCAGCCGCGCCACCGCCCCGTTCGGGTCCAGAACCGACTGGCGGATCAGATCCAGCAGAACCGAAAACCGCAGCTCCATCAGGCACCTCCGCCGGGATGTTCGAATTCCGCCACGCGCAGCGCCGCAAGCCAGATCGCGGCAAAGACCAGGCCCACCGCCGCGCTGACAAAGGTCAGCTGCGCGCCCGCGCCGATGAACCCCGCCACCAGCCCCTGCAACAGCATCAGCGGCGAGGCCGCCAGCAGCGCCCAGAACAGCGCCAGCCGCGCGCCGTAAAAGCTGCCCCGCCCGCCAAGCGCGCGCGCGATGACATGGCTGGCCCCCGCCAGCAGGTAGAATGCCGGCAACGCCGCCAGCGCCGCCAGCCCCGTGCCCAGCATCAGCCCCGTCAGGGGCTGATCCGGGTCCAGATGGGCGATGCGCGACAGCCGCGGCCATTGCGCGACAAAGATCACCGCCAGCGCCGCCAGCAGGATCGACAGCGCCCACGGTTCCGACCGGCCCCGCGCCAGAAGACTGCGCATCACCGCGCGCGGGGCGCGATAGCTGCGCAGGATGTCATCGGTCGCCGACATGCCCGCCTAGCCGCGATGCCGGGACAGCCAGGCTTCCAGCCGCGCGACGATCTCGGCCTGGATGTCCTCATCCTCGATCTCGGCGATGGCATCGGCCAGGAAGGACAGCACCAGCAGCGCCACCGCCTCTTCCTGCGGCACCCCGCGCGAACGCAGGTAGAACAGCGCCGTTTCATCCAGCGCGCCTGTGGTCGATCCGTGGCTGCACTTCACGTCATCGGCATAGATTTCCAGTTCAGGCTTGGCCAGGAACTGGCTGTCATCATCCAGCAGCAACGACTGGCTGATCTGATAGCCGTCGGTCTTCTGCGCGCCGGGCTTGACCAGGATCTTGCCCTGGAAGGTGCCCACCGCGCCGTGTTTCAGAACCTTCTTGAACACCTGCCGGCTTTCGCCACGCTCGGCCCCGTGGGTGATGAAGACGGTGTCGTCATGGTGGAACGCGCCGGTCGCGCCATCGCCAAGGGCTGCGCCCGCGACATGGGCCACGGCATCGTCGCCCGCGATGTCGATCACGCATTCATTGCGCGTCAGCACGCCATTGGCGGTCAGCGTAAAGCTTTTGAACAGCGCTTCTTCCGCGACGCGCGTGAACAGATGCGTCACCGCCCGGCGCTGATGATCGCGCCCCTGGACCTGCACGTGGTGAAAGCGTCCGCCCGTTGCCACATCGACCTCAAGCACCTTGTTGAAGCGCGCGCCGGCCGGGCCGGTTTCCAGCAACGTCAGTTCCGCGCCCGGTTCGACCTTCACCAGATGGTGAAGGATCGGATCCGAAGTCTCTGATTCATGGATATAAATCAGATGAACAGGCTTGGCCGCGCGGGCCGTGGCGCGGATCAGGATGCCATCGGTGGCCGCCGCCGTGTTCAACGCCGCAAAGGGGCGCGCCACCGGGGTCTGACCCGCGGTTTCCAGCGTGCCATAGAGCCCATTGGCCCAGGAAATATCCGGCGCATCCGCCAACCGCAGGATTTCAACCCCGGCCAGCGCCGGATCATCGGATGCCGCCGGGTCAAAGACGCCATCGACAAAGACCAGCTTCACCCGGTCCAGCGCATCGAACAGCGGCGCCTCATCGCTGGCATCAAAGACCGGGGCGGCGGGCGCCGCCTGAACGTTCAGCGTCGCCGGATCGGTATAGCGCCAATATTCGTCGCGCCGGTCCGGCAGGCCCATCGCCCGCAACCGCGCCAGCGCATCCGCCCGCGCCGCGCCAAAGCCCGGCCCCGTTTGCAGCGCGTCCAGCCGCGCGCTGGCCTTTGCCTGGGGTGCCGCCATCACTGCGCCTCCGCCAGGATGTCGGCATAGCCGTTCTGTTCGACCTCCAGCGCCAGTTCCGGCCCGCCGGTGCGGATGATGCGGCCATCGGCCATGATATGCACCACATCGGGTTTGATGTGATCCAGAAGCCGTTGATAATGCGTGATAACCAGGAAGGACCGCCCCGCATCGCGCAGCGCGTTCACGCCATCGGCCACCAGCTTCATCGCGTCAACGTCCAGCCCGGAATCGGTTTCATCCAGGATGCACATCTTCGGTTCCAGCATCGCCATTTGCAGGATCTCGTTGCGCTTCTTTTCCCCGCCCGAGAAGCCCACGTTCACCGGCCGCTTCAGCATCTCGGCGTCGATCTTCAGCGTCTTGGCCTTTTCGCGCACCACCTTCAGGAACTCGCCCGCCGACAGTTCGTCCTGCCCGCGTGCCTTGCGCTGCGCGTTCACCGCGGTGCGCAGGAAGGTCATGTTGCCCACGCCCGGAATTTCCACCGGATACTGAAACGCCAGGAACAGGCCCGCCGCGGCACGTTCCTCGGGCTCCATCTCCAGCAGGTCGGCGCCTTCCAGCGTCGCGCTGCCCTCGGTCACCTCATAGCCGTCGCGGCCCGACAGAACATAGGACAGCGTCGATTTGCCCGACCCGTTCGGCCCCATGATCGCATGCACCTTGCCCGGTTCCACCGTCAGGTTGACCCCTTTCAGGATCTGCTTGTCTTCGTCTTCAAGTTTGACGTGCAGGTTCTTGATTTCCAACATTTCTCTATCCCGTATCCGTTACCCGACCGAGCCTTCAAGGCTGATCGCGACAAGGCTTTGCGCCTCCATGGCGAATTCCATCGGCAGCGCCTGCAGCACTTCGCGGCAGAAGCCGTTGACCACCAGCGCCACCGCCTCTTCCTCATCCATGCCGCGGGCGCGGCAATAGAACAGCTGATCGTCATCCACCTTGGATGTCGTCGCCTCATGCTCGACCCGGCTCGAGTTGTTCTTGACCTCGATATAGGGCACCGTATGCGCGCCGCATTGATCGCCGATCAGCAGGCTGTCGCACTGGGTGTAGTTGCGGCTGTTCTTGGCCTTGGGATGCATCGTCACCAGACCGCGATAGGTGTTCTGCGCGCGTCCTGCAGAAATCCCTTTGGAAACAATGCGCGACCGGGTGTTCTTGCCAAGATGGATCATCTTGGTCCCGGTATCGGCCTGCTGGCAGTTGTTGGCGATGGCGATCGAATAGAACTCGCCCTGGCTGCCCTCGCCGCGCAGGATGCAGCTGGGGTATTTCCAGGTGATCGCCGATCCGGTTTCCACCTGCGTCCACATCACCTTGGCCCGGTCGCCCCGGCAATCGGCGCGCTTGGTGACAAAGTTGTAGATGCCGCCGCGGCCTTCCTCATCGCCCGGATACCAGTTCTGGACGGTGGAATATTTCACCTCGGCATCCTCAAGGATGACGATTTCCACCACTGCGGCATGCAGCTGATGGGTCTCGCGCTTGGGCGCGGTGCAGCCTTCCAGGTAGCTGACATAGCTGCCCTTGTCGGCGATGATCAGCGTGCGTTCGAACTGTCCGGTGTTTTCGGCATTGATCCGGAAATAGGTCGACAGCTCCATCGGGCAGCGCACACCCGGCGGGATGTAGACAAAGGACCCGTCGGAAAACACAGCCGAATTCAGCGTGGCAAAGAAATTGTCGGTCTGCGGCACGACGCTGCCCAGATATTTCTTCACCAGTTCGGGATGTTCCTTGATCGCCTCGGAAATAGAACAGAAGATCACGCCCGCCTTGGCCAGTTCGTCCTTGAAGGTCGTGCCCAGCGACACCGAGTCAAAGACCGCATCCACCGCGACCTTGCGCGCATCGGCCGCGATCCCCTCGGCCCCCTCGATCCCAGCCAGGATCATCTGTTCCTTCAGCGGAATGCCCAGCTTTTCATAGGTGGCCAGCAGCTTGGGATCGACCTCATCCAGGCTTTTGGGCTTTTCGGCCATGCTTTTCGGCTTGGCGTAGTAATACTGATCCTGGTAGTCGATCGCGGGATAGTTAAGCATCGCCCAACGCGGCTCTTCCATCGTCTGCCAGCGCCGGAACGCCTGCAGCCGCCATTCGGTCATCCATTCCGGCTCGCCGTTCTTCTCCGAGATCAGCCGAACGATATCCTCGTTCACGCCCTTGGGGGCGTATTCCATCTCGATCTCGGTTTCCCAACCGTATTTGTAGCTGCCCATGTTCTGGACAGTCTCGACCGTTTCGCGGTCCACGCCCTCACGGACTTCCAGTTCCTGATCCACCTGCGTCACTTCCGTTCATCCTTCCTGCGGAACCCGCGTTCAGACCATCCGCGCCCGGTGCCGCCTCAGCGCGGCCCCATAGGCATCGGCAAAGCGCAAGACATCCTCGCGCCCCACCCCCGGTCCGATCGACACGCGGATCGCCGAACCCGCCTGCGCTTCATCATACCCCATCGCCACCAGTACACGGCTTGCCCGTACCTTGCCCGACGAACAGGCCGAGCCCGCCGACACCGCAAAACCGGCAAGATCCAGCCGCATCACCTGCGTCTCGCCCTTCCAGCCCGGGGTCAGCACCGACAATGTGTTGGGCAAAAGCCCAGGCCCATCTCCCGATATCTCCCACCCCGGAAAGATAACATCTTCGGCGGCGTCTTCCAGAGCCATTTTTAGAATTTTTCTAATTTCAACCACCTCGGCCCAGACGCCCTGCGCCAGATCCTGCGCCGCCGCCTCGGCCGCGGCGCCAAAGCCCGCGATGCCGATCAGGTTTTCGGTGCCCGCGCGCCGGCCCATTTCCTGCCCGCCGCCGCGCAGCTGTGCCGCCACATCCGTGCCGCGCCGCACCACCAGCGCACCTACGCCCTTGGGCCCGCCCAGCTTATGCGCCGAAATCAGCCCCGCCGTCACCCCCAGCCAGTTGAACGCCAGCGGAACCTTGCCAAAGGCCTGCGTCAGATCCGACACCGCCAGCCCCTCGGGCAGGCTCTGGATCACGCCGGTCTCGGAATTGGCCAGTTGCAGCGCGGTGCGGCCCGGATCGGTCACCGCCACCCGCCCCTGCCGGTCCACCGCCAGATCCGCCGCGCACCAGGCCAGAACCGCATCATGTTCCACCGCGCCACAATGCAGCCCCCGCCCCGCACAGGCCAGCGCCGCCGCCTCGGTCGCGCCCGAGGTGAAGATCACATCCTGCCCCTCGGCCCCCAGCGCCGCGGCGACCTGCGCGCGCGCCTTTTCCATCAGCGCCCGCGCCGCCCGCCCCTCGGCATGGACCGAGGACGGATTGCCCACCACATCCATCGCCGCAATCATCGCCGCGCGCGCCTGCGGCCGCAGCGGCGTGGTGGCATTCCAGTCCAGATAAAGCCGCCCCGCCATCAGCCGCCCATCCACGCGCCTGCGGCTTCTTCTTGGCCCAAATACTCCCCGCGGAGCGTCCCGCCGCCCCCACCCGCGCGCCGCCCTGGGATGATGCCCGCCGCGCTCATTCGTCGACCACCGAAAACAACGAAGGCACCGCCGGACAGGGCTTCAGCCCATTGCGCGCCACATCGGCCAGCGTGGTCTGGTGCAGAAAGACAAAGACCTGCGCGCTCAGGCTTTCCCACAGCCGGTTCGACAAGGACTGCGCCCGGCTGCCCGACACCCCGCCCGAGGCGCCCGCGCCCACATGCAGCGCGCTGACGGTTTCATCCACCGCCTCGAAAATCTCGGAAATCCGGATCTCCTCGGGCGGGCGCGCAAGCCGATAGCCACCGCCCGGGCCGCGCACACTGGCCACCAGCCCGGCGCGCCGCAGCCGCACGAACAGCTGTTCCAGATAAGGCAGGGAAATATCCTGCCGGCGCGAGATTTCGGACAACGAGGTCATCTGCCCCGCGCCCGCGATCGCCAGATCCACCAGCGCCACCATCGCGTAGCGTCCCTTGGTCGAAAGCTTCATCCAACCCTCCGCCGGCCCTGAAAAGCAAAAGCGGACACGGCCATTGACGCCGCGCCCTTCGCCCCTTAACTCACTTGCACCCGAATGTCCGGCATCCCGCCGGAGATGGCCCCGTCCTATGGTGTCCGAGCGATTACGTCAAGTTTAGACCCGCCCGTCCACCTGCGACAGATCGACAGGAACCAGGCAAGATCCATGCCCGAAGTCATTTTCCCCGGACCCGAAGGTCGCCTTGAAGGCCGCTACCACCCGCAGGCCGCCCCCGATGCGCCGATCGCCATCGTGCTGCACCCCGATCCGCAGTTCGGCGGCACGATGAACAACCGCGTCGTCTATAACCTGCACTATGCCTTCCACCGGCTGGGCTTCACGGTGCTGCGCTTCAACTTCCGCGGCGTGGGCCGCAGCCAGGGCGAATATGACCAGGGCATTGGCGAGCTGTCGGATGCCGCCTCGGCGCTGGACTATCTGCAGGCGATGAACCCCAACTCCAAGCATTGCTGGGTTGCGGGCTTTTCCTTCGGCGCCTGGATCGGCATGCAGCTTCTGATGCGGCGGCCGGAAATCACCGGCTTCATCTCGGTCGCGCCGCCGGCGAACATGTATGATTTCAGCTTCCTGGCGCCCTGCCCGTCTTCGGGGCTGGTCATCAACGGCACCGCCGACCGCGTGGCCCCGCCCAAGGACACGGCAACGCTGGTGGCCAAGCTGCGCGAGCAGAAGGGCATCACCATCACCCATGAAGAGGTCGAGGGCGCGGACCATTTCTTCAAGGATGATGAGGCGCATATGAAGCCGATGATCGACACCGTGCAGGCCTATGTCAAACGCCGCCTGACGGAAGGGTCGCGCTGACATGGCGCTGATCGACGATCTGGCCGACCGGCTGGCCGCCGATGTGATGGCTGCGATGGACGAACTGGACGACGACCGTTTCTACATGGAGGTGGGCAAGGTCATCGGCACCTCGTCCCCCTCGCTGGAAGAGGCGTTCATGACCTCGTGCCGGCTGCGCATATCCGAGGCGCGGGCGCGGCGCTTCATCGAAGACCGGCTGGCCGCCCGGCGCCGCGACAAGATCGGTCAGGCCGGGTGAGCACGCGGCTGGACGCGCAGTTCCGCTTTCTGATCGAGGCGGACAAGCTCAAGCAGGTGCAGCGCGCGACCCTGCTGACCGATGGATCGCGGCGGGAAAATTCCGGCGAACATTCCTGGCACCTGGCGCTTTATGCTCTGGTTCTGGCCGATCACGCCGGGCCTGGGGTCAACATCGACCGGGTGGTCCGCATGCTGCTGCTGCATGATCTGGTGGAAATCGACGTGGGCGACGTGCCGATCCATTCGGCCAATGGCACGGCGCATGGCTCGGCCGCCGTGCAGGCCGCCGAGGCCGCCGCCGCGGATCGCATTTTCGGCATCCTTCCCGATGATTTGCGCGACGAACTTCGCGCGCTCTGGCAAGAGTTTGAGGCCGCCGAAACCCCCGATGCGGTCTTTGCCAAGGCGTTGGACCGGGTGCAGCCGGTGATCCACAACATCGCCTCGGGCGGGGGCACATGGGCGGAATATGATGTGACCTGGCCACAGCTGGAACAGCGGGTGGGCGCGCGGATCGCGCGTGGCGCCCCGGCCCTGTGGGATTGGATCGCGGCCCGGGCACGGGGTTGGTTCGGGGTCTAGACCCCTATGGCAGCCGCCCGCCCCGCGCCAACCGGGCACGCGCATCGGCCGGGCTGCGGCCCTTGTCCAGCCAATCCAGCACCGCACAGGCCGACCGCATGTAAACCGGCCCCGCCCCCGATGCCCGCGACAGGCGCACGAAATCCGCCCGCGTCTTCGGCAGCGGCATCTGCGCCACCCCGGCGCAATCGGCGCGCCGCTTGGCCGGATAGCCGGCGGATCGGGAAATCACCGTGGCCAGCCCCTCATCAAACCAGTTGGGCAACCGCGATGCCGCGCCAATCGCAAACGGCAGCGCGCTGGCCAGTTCGGCATGGACATGTTCGTGCAGATAGGTCTTGTCATCCGCCACCGCCTTGGACGAAATCGTGACCAGCAACGCCCCATAGCTCATGGCGCGGCTGGTCATGCCATTGGCGCGGTCGCAGGCGGGCGTGGTGCAGACCTGCCACTGGGGGGCGGACCGGCGCGCGCCGAAGGCCTTGGCGATCCCCGCCTCGGCCGCCTTGATCCGGGCCAGAATCGCCCGGCGTTCCGCGGCCCCCGCCGCCCGGTCGATCATCACCCGCCCGCCCGCGGACACCATCCCCCGGCCCATCCCCGGCAGCCCCTGCGCCAAAACCGGCGGGCTGACGAGCGACAGGACAAGGGCAAGACCAAGGGCGACAAGGATCGGAAATTTGCTCATGCCCCGTCTTAGCCCGCGCGAGGCCGGGGCGAAAGTCACATCCCCGCCAGCGCGCAAGTCCCGGGCATGCCCCTTGCACCGGGGGGGATGAAATGATTGACAGGGGCCTGGCAAGTCGAGGGTGGGAACCATGGCCGGGGATGGTGCAAACAGACACAGCCTGCTGGAGGATGCCCAGGGCATCGCCTATGGCGCGACGATGGCCGCCTTCGGCATCGTGATCCTGACGCATCTGGGGCTGGTCACCGGCCAGACGGCGGGGTTGGCGGTGCTGATTTCCTACACCACCGGCTGGAGCTTTGGCGCGGTCTTCTTCGTGATAAACCTGCCCTTCTACTGGATCGGCTACCGGCGCATGGGCGGGGCCTTCGTGGCCAAGACCTTTGCCGCGGTGGCGCTGATGTCGGCGGGCACGATGATCCTGCCGCGCCTTGTCAGCTTTGATCAGCTGCATCCGGGCGCGGGCGCGGTGCTGTTCGGCTTTGTCTCGGGGGCGGCGCTGCTGGCGCTGTTCCGCCACGGGGCAAGCTTGGGCGGCGTGGGGATCGTCGCGCTCTACCTGCAGGACAAAACCGGTTTTCGCGCCGGCTGGACCCAGCTGCTGTTCGATGTTGGGGTGTTTTTGCTGGCCCTTGGTCTGCGCGATGTGCAGACTGTGGCCTGGTCCTTTCTGGGGGCGCTGGTGCTGAACATGGTGATTGCCATCAACCACCGGCGCGACCGCTACATCGCGACGTGACATGGCCAAGACCTATCTGCTTTTGCTGATCGCCGTCCTGTTTGAAACCTTCGGGTCGGCCTGCCTGCAGGCCAGCCAGCAGTTCACGCGGTTCTGGCCCTCGGTCGGGGTCTTTGTGGGGTTCGGCGCGGCCTTCTGGTTCTTTGCACTGGTGCTGCGCGACCTGCCGCTGGGCGTCACCTATGCGCTGTGGTCGGGGATCGGCATTATCCTGATCGCGGGCGCGGGACGGCTGTTCTTTGGTCAGGTGCTGGATGGCGCGGCGCTGCTGGGCATCGCGCTGATCATCGCCGGAATCGTCGTCATCAACGTCTTTTCCCGTTCAGCCACGCATTAGTCTGGTCTTTGCGGGCGTTTTCGACTATGCGCGGCGGCGCAGCATACAATGGCGGACACTTATGGACCTTCGCAATATTGCGATCATCGCACACGTTGACCACGGCAAGACCACGCTGGTCGACCAGCTTCTGAAACAATCCGGGGCCTTCCGGGAAAATCAGGCCGTCGCCGAACGGGTGATGGACAGCAACGACATCGAACGCGAACGCGGCATCACCATCCTGGCCAAGGCGACCAGCGTCGAATGGAAAGGCACGCGGATCAACATCGTCGACACCCCCGGCCACGCCGATTTCGGCGGCGAGGTGGAACGCATCCTGTCCATGGTGGACGGCGTCTGCCTGTTGGTGGATGCGGCCGAGGGACCGATGCCGCAGACGAAATTCGTCACCTCGAAGGCGCTGGCGCTGGGGCTAAAACCCATCGTCGTGCTGAACAAGGTCGACAAACCCGCGGCCGAACCCGACCGCGCGCTCAATGAGGTCTTCGACCTTTTCGCCAACCTTGGCGCCAGCGATGAACAGCTGGACTTCCCCCATGTCTATGCCAGCGGCATCGGCGGCTGGGCGGATGAGGCCCTGGATGGCCCGCGCAAGGATTTCACCGCGCTGTTCGATCTGATCGTGCGCCATGTGCAACCCCCGAAACAGATCGCGCGCGAGGCCGAGCCCTTCTCGATGCTGGCCACCACGCTGGGCGCGGACCCGTTCATCGGGCGCATCCTGACGGGGCGGGTGGAATCGGGTCGGCTGAAGGTCGGCGACACGCTCAAGGCGCTGTCGCGCACCGGCGAGCGGATCGAACAGTTCCGCTGCACCAAGATCCTGGCCTTCCGCGGCCTGTCGCAGCAACCGATCGACGAGGCGGTCGCGGGCGACATCGTGTCCATCGCGGGGATGAGCAAGGCCACCGTGGCCGACACGCTCTGCGCGCTGGATGTCGATGCCGCCATCCCCTCGCAGCCCATCGACCCGCCGACGATCTCGGTCACCTTCGGCATCAACGACAGCCCCCTTGCGGGCCGTGACGGCAGCAAGGTGCAATCGCGCGTGATCCGCGAACGCCTGTTGAAAGAGGCCGAATCGAACGTGGCGATCCGGGTTGAGGATACGCCCTCGGGCGATGCCTTCGTGGTCTCGGGGCGCGGCGAATTGCAGATGGGCGTGCTGATCGAAAACATGCGCCGCGAGGGGTTCGAGCTGTCGATTTCCCGCCCCCGAGTGATCTTCCGCGAGGAGGGCGGCGAACGGCTGGAACCGATCGAGGAAGTGATCGTCGATGTCGATGACGAATATTCCGGCGCGGTGATCGAGAAACTGACCGGCCCGCGCAAGGGCGATCTGGTGGAAATGCGCCCCGCAGGCCACGGCAAGACGCGGATCGTGGCCCATGTGCCCTCGCGCGGGCTGATCGGCTATCAGGGCGAATTCATGACCGACACCCGCGGCAATGGCGTTCTGAACCGCATCTTCCACGACTGGGCACCCTACAAGGGCCCGATCCAGGGCCGCCGCCAGGGCGTTCTGATCTCGATGGAAAACGGCGTCTCGGTGGCCTACGCGCTGTGGAACCTGGAAGAACGCGGCAAGCTGTTCATCGGCGCGCAGGAACAGGTCTATACCGGCATGATCATTGGCGAGCATTCGCGCGACAATGACCTTGAGGTGAACCCGCTGAAGGGCAAGAAGCTGACCAACGTCCGCGCCTCGGGCACGGATGAGGCCGTGCGCCTGACGCCCCCGGTGCGCATGAGCCTGGAAGAAGCCATCGCCTATATCGACGATGACGAACTGGTCGAGGTGACGCCCAAGATCATCCGCCTGCGCAAACGCTACCTGGACCCGCACGAACGCAAGCGCATGTCCAAGGTCGAGTGATCCAAGGCCGGGGGCTCTGCCCCCGGACCCCCGGAGTATTTCGACCAAGAAGAAACAAGGCGCGCTGCTTCTTCTTGGTGCAAATACTCCGGGGGGTGAGAGCCGCAGGCTCGAGGGGGGCAGCGCCCCCCTTTTTCGTTACCGGAACAGCACCAGCGCGCCCGGGGACCAGGCGACGCGGGTGCGGGTACCGACATCCAGCACCGGACGGCCAAAGACGTTGCGCATCGAAATCCGCACCGGGCGATCGACGCCGTCCAGTTTCACGTCGTAATAGGTCATGTCGCCGTAATAGACGACCTCGTCGATCGTGCCGGGGGTTTCGCGGTCGGTCGCGGTCTGGCCTTCATACAGGATCGTCAACGTTTCCGGGCGGAAGCCCACCGAGGCCTCGCCCCCCGCCGGTGCGGCCGAGGCCTGGGCCGCCTCGATCTGCACCTGGCCGAGGCCGGGCACCTCGACCTGCAAATGGCTGCCCGTCTCGCCCAGCACACGGGCGGGCAGGAAGTTCATCACCCCGATGAAATCGGCCACCTGGCGCGAATTCGGGCGGCGGTAGAGCGTTTCGGGATCGGCCAGCTGGGCGATCTGGCCCTCGAACATCACGGCGATGCGGTCGGACATCACCAGCGCCTCTTCCTGGTCGTGGGTGACCAGGACGAAGGTGATGCCCACCTCGCGCTGCAGCTTGATCAGCTCAACCTGCATCTGTTCGCGGATCTTCTTGTCGAGCGCAGACAGCGGTTCATCCAGCAACAGCACCTTGGGTTTCAGGATCAGCGCGCGGGCCAGCGCCACCCGCTGGCGTTGCCCGCCCGAAAGCGCATGGGCCGCGCGATTGCCATAGCCCTTCAGCCCCACCATTTCCAGCGCATGGGCCACGGCCCGGTCTTTCTCGGCCTGGCTGCGCGGGTCGCGGCGCAGGCCGAAGCCCACGTTCTGTTCCACGCTTAAATGCGGGAAGATCGCGTAGGACTGAAACACCATGTTGGTGGGCCGTTTGTTCGCCGCCACCCCGGCCATGTCCTTGCCGTCGATCAGCACCACGCCCGAGGAGATATCCTCAAACCCCGCGATGGTGCGCAACAGCGTGGTCTTGCCGCAGCCCGAAGGGCCCAGCAGCGAAAAGAACTCGCCCGCGCGGATGGTAGCATTGATGCCGCGCAGCGCGTGGTAATCGCCATAATATTTATGGACGTCGCGAAACTCGATCATGGGGGCGCGGTCGTTCACAGGAAGCCTCCGGTATCCTTGCCGCCGGTGCGCGCGATGCCGCGGCGGCGGAAATATTCTGCAATGGCAAGAAGCACGATCGAGGCCAGCACCAGCACGGTGCCCAGCGCCATGATCATCGGGATCTGCTTGGGGAACCGCAGCTGCGAGAAGATATAGGTGGGCAGCGTCGGTTCATTCCCTGCAAGGAAGAAGGCGATGATGAATTCATCAAGGCTGATCGTGAAGGAAATGAGGAAGGACGAAATGATCCCTGGCATCACCAGCGGCAGGGTGATCAGCCGGAAGGTGGCCCATTTCGTCTCGCCCAGGTCATAGGCGGCCTCTTCCAGGCTGCGGTCGAGCGAGGAAAACGCCGTGTTCAGGATGGCGATCGCATAGGGCGTGGCGATCAGCACATGGCCCAGCATCACCGTGAACACCGACAGCGGAACGCCGATACCCAAAAACACCACCAGCAGCGACACCGCCACGATGATTTCAGGCAGCACCAGCGGCAGCATGATCAGCCCCATGATCCCGCCCTTGCCCGGAAAGGCAAACCGCGTGCCCGCGCGCGCGGCAAAAATGCCCAGCGTGGTCGACAGAACCGCCGTGCCCAGCGCGATGATCAGCGAATTCTTCAGCGCCCGCCCCAGCGTGGGGTTGGCGAACATCTGCGCGAACCATTCGGTCGTGAAGCCCTTCAGCGGAAAGGCGATGATCGTGCCATCGTTGAAGGCGAAGATCGGCAACAGCAGGATCGGCGCATAAAGGAACAGCAGATAGGCCAGCGCATAAAGGCGCAGGGGCGGAAGCTTCATTTCTGCACCCTCAGGAAACGGCGGTTGAGGAACAGGAACAGGACCGAAATCACCGCCACCACCGACATGGCCGACACCGCGATGGCCGATCCCATCGGCTTGTTGTCCAACGGCAGCATCTGCGCCTGGATCATGTTGGCCACCATCGGCAGCTTGCCCCCGCCGATCAGTTCCGGGGTCACATAATCGCCGATCGTCGGGATGAAGACGATCAGCACCGCCGCCACCACGCCCGGCATCGCCAGCGGCAGCGTCACCCGCCAGAAGGTCATCAGCTTGCTTTCGCCCAGATCCTGCCCCGCTTCCAGCAGCGAGCGGTCGATCTTTTCCAGGCTGACAAAGATCGGCAGGATCGCGAAGGGCGCATAGGCATGGGCCAGCGTCACCGCGATCGCGCCCACGGTGTTCAGCATCTGCAGCGGCTGATCGATGATCCCCAGCAGGTCCAGCCCCGAATTGACCACGCCGTTATAGCCCAGGATCACCTTCCACAGGAACACCCGGATCAGATAGCTGGTCCAGAACGGGATCGTGATCAGAAAAAGCCAGCGCGCCTTGTTCGACGCGCGGACATGGAAGGACACATAATAGGCGATGGGAAAGGCCAGAACCACCGTGACCAACGTCACCAGCCCCGACACCAGAAGCGAGCGCAAAAGGATCGCGCGAAAGATCGGGTCAGTCCAGGTGGCGATGTAGTTTTCAAAGGTGACTTCGCGGATGATCGTCAGATAGCCGTCCTTGAAGAAGGAAAACGCCAGGATCGTCGCCAGCGGCGCGGCCAGCATCAGCACCGCATAAAGCGCGGTGGGCGCGACCAGCGCATAGCCGTTGAAGGCTTCGGACCGGGTGAACCGGCTCAATCGCGAACCCGTTGCCATTGGATCACATACTCCCTCGCGCGCGCTCGTTTCCCCCGGCGCGTTGTGGTCACGTTCGCACAAGCCACGGCCAAGGGAAAGGGGGCGCGTTGCGGCAAGCGGGGCGCAACAACCGGGGCGCGGTTTCGGGCTGGCATTCAGCCGCCAGTCGCAAGCCTTGCCCCCAGCGCCGCCGCCACTTCGGCGGCGTCGGTTGCGGCCAGCAGGGAAAGAACACCGGCGGGCGGGGCGCGACCCTGCAGCCCGGCCGCATGCAGGGTCTGCATCAGGCGGTAGGCGGGCATCGGATCGGCGGGGTCGGGCATCAGCACGACCAGATCGCCCGCGACCAGCAGCCCGGCCAGTGCGGCGATGGTCTGTGCGGCGGCGGTCTGTGCGGCGGTGGACCCTGCGCCCGCCCAAGGCAGCAGCCAAAGCTGCCCCCCCTTCGATCCGGCAGATCCCGGCCCGGCCAGATCGGCAAAGTCACCAGGCAGGGCCGCGCGGCGCGCCGCGGGCCCAAGCGCCGCCCAGATCGGCGCGGCTGCCTGCGCCGCCGCGCGCACCCGCGCGACATCATCCGGCCCCGCCGCCACCAGCGGGTGGCAGGGATCGGCGCTTTCGATCAAAACCGTGCCAAAGGGCGCGCGCCAGGCCCCGGCCACATAATGCGTCAGGAAAAGTTCCGATCCATCCTCGGCCATCCGGCTTCCCCCCCATTCAGACCGGCAGATCGCCGGGCGGATTGTCCAGAAGCCGCGCCAGCCGCGCCATCGCGCCGGCAAAGACCTGTTCCTGCACCCCGCCCGCCATGGCGATACGCACCGCATTGGGCGCATGTCCATCCACCAGCACATATTCGTCCGAGGATCGCAACAGCACGCCTTCCGCCTCGGCCATGCGCGCGAAGGTTGACGCGCGCCAGCCCAGTGGCAGGCGCAGCCACAGGAACGACAGCCCTGGCAGCCAGGACACATCCTGCCCCGAAAGCGCCGCCAGCGCGATATCCAGCCGCCGCGCCATCACGTCTTGCGCGGTCTGACGCAGCGCCATCGCCTCGCCCGAGGTCAGCAGCCGCGTGATGATGTCGGTCACCGGACGCGCCAGACCGAAATAGCTGTGCTGGGCTGCCAGCCGCCCAGCCTCGCCCATGCCCGCGGGGCAGACGACAACGCCAAAGCGCATCCCGGCGGAAATCGTCTTGGACAGGCTGGACACATGCCAGACCCGTTCGGGCGCCAGTTCGCGCAGAAGCGGCAGGCCGGAACTGGGGGCGGTATAGCAGTCATCTTCCAGGATCTGCAGATCGTGGATGCGCGCGACCTCGACGATGGCGCGGCGGCGCGCCTCGGACATGCGCACGGCGGTGGGGTTCTGCGCCTCGGTCGTGACACAGACCAGCTGCGCGGGGTGGCGCCGGCAGGCCGCGTCCAGCGCCTCGGGCACCAGACCTTCGTGATCCAGCGCGATCGGAACCACCTCGGCCCGGTTCAGGCGCGCGGCATGACGAAAGCCGGGATAGGCCAGTTCCTCGGCCAGAACCACCGGCCGGTCGCCACGCAGGCAGCATTGCAGCACGATGTTGATGCCGTTCTGCCCGCCATGGGTCAGCACCAGATCATCGGCGCTGACCGGGCCCAGACGACAGCAGGAAAACCATTCCAGAGCGGCCTGGCGGCAATAATGGTCACGCCGCAGGCCGGGATATTCCAGATATTGCCAGCCGATGTCCTGCGCCGCCGCGGCCATCGCGCGCGCCAGCGCCGCCGCCTGCCCCACATCGGGCAGCTGGGGTGAACGCAGATCGACCACGCCGATCGCCTCGGGGTCGGTGCGCGGCAGGGAATACAGCGGCTCGGTCGGGCCAAGGCGGCGACGTTGCGCGGCAACAAAGGTGCCCCGGCCAACGGCGGCTTCCAGCAGGCCTTCCTGGGTGGCGATCTGATAGGCGCGCGCCACCGTGCCCGGCGTCACCCCCAGCCGCCAGGCCAGATCGCGCACCGTGGGCAGCTGCGCCCCCACCGCCAGTTCGCCCGCGCGCACCGCATCGCGCAAGGCCCGCACCAGCGCCAGATATTTCGGACCCGACCGCGCCGCCAGATCGGGAAGCCATGTTGTATCAGTCACAATGTTTCTCTGGACCCGATTGGCTGCACTTTGTATCGACAGGCTAACCACCCTTTCGGGATTGTAGCAACACAAAAGGCCCGCCATGTCCAGCCTGACCCTTCCGCATCGCCGCCCTGCCCGTCCCGGCCTGCGCGCGTTTCTGCAGCGGATCCGGGATTGGTCGGACCGCAAGCGCAGCCGTGCGGCGCTGGCGCGGCTGGATGCGCATCTGCTGCGCGATATCGGAATCGATGCCGACCGCGCCGCGCATGAGGTCGCTCGGCCGTTCTGGACCGCCTAGACATTCAGACAGGTTCCGGCAGTCCCCTGACGGTACCTCTTCCTCGGCCGGGGTTTCCCCGGCCGTTTTTTATTGAATTTCAGCTTGCTACCGCGTCAATCGTGATCGCGCGCTTGCGCAGTTCGGTGTAAAGCGCGGGGATCACGCGGGTCTGGTTAACCGCGCGCGCCAAGGCATCGCCCAGCTGGCGTTCATTCGCGGCCCCACAGACGCGCCAGACCAGCCGCCGCGCCACGCCATCGTCATAGACAATTTCCATTCCGCCCGCGCGCCCCTTGCGCAAGCCCAGGAAATCGCACCCGCCCGCGGCGCTGTGATAAACCGATTGTGCCATCGTACTGCTCGTTTCTTGTTTTGTACCGATGGTCAAGGAATGCCGGACAGCGCCCCGCCCGGTCAATGAAAAGCACAATAGCCCCCTGATTTCGCCCAAGCACTGAGTCCGCCGCGCCACAGCGGGCCGGGCTGCTGCCCCGCGCAATCAGGCAGTCGGACGGTCAGGCGGTCAGCGGTCAGGCGGCGAACAGTGCGCGGGCCTCATGCGCCTTCAGCGCCAGGCGCGCGCCATCCCACAGCCGGTCCGCCGGACCATCGCGCAATTCGGGGAAGATCGCAAACAGCTCATCGCGTTGCGCCCCGTCCAGCCCCCCGATCGAGGCAGCACCAGGCTGATAGCTTTCGGTCCAGGCGCCATCGGCCAGGATGATCTCATGCGCGTCGCACAGCAGGTGGATGTAGCTGACCGCAGGCACCGTCGCCCGCGTGATCCCGGGCCTGCCGACCAGATGCACGGCGGCCACCAGAACCTCGGCCTCGCCGAACAGCAGCTCGGCCCGACGCCCGGTGATCAGCATGCGGTGCTGCGGCGATACGACCAGATCGGCTTCGGGCAAGCCATCACCCAGCGCGCCGCGCGCGATGCGCACCGGCTGCAGCTGCGGGTTGGCGGCCAGATCCGCCGCGGTCAGGTCGCGCCGGCCGATCCACCGGATCGTCTGATAGCCGTTGTCGCGCGTCAGCACCCGGTCGCCCACGCGCAGATCCTGCACCGCGACACGGCCCGCGATGGTTTCGATCATCGCGCCGGGGGTAAAGCAGGGCACGACGGTGACCTTTTCGATATTGGCGAAGGTGGTGGTGGCGCTGCTGCCATGCCAGTAGATCGTGCCGTTTTCGGAATTTTCCGGATCGTAGACGATTTTGGCGCCGCCATTGACGATCAGCTCATCTATGTCCGAGCCATCGGCATCTTCTCCGCCATCGACGAATTCGCCCACCGACTCGCCCGTGGTGACGGTGATCTGGTCGGACCCGGTGCCACCAAAGACCACGTCCAGGCCTGCGCCGCCGTCGATCGTATCATTGCCCGCGCCGCCCAGGATGGTGTCGTCGCCATCCTCACCAAACAGCGAATCGCCGCCGCCGCGGCCATCCAGGTAATCGTTGCCCGCGCCGCCGTAGAAGACGTTGGTGTAGATGTCCGACCCGCTGGTCGATTCCCCGTCATAGCCCAGAAGCACATCATCGAAGGCCGAGCCATAGATCCCGTCCACGCCCGACAGGGTGTCGCCGTCGGCATCGCTGCCCACCCCCGCGCCGGTGCCCGCGTCAAGGTCCACGATCACGCCTGCTGCCGAGGCGCTGTAATCGGCGAAATCAAGGCCGCTGCTGCCAACCAGCGAATCCGCCCCGGCCCCGCCCGCCAGCGTGTCATTGCCCAGCCCGCCGTTCAGCGTATCGCGGCCCTCACCGCCCGACAGGACATCATCGCCATCTTCGCCGAACAGCAGGTCATTGCCCGCCCCGCCAAGGATCGTGTCATTGCCGGTGCCGCCATAGACCGTGTCATTGTCGGTGGGAATCGCATCGAAAACGACGTTGGAAATGCCGATCAGCTGTGAACTGTCCGAGGATCCAACGTTGTCATACAGGATCTCGATCCGCGTGACCGGCCCGGGGACCGAGACCAGAACCGATCCCTCGGCCTCGCCAAGGAAATCGGCATCCCCGGCGGCGGTCACGGTATTGCCCGACACGACATCCGACCCCGACGCCGTCAGCGTAACCGGCACCGCCGTATCGCCGTTCCAGGCCAGAACGGTGATCTTGTCGATCCAGTAGTCCCGGTCCACGTCCTGCAGCCGGAACAGCACGTTTTCCACCGCATTGGCATAGCCACTGCCAGAAACGGCCGAGAAATCCAGCTTCACGCTGGACGTGTAAGAATAATAGGTGCCGGTGCCCGTCAGGATCGCCATCGACTTTTCGGGGATGCCTTCGCCATCCTCGACATAGCCGGTGTTGACCGTATCGACGGTAAAGCCGGTGCCGGGGCCAAGGTCGGTGTAATCGACCTTCACATTCACGCCGCCGGTGTTTTGCGTGAAATCCCCCGCGATCGAGGTGCCGTTGCTGCCCTGTTTCGACCAGTCCAGCATGCGCAGCACCGACAGAAGGCTGTCAGGCCCGGCAATGATCAGATCATCCCCGGCCTCGCCGCGAATGCTGTCGTTGCCCGTCAAGCCTGTGATCGTATCCGCGCCGGCCGTGCCGATCAGCGTGTCGTTCCCGCTCGTTCCCGTCGTCAAGGTCACACTCGCATTCAAAACCGCCCGCAAAACATCGCGCGGCGCACCAATTACCAATTTTTGCCTATCTGGTCGGGTTCTGCCGCAGGATCAAGACTTTTTTAAGACATTTACCAATCTGACCCGGCGTGCTGCCCGCTGCCGTTGCGTAATGCACGAAAACACAGCAGGGGCGCTACGGCCCTGACAGCAGATTTTTCAAAGGATGAGGATTCGCTGGTACCCGAGGTCGGACTCGAACCGACAAGCCTTGCGGCGGGGGATTTTGAATCCCCTGCGTCTACCATTCCGCCACTCGGGCCAGCGCGTGTGACTTAGCGCGGCGCGCGGGCGGTGGCAAGATGCTGGTTACAGATCGCGGGCGGCAAAACTGTCGCAAACCGCGACGTCGCCCGACTGAAAGCCGCGGTCGAACCAGGATTGGCGCTGGTCCGATGTGCCGTGGGTGAAACTGTCGGGCATCGGCACGCGCCCGGCATTGCGCTGCAGCGTGTCATCGCCGATGCGCGCGGCGGCATTCATGGCCTCGGCCACGTCGCCGGGCTCAACCGAGCCGAAACTTTCCGCGGCATGGCGCGCCCAGACCCCGGCCAGGCAATCGGCCTGCAGTTCCACCCGCACCGACAGCGTGTTCGACTGTGCCGTGCTGGCGCGGGCGCGCGCGGCATTGACCTGGTCCAGAATGCCCAGTTCGTTCTGGACATGATGGGCGACCTCATGCGCGACGACATAGGCGGCGGCGAAATCGCCCCGCGCACCCAGTTGATGGGCCAGCGTGTCGAAGAACTGCGTGTCCAGATAGACCTTGCGGTCGGCGGGACAATAGAACGGCCCTGTCGCCCCCGATGCCCCGCCACAGGGCGATTGCGTGACCCCGGAAAACAGCACCAGCGTCGCGGGCAGATAGTCGCGCCCCAGGTCGGCGGCAAAGATCTGGGCCCAGACCTCTTCGGTATCGGCCAGCGTGACCGAGACGAAATCGCCCATCGCCTGATCCTCGGGGCTCAGCTCGGATTGCACCTGCGGGCCGCCGGTGCCCTGCAACAGCGGCGTGACATCGACATCGAACACCAGGCCCAGGACCAGAACCGCGATCAGCCCGACCCCGCCCAGACCCGCGGCCCCGCCCACGCGGCCCATGCCGCGCCGGTCCTCGATGTTGCGGCTGCCCCGCCGGCCCTGCCATTTCATCGCCCTGCCCCCCGGCGTTGCCCGATCCCGTAACCTTGAATACCCCGCCCCGGTTCCCCGCAACAGATCAAATCCGCGCGCGCGGCCCCTGCCCCTTGCGCGCGCGCCTTGACGCGGCGCCCCGCGCGGGCGAGGAACAGGCGGCACAAGAATGGGGCGCAGATGATCCGGCGGCTGTATGACTGGACGATGGGGCTGGCGGGTCACCGCAACGCGATCTGGGCGCTGGCGGCGGTGTCCTTTGTCGAAAGCTCGATCTTTCCGATCCCGCCCGATGTGCTGATGATCCCGATGATCCTGGCGATGCCCTGGCGCGCCTTTCACATCGCGATGGTCTGCACGGTGGCCTCGGTTCTGGGGGGGCTGCTGGGCTATGCGATCGGGCATGGCTTCATGGAGACGATCGGCCAGCCGGTGCTGGATTTCTACGGCAAGGCCCAAAGCTTTGACGAGCTGGCCGCGCGGTTCAACGCCTATGGCGGCTGGGCGGTGCTGGTGGCGGGTGTGACGCCCTTTCCCTACAAGGTCATCACCATCTTTTCGGGCGCAACCGCGCTGTCGCTGCCGCTGTTTATGGCCGTGTCGGTGGTGGCACGCGCGCTGCGGTTCTTTTTGGTGGCGTGGCTGTTGTGGAAATTCGGCGCGCCGATCCGCGATTTCATCGAGCGGCGTCTGGGCCTGTTGTTCACCCTTTTCGTCATCCTGCTGATCGGAGGTTTCTATGCCGCGCGCCATCTTTGATCGCCTGTGCGACCTGCCCGCGCGCGTGATGGCGGGGCTGGCCGCGGCGGGATCGGCCGCGGTGCTGATCGCGGCGCTGGTGTTTCAGTATTTCGGCGTCGCCCCTTGCGATCTGTGCATCACACAGCGCTGGCCGCATCTGTTTGCGGCCCTGCTGGGCGCGGTGCTGATGGTGCTGCGGCTGCCGGGCGCGGTCTTTCGCGCGGGCGCGCTGGCAGGCGCCGGGGCTGCGGCGCTGACCGGCGCCATCGGGGTTTATCATTCGGGGGTGGAACGGGGCCTGTTCGAGGGGCCCGACAGCTGCACCTCGGGGCCGATCGGCACCCTTTCGGCGCAGGATCTGCTGGCGCAGATCCAGGCCGCGCCGCTGATCCGCTGCGATGAAATCGCCTGGCAGATGTGGGGCGTGACGATGCCCAATCTGAATGCCATCGCCTCTTTTGCCTTTGCCGCGCTGTGGATCGCGGCCTTTGTCCGCGCACGCGGCCGGGCCTGAGCCACTTGCAAAGCCCCGGGGCCGCGTTCGCGCATTGCACCCCAAGGCATGGATCGGCTATACATCGGGCCAACAATATCTAGAAGGGCGAGCCAGCCGTGACCGATACGCCAGATACGCCGGACCTGATGGAAGACGGGCCCAAGCGCCCGCATTACGAAGGGCCGACCGTTTCCATCGCGCAAGAGATGAAGACCGCCTATCTCGATTACGCCATGAGCGTGATCGTCAGCCGCGCGATCCCCGATCTGCGCGACGGTCTGAAGCCGGTGCACCGGCGCATCCTCTATGCGATGCACGAAACCGGCAACACTCATGAAAAGCCCTATCGCAAATCGGCCCGCCCCGTGGGCGATGTGATGGGTAAGTATCACCCGCACGGCGATGCCGCGATCTATGACGCGCTGGTGCGGATGGCGCAGGGCTTTTCCATGAGCCTGCCGCTGCTGGACGGCCAGGGCAACTTCGGCTCGATGGATGGCGATAGCGCGGCCGCGATGCGCTACACCGAAGTGCGGATGGACAAGCCCGCCTCGGCGCTGCTGGCCGATATCGAAAAAGACACTGTCGATTTCCAGGACAATTACGACGGCAAGGACCGCGAACCCACGGTTCTGCCCGCGCGCTTCCCCAACATGCTGGTCAATGGCGCGGGCGGCATCGCGGTGGGTATGGCCACCAACATCCCGCCGCACAACCTGGGCGAGGTGATCGACGCGACGCTGGCGCTGATCGAGACGCCGGATCTGACCTCGGAAGGGCTGATGGAGTACATCCCCGGCCCCGATTTCCCGACCGGCGCGCAGATCATGGGGCGCGGCGGCGCGCGCAAGGCCTATCTGGAAGGGCGCGGCAGCGTCATCATCCGCGCGAAGACCCGGGTCGAGGAAATCCGCAAGGATCGCTATGCCATCATCGTGGACGAAATCCCCTATCAGGTGAACAAGGCCACGATGATCGAAAAGATGGCCGAACTGGTCCGCGACAAGAAGCTGGAAGGCATTTCCAACATCGCCGACGAATCCGACCGGGTCGGCGTGCGGGTGGTGATCGAGCTGAAGCGCGACGCGACGCCCGATGTGGTGCTGAACCAGCTCTATCGTTTCACGCCGCTGCAAACCTCGTTCGGGTGCAACATGCTGGCGCTGAACGGGGGCCGCCCGGAACAGCTGACGCTGCGGGATTTTCTGCATCATTTCATCACCTTCCGCGAAGAAGTTGTGGCGCGCCGTACGGCCTATGAACTGCGCAAGGCGCGTGAACGCAGCCATATCCTGTGCGGTCTGGCGGTCGCGGTGTCGAACGTGGACGAGGTTGTGGCGACGATCCGGTCCTCAAAGGACCCGGCCGAGGCGCGCGACCGGCTGATGACCCGGCGCTGGCCCGCCCATGAGATTGCCGATTACATCCGCCTGATCGACGACCCGCTGCATCCAATCAATGACGATGGCACCTACAACCTGTCGGAAATTCAGGCGCGGGCGATCCTGGACCTGCGGTTGCAGCGCCTGACCGCGATGGGGGTGCAGGAAGTCACCGACGAACTGCAGGAACTGGCCGCGAAGATCCGCGAATATCTGGCGATCCTGGCCTCGCGCGAACGGATCATGGCGATCATCGCGGATGAGCTGCGCGAGGTGCGGGCCGCCTATGCCGTGCCGCGGCGCACCGAAATCGTGGACTGGGCCGGCGATCTGGACGACGAAGACCTGATCGAGCGCGAGGATATGGTCGTCACCATCACCTCGGGCGGCTATATCAAGCGAACGCCCTTGGCCGAATTCCGCGCGCAGCGCCGCGGCGGCAAGGGCTTGTCCTCGATGGCAACCAAGGAAGACGACGTCGTCACCACGCTGTTCGTGGCCAATACCCACACGCAATTGCTGTTCTTCACCACCGACGGCATGGTATATAGCCTGAAGTGCTGGCGCCTGCCGCTGGGGTCGCGCACCGCCAAGGGCAAGGCGATCGTGAACATCCTGCCGATCCCGACCGGCGTGTCGATCGCGGCGCTGATGCCGGTGGATGCGCCCGAAAGCGAATGGGACAACTACCAGGTGTTCTTTGCCACCTCGGATGGCGATGTGCGCCGCAACGCGCTGTCGGATTTCGCCAATGTCAAACGCAACGGCAAGATCGCGATGAAACTGCCCGAGGGCGTGACGCTGGTGAACACCCGCATGTGCACCGAGGATGACGATGTGATGCTGGTCACCGCCAATGGCCGCGCGATCCGCTTCCCCGTGACCGAGGTGCGCGTCTTCAAGGGCCGCGATTCGACCGGCGTGCGCGGCGTGCGGCTGGCATCGGGGGATTCGGTCGTGTCGATGTCGGTGATCCGCCATTTCGAGGCAACACCCGAGGAACGCGTGGCCTTCATCCGGATGAAACGCGCGGTGATGGGCGCGACCGAGGATGAGCCCGTCGAAACCGATGACGAGGAAACCGTGGCCGAGGCGGGCGCGCTGTCCACCGAACGCTATGCCGAGATGTCGGCCGCCGAAGACCTGATCCTGACCATCACCGTCAAGGGCCAGGGCAAGATTTCGTCCAGCCACGATTACCCGGTGCGCGGGCGTGGCGGCCAGGGTGTGACCGCCTTTGAAAAGACGATGCGTGGCGGGGCGTTGATTGCCTCGTTCCCGGTCGAGCTGTCGGATCAGGTGATGCTGGCGACATCGACCGGCCAGTCGATTCGCTGCCCCGTCGATCAGATTTCCTTCCGCTCGCGGTCGGCGGGCGGGGTGAAGGTGTTCGACACGGGCGCCGGCGAAGAGGTGGTTTCGGTCGCCCGGATCGCCGATCAGGGCGACGAAGAGGCCTGAGGGCGGCAGCTTCATATCTGGCAGAGGGGGGCGCTGCCCCCCTCGGGCTTCGCCCTCACCCCCCGGGATATTTGGGCAAAGCCGAAGGGGATTAAGGCTTTTTCAATGCGGGCATGGTCTGCTGCCGGGCGGAGGTGACCATGAACCTGTATCACTGCATGATCGAGCTGAAATCGGACGCCAAGGCACTGGCGTTTTCCGCGGCGGTAGAGGCTTGGATGGGCCTGCTGCAGGATCGCGGGTTGATCCGGGGCTGGCGGTTGCTGCGGCGCAAGCTGGGGCTGGCGGCGGATGGTCAGGCCGACTTTCTGCTGGAGCTGGAGGTGGACAGCATGACGGCGCTCGATGCGGCCTTTACCGCGATCGGGCGGGTGGATGATGCGGCGGCCCATCGCTATGACCAGATGCACGGCATGATCGCCCGCGCCGAGGTGGGGCTATACCGTCCCTTCCCCGACCCGGAACGGCGTGAAAGGATCGCGCTGATCTGATTGCGCAGATCGGACCGGGGCGCTATCTAACCGGCATGGAAACGCTTCATATCATCGGCGGCGGCATGGCCGGGTCCGAGGCTGCCTGGCAGGCGGCCGAGGCGGGCGTGCGCGTCGTTCTGCACGAGATGCGCCCGAAGGTGGAAACCTTTGCGCATCGCACGGGAAATTACGCGGAAATGGTCTGCTCGAATTCGTTCCGATCGGACGATGATGAGCGGAACGCCGTGGGTCTTTTGCACTGGGAAATGCGCGCGGCGGATGGCTTGCTGATGCGCATGGCGCAGGCGCACCGGCTGCCGGCGGGTGGCGCGCTGGCCGTTGACCGCGACGCCTTTTCCGAAGCGGTGACGGCGGCCTTGCGCGCCCATCCCGGGATTTCTTTTTCACATGAAGAGGTTACGGATCTTCCCGCCGACGGCCACTGGATCATTGCAACCGGGCCGCTGACCTCGGGGGCGTTGGCCGAAAGCATCCGGGCCGAAACCGGGGCCGAAAGCCTGGCGTTTTTCGATGCGATCGCGCCGATCGTCTATGCAGAGACGATCGACATGGACATCGCCTGGCGCCAGAGCCGCTATGACAAGGGCGAGACCGAGGAAGAACAGCGCGCCTATATCAACTGCCCGATGACGCGCGATCAGTATGAGGCGTTCATCGATGCGCTTCTGGCCGCCGAAAAGACCGAGTTTCATGAGGGTGAGACTGCTGGCTATTTCGATGGTTGCCTGCCGATCGAGGTGATGGCCGAACGCGGGCGTGAAACCCTGCGCCACGGTCCGATGAAGCCGGTGGGGCTGACCAATGCGCATGATCCGGCCAACAAGCCCTATGCCGTGGTCCAGTTGCGCCGCGACAATGCATTGGGCACGCTGTATAATATCGTAGGCTTCCAGACCAAGATGAAGTATGGCGCGCAAACCCATGTTTTCCGGATGATTCCGGGGCTTGAAAACGCGTCATTCGCGCGTCTGGGCGGCATTCATCGCAACACCTTCATCAACTCGCCCCGGCTTCTGGATGACCGGACGCGGCTGAAATCACGGCCCAACATCCGCTTTGCCGGACAGATCACCGGGGTGGAAGGCTATGTCGAAAGCGCCGCGATGGGCCTGCTGGCGGGCCGCATGGCCGCCGCCGCGATTCAGGGGCGCGATTTGGCGCCGCCGCCGCCCGAAACCGCGATGGGCAGCCTGGTCCACCACATCACCGGCGGCGCCGAGGCCAAGACCTTCCAGCCGATGAATGTGAACTTCGGCCTGTTCCCGCCGATTGATGCCAAGGGCGGACGCCGGGGCCGGAAGGATCGTTACAAGGCCTACACCGACCGTGCGAAAGAGTCTTTTTCCCAATGGCTTGCGGAACAAGGCTAAGGTGATCACGCGGTTCGCGCCTTCGCCCACGGGGCCGCTGCATCTGGGCCATGCCTATAGTGCGATGCTGGCCCATGACATGGCCCGGGCAGCGGGCGGCCGGTTTCTGCTGCGGATCGAGGATATCGACCAAAGCCGCGCCCGCGCGCAGTGGGAAGCGCAGATTTATGACGATCTGCACTGGTTGGGGCTGCGCTGGGAAGAGCCCGTGATGCGCCAGTCCGATCGCCTGAACATCTATCGCCAAGCCCTTGACGATCTTTGGAAACGCGATCTGATCTATGCCTGTTCCTGCAGCCGCCGCGATATAGAGGCCGCCGCCGCCGCCCCGCAGGAAGGTGTCACGCTTGGTCCCGATGGCATCGTCTATCCCGGCACCTGCCGGCAAACGGGCCGACGCCGACCGGGGCAACCGCTACCCGATGCGCCGCTACGGCTGGACATGGCCCGGGCCGCCACGGAACCGGTTGAATTCCTGGAAACCGGGCCGGATCACGCGGGGCTTGTCCGTGTGACGCCCGCGGCGCTGATCACCCGCGTCGGCGATGTCGTGCTGGCGCGGCGTGACATGGGGACATCCTATCATCTGTCGGTGGTGCTGGATGATGCCGCGCAGGGGGTGACGCATGTGGTGCGCGGCGCCGATCTGTTCGAGGCGACACAGATCCACGTCGTGCTTCAGAAGCTACTTCACCTTCCAACGCCAACCTACCACCACCACAGGCTTATTCGGGATGAGAATGGCAAGCGACTGGCCAAGCGCGACGATGCGCGGGCGATTGCCGCCTATCGCGCCGAAGGCGCCACGCCGCAAGACATCCGGCGGATGGTCGGCCTGCCGGTGACGGCGCCTTAAAGGGGTTTCAGGATCTCGACCTCTTCGCCGGCGCGCAGGGCGGTGTAAAAGCACGACCGGCGGTTGGTGTGGCACGCCGGGCCTTCCTGATGCACCAACAGCAGCAGGCAATCGCGGTCGCAGTCGATGCGCATCTCGCGCAGCGTCTGCACATGGCCGGAACTTTCGCCCTTGGCCCAGAACGCTTGACGCGAGCGCGACCAATAGGTGACGCGGCCCGTGGCCAGTGTGCGCGCGATGCTTTCGGCATTCATCCAGGCCATCATCAGCACCTCGCCCGAAACGGCATCCTGCGCGATCGCCGGGATCAGGCCCTGGGCGTCGAATTTCAGCGTGGCGGGATCAAAGGTCATCACGTCTTTCCTTGTGCGGTCATCGGGATTATCTAACGCGGGCATGCACCGGGGAAAAGACATGAGCGACGGCGACCTCATCAAGCTATATTCGCAGCGCATCCTGGCACTGGCGGCGGATGTTCCGCATCTGGGCCGCCTGCCCGCGCCCACGCACAGCGCCACCAAGCGCGCGCCGCTGTGCGGGTCGGTGGTGACCGTCGATCTGGTGCTGGAGGGCGGCCGCATCGCCGATTACGCGCAAGAGGTGCGGGCCTGCGCGCTGGGTCAGGCCTCGGCCGCGATCTTTGGCGCGGCGGTCGTGGGCTGCACGCCCGAGCAGGTGGCCCGGCTGCGCGATGAATTGGCCACGATGCTGAAAGAGGCAGGCCCCACCCCCCAGCCGCCCTTTGACGGCTATGAGGCGCTGCGCCCCGCGCGCGACTATGCCAACCGCCACGCCTCGATCCTGTTGGCGCCCGACGCCACGCTTGCGGCACTGGCCTCGCTGGCCTGACCTCCCCCCCAAAAAAAAGAGCCGCCGCGCATCGCAAGGATGGCGGCGGACAGTCTGCGCTTTCTGGGGGACAGGCGGCCCAGGCAGGACCGAAAGCGCGAGGCAAACGGGTCGGAACGGGTCAGAAAAAGCTGGGCAGGTGCAAGCCCACGACCAGCATCACAATCAGCGACAGCGCGCCAAGCGCATCCAGCACCAGGGTATCGGCACTGCGCGACAGGGCGGAACGGATTTCGGTGGCCATCATGGTCTCCTCTGATCTGTTGTTGCTATTTTGTTCTCATTTTTTCCCGCGCCTGTAAAGAACTTTTTAAGAACTTATGAGAACAAATCGTTAACCGACCGAGATCAGGCGAATCGCGCGGTCCTGCTCCATCAGCCACAGCAGGCAACGCACGGCGGCCCCGCGCGGCCCCTGCAGGCCGGGATCCACGGCCAAAAGCGCCCGCGCATCGCTTTGCGCCACGGCCATCAACCCCGCCTGACGTTCCAGATCGGCGATGCGGAACCGCGGCAGGCCAGATTGCGCCGTGCCGATCAGATCGCCTGCCCCGCGCATCGCCAGATCCTCCTCGGCGATGCGAAATCCGTCTTCGGTGTCGCGCAGGATCTGCAACCGACGCTCGCCCGTATCGCTTAACGGGGGCTTGTACATCAGCAGACAGGTCGACTCTGCCGCCCCGCGCCCCACCCGGCCGCGCAGCTGATGCAGCTGCGCCAGGCCAAAGGTTTCCGCCCGTTCAATCACCATGATCGAGGCATTGGGCACGTTCACCCCCACCTCGATCACCGTGGTCGCCACCAGAACCCGGGTCCGGCCCGCGACGAAATCGGCCATCGCGGCATCCTTGTCAGCCGGCGGCATCTGGCCATGCACCAGCCCCACGACCCCTTCGCCCAAGGCCGCGCGCAGGCTGCGGAAACGATCCTCGGCCGAGATCAGATCGACCAGCTCGCTTTCCTCGACCAGCGGGCAGACCCAATAGGCCTGCCGCCCCTCGGCCACGGCGCGGCGCAGGTGGTCCACCACCTCCTCCAGCCGCGTGTCGGATACCAGCGCGGTGCGCACCGGCTTGCGTCCCGGGGGCTTTTCATCCAGCAGGCTGACATCCATGTCGCCATATTGCGCCAGGCTGAGCGAGCGCGGGATGGGCGTGGCGGTCATCACCAGCACATCCGCCGCCTGCCCCTTGGCCCCCAGTTCCATCCGCTGCGCCACGCCAAAACGGTGCTGTTCATCCACCACCGCAAGGCGCAGGTCGTGAAACTGCACGTCCTTCTGGAACACCGCATGGGTGCCGACCAGAACCTGTATCCGCCCCGCGGCCAGATCCGCCAGTTTCGCCGCCCGTTCCGCCCCCTTGTCGCGCCCGGTCAAAAGCGCCAGCCGCACGCCCGCCGCCGCCGCCAGCGGGGCCAGACTGTCCAGATGCTGACGCGCCAGGATCTCGGTCGGGGCCATCATCACGCCCTGACCGCCCGCCTCAACCGCGACCAGCAGCGCCAGAAAGGCCACCAGCGTCTTGCCCGCGCCCACGTCGCCCTGCAACAGCCGGTTCATCCGCCGGTCGGTCGCCATATCTGCCGCAATCTCGGCACTCGCGCGGCGCTGCGCGCCGGTCGGCTCATAAGGCAGTGATTGCAAGACCTTGCCGGACAATGTTCCAGTTGCCTTGCTGGACCGGCCCTTGCCCCGGCGCAGCGTCTGGCGGGCCAGGGCCAGGGTCAGCTGATGGGCGAACAGCTCATCATAGGCCAGCCGCGCGCGTGCCGGCGCGGTGGGCGCCAGATCGGCGGGGCCTTCGGGGGCATGAACCGCGCGCACCGCCGCATCCCAATCGGGCCAGCCCTCGCGCGCCTTCAGGCTGGGGTCGATCCATTCGGGCAGATCGGGCAGCCGCGTCAGCGCGCCCGCCACCGCCTTGGCCACCACCCGCTGCGTCAGCCCTGCGCTAAGCGGATAGACCGGTTCGAAGCGCGGCAGACTGGCCGCCTCCTCGGGGCGCAGGATGTGATCGGGATGCACGATCTGGGCCAGGCCATCAAAGATTTCCAGCTTGCCCGACACGATCCGCTGTTCCCCCGTGGGCAGCTGCTTTTGCAGCGCCTCGCCCCGGGCGTGGAAAAACACCAGCTGGAAATCGCTGGTCGCATCACGCACCATCACCCGGGTCGGACCGCCCTTGCGCCGGGCGGGCAGATGGGGCCCGACGGTCACCGCGACCGTCACCACCGCACCGGGCAGCGCCTCGCGGATCGAGGCGACGGGCTGGCGGTCGATGACCGAATGTGGCAGCAAAAACAACAAGTCACGCGGACGTTCGGCGCCCAGCTGGGCAAAGGCGCGCGCGCTTTTCTCGCCCACACCGGGCAGCGTTTCCAGCCCCGCGAACAGCGGAAACAGGACCGGCGGGCGGCCCGTCGGCGCTACGGCGCCGCCGCTCATGCGCCCCCCGCGATCTGCATCCATTCGTCTTCGTCAATGACGCGCACACCCAGATCCGCGGCCTTCTTCGCCTTGGACCCGGCCCCGGGCCCCGCGATCAGCAGATCGGTGCGCGCGGAAACCGAGCCCGCGACCTTCGCCCCCAGCGCCTCGGCCCGGGCCTTGGCCTCGGCCCGGGTCATCCGTTCCAGCGTGCCGGTGAACACCACCGTCAGCCCCGCCACCGGGCTGTCGGCCGCCACGCGCCGCTGGGCATCCAGAACCTCCAGTTCGGCCACCAGCCGGTCGATCGAGGCGCGTTCGGCCCCCTGATGGAAGGTGCTGACGACCGATGTCGCCAGCGTCGCGCCAACGCCGTCGATCGCCATCAATTCTTCCCATTCGGGGCCGGTGCCGATGGTTGCGTGGGTCATGGCCTGTTCGAAGGCCGCCCAGCTGGTGTAGTGATTGGCCAAAAGCGCCGCGCCGGTTTCGCCGACATGGCGGATGCCAAGCGCGAAGATCAAACGCGATAACGGTATTTTTCGTTTCTGATCAATCGCTTCAAAGAGGTTCTGGGCAGACTTCTCACCCCAGCCCTCGCGGTTCTTCAACTGTTGCAGGCCCTGTCCATACCGCGCGCGCAGCGAGAAGATGTCCGCCGGTTCCCGGATCCAGCCATCACGGTAAAACGCCTCGACCTGCTTGGCGCCCAGGCCCTCGATGTCGAAGGCCGCGCGAGAGACGAAATGTTTCAGCTTTTCAACCGCTTGCGCCGGGCAGATCAGGCCGCCGGTGCAGCGGCGGACGGCATCGCCCTCCTCGCGGATCGCGTCGGAGCCGCATTCGGGGCATTTGTTCGGGAAAACATAAGGTTGCGCGTCATTGTTGCGACGTGAAAGATCAACATCCGCGACCTTTGGAATGACGTCGCCGGCCCGATAAACCTGCACCCAGTCACCTTCGCGGATGTCCTTGCCGTCGCGGATCTGCTGGCCGCGCGAATCGCGCCCGGCGATGTAATCTTCGTTGTGCAGCGTCGCATTCGACACCACCACCCCGCCAACGGTGACCGGGGCCAGACGCGCCACCGGGCTAAGCGCGCCGGTGCGGCCAACCTGGATCTCGATCCGTTCCAGCCGCGTCCAGGCCAGTTCGGCGGGGAATTTATGCGCGATCGCCCACCGCGGCGTTGTCGAGCGGAACCCAAGCCGGCGCTGCAGCGCCAGATCGTTCACCTTGCAGACCACGCCGTCAATGTCATAGCCCAGCGTGGCCCGCTGCGCCTCGATCCGGCGGTAGTGTTCCAGAACCGCGCCCGGCCCCGCGCAGGCAATGGTCAGCGGATTGGTCTGAAACCCAAGCGCCGCCAGCCGTTCGATCGCGCCGATCTGGCTGTCAGCGAGCGGTTGCGACAGCGCCCCCCAGCCATAGGCGAAAAATCGCAGCGGCCGCCCGGCGGTGACGCGCGCATCCAGTTGCCGCAAAGAACCGGCGGCAGCATTGCGCGGATTGGCAAAGGTCTTTTCGCCCCGCGCCGCTTGGCGCGCGTTCAGCGCCGAAAAATCGGCATGGCTCATGTAAACTTCGCCGCGAACCTCCAGCAGGTCGGGCGCCCCGGCAAGGATCTGTGGAATATCGGCGATGGTGCGCGCATTCTCGGTGACATTTTCGCCCACCTCACCATCGCCGCGCGTCGCCGCCTGCACCAGCCGTCCGCCTTCATAGCGCAGCGACAGGGACAGGCCGTCGATCTTGGGCTCGGCGGTGTAGTCCACGACCGTCTCTGGCCCGAGGCCGAGGTAGGATTTCACGCGCTGGTCGAAATCCAGAAGGTCGTCATCGGAAAAGGCGTTCTCAAGGCTTAGCATGCGCACGTCATGCGTCACCTTGCCAAAACCTTCGGCCACGGCCGCGCCGACCTTGCGGCTTGGGCTGTCGGCCCGCGCAAGCGCCGGGAAACGCGTCTCGATCTCGATCAGCCGACGTTTCAGCGCATCATAATCTGCATCCGAAATCTCTGGCGCGTCCAGCGTGTGATAGGCCGCGTTCGCCGCCTCGATCGCGGCAATCAGCCCCGGCAATTCTGCCGCCGCCGCGCCTTCATCCAGATCTTGCACCGGGCGCATCTGATCCATCACATCCCCCTTCCGCTGCCCCGAAGTGATAGGGGCAGGCGCGAGGGCCGTCCAGAGCCTCAGGCACCAATGGCGAGGCGCCGGTCCATCTGGTCAGGGTTCGGGTCGCGCAGCACATAGCCGCGGCCCCAGACGGTCTCGATGTAGTTTTCGCCGCCCGTCACCTCGGCCAGCTTCTTGCGCAGCTTGCAGATGAAGACGTCGATGATCTTCAATTCCGGTTCATCCATCCCACCATATAGGTGATTAAGGAACATTTCCTTGGTCAGCGTCGTGCCCTTGCGCAGGCTGAGCAGTTCCAGCATCTGATATTCCTTGCCGGTCAGATGCACCGGGCGGCCATCCACCTCAACCGTCTTGGCGTCCAGGTTGACCGACACCTTCCCGGTCCGGATCACCGATTGCGCATGGCCCTTGGACCGGCGGATGATCGCATGGATCCGCGCCACCAGCTCCTCACGGTGGAAGGGCTTGGTCATGTAATCATCGGCGCCAAAGCCGAACCCCTTGATCTTGTTGTCGGTATCATCCGCCCCCGACAGGATCAGGATCGGCGTGTCCACCTTGGCCAGGCGCAGCTGACGCAGCACCTCATGCCCGTTCATGTCCGGCAGATTCAGATCCAGCAGGATCAGATCGTAATCATAGAGTTTGGCCAGATCGATGCCTTCCTCCCCAAGATCGGTGCAATAGACATTCAGATTGGCATGCGTCAGCATCAATTCGATGCTGCGCGAGGTCGTGGGATCGTCCTCTACCAACAAAATACGCATCTCGGGTTCTCCGCATTAATCTTCTGGTCAGCGCCAGATTTGCATCAACTGGTTAATTACCCGTTACTGTCGCATGTTCTTCACGGCTTTCAACCTAAAGTTGTCTGTATTTCTGAATTGCCGTCACTTTCAGCCCCGCAACACCGTGCTTTTCGACCGCTTCGGACCAGATCGAGAATTCCTCCTCCGAAAGCGCATAACGTTCCAGCACTTCGCTGAGGGGAATCAGACCGTAGGTAACCGCACGCACCACAATCGCCTTGCGGCTGGCCACCCAGCGCCGGGTTTCGGCGGGCGGCAGATCGGCGCGGGTCAGAATCGTGCCATCGGGCAACGTGACGGCGCGCGGGCCGTCAACTTTCTTCAGATACATGGGCACACCCCTTCGACTAGATGGGGCAAGGATGCGCGCGTCATCTTAACGCGCGGTGAAACGCGGGGTTGAGACTGCCTCGCATTTTCCTATATTCCTGCGGGTCTGGTTAAAGGACCATTAGCAATGCCCAAGGACTCGCCGCTCAACTCGCTGGGCCTGCCCAAGCGCCCGCAAGATACGCGCGTCGTCGTCGCCATGTCGGGTGGCGTCGACAGTTCGGTCGTGGCCGCGATGCTGGCCGAGGAAGGCTATGACGTGGTCGGCGTCACGCTGCAGCTCTATGATCACGGCGCGGCACTGGCGAAAAAAGGCGCCTGCTGCGCGGGCCAGGACATCCACGATGCCCGCCGCGTGGCCGAGGCCATGGGCTTCCCGCATTATGTGCTGGATTACGAAAACACCTTCCGCGAGGCGGTGATCGACGAATTCGCAGATGCCTATCTGGCGGGTGCCACGCCCGTGCCCTGCATCCGCTGCAACGAGCGGGTCAAGTTCAAGGACCTTCTGGAAACCGCGAAGGACCTTGAGGCCGACTGCATGGCCACCGGCCATTACATCCAGCGCAAGATGGGCATGCATGGCCCCGAACTGCACTGCGCCGCCGATGCCAACCGCGACCAAAGCTATTTCCTGTTCTCGACCACACCCGAACAGCTGGCTTTCCTGCGCTTCCCCCTCGGCCATCTGGCGTCCAAGGCCGAAACCCGGGCGCTGGCCGCGAAATACGGGCTGGCCGTGGCCGACAAGCCCGACAGCCAGGACATCTGCTTTGTCCCCAACGGCAACTACGCCGCGGTCATCGAAAAACTGCGCCCCGGCGCGGCCGACCCCGGCGAGATCGTCGATCTGGAAGGAAATGTTCTTGGCCAGCACCGGGGCGTGATCCACTACACCATCGGCCAGCGCCGCGGCCTTGGAATCGGGGGCTTGGGGGATCCGCTTTACGTCGTGAAACTCGACCCCGAAACGCGCCGCGTGATCGTCGGCCCGAAAGAGGCGCTGTCAACCCGCATCATCCCGGTGCGAGAGATCAACTGGCTGGGTGATGCGCCCTTCGAAAGCCAGCCGGAATGGCATGTCAGCGTCAAGGTCCGCTCCACCCGCCCCCCGCGCGAGGCGATCCTGCGCCCGATCTCGGCGACCGAGGCCGAGGTGGAACTCCTCTCGCCCGAGGAAGGGGTCAGTCCCGGCCAGGCCTGCGTCTTCTACGAAACCGGCGGCAGCCGCATCCTGGGCGGTGGCTGGATCTGGAAAGGCCGCTGATCCTTCTTCTTGGCTGAAATACTCCGGGGGTTCGGGGGCAGCGCCCCCGGCCTCTCCGCCTGTTCCAGCGGGGGGGGGGGGGGGGCCCCCCCCCCCCCCCGAGTTTTGGAAACCAAGAGGGGGCGGGGCGGTCCCTTCCGCCGCCGTTCCCCTTTCTTTGGGGCAAACACCGGGGGGGGGGGGGGGGGCCCCCCCCCCCGCCTCTCCGCCTGTTCCAGCGCCGGGGGCGCTGCCCCCGGACCCCCGGGATATTTGGACAAAGCCGAAGGGGTCAGAGCGCGTTCAGGACCGATCGCGCCGCCCGCAGGCCGGGGGGATCTCCCCCCTCGCCCAGCCGCTGCATCGTCACCTCCATCGCGGCCAGTTGCGCGGCCCGCGCCTCGGGCCGTTCCAACAGGTTCAGAAGCGCCTGGGAAATCGCACCGGGCCGGCAGGCGCGGCCCAGAAACTCGGGGATGGCGCGGGTTTCAGACACAAGATTGACCAGCGTCACCGTATCCACCCGCAACAGCCGCCCGATCAGAAAGCGGCTCAGCGGGGCCATGTCATAGGCGATGACCATCGGCGTTCGGTTCGCCGCGAGTTCCAGGCTGACCGTGCCCGAGGCCGCCAGCGCCAGATCGGCGGCGGCAAAGGCCGCGCGCTTGTCGGCGGCCTCTTCCACCACGATGGGCGCGACCGGCCAGCGTGCGGCCATGGCCCGCACCATCGGGGCAACCCCGCGCACCGTGGGCAGCACCACGCGCAGCCCCGGTTCGCGGTCGCGCAGCCGCATCAACGCCTCATCAAAGCGGGGGCCCAGGCGCTTGACCTCGCCCGCGCGCGATCCGGGCAGGCACAGGACCAGCGGCTGATCAGGGCCGATCATGTGGGTTTCGCGGAAGGCATCAGCCTCGGCCCTGGTGGCGCGCGGCTCGGCCACGACCGGGTGGCCCACGAAATCGCAGCTCATCCCGGCGGCCCGCATATAGGGCGGCTCGAACGGCAGCAACGCCAACACATGGTCGATGACCTCGGCCATCTTCGCCGCACGCCCCGGTCGCCAGGCCCAGACCGAGGGCGCGACGTAATGGATCGTACGCAATTCGGGCCGCGTCGCCCGCGCCAGCCGCGCGACGCGCAAGGTAAAATCGGGGCTGTCGATGGTGATCAGCGCATCGGGCGCCAAATCGGTGACCGCCTGTGCGGTTTCGGCGATCCGGCGTTTCAGGTGGCGGTATTTCGGCAAGACCTCCCACAGACCCATGACCGACAGTTCCTCCATCGGGAAGCGGCTTGTCAGGCCCTCGGCCTCCATCAGGGGGCCGCCGATGCCGTGGAATTCGACGCCAGGGGCCAGCTGTTTCAGCCCCGCCATCAGGGCCGCGCCCAGCTTGTCGCCCGAAGGCTCGCCGGCGATCAGGAACAGCCTCATGGCTCGCGCGCCCAGAGGAACAGACCCGCGTCATTGGCCGCGGCGATGGTGGCGGCGCGGTCCAGAAGCAGAACCCCGCCCGCCTGCCAGGCAATGCCCGCAAGACCCGCGGCGGCGGCACGCGCCACCGTTTCCGGCCCGATCGCGGGCAGGTCGATGCGGCGGTCCTGCCCGGGCTTGGGCGCCTTGTAGAACACGCCCTTCCCACCCGCGGGATCGGGGCGCAGGCCCTGATGAAGGGCTGCGAAATCCAGCATCGCATCGGTGCCGGGCAGGGATTCGACCGCAAGGCACAACCCCTGCGCCACCACCGCGCCCTGCCCCACATCGACCGCGCCAAGGGCCGCGACGATCGCCGCCGCGCGGTCGGCATCGCTGGCATCCCCGGGCCCCGGGTTGCCCGCCAGAACGCCCGGCCCCGGCACCAGATCAGGGGCGATCTGATCGGCGCCCACGACCGCCAGCCCCCATTCCTCGAACAACTCGATCACCGCGCGCAGCGTCGCATCATCGCCCGCCTGCATCGCGCCAACCAGACGCGGCACAAGGCTTGCGGTGCGGGGATCGAACAGTTCCGGCTCCAGCCGCGGGCGGCGCATGGCCCCGGCAAAGACCACGCGGGTCACGCCCTGATCGACCAGCCCATCCAGAAACGGCACCAGTCGTTCGACGCGAAAACGCAGCGGCGTGGCGCCGGGGATGTCAGCGGGAAAACCCTCCATCTCGCAGATCAGCATGCCGGGGGCTGCCGCGGCCAACAGGCGGGGCAGCGCGCCGGTGCCGGCGATCAGGGCCGTGCCGCTCATCGCGGGGTCAGGAAGGACCGGTCCGACGGCCCCAGAATGAAATCCAGCACTTCGCGCGCCATCTCGCTTTCGGCGCCATCCTCGGACAGGCGGCGCGCGCTGTCGCGGAAGTTGCCTTCGGACAGCGCCATATACAGATCGCGCAGCGCGGTGATGTCGGCGCGCGCCACGCCGCGGCGCTTCAGCCCGACAAGGTTCAGCCCCTCCAGCTGCGCGCGCGGCCCCGCGACCAGCGCATGCGGAATCACGTCAGCCGTCACCATCGACAACGCGCCAATGATCGCCCCGCGCCCGATGCGCACCCATTGATGCACGCCCGACAGGCCACCGATGATCACCTGATCCTCGATCACGCAATGCCCGGCCACGGCGGAATTGTTCACCAGAATCACGTGGTTGCCGACACGGCAGTCATGCGCCACATGCGCCCCCGCCATCAGCAGGCAATCATCCCCGATCGAGGTGATCCCGCCGCCGCCCGCCGTGCCGGTGTTGATGGTCACATGTTCGCGGATGCGGTTGCGCTGGCCGATCACCAGCCTCGTACGTTCGCCCCCGAATTTCAGGTCCTGCGGGATTTCCCCGACCGAGGCGAAGGGAAAGATCACCGTATCCGCGCCGATCTCGGTCGCGCCGGTGATCACGGCATGGGATTTCACCTCGACGCGCGCGCCCAACACCACCTCGGGGCCGATCAGGCAGAACGGGCCGATGCGGCAGCCGGGGCCGATCGTCGCGCCCGCCTCGATCACCGAGGAGGGGTGGACCTGCGCCGAGGGGTCGATGCTCATGGCTTACCCCTGCAGGTCCATCATCGCGGTGAATTCCGCCTGCGCCGCCAGCTGGCCTTCGACCATCGCCTCGCCGTAGAATTTCCAGATCTTGCCGCCACCGCGCTTGACCGAAACATGCAGCTCCAGCACGTCGCCCGGCACCACCTTGCGGCGGAACTTGCAGGCATCAATCCCCATGAAATAGGTCAGAAGAGGCTTGTCGATCACGTCAAGCGAGATGCCCACCACCACGGCCGAAGTCTGCGCCATCGCCTCGACGATGGTGACGCCCGGCATGATCGGCATTTCCGGGAAATGGCCTTGGAAATGCGGCTCGTTGCAGGTGACGTTCTTGATCCCGACCGCGCCCTTGAAGGGGACGATATCGCGCACCTTGTCGATGAACAGGAACGGATAGCGATGCGGGATGATGCGCTTGATCAGGCCCAGATCGGCCTCGGTATAGGGGGCGGGTTGGCTCATCGGGGGTCCTTCCGGTCTGTCCTGGCGCAAGCGCCGTTGCGGACTTGCTAGCAACCTGGCCGCCCCTTGGCAAGAAGCCCGGCTTAATCCTGCGCGGGCGGGACGGGCGCGGGTTGGGGCGCGGGGTCGGGCGCGGGTTCGGCTTCGGGCGCATCTGCGGGGGCCGCTTCCGCCCCGGCGGCAAGATCGTCCCCCGCGCCGATGACCGCATCCACCCGCGCGGCCAGGTCCGCGGTGACATCGATCGCCGCAAGGCCACGGATGATCGCGCGCGCATCCAGCATCACCACAGCGCCGCGCGCCTGAAGCACGGCATCGATCTGCGGGATGGCGGCCTGGATGAAGGCCTGGCGTTCCTCTTCCAGCTTGCGGCCGATGGCGCGGGCCTTTTCTTCCTGCGCATTGCGGATTTCGGTGACGCGGGCGTCAAAGGCATCGGCCTCACGCCGGAACACCTCGGCGTCCAATGTGGCGCGCCGTTCGGTCAGGCTGCGTTCCTCTGTGGTCAGCTGTTCGGCGATGCGGCTGTTTTCTGCCTGCAACTCGGCCGAGGCGACGGCAAATTCCGCGCGCACCCGCTTGCCCCACAGTGAGCCTTCGTAAAGCCGGTCCCAATCCAGCGTCAGAACCGGGCTGGGCACGATGACGCGGGGCTCGGCCGCGGGGCGGGCCACCGACCCCGGCTCTTGCGCGGACAAGGCCATGGGCAGGGCCACGATCAGCCCCACCAGCGCCGCCAGACCCGCGCCCCGAACCATCCCAGACCTCAGAACCGGGTCGAGATGGTCAGGTCGAAGTTCTGTTCAAGGTCGTAATCTTCCTTGACCAGCGCCTTCGAGAAGTTGAAGCGCAGCGGCCCGATCGCCGTATCCCAGAACAGCGAGAAGCCGATCACCGAACGCCAGCTAAGATCGTCGCTGCCACCCAGATCCGCCGCATTGGCCTTGGTAAGATCGTCCAGCCCCCAGACCGAGCCGACATCCAGGAACAGGCCGCCCGCGACGCCGTATTCCTCGGGCAGGCCCAGCGGGAATTCCGCCTCAAAGCGCGCCACGGCGAAATAGTTGCCCCCCAGCGCATCCTCGTTCACGGCGCCCAGATCGCGCGGGCCAAGGCCGTTGTATTCAAAGCCGCGGATCTTGCGCGCGCCGCTGAAGCGGTCGATCACCCGGGTGCTGCTGTCGCCCAGCGAATGCACCGCACCGCCTTCCAGTTCCGCGCGCAGCGTCACCTCTTCCTGCAACACCTTGGTCTGCGCTGACACAAGCGCGCTGGTGACCACCGCCTCGACATCGCCGCCCGCGCCGACATAGTCCTGACCAAACCGCAGCAGGACGCCTGCATTGGGGTTCAGCCCCGAGGTGCGCGTGTCATAGCTGTAGGTATAGCCAAGCGCCGAGCTCCACAGATCGCCCTCCTCGGCCTTGAGCGCTTCGGACGATCCTTCCGCCACGTTATACAGCTTGTCCTTGGACAGCTTGTAGCGCAGCTCCAGCCGACCGTTTTCCGACACCGGGAAGTCGATTGAAGGCGAAATACCCGCAAGCCGCGTCGAATAATCGGAATTATCGTTTTCCGAGGTGTTGTAATAGCCACTAAACCGGAAGCGCAGGTCGCGCGACAGGAAGAAGGGTTCGACGAAGGTAAAGGACGATTGCTGGTTGTCGCTGGTCGTGCCGATCTGCACGCTGACGAACTGGCCACGGCCCAGGAAGTTCGCTTCCGACACCGCCACGTTCACCCCAAAGCCCGAGCTGACGCCATAGCTGGCCCCGAAGGACAGCGACCCGGTGGGCTGTTCCTCGACATTGACATCGACCACGACCTGTTCGGCGCTGCTGCCCTGACGCGCATCGACGGCGGCATTGCTGAAAAAGCCAAGCGCGCGGATGCGTTCCGAGGCGTTGCGGATTTCGCGCGGGTTGAAGGGGTCGCCTTCAACGGTGCGGAACTGGCGGCGGATCACGCGGTCCAGCGTGGTCGTGTTGCCCTCAATGTCGATGCGTTCGACAAAGACGCGCGGGCCGCGGGTCAGCGCCAGTTCAAGGTCCAGCGTCTGGTTGCGGTCGTTGCGGGTGATGCGCGGTTCCACCCGGACAAAGTTCAGCCCCTTGCGAAGCGCCAGCCCCTCCATCCGGGTGATCGCCAGATCCACCGCCGAGGGCGAATAGACCGTGCCGGACCGGATCTTGGCCAGCGGCGCGAAATCGGCCACATCGACGCCGGTCACCTCGGACACGGTGGTGACGTTGTTGAAGCGGAACTGCTGGCCTTCGCGGACGTTGAAGGTCACGAAAAACCCATCGCGTTCGCGCGCCATTTCCGAGGCGACGCCCGTCACCTGCGCATCGATATACCCGCGCGAGCGGTAGAAATCGGTCAGCAGCTGGCGGTCGAAATCGATCCGGCCCGCGACATAGGTATCGCTCTGGATGATGCGGCGGAAGACGCCGGCCTGTTTCGTCTCGATCACCTGACGCAGGCGACGATCGGAAAAGGCGCGGTTGCCGGTGAAGGACACGCGCTCCACCTCGGTCACGCTGCCTTCGCGGATTTCAAACGCCAGATCGACGCGGTTGCCGTCGCGGCGGATCACCTTGGGGGTGACGCGGGCGGCCAGACGGCCGGATTCGGCATAGGCCTCGGCGATGCGGTTGGCATCGGCTTCGGCGGTGGCGGGCGAATAGACGCGGCGGGGCTGCGATTGCACCAGTTCGGCCAGCACCTCATCCTTCAGGCGGGCATTGCCTTCAAAGTTGATGATGTTGATCGTGGGGTATTCCTGCACGCGGATGCGCAGCGTGTTGCCCGCGGGGATCAGCTCGACCTCTTCGAACAGGCCCGAACCCTGCAGCCGCTGATAGGCATCGTTCAGCACACCGGCCGAAATCACCTGACCGCGCCCGATTCCGGCATAGTTGAGGATGGTGGCGGGTTCGATCCGCTCATTCCCCTCGATCACGACCTGGTCGAAGCGATAGCTTTGCGCCTGCGCAACGCCTGTGCCCTGCAGCCAAACGATTGCCAGAACGGCAAAAACTGACACCACCCTAAGGACGGCCCGGGCCAACTGCGCCCCCATCTGCCGATTGCCCATCGCGCTCTCCCTGCCCCTCTGTTTCGTTCAGACTGCCTTGATGCCATTGAAGTAACGGGAAAGCACGATTTTGTCAAAAGCCGATGACCGGCCACAGCATCTATGTGCCGGCGCGTTGCACGCAGCACGCAGCGCCTGTGACAGGATGCGAAAAGCCGGGGGTCAGAGCCGGTGCGGCGTGGGGGCCAGCATGTCGATCAGCTGCAGGCCGATCATCGCGGCGCCGATCAGCGCCACGGCAATGGCGGCGGGCATCAACAACACCTCAAGCGCAAGGCCGATGGCCCGGGACAATCCGCGATAGCTGTCAGCGATCATCTGCGTCATCGGGCCCCTCCGCGTGTTCTGCCCGATATTTGCACCCGCTTTGTGGCGAAAATGCGGCCCGGGGATGGGGGGCGCGGCCCGCCGCCGTCAGGGACAGAACAGGTCGTTCGACAGGCCAAAGACCATCAGCGTCAGCACCAGTGCCAGCCCCAGCGCCGTCAGCGCGTTCAGCACCTTGTCCGACGGCGGCTTGCCCGCCACCGCCTCCCAGGCGTGGAACAGCAGATGCCCGCCATCCAGCACCGGGATCGGAAACAGGTTCAAAAGCCCGATCGCCGCCGACAGCACCGCGATGAACCAGATGAAGTTGCCCGCCCCCGATTCCGCCGCCGCCGCCGAGGTTTCGGCAATGCCGATCGCGCCGCGCAGGTTGCACGACGAAATCGCGCCCGTGATCATGTGCCACAGCCCCGACAGCGAGGACACGATCACCCCCCAGGTTTCGGCCACGGCGCCGCCAAAGGCCTCGGTGACCGAGGCGGGCCGGGTCTGGGGTTCAAAGACAAAGCTGCCCACCACGCCGATCTTGTAATCGGTTTCGAACCCGCCACCGGGCAGCGGCAGATCGGTGACCTTGGGCGTCAGCACCACATCGCGGGTGGTCGCGCCCTGCCCCGGACCGGCCGCACCCTCCGGCGTCCAGACCGTAAGGGTCAGCGCCGCGCCCTCGGCCGCGCGCACCGCCGCCTGCAGATCGGCAAAGCGGTGCATCGGCGCGCCATCGGCCGCCACGATCACATCGCCCGGGCGCAAACCCGCCGCATGGGCCGCCGATTGCGCCGCAACACCCGCCACCCGCGCGGGGTAAAGCTGCGGGCCGGTCAGATCGATCTCGACCCCGTCGCGGGCCACCCGCCAGGGCAGCGTCTCGCCCGGGGGCAGATCGGCGATCACCGTACCAAGCGCGGCGAAATCGGCCACCGGCAGATCGGCCACGGCCCGAATCTCATCGCCCGCGCGCAGATCATGGCTGCCGCCCGGCAGCGCCACCACCGCGCCCACCACGGGGCGTTCCGTGGGCAGGCCCGACCAGAAGATCATGCCCGCAAAGATCAGGATCGACAGGATGAAATTGAAGACCGGCCCCGCCGCCACCGTCGCCGCCCGCGCCCAGAGCGGCGCGCCGTGCATGGTGTGGCGCCGATCCTCGGCCGACAGCCCCGCCATCGCCGCATCATCCGCCCCCGCCGAGGCCGCATTGGCATCGCCCAGGAATTTCACATAGCCGCCAAGCGGGATCAGCGCGATCTGCCAACGCGTGCCGCGCCGATCGACCCGGCTGACCAGCCGGGGCCCGAAGCCAAGCGAAAACACCTCGGCCCGGATACCCGACCAGCGACCGACGATGTAATGGCCATATTCATGCACCGCCACGATCACCGACAACGCCAGCACGAAGGCGCCGACCGTATACAGAAGATTGCCGAAATCCGGCAGCAGGCCCATGAAATCCAACGCTTAGATCCTTCCCGTCCTGACCCGCGCCTGCACCCGGTCGCGGGCCTCGGCATCGGTTGCCATCACGTTATCCAGGCTGATCGCGGCATTTCCAAGACCCCCGGCCGATGACATTTCCGCCAGCACCGCTTCCACCACCCGCGCCATGTCCAGAAAGCCGATCTGCCCGGCGATGAAGGCATCAAGTGCGGCTTCTTTCGCGGCGTTGAAGGCCGCGCCCGCGGTGCCGCCCGTGGCCATCACCGCGCGCGCCAGCCGCAAGGCGGGAAAGCGGGTCAGGTCGGGGGCGCGGAAGGTCAGCGCACCGATCGCCGCCAGATCCAGCCGCGCCACCGGCAGGTCGCGCCGGTCGGGCCAGTTCAGCGCATAGCCGATCGCATGGCGCATGTCGGGCGCGCCCAGATGCGCCATCAGCGCGCCATCGCGGAACCCCACCAGCGCATGGACCAGGCTTTCGGGATGCACCAGCACCTCGATCCGGTCCGGGTCGATCCCGAAAAACTCTTTCGTTTCGATGACTTCCAGCGCCTTGTTGAACATGGATGCGCTGTCGATCGTGATCCGCTGCCCCATCGCCCAGTTCGGGTGGCTGGAGGCCTCGGCCACGGTCGCATGTGCCAGCCGTTCCAGCGGCCAATCGCGGAACGCCCCGCCCGAGGCGGTGATGATGATGCGTTCCACCGCGGCCATATCCTCGCCGACCAGCGCCTGGAAAACGGCGGAATGTTCGCTGTCCACGGGCAGGATGCGCGCGCCGTGGCGCGCGGCCTCGGCCATCAGCAAGGGGCCTGCGGTCACCAGCGATTCCTTGTTCGCCAGCGCCAGCGTGCCGCCGTGGCGCAGCGCGCGAAACCCCGGCGCAAGGCCCGCGGCGCCGACGATCGCACTCATGACCCAGTCGGCGGGGCGGTCGGCGGCCTCGATCAGCGCCTGCGCCCCCGCCGCCGCCGCGATCCCCGATCCGGCCAGCGCCGCGCGCAGGTCGGTCAGGCAATCTTCATGCGCGGTAACGGCAATCTCGGCGCGCAGCGCGCGCGCCTGTTCGGCCAGCCGCGCCACATTGCGCCCGCCGGTCAGCGCGACGGTGCGGAACGCCGTCGGCCCGCCCTGCCGCATCAACAGATCAAAGGTGCTTTCCCCGATGGACCCGGTCGCCCCGAAGACCGAAACGCGCCGCATCGCCTAGCCTTCCGTCAACGGCAGCGGCATGACCTGCGCGATCAGCAGCACCAGCAGCACCGCGCCCAGCAGCGCGTCGAACCGATCAAGCACGCCGCCATGTCCCGGGATCAGGTTGGAACTGTCCTTGACGCCTGCGCGCCGCTTGATCGCGCTTTCGGCAATATCGCCCATCTGGCCGGCAAAGGCGATGAAAGGCGACAGCCACACCAGCCCCCAGCCGCCGCCGACCTGCACGAAGGCCAGCCCCACCAGCGCCGCGCCGATCCAGCCCGCAACCGTCCCCGACCAGGTCTTTTTCGGGCTGACGCGCGGCCAAAACTTGGGCCCGGCCAGCAGACGCCCGGCGAAATACCCCAGGATGTCCGACACGACCACCACCGCAACGATCCAGGTGATCGCACCCAGCCCATGACCCGCCCGCAGGGCCACCAGCCCATAACCCGCCAGCATCACCGCCAGCGCATAGACCAGAAAAACCGCCGCATCGCGGCGCGGGCGCAAAAGGCCCAGCACCGGCGGCACGATCAGCAGCGCCAGCGCAAAGGGCGAATGCAGCCACAGCACAACCGCCAGCACAGTGCCCGCCAGCAGCCCCAGCCCAAGCGCATCGCCCGGCCGGTCCGGCGCCGTCATCCGCGCCAGTTCCCAGATCATCAGCCCCGTCACCAACACCGCGACCTCGGCAAAGACCAGACCGCCCCACCAGATCGCAGCCCCCCCAACCGCCAGCATCGCCAGCGCCGAGATCAGCCGCTTGGGCAGATCGTTCCAGCGATCCGACGCCGCGGCCCGGCTCATGCCTTGACCCCGCCAAAGCGACGATCGCGCCCGCAAAAGCGCGCCAGAATCGCGCCCAGTTCCTCGGGCGTGAAATCGGGCCAGAGCGTGGGGGTGAATTCATATTCCGCATAGGCGGCCTGCCAGGGCAGGAAATTCGACACCCGCGTCTCACCGCTGGTGCGGATCACCAGATCGGGATCGGGGATGCCGGCGGTGTCCAGACGCGCGGCAAGCGCCGCCTCATCCAGCTGATCGGCGCCGATCAGCCCCGCGGCATGATCGCGCGCCAGCCGCGCCGCGGCGCGCGCCAGCTCATCCCGGCCACCGTAATTGATCGCCACCGTCAGGTTCAGCCGGCTGTTGACCGCCGTGCGCGCCTCGATCCCGGCCATCAGCTTTTGAAGCCGCGGGTCCAGACGCTCACGCCCGCCGATGAAGCGCATCCGCACGCCTTCGGCCGACAGCCCGTCAGCCTCGCGCTCGATGTAACGGGCGAAAATGCCCATCAGGCCCAGCACCTCTTCGGTCGAGCGCTTCCAGTTCTCGGTGGAAAACGCATAGACCGTCAGCCAGCGCACCCCCAGATCGGGGCAGGCTCGCACGATCTGCTTGACCCGCTCGGCGCCGCGGCGATGGCCGACAAGCCGCGGCCAGCCGCGGTTCTTGGCCCAGCGGCCATTGCCATCCATGATGATGGCGACATGGTCGACCCCATGATCAACACCCCCGCCCGCCGCCGCATCAAAGGCGGTCGCCGGGGTATTGACCGGATCGGACATGGGGTCGGTCATGGCCATCGGCCCGCCTTTCGCGCTGGGACGCAGGTCAAACCTGCATGATCTCGGCTTGCTTGCCCTCAAGCGCCTTGTCGACCTGGGCGATGAACTTGTCGGTCAGCTCCTGCACCTCGTCGGACCACATCTTCTGGTCGTCCTCGGACATGCCATTGCCCTTGGCCTTCTTGATCTGATCCATGCCGTCGCGGCGCACATTGCGGATCGCCACGCGCGCATGTTCGGCATATTGCGCGGCGACCTTGGTCAGCTCGCGCCGGCGTTCCTCGTTCAGTTCGGGGATCGGCAGCATGATGATCGGGCCGTTGGTCTGCGGATTGATCCCCAGGCCGGATTCGCGGATCGCCTTTTCGACCTTGCCGATCAGGCCCTTGTCCCAGACGTTGATGGTCACCATCCGCGGCTCGGGCACGTTGACGGTCCCGACCTGGTTGATCGGCGTCATCGAGCCATAGGCATCCACCATGATCGGCTCGACCATCGAAGCCGAGGCGCGCCCCGTGCGCAGCGAGGCGAATTCCTGTTTCAGCGCCGTCATCGCGCCTTCCATCCGGCGCTGCAGGCCATCGGTGTCAATCTCGAGATCGTCGGACATCTGGTCCCCCGGTAGTTCGTTTCCACGTGTTTAGCGGCGATTTGCGCCCATGTGTAGGGAAAACGGGGGCGCTGCCCCCGGACCCCCGGAGTATTTCCGCCAAGAAGAAGAGCTGTTGGTTTCTTCTTGGCAAAAATACTCATGCCGACCGCCCCGCCCGCGCAGGGCCGGGACGCGGCGCGCCCGGTCAGCCCTGGACGCGGGTATAGGTGCCTTCACCCGCCAGGATGCCGCGGAAGCCGCCGGGCTCATCCAGGCTGAAGACGATGATCGGCAGGTTGTTGTCGCGCGCCAGCGCGATGGCCGAGGCATCCATCACGCCCAGGTGCTTTTGCAGCACCTCATCATAGCTGACGATGTCATAGCGTTTGGCATCGGCGTGTTTCTTGGGATCCTTGTCATAGACCCCGTCCACCTTGGTGCCCTTGAAGATCGCCTCGCAGCCCATTTCATTGGCGCGCAGCGTGGCGGCGGTGTCGGTGGTGAAATAGGGGTTGCCGGTGCCGGCCGCGAAGATGCAGACGCGCTTCTTTTCCAGATGGCGCACGGCGCGGCGGCGGATGTAGGGTTCACAGACCTGATCCATCGGGATCGCGCTGATCACGCGGGTATGGATGCCAAGCGCTTCCAGCGCGGCCTGCATGCCAAGCGCGTTCATCACGGTGGCCAGCATCCCCATGTAATCGGCGGTGGTGCGTTCCATCCCCTGGGCGGCGCCGGACAGGCCGCGGAAGATGTTGCCGCCGCCGATCACCATGCAGATCTCGACCCCCATGTCATGGACCGATTTCACCTCTTGTGCGATGCGGGCCACGGTCGGCGGGTGCAGCCCGAAGCCCTGATCGCCCATCAGGGCCTCGCCCGAGATTTTCAGCAGAACCCGTTTGTATTTCACTTTTCCATCGGTTTCTGCGCGCATCTGGCCCTCATGTCATGTGGTTGTCTTCGGGGCGCAAAATGTCGCAAATGGGGCGCGGGTTCAACCACGCGTTTGCAGGGGCGAGATGACGGACATCCTTGAAGACATCGACCCGGGCCGCCCGGTGCTGATTGCCGGGCCCACCGCCAGCGGCAAATCCGATCTGGCGCTGGCAATCGCGCGGGCGCAAGGGGGGGTGGTGATCAATGCCGATGCGCTGCAGGTCTGGTCCTGCTGGCGGGTTTTGACCGCGCGCCCCTCGGCCGCGGATGAGGCGGCGGCGCCGCATGCGCTTTATGGCCATGTGCATCCCGGGCAGGCCTATTCGGTGGGCCACTGGCTGCGCGAGGTGGCGGCGCTTTTGACCGGCGGCATCCGGCCGATCATCGTGGGGGGCACGGGACTTTACCTGTCGGCGCTGACGGAAGGTCTGGCAAATATCCCCGCCATCCCAGCGGATCTGCGCACGCTGGCCGACCGGCGGATGGCTGCCGAAGGCCCCGCGGCACTGTTGGCGGAACTGGACCCCGCGACGCGCACCCGGATCGATCCGCTGAACCCCGCCCGCATCCAGCGCGCCTGGGAGGTGCTGGCCGCCACCGGACAGGGCCTGGCCAGTTGGCAGGCGCAGACCCCGCCGCCCCTGCTGCCCCTGACGGCCTGCGCCGCGCTGCTGATCGAGGCCGACCGCGACTGGCTGGCCGATCGCATCGACCGCCGCTTCGACCGCATGCTGGCGGAAGGCGCGCTGGAGGAGGTCCGCGCGATGCTGCCCCTGTGGGATCCCGCAGCACCCTGGGCCAAGGCGATCGGGGCGCCCGAACTGGTCGCGCATCTGCATGGCGCGCTGTCGCCGGAGGCAGCGCGGTTCGCAGCCCAGGCCGCATCGCGCCAATACGCCAAGCGTCAGCGCACATGGTTTCGTAGCCGAATGGGCGCCTGGCACAAGATCCTGCGGCCCTGACCGCGCGCCGGCCCATTTCCGCCGAGGCCAAAGATTTCCTTTGGAATAAAAGGACTTCGAGACTAATCTTCGCGCGGAAAACACCGCTTGCAAGGGCTACCTGCGTGAAACTGTTCACCGCTCCGCCGCTGTCGCATCTATCCGCCCCCCCCGCGCAGGCGGGCGGACCGGAAATCGGCCCCAAAACCGGCCCCGGCATTGCCCCCGGCGGATCGCAAGGAGCCGCAACGCCCGCCGAACGTCGCGCGACGCTGCTTCTGCCCGAGCCCCCCTCGCAGCCGCGCGTGGTGGCGATCCCGCGGCTGGCCCAGGGCGGACGCTGGCGGGTCGAGGCGATGCGCGCCCTGTCCGAGCCGTGCCTTCTGTGGTTCACCCGCGGCCAGGGCCGAATCACGCTGGGCGGTGTCACGCGCGGCTATGGGGCGCATAATGCGATCTTCATTCCCGCCGGGGTGATGCACGGCTTCGATCCGGGCACGCAGACACATGGCCAGGCGGTGTTCTTCGGGCGGGGCAGCGACATGATCCTGCCCCCCTCTGCCCAGCACCTGCGCATCCGCGAGGCCGGGCCACAGGCCGAGCTGTCGGCGATCATCGATGCGATCACGCGTGAACTGGATGGCCACCGCCCCGGCGCGGACCGTGCCGCGCGCCACCATCTGGGCCTGCTCGGTGTCTGGCTGGAACGCCAGGTGGCGCTGGCCCAAGCCGAAACCCCTGCCCCCCGGCCCAATGCCGCCCGTCGGCTGGTGGCGCGCTATGCGGCCCTGCTGGAACGCGATTTCCGGTCCGGGCTTGGCGTGGCGGATTTTGCCGCCGAACTGGGCGTGACGCCCACCCATCTGTCGCGCGTCTGCCGCGAAACCTGCGGGCGGCCGGCCTCGGATCTGCTGCAGGACCGCCGGCTTTATGAGGCGCGCCGCCTGCTGACAGAAACCCGCGCCCCGGTGCAGGATATCGCGCGCACCCTGGGATTTGCCAGCGCCGCCTATTTCACCCGCGCCTTCCATGCGAAAACCGGCAAAACGCCTTCGGACTTCCGCCGCGCGGGCTAAACGGCGCCGCCCGGGGGTTTTCCACCCCCGGACCCCCGGAGGATATTTCGACAAAGCCGAAAGCCCATTCATCTTGCCCTAAATACCTCGGGGGTGAATTTGGCGCAGCCAAAGAGGGGGCAGCGCCCCCTGACCCGGCCTGACGCGGCCGCTATCAGGCCTCGGGTTCTGCGCCCGCGGCTTCGTGCCGACGACCGCGGAAGCCCTGGGCCACCACGAATTTCTCGGAACTGTCGGACCGGCTGGCCGGGGGTTTGACATTGGCGACCTTGGTGAAGTTCTTCTTCAGGATCGCCTGCAGCTCATTCTCGGCGCCACCCGCCAGCACCTTGGCCACGAAGGTTCCGCCTTCTTCCAGAACGTCAAAGGCGAATTCGGCGGCGGCTTCGCACAGCGCGATGATGCGCAGGTGATCCGTGCCCTGATGGCCGGACGAGGCTGCGGCCATGTCCGACATCACCACATCGGCCTTGCCGCCCAGCCATTGCTTGACCTGTTCATCCGCGCCATCAGCCAGGAAGTCGAGCTGGTGGATTTCGGCACCCGCGATCGGGGCCACCTCTTGCAGGTCGACGCCCAGCACGGTGCCCACCTTCTTGCCCGATTTCTCGCCAAGCGCATTGACCCGCGCGACCGCCACCTGGCACCAGCCCCCGGGCGCGCAGCCCAGGTCCACGACCCGCGCGCCGGGCACCAGGAAGCGGTATTTGTCGTCCAGTTCCAGAATCTTGTAGGCTGCGCGGCCGCGGTATCCCTCTTTGCGGGCGCGCTGCACATAGGGGTCGTTCAGCTGGCGTTCCAGCCACAGCGTCGAGGACAGCTTGCGCCCCTTGGCGGTCTTGACCCGCACCCGCAGATCGCGCTGCCCCCTGCCCGAGGTGTTCTTGGGCGCGCCCGTCCCGCCCTTGCCGGCCCCGCCTTTACCCGTCGGTGTCTTGGTCATCAGATCGTCCCCGGTTCTTCCAGCACGCCATCGGCGGCCATCAGTGCATATAAAAGCCCCTCGCGCAGGCCGCGGTCGGCGACCGACAGCCGGTCGGTGGGCCAGACCCGCATCAAGGCCTGCAGGATCGCCGCGCCCGACATGATAAGCGTGTGCCGATCGCGCCCGATGCGCGGGTCGGTGCGCCGGCCTTCAGGGCCCAGCGACAGAAAATCGCGGATCACCGCGTCGATCTGCAGGCTGGACATGCGCAGCCCGTCGACGCGGTTGCGGTCATAGCGACGCAGGCCCAGGTGGCAGGCCGCCACCGTGGTGACCGTGCCCGAGGTGCCGATGATCTGGAACCCCTCGCGCGGCGATCCGGCGCTGTAGGGCGAGAAATCGGCCAGTTTTTCTTCAAAAAACCAGCTCATCAACGCGAAGCGTGCCGCGTCATCCTCGACATCGGCGAACTGGTCCTTGAGCGTGGCCACCCCCAGCGGCACCGAAATCCAGTCGACCACCCGGGCCGAGCCGGGATCTTCGCGCGCGGCATCCAGCCCCGAGGACAGCCGCATGATCGCGCGGGCGCGTTCGGGGGCGGGCACATCGGACAGGTCGATCCAGACCAGTTCGGTCGACCCGCCGCCGATATCGACGACCAGCAGCTGTTCGGTGCGCGGATTGACCAGCGAGGCGCAAGAGATCACGGCCAGCCGCGCCTCTTCCTCGGGTTTGATGATTTCTAACGGCAAGCCGGTTTCGCGGCGCACGAAGCGCAGGAAATCGCGCGCGTTGCTGGCGCGGCGGCAGGCCTCGGTCGCGACCAGGCGCATGCGCTTGACGCCGTGGGATTCGATCTTGCGCCGGCAGATCTGCAGCGCCTGCACCGTGCGCGCCATCGAGGCACGCGACAGCCGCCCCGAGGCTTCAAGCCCCTGGCCCAGCTGGACAGCCTTGGAAAAGCTGTCGACCACATGGAACTGATTGCCCTTCGGACGGGCGATCAGCATGCGGCAACTGTTGGTGCCAAGATCAAGCGCAGCATAAAGCTCGCCCGACTCGGCGGGTTGGGTCGCGGGACGCTCTACCGGTTTCGGGAACGCGCCCGCGGACCGGGGACGCCTGGGCGCCATCTTGCACGCCCTCCGATTTCAAGTTGTCCCCAAGGTAGTGGCAGCGCCCCGCCGATGCAAGAGCGGGCGGGCGGGATGCGAGGGGCTTGGCGGGAAATCGGCGGGCGCGATCATGGCGGGCGGCGGCGGGGGGCGCTGCCCCCCTCGCGGCGGGGCCGCTCACCCCCCGAGATATTTTCGCAAAGCCGAAAGCAGGTCCGCGCCAAAGGTCGCCAAGCCCGCGCAACATGTCGAAAACCGTCATCGGACCTGTCGCTTGCGGGCGTATCTGTGGGGAGAGGGGAATCACCATGGCCGAAAGCACCACCAGGATTACCACCAGAATTACCATTGTCTGCTGGCGCGACATTCCCGCCCAGGTCATCGCGGGCCAGGGGCGGGGCGCGGTCAAGATCGCGCTGCCCGAACGGTTCGAACAAGCGATCGACCGCTGCGCGATGAAGGTGGGGGCGCGCGACGCCGATGCCTATCTGGCCCAGTGGCGCAAGCGGCCCGCGGGCACCCGGCCCGGTGGGGATGCGGCGGCGGCGGCGGCCGAGGTGGCGCAGATTGTTGCCGAATACGACGCGGCGCGGCTGGCGCGGCTGATTGCGCAGGATGGCTGGGACCTGCGCGGCGCCGATACGGGGGACACCTTATGACACTGCTGAACTTTCGCCGCGCGGCCGTGTCAGAGGGAGCGGTGCCCGATATCCTGCCCGATATCCTGGCGGACTTCCTGCGCGGCGCCTCGATCGAGGTGACCCCGCGCACCGCGGCCGGGATCGCGGATTTCCGCCCGCTTCTGCCAGCCGGCGCGCGGGTCTATATCGCCCATATCGACGGCACCCCGATCCAGGACATGGTCGCCACCGCGCGGCGGCTGCGCGACGAAGGCTTTGCGCCGATGCCCCATCTGCCCGCGCGCCTGATCCGCGACCGGGCGACACTGGCCGACTGGATCGCGCGCTACCGGACCGAGGCGGGCGTGTCCGGGGCGCTGGTGCTGGGCGGCGGGCGGGCGCAGCCGGTGGGGGATTTCGACAATGCCATGCAGCTGCTGGACACGGGCCTGTTTGACGGCTTTGCCCGGCTGCATGTGGCCGGCCACCCCGAGGGCAACCGCGACATCGACCCCGATGGCTCGGACCGGATGGTGATGGAGGCGCTGCGCCTGAAACAGGCCTTTGCCGCGCGCAGCGATGCGCGCATGGCGATTATCACCCAGTTCTGCTTTGACCCCGCCCCGGTGATTGCCTGGGCGGATCGGCTGGCGGCCGATGGCATCGACCTGCCGATCCATATCGGCGTGGCGGGGCCCGCGCGGCTGCAGACGCTGGTGAAATTCGCCGTGGCCTGTGGCGTGGGGCCCAGCATCCGCGTTCTGCAACGCCGCGCGCGCGATGTGACGCGGCTGGTGCTGCCCTTTGAGCCGACCGCCTTTCTGACCACCCTGGCCGCGCACAAGGCCGCCACCCCCGCCTTCGGCATCGGCTCGGTCCATCTGTTCCCCCTTGGGGGGATCGCGCCCACGGCCGCCTGGTTGGCGGATCACACGAAAGGCTGATCATGACCCGCACCGTTCTGGAATCAAAAACGAAAACCGTGGTGATCGGATTTGAGGAGCCGTTTTGCGTGATCGGCGAACGCATCAACCCCACGGGCCGCAAGAAGCTGGCCGCCGAGCTGGAGGCGGGCGATTTCAGCACCGTAGAACGCGATGCGCTGGAACAGGTGGCCTGCGGGGCGATGGTGCTGGATGTGAATTCGGGGGCGGTCTTTTCGAACAGGATGGCCCAGGACCCGCGCTATGCCGACAACAACTTTGTCGAACCACCACTGATGCGCGATCTGTGTGCGCGCGTGCAGGCGCTGGTCGATGTGCCCTTGTGCATCGACAGTTCCGTCCCTGAGGCGCTGAAGGTGGGCCTGGAAACCTGCGAGGGCCGGCCCTTGCTGAATTCCGTCACCGGCGAGGAAGAGCGGCTGGAACTGGTCCTGCCGCTGGTGCGCAAATACAACGTGCCGGTGGTGGCCATTTCCAACGATGACAGCGGGATTTCCGAAGACCCCGATGTGCGCTTTGCCGTGGCGAAAAAGATCGTGCAGCGCGCCGCCGATTACGGCATCCCCGCGCATGACATCGTGGTGGATCCGCTGGTGATGCCGGTGGGTGCGATGGCCAGCGCGGGTCGGCAGGTGTTCACGCTGATCGGGCGGCTGCGGGCGGAACTGGGGGTGAACACGACCTGCGGTGCGTCGAACATCAGCTTCGGCTTGCCGCATCGGCATGGGGTCAACGCGGCCTTCCTGCCGATGGCGATCGGGGCGGGCATGACAAGTGCCATCATGAACCCGGTGCGCGCGCCCGAGATGGCGGCGATCCGCGCCGCAAATCTGCTGATGGATCATGATCCCAATGGCGGCGACTGGATCCGCTTCGCCCGCATCCTGGAGGCGATGAAGCAAGGCGCGGACTTTGCCGAGGCCGCTGCCGCCGCTGCGGGGGCGGGGCGCGCGGGGCGGCGGCGCGCGCGCGGCTAAGGGGCTGGCGCGCTTGGCGCTGGCACGCAGGCGCGGGGCGGTCTAGGCTGGGGTTAGCCCCCCTGCCCGCCGCCCTGGATTGCCAATGCCCCTGCCGCCACCCGTCATGACCTGCTTGCACGCCCTGCGCCGGGCCCGTGCGCACGGACGGCACGGATCTGGGCCATTGGTGGGCGTTCTGGCCGCAGCCATGCTGGCGCTTGCGGCCTGCGCCCCGGGGCCCGGGCCTGCGATAACGCGCGCCGAAAGCCCCGCGGACGAAATTCCCGCGCCGGGGATGGGTCTTGTCCCGCAGGCAGATGCGGCGCGGGGCGGCACGCTGGCGTCAAACCGCCAGCTGGCCGCGGATTTCATGGAACTGACCTTCTTTCTGGAAACCGGCCGCCCGCTGCCGCGCCTCACCCGGTTTGAGGGGCCGGTGGGCGTCGTCCTGACCGGCGCCGTGCCCCCCGGCGCCCCGGCCGAGCTGTCGCGCCTGATCGCGCGCCTGCGCGCCGAGGCCGGGCTGGACATCGCCGTCACCGCCAGTGCCACCAACCGCATCACCGTGGATTTCCTGCCCAAGGCGCGGATGCAGGCGCTGGTGCCCAATGCCGCCTGCTTCGTGGTGCCCGGTGTCACCGGCTGGGCCGATTACACCCGCCACCGGGGCAGCCCGCGCACCGACTGGACCGCGCTGCAGGTCCGGCGCAGCGCCTCGGTGTTCATTCCCGCCGATGCCCCGCCGCAGGAAATCCGCGACTGCCTGCATGAAGAGATCGGCCAGGCGCTGGGCCCGCTGAACGATCTGTTCCACCTGCCCGGGTCGGTCTTCAACGACGACAATTTCACCGGGGTTCTCAGCGCCTTTGACATGGCGATCCTGCGCATCACCCACGCGCCCGAACTGGCCTCGGGGATGGGCGCGGATGCGGTGGCGGCGCGCCTGCCCGCCATTCTGGCCCGGATCAACCCGCGCGGCGGCACGGTGGGGACGGTGCGCGCCGCCGCCCGCCCCGGCACGCCGCCCGAATTTTCCCAGGCGATCGCCCAGGCAATGGGCAACAGCCCCCGCGCGGCCACGGGCGCAAGGCTGGCCGCCGCGCGCCGCGCCGTGGCGATGGCACAGGCGCAGGGCTGGGCCGACGGGCGCGCAGGCTTTGCGCATTTCGCCCATGGAAGGCTTCTGGCCGAGAGTGACCCCGCCGCCGCCGTCGCGGCCTTTGTCACCGCGGGCCGGATCTATGCCGCCCTGCCCGGCGGGCAGGCGGCGCTGGCGCATGTCGATCTGCAACTGGCCGCCCTGGCCCTGCGCGCGGGCGATGCGGGCGCGGCGCTGCGGCTGGCCGATCGGGCCCTGCCGGGCGCTGCGGCCGCGCGGAACGCGGCGCTGATGGCATCGCTGCATCTGATCCGCGCGACCGCGCATGACCGGCTGGGCGCGCCCGAGGCCGCGCGTCAGGCGCGGCTCGACTCGGCCAGTCTGGCGCGCTATGGCTTTGGCGCCGGGACCGGGCCGCGCGGACCTGTCCGGCCGGGTTAACAAAAGGGGCAGGCATGATTTACACCATCGCAGCACTTGTGGGCGCCATCATCGGCTATCGCCGCGCGGTCAAGCGCGGCGGCAACGGCTTTGACCGCGCGCAATATGCCGCCGTTCACGCAATTGCCTTCGGCCTTGCGGGCCTGTTCGTGACGCTGATGATCGACCGCGCCTGGTAGGGGGCGGCGGCGATGTTCCTGCCCTTCTTCGACACCCTGCGCCGCGGCGGCGTCCCGGTCAGCCTGCGGGAATACCTTGGCTTTCTGGAAGGTCTGGCGGCGGGGCTGTGCACCTACGATCTGGACGGGTTTTATTATTTCGCCCGCGCCACGATGGTTAAGGACGAACGCCACCTGGACCGCTTTGACCGCGCCTTTGCCGAATCCTTCCGCGGATTGGAATCCATCCCCCCCGAGGCCGTTCTTGACGCGCTGGACCTGCCCGAGGACTGGCTGCGCAAGCTGGCCGAAAAGCACCTGAGTGAGGCCGAAAAGGCCCAGATCGAGGCGCTGGGCGGCTTTGACAAGCTGATGGAAACCCTGCGCCAGCGGCTGGAAGAACAAAAGGGCCGCCATCAGGGCGGCAACAAATGGGTGGGCACCGCCGGCACCTCGCCCTTCGGGGCCTATGGCTACAACCCCGAAGGCGTGCGCATCGGTCAGGCCGAAAGCCGCCACCAACGCGCCGTCAAGGTCTGGGACAAGCGCGAATTCCGCGATTTCGACGACAGCGTGGAACTGGGCACGCGCAACATCAAGGTCGCGCTGAAGCGGCTGCGCCAATGGGCGCGGCACGGCGCGCAAGAGGAACTGGACCTGCCCGCCACGATCCGCGCCAGCGCCGATGCGGGCTTTATCGACGTGAAAACCCGGCCCGAACGGCACAATGCCGTCAAGGTCGTGCTGTTTCTGGATGTCGGCGGGTCGATGGACAGCCACATCCGGCTGGTCGAGGAATTGTTTTCCGCCGCCAAGGCCGAATTCAAGCATCTGGAACACTACTACTTCCACAACTGCCTTTATGAGGCCGTCTGGCGCGACAACCGCCGCCGCTGGGACGAACAGATCCCGACCTGGGAGGTGCTGAACCGCTATGGCCCCGATTACAAATGCATCTTCGTGGGCGATGCTGCCATGTCGCCTTATGAGGTAACCCATGCGGGCGGCGCCAATGAACACTGGAACGAGGAACCGGGCGCGCTGTGGCTGACGCGGGCGCGCGAACAATGGCCCGACAATGTCTGGCTGAACCCGGTGCCCGAACGCGGTTGGGGCCATGCGCAATCCACCGCGATCATCCGCCAGCTGTTTGATGACCGGATGTTTCCGCTGACGCTGCAGGGCATCACCGGCGCGATGAAGGCCCTGGGATGAGGCGTGGCGCACAGCTGTGGCGGCGCCACCGGCTGGCGATCCTGGGCTTTGGTCTGGCGCTGGCGCTGGTGGTGGTCTTTGCGGTGCGGCTGACGGTGGCGGCCTTCTACTGGTCCGATCCCGCGCATCGCCGCATCCCGCCCGAGGGCTGGATGACGATGGGCTATCTGGCGCGCAGCTGGCAGCTGGACCCGGCCGAACTGGCGGCGCATCTGGGGCTTGAACCGGGCAGCGCGCGCGGCCTGACGCTGGCCGAGCTGGCCCGCGCCCGCGCCATTCCCGAAGACCGGCTGCTGGCCGATCTGGCCGCCGCCCTGCCCGATCTGGTCAAGGCGCCATGATCGCGGGCCTGACCAGCGGCCTGACCGAAACCGCGCTTGCGCTTTTGCCGCAGTGGGGCCCCTGGCTGGTGGGGCTGACAACCTTCCTGTCGTGCCTGGCGCTGCCGGTTCCGGCCTCGGTCCTGATGATCGCGGCGGGCGCCTTTGTCGGCGCGGGCGATCTGGCGCTGGGCACGGTTGCGGGCGCGGCCTGGGGCGGGGCGATCGCGGGCGATCAGCTGGGCTATCGGCTGGGCCGGCGCGCCGGGCGCTGGCTGCCCGCCCCCACCAGCCGCAAGGGCCGCCTGATGCGCGAGGCGGCTGCCCGGCTGAAGGCACGCGGCACCGCAACGGTGTTCCTGACGCGCTGGCTGTTTTCGCCGCTGGGCCCCTGGGTGAACCTGGCGGCGGGCGCCGCGGGCTATGACGCGCCCCGCTTTGGCCTGGCCGCCGCGGCAGGTGAGGCGGTCTGGGTCGGCCTTTATGTGGGCCTGGGGCTTGCCTTCGGCGCCAATATGCAGGCCGCGACCGCGCTGGCGGGCGATGCGATCGGCGTCCTGAGCGCGGCGGCCGTGGCCGCCTATCTGGGCGCGCGCCTGCGGCGTGCCGCGCGCAGCGGCGCGCGCGCAAGGCCCCGCGCCCACCATTGACCTGGCCCCCGATCCGCCCCACATCAACGCCATGATAAAGTTCCTGCCCCTGCTGCTTCTGATCCTCTACGGCCTTGCGCTGTGGAAATTCTCGGCCTGGCAACTGGGCCGGCAGCTGGATGCCCAATCCCGCCCGCTGGACGATCCCGGCCTGCGCCCGGTGCTGGCACGCCTTGCACTGGCGCTGGGCCTGCCGCGGGTGCCGGTCTTCATCTTCGATGTCGATCCGGTCAACGGCCTGGCCGCCCCCGATGGGCGCGTGTTCCTGACCCGCGGCTTCGTGCAGAAATACCGCGCAGGCCAGATCCTGCCCGAGGAACTGGCCGCCGTCGTGGCCCATGAACTGGGGCATGTCGCGTTGGGCCATGCGCGGCGGCGGATGATCGATTTCACCGGCCAGAACGCGCTGCGGGTGCTGCTGATGACGCTGCTGGGCCGGTTCCTGCCCTTCATCGGCATCTGGATCGCCAATCTGCTGACCACCGCGCTGGCCGCGCGCCTTTCGCGGCGCGACGAATTCGAGGCTGACGAATATGCCTCGGCGCTGCTGGTCAAGGCAGGCATCGGCACCGGGCCGCAGAAATCGCTGTTCGCCAAGCTTGACGCGCTGACGCGCAACGCGGGCGAAGGCATCCCGGCCTGGCTTCTGACGCATCCGAAATCGGCCGAACGCATCGCCGCGATCGAGGCGAATGAGACGCGCTGGGGCCTGAACCGCGCCTGATGCCACACCCCCTACCCTTTGCCCCGCTTTGCCGTTAGCCTCGCCCCGGTGTGAGGTACGATGGCCGCAGATGTGACGCGCAGGGTGAACCGCCGCCGGGTGTTCTACATCCCCGGCTATGACCCGATTCCCCCCCGCCGCTACCGCGAACTTTACCGCCGCGAGGGGGCGGCGCAGGCGGCCCTGTCGGGCTATGATCTGACCCTGGGCCCCGGCACCGCGCCGGGATTTGGCTGGCGCGTGTGGTCCAGCCAGGACGGGCAGAGCACCGAAGCCGAAATCACCGTCCTGCCCTGGTCCGATATCGTGCGCGCCAGCATGGGCCAATCGATCGCGGCGACCTATGGCCAACTGATCCGCACCGCATGGATCTATGCGACCTCGGGCGCGTTGATGCGGCTGATGCGGCTGCGCAAGGGGCCGGTGATCGCGGCGCTCTACCCTGTTGCGATGCTGCTGGCCCAGGCGGGGCTCGCACTGACGGCGGGCCTTGCGGCGGGCGCGCTGGTCATACGCCTCTGGCCCGGTGCTGGCCCCATCGCAGGCCCCGCAGGCCTGGCGCTCGGCCTGGCCACGGCCCTGGCCATATCCCTGGCCCTGCTGCGCTGGTTCCGCAGCCTCGATGGCCGGCTTATGGCCTATTACCTGATGCATGACTATGCCTTCACCGCCCGCGATCGCGGCGCCACCCCGCCCGCGCTGCACGCGCGCCTTGACCAGTTCGCCACCGAGATCGACGCGGCATTGCACGGCCCCTGGGATGAGGTTCTGGTCGTCGGCCATTCCTCGGGCGCGCATCTGGCCGTCTCGGTGCTGGCCCGGCTGATCCGCGAAAACCGGCTGCCCCCTTCGGCTTTGCCCAAATATCCCGGGGGCGCGGGGGCAGAGCCCCCGCCGGTGCTGTCCTTCCTGTCGCTGGGCCAGGTGGTGCCGATGGTCAGCTTCCTGCCCCGCGCACAGGCGCTGCGCGCCGATCTGCGGCTTTTGTCCGCCAGCCCCGTGCTGACCTGGATCGATGTCACCGCCCCGGGCGATGGCTGCGCCTTTGCGCTATGCGATCCGGTCGCGGTCACGGGCGTGGCGCCTGCGGACAAGCGCTGGCCGCTGGTGATCTCGGCCGCCTTCAGCCAGACGCTGTCGCCCGCGCGCTGGAAGGCGCTGCGCTGGCGCTTCTTCCGGCTGCATTTCCAATATCTCTGCGCCTTCGACAACCTGCCCGCCACACCGGGCGCCTATGATTATTTCCGCATCACGGCCGGCCCGACGACGCTTGCCGCCCGCTTTGCCGGGCGCGCCCCCTCGCACAGCCGGATCGAGACCCCCGTCAACCGCTACCGCGACACTGCATGACCGCGCCGCTGCCCCCGAAACCGCCCGCCCGGCCCGACCGCGTCAGCCTCTGGCGCTATCTGCGGCTGTTTCGCGCCGATATCCTCTCGGCCCAGCCCGCGCGGCTTTATCGCGCCTGGATGGCGGAATTCCGCACCCCCTTCTTCCGATCCTACCTGTGCAACGACCCCGATCTGGTCGATCTGGTGCTGAAACGCCGCCCCCCCGATTTCCCGAAATCGAACCGCCTGCGCGAAGGGCTGGCGCCGCTGCTGGGCCAGTCGATCTTTGTGACCAATGGCGCCACCTGGGCGCGGCAAAGACGCATCATCGACCCCGCCTTCGAGGGCGGCCGCCTGCGCGACACGCTACCGCTGATCTGGGCTGCCGGCCAAGACAGCCTTGCCCGCCTGCACACGAAGACCGGCCCACAACCCGTTGAGATCGAAACCGAAACCTCCCATGTCGCGGCCGATGTCATCTTTCGCACGCTGTTCTCGATCCCGATCACCGATGGCACGGCGAACGCAGTTTTTCACGAATTCCGCGCCCATCAGCGCGCCCAGCCGATGCTCAACCTGGCCGCCTTCCTGCCGCTGCCGCGCTGGATGCCGCGCCTGCACAACCGCGCCACGCGCCAAAGTGCGGCGCGCATCCGGGCGCTGCTGACGCGCCTGACCGCCGAACGCGCCGCAAGCATCGCCCAAGGCACCGCCCCCGACGACCTGGCGACCAAGATCATGACCACGCCGGACCCCGAAACCGGCATCCCCTTCGACACCGCCGAGATGGTGGATCAGGTCGCGATCTTTTTTCTGGCGGGGCACGAAACCTCGGCCTCGGCCCTGGCCTGGGCGCTTTACATGCTGGCCCTTTACCCCGACTGGCAGGACCGCGTCGCCGCCGAGGCCGCCACCCTGCCCGACACCACCGCCCCCAGCCTGGCCGATCTGAACCGCCTGCCAATCGCGCGCGCGGTCTTTCGCGAAACGCTGCGGCTTTATCCGCCGGTGCCGATGTATCTGCGCGAAACGACCCGGCCCGAGACATTCCGCGGCCGGGACATCGCCCCCGGCGCCCAGATCGTGATCAGCCCCTGGCATTTGCACCGCCATGAACGGCTCTGGCCCGCGCCCGACGCCTTTGACCCCGCCCGCTGGGAGGACGCGACCAGCTGCCCACGCGGCGCCTTCATCCCCTTTTCGGCCGGCCCCCGCATCTGCCCCGGCGCAGGATTTGCGATGGTCGAAGGCCCGCTGCTGCTGGCGATGATCGCGCGCGCCTTCCGCCTTCAGGCCCTGCCCGAACGCCCTGCCATCCCGGTCGCGCATCTGACGGTGCGCGCCAAGGCCGGGATCTGGCTGCGGCTGGAGCCGAGACAAGGGGGCGCTGCCCCCTCGGCCTGACGGCCTCACCCCCGAGGTATTTTCGGCAAGATGAAACAATGCGGCTTCATCTTGCCCGAAATACCTCGGGGGAGTCCGCAGGACGGGGGCAGAGCCCCCGCGCGGTCAGAGCCCGTAGATCGCGCGGAACTTGTCTTCGAGATAGTCCAGCAAAGGGGCCTCGGTGGGGGCAAAGCCGCAGGCCTGGGTGATGGTTTCGGCTGGCGGGCGCAGGCCACCGTGGCGTTGCAGCGCTTCGCGCAGCCAGCCGGTCGCGGGGGCCGCATCGCCCTGGGCCAGGCGCGTGTCGATATCCTGCACCGCCGCGCGCATCGCCTTGTTCAGGCAACCGGCATAGACGTTGCCCAGCGTATAGGTGGGGAAATAGCCAAACAGCCCCACCGACCAGTGCACATCTTGCAAGAACCCCTGTGAGGGGCGCGTGACGGTGACGCCGAAATCGGTCTGGAAGCGGCTGTTCCAGGCCTCTTCCAGGTCGGCCACGTCGAGGCGGCCGTTGATCAGGTCGCGTTCCAGATCGAAGCGCATCATGATATGCAGGTTGTAATGCAACTCATCGGCCTCGGTGCGGATGAAGCCCGGGGTGACGCGGTTGACGATCGCATGGAATTGCCCCGCATCGGCCACGCCGAAATCGCCGAAGGCCTCGGTCATGCGCTGAAAAAGCCAGCCGGTGAAGGGGGCCGACCGGCCCAGCTGGTTTTCATAGATCCGGCTTTGGCTTTCATGCACGCCCATCGACACCCCGCGCCCCAGCGGCGTTAGATGGTAGTCGGGGTCGATGCCCAGTTCATAGCAGGCGTGGCCCACCTCATGGATCGTCGAATAGAGACAGTTGAAGGGATCGGTCTCGCTGATCCGGGTGGTGATGCGCACATCCTGCCCCGCGCCCGAGGAGAACGGATGGACCGCAATATCCATCCGCCCGCGGGTCCAGTCATAGCCGAAGGCTGTGGCGCAGATCCGCGCCAGACGCAGCTGGGCGTTTTCGGGAAACACGTGGTCCAGCGCGGGGGGCTGGCGATCGGCGCCCAGCACGGCCGCGCGCAGCGCCACCAGACGCGGGCGCATCCGGTCGAACATGGCCGCGATGCCCTGCCCGGTGGCGCCGGGTTCGTAATCATCCAGCAGCGCGTCATAGGGATCGCCGCCGTCCGACAGCGCCGCCGCCTCTTCGCGTTTCAGCCGCACCACATCAGCCAGGGTGGGCAGGAAATCGGCCGGTTTCTCGGCGGCGCGCGCCTCGGCCCAGATGCCTTGGGCCAGCGAGGTCAGCCGCGCGAGTTCCGCGGCCAGCCGGGCGGGAATGCGGGCGTTGCGGTTATACGACCGGCCGATCAGGTCAAGCGCGCGGGCGCCGACCGCATCAGGGGCCTCGGCCCGGGCCAGCCAGTCCCCGATGCGCGGATCGGTGCGCCGCGCGTGCAGAACCGATTCCAGCGCAGCCGTTTCCTCGGCCCGTTGGGCGGCAGCGCCCCGCGGCATCATGGTTTCCTGATCCCAGCCCAGACGCTCGGCGATCATCGACAGCGCCTCGGTTTCGCGCTGAAAGGCCATCAGATCATCATAGGCGGACATCAGTTTTTCCCCCGGATGGATTGCACGATCGGATAGCGTGCCAGATGGCGCGCCCGCAGGATCAGCACGAACAGGATCACCGCCCCCAGCTGATGGGCCAGGCCCAGTTCCAGGGGGGCGGCGTGGATCACCGTAACGATGCCCAGCACCACCTGGCCCAGCAGCATCGCCCCCATCCAGCCGAACGCCACCCGCGTCGCGGCATGGGCCGAGCGGCGACCGCGCGCCCAGGCGATGACACCGAAGATCAGCAGAAGATAGCCCGCCATGCGGTGGATGAACTGCACCAGCGCGGGGTTTTCAAAGAAATTGCGCCAGCCCAGTTCCGCGTCCCAGATCGCATCGGGGATCCATTCGCCGCCCATCGTGGGCCAGCCGATATAGTCGCGCCCCGCGTCAATACCCGCGACCAGCGCGCCCAGCAGGATCTGCAGGAAGGCGAAATGCATCAGCCCGGTCGACAGGCGGAACAGGCGCGGCTCCGCCAGGCGGCGGGCCTGCAGCAAATCGGCCTCGGGGCGTGACAGTTGGAAGGCATACCAGGCGATCAACCCCAGGATCACGAAGGCAAGGCCCAGATGCGTGGCCAGCCGGTAGGAGGCGACCGAGGTCATCTGCCCGTCCAGCCCCGAGGAGACCATCCACCAGCCGATCGCGCCCTGCAGCCCGCCAAGCGCGCCAAGGCCCAGAAGCCGACCGCGCCAGCCCGCCGGTATCCGCCCGCTGGCCCAGAAGCCCACAAAACCCGCCGCCCAGACCAGACCGATCAGCCGGCCCAGCTGACGGTGGCCCCATTCCCACCAGTAGATGAACTTGAAGTCATCCAGCGTCATGCCCTTGTTGACCAGTTCATACTGCGGGATCTGGCGGTATTTGTCGAATTCCACCTGCCAGTCGGCCTGTGACAGCGGGGGCAGCGCGCCGGTGACGGGGCGCCATTCGGTGATCGACAGGCCGGAATCGGTCAGCCGCGTGGCCCCGCCCACGGCGATCATCACCACGACCAGCGCGAACAGCACCATAAGCCAGGCCCGGATCGCCCGGCGAGCGCCCCGCGGGCGCGCGTCGATCATGCCGCCTTGCGGGGCGGTGCGGGCGCTGGTTTCGACGTCCTCGAAGATGCTGCGTTTCTGGCTCATGGCGGACTCCTTGCTGGGCGGGAGACTAGGGCGCGGCGGGCGGGGCGGCAAGGGGAACGGCGCGCGGCGGGCGAAGGATCTGCGCCGCAAGCTCCACTGATTTAACAACGCCGTTGCATTGCTTTACCGTATCCTTGCAGCTCCATTCAGAAATCAGTTTGCTCTTAGGCAGCGCTGTGACGCCACCTCGGTGTCCCTCAATTTACCGAGTCTAGGAGACGCTTGCCCGGGCTACGGTTTTGCCATGCGCGCCGTGTGCGACCGAGCCGATCAGGACGACGCCGTTGTCCTACATGTGACCGAAGCCGAGACCGATGGGCTGCTGGCAACCGTAGCTGCCCACGCCGATCCCGAAGTCGGTGTCCAGAAAAACACACGAAGCAGTCTGAGCGCTGTCAGACGGGGACACTACCACCGAAATGATGTTGGTATCTATGATGGTTTTGTGAAAGGGAGGGCCTACTTCCGGAGCATAAACAGATTCTTGCGAGGGATTCTGGCGGAGGGGATGGGTCTGGCAGCGAACCTTCTCCAGTACACTGACACGGAAAGCGACACTGGACGCATCGTTGCTCCTAAGTACCATCGGCAAACGTAGCTTGCCGAGCTAGCGGCCTAAAGCCGCCCAAATCACAGCCAGCGGGGTGCTCTGCACCACGGTCCCAATGATCAGGGGGCCAATTGATCTACCATCGACCTAACTGCAGAGATCAGCGCTAAAGGGTCAGCGTCGGACAGAAGAACCTTAACGCCGTCACGACAAACCTTTAGACTTAATTCATGCGTACGCTCGACACCGAACCTGTCAGATACGTTTCATTTTTTCGTCTGCAGCCTGCGCGTTAGCGAGCGCCTGCTTCATGATCTCAAGCGTCTCGGCCTGCGCCTTGTCGTCCAGAAGGTTGAGCGGCGCCAGAACGGATAGGGCGCCGGCGAGCCCGCTCCACTTGTTGTTGAGTATGGGCAATGTCAGCGTCAGGCTTTCTATGCCGTGGCTGCGCCGGATGCCACACAGGAATCCCGTGGCGCGAAAGTTCACGATCTCGGCCTCGATACTGTCGCGCGTTATACCCCATTCGGCCCATTTCCCGGTCAGCATATCGCAGGCGCGGTCACGGCTTCGATTTTCCATCATCGCCAGAAGAACCACGCCCGAGACGCCCACGCCAAGAGGAATGCGCCCACCAATTCCGCTGACGTAGGGCTGCGCGAAAATTTCCCCGACCTGCTGGTCCACGCAGATCGTATCCAACCCGCTGCGCAACATCAGATACGAAGACAATTGCGTATGCGCCGTCACCTCAATGAGTGCCGGCCGATAGGTGTCGA
>NZ_JAMJFX010000029.1 GCF_023544865.1 Phaeovulum molybdatiresistens | reverse complement strand
ACATCAGCCCCATGGAGTTCGAGGCACGCGCTATGCTAGCTTAACCTGCTGTCCACGAAACCGGTAGCAGGCCAGGGCTGCCATCGGCTCATAAGGACGACCCACTTCCGGCAAAGCAGTTTGACCTACTCGTGCTGAATGCACAGCTACTGCTGCTTGAAGGTGATGTTGGGTTTGAAAAACTCCAGAAGCGGATGGTGAGCGTCGCATCCGCGTTGGAGGCCCTGTCGAATGTGCCGCTTGTAGCCAAGCAGATGCCGCTGATCCTAGACATGCAGACCGACGAGTTTTGGGTCGATGTCACCGTCGAAATTCTGGACGACATTCGCCGTCGCCTCAGGGACTTGGTCGAACTGATCAAACCGACAGAGCGCAAGATCGTCATTACCGACTTCGAGGACGAGATCGGTGAAGGGGAAGGTGTCCACCTGCCCGATGTTGGTTCCGGCGTGGATAAGGGGCGTTTCAAGATGAAGGTCCGCCGTTTCATCGAGGTTCACAGGGACCACATCACGCTGATCAAGCTCCGAAAAGCCGAGCCATTGACCGTGCAAGACTTGGAAGAACTCGAACGCTTCTTATTGGAGCACGGCATCGTCGCAACCGAAGATCTGGCTGCCATCAAGGCCGAGGAAGGGTTGGCGCACTTCCTCCGCTCCCTCACCGGGCTGGATCGCGCCGCCGCAAAAGCGGCATTCAGCGGCTTCATCGCTGATCGTCAACTCACTGCCGATCAGCTTGAGTTCCTTGATCGGATCATCGACGCGCTGGCTGAAACGGGCTTTGTCGATCCCAAGAACTTCTACGAAAGTCCCTACACAGATTTCGACAGTCAGGGCATCGTCGGCGTGTTCCCGAAGGACCAAGCGAGTCAGATCATCGAAATCGTGAGGGGGCTGAACTCGGTCGAGGCGGCTTAATCGATATAAGCTTTTCCGCTCGGGAAGAGTGTATGACTTACCCGAGGACGATCATGGCGGCACTGCAATGTCTCGACCTTCGAGAGAGGTTTTCGATGAACATTGGCCAAGATCGCATCGAAACGCCAATCGGGCGGAGCGCCGAATCTTGATTATAGACTGTCGCAACTGGCCGCGGCCAAGCGCAAAAGCAATGGCGGGCGATTTGGCGGGTAGATCTGCCAAACCCTAAAATTTTCTTTATTTTTCAATGGTAAGTGGCGGAGAGAGAGGGATTCGAACCCTCGAGACGGTTCCCCGCCTACACACTTTCCAGGCGTGCGCCTTCGACCACTCGGCCACCTCTCCGTGGGGCGTTCTGTAACCGCAAACGGGCGGGTTGCGCAAGGGGGCGTTCGTGGGAATTGCGGATTTGCCGTCGGGATGGGACCGGGCGCCGCGGGGCGTTTGGCGCATAGGCTCTGCCGAGCGACTTCACACCAGCCGGCGTTGGAATTTCCGGGCGGCTATCGCGATGACGGGCTGATTGTGCCATCGGGGAAGGGACAGCGCACGCGGGGTCTGTGCGGGCTTGTCATGGGCGGGCTTGTCATGGGCGGGCGCGGACCTTACCGTGGCGCGGCGCAAGCGCGCGCGCGGGCAGATGACGGCGGGGATTGGCCCTGCAAGGACGGAATGGCACCGAAGATGAAAGACAACAGCGGGCCGAATGTGCTGCGCCGGGCACCGACGATGCGCGAGACCATGCGCCTGCCCACGATCCTTTTGGGGCTGATTGCCTTTGCGCTGGTGCTGTTCTTGCTGGTGCAGGCGCGCTTCATCCTGATTTCGCTTGCGATAGCGATCATCCTGTTCTCGCTGACGTCTGAAGCGATCAATGCGATCGCGCGGGTGCAGATCGGACCGATCCGGGTGCCGAACTGGCTGGCCTCGGTGGTGGCGCTGGCGCTGATCGCATCGGGCCTGCTGACGGCCAGCGCGGTCCTGCTGGCGCAGGCCAATGAGGTGGTGACGATGATCCTGGCCTATGCCGGGCCTGCGCAGCGCGCCATTGCCGAACTGTTCCGATGGATGGGCGAGGATGTCGAGGCGGCTGTGCTGACCTCGATCCAGAGCATCGAGATCGCGGGTTACCTGACGGCGATGGCCGGGCAGGCCTCAAGCCTGTTGTCGGCGACCGTTCTGATCATCCTGTTCGTGGGCTTCCTGTTCGCCGAACGGGTCTGGTTTCATGCCAAGCTGGAAAGCCTGCTGGGCGACCATGTCCGCGCCGAGCGCGCAGCGCGCACGGTGGGCACGATCATGCGGCGGGTGAACCATTACCTGATGGTCAAGGCCGCAGTCAGCGCGGTCACGGCGACGGTGGTGTTCTTCATCTTCAAGCTGGGGGGCTTCGGGCTGGCGATGCCGGTTGCGGTGCTGACCTTCGCGCTGAACTTCATCCCCTCGATCGGGTCGATCATCGCGACGGGGGTGGCGGCGCTGGCGGTCTATATCCTGACGCAAGAGCCATCCGCGGCGCTAGGCATTCTGGTGTCGGTGGCGATCGTGCAATTCGTGATCGGCAATGTCATCGACCCGATGCTGATGGGCAAGGCGCTGCGGCTGTCGTCCTTTGGCATCATCGCCTCGCTGGCGTTCTGGGGGGCGGTCTGGGGGCTGCCGGGGATGTTCCTGGCGGTGCCGATCATGGTGGCGCTGATGATCGTCTGTGCCCAGTCACCGACCTTCCGGCCCGTCGCGGTCCTGCTGTCGCGCGAGGGCCTGCCCGAGGATCATCACGGCTGATGGCGCGCGCCTGATGACGCGCGCCCGGGGGCCCTGCCCCCGGACCCCCGGGATATTTCTGCAAAGCCGAAGACCATGAAGCATGGGACGCGCCTTTCGGCGGCGTCAGCCGGGCTGGCTTTCGGCGGCCGGGTCGGGCTTGGCTTGCCCGGCGGGGCCCGATCTGGCGGCGCGCAAGGCCTCGGGATTGCGCAGCCAGACGTCGCGCTGGGCAAAGGGGATCTCGATCCCCTCGGCGGCGAAGCGGGCGGCGATTTCGTGGTTCATCTCGGACTTGACCGAGACGCCGAAATTCACATCCGACAGGATCGCGCGGATTTCGAAATTCAGGCTGTCGGCGCCGAACCCGGTGAACAGCACGCGCGGCGGCGGGTTCATCATCACCAGCGGATTGTTTTCCGCAATCTCGGTCAGGATCTTTTCGACCCGGCGGGTATCGGTGCCATAGGCCACACCGACCGGCACGATCACCCGCCCCGTCAGGTTGCCCCGCGTCCAGTTCGTGACCTGCCCCGAGACCAGATCGGCATTGGGAACGATCACCTCGGTCCGGTCGAAGGTTTCGATCCGGGTGGATCGCACCGAGATTGCCTTGACGGTGCCCATCTGGCCGCCGACCTCGATCCAGTCGCCTTCGGAAATCGGGCGTTCGATCAGCAGGATGATGCCCGAGACGAAGTTCGACACGATGTTCTGCAGGCCAAAACCGATGCCGACCGACAGCGCCCCCGCAACGATGGCCAGCGAGGACAGGTCGATCCCGGCCGAGGAAATCGCCAGGATCGCGGCCAGGAAGATGCCCAGATAGCCGACCCCGGAAACGATGGCGTTCTGCCCGCCCTTGTCCAGCCGCGTCTTGGGCAGGATCGAGCTGCGCAAGCCCCCCTGCAGCAGCCGCGTGATGGTAAAGCCGATGCCAAAGACCACCACGAAGGTCACGAAGACCATCGGTGAAATCCGCACGCCCCCCAGCGAGACACCGGCCTTCGCCTGGGTCCAGAGTTCCATAAGGTCCTCGGGGCGCGCGCCCCAGATCAGCGCCAACACCGGCAACGCCAGAAGGATCAGGACGAAGCCCGCGATCACCGGCACCAGATCCTCGGCCAGGCGATCCTCGCGCCGGGTCAGCACGCCGTAAAGTTCGGCGACAAAGCCCTGCAGCAGGCCCACCACCGCCAGCACCGCCAGCGTCATGATCGCGGGCCAGATCAGCGCATCGGCCGCGCTGACATAGCCGATCAGCCCCAGCGCGGGCGCCACCACCGCAATCACGATCGTCGCATTGCCAAGCCACGCCATCAGCTTGAGCCGGAATTCGGCATCCTCGCCCGCGCGGGTCGCCGCCACCGCGCGCCGGCGCAGCAACTGCCCCATGCGGAATAGCGCCAGGGCGGCGAAGATCTGCAGCGGCACCGACAGCACCGCCATCGCCGCATCCGCGCGCAGCGCCACTTCCTGCGCCTTGTCGGCGGGAATGGTCCCTGCCCCGCCCAGATAATCCTGCGCGCGCGGCGCAATCCATTCCTGCAGCAATCCGTAAAGCGCCAGCGCCAGGCCCATCGTCAGCGCGTGAAAGCGGCCCTCGCCCCGCGCCTCATCGGGCAGCGCCAGCGCGCCCGCGCCCGCACCAAAGACCCGCGCGCCCAGCCACCAGCCCGCCAGAACCACCAGCAGCAATCCCGGCAGCGCCCCGAACAGCGCCAGCAGGATCGGGCCGAACATCCCGGTCTTGTCCAGCGCCGTGGCCAGCATCAGCGCCCCCAGGAATGGCAGCACCACCTGCCCCAGCGACACCAGTTCCGATATCAGCCCGCGCCCGCGCATCTGCGTCCGGGCCAGAAGCCATTGCGTCAGCTGGCCCATCCAGTGCCCGCCCCGCGTCAGCAGCACCCCCGCCACCAGCACCAGCACCGCGACCAGCGGCGCATTGTTGCGCAAGGTTTCCATGTTGATCGGCCGGGTGAAGCGCCAGACGGTTTCGTCATAGATCCACGCGCCCATCCAGCGCACCAGTGACACTGCGGCGGGCCAGTTGACCGGATTTGCAGGCGATGGCGACAGCCGCAACAGCTTGTCGGCCTGACGTTCACGCACCAGCCGATCGATGCTGCGGATCAGGCCGTCGGCCTCGGTCGCGGCTTCGGCTGCGGCGATGCGGGGTGCCTGCAGGCTGGCCAGCGTCTCGGCCAATTCGGCGCGGCGCGCCGCGATCGCGGGATCTTCGGTTTCACCTTCGGCGGGGGCCGGGCCCAGGGCCAGGATCTGGCCGCGCACCGTCTCGATCCGGTCGGCATTGACGCCCTGCGCCGCAGTGAAGGTGTTGCGCCATTTGACCACCTCGGCGCGAAGCTGCGACAGGCGTTCATCGCCGACGGCGGGGTCGCCCACGGCTTGCTGCACCGTCTGCGCCTCGCGTTCCCAGACGGCATAGTCCGGGGCCTCGGCCTCTTGCGCGGTCGCTGGCAGCGCCAGCAGCAGAAGAACGGCGGCAAGCCGCAGCAGATGCATCATCCCTCATACACCTCGGGGATGGCGCGGCCCGGGCCGTCCAGCCACGCGGGCACCGGCAGGCCCTTGGCGCGCAGGAAATCGGGGTTGAACAGCTTGGACTGATAGCGCGTGCCATAATCGCACAGGATGGTGACGATGGTGTGCCCCGGCCCCATTTCCTGCGCCATGCGGATCGCGCCGGCCACGTTGATGCCCGACGATCCGCCCAGGCACAGCCCTTCGTCCGCCAGCAGGTCAAAGACGACCGGCAGCGCCTCGGCATCGGGGATACGGAAACTCATGTCCGGGCGGATGCCTTCCAGATTGGCGGTGATGCGCCCCTGCCCGATGCCCTCGGTGATCGAGGAGCCTTCGGCCTTCAGCACGCCTTCGGTGTAATAGCTGTGCAGCGCCGCACCTTCCGGATCGGCCAGGCCGATCTGCACGCCCTTGGGCTGCAGCGCCATCGCCACCCCCGCCAGCGTCCCGCCCGACCCCACGGCGCAGATGAAGCCATCGACCTTGCCCCCGGTCTGGTCCCAGATCTCGGGACCGGTGGTTTCCACATGGGCCTGCCGGTTGGCGACATTGTCGAACTGATTGGCCCAGATCGCGCCATTGGGTTCGGTCCGCGCCAGTTCGGCGGCCAGGCGGCCGGAATAGCGCACATAGTTGTTGGGGTTGGAATAGGGCGCCGCGGGCACCTGCACCAGTTCGGCCCCGGCCAGGCGCAGCATGTCCTTTTTTTCCTGGCTCTGGGTTTCCGGGATCACGATCACCGTGCGGAACCCCATCGAGGCGCCGACCAGCGCCAGCCCGATGCCGGTATTGCCCGCCGTACCCTCGACAATCGTGCCGCCGGGTTTCAGCAGGCCGCGCGCCACCGCATCGCGGATGATGTACAGCGCGGCGCGGTCCTTGACCGACTGGCCGGGATTCATGAACTCGGCCTTGCCCAGGATCGTGCAGCCCGTCATTTCCGAGGCGCGGCGCAGCTTGACAAGCGGGGTGTTCCCGATCGCCTCGGCCAGATCGTTGCAGATGCGCATGGGATGTCCCTTTTCTGTTCGTGTGGTCATGTTCATACCGTTAGCCAAGACTTAGGCCCTGGGGGCCAAAGCCTCAACCCCCCGACACCGGCCCCGGCGGCAGATCGGCGCGCAGTTCGGGGCGCAATTGGGCCAGCCAAAGCGCCAGCACCAGCAGCGGGCCATTGTCGGCCTCGCCGCTGGCCACCAGGTCCATCAGCGCGGCAAAGGGGATCACGTGGCTGCGAATATCCTCGCCCTCGGCCGCGACCCCGCCTGCGCCTGCAACATCGTCGGGCAGATCGGTAAGACCGATGAGCAATACAGATATTCCGTCTTGGCCCCCGGCGAGGGGTAGAAGCTGGGCCCCGCGATCAGCCGGTCGATCCGCAGACCCGCCTCTTCGGCGGCCTCGCGCAGGGCGGCTTCTTCGGGGTTTTCGCCCGCGTCGATGCGGCCCGCGATCGGCTCAATCAGCCAGGGGTTGGCATCGCCGCGCGCAAACGGGCCCATGCGGAACTGTTCGATCAAAAGCACCCGGTCGCGGACCGGATCATAGGGCAGCAGCACCGCCGCATCGACGGAAACAAAGGCCGTGCGGTCCAGCAACGGCCCGTGCCCGCCCGCGAACTGGCGATGCGACAGGCGGTAATCCTCGACCGAGAAAAAGCCCGCATAGGCGATCTGCGCCTGTTCGACCCGCACATCACCGGGCGCGGCCGGGCGGCGCAGCCGCGCAGGCTTGGCCGCCCCCGCACGCCGGCGCGCCGCCGCGCGCGCCAGCATCGCGGGATAGCGCGCCCGCGCACGCTCTGGCGCGACGCGGCCCAGGCCCGCCATGAATTCGGCGGCCGCCAACGTGGCCAGATCGCCCCAGTCACGCACCCAAGCGTCCGGATCCCAGGGGCCGCCCGGCTGTAACGACACGCCTGCCGCCTTGGGCCAGAACACCCGGGCGGGCACCGGGCCTGCCTGCGTTTCGACCTGCATTTCCTTGATCTCAAATGAAAAACCGGACTCGTAATAGTCCAGCCGGGCGGCCTCGGGGGCGGTCAGCTCAACCACGATCCCCGGGGCCCCCGCGCCGCCCGCGCACAGCATGGGAAAGCCCTGCGGCACGCCCCGGCACAGGGCCTCATGCACCGTGACGCCGGACAGACGGGCGGCGACGCCCTCGGCATCCCGCCCCAGAACCTGCGCCAGAAGCGGCGGATGGCGCAGGGTTCCATACAGAAAATACCGGAACGTCAAGCCCGTGCCCGCCCCTCAGACCCAGCGCCGATGCGCCCATTCCGAGGCGATGCCGGCAAGCGCGCCACCCAGGAACAGCACGATCAGCACATCGGGCTGCAGCGCGGCGGCGCCCATGTCCAGGCCCTGCCCCACGATATCGGTCAGCGCCTCGAACGGGCCGTCATAGCGCATCCGCACCGACCAGCGGATCATCTGCAGCGTGCCGAGGAAGAACAGCACCAGAATGACCAGATAAACCGCGGCGCGCATGCCCGCCTGCGCCGAAAGCCACATCCCCCGGCCCACCGACCGGCCGATCACCTGCCAGCCCAGCAAAAGCCCGATCGAGGCCGCCGTCAGCGGCAGCCGACCGCCCCCCGCTACGCCGGGCAGATATTGCAGCACCAGCGCGCCGGTAAAGAACCCCGCCAGCGCCAAGGCCACCGCGGCAAAAAGTTTGGCTGCTGTCGGCATCTACCCCCCGGGCCTTTCGTAGCGGAATTGCGTTACATCGCAGTTTCCGTACTCAAAGGCCCCGGCGCAAGAGGCAAGATAGAAATTCCACATCCGCCGGAAACGCGCATCAAAGCCCATCGCGGCAATTTCGGGCCAGCGGGCGTTGAAACGTTCGTGCCAGACCCGCAGCGTGCGCGCGTAATCACGCCCGAAGGACAGCCCGCCCAGGGGCCGCAGCCCCGCGGCCTGCGGCAGGGATTGCATCTTGGACGGCGGCGGCAGCATGCCCCCGGGGAAGATATATTTCTGAATGAAATCCGGGGTTTGCCTATAGATCTCAAAGCGCTTTTCCTGCACGGTGATGACCTGCAGGCAGGCCTTGCCGCCGGGCTTCAAACGGTTGTGGACCACGTCGAAATAGGTGGGCCAGTATTTCTCGCCCACCGCCTCGAACATCTCGATCGAGGCGATGGCGTCGAACTGGCCGGTGGTATCGCGGTAATCCTGCAGACGGATCTCGACCCGATCCGACAGGCCGGCGCGGGCAATGCGGGCCACGGCATAATCATGCTGGGCCTGCGAAATCGTCAGACAGGTCAACCGCAGCCCGCGTTCACCCGCCGCGTATTCCGCAAAGCCCCCCCAGCCACAGCCGATTTCCAGCACATGCGCGCCCGGCGCCACGTCCAGCGCATCGACCATGGCGGCGTATTTCTGGCGCTGCGCCTCTTGCAGGTCATCGGTGCCGCGATACAGCGCCGAGGAATAGGTCATCGAGGGGTCCAGCCAGAGCGCGTAGAAATCATTGCCCAGATCGTAATGCGCCGCGATGTTACGCCGGGCCTGCGCGCGCGAATTGCCGCGCAGCCAGTGGCGGAAGGCCTCATATTTGCGCAGCAGGCCCAAGCCCGGAAAGCCGTCATACAGATCGTCATTGTCCGCATGGATCAGATCCATGAACGCCATCAGATCGGGCGAGGACCAGCCGCCATCCAGATAGGCCTCGCAAAAGCCCAGGTCGCCTTCGCGGATCAGGCGGGCGAAAATGTCGGGATCATGCACCACCACCTCGGCCTGCGGCCCGGGTCCGGCGCCCTGGATGCGAAAGCGCCGCCCGTCGGGCATGACGAAATCCAGCCGCCCATGTGCCACCCCGCGCCCCGCCACGGAAAAGACCCGCGCAAACCAGCGCGGCAGATTTTTCTGCCCCGTGGTTTCGGTCAGCACCTTGGCATCCATGTCGAACATCTGCGTCCCCCTTGAGCGTTTTCAACCGGATACGCATGGCACGCGCGCCAGGTTCACTTTTCGCGCGCCGCATAAGCAGTCAAGGCCCGCTTGCGCCCTGCGTCAAGGGAAATTCGCCGCGCGGGATAGCGCTGGTCGGGCGAAAGGCCCCAGGATTTCGGGCAGGCGGCAAAGAATTCCAGCGCCTCGGGGGCTGGCAAAGGCTGCCCATCGGCTATGAACTTTGCCCGGTAAGAACCTGTCTTGTCGAACTTTTCCGCCTGACCCTCGGGGTTGAAGACACGAAAATAGGGGGCCGCGTCGGGGCCGGATCCCGCGACCCATTGCCAGCCCATCGCATTGGCCGCCGGGTCCCAGTCGATCAGGCAGTCTTCAAACCACTTCAGGCCCACGCGCCAGTCGGTCAGCAGATGTTTCGTCAGGTAGGACGCCGCGATCATGCGCGCGCGGTTGTGCATCGTGCCGGTCACATACATCTGCCGCATGGCGGCATCGACAAAGGGTTCGCCCGTCATGCCGCGCCGCCAGGCCTCGGCATCGTCATTGTCCCCGCGCCAGGGAAAATCCGCCCATTCCGCGCGCCAGTTGGCCTGGGCCAGATCGGGGAAATGGTGCAGCAGATGCCAGGCGAATTCGCGCCAGACCAGTTCCTTCAGGAAATGCTCCGCCCCCGCAGCCCCTTCCTGCAGCGCGCGCCAGCCCGCATGCCAGACCACCCTGGCCGAGATTTCGCCCACCGTCAGGTTTTCCGACAGGCCCGAGGTGGCGGGTTCCGCCGGAAAATCGCGCCGGTCCTGATAGCGCTCGCTCCGCCCGCGGATGAACCGATCCAGCCGGTCCAGCGCCGCCGCCTCGCCAACCTGGGCGTGACGCGCGACCACCGCCGCGCCCCGCCGCATCGCGGCGCCCATCTGCCAGGCTTCCAGATTTTCGCTTTCTGGCCAGTTGCTTGGCGTGCGAAGTTGATGCACCGCTGGAAGTGCGGGCAGAACCTCGCGTCCCTTGACCGCGCGCCAATAGGGCGAATAGACGCGATAGGGCCCGCCCGCGCCGGTCTGCACCGTCCAGGGTTCAAACAGCAAATGCCCGGCAAAACTTTGCGCAGCGATCCCCGCGGCCTTCAGCGCGGCCTTGACGGCGGTGTCGCGCGCGACCGAGGCCGGATCGTAAAGCCGCGACCAATAGACCGCGCCCGCCCCGGTTTGCGCGATCAGCGCGCGCAGCACCTCCAGCGCGGGGCCACGGCGCAGGATCAGGCGCGACCCGATCCCATCCAGCACGCCCGCGAAATGGCCGACCGCCGCGCCCAGCCGCCATTTCGGCGCAGCCCCCAGCGTCTCGACCGTCTCATCATGGATGAAGACCGGGATGACGGGCCGCCCCGTCGCCACAGCCGCCGCCATGGCCGGGTGATCGCTTAGCCGGAAATCCCGCCGAAGCCACAGAAGTATCGGTGTGTCGCCCATCGCCTGCCCCCAAGGTTTGTGCTTTTACGCAGCGCCCCGGGCGTCTGGATCACTGTGCCAGCTGGCCCGCCCGCTGCGCGTCCAGCACCGCATCCAGCGCGCCGATCAGCCGAACCACATCCTCGGGCGTGGTGTAATGCACGAAGGACAGCCGCAGGACGCCCGCGTCCGGATCGACGCCCATAGATTCCAGCGGGCGGCGGGCGTAGAAATGCCCCCCCGCGCAGTCGATGCCCCGTTCGGCCAGCGCCGCGGCAACCGGCGCGGCTGGCCCGTCCAGCGCCAGCGCCAGCGCGAAGGTGGGCGCGCGGTCCTGGGCCGCAACGGGGCCAAGCAGGCGCACCCCGGGCAGGTGGTACAGATAGGTCAGCAAGGGCTGCATCAACCGGATTTCCTGCGCCCGCATCAGCCCATGCACCCGCGCCGCGCGCAGCCGCGCGTCGGGTTCAGGCGCGAAGTGATGATCGTGCAGCGCATCGATGTAATCGGCAATGCCCGCGCAGGCGGCCACCTGGGCATGATCGGGGCCGGCGGGCGTAAAGCGCTTCCACAGCACCTCGGCGTTGAACCAATGCGCCTGATTGGGCAGCCGCGCGCCCAGATCACGGCGGATCACCATGATGCCCTGATGCGGCCCATAGGTCTTGTAGGCGGAAAACAGGTAGATATCGGCCCCCAGCGCCCCCACATCGGGCAAGCCGTGGGGGGCATAGCTGACCCCGTCGACACAGGCCACCGCGCCTGCCGCATGCGCCATCGCCACGATCTCGGCCACCGGGTTGATCTGCGCCACCACGTTGGAACAATGCGGAAAACAGACCAGCCGCACCCGCCCATCCGCCAGCAAGGGCGCCAGCTGCGCGGGGTCCAGATGGCCGGTGTCAGGGTCAATGCCCCATTCGCGGATCTCGATCCCCGCCTCGGCCAGCCGCCGCCAGGGGCCGGAATTTGCCTCATGGTCCTGATCGGTCACCACGATCGCCTCGCCCGGGGTCAGGGCACCGCGAAAGGCCTGGGCCAGCACATAGGTATTGGCCGTGGTCGAGGGGCCAAAGCTGACCTCATCCCCGGCCACGCCCAGCATCGCCGCCAGCCGCTCGCGCGCCTCATCCATCTCGGCGCCCGCCGCGGCCGAGGCGGGAAAGGCGGCATAGGGCTGCACCTTGCGGGTGCGGTAGAACCGCGTCAGCCGGTCGATCACCGGCGCACAGGCAAAAGACCCGCCGGCATTCTCGAAAAAGCCCCGCTGCGCGGCCGCCGGATCGGAAAAGGCGGGAAAGTGCCGGCGAACGAAACGAAGATCAAGGGTCGGGATGGTCATCTACTCTCCTGCACGGCGCACGCCGAGGTTGATTTGCCTTGGGTGCATCACACTTGCGCAAAGCAGCGGCAAAGGTCAATCGCACCCGCGCCGATGCGCCAAAAGTGGCTTGCCCGGACCTGCGCCAGCGTCTAGCGTCGATGCACAACCCAAAGCTTTGAACAGGGAAATCATGCGCAAGTCTTCGCTACTTCTGGCCAGCGTGGCCGCCTTCGCCCTTACCCTGCCCGCTCGCGCGGCGGACCCCGACCTGCTGGTCTTCGACTGGGCCGGTTTCGAGGAAGAGGGCCTGTTCGCCCCCTATATCGAAAAGCACGGCACCGGCCCCAGCTACACCTTTTACGGCGATGACGACGAGGCCTATCAAAAGCTCGCCTCGGGCTTCAAGGCCGATGTCGCTCATCCCTGTTCGCAGATGGTGTCGAAATACCGTGACGCCGGGCTGATCGAACCCTGGGACACCAGCCGCATCCCCGAATTCGCCAATCTCGACCCAAGCTTCCTGAACAGCCCGATCTTCAAGGATGATGCGGGCGTGTGGTATCTGCCGACCGACTGGGGCGTGACCGCCATCGCCTACAACCCCGAACAGGTCCCCGCCGAGGATGTGGCCTCGCTCTCGGTCTTCACCAACCCGAAATACCAGGGCCGCACCTCGCTGCCCGACAGTTCGGATGACATCTGGGCGCTGGCCTATCTGGCGACCGGCGTGACCGACTGGACCACGATTTCCGACGAACAGTTTGCCGCCGCTGCCGCCTGGCTGCGCGAGGCGCATCAGAACGTTCGCTCTTACTGGGCGGATCCGGCCGAACAGGCGCAGCTGATGGCCTCGGGCGAGGTTCTGGTGGCCTGGTCCTGGAACGACGGCGTCGTTTATCTGCGAAATGACGGCTACCCCGTCGCTTTCCAGCGCGAGGCCAAGGAAGGCTCTTCCACCTGGTTCTGCGGCTTCGTGAACCTCAAGGACGGGCCCGGGTCGGAAGACAAGCTCTATGATTTCGTCAATGCCTGGCTGCGCCCCGAGGCAGGCCCGGCGCTGCTCGATGCCATCGGCTATGGTCACACCAACACCGCCGCGATGGACCTGGTCCCCGCCGAGGATCTGGAAACCGCGGGCCTGACCGATATCGACGCGCCGATCCTGGCCCAGACCCCGAACGACCCGGCACTGCGCGAACGCCAGCTGGCGGAATTCGAAAAGATCAAGGCAGGCTTCTGATCCCGCAACGATCGCAGACCAAAGGGGCGCCCCCGGGCGCCCCTTTTTGCTGCCCCCCTTCGGCTTTGCCGAAATATTCCCGGCTTTCGGCTTTGCAGAAATATCCTCGCCCTTCGGCTTTGCCGAAATATCCTCGGGCGTGAATTGGCCGCAGGCCAAGAGGGGGCAGACAGCCCCCTGCCCGGCCCCCCGCTTGCGCGCGCCCCGCCCCTTGCAAGGCCGATCCCGCCCGCCTATATTCACCCTGTTCGGGGCAACCCGGGCTATGGACATAAACGCGCACGGAATAACCGGATCGGACCCGGGGGCGGTACCCGGCGGCTCCACCAAAGCACCCTCGTTGGGGGCAAATGGGGCCGAAACAGGATCGACGAACGTCTAAAGGTGTTTGCTTTGTCTCGGTGAGCTACCACCGTTATCGGTGCAAAAAGTACAGTTGCCAACGACAACCGTGCTCCGGTCGCTCTGGCTGCGTAAGCAGCTCGGGTAACCGAAACCTTAAGCCCTTGTGCCTAGCAGCCCAAGGCGGGGCCCGCAGGAGCCTGGCAACAGAATCCTGCACCTTCCCCCCATCCTTCGCGACCCGCAGCCTGTCACGAACGGGCGTTAACGGCTTTGCAAACCCTCTGTGTCAGGGTCACCCCGACAACCGCGATGGGAAGAACCATGGACCGCAAGCTCGATCTGCTGCAAAACTGGCTGCAACGCGTCTGGATCGATGGCTATCTGGACACGATCGACCAGTTCTTCACCCCTGCCGCCTGCGCCCGCGGGCTGATGGCGGGACTGGACATCCATCCCGATGAATTTGCCGAACTGGTTCCCGCGCTGCGCGCCCTGCTGACGGGAATCGACGTGCAGATCGCGCGCCATGTCGGGACGGGCGACTGGCTTTGGGCGCTGATCACGGTCAAGGCGCGGGCCCGGCACAGCCTGGCGCCGGTGGAATTTTCCGGCCAGTTGATGCTGCGCTTCGAAGGTGACCTGTTTGCCGAGGCGTATAATCATTTCGACATGATCGCGATGTTCGAACATCTTGGCGCGCTGCCGCCCGAAACCATGGCGCTGTGCCTGTCGGGCGAACGGCTGCGCTAGGCGTGCCTTGCCCGCGGCCCGGGCGGCCGCGGACCCGGCCCCCCTTCCCTTACGGCGCGAATCTCCTATGCTGTGACGACCGAGACGAAAGGACGGACATGGCGCGCAGCATCGATTACGGAAACCTCATGCACCGCGCGATGCGCGGCCTGATTCAGACCGTGCTGGCGGATGTGGCGCGTGACGGCCTGCCGGGCGAACATCACTTCTTCATCACCTTCGACACCCGCCACCCCGGGGCGCAACTGGCCGACTGGCTGCGCGCGCGCTATCCCGATGAAATGACCGTGGTGATCCAGCACTGGTTCGACAACCTTGAGGTGACGGACGACGGCTTCTTCGTGACGCTGAACTTCGGCGATTCGCCCGAACCGCTGTATATCCCCTTCGATTCGATCCACACCTTCGTCGATCCGTCGGTCGAATTCGGGCTGCGCTTCGAAACCCAGATGCATGACGACGAAGAAGAAGATGATGACGACCCCGAAGAGCCCGATCCCGCCCCGCGGACCGAGGCCGAGGTGGTCAGCCTGGACAAGTGGCGCAAATAGGCGGCTGCGCGGAAGGGCCAAGGCAGCGCCGTTAGCGGTATACATCTGCATGCCGATTGCAAAACGCCCCCCCAGCCCTTATGACCCCCGGTAACATTTCCGTGGAGGTCCCCATGACTGCTACCCGCACCGAAACCGACAGCTTCGGCCCGCTTGAAGTTCCCGCCGACAAATACTGGGGCGCGCAGACGCAGCGCTCGATCCAGAACTTCCCGATCGGCTGGGAACGTCAGCCGGTGGCGATCATCCGCGCGCTGGGCGTGATCAAGAAGGCCTGCGCGCTGGTCAATATCGAACAGGGCGACATCGACGCCACGATCGGCAACGCCATCGCCGCCGCCGCGACCGAAGTGATTGACGGCAAGTTCGACGACAACTTCCCGCTGGTGGTCTGGCAGACCGGGTCCGGCACGCAGTCGAACATGAACGCCAATGAGGTGATCAGCAATCGCGCGATCGAGATGCTGGGCGGCGTCATGGGCTCGAAAAAGCCCGTCCACCCGAACGACCATGTGAACATGGGCCAGTCGTCAAACGACACCTTCCCGACCGCGATGCATGTGGCCATCGGCATGATCGCGCGCGACGTGCTGATCCCCGGCCTGCGCAAGTTGCATGCGGCGCTGGTGGCCAAGGCGGAAGAATTCAAGGACATCATCAAGATCGGCCGCACCCACACGCAGGATGCCACGCCCCTGACGCTGGGCCAGGAATTCGGCGGCTATGCCCATCAGGTCGCGATGGGGATCAAGCGGGTGGAAATGTGCCTGCCCCAGATCTACGAACTGGCGCAGGGCGGCACCGCCGTCGGCACGGGCCTGAACACCAAGGTCGGCTGGGACACCCGGGTTGCCGCGCAGATCGCCGCCATCACCAACCTGCCCTTCGTCACCGCGCCGAACAAGTTCGAGGCGCTGGCCGCGCATGACGCGATGGTCATGTTCTCGGGCGCGCTGAAGACCGTTGCGGCGAGCCTGTTCAAGATCGCCAACGACATGCGCCTGCTGGGGTCGGGCCCCCGTTCGGGTCTGGGCGAGCTGATCCTGCCAGAAAACGAGCCGGGCTCGTCGATCATGCCAGGCAAGGTGAACCCGACCCAGGCCGAGGCGCTGACCATGGTCTGCGCCCATGTCATGGGCAATGACGCCGCCGTGGGCTTTGCCGGCAGCCAGGGCCATTTCGAGCTGAACGTCTACAACCCGATGATGTCCTACAACGTGCTGCAATCGATGCAGCTGTTGGGCGATGCGGCGGGCAGCTTTACCGACAACATGGTGGTCGGCACCCAGGCCAACACCGCGCGGATCGAAAAGCTGATGAAGGAATCGCTGATGCTGGTGACGGCACTGGCGCCGACCATCGGCTATGACAATGCCACCAAGGTCGCCAAGACCGCGCACAAGAACGGCACCACGCTGCGCGAAGAGGCGATTGCGCTGGGGTTTGTCGATGGCGAGACCTTCGACCGCATCGTGCGCCCCGAGGACATGATCGGCCCCAAGGGCTGACCGCGGGCCGGAATGTGGACTGGAGAGAGGGGGGCGCTGCCCCCCTCTTTGCGTTTCACGCAAATTCACCCCCCGAGGTATTTCGGGCAAGATGAAAGCCGGATCGGGTCTGGGGGCCAGCGGAGGTCTGGGACCTTTTCTTGATCCGGCCGGCGTGGCATTATGGAATGATGGCGAAGATCACCAACCTCAATCAGTTTCGCAAGCAGCAGAACCGCGCGAAAAAGCGCGCGCAGGCGGATGTGAATGCTGCGAAATTCGGGCGCAGCAAGGCCGAGCGGGAGCGCGAGGCGGATGAGGCCGAACGCGCCGAGCGGCTTTGGGAGGCGCATCGGCGCGATGAGGCTGAATGAGCCGGCCGGTCAAGCGGTCGTTGACGCTGGGCGGACACCGGACCAGCGTGTCGCTGGAGGATGAATTCTGGCAGGCCTTCCGCGAGATTGCCGTGCGCGAAGGCAAGGGGTTGAATGAGCTGGCCAGCACCATCGATGCCGCGCGCGCGCCCGAAACGGGGCTGGCCACGGCCTTGCGGTTGTTCGTTCTGGCCGACCTGCGCCGCCGTGTGCGGATGACCGATTGATGCAGGCTTAGCCGCGCGGGCGCCCCATGCGCGACCAGAATCCGGTCGATGCGGCCGCTTCGGGGCCGTTGGACAGTTCCCGGGAAAACAGTTCGCGGATCTGTTCGCGGGTGACCTGACGGTCATCGCCGCGGATGGCAGGTGCGCGGCTGATACCCAGAAGGCGCCAGGTCGGAACCGCGATGGTCAGGCCCGGCATGCGCCAGGGCCGGCCTGATCCCGTCCCTTTGCCGGACAGGCCGTCGTGATCTGTCGTTGTCATCGGTCCACATTCCCCAAAATGTGAAGCGTGTATCACGCAGGATTGATGTCCTTCATATTAGACACAGAATCAGACAATCAAAAAGAGAAATTTTCAAAGCCTCTCTTCCAAGGGTTGCATCCGGTCAGTGCGCCACGGGAAAGGCGGCGCGCACGCGGGCCTCACAGGCCGCCGCCAGCGCCTTGCGTGTGGGGAAATCGGCCACGTCAAGCGGGGGATGGAAGATCACCTCGACCCGCCCCTGCGGACGGCGCGCCAGCACCGCAAGCAGATGCGGCCCCAGCGCCATATCGCCCCACCAGCCATAGAACCGCGGGTCCGCGCCGGGCGGGGCGTGATAGACCACGCTGACCGGCTGGATCTGCATCACCCGGTCCAGGCCGTGGGTATAGAAGGCCTGAAACAGCGTCGGCTTGAACGGCAGCACCCGGCGCCCGTCGGTTGAGGTGCCCTCGGGAAAGAACAGCAGGTGATGGCCAGCGCGGATGCGGTCTTCCATGAGCTGCTGCTGGGCGCGGGCCTCTTTCGGGTCGCGGCGGATGAACAGCGTGCCGGTGGCCCGTGCCAGCCAGCCGATGCCGGGCCAGTCGGCAACCTCGGCCTTGGAGACGAAATAGACACTTTGGCAGGCGTTCAGCGCGAAGATATCCAGCCATGAGGCATGGTTGGCCACGACCGCGCCGATATGGGTCATCGGCGTGCCGGTGACGCGAAACCCCATCCCCATGATCGGAAAGGCCGCGCGGCAGACCGCCCGGGTGATCCGCGGGGTCCAGGGTCGGTTCAGCCCGTGCAGCGGACGCTCGATCAGCCGCAGCAACAGCAGCAGCACCAGCCCGCCATAGACGACCGTCACCAGCGCCGCGCCGCGCAACGCCCCGCGCACCAGGCCCCCCGGGCCCGGACGCGGCAGATCGGGGGGGGCGGCATCGCGCCAGGTGCTCAAGCCCGGCCCTCATGGCGGCGGGTGTAGAATTCGCGGTGACGCGCGCTCATGGCGGTGGTGTCCATCAGAAGAAGCACATCAATCGTGTTGAAATCATGATCAATATAGGCGCCTTCGCCGACAAAGCCACCCAGCCGCAGATAGGCCTTGATCAGCGCGGGCATCTGCTGCATCGCCGCGCGCCGGTCCAGACGGTCGGCGGGGATCAGGTCCATGCGCTGGAAATGATCGGGCAAGGCGCGCGGGCGGATCGGTTCGGGCGCCAGGTGGTGGTGGTGCAGCCAGGACAGCGGCGCGGCCAGCGCCTGCGGATCGGTGCCGTGGAACGAGGCCACGCCGAACAGCACCTCGATCCCGTGGTCCAGCACATATTGCGCCAAGGCGTTCCACAGCAGGAACATCGCCGCCCCGCCCCGGTAATCGGGATGCACGCAGGACCGGCCCAGTTCCAGCAGCCGCCGCCCCGAGGCGCGCAGGCGGGTCAGATCATATTCGCTGTCGCAGTAAAACCGCCCGAAGGCCGCGGCCCGGTCCGAGGGCAGCAGACGGTAGACCCCCACAACATGATCCAGCGCCGCGGCGTCGCGACGCGTATCAACCAGGATCAGGTGGTCATAGACCGGGTCGAAGTCATCGCGTTCCAGCCGCGCCGCATGGTCGACCATCGGCCCCGAGGCGCCCAGTTCTTCAACGAAAACCGCATAGCGCAGCCGCTGCGCCGCCATCAGGTCGCCCGGCGCCTGCGCAAGGCGGATCTCGAAACAAGAGGTATCGGGTGTCATCTGCTGTCGTCACCGGCCCGCACGGACATTTGGCGGTTTGTAGGCAAGGCCCCGGCGCATTGCAACCGAAAGCGGGCGGCGCGGGCGGGGCATCAGCTTGCCCCCTGCGGCGCGAGATGCGGCGTAAAGGGTTTGTTAACTTTGATCCGGCATCACAAGTTCAAGCGCCACCCGGCGCCCGTCAATCACCTGTTTGCCCGCATGTTCGAAATTCACCGTGATCCGATCGCCGATGCGCGACTGCACTTGACCCAGGCCCCAATCGGGGGCCAGAGGGTTGCGCACCATCATGCCCGGTTCCAGAAATTCGTTCATCGCGCCCCCATCTGCGGATAGATCCATGCCCCCTGAGACCCCAGACCCTGTCCTGCCCGCCGATCTGGTCGCCCTGGTCGGATCGCGTCTGTGTCATGACCTTATCAGCCCGTTGGGCGCCATCGGCAATGGGGTCGAATTGCTGGCCATGTCGGGCGCGGGCATGAGCCCCGAATTGCAGCTGATCGCGCAAAGCGTGGCCAGCGCCTCGGCCCGGCTGAAGTTCTTTCGCGTGGCCTTTGGCCAGGCGGGCGCGGGCCAGCGGCTGGGCCAGCCCGAGATCGCGGCGCTGCTGGCCGATGTGGAAAGCGGCGGGCGGCTGAAAATCGAATGGCTGGCGCCGGGCGATCAGGCGCGGCTGGCGGTCAAGCTGTGTTTCCTGGGGGTTCTGTGCCTGGAAAGCGCCCTGCCCTGGGGCGGGACCATCCGCATCCAGGAAACCCGGGGACGGTGGGATCTGGTGGCCGAGGCGCGGCGCACCAAGCCCGATCCCGCGCTATGGGCGCAGCTTGAAGGCGGCGACGGCGCGGTCAGCCCCGCGCAGGTGCAATTCGCCCTGCTGCCGCTGGAGGCCGCGCGCCAGGGCCGCCGGATCGCCTGGGATGTGGCCGAGACCGGGGCAAGGATCACCTTCTGACGCGGCGGGTGTCGCCGCGGCGCGGGGGGCACTGCCCCCCGGGCCACGCGCCGCCAAGGGCGGCCCGTGACCGCCCCCCGGGATATTTTCACAAAGCCAAAAGGGTCAGGCGCGGATCGTGCCGTCGCCGGTCACGCGATAGTTGAACGAGGTCAGCTGTTCCGCCCCCACCGGCCCGCGCGCATGCAGCTTGCCCGTGGCGATGCCGATTTCCGCCCCCATGCCGAATTCGCCGCCATCCGCAAACTGGGTCGAGGCGTTGCGCATCAGGATCGCGCTGTCGAGCCGGGTGAAGAAGCGTTCGGCCACCGCGTCATCCTCGGTCAGGATCGATTCGGTGTGGCTGGAGCCATAGCGGCGGATATGGGCGATCGCACCGTCCACACCATCGACCAGCTTAGCGGCGATGATCGAATCCAGAAATTCCTGGCCGAAATCGTCCGGTTTGGCCGGAACCGTGCCGGGGATCTGCGCCAATTCGCCTTCGGCCCGGACCTCGACACCGGCTTTCAGCAGATCCTCGATCAGCACCGCGCCGTGGCGGGCATAGAAGGCGCGGTCGATCAGCAGGCATTCGGCCGCCCCGCAGATGCCGGTGCGCCGGGTTTTTGCGTTCAGCACCACGCGGCGGGCCTTGTCCAGATCGGCGGCGCCATCGGCATAGACGTGGCAGATGCCTTCCAGATGGGCGAAGACCGGCACCCGCGCCTCGGATTGCACCAGACCGACCAGCCCCTTGCCGCCGCGCGGCACGATCACGTCGATGTGGTTGACCGCGCGCAGCATCGCCGCCACCGCCGCGCGGTCGCGCGTGGGCACCAGCTGGATCGCCGCCTCGGGCAGGCCGGCGGCGCGCAGGCCTTCAACCATGCAGGCATGGATCGCGGCCGAGGAATGGAAGCTTTCCGACCCGCCCCGCAGGATCACCGCATTGCCCGATTTCAGGCACAGCGCCCCGGCATCCGCCGTCACATTGGGGCGCGATTCGTAGATCACGCCGATCACCCCCAAGGGCGTGCGCACGCGCTGGATATGCAGGCCCGAGGGCATGTCCCATTCCGCGATCACCGCACCCAGCGGATCGGGTTGCGCCGCCACCGCCCGCAGGCCCGCGACGATGCCGTCGATGCGTTTGTCGTCCAGCATCAGCCGATCCATCATCGCGGGGCTGAGCCCCTTGTCGCGGCCAAAATCCAGATCGCGGGCATTGGCGGCAATGACCGCGGCGCGGCGCGCATCCAGCGTATCGGCGGCGATCTGCAGCGCCCGGGCGCGCTGCTCGGCCGGGGCAAAGCCCAGATCGGTCGCGGCGGCGCGGGCCTGCGCGCCCATGCGATCAATCAGCGACTCGGCGGTTTCGCCCGCGCCTTCGGTCTGGGTCATGGATTCGGTGCTGGTCATGGCGCGCCCCCTTGGGAAAACTGTCCCCCTATAACGGCCCGCGCGCGCGGGGTGCAAGCCGGGCGCGCACCCTGGCGTCAGGCGCGGGCGCGCAGTCTGTCCCAGATCTTGGCGCCCAGCAGCAGCCAGGGCAGCCCGTGCATCAGCAGATCGAAAATGTCGATGGGACGCGTCAGCGCGCCTGCGGCCAGCATTTTCAGCTTTTGCCAGACATGAGGTTCGGGCGTGAAAGGCGCAAGGCCCAGCGTCAGCGCCACGATCGCGGCCTCAAACAGGCCGATGCGGTCATAGAGACGACGAAGCATGGGAACCTTTCGGAAAAAGTGGCGCGGTTGACGGGGCTCGAACCCGCGACCCCCGGCGTGACAGGCCGGTACTCTAACCGACTGAGCTACAACCGCGCGATCTTTTCACGTTCGGGCGATCCGGGGCGGTGGCGCGGTTGACGGGGCTCGAACCCGCGACCCCCGGCGTGACAGGCCGGTACTCTAACCAACTGAGCTACAACCGCGTAACCCGCCCGGATCGCCGCCCGAACGTGAGGAGCGTATTACGCAGCCCGGGCGGCGGCGTCAATGGCCCGGCGCGAAAAAAGCGCATCCCCCCGGGCAGGTTTTTTGCCCACCCCCTTCAGACCCGGAATTTGGGCCTAGCGATCCGGGGCCGGGATGAATTCATCCGCATCCCCCGGCGGCAGGCGAAAGCGGCCATGCGCCCAGTCGCCGGCGCGCCAGGCCTCTTTCGCGGCCTCGATCCGTTCGCGCGATGAGGCGACGAAATTCCACCAGATATAGCGCGGCCCTTCCAGCGTCGCGCCCCCCAGCACCATCACCCGCGCGCCCTGCGCCCCGGCGTGAATGGAAATCCGGTCGCCGGGGCGGAAGATCAGCATCCGGCCCGGTTCGAAATCCTGCCCGGCCACCCGCAGGCTGCCCGACAAGACATAGACCCCGCGATCCTCGTGATTGTCCGGCAGGGGCAGGCCCGCGCCCGGGGCCAGTTCCGCATCGGCATAAAACAGTTCCGACGGCAGCGGCAGCGGCGCACGCGCGCCCCAGGCCTCGCCCAGCATCAGCCGCACGCGCTTGCCCTCGGCCTCAAGCACCGGCAGGTCGGGCGCGGCCAGGTGGGTGAAAGCGGGCGCATCATCCTCGGCATCCTTGGGCAGCGCCACCCAGGTCTGGATGCCGAACAGGGTCTGCCCGGTCTGGCGCACCGGGCCATCGGTGCGTTCGGAATGGGTGATGCCATGGCCCGCCGTCATCCAGTTGACCGCGCCCGGCGTGATCCACTGATCCGTGCCCAGGCTGTCGCGGTGATGCAGGCGGCCCTGCAGCAGATAGGTGACGGTGGCCAGTCCGATATGGGGATGGGGGCGCACGTCCAGCCCCTGCCCGGTCAGGAATTCGGCCGGGCCCATCTGGTCGAAGAAGATGAAGGGGCCGACCATCTGGCGCTTGACCGAGGGCAGCGCGCGGCGTACCGCAAAGCCGCCGATGTCGCGGGCGCGGGGCACGATTTCCACCGCGATCGCATCGACGGCATCGCCTTTGGGCAGATCGGGGTCCAGGGCGGGGTTCCAGCTCATGTCGCTCTCCTTTGCTGTGCCCAAGGTAAGCCCAAGGCGCCGGTTTCCCTAGGGCGGATCACGCGCATCGCCTGTGCGCCGCGGCACGGTGGGCCGCCGGGATGCAAGGAACGGGGACGATTTTCCCGTGCCTGCCCGGCCCGGGTCTGCTAGCCATGCCCCGCCACGGACAGAAAGGACAGCCGATGCAAGACACCGACCCGATCGCCGCGATTGCCGCCGATCAGCCCCCCTTCGCGCGCCTGATCGGCCTGCGCATCACCAGCGCCACCCCCGACCGGGTCGAGGCCGAGATGACCGTGGCCCCCGATCTGCTGAACCGCAACGGCGTACTGCATGGCGGCGCGGCGATGGCCTTCGCCGACAATCTGGGCGGCACCGCGACCTTCCTGAACCTGGGCGCGGGCGAAGGCACGACGACGATTGAAAGCAAGACCAACTTCTTCCGCGCGGTGGAACCGGGCGATACGCTGCGCGGCATCTGCACGGCGCTGCACAAGGGGCGTTCGACCATGGTCTGGCAGACCACGATCCTGCGCGGCGATGGCAAGGTGGCCGCGATCGTGACGCAAACCCAGATGATCTTGCAGAAAAAGCGCTAGGGGGTCCAGGCGGCGGCCTGCGGCGGGCCAAGGCGCAGCAGATCGACCGCGCGCGCCGCGATCTGGGCGGTGACCTCGGTCACACTTACCGGCTTCAGGTAAAAGGCCGGGACGGGCGGCAGAATCACCGCCCCCATTTCGGTCGCCGCCGTCATGTTGCGCAGATGCGCCAGCGTCAGCGGCGCCTCGCGCGCCAGCAGGATCAGCGGGCGGCGTTCCTTCAGCTGCACACTGGCCGCGCGCGTCAAAAGGTTGTCGTCCAGCCCGTGGGCGATTGCCGCAAGGCTGCGCATCGAACAGGGCGCGACGATCATCCCCGCCACCGGGAACGACCCCGAGGCGATGGCCGCGCCCAGATCGACCACAGGATGGTGGCCATCGCACAGCCCCACCAGCTCATCCCGCGCGCCGGGGCCGATTTCCAGGTCCAGCGTCCGTTCGGCCATGGCCGACAGCACCAGGTCCACCGCCGCCCCCGCGCGCACCAGCGCCCGCGCGCAATCCAGCGCCAGCGCCGCGCCGGATGCGCCCGAAACGCCCAGCACCACACGCGCGCTCATGCCCCCGCCCCCGGCAGGTGGCGCGCCAGGATCTGCGCGGCCAGCGCCTCATGCGCGGGGTCCAGCGCCATCACCTTGCCCCAGTCGCGCGTGGTTTCCGTGCCGATCTTGGTGGTGGCGTCGATGCCGATCTTGCCCGCCAGCCCCTCGCGCGGCGAGGCGAAATCCAGGTAGTCCATCGGCGTGCCGTCGATCACCAGCGTGTCGCGCGCGGGGTCCATGCGGGTCGCCAGCGCCCAGGCGACATCGTCCCAGTCGCGCGGATTAATATCGTCATCCACCACGATCACCATCTTGGTATAGCTGAACTGCGCCAGCATCCCCCACAGCGCCATCATCACCCGCCGCGCCTGCCCCGGATAGCGTTTGCGGATCGACACCACCGCGATGCGATAGGAACAGGCGGCGGGCGGCAGCCACAGGTCCGCCACCTCGGGGATCTGGGCGCGGATCACCGGCAGGGCCAGATCATTGAACACCTCGCCGATGACGGCGGGTTCGTCAGGCGGGCGGCCTGTCACAGTGGTCAGATACAGCGGATCGCGCCGATGCGTGATCGCCGACAGGCGCATCACCGGGAAGGGCTCGACCGCGTTGTAATAGCCGGTGTGATCGCCAAAGGGGCCTTCGGGCGCGGTCTCGCCGGGGTGGACCCAGCCTTCCAGGATGATCTCGGCCCGCGCCGGCACCATCAGCGGCACGGTGCGCGCGGGCACCAGCTCGGCGCGCGCGCCCCGCAGCACACCGGAAAAGGTCAGTTCCGACACGGTTTCGGGCAAGGGCAGCGCGGCGGCCAGCAGCGTGCCCGGATCGGCGCCCAGCGCAATCGCCACCGGCATCGGTTCGTTCGCCTGCATCCAGGTCCGGGCATGGGCCGCGCCGCCGCGATGGGCCAGCCAACGCATGATCAGCCGGTCGCGCCCGATCACCTGCGCGCGATAGACCCCCAGATTGTAACGCGCGACCTGCGCGGCATCCGACCCGTGCGGGCGGGTGATGACGACGGGCCAGGTGATCAGCGGCCCGGCATCTTCGGGCCAGGGGGTCTGAACCGGAATCAGGCCCATGTCGGGGGCGGCCTCGACCTCTTGCACGGGACCTGTGCGCAGAATTTTCGGGCGGGTGGACAGCGCCGCGCGCAGCATCGGCCAGCGCGACATGGCGTCGCGCATGCCTTCAACCGGGGCGGGGCTGCGCAGGGCCGCCAGGAATTCACCAAAGGCCGGAACCTGATCCAGGCCCAGCCCCAGACCGGCGGCCACGCGGGCGGGCGTGCCGAACAAATTGCCGATCACCGGCATCGGCGCGGGCTGGCCATCCGCGCCTTTTGCGCCGTCAAATCGCAGGATCGGGCCGTTCTGGCGCAGGCAGGCCAGTTGCAGCGCCGTCATTTCATGGCGCAGCGACACCGGGTCGGGCAGGCGCAACAGATCGCCCTGCCCCTCGGCCCAAGCCAGGTAAGCGCGCAGATCGGGAAAGGCGGGCAGGCTGCGGATCATGGCCTCCATCGGTTGGGCATCGGCCTAGCAGGCGGCTCGGCGCGACAACTTGACCTATGTCAAGTCTGGCCGGACTGCGGCGTCTTATGACCGCCCTGTCCAAGGAAAAGGCCGATGCAGACCGCCCCACCCCATACCCGCCCCGCCCTGCCCCACCTGCCGTGGCTTTTGTCGCGCGCAGCCGCCCCCCTGCCGCTGGCCCCCGTTTCGGTGATGCTCAGCGCGCTGACCCGCAAGCTGGTGCAGGCCCATCCCGCCATGCTGCGCCGGCTGGGGCCGCATGCGGACCGGCACGTGCTGATCGACCCGACCGACCTGCCCTTCGCGCTGCTGATGCAGCCGCGCACGGCACAGGTGCGCGCCTGTCGGCGCAACCGCCTGCCGGCGCATGATGCGCGCATCGCGGGCCCCCTGTCCGCCTTTCTGGCGATGCTGCACGGGGCCGAGGATGGCGATGCGCTGTTCTTTTCGCGCGACCTGACGATTGAAGGCGATACCGAGGCGGTTCTGGCGCTGCGCAATGCGATCGACGATGCCGAACTGGACCTGACCGAGACGATCGCCACCGCCGCCGGGCCGATGGGCCCCGGCCTGCGCCGGGCGCTGGCGCGGGCCGAACGGATCAGCGGGCTGGCCCTGCACAGGATGGAAACCACCGGAGATTGGCCATGATGGAACTTGTCTGCCCCGCAGGCACCCCCGCCGCGCTGCGCGCCGCCGTCGAGGCCGGGGCGCATGCGATCTATTGCGGTTTTGCCGATGAAACCAATGCGCGCAACTTTCCGGGGCTGAACTTCAGCCGCGAGGAACTGGCCGAGGGCGTGGCCTTTGCCCATGCGCGCGGCGCCAAGGTGCTGGTGGCGATCAACACCTTCCCGCGCGCGGGCGCCGAACCCCTCTGGCACCGCGCCCTGGCCGATGCGGAAACCGCAGGGGCCGATGCGGTGATCCTGGCCGATCTTGGGCTTCTGGCGCATACGGCCGAACACCACCCCAACCTGCGCCGCCACCTGTCGGTGCAGGCCGCCGCCGCAAATCCCGATGCGATCAACCTGTATGCGCAGGCCTTCGGCGTGCGCCGCGTGGTGCTGCCGCGGGTCCTGTCGGTGCAGGAAATCGCCGCGATCAACCGTGAAATCGACGTCGAAACCGAGGTCTTCGTCTTCGGGGGCCTCTGCGTCATGGCCGAGGGGCGCTGTTCGCTGTCGTCCTACGCCACGGGCCGTTCGCCCAACATGAACGGGGTCTGTTCCCCCGCAAGCCATGTCGCCTATGCCGAGGAAGGCCCGGAACTGGCCGCGCGGCTGGGCGGGTTCACCATCCACCGCACGCCCAAGGGGGCCCCCGCGCCCTATCCGACGCTGTGCAAGGGCTGTTTCACATCCGCCGAACAGACCGGCCACATCTTTGAAGATCCGGTCAGTCTGGATGCAACCCAGCTGATCCCGGCACTGGCCCGGGCCGGTGTCTCCGCGCTGAAAATCGAGGGGCGGCAACGATCGCGCGCCTATGTGGCGCAGGTGGTGCGGTCGTTCCGCGCCGCGGTCGAGGCACAGGCGGCAGGCCAGCCCCTGCCCGAAAGCGCGCTCGCCCGCCTGACCGAAGGCCAGGCCGCCACCACCGGCGCCTATGCCAAGACATGGAGATGATGATGGACCTGACCGTCGGACCGAATCCCTTTTTCTGGACCGCAGGCGCGGTGCGCGGGTTCTATGCGGCCCTTGCGCGGGCGCCGGTCGCGCGGGTGGTGATCGGGGAATGGGTGTGTTCCAAGCGCCTGCCCTTCTGGCAGGATGAAATCCCGCAGGCCGTGGAAACCCTGCAAGCCGCGGGCAAGGCGGTCGCGCTGTCCAGCCTGGCGCTGATTACGCTGAAACGCGAACGCAAGCTGACCGCCGATCTGGCCGCCACCGGCCTTGCGGTCGAAATCAACGACCTGACCGCGCTGCACCATATTCCCGAAGGCACGCCGTTCTGGGTGGGCCCGATGGTCAATGTCTATAACGAGGGCACGCTGCGGTGGCTGGCCGGGCGCGGCGCCACGCGGATCTGCCTGCCCCCCGAATTGCCGCTGGAATCGGTGGCGGTGCTGGCGCAGGCGGGACGCGAGGCGGGCGTTTCCGTCGAGGTCTGGGGCCACGGGCGGCTGCCGCTGGCGATTTCGGGGCGCTGCTATCACGCGCGGCTGCACGACCGGGCCAAGGACAATTGCCAGTTCGTCTGTGCCGAAGACCCCGACGGGCGTGAGGTTGATACGCTCGACGGGCAGAAATTCCTGGTGGTGAACGGGGTGCAGACGCTAAGCCAAAGCACGGCCAGCATGGCGCTTCAGATCGAGGCCCTGCGCGATGCGGGCGTGGCGGCGCTGCGCCTGTCGCCGCAGACCGGCGATTTCACCGGCATCTGCCGGGGCTATGCGGCGGTGCTGGCGGGGCGGAAAAGCGGGGCGGAACTGGCCGCGGAACTGGCCGGACAGGTGCCGGGGGGCCGGCTGTCGGATGGGTTTTTGTCCGGGCCTGCGGGGGCACATTGGTCGGGCGCGGCAGCGGCGGGCTGATCGGAACAGGCGCAAATTTTCCAAAACAACAGGACGCATCACAACCTGAAATTGAATTTTTGATTGATTGCCATCAACGCAAGCGCCACGCTGGTCTGACATGATTCTCTCAGGCTGACAGCAAAGGTGGCTTCTGATGCAGGATCGACATATCGGAACGGCCCGTGGCGCCGCCGTGTTGCGGTCGCTTCCGGCTGCGGTGCGCGATGGGCTTCTGGCACGCGCGCGGGTGCGCGCCCATGATCGGGGCGCCACGATCTTTCTGCAGGGCGAACGGGCCCGGGCGCTGCGCATCGTGCTGTCGGGATGGGTCAAGCTGTATCGCATTGCGCCAAACGGCTCCGAGGCGATCTTGCAGCTTCTGCCCGCGGGCCGCAGTTTTGAGGAACTGCCCGTGCTGATGGGCGCACGCCACAAGGCCTCGGCCCAGGCGGTCAGCCCCTGCCAGATCCTGCTGATCGATGCCGAGGTGCTGCAACAGGCCGGCTGCCTGTGCCCTGATGTGGCCATGGCGGTGCTGCGCGCGACCTCGGCCCATGTCGATGACATGTTCGGCCAGGTGGAACAGCTGAAGGTGCAGAACGGCGCGCAGCGACTGGCGGAATTTCTGGTGGACCTGTGCCCACCCGATTGCCTGACGCATGAGGTTCTGTTGCCCTTTGAAAAGACGCTGGTGGCGGGGCGGCTGGGGATGAAGCCCGAAAGCCTGTCGCGCGCCTTTGGCCGGCTGAACCGGCTGGGGGTGCGGGTTCGCCATCAGAACGTATCCATCCGCAGCGTGCCCGCGCTGCGCAGCTATGCCCTGGCCGACCCGGCAGATGCCTGGACCGGCCCGCGCTGATCACAATCCCGCCCCAATTCAACCCAAAGATGCAAATTTCCACCCGATTCGCGCCATAATTTCCCCATCGCCGCAGGCTAGCCAAACAGCAGCATGCGGAGGTGCCGATGGTGCGGAAGATACTTGCGGGATTGATGGCGATGGCCCTTGCCATGATGATCGGCGCGCCTGCCCATGCCCAGAAGATCGGCCTTGGCGCCTGGGAAAACCCGCGCCACACGATGCTGGAATTCATCGAACAAAGCCCCGGGGTCAGCTGGTATTACAACTGGCGGATGGATCAGATGTATCACCCCGGCGGCCAGTCGCGCGGGGTGGAATTCGTGCCGATGGTGCATGGCGCGCGCGATGTGGGCAAGAAAATCCGGTCCAATCTGCCGGTGCGCACGCTGCTGGGTTTCAACGAACCCGACGGGAACGCCAAGGGCCAGACCGGGATCAGCGTCGAGAAGGCCGCGGACCTGTGGCCCCGGTTACAGGCCTATGGCCTGCGGCTGGGCAGCCCCGCCACCACCCGTGGCGGCACGCTTGGCCCCGGGTCCTGGCAGCGCCGCTTCATGGATGAGGTGGAACGCCGCGGCCTGCGCGTCGATTTCATGGCCGTGCATTATTATTCCAAAGACGGCGATGTCGCCGCCTTCAAGCGCTGGCTTGAGGCCGTTCATCGCGAATATCGCCGCCCCGTCTGGGTGACGGAATTCGGCATGATCGACTGGAACCGCCCCGACGCCGTCAGCTACGCCCAGAACGCCACCTTCGTGCAAGAGTCGATCCGGATGATGGACCGCCTGCCCTTTGTCGAGCGCCACGCCTGGTTCGCGGCCAACCCCTACCCCTGGGGCGGCGTCACGCCCAAGCTGAACCTGGTTGACGACAGCTTGCGCCCCACCCCGATCGGCACCGCCTTCCTGCAGGTGGCGCAGCGCCTGGGCGGGGTGCGCGTGGCCGATGCGGGCGGCAACTGACCCACGCGGTGGCGTCTAGTCCCGGTCGGGGCTGCTGGCAGACAGGCGCTCTTTCTCGGCATTCACCAGGTCTTCGACCCGGGCCATGAATTCGGCCGCCGGCAGGCCCGGCGGGATCGCCGGCAGATAGGACACGACGATCGTGCCGCCGCGCTTGGCGCCCTTGCCCCAGAAGCTGCCCGAATTATGCGCCACCGGCACCACCGGCAGATCCAGCTTGCGATAAAGCGCGACCAGCCCGGGCTGAAACTTGCGCTGTTCGCCCACATTGACGCGGGTGCCTTCGGGGAAGATCAGGATCGACCGGCCCTGCGCCAGTTCGCGCTGCGATTCCGTGACCATCCCTTTGAGCGCACGCGCCCCTGCATCGCGATCGATCAGGATCATCGGGGCGTTGCGCAGGAACCAGCCAAAGACCGGAATCCGGCCCAGTTCCTGCTTGGCGACGATGGTGACATCGGGCAGCAAGCGGTTGAAGGCCAGCGTTTCCCAGGCGGACTGGTGATTGCAGACATAAAGGCATGGGGCATGCAGGTGCTTGTTTTCAATGCCTTCCTCGCGCAGCCGCAGGCCCAGGAACCAGCGCGACAGGCCAAAGATCCCATCGGTCCAGAACCGGATCACCGCCCGCGTCAGGTCGGGGCGGCGCAACCGCATCAGAACCGGGATCGCCGGGCTGATGAACAGGGTCCACAAACCCAGAAGAACGTCGAAAAGTCTTGATCTGGCGATCTGCATGGGCGGGTTTTACTGCATTGGGGCCCGGTGTGACCCGGGCGGAAGGAACATGGTTCAGGCGGCGACGGGGCGGGCAGCCTGCAGGGTCTGGGTTTCGGGGATGAAACCGGCGGTCCTTGCGGCACGGATGAACGCCCGTCGCGCGGTGCCGACCGATGCCATGCAATCCATGGCGGCTTCAAGCCGATCCGGCGCACATTCCTGTGTCGCATCGCAAACCGGCCATTTGTTGCGCAGCCAGTAACGGGCCTGTTCGATGGCGCTGAACGTCTGCACGTCCCCCCGGGCGAGATGACAAAGGAAAGGGGCTTGCCCCCGAGGATTTCGATCAAGTGTTGTGTCTTTCGTAAATGACGCGGACGTGCGAACCGCGGCCCGCGCAAAGCAAAGGCGGGGCCTGCGTCAAGCCGACCCCGCCTTCCGAACCTGTCAAACCGAATCTCAGGCGAGCGCGAGGTTCGCAGCCGATTCCCGGCCGTTGCGGTCACGTTCCAGATCGAACGTGACGGCCTGACCGTCATTCAGCTGACGGATACCGGCGCGTTCCAGCGCCGAGATGTGCACGAACACATCCTTCGAACCGCCTTCCGGGGCGATAAAGCCGAACCCTTTGGTGGTGTTGAACCATTTCACGGTGCCATTGGCCATCGTGCTATTCCTTCTGTGACGCCGCTCACACAGCGCAGCGGCCCGGCAAAGCTGAAGATCGAAAGCTGAGCCGTGAAGAACAGGACCGAAAATAAGATATGCTCAATCCATGTAGGCGACATGCCCCCCGATTACGAGCTTTTTCGGCCGGATCGAGCGACTTATCTTGCTATCCGTTGAAAAGACGTCCCTTCTTCCGGGGGGGCCGGGGCCACCGGCGACCCGGTTAGCTGACCCGGATCGTTTCCAGACAGCGGATCAGCGCAACCACCTGATCCGCCTCCAGCACGACTTCGGGCGTGTCGTGGCCGACCATGATGCCCTCGGCCCGGGCCTTTTCCAGATGTTCTCTGGGAAAAAGCCGGCACGGAAAGTGGAACGGAATGGCCCCGGGGGTCATGCTGGGCCAGCGCGATCGCGGCCCGCAGGGCGTCCTGAAACGCCTCTTCACGGGCCTAGGCCTAGGCCTTGGCCACATCCTCGATCGACCCGCCGGACGCCATGGCACGCGCGCGCTCACGGCCGCGGATATCCTGATCGCGCAGCGTCTTGAGAATGCCTATCCCGATTTCCGCCGAAATTGGTATGTCCTGCTCCGTCCTTGCGGCGACGAGGGCATCCCTGGCGGCCTTGAGCCTGCGGGCGAGCCTTTTCGCTTTGGGCAGAAACTGGGTTCGGAGCGAAAAACACGGAAACCGGAATTTTGCAGTATTTTGAATTTTTTTGGGCCTCCGCACCGGGCTGCCCCAAGACCGGAAACCGGCGGCGGAAATAACAGCCCGATGGCCGGCATTAGAGATAGGTGAGGGAAACCCTCGGCAGGACTTCGGACTCCGGGCAGCTCTTTGCCGAGGTTGTGCCGAGCCTTGTGTCAGAGGCTGTGCCCAGATGCGAAAAGGTGCCCAAAGGGGCCGATTTTTCGTTTTATCTCTAGCAGGCCGCTGAAGAAGTCGGTTATGCAGAACGGTTTCCTTTCGGCGCAACTGTCCGGGTTTGGCTTCGGGC
>NZ_JAMJFX010000028.1 GCF_023544865.1 Phaeovulum molybdatiresistens | reverse complement strand
CCGTCACTGAAGCTGTGGGATGACTCTGTCCAGGGAAAGGGAAACCTCGGCCATCAGCTGATTTGTGCAACAGAGCCTGTCTCTTGCCAAGTTGATAGGTGACTATTAATTAGGTTGCTAATAAATAGCAATGCAGTTGAGTGGATGTGCCAATGCAGGCCGAACCTGACATGATGCAAGTCTTTGCGCAGTCCGTTGGCGCCGTTGCGCGCCAATGGCGGCGGCAGCTGGACATGCGGTTTCGTCATCTGGACCTGACGCAGGCCCGCTGGAGCGTTCTGTTCGAACTGTCGCGCCATGAAGAGGCGACCCAGATAGAACTGGCGCGGACCCTCGGGATCGAGGGGGCCACTCTGGTCCGTCTGCTTGATGGACTTGAGAAGGCCGGCCTTGTGGAGCGCCGCCCTTGCCATCGGGATCGCCGGGCCAAGACGCTGCGTCTGACAGGCCAGGCAACCCCCCTGATACAAGAGATGAAGCGGATCGCCGCCGACAGCCGTGTCGCGTTACTGGCGGATGTTTCGGAAGAGGATCTGCGGATCGCAAACAGGGTTCTGAGCCAGGTTGCCGCGCGCTTGGAGACGATGAACGGTGAGTAGAATGGATGGAATCAAGCCGAACCTGGCAGGCATGACGCCCCCGGACACAGCGACCGATGCGCCGCCACATGCCGCGCGGCGGAGCCGGACGCGAAAGGTCCGTGTTCTTGCCGCCGTGGGCGTGATGGTTGGCATTTTCCTGTTGGCGGGCCCCTGGGTGATGGGTCTGTTTTCACAGGTCCATATCACGGATGCGCGCATCGGAGCCGCCGTCGTCAGGATTTCCAGTGAAGTGGCCGGACGGGTGACCGAACTGCCGGTCGCGATGGGCGACACCGTCGCCCCGGGTGACCTGCTTGCGCGCATCGACCTGGGCACCGCGCAGCTGCAACTGGATGCCGTGCAATCCAGGCTCGCGGCGGCGGATGCGCAGGTGGCCCAGGTCGAAGCCCAGAAGTCACTGCTTCAGGACCAACTTCGCGCCCGACATGAGGCGGCGCAGGCGGGCCTTTCGGCCGCCGAAGCGAACCATGAGGCGACCCTCGCGGTGCTGGGGAATGCCCAGAGCCGTTTCAACAGGGTCAGTCAGTTGGTCGATCGCAACATTTCCGCCCAGCAGGATCTTGATGACGCCCGTGTCGCCATGGATACGGCGCGCCAGCAGGAACGCGCTGCCCGCGCCGCGATCGAGGCCGCGACGGCGAATATTGCAAGCGTTACAGCGGATACCGCGCAGCTTGAGGTCCTCGATCGGCAGATTGCCACGATGATCGCAGAGCGCACGGGGATTGAGGTTGAACGCAGTCTGAAACAGATCGATCTTGCGCATCGCACGATCGCCGCCGATTTTCACGGGATCGTGGATGCGACATCGGTCGATGTCGGCGAATATGTGACGCCAGGCACCCGGCTGATCATGTATCATGCGCCCGATCGGGTCTGGATCGACGCGAATGTCAAGGAAACCGACCTCGCCAAGATCCGTCTGGGCTCAAAAGCCCGGATCACGGTCGATGGATACCCCGGCCAGACATTCATCGGCGCCGTGACGAATATCGGTGGTGTGGCCACCAGCCAGCTTGCCTTGCTGCCGAGCCCGAACCCGTCGGGCAATTTCACCAAGGTCACGCAACGTCTGCCGATCCGGCTGTCGATCGAGGCCGAGGGGACCGCGCTTCGTCCCGGCATGATGGTCGAGGTCCATGTCGATGTCGCAGGTTGATCGCTTTTTCGATCGCCACGGCCCCGCCTATAAATGGTATGCAACCGGGACGATCATGATCGCGACCATCTCGGTGGTTCTGTCCACGACCATCGTGAACGTGGCGATCCCGGCGGTGATGGGAGCCTTCGGGATCAGCGCTGTGCAGGCGCAATGGCTTTCGACCGGGTTCCTCGCCGCCATGACGGTCACCATGCTTCTGGCCGATTGGGCCGAACGCGCCTTTGGTGCACGACTGGCGATGAATGCCTCGATGGCGGTCTTTCTGGTCGGCTCTGTTCTTGGTGGACTGGCCCCGAATGAAACGGTCCTGACCTTGGCCCGCGTTGTGCAGGGGGCGGCGGCCGGCATCGTCCAGCCACTTGCGATGATCATGTTGTTCAAGGTCTTCCCACCCGACAAGCGGGGCGCTGCCATGGGGATCTATGGTGTGGGGGTCGTTCTGGCCCCCGCCTTGGGGCCTTGGGTCGGTGGCGTGCTGATGGATGCCTTCGACTGGCGCTTCGTCTTCTACCTGGGCCTGCCTTTCGCCGGGATCTCGATCCTGCTGTCAAATCTGTTTCTTCCCGGTCGTGAAGAGACGGGTCCCCGGCAGGGTTTCGACGTCGCCGGGGTCGCGATCCTGTCGGTGTTTCTTGCCACCCTGCTCAGCACCTTGTCGAACGGTCAAAGGATGGGGTGGGAGTCAAACCCGATCCTGCTGGGCTTTGCGGTTTCCGTCGCGGCGGGGCTGGCGTTCGTCGCATGGGAGATGCGCACCGCGAAGCCGATGCTCGATGTCAGAATTTTCGGCAATTTCGCCTTCGTTTCGGCCTCGGTCGTGTCGTTCATCCTCGGGGCAGGGCTGTTTGGCTCTACCTATCTGCTTCCGGTATTCGTCCAGCAGATCCAGGGAATGACGCCGACACAGGCGGGGTTATTGCTGATGCCTTCGGGCTTTGCAATGCTGGTCGTCTTCCCGATTGCGGGCAGGCTCTCGGATCGGGTGCCGGCGGCAGTGATGATCGCGATCGGGATGGCGATCTTTGCCGGGTCGTCCTGGCTGATGGCGGGCGCCGACGTCAACACGACCTTCTGGACCCTGGCCTGGTGGACCGTGGTGTCGCGCATCGGCCTGGGCCTGGTGTTTCCGGCCATCTCGACCGGGTCGCTGAACGTCTTGCCGCGCCATCTGCTTGGGCAGGGTTCCGGTGCCTCGAACTTCATCCGGCAATTGGGCGGTGCCTTCGGGGTGAATCTGCTGAGCGTGTTCATCGAACGGCGCACGATCCTGCATGCAGAGGCCTTTGCCGCAACCCAGACTACCGACAATGTCGCCACGATGGATCTTTTGCAGGGGGTCGCGGACCTCATGCAGCATGGCGGCGTTCCGGATCACCAGTTGCTGCCGGCGGCGACGTCATTCCTGGGCCAGACCATCACGATTCAGGCCTCGAACGCGGCCTTTCAGGATGGGTTCATCGTTGTCTTTGCGATCTTCATCCTCGCCCTCGTGCCAACCTGGTTCATGTGGCACGCGCGGCGGGGCGCGCCGGAATCGTGACACCACCAAAGGCCCCGGAAATCATGATCCGGGCGCCGCGCCTGATCACCTGTTCAGGAACGACAGGTGAATGTCGCTGCCGTATTTGCGCACGATCTCCTGCTTGGCTGCGTGAAACGCCTGGGCATCGCCGGACTTGCCGGACCTTTCCAGAATCCGGCGGGCCAGCTCGTCTGAAATCACGTCCATGAAAAGCTCGGCCAGCAGCAACCGTGCCGTATCACGAAAATACCCTCGCCCATCGACATAAAGCTGCACGGTGGGCGCAGTGGTATTGATGATGATCTTGCGCTTGTTCGGGTCGTAGATCGCCCGCGCCCTGTCACCCGGCAAAGCGCGGAATTCGTAGCCCATGAACATGTCGAGCCCGTGGTCGCGTGGAACCCGGCGTCTCCGCTCGGTTTTGACCGTGTCGCCGCGCGGATGTCCGGTCGCGTTTTCCGCGACCACGACCTCGCACCATGCCCAGTATGCGCCCGCCCGGACCGTGATCTCGCCGCGTGCTGGTTCATCGGCAACAACCGTCCATTCCAGACGCGTCTTGTCGGCCAAGTCCCGCAAGGACAGAGTGGCGGGCAAAGGTTCGAACCTCAGCGTCTCGGGCAGCGCACCATCGAACGTCAGCTCTGCATCGGCGGGAATCTGATCGGGGTCGATCAGCAGAGAGACCCGGAACGGATGCCCGACCTTGCGGTAGTAGAAGGGTGTGCTGAAGCGCAGCGCGGCTGTTGGATCAGCTTCTTGTGTGTCCGCGCCTGAGGGCAGCACGATGCCAAGGTCATGGGTGGCCGCCTGGCTCATGTGGTGCAGCAGGTTCTCGATCATGTGGCTGGTGCGATCCGAGGTCGAGGCCCGCTCCAGATGTTTGAGCTTTTCCTGTTCGGCAAGCACATGCGGCGCTATCATCCTGCTGACAGCACGACCGAAGGCCAGCACGAAGGGGTGCCTCTGGTTCAGGCCTTCCCGTTCGTCACTGATGATCGCCTCTCCCTTGCCCAGCTGCGCGATCAGGGCCGGGCAACGGACCGTGCCGAAAAGGTATTCCGTCCCGGTCTGGTTTTCATGCTCGAACAACTGACAATCGAGCGCAGCCATGCCCGAAATGACGACCAGACCGTTCGTGCGCTCGTCCCCTTTCAGCGTCAGTTCGACACCGATGGCCCGTTTGAGGGTGATCGTGAACGCGTAGTCCACACCGTCATGGCTGAAGGTCCCCGGCTGATCCGGCCCGAGCAGAACCGAGGCAGGAGGTTCCTCAAAGACCACGCGCCCGCTCCGCTCGATCACCTTGCGCTGCTGCAGGTTCAGCAACTCGATCTCGCGCCGCGCAAGGATGTCGCGCAGATAGATGTTGTCGCGCACGGCCGTGACCAGCGTCCTGAAAAGCGAGATATTGGCATGTGCATTCTCGACGACGATCGAAACCCTGGTGCCGTGTTCGATGATGCCAAGCCGGTCATGGTCGTGCGGCGTGGCCGCGCGGTCCCCGCCTCCGTCCTCATAGAGGTAGCCCCCGTTGTCGCCTCGAAAAAGCTCGATCCGAGAATATCTTCCGTCGCGGATCGTCTCGATCCAACCATGCCCAAGCCCATAAACGGCTTGCTTCAGTCCCCGCCCGAAATAGCCCCGACCGGTTCCCTCGCCGCGCGCAAGCGGACTGTGGGCTCCGCCATAGGTCAGAATGGCAGAGACACGTTCAAACGACATCCCCTCTGCCTGGTCCGTCAGGACCAGCAGCGCACCGGCGCGGTGCCGTTCGTATTCGATCTGGATCTGGCCGGTCGGGTGCCCGCCAGCCCGCTCCATCCGCGCATAGCTTTCGTCGCTGTTGGTGATCAGTTCGACCAAGGCCTTTTCCACCGAGGCAAAGCGTCGCGAGTCGATATCGATGACGCGCTGATCGACCGGGATAGAGCGAATTGCCATGCTGTTTATCTCACCTGCTTTATCAATTTGCCGCTTCACCGGCCTCGGCTTTTCCTTCAATCGCCAGGATCAAAGCGTAGCCCGTTCAGATTGGCAATCAGATGGTTGCCAGGCTGGTCGCCCGCCAGCAAAGACGTGGACAAGCGCACACTGCCAGTATCTGTTGTGGAGCAAAATCAAAAGATTACCCTACTTGGGCGCCATTTGAAGGCGGATGGTGGCGATGCCATATCTGGCCTGACCAGTTGACGAATGGCAGGGCTCGCCAAACCCCCACTTTATTCTTACCTGTTTCCCGCCTGCGCGGCCGATTAACCCGGCACCTCTGGTTCAGGTGAGCGTCTGTCGTCTTGCGTCCGGGTGAACCCGACATGAAAAAGCGGGGGTGACTTTCGTCACCCCCGCCTTGATAGTCACGCCTTCTGAACTTGCGTTCAGGCCAGCGCGAGGTTCGTCGCGGATTCCCGACCGTTGCGGTCGCTTTCCAGGTCGAACGTCACAGCCTGACCGTCATCCAGCTGACGGATCCCGGCGCGTTCCAGCGCGGACACATGGACGAACACGTCCTTGGAGCCCTGCGCCGGAGCGATGAAACCGAAACCCTTGGTGGCGTTGAACCATTTCACGGTGCCATTGGCCATCGTGATGTCTCCTCAATTATTTGCCACCCACATGATCGCGATGGCCCGGCCCAGTGTCGTCAGAGTCGCAACTGAAGCCGTAAGGAAACAGAAGGTCGAAAGAAGAAGCTTTGCTCTACCAAGGTGACCATCGGCACCCGTGATTGCAAGGCCCGGGTTGAAATAAACTCGAACCTTTGGCCGAACCTGTCACAGCCAGCGCTCGAACAGCCTGCGCAACACATACCCGCGAATGAGCGAGGTGCCGGTGAAGACAAGGCCGATATCGGCACGATCAGGCAGGGAACTGCAGCGCAACCTGTTGAAATCCGGTGGGACAGGGGATCTGGCGAAAAATGGCTGATGCGACATTGGCCCTGATACAGATCCATTTCTTCAAAGTTCGCTCTTGCCATATCAACCTCACCCAGTTCCTGTTCTACCTCACCGAGGTGGCTGAGGGCGATGGCGAGATCGCGCCGGGCTTGGGGATCCGGCTCGACGACCCTCTGCACCCGATCTTGGGCTCGCAAGAGGCCAGGGCAACAGCCCTGTCGCGCGGCGGTCCGGGACCGACGTCACGCAGACCGTCGGCTGGCACAGAGGGGATCATTCGAAACCTTCCTGAAGAACAGGGGCTCCGCTTCTTCCGCCCCGGCGATTGCTTGCTGCGGTGCAGCAGCCGCCGGGTCGGAAGAAGACCGGGCTGAAGAGAGGCAGCTGCACGCGCGTCCGCCCACCGGCGCTTGCCGAGGTCACGGTCCTCTCCGCGCGCTGGGACCACCAGCACCAAAGCGCCGAAAAGGCAGGGATGATCCGGGCGGACTTCTTGACCTCAGACCAAAGCGAGGTCGTTTTCCGGGAGAAACCCCATGAAAAACTGGTCTGAACCGTTCGACGCCCTGGTCGAACACATGCACTTGCATCGGAACGCATACTGTTGCGCCGCGCGTCTTCTTGGCGGGATGCGCGCGGAAAAGCGGACCGCGGCATTGATCGGAGATCTCATCAATGTACCACAGATGACCCGCCGCCTCGCGCGGGAACTGACTGCCCTCCACGATCTTCTTGCCCGTGGCCCGTCTGGCGAATGTGTGCCTGAAGAAACTGGTCGTTTTGCGGCTCTGGCTTCAGAAGCCTCGGTCGCTGCCGAGATCTGTCTGCTTGAGGAAAGCCTTGGTGAATGTCTTGCCGCGTTGTGTGAGGGAGGTCCGATTTCCGAGCTCGAACGCGCGGTGCAGGCGACCGATCAAGGCCGCAAGCTTTCCGGCGCCTGACATGATGACGACCGGCGCGATCCAAATCTGACAGGGGGTCGCGCCGGTGACCGGCAATGCGAAAGTTCAAAACGACCCCTAGTTGAAGCGGTCGTCTACCGAGCTCCTTGCCGGTCATCTTCGCTGGATGAACGGGTCGGACTCTCGATTGCACTGCAATGAACTTTAGCTGCCTCGTTGTCAGGTCCGGAAATGCATCCTTACACTCATGCTGCAATCGCGGATCCAGTTTGCACAATATTTTGCAGAAGATGTAAACCTGTGTATTTTTCTTTTGAAAACAGTTGGATGCCGCGCCCTTGTGCATCAAGGGCATCCCCGCCGTCCCGGTCCCGGATCGGCGAGAGCCGCAAGAGGCCCGTGCGAACCGGAGCGGTTGATTGAGGAATTCGTCAGCCAAGAGGGCGGGAATCCCGGCGATGCCCCGGCCCTGGCCCTGAAGGTGACGGCCGGGCGGCACGATCTCGACCACCCTGGTGGTGATGGCATGCAGCCGCGCCGCCGAAGATCCTGACCAGCCGGGGGCAAACCGTGGGATGGCCCGCTGGGTCATCGGTATCGAGCCGTCGGTGACCCATGAGGAGGGCCCTTCGCACCTGCTTGACACTCCTTCAGCGGGGCGCCATGGTCGCACCATAACCAGGGGTGCTCCGCTCGGGGCTGAGATGCGCAATGACGCGCGAACCCTTCACAGCTGATCCGGGTAATGCCGGCGGAGCGAGGAAAACATGTTCATCGGCGCGCAGGTGTCGCTTTATCCCATGACGTCGGATTTCGTCCGCGTCATCCTCTCGGGGCTTGAGGCCCTTTCCCCCTATCGCGACCAGTTGCGGATCGAGACGGATGATGTCTCGACCCTGATGGTGGGCGCGCCGGGGCCGTTGCTGGATGCGATCCGCGATCTGTTCGCCCGCACGGCGCGTGACCCCGCGCATGTGACCATGCATGTCACCCTGTCGCGCGGCTGCCCCGGCGAACCTGACGAGCCCGCCTGCCGCTGTGATATCCTGTCGGTGGCGCAGGCCTTGCCGCTGGCTGAACGGCAGGCGCTGGCCCTGGCCGAAGTTGCTCGCGCGCCGGTCATGGGGGTCGAAATCGACGTGCAATTCTCGCTTTATGTGCTGGGGCAGGATCGCCACATGGACGAGATCTATGGCTGCATCGACTTCCTGAAATCCTCGGGCACGTTCCTGCGGTCCAAGAATTTCTGCACGCGGCTGCGGGGCGATGCGGGCGCGGTGTTTGAAACCGTGCGCCAGGCGTTTCTGCGTTTTGGCCCGGCGGAAGGCCATGTCACCATCGACCTGACGGCGTCGGCCAACAGCCCCTCGGCGCGCTGAGCCGCTACGGGAGGGTTGGATGCTGTCGCGCGTTCTGGCGCCGCTGGCGCTGTTTGCTACCCTTCTGGCCGGGTGGGAGGTGTATTGCCGCCTGTCGGGGGTGTCTGCGCTGGTCCTGCCGGCGCCTTCGGGTGTTCTGGGCGCCCTGATCCTGAACCGGGCCGAGATTGGCGCCCATGCGCTGGCCACGGCGGGTGTCGCCACGTTGGGGTTTTCGCTGTCGGTGGGTTTTGCGCTGATAACCTCGGTTCTGCTGCATTTCCTGCCGCGGGCGGAACGGGCGTTGATGCCGGTCTTCGCGGCAAGCCAGACCGTGCCGCTGGTGGCGCTGGCGCCGCTGATGATCCTGTGGTTCGGTTTTGGGCTATTGCCCAAGGTGCTGCTGGTCATTCTGGTGACCTTCTTTCCGATGCTGCTAAGCCTGCTGTCGGGCTATCGCCAGACGCCGCAGGCGTTTCGCGACCTGCTGGCCTCGATGGGGGCGGGGCGGTGGGCGGTGTTTTGGCGCGCGACGCTGCCCTCGGCCCGGGCGAGCTTTCTGGCCGGGCTGCGGATTTCCGCGACCTATGCCATCGTCGCGACGATCTTTGCCGAATATGCCGGGGCGCGCCGGGGCCTGGGCATTTATATCCTGGCCGCCAAGAACAACTTTCGCGCCGATCTGGTGCTGGCGGCGGTGGTGGTTTCGGCCTTGTTGACGCTGACGCTGCTGGCTCTGCTGCGGCTGTTGGACCGGCTGACGGCGCGCGGCCCCGAGGTGCGGCGCGATGCTTGAGATCCGGGGCCTGACCATCAGCACAGGCAGGCGCGATCTGGTCCGCGACCTGTCGCTGCGCCTGCCCGACAGGGGCATCACCGCGCTGATCGGGCCGTCGGGCTGCGGCAAGACATCGGTGCTGAAATGGCTGGCGGGGATCCTGCCGGGCGAATTGCGGGCAAGCGGGCAGGTGCTGCTGGATGGCGCGCCGATCCGGCCGCCCCATGCCGCGCTTGGCTATCAGCCGCAAAGCGATGCGCTGTTTCCCTGGCTGACATTGGCGGAAAACGCGGCTTTGGGCCTGACCGTCGCAGGTCTTTCGCGCCGCGCGGCGCTGGCGCGGGTGACGCCGCTGTTCGCGCCCTTCGGTCTTGCCGGGGCCGAGGCGCTGTTTCCCGCGCAGGTTTCGGGCGGGATGCGCCAGCGCGCGGCCTTCCTGCGCACGATCACCCGGGACAGCCGCCTTGTCCTGCTGGACGAGCCATTCTCGGCGCTGGATGCGGTGACGCGGCTGCGGATGCAGGACTGGCTGATGGACCGGCTGCGCGCCCAGCCACGCGGTGTGTTGCTGGTGACCCATGACCTGCACGAGGCGACCCGCTTGGCCGATCGCATCCTTGTGATGGCCACGGGCCCCGGCCGCATCCTGCGCGAAATCCCGATCACCATACCCCAAGACCGGCGCGACGAGGCCGCCATGGCCCCTTTGCGCGAAACCCTGAAAATCCTGTTGCTGGAGGACCCACCCCGATGATCCGCCCCCTTCTTCTTGCCACCCTGCTGGCCCTGCCGCTTCCGGCGCTGGCCGAGAAAGTTACCATCGCGCTGGATTGGACGCTGAACACCAACCACATCGGCCTGATCGTCGCGCGCGACCGGGGGTTTTATGCCGCGGCCGGGCTAGAGGTCGACATCCTGCCCTATTCCGACACCAGCTCGGCTGCGCTGCTGGCCTCGGGGGCGGCGGATTTCGGTTATCTGACCTCGCTTGGCTTCCTGATGGCCAAGGCCGGTGGCGCGCCGCTGACCGCGCTTTGGGCGACCATGCAGCATGAAACCGGGCGGCTGGTCTATAATTCCGACAATGCCGCGATCACCCGGCCCGCCGATCTGTCGGGCAAGACCTATGCCGGGTTCGGCAGCGCCTGGGAGGCGGCCTTGATCGGCACGATGATCCGCAATGACGGCGGCGATCCGGTCTGGGATACCGTCACCCTTGGCACCGGCGCCTATGAGGCGCTGGCCACCGGCGCGGTTGATTTCACGCTGGAAGTTGCCACCTGGGAAGGCGTGAACGGCCAGCTTCTGGGCCGCAAGCAATCGGCCTTCCGCTATGCCGATTATGGCATCCCCGACCAGCACAATGGCTATATCGCCACCCGGGATGAGGTTCTGGAGGCTGCCCCCGAAATGGTCACCGCCTTCATGCGCGCCACGCAGGCGGGCTATGACTGGGCGGCCGACAACCCGGCCGAGGCGGCCAGGATCCTGATCGCGGCGGGTGATTTCCCCAACCCCGCGCTGGTCGAGGGGTCGATGCAGGCCATCGTCGCGGGCGGCTATTTGCGCGACGGCGATGCCCCCGTGGGCCGGATCGACCCCGCGCGGTTCACAACGATGGCGCGGTTCCTGTTCGACAGCGGCGTGCTGAAGGATGCGGGCGGCGCGGCGCTGGTCTGGCCGGGCGATGTGTCGGGCTGGTTTGATCAAGGCTGGATGGCGCAATGATCCTTAACGCCGTCCTCTTCGGCCACGGCAGCCACGAGGCGGCCTGGCGTGCGCCCGACGCGCGCGCCACCGCGCCGCTGGAACTGGCCCATTGGCTGGCCTGCGCCCGCGCGGCCGAGGCAGCGGGCTTTGACGGGCTGTTCCTGGGCGATATCCTGTGCCTGCAGGACCGGCCCGAACATCACCCGTCCGAGACGGTTGATCCGTTCATGGTGCTGGCCGCGCTGGCCGGGGCGACCGAGAGGCTGCGGCTGACCGGCACCGCCTCGACCAGTTTCAATCACCCCTGGCACCTGGCCCGCCGCATCCTGTCGCTGCACCACCTGTCGGGCGGGCGGGCCGGATGGAACATCGTCACCTCCTCCTATCCGCAGGAGGCTGCGAATTTCGGCTGGGACGAGATGCCCGCGACGGCCGACCGCTACGCCCTGGCCGAGGATGTGGTGCAGGCCGTCCGCGCGCTTTGGGCCCAGTGGGATGGGGTGGAAAGGGTCGCAGACAAGGCTTCGGGCCGGTATCTTAGCCGCGCGCCGGATCAGACGGCCCATCGGGGCCGCTATGGCGCGACCGGCGGGCCCGTGAACCTGTCGCCCGCGCCGCATGCCCGGCCGCTTCTGGCGCAGGCGGGGTCATCGGCCGAGGGCATGGCCTTCGCCGCCCGCCATGCCGACCATGTCTTTACTGTCCAATCCGACATGGCCTCTGCCAAAGCCTTCCGCGCCCCGATCCGCGCCGGGGCTGCCGCCGCGGGCCGCGATTCTGATGCGGTCAAGGTTCTGCCCGGTGTTGTCGCCTTTATCGCTGAAACCCGGGAAAAGGCCGAGGCACAGCTGCAAACCCTGACCGACAGGATCGGGCTGGATCACCTGCTTGTCAAACTTGGCCGCTTCACCGGCCTGTCATTTGACGGCTTTGACCTTGACCGTGAACTGCCCTTCGGCCCGGATGACCTGCAGGAAAACCGGTTCAGCAATTCCCGCGCGCATCTGCTGCTAGCCGAGGCGCGGCGGAACCGCCTGACGCTGCGCCAACTGATCGCGCGTTTTGCAGCCGGGCGCGGGCATCTGTTGCTGGTGGGCACCGGGGCCGATGTGGCCCGGGTGCTGAAAGACTGGGTCGCTGAGGGCGCAGCCGACGGCTTCAACATCATGCCGCCCGAACTGCCGCAGGACATTGCTACCTTTGGCAAGCATGTGATGCCCCACTTGCGCGGGGGCGTGGGCTGACGGCGGTGTCCTGTGCGCGATGCAATTGTTTTGTCGCAGCACAGACCTTCTACGTTCCGCCCTTCGTGACGTCGGTGCCGCATCAAGCCATAGCCCCTTCGTCAACGTCGCGCGATTTCCCGCTTCTGTCACGATTTCCCCGGGATGGGCACAAAGGCCCCCAAACAGAACGCCGATGAGTGTTTGGGAGCCTTTGTGCTTCTGGCGAGGATTGCCCGCCCGTGTCGTGATTTGCCCGCCCGGGCTTGTGCGAATGCCGCCGATCATGCTCGCCACCAGCCAGCTGAAAGGGTCAGGCCAAGGCTCTGTTCCAGCCAGTCGGCCACATCCCGGGGGTTTGCACGGACCGAGCCAAAGACCGCCCGCGTGGGCATGCCATCCGCAATCCACCGCTCGACGCTGCGCGGGCTGACATTCAGCGCCTGGGCGATGCGGTGCTTGGTCAGCAGCGGCAGCTTGTAGCGATCCGCCCGCGCGCCACGGGGCAGGGGGCCGCGCTCGCAGGCCCAGATGTCGGGCCAAGCCAGCCGGTAGCGCCGGTTGATCCGCTCTGCGTGCAAGTCGCCGGTCTTGATCTTGCGTCGCAGCGTGTCGGGCGAAAGATCCCAATGCGCGGCGGGGTCTTCCGAGGTGAGCATTTTCTCCTCCGATTTCAGGCGGAGGGGAAATGGGTCCAGAAGGGGCCGGGCGGTAATCTTGAGGACTTCAGACCTTGCTGTGCCCCTTGGGTTCAGGCGGCGGGATTGCAGCGGGGCATTCCGGCGCGCAACCAGGCAGCGAAAGCCGCCTCCGCACCCGCGTTGGCACGCGAAGATGTTTTCGGGGCAGATCCGCCGGCCGAAGAAATCTCACCAGGCGACGCAGGATTCTCACGAAGGGCCAGACAAGCCCCTGGCAGAAAACGCTGAATCGGCCCTGAAACCTTGGAAAGGTAAGAAAGTACAGAAAAGAGCCGGCGCGCCGGCCTTTCGGGATTTCATCCCGGGTTCCGTAGGCTGGGGCGGGGTCGGGACGCGGGGCTGAACGGGATCACTGGGGCGGGGTCGGACTGATCCTGATCAGGAGAAAACACCCCTCAGGGCCCTCACGGCTTTGTGAAGCCGTCACTGGTGGCAAGAGATCCAGCTTCAGCCTGTGGCGCGCTGATGCCACCGCAACACAGGAGCCTTGCCATGATGGCCAGCCATGAACGCAGCCGCTGCGACGGCCTGACCTGTGGAATGCGCCGCAAGGCGTATCTTGCCCGTCCGCTGAGCTTCGAAGATCTGGCCCATGCGCAGTTTGAGGCACTTATCCATGCGATGGCAGAGCATATTCTGCAGAATCCGGATTTTTATGCCGATTATGTCTTCTGGTGCCGATACGCGGCGTTTCACAAGATGACCGACATCGACATTCTGGATGGCCTCGCGGGGCTCTGGGTCGATCCGGCGCTTCGGGCAAACGGCGGGAAAGCTGCAGTGCCGGCTCTGTGCAGGGCGCTCTTTGAGCTTGAAAGACTGAAGTGGAAAAACGCGGATTTCGATGTGAAGGAGGCAGGACGGGTCCTCATCGAGGTGAGCCTGAGGGATGGGCTCCTGTCGATCCGAAAGCCCGCTGAAGTCTCCAGGAAGCGGTCGTGCTGAACGCAGTGTTTGCCCGCCAGATTTCCCCGAAGTCACCTTGCGATGGCGCAGATCGCCGACAGCCTCGGCGTTCTGCGCCGGATCGGGACGATGTTGGCCGGGGGCGCTGCCCGACCAGGATCACCACCCCGGGACCACAATGCCTGCTTCCGCGGCACAGGCGATCGACCGTTCCTGCGCGAAGATCGCAGAAATTTCCCCGATCCGCTTTCGCGTCCGAAAATCCGGCCAATATCCCCCGCAAGGGCCCAGCACGGGCGGTTTCGAACAGGATCCCCATGACCATTTAGCCCGAGCGCGTTTTTGACGACTGACGTCTGCCTGCGGCGCTGTTCGCGCTCCGGGAGGGTGGCCTGCAGGCCGAAAACAAACCTTGAAATCGGCCGCCGCGTCGACCGTTTTATCCAGAGGAGAAAGCCATGGGGCTCGACGTTTCGATCGGAATCTTGGGGAAAAAGACATCCATTCTCTACCTTCGAAATCACCGGAGGTTCTTCAGCCTGCTCTGCATGCCGCAGCCGCCGGAACTTGATCCAGACTCCAGCGATTTTCTGATCACCCCCGCGATGATCGCGCGTGTCGAAGCCCGGTTGCAGGCTGATTTCGAGGAAGCCGGCCTGCAAGCCGATACCGTGCCCGACAGCCTGCCCGACAGTTTTGGCTGGCTGGACGCTGAGGGCACGCCATGGACGGAACTGCTGCCCTATTATCTGTGCATTACCACACTCCTGAACGCCAAGCTGGCGCGGCATGGGGTTCTGGTGTGTGGCTGGAGCGTGTAGGCCACGGTTGACGGCGTCCCGGATGTCGGTTGGCACTTGGCATCCGTCCCTTGCATCGGCTGCCCCTCACTGCGTGGTTTCCCGGCCGTTTTTTAGCATTGGACTGAGGCAGGGGCCGCCGCCCGATTCGTCCGTGCGGCGGCTTCATACGCTCAGGCCCGGCCCTGCGGATGTATGGCGGCGAGGGCCAGCGCCATCAAGTTCCTGCCGGATTTGCGCTGGTGATCGGCCTCGGTGATTGCCGCAAGAAGGCCGCAGGCCTGCGCCCAGGCGGCGGCGCGGTTGGGCAGGGGCGCGGCGCCCGGTGTTCCGATAACGTCAGCCACGCCGGGCGGCACTTTCTTCAGCCCGATGTCCGCGATCCAGCCTCCCGCGCGGTCTTGATAGACCACCAGCGCTTCGAGGTTTGTCACGCGCAGATGCGGCATGATCAGGATACCCGCGACGGTTTCGGGCGAGAGCGGCGGGATTTCCCCGCCGGCGCTGCGCAGCCCGCGCGCGGTGGTGAGGGCCTGTTTCAGGGCGGTTTTGCCCTCGCGGATCTGCCGGGGGGAATAACGGTCGTTGAGCATGGGAAACTCCATTGCGTGGTGGAAACGGTTCAGGGAAGGGACGGGGCCGCAATCTTGTGCAGCGGCCCCGTCCGGGATCAGGTCGGGCTGGGGATCACGACTGCGGGGCGCGCAGGGCGGCGATTTCTGCTTCGGCAGCGATCAGGTCGGTGACGCGCAAGGATCGGTCGTAGGCCTCGCCGATTGCCTGCAGCATCGTGCCGAGGATTTCCTCAGGGCTTTGCGTGTCGAGCAGGTAGCGCGCGGCCTCGATGAAGGCCGACAGGTCTGCGCGCGCTACGTCGCTCAGGATGCGGCGCCCGGTGACATGGCGCTCGACCGCGCGGAGTTCGGCGCGCAGGGCTGCTTGCGTGTCGGGCTCAAGACCCGGGGTCAGTGAGAGCGCTTCGCGCGCGTGATCCAGCGCATCGGCGGTCATGTCCGCCAGGCGCGTGGTCTCGGACAGCTTGCGCTCGGGGGTGAGCAGAACGACGCGGTGGCTGTTCTGGGTCGGGACGGTCATCGGATACATCGTGGATGTCCTTTCGATGCAGGTTGGGGGGAGAAAGAGGGCAGGGTGGTCGCCCAGCCTTCTGGGGGTGCTCATCACATCCCCCTCATGCGGCTGCCGAAGCTCGGTCCGGGTGGCGCGCAACCGCAAGCCGCCACCCGGAGCGATCTTCAGGCCCGCCCTTGCGCGCAGCGGACGGCGTCCCGGATCCGCCGGCGCAGGGCCTGCAGCCGGTTCATCGCCTCCGGCGTCAGCCAGCCGAGCACCGGCGCGCCGACATCCGGGCTGCGGGCAAAGCGGCTGTTGCGATCTGAGACGATGAGCCGTTTCGCCCCGAGGAAGACGGTCGGTCCGGTCAAGACGCCGCCCTGCATTGCCGCCGAAGGGGTTATTTTCAGATCGAAGGGTCCGCGCCGGCGGCCGGGCAGCAGGGAGATGTCGGGGGCGAGCGTCACGAAGCGCTTCCCGGCGTGGAAGGCGACCTCAAGAACGAGGCAAGGCCGGGCCGTGTCGGGGCCAACTTCCATCGGGAAGCGAAAGGCCACAATCGCGCCGGGGCGCAACTCCAGGGTCGGGGGCGCGCCGGAACGCGTGTCTGCGCCGCCGCGCAGGTCGGTCGTGTCGAGCATGGAAAACTCCAGGGCTGAGAGGAAACGACCCGCAACCCCGAATTCCCCAAGTGTCGGGGTCTTCGCCTTCGGTCGCGCGTCATCCGGCGCGCGCGAGCGAAGGCGAAGAGGCCCGATCAACACTTTTCATACCTTTTTGCTGAGGTTCTGCTGAAGGCAACGAAACCAAGTTGGGCAAGGGCCCGGCCTACTCATTCATTACGAATCGCGGAGCACAACAACCGAATAATCAGGGTCTTACTGCTTTCTAGATTGTTCAGTCCCGACATCCAGTGGACTGGTCTGGTCCCGAAGTACGGACCTTTCAAATGTATTCGTGGGGCGTGAGGCGAGCAAGCCGACGGCCAGTGCATTGTGCAAGACCATGGTGGCACCGATTTGCGGCTTGTGCGGGCTGACCCGCGTATCCCTCGGGTCAGCCTTGGCAGTGCTTTTGTGTAGGGCCGATGGTCGCGGCCGACCGCGGCTGATCAGGGCTTCCAGCGATCTGGATGGGCAGCCTGCACAGCGGGCATGCCCTCCAGAACCTCAAGCACCGCGCGGATGCGGGGGTAAGGGCCAAGGTCCACGCCCCAGCGCCGCGCGTTGTAGATCTGGGGCACAAGGCAGATATCGGCAAGGCTGATGCGGTCGCCGTGGCACAATGGGCCGGTGGCAGGGTGGTCCAGCATCTGGTCGACCGCAGCCAACCCTTGGGCGATGAAATGCTGCATCCAGGCCTCGGTGCTTATCGCGGCGCCCGACGCCTCACCCGCGAAGCGCGCGACGCGCAGGTTGCAGACCGCATGGATTTCCATCGCGATGGCATAGGCCAGGGCGCGCACGCGGGCGCGGCCCACGGGGTCCTTGGGCAGGAAGCCCGCCGCGCGGGTCTCATCCAGGTATTCGAGGATCGCAAGCGATTGCGTCAGCAGTTGCCCGTCGATGTCGAGCGTCGGGACAAGGCCCTGCGGGTTGCGCGCGAGATTGTCGGCGCCGCGCTGCTCGCCCGCCAGAAGATCGACCGCGACGCTGTCATAGGATTCGCCCAGATGCGCCAGGGCGATCCGCAGCCGATAGGCCGCGGAAGAGCGCCAGTAGTCGTAAAGAACCGTCATAGCTTGTCTTTCATGATAGTGCTCAGCGCCGTGTCAAACTGGTCGACGTCGGGGCCAAGCAGCGCCTTCAGCTCTGCCTGAAAGGTGTTGGCCATCGGGATCAGCTTGTCCATTAGCGCGCGGCCCTTGTCGGTCAGCGACAGCGACACAAGGCGCCGGTCATCCGGGTTCACGACCTTGGTGATCATGCCGTCCGCCTCAAGGCGCGAGGCGGCGCGGCTGACCTTGGATTTTTCCATGTCGACCCGCGCCTCGATTTCCCGGACCGAGACCTCGCCCTCATGCAGCAGATGGGCCATCACCCGCCATTCCGACACGCTTAGCCCGGTTTCGGCCATGTAGCGCCGTTCAAAAGCGCGGCTGACCCGCGCGGCGGCGACGGCAAGGCGATAGGGCAGGAAATCGTTCAGGGCAAAAGGGGGCATGTATACTCATCCGGTTTTGTTCGCGTGCCAGTTCTTCACAGCTTGGGCGGCCAATCAACCTTGACTTTGTTGCAAGTGCAATGAATAACCGCACCATCGCAGTCAAGGGGAGGGAGACCCTGATGAGCATTTCCGATCTGCCGCGCGGCATGATCCGCGCCGCCTCTGTTGCTGGCCCGCACGAAGGCTACATGCCCGGGTTCGGCAATGATTTTGAAACCGAGGCTCTGGCCGGCGCGCTGCCGCAGGGCATGAACTCGCCGCAGAAATGCAACTACGGGCTTTATGGCGAACAGCTTTCGGGCACGGCCTTCACCGCGCCGAGCCACCAGAACGAGCGGACCTGGTGCTACCGCATCCGCCCGAGCGTGAAGCACACCCATCGCTTCCGCAAGATCGACGTGCCGCACTGGAAATCGGCGCCCTGCATCGATCCGGAGATCATCAGCCTGGGCCAGTATCGCTGGGATCCGCTGGCCGTTCCGGCCGAGCCGCTGACCTGGATCACCGGCATGCGCACAATGACCACCGCGGGTGACGTTAACACCCAGACCGGCATGGCGAGCCATATCTATCTGGTGACCGAGTCGATGAAGGACGAGTATTTCTTCTCGGCCGACAGCGAATTGCTGGTGGTCCCGCAAGAAGGCCGCCTGCGCTTCTGCACCGAGCTGGGCGTCATCGACCTTGAGCCGAAAGAGATCGCGATCCTGCCGCGCGGGCTGGTGTACCGAGTCGAGGTTCTGGAAGGCCCCTGCCGCGGCTTTGTTTGTGAAAACTACGGCCAGAAGTTCGACCTGCCGGGCCGCGGCCCGATCGGCGCCAACTGCATGGCGAACCGGCGCGACTTCAAGACGCCTGTGGCGGCCTTCGAGGATCGTGAAGTGCCCTCGACCGTCACGGTGAAGTGGTGCGGCCAGTTCCACGTGACCGAGATCGGCCATTCGCCGCTGGACGTGGTGGCCTGGCACGGCAACTATGCGCCCTGCAAATACGACATGCGGACCTATTGCCCGGTCGGCTCGATCCTGTTCGACCATCCCGACCCGTCGATCTTCACCGTGCTGACCGCGCCCTCGGGTGTGGAAGGGACGGCCAACATCGACTTCGTGCTGTTCCGCGAACGCTGGATGGTGGCCGAGAACACCTTCCGCCCGCCATGGTACCACAAGAACGTCATGTCGGAACTGATGGGCAACATCTACGGCCAGTATGACGCCAAGCCGCAGGGCTTTGTTCCGGGCGGGATGAGCCTTCACAACTGCATGCTGCCGCACGGGCCGGACAAGAACGCCTTCGAAGGCGCCTCGAACGCCGATCTGAAGCCCGAAAAGCTGGACGAGACCATGAGCTTCATGTTCGAGACCCGCTTCCCGCAGCATCTGACGCCCTTCGCGGCGCAGGCGGGCCACCTGCAGGAAGATTACATTGACTGCTGGGGCAGCCTGGAGAAGAAGTTCGACGGCACGCCCGGGGTGAAGTGACGCTTGGGGGCTTTGCCCCCACTCCCCCGAGTGTTTCGGCCAAGAAAAGATGAAGAGGAGGCCGCATGGCCCTGATCCGTTCCTGGGTGGAAAGCGCGAATGCGCCCGACGGCCCGTTTCCGCTTAACAACCTGCCCTGCGGGGTGTTCAGCCTTGCTGATGAGGAGCCGCGCTGCGGTGTCGCCATCGGCGAGACGATCTTGGACGTGTCGGGGCTGGAGGCCGAGGGGCTTCTGGCGCTGGACGGCGGGCCCTATCTGGACGTTCCGTTCTGGAACGAGGTAATGGCCGCCGGTCCCGCCGTCTGGGCGGCGCTGCGGGCGCGCCTGCAGGAGCTGCTGACCGAAGGCTCGGCCGCGCGGGCCGAGGTCGAGCCGCATCTGGTGCCGATGGCCGGGGCGCGGCTACATCTTCCGTTCCTGGTTTCGGAATACACCGATTTCTATGCCGGCAAGCACCATGCCATGAACGTGGGCACCATGTTCCGCGGCGCCGAGAATGCGCTGCCGCCGAACTGGCTGCACATTCCGATCGGGTATAACGGGCGGGCTTCCTCCGTCGTGGTCTCGGGTACCGAGGTGCGGCGGCCCTGGGGTCAGCTGAAGGGGCCAGATGATGCGGCGCCGCGCTTCGCACCCTCGGCCCGGTTCGACATCGAGCTGGAGATGGGGGCCGTGGTCGGCCTGCCGTCGGAACACGGACGGCCGGTGACGGTGGAAACTGCTGACGAGATGATCTTTGGCTATGTGCTGCTCAACGACTGGTCGGCGCGCGACATCCAGGCCTGGGAATACCAGCCGCTGGGTCCGTTCCAGGCCAAGGCCACGGCCACGACGATCTCGCCCTGGATCGTGATGAAGGCCGCGCTGGAGCCGTTCCGCGTTTCAACGCCCGAGCGCGAACGTCCGCTGCTGCCCTATCTGCACGAGCCGCGCCCGATGCTGTATGACATCGCGCTGGAGGTAGGCCTGACGCCCGAGGGTGGGCGCGAGACGGTCATCAGCCGCACCAACTATGCCGAGATGTATTATTCGGCAGCCCAGCAGCTGGCGCATCACACGACCTCGGGCTGTGCGATGACTGCGGGCGATCTGCTGGGGTCGGGCACGATCTCGGGGCCGACGAAGGACAGCCGGGGCAGCCTGCTGGAGATCAGTTGGGGCGGCAAGGAACCCTTCGAGGTGGACGGCGGCACGCGCAGCTTCATCGCCGACAATGACACGCTGGTGCTTCGCGGGGCGGCGAAGGGCGATGGCTACACCATCGGCTTTGGCGACTGCGTGGGCAAGGTGATCCCGGCGCTGGAAGATCCCTACGCCGGCTGATCGGGCGTCTTTAGAACGCCGCGCGCGATCTGGTCGCGCTCGATACTTTCGAAGAGGACACGGAAGTTGCCCTCTCCGAAGCCATCATCGCCCTTGCGCTGGATGAACTCGAAGAAGATCGGGCCGATCACGGTTTTCGAGAAGATCTGCAGCAATATCCGCGTCTCGCCGCCATCGACGACGCCTTCGCCGTCGATCAGGATGCCGTGCCGGGCCATGCGGTCGACGGGCTCGGTATGGGCTTTCACGCGGTCAAAAGACATCTCGTAATAGGACATCGGGGGTTTCGGCATGAACTCGAGGCCCGCGGCGGCGATCGCATCAGTGGCGGCATAGATGTCGTCGGCGCCGACCGCGATGTGCTGGATCCCCTCGCCCTTGTAGCGGCGCAGGTATTCGACGATCTGGCCGGTCTCGCCGCGATCCTCGTTGATCGGGATGCGGATGCGGCCGCAGGGAGAGGTCAGGGCGCGGCTGTAAAGCCCGGTATACTTGCCCTCGATATCGAAGAAGCGGATCTGGCGAAAATTGAAGAGGCGCTGGTAGAAGCCGAACCACTTGTCCATGTTTCCCTTGTGGACGTTGTGGGTCAGGTGGTCGAGGTAGTGGAACCCCACGCCCCTGGGCTTGGGCGGGGCGACAAGGTCGAAGTTGTCATAGGGGTTGGCGTCTTGGCCGTAGCGGTCGGTGAAATAGACCAGCGACCCGCCGATGCCGCGGATCGCGGGCCAGTCGAAGGTCTTGCCGGGGTCCTCGACGGGTTCCGCGCCGTTCAGCACGGCATGGTCCAGCGCGTGGCGGGCATCGACCATGCGCCAGCCCATCGCGGGGGCGCAGGGGCCGTGTTCGGCGGCAAAGGCATGGGCTAGGCTGCCCGGATCGTCGTTCAGCACATAGGTGATGTCGCCCTGCTGCCAAAGCTCGATCGCCCGGGTCCGGTGGCGAGCGGTCAGCGCATAGCCCATGCGGGTGAACAGCTGGCGCAGCTTGTACGGCTCGGGATGGGCGAATTCGACGAACTCGAACCCATCGGTGCCGGTCGGATTGGCGTCGGAAATCGTGGCGCGGGGTGCGTCATGTGGAAAGGGGCCCATGGTCTCCTCCTGTCAGTGCGCGACGGAAGTATCTCATGGAATGGGCCGGGGAGGGGCCGCACATCTGCGTGACGGGTCCCGGGCAGGGCTGCCCGGGACGGGATTTCAGGCGGCCGCGGCGGTCTGGCCGATGATGTAGCCGAAGGTCAGCGCCGGCCCAAGCGTGATGCCCGGTCCCGGATAGGCCCCCGACATGATCGAGTTGATGTCGTTGCCGCAAGCGAAGAGCCCGTCGATCACCGCACCGTCGCGGTTCTTGACCCGACCCTTGGCGGTGATGTCGAGCCCCATCGAGGTGCCGATATCGCCGGGGAAGATCTCGATCGCGTAGAACGGGCCCTGTAGCGGGCGCAGGCAGGGGTTCGGCTTGTGCTCGCCATCGCCCAGATAGCGCTGATAGCTGGTCGAGCCCTTGGCGAAGGCTGCATCCTGGCCACGCGCGGCGCCTTCGTTGAAGGTCTGGATCGTCTGGCGCAGGGCATCGGGCGTGATGCCGCATTGCCGGGCCAGCCCCTCGACCGTCGCGTCGCGCTTGAGGTAGCCGCTGGCGATGTGCCGGTCGATCCGCGCGGGGAAGGCGTGGGCCGCGCCCAGGCCATAGCGGCGGATCGCGGTATGGTCGGCGATCAGCCAGGCCGATCGCTGGCCCTCGTCCAGCAGCTTGCCGATCAGCCCCTGCACGAAGTCGTGGTAGCTGGAGGCCTCGTTCACGAAGCGTGCCCCGTCATGGCCGACTGCGATCACGCCGGGTTTGGCGCGGTCGAGGAACAGGTGCGGGAAGGGCCGCATCGAGCCATCGGCATTACGCAAAAGCGACACCGGCGTCCAGAAGCCACCGTTGGAGTTGCTGTCGACAAAGGCCGCGCCGATTGCCTCGGCCGCCGAGATTGCGCCGCCGGTGCCGGTGGCGGGCGACATCGAATAGTGCGACAGGCCGCGTTTGACATGATCAAAGGTCTGCGCGCGCCGGGCGGCATCTTGCGGATAGCCGCCCGCGGCCAGAACGACGCCGCGCGTGGCGGTGATCTGGCGCAGGCCCTTCGGCCCCTTGACCTCTGCCCCGATGACGCGGCCGGTGTCATCCTGCAGCAGGCGGATCAGTTCGTGCCCCGTACATAGCGGGATGTTCAGCGACAGCGCCGTCTTGGCTAAACGCCCCGACACGGCGGCGCCCATCACCAGACGGGTGTTGCGCCCCCAGGTCAGCCGGTCGCGCAGATAGCGCATCACCACGCCGGTGGCATAGGTGAAGGACTTGGCCGAACGGGTCATCCGCAGGAAGTGGTAGATGTCCGGCCGGCCCAGCGGCATGCCGCCAAGGATGGTGAAATCCTGAATCGGCGGGCGCATCCGGTAAAGGTCCGCCCCCAGCTCGCGGCCGTCGAAGTCATGGGCGTCGAGCGCCCGGCCCCCCTCGGTCGCGCCTTCGGCGTCCGAGTGGTAGTCGGGCGACACGGCCCGATGCGACATCTTCAGCGCGGTCTTTTCGTGGAAGAAGCCGATCGCCTCGGGTCCCTTGTCGAGGAAGGCATCGACCAGTTCGGCGTTGAACAGGTTGCCCGCTTCGGATTGCAGATAGCGGTGGGCGGCATCGCGGCTGTCGGCCATGCCGGCGGCAGCGGCGATCGGATTGCCCGGCACCCAGATCGCGCCCCCCGACACGGCGGTCGAGCCGCCGAAGAAGTCGGATTTCTCGATGATGACCGGGTTCAGGCCGTTGTGTTTCGCCGCGATGGCGGCCGCCATGCCGGCCGCGCCGGACCCCACCACCAGCAGATCGCAGGTTGCTGGCAGATCAGGAACGACGGGATCACGCATGGATCGGCTCTTCGCGCGGATAGCGGCCCATCGCCCAACCGCCGTCGACGGCAAGGATCTGGCCGGTGATGAACGAGGCCTCGTCCGAGGCAAGGAACCGCACGGCGCGCGCGACATCCTCGGGCTGACCCGCGCGGCGCAGGGGGGCGCCGTCGATCATCTGGTGGCGGCGCCAGGCCTCGGTGCGGATACGTTCGGCGGTCAGGGGTGTTTCGATCAGGCCAGGGGCGACGGCGTTCACGCGGATGCCGTTCGGGCCGAAATCGGTGGCCATCTGCCGCGTCAGCCCGATCACCGCCGCCTTCGAGGTCGAATAGCCACAGGAATTCAACGCGCCGATCTCGCCGAAGATCGAGGCGGTATTGACGATCGCACCACCGCCGGTCTTCATCATCCGGCCCACCGCCCAACGCGACAGGCGGAACAGGCCCAGCACGTTCACGTCGAAATAGCGAATGAAATCCTCGTCAGTGGTGTCCAGCGCATGGGCGCCGCGCGCGATGCCCGCATTGTTGCACAGGATGTCCAGTCGCAGCCCGGCTTCGTCCAGCGCAGCCGAGAGACGGTCGGTCAGAGCGGTGTCGGTGACGTCACCCAGGACTGCGGTTACGGCAGAACGCGCGGCCAGGGCCTCAATGCCGGCGGGCTCGCGGTCGACCGCGATGACATGGGCGCCGGCGGCCAGCAATGCCTCGGTGATGGCATAGCCGATGCCCTGACCAGCGCCGGTGACGATCGCGGTGCGGCCCGCCAAAGTGGAAAGTTCAAGTGACATGGATATCTCCTCAGAATGCAGCGGTGCCGCCGACAGAGCGGCCGCCGTCGACGATCAGGATCTGCCCGGTGACGTATTCGGCCAGCGGGCTGGCGAAGAAGGCTGCGGCATGGGCGATATGTTCGGGCTTGCCCAGCTTGCCGCTGGGTTGCTGCACGCGAAGTCCCTCGAGCCCTTCGGCGCGTTCCAGCAGCATGTCGGTCACGATCACACCGGGCGCGATCGCGTTCACGGTGATCTGCTTTTCCGCCAGTTCCAGCGCGAGCGCCTTGGTAAAGCCGGCGACGCCCGCCTTCGAGGCGACGTAATGGGCATAGTTGCGCGCCCCAAAGGCCGCGCGCGAGGCGAGGTTGATGATCCGCCCGCCCTCGGGCAGGACGCGGGCGGCCTGCTGGCACATGGTGAACATGGCGACCAGGTTGATTTCGTACATCTTGCGGAAATCGTCGGCGGTCAGTTCGTCGAAGGCGCGGGTGTTGAAGATGCCGGCGTTGTTGACCAGCACGCGCAGGTTTTCCGCCCCGTTGATCAGCGCCTGCGTTGCGGCGGCGTCGGTGATGTCGAGCACGACGGCGCGGGTCTTGTGGCCTGCTGCCTCAAGCTGGCGAACCGTCTCTGCGGCGCCTTCGGCCGCGCGATCGGCGACGATGATCGCAAACCCCTCTGCGGCAAGGCGATGGGCGATGGCGCGGCCAATTCCGGATCCTGCGCCGGTAACGATGGCGGTTTCAGCCTCGAGGCTCGACATTCTGCTTCGCTTTCCTTGGAATGATGGCATTTCATACCCCGTAGGTCGCATCGGGGCAGGGTATTGGGCTGCCGCTCAATTTCGATGTCAGATTGAACGACGTCGTCATGGTCTGGAGGCGGCATGCGCCTCCAGACATTTCGTTCAGATCACAGCCCGTAGGTATTCTCGTCGATCTTTGAGAAGATTTCTGCGTGGATCAATTGGGTCAGCGCATCCACGTCGTTACGATCCACCCCGGACAGCAGCTTGGACCATTTGTCCTGCAGCGCGAGATATTCCTGCGCCACATCGGTGGGATCAGCGACATTACGTTCGGTCTGGGTCCGCTTGGGGAACGTTTCGATCAGGCTATCCCGGAATGTCTCGATGGAATCGAGCAGGCTCTGATCCGGTTCGTTGAAGGCAACGCCGCGGGCCTTGGTCTTTTCGAGCGCTTCATTTACCGCAGCTTCGTATTCCATCTGCGTCAGCGCCAGCGCCTTGGCTGTCACATCAAGGATCTGACGGCGTGCTTCGGGGCCGATCTGGCTCCAGAAATCCTGGTTGTAGACATAGCTCATGCCAAGCGAAGTGCCGGCTTCGAGCATGGTGAGCGATTTGGCGACCTCGGCGATCATCGGACCGTTTTCGAGGTTTGTCGCATCGCCCAGAGTGCAATCGATCGAGCCGCGTTCCAAGCCGGAATAGATATCGGTGCTGGGCACGGACACCGGAACGGCACCGAGCGAGCTGATCCATTCATTCTGTGCGGTGCCGGCGGTGCGGATCTTCTTGCCCTTGATTTCTTCGACAGATGTGATGTCGGTCATGCAAGCGAAAAGATACGTCGGGGTCGAATAGGCGCCCAGAACCACGGTGCCGTGCTGCGCGTATTCATCCTGAAAGCGCTTGTTCGTCATAGCGATTTCCGTCAGCGCCAGCGAAGTGGCCATCGGGTCCAGGGCCGCGAAGGCGAAGTCGTTGATCATGCCGGACAGGGGCAGCTCGGACGGGGTATAGGCTGCGGCCACAAGACCGATCTGTGCTACGCCATCGCCAACGCCGCTCAGCGTGGTCTTTGCGGGCACGAGAGACCCCGAGGTGTAGAGTTCGAAATCGACCCCCTCGCTGGTGGCCGCCTTGATGTCTTCAAGGTAGGGCACATAGCCGTAAGCGGTAAGAATGTGGCTGGGCTCCAGCCAAGTCGTGGCTTGGTAGGTTTCCGCATTGGCGGCCGCGGCGAACGCGAAAACCGATGCTGCAGCAAACAGGCACTTTTTCATGGTCTCTCTCCCTTGATGACCTGGTGAAGCTGGGGCTGCCCGGCCGATCGGACAGCTTAAAATCGGGGGCTGCGGGGTCAGCTCTGCATTAGCCCCGGAAGCCATAGTGTGATGATCGGGAACATCAGAAGGATGGCGAGCGTCACAAGATCACTGACGACGAACCAGCTGGCACCCTTGAAGATTTCACTCAACCGGATCTCATTGCCCATGGCAGATTTGATGACGAAAACATTCATCCCCATCGGCGGGGTCACGAGCCCAATCTCTAGCAGTTTGACCACGATGATGCCGAACCAGATCAGGTTCACATCATGCGCGACCAGAAGTGGCCCGAGCACGGGAAGACATAGCAGCATGATCGAGATTGTCTCGAGGAAGGCCCCCAGCACGATGAAGAGGATGCAGATGAACATCAGAACCTGCCATGTCTCGAACCCGTCAAAGGCGCCAATGATCCAGTTCGGGATAGTGGCAAGACCCACGAACCGCGCGAACAAGGCCGCACCCAGCATCACAACGAAGATTTCGGCTGTGGCTGCTGCTGTTTCGATCAGGGATTTCCTGATGAGTGAAAATGTCACCCGCCGACGGACGAGTGCCAGAGCGAAGGCAAAGAAGGCCCCAGCCGCACCTGCCTCGGTCGCGGTCACTATGCCCGCGAAGATACCTCCCATAACGCAGATGATCAGCACCGGGAGCGGCCAGGCATCCGCGATCAGGCGAAGCTTTTCTTCACGGCTGACCGTGACGCGCACCCGCGGTGCAAGTTGAGGATCAAGGACCGCGCGCACGGTGATCAGGCCGATGAAGACTGCAGCTGTCAGCAGGCCGGGGATGATGCCCGCGATGAACAGCGAATTGATCGGCGTGTTCAGAAGCAAGCCAAATACGATCATCAGCACCGAAGGCGGGATCAACGCGCCCAACGTTCCGGCTGCGGCGACGCTACCGGTGGCTAGGCCTTTGTTGTAACCCGCTTGCAGCATTTCGGGGATGGCGATGCGCGAAAATGCGGCAGAGGTGGCGACCGAAGACCCCGAGGCCGAGGCGAAGAGTGCGGAGGCCACGACTGTCGAGGAAGCCAGCCCACCCGGCAACCAGGCCAAGAGCACTCGTGCCGCGCCGAAAAGCCCTTTGGTCAAGCCCGCCTCGACGGCGATGAACCCCATGAGCAGGAACATCGGGATTGCCGAAAGGTTCCAGTCGCCGATGAGGTTGAACGGCACAGCCTTCACGATGCCGACAGCGGGCTTCCATCCCATCATCGCCCAGATGCCGACAAAGGCGGTGCTGCCCATGGCTGCGCCAATCGGCACACGAATGCCGATCAGGCCCAGAAGAATTGCGATCCCGATAAAGCCGATCTCGATGCGTTCCATGGTGCGCTCCTCAGAGACCGTGTGAATATTCGTGGTCGTCGCCGTTCAGTGCGCGATCGCCGCCGAAAATCTTGATGACCAGAATGATGCAGGCGATGGCAAGGCCGATCGGCAACATGAATTTCGCGGGCCAGATCGTGACGCGCCAAAGCCCGTCGACCGTTTCGTTCACCCTGTAGGCGCGCATTGCCACGTCGAGCGAGAACCACCCGAAACCAAGGTAGAACAGAAGCGTCACGATCTGGCCAACCTTGCGCATCATCTTTTGTACGGCCAGACCGACCTTGTCATAGATAAGGTCAACAGAAATGGCCGATCCGCGCGCCTCGATATAGGCAAGCGAAAGGAAAACGCAGGAGATCATATAATAGTTGGCTACAACTTCGGCGGTGCTGGGCACGGGTTTGTTCAGGAAATACTTGCCGGCAACGTCCGCCATCACGTGCAGCATCATCAACGCCGCTGAAATTCCGGCAATAACGCCGAGAGCCTTCGTCAGATATCTTATTCCACGCATTCCTTCCCCCCTTTCCAAGCAGCAAATCTCCCAGCTTGCAGCTTGGCCTTATTGCATGCGATAGCCACCGTTCACGTCGATCACGGAACCGGTGATATAGGAAGCGTCCGGCCCGAGCAGGAAGCTGACTGCGCCGGCTACATCCTGTGGCGTCCCGATCCGGTTCAACGGAATGTTGACTGCGACGCTGGCGTCATTGTCCCGCGGCAGAGACTGCCTTAGCATCGGCGCATCGATCAGACCCGGAGCAACCGCGTTTACGGTAATGCCCAGGGGCGCGGCCTCACGCGCCCCTGCCTTGATAAGCGCCATGACCGCCCCTTTCGACGCGATGTAGGCCGAACTGGACCGATAGCCGCCCAACTGCGCGGCCACTGATGAAAACCCCACGAAACGACCATTTTCGATCGGGCGGCGTGACGCACCCCGCAGATATTCCCGCAACAACAGGAAGGTGCCGGTCGAATTTACACTTTGGGTTAGGTTCCAGTCGGCCAAAGAAATCTCTGCCAAGGGCGGGCGATCGCCATTCGCGGCAAATAGCAGGATGCCTGCAGCGGCAACGACGTGATCAATGGGCGCGCCAAGGCTTTCGGCTTCTCTAAAAGCTGCGATGACTGCGCCTTCATCGGCCACGTTCAGGGAAATCGCTCGATGGCCTGCGCCGGGCAGATCATTGGCGATGCGTGCTGCAGCCTCTTGAGAAAGGTCCGCTGCAAGGATACGGAAGCCGTCCTGCGATAGGCGTCGGCACACAATTTCTCCGATGCCGCCGGCGGAGCCGGTGACAAGCACGATTCCAGTCATTTCCGAAGTTCTCCCTCTTCGTTGTTATTGCAATGAACACAATTCATTATCTAATGCAAAAAGAATTTGCATCTTATCGTCATTTTGTATCCATTAAGGCAAATTCGGAAGATCGAGGGGATCTTGGGCGAACCGCATACAAGCACTGAACTCGCGACCGCGCGCCTGCGTGAGGCGATCCTGAGTGGCGAACTGCCGCCGGGGGAAAAGCTTCATCAGGACCGCCTTGCTGAACTTCTGGGTATTTCCCGGACTCCGCTGCGCGCAGCGCTGACAACCCTGGCTCAGACCGGGCTTGTGTCCTACGAGAGCAACCGTGGGTTCTTCGTTCGCGAATTCTCGTTCTCAGAAGTGACGGCCGCCTTCGAGGTGCGCGCAGAGCTGGAAGCGATGGCGTGTCGTCTGGCTGCCGCAAACATGACCGAAGAGGCCAACCGCCATCTTTCCGAACTCGTGGCCGAAGGCGACCTCTTATTGGCGCCGGGTGTGTTGCTGGCCGAGAACCTGGGCGATTATCGTCGCATGAACGTTGAGTTCCACTCGACAGTTATGAAGCTTTCGGGAAACCCTTGGATCAATACCTTTGTGCACAGTCTGCATAATGTGCCGGCTGCTTCTGACCGGGTGATCATGTGGCACAATTTCAAGGTGATCGAGCGGTCGCATGATGATCATCACCGTATCGCGCGCGCGCTGTCCAACGGGCAGGGGGAGCGGGCCGCAGCAATCATGCGTGAACATATCCTTTATGCAATGGAGCTTTTAAAGTTGCAGCTGAAGCTCTATCCGCAGGATTTCCTGCGGATGCCAATCCCCGACAAACCCCTGAAGGGCCGCAGGCCCGCCCGCAACCGGAGACTGACCGAATGACCATCCGCCTATTTTTCTCGCCCGCTTCGCCCTATGTGCGCAAGGTGATGGTGGCCGCCCACGAACGAGGGCTTGCTGATCAGGTCGAGAAACTTCCCTCTGCCGCCTGGCCGGTGAAGCGCGATCCCGAAATCGTGCGCCACAATTCCACCGGCAAGGTGCCCTGTGCGGTGCTAGCCGATGACACGCCTCTGTTCGACAGCCGCGTGATCACCGCCTGGCTCGATGCACGAGGCCTCGCAGGAGATTCTCTCTATCCGCAGGATGATCGCCGCTTTGCCGTGCTGACGCTTGAGGCACTTGCCGATTCTATGCTGGATGCTGCGTTGCTGCACCGCTACGAGTGTGTCCTGCGGCCCGAAGACAAGCGTTGGGAAGATTGGGCTCGGGGTCAGATGGAAAAGATTGATTCCGGCCTCGACGATCTGGAAGGGCGCTGGTTCGCTTTGCTGTCTGATGGGTTCCATGCGGGGGCGGTCGCGGTTGCCTGCACGCTGGGGTATCTGGATTTCCGGTTTTCCGAGAAGGATTGGCGCAGCACGCATCCGAAACTTGCGGCTTGGTTTGGAAGTATTTCTGAACGACCGTCGATGGTGGCAACGGCACCTGCTGCCTGATCGTCTCGTGAACGCCACTGGAAATAGGGCCGGCCCTGCTGAGCGTGGGGCTGGTCGCCGCGCCAAACTCATCTGCACAAGGGCCTCCTGATTCCGGCATTTGCCCCTTGGTACAGTTGCTTCCAGAAAGGGATACGCATGTCGAAACTCTTCTCATCGGTTACACTGGGAGAAGTGACGCTCGCCAATCGCGTCATGATTTCTCCGATGTGCCAGTATTCGGCCATAGATGGCGTCGCGCAGGCCTGGCATCGGGTCCAGTATGGGCGACTGGCGATGGGCGGTGCGGGCTTGGTCATGGTCGAGATGACCCTTGTTTCCCCAGAAGGCATGGGCACTGCCGGGGATCTTGGCTTGTGGAACGACGAACAGGAAGCAGCCCTTGCGGAAGTGGCTGCAACGATCCGCAAGCTCGGTGCGAAACCTGCTATTCAGCTTGGCCATACCGGTCGAAAGGGGGCGACGCAGAGGCCCTGGCATGGCGGAATGCCCCTGTCTGCAGTTGATCTTGAGGTGCGGGGTGAACAGCCGTGGCCGATCGTAGCACCCTCGGCCATACCTATGTCGGCCGATCGGGTGACGCCGCGCGCACTTAGCCTTGAGGATATTGATCGGATTAGACGCGATTTCGTGCAGGCCGCAAGGCGTGCCCTTCGGGCGGGTTTCGACGTGATCGAAATCCATGCCGCGCATGGCTATCTGCTGCATCAGTTCGTCTCGCCCATCTCCAATCACAGGGCGGATGAATACGGCGGCGATCTTGCCCGGCGCATTCGGCTTCCGGTTGAGATCACCCAGGAGATAAAGGCCCTCATGGGGCGGAAGAATGCTCTGTTCGTGCGAATGTCAGTCACGGACGGCGTGGCAGAAGGTCACGGAGTGCCCGAGTCCGTCACCTTTGCCCAAGCATTGAAGGCCGCTGGGGCGGACGTGATCGATTGTTCCAGTGGCGGGTTGATAGGAACGGCCAGCAACAGCCGCAGCGCCCGCAGTCGCGGATTCCAGGTGCCGCTGGCGCGGGCGATCCGCGAAGGTGCAGATGTGTCGACCGTCGCGGTGGGTCTGATCCTTGATGGTCCTCAGGCAGAAGCCGTGCTCAAAGACGGATCAGCCGACCTGATCGCTGTCGGTCGGTCGGCACTTGATGATCCGAACTGGCCACTGCACGCGCGCCAGACGATCGATGGCCCTGGATTTGAGCACTGGCCGCCGCAGTCAGGGTGGTGGCTGGAGCGTCGGGCCGCGCTGCTCAGCAGCACGCAGAGGGGGATGTCTCCCCTTGAATAGTTCAGGTGACCCAATGCCGAACACCAGCATGTTTTTTTCGGAGCCGGAACCGGTCCGGGCGCAATGCGCGCCCGTGGCTGCGGGTGTGCGCAGGATCGTTGCCAACAACCCGGGCAAGATGACCTACCACGGCACGAACAGCTACCTCGTCGAGACCGCGGACGGCGTGGTGGTCATCGACCCCGGTCCGGTCGAAGACCGCGCCCAATTCGAGGCGATCCTTGGGAACCTGGGCAGCAGAGCGGCGGGCATCCTTGTCACGCATCATCATTCCGATCATTTTGGGATGGCGCCTGCGCTGCGCGAACGGACCGGTCTGCCGATCCATGTCTCAAGCGTGTTTCCCGACGACGCGTTTGAGCCGGACGGGGTTCTGGAGGACGGGCAGGTGATCTTCGGGTTGACCGTCCTGCACACGCCCGGTCATGCCTGCGACCATCTGTGCTTCGCGAGACCCGATGGCGTGCTGTTCTCGGGCGATCATGTCATGAGCTGGAACAGTTCGATCGTCAGCCCGCCGGATGGCAACATGCACGATTACTGCACGCAGCTCAGCAGATTGATAGACCGGGCCGACAGGGTTTACCTGCCAGGTCACGGCCCGGCGATCACCGACCCGCGGCCTTACGTCGAACGTCTGCTGGCCAATCGGATGCGGCGCGAGGCGGAGATCCTGGCGCATCTGACCAACACCGCGGATTCGATCCCACAGATCGCCGCGTCGGTCTACCGCAAGACCGATCCGCACATTGCGAAAGCCGCCGAACGCAATGTTGCGGCGCATCTGGAAAAGCTTCTGTCAGAGGGCCGGGTCGCAAGGGATGGAGAGACCTGGCGCATCCTTTGATGACATAATGTATCCTACACGTTAAGAGCGTGTAGGTGGGGCCACGGTAGCGGCGGGATAGGCCTGCTGCGGGCGGAGTAAAATCCTGCCACTTTTCCCTTCTTGCGGCGGCAGGGAGGGCTGGCCTGCTACCGGTTTCGTGGACAGCAGGTTAAGCTAGCATAGCGCGTGCCTCGAACTCCATGGGGCTGATGT
>NZ_JAMJFX010000027.1 GCF_023544865.1 Phaeovulum molybdatiresistens | reverse complement strand
TTCATTCAGAATCTCCTCGTTCATCTTGCCGAGAAAATTCTACTTATGCAGCCCCTTACTTTCGGGGGGGATTACCGTAGGACCCGTTCTCGCCCACGTTCGACGCCACGAACTCGCTCAGCGCGCCGCTGATCCGGACAGTCATCGTCGTGGTCTGGGACATGGTCGCCTCCATCTGCTTGTCTTCAAGATAAGCAAAAATGAACACGTGGGCAAGGCGCGCCAACTAGCCAATCTCCGCATTACCTGCGGAGATTGGCATTCCTATTCTCCGCAGGGACCGGAATCAGTGCGCGCATGGAGACCGATCACGGTTGCAGACCACCCTGGTCGCAGCACAAGCTGACAGGACGCGACCACGAGGCCCAGTTCATTGATTCGATTGCAACAACGTCCCTTGCTTGGATTCTTCCTTGACCCCTTTGGGAGGTCTGTCCGCGCAATGGAGCTGGACGGGGATCACATCAGGATCACGCAACGCGGTCAAATCGCCAGCCTGCCATTGCAAGCGCTGACGAATGCTCCTGCCCTCCGGAAGGGGATGCTTGGGACTGCGCTGACGATAAACTCGCATGACCGCGCCGATATAACGCTGAAGGCGGCGAGCCACGTCGCTGCCACAGGTTTCGCGGACGAGGTCAAAGAGGCCTGGACACGCTTCAATCTCGCAGCCCTTGAGATGGAAGCTGCGCGACTGGACCGGGTCGTCGCCGGGGTGTTGGCGCTGGCAGCGCCGCCCCGATATCCCTCGGCGTGCCAGATCGCGCCGCTCCTGGATGACGCCCGGGCTCTGGATGCATCGCTTCTGTCGAAGCTGAGTGCCGAGGCCATCGGTCCCGAGGTCGTCGCGCGCATCGCACCCGTCCGGAAATTTGCCGCCGACCCGCGAGTGGCACGAGCAAATGCCCTCTCCTCCTTCGTCACGGCCGAACTGGACCGCTGGAAGGACTTCTTCGACGCGATCGAGAGCAAGCCGCTGACGCCGGAACAGCGCCTTTCGGTTGTCGTCGATGAGGATGCGACGCTGGTGCTCGCCGGTGCGGGATCGGGGAAGACCAGCGTCATCACCGCCAAGGCGGCCTATCTGGTCAAGGCGGGCATCCGTCAGCCGGAGGAGATCCTGCTTCTGGCCTTCGCGAAGAATGCGGCCGAGGAGATGTCTGAACGGGTCGAAGCCCGATCCGGCGTGCCCATCGTCGCGCGGACCTTCCACGCGATTGCCTATGACATCATCGGGATCGTCGAAGGGTCAAAGCCCGCCTTGGCGGATCATGCCACCGACGAGATGGCGTTCAGCAACCTGATCAAGCAGATCCTGAAGGACCTCGTATACCGCTTGTCGGAGGTGTCGAAGGCGATCATCCAGTTCTTCGCGCATTTTCTGGTCGAGCCCAAGACGGAATGGGACTTTAAGACCAAGCATGACTTCTACACCCACATGGAGAGCCAGGACCTGCGGACGCTGCAGGGCGAGAAGGTCAAGAGTTACGAAGAACTGCAGATCGCCAACTGGCTTTACGAAAACGGCGTCGAATACGAGTACGAGCCGGTCTACGAGCACAAGATCGCGGAAAGCGGCAGGCGCGATTACCAGCCGGATTTCCGGCTGACCGAAAGCGGCATCTACATCGAGCATTTCGGCGTGCGGCGTGAAAAGGCACGGGACGGCAGCGAGCGGCTGGTCACGGCACCCTTCGTGGACCGCGACGAATACCTGGCAGGCATGGACTGGAAGCGGAAGATCCACGCCGAGCATCAAACGACCCTGATCGAGACCTACAGCTATGAACGGCAGGAGGGGCGATTGCTGACCGGACTTGCCGAGAAGCTGGCGCCGCATGTCACCCTGAATCCCCGGCCGGTGGACACCATCTATGACCGGATCGTCGAGCTGAAGCAGGTCGATGACTTTTCCAAGCTGCTCGGAACCTTCCTGCGCAAGTTCAAGAGCGGCGGCTACAGCCTGCAGGATTGCGAGACCAAGTCAGATCGGATGAAGCTGGGCAAGCGCGCCCGCGCGTTCCTCGACGTATTCGCGCCGGTCTTCGAGGAATATCAGAAGCGTCTTGAGGGCCGGATCGACTTCGAGGACATGATCCTGCGCGCTGCGCGCTATGCAGAGGACGGTCGCTATGTCAGCCCGTTCCGCCACATCCTTGTCGACGAATTCCAGGACATCTCCCAAAGCCGAGCCCGGCTGGTGAAGGCGCTGAAGGCCCAGCATCCGGACGTGCGCGTCTTTGCTGTGGGGGACGACTGGCAATCCATCTTCCGCTTCGCAGGGTCCGACATCCACCTGATGCGCCATTTCGGGCGGGAGTTTGGTGGCAGCTTCGATGGCGAAGCTGGCGTGCACAGGACCGTCGACCTCGGCCGCACCTTCCGTTCGGTCGACCAGATTGCCTTTGCCGCCCGAACCTTCGTTCTGCGGAACCCCGCCCAAATCGACAAGAAAATCGTTCCGGCCGGGACTGCCACCGAACCGGCGATCAGGGTCGTCACGGTGTCCAAAGGCGAGGATGAGGCGAAACTGAACGAGGTGCTTGCGGCCATGTCTTCCGCCGCGGCGCTGGAGACCAAGCCCGCGACTGTGCTGCTCCTTGGGCGTTACCGCTTCATCGAGCCAGACATGCAGGGCCTGCGCCGCCGGTTCCCGCGGCTGAAGATCAGCTTCAAGACCATCCATGCCTCGAAAGGGCTGGAAGCCGACCACGTCGTCATGCTGAACGCCGACAGCGGGCGCATGGGATTTCCGTCAGAGATCGTCGACGACCCCCTCTTGTCTCTGGTTTCGCCGGAAGAGGAGGCGTTCCAGAACGCCGAGGAGCGGCGCGTCATGTATGTGGCGATGACGCGGGCCCGTCACACCCTGACGATCCTTGCCTCGAACGCCCGTCCTTCGTCCTTCGTGACCGAGCTTCGCAAAGACCCCGCCTACGGGATCTCGACAGCCCCCGGAGCTGAACCCGAGGCTCACGTTTGCGGCGAATGCGGCGGGCGATTGCTGGGCGTGACCGGGCAGGATGGCCGCATCTGGTACCGGTGCGAGCATGTGCAGCACTGCGGAAACCTTCTGCCCGCCTGCCCATCCTGCGGAACGGCCCTGCCACGCCATGCTGACGGAACCAGCGATGTGCGATGCGAGTGCGGTGCCAACTATCCGACGTGCCCAGACTGCGAAGATGGCTGGCTTGTCGAACGCAGCGGCAGTTTCGGCAAGTTCCTCGGCTGCGTTCGCTATCCGACCTGTACCGGAAAAGCGAAGATCGCGAACGGCAATCAGCCCGCCATTCCCAAGCCACGGCGCCGGAAAAGGGTCTGACGCCGGGCGAGCAGCATCCCGGATTTCACCGGCACGCCCGCGCCTGGTCGCGCAGGACCGCGTAATCACTGAGCATCCGGACGATGGCGGAACGTTCCGGCAGCTTTTCGACCTCATCGGCGGCACGCGCTTGATCGGCCACTGTGTAATCGACAACGGGCGGGCAGGGTGCCGCGGTTTCAGAACCTGCCATCTCGCAGCCGGTCAGCCAGAGCGTCACGATCATGAGGGCGGCGGGTGCCGGCATCGAGCATCTCTCGGTGGATGGCATTATTCCTCTCTCTGGCATCAAGCCGCTCGGCAGCGCGCCCTGCGCGTTCACCCGTGCGGCGCAGGTTCAAAAGGAACAGCAGGATCGCTCCCGCGGCGAGGATCAGGCCCAGCACCTTGCGGGCGGGGCCGTGGGTGAGAAGCCAGGCAATCACCGCTGGCCTCGCTTCCAGTCGTCCAGCCGCGCGTGGATGGTGACGGCGATGCCGATCAGGGCGATGGCGACCAGCACCCAGCGTAGGGCATCGAGATACGGCACCAGCGGCTGGATCGTGGACTGCGTTTCAGCCAGTGCCTCTTGAAGAACCTCCACACCGGCCGCACCGACGGTCGCCGCTCCCGCGGCGCCGCTGCCGCGGAAGGTGCGGCTTTCGGCCAGGACCTCCCGCGCGGGCGGGGTTTCCGGCGCGAACGGCACTGCCCGTGCCGGGAACTTTTCGCCCCAGCTTCGCGCGGGCCCGAGGTCGATATGCATGAAGCCCGAGCGGGGATAATACCCGAACCCCAGGAACCCGACCTCCCGCGCCGCCGCCTCGAAGGCAACGGGATCGTGGTTGGCCATGGCGATGTCAAAGGCCGTGCCGTCCATGTGCTTGGAACGCGGCGCGCCACCCACACGACGATTGTGTTCCGGGCTGCGATAGGCCGAGCGGATGATCAGCGGCTTGCCCAGCCGGTCGCGCAGGGCCTGCAGCTTGTCCAGGGCCTCGGTGTCGATCTTGAGCGCACCGGTGCCGCGACAGGCGATTTCCGCGGGCGAGAAGTTCTTCCAGCGCCAGAGGCCGTTCGGCACCTTGCGCCAGTGGGACCAGGTCAGGATAGGCATGGGGTGCTCCAGATGGAAAAACCGCCTCTGGGGCGGTTCGATGCGTTGGGGTGGTGTGGGGCAGGATCTGTCCGCCCGGCGATGGCCGCGCACGGCCCGGCGCGCGCTCACCCGCAGCCGAAGAGACGCTGCAGGAGGACGATCAGGACGAAGACCGCGAGGCCGATGCGGATGCGGTGGCGGAAATCGCTCCAGGGGCAGCGGGGCGCGCGGCGCAGATGCAGACGGGGCTTCATGACGCTCAGCCCCGCGGCAGGCGCCCGGCGCGAATGCGCGTGAGCAGCACTTCGATGATGGCAGGGCCGAAGACGCCAACGAGATAGGCGATCGATCCGCCGGCACCAATGGCGGGGATCGCCCCGGCGGGCAGATCGAGCCAGACCGCGACGAGGCCGCCGCCGAGCGTGCCCATCCCGCCCGAGGTGAGCGCACCGAGGATGATCTGGCGGATCGCATCGCGCGAGGAGACCTTGATCACCAGCGCCGAGGTGGCGCCGCCCGCTGCCCCCCAGGCCGCGGCGGCGATGGTCGCATTGGCCGCGACCGAGCGCCAGATCTCGCCCCAGATCGTGGGTTCGTCGGCCATGTCAGCCTCCCTCAACATCGGATGGGTTGCGATCAGGCGATGTCATCGGCGATCTCGACGCGGATGTAGCCTGCATTGGGAAAGGTCTCGATCGCGCCATCGGCATAGGTGACTTCGAACTCGGCCTCATAGGCCCCGCTCTGCCCGGTGTCGCCAAGCGCCCAGTCGTAGCGCACGGTGGGCGTGCCGGTCGCCAGCACCACGATCGCAGGCGCGCGCAGGATCGTCGGATCGCCGCGACGCGGGCGCATGTTGAAGACGACGCTGGCCCCTGTGAGGTTCACCTCGGCCGCTGGCTCAAGGGCAAAGATGAGGGCGGGCGATGTATCGCCCTGCTTGATCCGGAAGGTGTTCATCTGTTCCTCCTTCACCTGAGGGTTTCGCCGCGCAGATGCGGCTGCACCCGGCCCCGGCGTTCCGATGGCGCCACCACGCCGCCATTCGCACTGGCCCGGGGCAGCGCGTGCCGCCTGGTACTGAGGCCCGAGATCCAGAAACGCACCGCCACGAGGGGTGCACTGTCCACATTCGCGGCGCGCGCCAGGATGACGCGACGCGTGAGGACCAACGCGGAGGCTGCGGTGACGCCAGCCCGGCGCGGGCGACGGATACGAGGATCCGCATTTGCGGTTCCACTTGCCCCTGCCGCGGACCTACGGTTCCGGATCACCCGAAGCTGGACCGTGACCATCGCTGCGGCCGTCGGCGCGGACCGGGCGCTCAGCTTCCCCGAGATAGTGCCGGTGGCCAGAACCGCGGTCTGCGTCCCAATTGCGGCCGATCGTCGCCGTGACACCTGCGCGGAAAGCGCAATGCTGCTCACGGCACCGACCGCCGCGCCACGCGTCAACTTGCCGGCGACGCGGGCGCTGGCTGACATCGAGGAGAAAACGCCCGCCGAAACCACCCGCGACCGGATCACGCGCGCGGAAATACCGACGCTGCTCTGCGCCGTGGACGCCGCGCTGCGCGCCATGGTCCCAGCCACATTGGCATTGGCGGCGAGAACCGCCTGCGCCGAAACGGAAACCGATCGCGGTCGGACAGTCCGCGCGGCGATTGCGAGCGTCGCGCCGCCCGTGACCGCGACCGTGTACCGTCGCCTGACACGCGGTGCGGTGAGGGAAAATGCGGCGGCACCCTCGACCGTCACGCTGCGCGACTGCACGAGACGCGGCCTTCCCAGGACACTGCTTCCCGCCGCTGCGGCCGCTGTCCGGGCCCGGATCATGCGGCGCATCGTCGTCGGAACGCTGGCCGCCGTCGGCGCAGCCCTGCGCCTGCGGATCATGCGGTGCGACCCCGCGCTGTCGCTGGCTGACACGATGTGAGCGGCGGCAGGCCATGTCGTTCCGCCAGCCGTGGCGGCTTCCAGAGGGATTGCGATCAGGGCCAGCTGACCGGTGTTCGAGACGCTGAACGACGCAGTCGCATCCCCGCCAACGGGCGAAAGCTGCAGCTGGAATGCAAGTCCATAGCCCGCGTCCGAGGCAATGACTTGCGTGACCTCCGTCCAGCCGGACCGCGCGGTGAACCCGCCCGGAGATCCGGTGTAGAAACTCGTCCAGAGACACAGCGCCGCGTATCTGTCGCCCGCCGCGACCCCGGCCAGGGCATCCGTCATCGACGTGGCGTTGTTGCCCTTTGCCAGGGGTTCCGGGTTGGCGAAACTGCCGTCCGCCAGCTCGCAGACCGCAAAGGCAAGAATGTCCTGCTGTTCGCCTGGCGGGTGCGTTGCGGTCAGCACCCCGGACCCGCCACTGCTCGCATCGGTGACGAACAGGCTCACGCGCATGTAGTCGTTGTAGCCTGTGTCCGCGAACACATCGGTGGTGGTGAGCAGCTGCGTCCAGGTTTGCCCCGCCCCGCTGAAGCTTGGCGGGGTGGTATTGTCGTCGCTGTTCAGTGCGCCGGACAGCACAATGGCAAGCGCAGGACGGCCGGCAGTGATCGTGACGCTGCCCGATGAGAGCGACGTGACGGTCGCGACCGATTGCGCAGAGACAAGATGCGTGAGAGTGGGGGCTGTCATGACGGCTGTCCTGCGAGGCTCGGAAAACCGATCAGGTCAGGGTGATGTCGATGTCGCCGACGGGGAATTCGATCGTATCGCTGGGCCCGATCGCGGCGCTGGCGATGTCATCCCAGGCCAGCATGTTGCCGCCGGAGAGGGCATCGAAGAAGCCCACCGCGACGATGGTGCCGAAGGCCGTGCCGGTGGCGGTGAAGGCCACGGCCGCCGTATTGGAGATGGCGCCGCCCACCGGCGCGCCAAAGCTGACCGCCTGGCGCGCATAGCCCGCAGCGGCGACTTCCGTGCCGCCGCCGGCATCGCTGGGGCTGGCGGTGAACAGCGCCATGTAGACCGCGGGCGGCGCGCTCAGTGCCGTGTTGCGAAACACATGGTTCAGCAGCGCATTCTCGAGATAGTCGGAAAAGGATGACATGGGTTCCTCCATGGAAAAAGGCCCGCGCGGGCGGGCGAAAAACGGACAGATGCGGGGTCAGGCGGTGCGGTCTCGTCGATCAGGGCGGGCTCATGGCGCGAAGCCCTCGAGCGCGGTCTGGACTGCGGAAAGCGCCGCGGTAATCGCGGCCTCAGTCGCGGCCGCTTCGATCTGGCCGATGGAGCCGAGCCGGATCTGTTCGAGCGCGGCGCCGATCGCCTGCCATTGCGCCGACATCGCGAGATAGGTCTGGGCCACATGGAGGGCGGTGCCGCCCGGTGGGGTAATCCCGACTTCGGCCGAGATGAAGGGATAGGCCGCCAGATCCGGTGCAGGGTCGGCGATGAAGGCGCGGGCTTCGGCCTCCTTGCGCAGATAGATCATTTCCTGGCCCGGCAGCTGCGTCACGAAGCGCGCCCGCACCGCGCCACAGGCGGCATTGACGCTGCGGATCGCCGCGCGCCGCGTGGCTTCCAGCGCCGCCGCGAGATCGGCCTCGGTACGCGGATCGATCCAGAGGCATGCGGCGTAATCGAACACGGCCCAGGGGCCCGGCCTCGGCGGATAGGCCACGGGCTGGTCAGCCACGATATAGACCTCCGCCGCGTCCAGCGCGCCGGGCAGGACCGCCTCGTCCGGGCCGATCGTTGCGGTCAGCTCCTCGATTTGCGGGCCCCGCAGCACGCGGCGGATCTCGCCGGTGGCGGCGTCATAGACGGTGAGTTCGATCACTTGAGCACCTTCAGGGCCCCGAGGCCCACCTTGGAGGAGGAGGACACGATCGCGCCCGAGACGCTGATCGTGTTCGAGGACTGGGTGATCTGCACCGGAATGGCGAAGCTTTCCCAGAAGGGCGAGAGGTTCGTGTTGTTGACCGAGGTGTACCCGCCCCCGATCGACTTGCCGTTCAGCGAGACATTGTAGCTGTAATACTCGCCATTCGAGTTCTCGGAGTTGAACCAGGTGGAGATGGCGACCTGGAAGGTGGCAAAGACCACCGCCGAGGTCCCGACCGTCGCGGTGAAGGAAAACGACGGGCTGCCCGAGGAAATCTCGGTCGCAACGAGGCTGGTGATGGCATTGTTGGCGATCTTGATCGTGTTGACCTGCAGATCGGCGATCTTGGCGGTGGTGATCGCGCCATTGGCGATCTTGGCATTGGCGATGGCGGCATCGGCAATGATGCCGCTGGCGGCGGTGATGGCGCCGGCCACGATCTTTTCCGTGCTGATCGCGCCATCGGCGATGAGGGTCGCGTCCGAGACGGTGTCGACCTTGACGTAGTCGACAAGGGTCTGACCCGCGACAGTCTCGTAGTTCACGATGATGACCGGGCGCAGATAGCGCACATTGGCATGGATCATCCGCGGGCTTGCCAGCGTGCCTGCGCCTCCCGATCCCACGCCGCGCACATAGCCGGTGATCTCGGTATAGGTGTTCAGCGCCGGGGACTGGCCGCCGCTCGGCGCGTAGAATTGCGCCGTATGCGTGTTCGCGCCCGTATTGTTCACCAGCGTCACGCCATCGGCCGCCACGCCGACAAAGCCCAGATAGATCATGCCGGCACCCGCGTTTTTGCGCAGGCCGGCGCGGATGCGATAGGTCCGGTCTGGATCGAAGGGGATCAGCGTGCGGGCGACATACCAGGCCTGGTCGTCACCACTGTTGTTGCCCACCTGCAAGACCTTGCCGCCCTGCCTGGCATGGGCCGAGGACACGATCGCCAATTCGCCCAACCCGGCATGGTTCTGCCATTGCGCCAGCGCCGCGGCGCTGTCGAAGACCTCCGAGAAGACGGCCGAATTGTCATGCACGACGAGCCGGGATGTGCTGAGCGTGCCCGGCGCGATGACGTTGTCGCCGGCCAGGACGATGGCCGATCCGGCGCCGGCGGCATCGTCCCATTCGACGATGCGGATGTTGGCTGCCCCGGTTCCGCCGATCGGGCGCAGGACCAGCGCGCTCTCGGAGGTTGCCTCGACCGACAGCGCCTTGGCCAGCGCCGAGGCGGCCTCGGCCACGGCCTGATCCGCCGCAGCCTGGGCCTCGGCGATCTCCTGCATCACGGCGGTGGAGATATCCTCGGCCGTGAGCCGCACATCGGGGGTCGATGCGGTGACCCAGCCGGTCCAGAGGGTGGTGAGCGCGGGGGCGATGTAGCGGATGCGCGCGTCGTAGCTCGTGGCCCCGATCAGGCCGGCCGAGACGACGACGGCGCGGGCGGCGGGATTGTTCATCGTGCCGGTGGCGATGACCTCGGTGGTGCCGCTGCGGCGCAGCTCCCATTCGACCGCCGTGATCAGCTCGAAATCTTCCTCGCTCCACTCCAGCCGCAGCGCGGGGCGGCGGCCGATGTTCTGGCCGTCGCGGATCTCGATGCCGGTAACGGTGAAGGCATCGGGGGTCAGATCGGGCGGCACATCCGGCCCGACCGGCGAGATGTCCCAAGGGATCTGATCGGCGGGCGACCAGTCGTAATCGGCGGCATTCACCTCGCGCAGCGCGAGGCGCTGGATCATCGTGCCCGGATCATCGCCGATCTCGACCACTTCGAAGGTCTTCTCGACATAGCCGTTCTCGGCCGAGGTCCAGGACACCACGTCGAGCGGCTCGAGGATCGCGGCATCGGGTGGCAGGGTGAGGCTGTGGCGGCGAAAGCGGCGCTCGTCCTCGATCCAGGCCCGCATCAGCCGCTGCACCTGCACCGGGTACGGGCAGGCCGGCAGATCGAGCGCGGCCACCAGCTGGCGATTGAAATCTTCCGCCTCCCAGGCGGCATTGTAGCGCGGCGGCGCTTCCTTCGGCTGCCAGAGCGCCTCGGGGTCGGGATAGCTCGCGGTGACCCCGTTGTGGGTCTCGTTCAGCGAGCCGAAGGGGGTGAAGCTGGCGCTGTCGCCCAGCATCAGATCCTCGTCGGTGAAATACTGAACCGGCAGACCGGCGGCCCCCGCGCGCACCTTCCAGACCCCGCCCATCTCGGACAGGGCGCCGGAACAGGTCTTCAGGAGTTCCTCGATCACCGCGCCGGGCTCCTCGTCGAACCGGATCTCGAAGCCCGCGCGGTATTGCGGCGCACCGTCCACCGGCTGGTCGCAGACATTCATCGCCGCGAACCAGTTCGACAGCGGCAGATCGGCCGCCGGCACGCCGAGGCCCCAGATACCTGAACCGGGCACCTGGATCCCGCGCAGGATATTGTAGACCTGCACGATCGGATTGGCGCTCGGCTCCCAGGTCGCGGGATCCGACCAGCGATGCGGCCCAGATCCACCGACCGTGCTGTCTTTCCGGGGATCGTAAAGCGGCGCGCCCATGATCTCGAACAGGAGCTTCGGCAGGCCGGAAAACCGCGGCCGGTCATAGCGGAAGGTCACGATCGCATAGCACAGGCCGGGGCCGACCATGTCGCCCAGCCACGGTCGCCCGACCGATATGTCCTGCTTCGTGCCAGTGCCGTATTTTGACAGCAGCCAGGGGTCGGCGACCGTCTGGGTGCCGTCGTAAACCTTCACCCAGAGGAAGTTCGCGAAACGCCCGGTCGCGCCCAGAAACCCGTTGGCATCCGGCGTTGTCGCCAGCGTGACGGGCTGGTCGTTCACCAGGAGCCGCTGCAGCGTGCAGCCGGGGAGATCCGACAGGGCCACGACATAGGTGAGATAGGCGTTTTTGGTCTTGCCATGCGTGCCATGTGTCATCGGCGGGCAGAGATGATGGCCCGCGGTGGCATAGAAGCCGAAGAGGCTCGCCTGCGATGCCGCCTCGCCGGTCGTGGTGGCCTCGGTGACAAGGCCGGGCGTTCGGGGTTTGGGCGCCATCGCGCGCGACAGCGCGCTCAGCGCCACCGTGGTCAGAAGCCGCCCCACCACGGTCGTGGTCAGGAAGCTCGCGGTGGCCGCACCCGCCGCCCAGGCGCCGGTGATGCCGGCACCGGCCACCACCCCGGTCGTCAGGAACGAGGCGGCCCCGGCCAGGAAAGCTCCGACGGGCGGCATCAGTTCACCTCGAAGGCGCGAGTGGCTGCCAGGAGCGGCACCAGGGCCAGGCCGTCCTTTTGCAGCACATGAATGTATTCGCCCTGCACGACGCCGAAGGCCTCGCCCGCATCGCCCGGCACCACCGCCAGATCGCCGACCCGGGCGCAGGCCACCGGGATCTCGGGCAGATGGCGCGCGACCAGCGCGAACTGATCGGCCAGCCCCGCCTTGCGCAGCCGCTTCATCGCCCCGGCGAGCGTGCGGTAGCCCCGAAACCCGCGCGCCATGTCGAGGCCCGTCATCGCCTGCACCGCACCGAAGGCAAAGAGCGCGCAATCATGCGTGCCATAGGCTAAGGGTTTGCGCGCAGCAGTGGCCAGATGCGCCTGCAGCCTTGTGCGCCAGTCCGGGTAGCGCATCAGCGTGCCTCCCCCCAATGGATCGGCACCGAGCCGGAGAGGTCGCAATACCGCCCGATCCGGTCCCCGCCGCGCAAGCTATAGCTTGCATCCGAGCGCCGCAGCGGCAGCGGCACCGTCAGCCCGCGCGCATGGCTCACCAGCGTGAGTTCGACCGTGTAATCTCCGCTGCCCGCCTCGTTGAAGGTGACCCCATCGACCCAGCCGCGCAGCATCCGCACCGGTGCGCCGATCGGCGTGGTGGGGGCGTGCGGGTCGAAGAGGACGCGGTGGATCTCGGCCGGGGCGAGACGGGGATCATAGCCGCGGATCAGCTGCTGGGCTTCCGCCGAGAGCGCCGAGAGCGTCACCCGGTGGGTGCGGACCTCCACGCCGATCTGGCCGGTGATCTGCGGCAGATCGAGGAGGGCGCCGACGCCGTGATAATCGCGCGGCACGCCCTCGATGGTGAAGCTGCGGGTATATTCCCCGGTCCAGAGGCCGAGGGACTCGGTCGCCCCGGTGCTGCGGTTGCGCGCCGTGATCCAGAGCAGGTGGCGCGCGAGGGTGGGACGGCGTGCGGCGAGATGGGCGGCGGTCGCGGGATCGAAGCTGCGCATGGTTACCTCAAGGTCTGGATAAAGGAAAAGGCGATGCCCCGGCGCCAGATGCCCTGGCCCTGACCCGGGTTCACCGAACCGGGAACAATCAGCGCCTTCATCGCGGGGCGGACGAGGCTGACGGGCGTGCCGAGGCTGGCGCCGGGGCGGATCCCGGGCACCAGCTCGAGAAGGCCGGTGCTGCCGCCGGCCCCGGCGGTGCTGCCGAGCACGACGCGGTGCAGCGCGTATTTGACGGGCGTTCCATAGGGGAAGCCCAGCATGTCGCCGGGGGCGAGCAGATAGCCCGCGGGCAGGCCGGAAAGCGTGAGGGCGCGGGCATTGGGCGCGAGGCTTGCGATCACCGGGGTGGCGGCGCCGAGGACCACCCCCTCCGGATCGTGGATCGGGCCGGGGCGTGGCAGGGGATGGACCATCAGCGCGGCGCCGGCCATCTGCAGCGCCTCGATCCGGGCCATCACCGCATCGGCGGCATCATGGTGCGCTTGCCAGAGCTCCACCGTGCCGGTCCAGAGCCGGGCGCCCTGATCGGCCACCAGGATCTCGCCGCCGCGCGTGCGCGAGTGGCTCAGCGCCTCGCCCAGCGAAAACCTGGCCGTGGCCACGCGCAGCCCGCCCCAGAAGGCGGCCGCCGCGATCGGGTCGTCCTCAGCCATGGTCGTTCCCCTCAGACCTTCCGCGGATCGCGGCCGATCTGCTGCAACCGGCGCGGCAGGGCGCGGTCATAGCCCTCGACCACGCGGGCGGCGACCGCCCCGCTCAGTTGCACCACCTCCGCCTTCAGACTGCCGCCCTCGACAAACACCCGCAGATCGACGGTGCCGCCGCCGGACCCCGGACCGCCCCCCGCGCGCTGTGCTTCGCTCCGCGACAGCACCCGTTCGCCGCGCTGCAGGATGGCTGGCACCTCGTCGGGCCGCAGCCCGGGCCAGCCGCCCGCATGCATCCGCGGCGCGCCGGCAAAGAGTGCGGCCGGGACCTGGCGCTGCGGTCCGTCGAGACCCACCGTGCCGCCCGCATGCAGGATGCTGGCGCCCAGAAGCGCGGTGGTGCCCGCCCGGCCTGCGCCCGAGAATGCCCTCGCAAGCCAACCCGCCAGGGGTCCGGTCACGGCACTGCGGAAGGAGAGCTTCGCGAGATCGGCCAGCATCGAGGTCACCAGCTCCCGGAAATCGAGCTTGCCCGTGCGCACGAAATTGCCCACCGCCTCCTCGGCGCTGCGAAAGGCGCCGACCAGCGCATCACCCACGCCCGCGCCGATGCGACGCGCCTGATCGGCATAATCCGCAAGCGCCGCCCGCACCGCCTCCCAGCCCTGTCTGGTCTCTTCGGCGGCGGTCTTTCCCGCAGCCCCGGCCCGGCCGCCCGCGGCGGCGGCCTGATCGAAGCCCTCGGCCAGATCGCTGGTAACCGGGACGGTGTCTTCCAGCGCATCCTCGGTTCCCGTCACGGCCTGCTTCAGCGCCGCCCAGGCGGGCAGAGGACGTGTCGCGGCCTGCGCGAGTTTGTCGGCGGCTTCCGCAGAGGCGCTGGACCGGCCGCGCGCAGTCTCCGCCATCCCGCCGAAGAGGTCAGGGGCCGCGACATAGGTCTTGCCCAACGCCGCCTGAAACGCTTCCCCGGCCGCATCGCCCGCAGCCGCAGCGGCGCCCTCGAAAGGGTTGTCGAGCCCGCCGAGATCGACAGCGCCCAGCGTGCCGATGCGGATCCCGTCACCGCCGGTGGCCCAGTCGGGCAAGAGCGCCAGTGCCGCGTTCAGTCCCTCGATGAATCCGTTGATCCGGGTGACGACCGCATTCAGCATCGCCTCGACGCCCGCAATCAGACCATTGGCGGCGCGGTAGGCGAAATCCCCGATCGCCTTTGGCAGGGCGCCCCAGATCGCCTTGACCGCGTCAAACGCCCCCTGAAACGTCCCCACCGCGCGATTGCCCCAGCCGGTCACGGCCTCAAGCGCGCCCTGCAGGCCGTCAAGGATCCCGGCCTGGGCCGCGGCCCAGCCGGCTTCGACCCGGGACCAGGCGGCTGCGGCGGAGAGACCAAGGCGATCCCAGGCCTGCACCGCGAGATCCCTCAGCAGGGACAGGGCCGTACCGATGCCGCCGGTGGCGATGGCAAGCCTTGCAAACTGATGCACCAGTTCCCCGGCGCCGACGATCAGCACGCCGATCCCGGTGCGGATCAGCGCCCCGCGCAGGGCGACAAGCGAGAGCGTCAGGCCCTTCACCGAGAGAGCCGCCAGCGCCAGAGAGGCGACCCAGCGCCCCGCCATCACCCCGGCGAAGGTCGCGGCATAGGCCGTCAGCCGTCCGATATTGTCGAAGGCGAGGCGGATCGCGCTCCCGAAGGGGCCGGTGCTGCGCGCCAGCGCGGCCATGGCATTTGCGACAGCTTCCAACGCCGGGGCGGCGGCAACCGCGAGTTGGTTCGACACCCCGCGCCAGATCAGGCCGAGCCGCGACAGCGCGTCATTCGTGCGCTCGATCTGGTCGGCATCGGCTTCCGAGACCACCACCCCGAAGTCGCGGGCATCCTCGGTCGCCTGACGCAGCGTGGCTGTATCAATCCGGCTCATCGCGATCGAGCCTTCCTCGCCGAAGATCTGCCCCGCCACAGCGGCGCGCTGCGTCACCGGGATGAAGGCCTCCATCGCCGCGGAAACCGCCGCGATGCGCTGGTCGAGCGGCAGTTGCAGCAAGGTTCCCGCGGACAGGTTCAACCGGTCCAGCGCTTCCGCCACCGGGCCACCGGCCGTCGCCGCCTGGCTCAGCCGCCGCGTCATGTCCTTCGTTGCCTGCTCGATCCCGGCAAAACCGACACCGGCCAGCTCGCCCGCGCGCGCAAGCCGCTGCAGGCTCTCGACCGTGGTGCCCAGCGATTGCGCGAGCTTGGCCTGCGCATCCACCGTCTGCAGACCCGAGCGCACCAGCGCCACACCGGCCGTCGCCACCGCCGCACCCGCCGCCGCAGCCGCCAGCTTCGCGCGCCGGGTGAAAGCCGCCAGCCGCGCATTGGCCAGATCCATCTCCCGCGAGATCCGCGTGAAGCCCCGCGATCCCGCCGCCCCGATCCCCTCCAGTTCCGCCCGCACCTGGCGGCCGCCCACCGCCGAAAGGCGGACAGAAACACGTTTCTCGGCCATGTTCGGGATCCTTGCGTTCGCGCGCCTGCGCTCTTACGTTACTTGCATCGATAAAGAAGGCGTATGATCATGGCCGAGACCGCGACCCTGTCCTCGAAATTCCAGATCTCGATTCCCAAGGCGATCCGCACGGCGCAGCATTGGGAAGCCGGGCTGACCTTTGCCTTCATCCCGAAGGGGACCGGCGTGCTCCTGGTGCCGGTTCCGAAGCGGGAAGACCTGAAGGGGCTCGCGCGCGGGGCCTCCGCCACCGATTACCGTGATCGTGCGGATCGGGTGTGATGATCCTCGTCGATACCTCTGCCTGGATCGAATGGCTGATCGGATCGCCGACCGGCGAGCGGGTGGCGGAGCATCTGCCCGATCAGGTCGAGTGGCTGGTGCCGACCATGGTGCAGCTGGAACTCGCGAAATGGCTCACGCGCGAGGTCGGCGAGGACAAGGCCGATCAGGTGATCGCCTTCACGCAGGTCTGCCAGGTCGTGCCGCTCGACACTGAAATCGCGCTTGCCGCGGCCGAAGCCAGCCGCGCGCACAAGCTTGCGACAGCGGACGCTATCATGTTTGCCACTGCGCGGGCCCGCGGGGCGACACTTCTCACCTGCGACAAACATTTCGACGGATTGCCGGGCGTTACCCTGATCGAGAAGGTCAGGGGCTGAGCCCGGGGGCAGAACCCTCCGCCATCTGCGCGTTCAGCCGGCGCACCATCACCGCCTCGAGCGCGGGCAGGACTTCGGCGGCAAGAAGCGCGTTGACCCCCAGCGCCCGCGCCATCGCCAGTGCGGCCCCCATGTCCCAGCCGAGGATCGTGCCCCCGTCGAAGCCAGCTGCGACGCGCAATTGCCCGCCCAGCCGCCCCACCAGATCCCAGATCTGTTCGCCCTCGAACGTGATCGGCGCGTTCAGCCGCGCCGGGCAGTCCGGGCACGGCCCCTGGCAGGCTTCGCAGTAGCGCTCGCCCCCGCCGAAATGCCACTCGGCAAGGGCGATGAGGCGTTTTTTTCTGCATCCAGCAGCAGGGCCTTCGCGACATAACCGCTCTGGAAAGCCTCGAAGATCGGCCAGATCTCGAGGAGCGCGTCGATCCCCTCGGGCGTCACCGGGATCGGCCGACCATCCCCATCGCCCACGCCGTCCCAGGCCAGGATCGCGCGCCGCGCCAGCGCCTTGGCGGCCGCGACTGCGCGGACCTCGTCCGGTGTGTCGTCGGGCAGGTCCCGCACCGCCGGATCGCGCTGCACCGCAACCATCAGCGCCGTGCTCAGCGGGCGCAGCTGCACCCGGACCCCGGGCATCAGGTCAAGCCAGGAGGGCGTCTGCGTCAGATCGAGTCTCAACATGATCAATACCCCGCCACATCATTGATCAGAACCGCGGTGCACATCCGCGCGGGGCTGATCCCCTTCGACGCCTGCCAGTCGAAACTGGCCTGGATGCCCTGCGGCCCGGCAATCTCGATCCGGGGCTTGGGCAGATGCACCGCATGCGCGGTCAGCGTGAAGCTTTCCCCCGTCGCCAGCGTATAGGCGAATTCCAGCTCGCATTCGGTGCCGTTCACCGCCTGCGTGAGCAGCACCGTATCGGCAAAGCGCACTTCGAGACTGCCGGTGAGCGCCGCCATCCCCGGATCGGCCCCGTCGATCTTGCCGTCCGCCCGGATCGTCTCGATCCGGTCAAGGCCGTTGGCATAGGTGATCTGCGTCGAGATCACATTGCCAAGTGCCACGCCATTGCGCCGGATCGATCCGTTGAAATGGCCAAACCGCAGGAGGTCGATCTCGGCCAAGGTACCAGCCGTGCTGGTCGTTCCCGTCGTCTCGCCCTGCGCGACAAGGTTTACCGTCGCCGTCAGCAGGCCGGCCCGGTTCATCTCCCAGGAGATCTGATCGACCACGCAGCCCGAATAGATCGCATAGCGCGGGACCTCGGGCATGGCCGTCTCGATCGAGAGGCTCGGCAGCGACCAGCCGCCCGAGACGAACTCATGTGTATAGGGATCGGTGCCGGTGGTGGTGGGCGTCCCGAAGGCCGCCTTCAGCCAGAAGCCGAAAGCGCGCGCATCGATCGGCACCACCACCGCGCCATCGGCCGTCACTGCATCGCGCACGGGCGCCAGCGGATCGCGGCCATAGCCCAGCAATTCCGAACTGATTAGCGGCTGCTCCGCCCCGAGCGTCGTGCTGGCAAAGGGCATCCGCGTGAACCCGCCCGCCGGCGGGGTGCCGTAACTCGTCTCGAACGCAAGCGCCATCTGCGCCCGCGCGCCCTGGGCTCGTGCCATCTGTTATCTCCTGTTGTCGGTTGGGCAGATCCGCGGCGGGCCGATCAGGCCTTGTCGCGCGATCCCGCTGCTGGCAAACATCTCGGCATGAGAAGATTTGTCTTATCCCGCAGGGCCGCCGCATCGGCCCCGCATCGCTGGTCCCTGACCCTGATCGCCTGTCTGGTGCTGCTCCTTCCGGTCGACCTGCGGGCCGAAGAGCGGATCCAGGCCCGCGTCAGCAAGATCCTCGACGGTGACACCTTCACGCTGAGCGGGACCTCGCGGCGCATTCGCGTCTGGGGCCTCGATGCGCCCGAGCGCAATGAGCGCGGCGGATCGACCGCGACCCGGACCCTGCGGTCGTTGATCTCTGGCCAGACCCTCGACTGCCGCGTCCGGGACATGGATCGCTATGGCCGCATCGTCGGGCAGTGCTTCCTGCCCGATGGCCGCGACATTGCCGCCGAAATGATCCGCCTCGGCGTCGCCACCGAATACTGCCGCTTCTCGCGCGGCTATTACGGAACCTGCTGAGATCGCCCGATCACGCCAGCGGATCGGCCGTCGAATAGTGAAGCACGACCGGGATTACCGCCGCCTTCAGGCTGGCGGCGCCCTCGATGGGCAGATCCACCGGCTGCGGCGCTTCTGCTTCGATCCAGTCGCAGAGCCCGCCCAGCGTCCGGTCGGCGGCAATCACCGCACCGAGGCTCGCGATCAGCCAATCGAAGGCCGCATCGCGCCCCTCAGCCGCTTGCGTGATCGCCTCGATCTCGGCCCGGTGCCGGAAATGATAGCGCAGCGGCGACAGCGTGACCTCCGGCTCCCCTGGCTCGCCGTCACGCAGGATCAGCAGGCCCTCCCGCCCGATCCGCTCCGGAAGTGCCGCGTTGCGCAGCACCACGGCGTCCAGAACCTGAAGCTGGCTGTGCAGCGCGGTGAGGATGGTTTCGCGAGGGGAGGGCATGTCTGGTTCCATAAAGCATCATCAGAAGCGCCGCGATTCAAATTCGACAGCAATGCATCAAGAGGCGCGGCATGCACGCAAAAGTGGCATGCCTGACGCTTGTCTGTCGGTTGGCTTGTCACACAGCTTTTTCCCGGTGAACGCGCAGCTCGGCGCAGGATGATCCCCGCCGCCCTGTTGCGAAATGTCAAGCTAAGGGATTGAACTTTCACGCGACTCAAGACATGTTATCCGCCGGATAAAGAGATGAAATACATCTGGAGTGCTTTGGGTGCTATTGAAAAGACGTAGCGCAATATTCATTCATATTCCCAAGACTGCAGGTTCAAGTGTGGAGCGGGCGTTGAAACCGCACCGCGATCTGCGCGAAATACTCGTGCGACGTACCAATAAGACCTTCCAGAGTCTTCGCCTTTCGTTTCGATTGAACGGGATTGATACGCAGACTCACGCAAGTGCGCGCGATTATTCAGCGCTTTTGGGTGATGGATTTTATGATTATTTTTCTTTTGCTTTTGTCCGTAACCCTTTTGACTGGGCGGTGTCACATTATCATTTCAGTTTGAAGCGCGGAAAGACAAATTTGAGCTTCCGAGACTATCTTGAGAATATGACGGCCAATAGTCAGGCTGATTATATAACCGATAATGATGGGAATGTCATGATTTCCTTTGTTGGCAGGTTCGAAAGACTTAATGAGGATTTCTCGACGGTTTCCGAAAAAATTGGTTTGCGGTTGAATTTGCCTCACTTGAATTCTACTACACATGAAGGTTTCGCATCCCATTACGACCCCATCACCCGAGAGATAGTTGTTGATCGGTACCGGAGGGATTTCGAAGTTTTGGGTTATTCGACCGATCTCGCAGTTTAATTTTGATTGGGATCCACTTGAAATGGCGATCCCTGCTGATTGATGGTTTGGCGTAAGTCGGGGTCATGAAGATAAAACGTGCCTTTCCCCGCATGCAATTTGAATAGTCTGGAATGGTCGGGAGCAAGTTTGCTCTTCTCGCCTTGTCTATAATGCTGCGTCAGCGAACAGAAACTGAGCGCGTGATGGGATCGGCAGCGTTATGTGGTCAGGCGGAAGGCAGTTCATCCCACCCCGCAACGATGCGCCCTGGCACGCTGTCGATGGCCCGCTCCGCATCTCGCGCCAGGTCCAATCGCTTTCGTAGCTTGACCTGTGGGACGAGCAGGAAGATCGGCACGGTTGCCAACCCGCGGCCGGTTTTCGCGCGCGACGCCACCGCCCGTCCTTTCGAGTTCATCCGACCCTCGGCGACCAGAAGGCTTGGGCCCCGACGGCGATAGATGAAGCGCAACCGAAGACCCGTGCGGCGTTCCCATTCAGCTGGGGTGATCCGCCCGCCTCGGGCTGACTTTCCCGCGGCAGGGGTGGGGATCGCCAGCCAGAATCCGGCCTTCGACCGGATCAGCGGCCCCGTGTCATGGGCGCCGACGATGACTGGGGCATTCGACCAGACGAGGGCGGCCGCGTTGAGGCTGTCGCCTGCCTTGGGGTAGGTGGCCAGGCGGATCGAGTTGCCGAGCCGCGTGCCCAGCCCGGCGTCCGCGATCTGGCCGCGCCAGTCGGATTTGAGGGTCGCGCCTGCCGCGTGCATGGCGGCGGTGACCGCGCGCTCGCCCGCCCGGAATTCGGCCTCCATCAGACCGGCCAGGTCGGGGAAGATGTCCAGTTTCAGCTTCATTCCGGCCTCAGGTCGAGTGTCCAGATCAGTTGTTCGCGGTCGCGAAGCGGCTCGCCCTGGACCAGAAAGCTGTCGGTGCCGATCACGATCAAATCGCCGGGGCGTGGTTCTGGCAGGTCGATGATCCGCACATCCACCATCAGGCTGTCGCTGACAAAACGCCCCGCGCCGAACTCGACAATCCGATCCGGGGCGCGACGGATGATGCGGATCGGGCGTTCCTCGGATCTGGTGGCCGAGATCCAGAGCGCAGGGGCCGCCATGGAGGCATGGGTGAAGATGCGGTCCATGGCGGCGGCAAAGATGGACATGACAATTTCAGGGGCGTGTCAGTTCGAGCTGTGAAGCCGGATCGCGAGCCGCGGGCGCTTGTTGACCGGCAGGATCGAGGCTTCGGTCATCAGGTCGATCCATCGACCCTTCTCGTCGAGATGCTGGCGGGCGTAGAGGGGCAGGCCGATGGTATTGGCGGTTTCCAGAAGATTTGCCGGGCCGCCATAGGTGGTGAAGGTGTCCATCGTGCCCAAGGGGAAGGCGATGCCCTCGTTCGCTGGGACCAGCCGTTCGGAGGCCTTCGTCGAAAGCGTGACTGTCCCTGCGTATTCCTCGAAGAGGATGCCGGCAAAGGGGAAGTTGCGACGCACATCCTCGCGGAGCGGCTGCGCGCCGGTCGCGGCGTAGAACTTGTAGGCCTCTTCCGTCTTCGGATGGGCGATCAGCTTGTCGAAGAATTCCCGACTGACGAGGGCATGGACCGAGGTCATCGTCTCGCCCAGAAGGTTGTCCTCGATGGCGCGCAATACCTCGCGAACCTTGCCCTGCACGTTTGTTCCGGCCGTGCCCAGCACGAAGTCCACCGAAATCTGCGCGAGCCCGAATTCGGTGAAATAGTTGTAAAGGGTGGTGCCGGCCCCGTCCTTCACGATGCCGCGCAGCGCGTTCATTTCCATGTATTCGCGCGTCTGGGCATGCTTGCGGCGCATGAGCTGGAGTTTGCGGTTCATCACCTCGACAAGGGGATCGGCGGCATCGGACACGCCCAGCGCGGGTTGCCCCTGGATGTCGGCGGGCAGGATCACGTCATCATGCGGAATCCAGGGCAGGGCGAAGCTGCGCATCGACCGCCCCTCGCGGGTGCCGACCGTGGTTGGGCCACCGAAGGGCACCGAGGGCAACAGGCTCAGGACGCCTTCGTACTGCTCGATGATGACCGATCGCTGGCTGACCCCTTCGAAGCGGAAGAGGCCGATCTGGGCGAGGCGGGTGTAGAGGTTGGGCAGGATGTTGATGGCCTGCGTCATCTCGGCCAGCGAATAGCCGCCGGCGTCAAAGGGGTTGCGGATCAGGGTCATGGGGCGCTCCGGGGGCTGGGGGCGGAAAGGGAGGAGGGAAGGGGTCAGACGCCGTCGCGCGGGATGATGCCCACGGCGGCCAGCTGGCCGAGCTTGGTGGTGATCTTGCCCGCATCATCGACGGTGGCGTCATAGGCGAGGCCTGCACGCGAGACGATTGCCGGGCCGCGAACCACGACGATGCCGATCGCGTCGGCCAGCGTCGCATCGACGGGGTAGAGCAGCACGGCCGTGGCGATCTGCGCACCGTCAGTCCCGGTCGCCGGGGACAGGGTGTATTTGCCGCTGGCCGTGATCTTTCCGAGGACCGAGCCTGCGGGGTAGGGCGTCCCCAACAGCAGTGGCACGATCTCGCGGGTATAGTTCGGATTGACCTCGTATTTGAGGACGTCGCCCATGCTGGGCGGTTGCGTCAGGACGGACATGGTTCACTCTCCGGGATGGGGACGTTGGTTCAGCGCGAAGCCGCGGCGGATTTTTTCGCGGCCGCCACGATGGGGCTTTCGCGCGTAGCCGCCGGCGCGGTGGCGATGATGCCCGCCGCATCACCGCGGGCAGCTAGGTCGGCCAGGACCTTGGCGCGCAGGGCTTCCGGCTTCACGCCGCGGGCCACCGCGTCGGCGGCATCGATGGTGACGCCAAGCCGCGCCGCCTGTGCACAGACCTGAGCAACTTCCGCCGCCTCTGCGCGGATCGCTTCGGGGGAGAGCGCTTCCGCTTCCGCTTGCGGCGGCGCGACTACCGAGGACGTGGCCGGTTCCGGCGGGGTGGTGGCAGGCGCGGCCAAAGGCTGCGCATGGTCTTCAGGGGCGGTGGTCATCATCAGGCTCTTTCCTTTTGGGGTGGATGTGCCGCGGGGGGCGGCGGCGAAGGCGCGGAAGGCGGTGACGGGATCGGCCACTTCGTCGGCGAGACCGGCAAAGACGGCCGCCTCGCCGCGAAAGACGGCGGCTTCGGTGCTCAGCGCGCGTTGGGTATCGAGGCGATTGCCGCGACCGTCGGCGACGGTTTCCGCGAAAAGCTGGCGCAGATCCTCCAACTCGCCTGTGATCCGCGCGCGGACCGCTTCAGGCAGCGGCTGGTAGGGATTTGCGTCGACCTTGCGCGCGCCGGCGTGGATCAACGTGACGGCGATGCCCTTCTGATCCAGCGCCCCGCTCATGTCGCTGTGCATCGCCACGACGCCGATGCTGCCAACGGCGCCGGTGCGGGGCAGGATGATCCGGTCGGCTTGCGAGGCGAGCGCATAGGCGGCCGAGAGGGCATGATCGGCGACGAAGGCGTGGATCGGTTTTTGCGTCCGGGCGGCACGGATGCGATCGGCCAGATCGAAGGCCCCCGCCACCTCGCCACCGAAGCTGTCGATGTCGAGGGCGATGCCGCGGATCGCCGGATCGGCAAGCGCCGCCTGAAGCTGGGCGGCGATTCCTTCATAGGAGGTCAGGCCGGAGGATTGCCCGATCCAGGCTCCACGATGCACCAGCGTGCCTGCAATTTCAATGACCGCAATCCCGTCGACGACGGCTAAGGGCTGGCCGCCGTTTCGCGCCTGGCGGTTGGTCAGGTCATCGCCAAAGAGCGAGGCCCGGGCGGGCAGGGGGGCGCTGGCCTCATCTGCGGGCGCCACAGCCATCCCCTCGACGGTGATTTTCCGCCCGGTGATCCGGGGGCCAAGCCCCGTCAGGAAGGCCAGCGCCTTGGCGGGATCGACCATCAGCGGCGTGTTGAAGACGCGCTGGGCGATCTGGGTGTGATGCATCATGCCTCCTCCGCGGACCGGGGATCCCGGTCTTCGCCGTCCTCTGCGCCATCGGGTTCTTCCGGCTTGTCGCCGCTGTCTTCGTGCGTGCTCGTCTTGCCCGCTGCCTGCGCCGGCGACCCCGGGCGCCGGAAGTCGAGCCCCAGTTCGACCTCGCGTTTGCGTTCGGCGGCGATTTCGCGGTCGACCTGTTCTGCATCAAAGCCCCGTTCCGCGATGGCCTGCGTGCGGGACTTCAGCCCGGCCTCGATCTGCAGGATCTCCGCCGCCGCATCCTTGGCCGGGTCAATCCAGTCCCATTTCGTCGGGAGCCAGTCGCAGGCGAGATATTGGCGCCGGTCGGTGGCATAGTCCGGCAGATCGATGGCGCCTGCCAGCACAGCCATATCCATCCAGCGCGTCCAGACCGCGCGGCAGAGCTGATAGACCATCACCGAATGCTGGAAGGCCGAGATGCGCCGACGGAAATCGACGAGCGCGATCCGCGTGTTCGAGAAGTTGCCCTTCGCCGTGTCGCCGGTGAGATAGCCATAGGGCACGCCCAGCGCCGCACCGATTTGCAACAGCGTGCGGTACTGGAAGGGTTCGTAGGTGCTGCCAGAGTCGGGGGTGGACGGCGTGGTGACATCTTCACCCGGGTCCAGCCGCACCACCTGGCCCGGTTCCACCTCGAGATCGTCCTCGGCGGGATCAAGGGCGGTTTCTGGCGCTGGCGAGGTAATGAACATGGCGAACATCGCCGCGGTTTTCTTCCGCTCCAGCTCCGCGTCGTCGTAGAGGTCCAGCGTGAAGAGCTTCACCACGGCCGCAGCGAAGCGCGACACACCGCGCAACTGGCCTGCCTCGACCGGGTCGAGAATGTGGATCACCTCGGACGCGGGCACGCGCACGGTTTCCCCGGCCAGTCCCGGATCGGTCATGTCGCCCGGATGGCGGCGCAAAAAGTGATAGGCCACGCGGCGGCCGATGTCGTCGAACTCGATGCCCTGCCGGATCGACCCCGCGCCGGGCAGGACGCGGATCAGGTCCTGGGGCAGCATTTCCGAGGGCAGCATCTGCAGCTGCATCGGGACGGTCAGACCGTCCTCCGCCCGCCGCGGCCGGATACGCAGGAAGACCTCACCCGCCAGGAACGCCTCCCGCGCGGCCCGGCGCTGCAGGCCGAAGAAGTCGGTCAGACCCTCGGCATCGGCTTCGTCGGTCCAGGCGAGCCAGAGCTTCTGCAACTCCTCCTTTTTCGCCGCGTCCGAGACCTTCGACGAGGGCTTGATGCCGTCGCCTACCACATGGTTCGCGAAGGCATCGACGGCATTCGCCGCATAGCCGTTGTTCCGGACCAACCAGCGCGCCCGCGCAGTGATCGTCTCGCCCGAGGCGGTGATCAGCGTGTTCACATGGGCGCGGGTAGCCCGGAACCCGCGCATGCGACGGTGGGACTGCGCGGCGTCGAAGCCGCCGATGATGGATCCGAGCCGCGCGCGGAAGGTGTCGAGCACCATGGTCACAGACCCTTCGTGGCCACGGTGCCCCAGCGACGCCGACGCGGGGTGGCAGAGGCGGTAGCGATCCGGCCCTCCAAGTCGCGAATGGCCGCCGCCAGTTCGGCGTCCGATCCATAGGTGACTGTCTTGCCGTCATAGCTGACGCTGCGCAGCCCGGCGAAGCGGGCTTCCTGCAGCGCGGTCAGCAGGGCCTGCATACGATCGAGATCCATCAGTCCCTCATGAAGTTCGGGGTGTAGGCCCGCCGTTTCCGGCGCGGCGTGGTCAGGGTTCCAGCCTTGGGCTGGGCCGGATCAGGTGGTGCGGCGTCAGTCGGGATGGCTGCAGGCATGCGCGTTTCTAGGCCTGCCTGCGCCTCAAGCCGCCGCCAGGTGGCCTCGTCCCATCGGTCGGCGCCGAGGATCCACGCCGCGGCGCGGGCATAGACGCGGCAGTCCAGCGCCTCGTTCCGTTCGCGCATCTTCTGCCATTCCTGGTGGGCATAGCCGCGCTTGTTGCGAATCGTGACCAGCTGTTCGGCCACCAGCTGCTTCAGCCATTCGGTGTCGGCCCAGCCGGGAAGGTGGATCGTGCCGGGGGCGTCGAGCAGCCCGGTAGCGCGGTCTTCGTCCGAGGGCCGTTCGATCCGCAGGAAGCGGTAAGTCTCCGCCTTGAACGTTGCCGTGGCCACCGACCAGAGCCGGGCACCGCGGCGCAGCCGTTTGCCGCCGATGGTGGCATCGACGAAGGTCGGGCCAGACACCGGGGCGGCGCGGTTGAAGCCCTCAAGCCCCTTCAGGGGCGCGACCTGTTCGAACCCGACCTTGCGCGACCAGGCATAGACCGCCGCGGCCTCGTAGCCGGTATCGATGCCAAGCCGTGCCACGGTCATGAAGGCGCCATTGGCATGCTGCCACGACCGGCCAAGAAGGGCGGTCAGCTTGTCCCACGCCGCCGGATCGTCAGGCCCGCCCGGAATGACGATGTGATCGACGAGCCAGGACTCTAGGCCCCGGCCCCAGGCCCAGATGTCCACCTCGATCCGGTCCTTCTGCACGTCTGCGCCAGCCGTCAGGAACAGCCCGGCAGAGGGAACGCTGCCTGGCTTCCAGGCCTCGCGCCGATCCGCCAGCCGCTGCCATTCCGGCGCGTCGCCCGACTCGACCCATGTCTCGCCCAGAAGCGTGTTGCGCGCGGCGCGCAGCATCTCCTCCGAGCCCTGCGCCGCCAGCCATTCGCGCGCGATCTCGGCCCAGCTCTTCCAGCCCAAGGGCGAATAAAGCGCCGAGATGTGGAAACCGATGGCTTTCGGGTCGGCGGACACGGCTGTCGCCCGCCACTCGCCCTTGGCCAGCATTGCGGTCTTGTGATGCTCGGCAATGGGCCGTTCGCAGCCCTCGCAGTGGTAGGCCGCCGTTTCCGGCTTCCCCTTCGCCCAGCGCAGCCGATCGAACTGCAGCCATTGCATCGCCCCGCAATGCGGGCAGGGCACAAAGTAACGACGCTGGTCGGAAGCCTCGAACTCGCGCTCGATGCGCGACAGCCCCCGAATGGTCGGGGTCGAGACCATGAACACCTTGCGCCGGTGCGAAAAGGTGGTGGTCCGGGCCTCGGCCAGCGTGACCGGGTCACCTTCCTCGTCGGCCGAAGCCGGATAGGCATCGACCTCGTCGAGAAAGACATAGCGCGCGGGCATCGACCGCAGGCCCGTGGCCGAATTGGCCCCGGTCAGCACCAGGATGCCGCCGGGAAACTCCTTCGACAGCATCGAATTGCCGGCATCGCGCGACCGCGCCGGGCTCACGCGTTCCCGCAGGGCCGGGCTTTCCGCGATCAAGGGGTCGATCCGGCCGCGCGATGACCGTTTCGCCATTTCCACGGTGGGCAGCACAGCAAGCATCGGTCCCGGCGCGTGATGGATCACGAAGCCGATCCAGTTGTTCCCGGCCTCGGTCGCGCCAACCTGCGCGGCCTTCATGAAGGTGATGCGCTGGGCCGGGTGGCCGGGCGAGAGCGCATCCATGATCTCGCGCAGATAGGGCGCGCGGGCCGTGCGATACCGCCCCGGCTCGGCCGCGCCCCGCGACGATAGCCAGCGATGTTGATCCGCCCATTCCGACACCGTCAGGTTCGGGTCGGGGCGCATCCCCTGCCGCCAGACCCGGAGCAGGTCTTCGGCGCCGTCGAAGCCGAGGTCGAGGCCGTCGGTCAGGTCGTTGTCATCATCGCCGTCATGCAAGCGAGACCCTGAGGTCGGCGAGGGCGTCGAGCTGTTCGCGGACATGGGCTTCCAGCACCCTCTGCATGATCGCGGTCTCGATCGTCACCGATGCCCCGGTCTGCCGTTCCACCTCCGCCATGATCTGCGCTGCCATCAGCGCTGCCACCCGTCCGGGCCAGGTCACCCAGACATCCCGTTCCTGCCGCGCCAGGCGAAACACCAGCGTCTCGGCCCGGGCGCGGTCAACCAGGGCGCCCTTCTTCTTCTGCAGCCCCAGCTGCTTTTCCTGCGCCGCATAGACCGTCAGCGCGGTGCGCGCCTTGATGTAGGACGTGGTCTCGCCGGGGCCGCTCGCCAGCCCATCGCCACCCAGCGACCGGCGCTGCTGGTCGGGGTTCGTCATTTCCGCCCGTCGCACATCCGAGGCCACGGCGTTGATCGACCCGTCGTCATAGACCACCAGCCGTCCGTTCTTCCGGGCCTTCTGGACCCCGCCGCGGGACAGCCCCGAATGAGCCGCGTACTCGCGTTCGCTCATGCCCTTCATGGCGCGGATAATCCGATCAACGTGATGATATTACTTGGGTTTCAGTTGATTGGGTGGCGCGACAGAGCGAGTCTGATCGCAAGAAAACGATGCAACTCACCGAAGGACGCCACCGCCATGACCCGCCGCGCCACCGACAATTCCAAGGCCCTCGACGCCTTCATCGCCGCCAAAGCCGAGATCGACGTGATGTTGGAGCGACTGAAGGCGCTCAGCGATGACCACTTCGAGACCCACCCCGACGAGATCAATTGGGGCAATGTCGGAACGCTGGAGCACTACGCGGGCCTGCTGCGCCAGATCACGGAGAGCGCCTTCAAGGAAGGCGAACACGCCGCCTGACCCGCCAACACGCTCGACGATCGCCCCGCCCTGTTGCGCGGGGCTTGCCTCCGTAGAAGGGCGCACACCGCGCGCCCAGCGCAACGGAGACCCCGATGACCACCCCATCCGATACCCAATCCCTGATCCTGTCTCGCGCCGCGACCCGACCGGGCAACCTCGCCTTGCCGCTGCCCGAGGGGCTGGCCGGTGCGGCCGCCAAGATGGTCGTCGGCAAGATGATCGCCCGCGACTGGCTGGAGGAGGTCGAGGCCAATCTTCGCCGCGGCGAGCCGATGTGGCGCGAGATCGGCGAAGGTCACGGCACCACGCTGATCGCCACCGAGGCTGGGCTGGAGGCCATCGGCATCGAGCCGGTGGTGGTCAGCGTTTTTTCCAGTGTTCGCAAGGCAAGGGCTGTGCCGCCATCAGCGCCGGATGCCCCTGCACGTATCCCCGGGCGGGCGGGCACCAAGCAGGCGCAGATCATCGCGATGCTCAGCCGGGCCGAGGGCGCCACCGTCACCGAGATGGTCAGGGCCACCGGCTGGCAGGCCCACACCGTCCGGGGCGCTATATCTGGCGGGCTGAAGAAGAAGCTGGGCCTGCCCATTACCACCGAGAAGGTCGAGGGCAGGGGCACGGTGTATCGTCATAGGTGAGACTCCTTTCTCCACCTCCCCTGGTCTCCGACAGGCGCTTTGTCTCAGATCGTCAGCATATCTGCTGGACTAAGTGCAGTTGCGCCGACGGCTACAGCCATCTTAGGTTGCTAACTGGAGAACCAAGGGTGAGAAGGTCATGGCATTCGCAGAAGACATCAAGAAATCAGTTGACGAATATGCTCGAAAGCACATCGCCGATGCGGAGTGGCACAAGAACTTTTTTGACTTCATCGATGACCAAAAGCTTGCACTTCGATTGGGTGAGGAATTTTTTGCGGCTCGATATATATACAAGCTTCTTGAGGGCTTGGGGGCTGATGACTGGCTTCTGCGCGCTCAGATACGTTTGCAGATACTTTCTTACGCATCAATCTATGAAGCAGCCCTGCACCACCTTCTTTTTGTAAACAAGTCTGACGATCCGCAAGTAATCGCGCTTACTGAGTTTTCGATGAGGAAACAAGTTTCTATTCCGGCTGCGAAATTGGATATCCTCAAGAAGCACTTAGAACACGATGGAAAGGCTATTATTCCCACCTACGAGGGCGTTGGCAAGACTGATGAGTCAAAGGTTAGATTTGATCGAAAGGCTGAGTGCGCATGTTCTCTTGGTATTATTGAACCATGGCTGAAATATGAGCTTGTAGAATTCTATGATGCGCGCAACTCAATTCATATTCACGCTGAAATACGGAAGAGTTTGAGCTACGAACTGGATCTGTCAAAGCGTGCATATCTCCGAATGCAGCCATTTAGAGAGCAGGTTGTTAATTGGTCGCAGAGCCAAGGATTGGTGGTCTGACGGCCTTCCGCCCCGTCGCCATTTCCCACCGCCGCACGGCGACATCGCAGTAAACCGGGTCCAGTTCCACCGCGCAGCAGCGCCGCGCGGTGCGATCGGCGGCGACCAATTGGGTGCCCGAGCCGCAAAAGGGCTCGAAGATCAGGTCGCCAGGATCGGTGAAGGCCTCCAGCACCGCCTCGACCAGCGCCACCGGGAACACGGCCGGGTGTGATCCGGCTGCGCCCAAGCCGCCCTTGTGGCGCATGATGCGGAAAACGCTGTCCGGGATGCGGTGGCTCTGGATCGCGTTGCCGAAGCCGGTCTTGCGATGCACCGTGCCGTCGGCGCCGCGCAGGCCACCGCCGCCGAGGGTTTCGCCCGCGTGCTTGCTCTCGACCGTCTTGTTGGGTTTTCGGGGCTGGCGGTTGAAGTGAAAGATGAACTCGTGCGAGGGCGCAAGGCGGCCGTTCCAGTCGCCGGGCAGGCCCGGCCCTTGGTCCCAGACATACCAGCCGAAGCGGCGCCAACCCTGCGCGCGCATCCAGTCGACCCAGCCTTCCCAATAGGGGATCCATTCGCCATCGCGGTGGACGAGACCGAGGTTCACCAGCAGCTGGGCCTCGGTGGTGACCGGCGCCGCGGCGAAGGTGCCCTGCATCAGCGCATCCCAATCGCCGACCTTCTCCTTCGCCGCGCCATAGTCGCGCTGCTGGGCGTATGGCGGCGAAGTGAACAGGAGCGTGGCCTGCGCCCCGTCCATTAGCCGCGCCACCACGGCCGGGTCGGTGGCGTCGCCGCAGATCAGCCGGTGATCGCCCAGCGCCCAGATGTCGCCGGGACGCGTGATCGGTTCGACCGGAGCCTCGGGGATGCTGTCGGCCGCGTCATCGTCGATGGGTGCGCGGTCGTCGGCGTCGTGCAGCAGCGCGTCCAGCTCGTCCTCGGGGATCCCGATCAGACCGAGGTCGAAATCCTCGGCCATCAACTCGCGCAGTTCCTCGAGCAGCAGCGCCTCGTCCCATCCGCCCAGTTCGGTCAGCTTGTTGTCGGCGATCCGGTAGGCTCGGCGCTGGGCTTCGGTCAGATGGCCCAGCACGATCACCGGCACCTCAGCCAGCCCGAGCTTGGCCGCGGCCAGGACGCGACCATGGCCAGCGATCAACTCGCCATCGGCCGCGACGAGGCAGGGGACGGTCCAGCCAAACTCCGCCATGCTGGCGGCGATCTTCGCCACCTGGCCGGCATCGTGGGTCTTAGCGTTCCGGGCGTAAGGGCGGAGGCGGGCGAGCGGCCAGTGTTCAATTCTGCCGGGAAGAAGAGCCGCGTTCATGCCGCGAGCCGCTTGGCCGTCAGCGCGGTGAAGGTCTCGCCGGTGTCCGCCAGCACGGCGTCTTGGCCGGTGAAGGACTGCCAGCGTTCGATGGCGACATCGACGTAAGCCGGGTTCAGTTCGACTCCATAGCAGACCCGGCCGGTGGTCTCGGCCGCGATCAGCGTGGTGCCCGATCCCATGAAGGGTTCATAGACCGCCTGGCCGGGGCTGGAGTTGTTCAGGATCGGCCGCCGCATGCATTCGACCGGCTTCTGCGTGCCGTGCACCGTTTCGGCATCCTGATCGCGGTTGGCGATCTGCCACAGCGTCGTCTGCTTGCGGTCCCCGGCCCAGTGGCCCTTGCCCTTGGCGCGCACCGCATACCAGCAGGGTTCGTGCTGCCAGTGGTAATCGCCGCGGCTGAGGACCAGCCGGTCCTTGGCCCAGATGATTTGTGACCGGATCGCGAAACCAGCGGCCACCAAGCTGTCCGCCACGGTCGCCGCATGCAACGCACCGTGCCAGACATAGGCGACATCGCCTGGGAACAGCGCCCATGCCTCGCGCCAATCGGCGCGGTCGTCGTTCAGGACCTTGCCGGTGCGCCTGGTCTTGGCCGCGCCCGCCTGGTTGCGCCAGGACGGATCGTATTCAACGCCATAGGGCGGGTCGGTCACCATGAGCAGGGGACGGACATCACTCAGCACCCGACCGACTACATCGGCTGCGGTGCTGTCGCCGCAGATCAGCCGATGCGGGCCCAGCTGCCAAAGATCGCCCGGCACAGACACCGGGGTGACCGGCAGGTCGGGAACATCGTCCTCGCCATCGACCGGGCCATCGCCGCCCAGCGCCTCGGGATCGCGCAGCAGCGCGTCAAGATCATCATCGCTGAGCCGGATCAGCTGGTCGCTGTGATGCGCGACATCGGCGATGACGGCACGCGCCTCGGCCAGGCGGTCAGCGGGCCAGTCGGAGGTTCTGAACTGCATCGTCATGCCCGCCCCCGCGGCTTGCGCACCGGATGGGCCTGTTCCTGCGCCATGATCCACTCCTGGATGGCGGCACGGCGATAGAAGGTCTTCCGGCCGATGCGGGTGCAGGGCGGGCCGTGGCGGCGCGCTTCCCACCGGGCCAGCGTGTCGGCGGTCAGGCCCAGCGCACGGGCCAGCTGTTCGCGGCTGATCCAGTCGGCCAGCAGATCGGGAATGTCCTCTTCGGGATTGGTTTGAAAATCTCTCATGGGCTGCTCCGTTCGCTTTGTGCCCTCGAGCGGGGGCTGGGTCAGCGAAGCAGAGCGCGAGGACCGGAATACAGGCGGAAGGTGGAACGGGACGCCGCTGCCCCATTCCGGTCCCGGTATTATTGGAGTTTCAGGGTGTGTGGCCCATTGCGGTCCTCTGGGGAACGCTCCCTGAAAGGCGCTGTTGCCTGTCGCATTCAGGCGGTCGGCCCGGTGCAGCTCTACCAATCCTTCCGGCAGGCAGGATTGGCCGACCTTCAGGCGGATTCGCTGGACTTGTCGGGAGCGGAATTGTCGGAATGGGTTGTTCCGGCCGCGCTCGGACGGCAATCGGGGTTATCCACAGGTTCTTTCTTTGTTCCGATTTGGGGCAACGGGTTTGTAGTTGCGTGCTCGCCCACCGGCTGCGTAGATTTCTCGTTGAGCAGTCCATTGGAATCGAAAAGACGAACACGGTCGGAAGCCCGCACAGGTCTCGGTGCGGCTCTGGCATCCAGGCGGTTTTCCTCGACGACATGCTCCGCACCACAGTCCACCCACGTGCCCTGCGCGGCGGGTCACTTGTAATCTGCATGCCGACGGCCTTGGCCGATGGCTGCCGCATGTCTGAAAGGAATTAATCGATGGCCTTCCCGCGTCGTTTGGGCCGCGCTTTCAATGCGTTTTGGCGCATCAGCCGCTCGATCCGATGGAGGCCGCAGATCA
>NZ_JAMJFX010000026.1 GCF_023544865.1 Phaeovulum molybdatiresistens | reverse complement strand
GTAGCGCTCAGTGCAGTAAGCAAGCCGTCGAGATTTGGACCTGATCCGCTGATCACCATCCCGGCCCGCGGCTTCTGAAAATGCCGCATCTCGAGGCCTTACAGAAGACCGCATTCGATCATGCGCCAAAAGGTTCAAAAACTTCTTGCACTACGGGCGGCAACCAGAGAAGCGCTATCTTTCGACCCCGCTGTTCGATGGGGTCGAGGCCGAGATGAGCGCGGCCGAAACGGCCCTGATGCGAGCCACGCCCGGGTGCCAGATGCTCTGACGGCCACGGTCGCCCCTATTCGGCTGCGGCGACACTGCGAAGATCGGCCGCGATCCGCTCCAGCACGTAGGTGGCCTCTTCCGGATCGAAATCCGTCTTGTAGCGTTTTCGAATGCCGTGGTCGGACAACAGATGATAGTCTGACGGCTCAACTCCGTGACGCGCCAGACACTGGCGCACACAGGCAAGGGCGCAGCCATCAATGCCGATGATGCGGCGCCCCGACTTTGCTACCCGGACCAGCTTCGGCACATTGCCCCCCACGCCCGCGATGCAGGACATTTCGGCCAGCCCGCGCCGATCCAGCGCTATGGCCAGGTGGTTTGCCATTTGCGCGGCGCTGGAGCAGCCCGAACAGGAATAGACGAGGGGAAGATCGGAACGGGCTGACATGCGCGGGCCTTCTCCTGGCGAACTGGTGGTTCACTCAATCCGAGATGCCGATCACTCGCCGTCGCGGATTACCGTGAACGTTACGGACAACAGCCTGCGTCGCGCGCGCGGCCGATGCATTGATATTAATCAAGATGAACGGCGATCGTCGCGTTGACAGGGATCAGCCTGGGACACGAACCACACCGGACGGCAGGCTTACGCGCCCGATAGCCTTGCGTCATACCAGCCCAAGGTCCCGCGCGGCGATGGCCGCAGCGGTGCGATTCGTGACATCAAGCTTTGCGAATATCGTTTTCAGATGAACTTTGACCGCGTGGTCGGGGATGCCCAATTCCACGCTGATCTTGCGGTTGGTCTTGCCTTCACAAATCCGGCGCAGCACCTCAATCTCGATCCGGTCATGGATCGATCCAGGGTCATCATTCTGCTCTGGCTCATGGATCAAGTCGTGGGGGATGAACCTCTCGCCCAGCATCAGAAAGCGGATCACATTCAGGAAGGTCGATCCGGACAGAGTCTTGGGGACGTAGCCCGCTGCGCGCAGGACCAGAGCCTGGGACACGATCGGCCGGGGAATATTCGCTGACAGAAGCGCGACCGGGCGGCCCCGGCTGGACGTGAGCATCCGGCGCAGGCCATTCATGCCCACCAGCTTGTATTCCCGCAGGATCAGGTCAAACGGGCCGGAGGTTCTGGCGGCATCCAGGGCCTCCTGAAGCGTGGTAGCCTGTGCAACGCGCCCGCCCGCACGCCGCTCGATGAAATCTGCAATCACTTCGCGCACCAGCACTTCGGCATCTGCGATCAGGATGTGCATCAATCGGTGCCCCCATGGCACTCGGTTCGGCTGGGCGCGCGTTTGGTCAGGGTAGACAATCGGAAACGGGATCTGCCGGACATGGTGCGGGGGCTGCTTTCGGGCGAAGGTCAGGCGGCACGGGCGATGGCCGTTGCCAGAAGGGTCTGGCGCGCCAGGACTGCGATCAGATCGGACCGGGTCACGATGCCAACCAGTCGGTCTGCCTCAATCACCGGTGCGGCCTGGACCCCGCCATCGGCAAGCAGCTGGACCAACACGCCGACACCGTCCCCCGGGGCAACAATGGGCAGGTCTTGGCGCATGATGTCACGTGCCCGCAGCCCGCCACTGCGCGCCGCACCCAGAACCCGACCCAAGGAGTCCGCGAAGCTTGCGCCAAGGGCCGCGCGCCGCGCGCGCTGGATAAGGTCGTTTTGCGTGATGATCCCGGCCAGCCGCCCGTCGGCGGTGACAACAGGCAAGGTCTTGAAATCGTGCCGCTGGAACAGATCCGCCACAAGCCGAAGCCGAGCATCCGGCGTAACCGTCACCAGATCGCGCGACATCACCGCCGCGCAGGTCAGATCGTCAAAGTGGCGCCGGGCCGCCTCTGCCTCTGCCGCAGCCAGAACCCGCCCGAAATCCTCGGCGCCAATGTTCGCGCTCATGTTGAAGCGGGCAAGCACGTCGGAGAGCTCCCCCGGCGTCAATCCCAGCCGGCGCTCCGGGGCGGGATCCGCCGTCTGATGTGGCCCGGCCTCGGCGGGTTGGCGAAAGGGATAGTGCCGACCTGTCACGCGGTTGTAGACCACCGCCATCAGCACCAGCGCGACCGTGTCCAGCAGGACTGGCGCGAAAACGAAGTCATAGCCCGGCACGCCATCCATCGACGCGCCCAGAATCGTCGCCAACGCGACCGCAGCCCCCGGCGGATGCAGCGCGCGCAAGAGCGCCATTGCCGCCATCGCCCCCCCAACCGCAAGCCCCGCCGCCAACACGGGGGGAACACCGATCTGCAGAACGGTCACCGCAACAACCGCCGAGACGGTGTTGCCAATGATGGCCGACCACGGCTGTGCAAGTGGTGAATTCGGGACCGCGAACAGCAGGAAAGCCGTCGCGCCAAGCGGGGCGATCAACAAAAATCCGCCGCCTGTTCCGACAGCGTCTTGCGCTGCGATCAGAAGAAGGCCGCACAGGATCAGGGCAAGACCGGCACCGATCGCCGCGCGCAGTGCCTCGGCCGGGCGTGGCGACGCCATCGCCGGCCCTACCCCGCGCAGGATGCGTCGGCCGAGCAACGGGTGCCTGGGCTGCGGGGCCTGACGGGCGGATGGTAGACCCTCCGGGGCCTTCGGAACGGGTCTCACCCAGTTCTGTTTCTCTGTCATGACCACCAAGCAATCCCAGTTTCAGGCCAGTCGCGCAGCCGAACCGCAAATGCGTCAGCCTGCCGCGGTAAAACCTGCAGGGTATTGATGCCGCCTGCGCCACGGGCCCACTGGGCTCTTTGGTTGATAATTATCAATAATGCAAGGCAACGCCACCGCCAGAAGGCCTGTAGGGATAGGACATTTGTCAACCAGAGAACGCGTTGCACGAATTCTTGCCCAAAACCATGCGCAGATCAGAACGCTTGCCCTCCAATCATCAGGCCACACGGGCAGCGGGTCTTTTTTCCGGTGCCAAGTCGGGGACCACCGCGTTGAAGGCAATGCGCGCGCGTCCGTTGCACGGGGCATTTACGCCGTCCGAGCTACGCTTTTGCCCGCACTGCAGCCGCGGCAAACATCGATGAAGTTAGGTATCGGCGCGAGGCAGTGACCCGGGTGGTGTGGAGGCTGCGCGCACAGCCTTGGGTGACGCTCCGGCGGTCATCGCCGATCTTTGGACAAGGCTCGGTTTGCGAGACCTTGGACCTGAACCGGAGAAGACGATGACCGAAGAGAGACTGGCACGGATCGTGCGTGTTGAGAAGCAGGCTGACGGCGATCTTGTCCGCGGGAGGCTGGTCTTCGCGGCTGAGCGGATCACGGGAGCTGAGGTGGAGGCGCGGACCGGCGCGGCCTGAGGCGTGCAAACGCCGATGCGGGAGATCCCGCGCAACGGAGATCGAGACCGCGATTGGGATACCCGAGCGGGGCGGATCGCGCTGGACATCTCGAAGTTCCGGGAGGACAGCTATTTTCCCAGCCTCCGGGAACCCCGCCGAACGGACGAGAAGGCACCCTCGTCGCCGTGATCCAGGTGGCCAATGTCCCCGGGCGTCTCGACGCGATCGGGGCATGCTGCTGCACAATCCGACGCAGAAGCGTCAGAACTTGGGACTGTTTCATCGCACAACGTCCTGCGAACCAATTTGCAGACCCATCATCACCTGGTCCAGAAGGAGACAGACAGATTCCAACGCCGAGTGACCGATGATTTCATTTCTGGTGATAACCTTCGCGGGCCTTGCCGCGGGCGCACTGAATGCCGTGGCAGGCGGTGGCACGTTCATCTCGTTTCCGGCCCTGGTCTGGCTCGGGGTTCCTCCCGTCATGGCCAATGCTACGGCGACCCTCTCGGCCTTGCCCGGCTACGCAAGCAGCACCTGGGCATTTCGACACGACATGAACTCGGAAGGCACCCTCGGACTGGGAACGATGTCCGTTCTCGCTGCGCTGGGTGGGCTTGTCGGCGCGGGACTGCTGATGATCACACCTGGCAAGGTCTTTGCGGGCGTCGTGCCCTGGCTCTTGCTGGTCGCCACCGTGCTCTTCGCGATCGGCCCGCGCCTGATCCCGGCCCTTGGACGCAGCGGACAGCTTGGCGCGGCCTCATCCGCCGTTATCCTTATCCTCGTGTCCGTCTATGGCGGCTATTTCAACGGTGGCCTCGGCATCCTACTGCTGGCCGTGTTCGGGCTGATGGGGTTCGTGGACCTGCATGGCATGAACGGCATGAAGACCGCACTCTCCACAATTCTTGCCGCTGTATCTGCGCTCGCCTACGCGACCGCAGGGCTGATAGCCTGGGACGCCGCCCTTCTGCTCGCCATCTCTACGGCCGTCGGCGGGTATTTGGGCGGCCGGTATTCACGACGCATCCGAAATACCACGATGCTGCGTCACCTGATTGTCGCTGTTGGCATCGCCATGACCCTCGCCTTCTTCGTCCTCTGACCCTGGCGACGGACCAGAGGCATGTTGCGGATGATACCGTTCCGTGAAACGCGCATCCTCGATCGATCAGCAACACATTTTTCCCCAATCCCTTCGGATCCATGAGCCTCAGCGCGGCGGTTTTTAAGCGCCGAGGTGAGTTTCAGACTATTGGTCAATCTCACGCCACCGCCACCCTGAAATTTTCGCTCCCTCAACTGTGATACCTCCTGCAGGAACCTCCCACCCGACTGAACGTTGCACAGACTGTCGTCAGCTTGGCGGCGTGACTGCATTACGGAACGCAAACCATGCGCAACAATTCTGTCCCCCCGCACACTAGCGGCGAGAACCCGATCATCCCGACCGTCGAGGATCTTCTCGACTGGCTCGCCGTCACCCACATACCCGACGAAAACTTTCCGGATGCGATTGACCGGCTGATGCGCATCTATCGCGGCGTCCATGCGCGCGACACGCTTGACCGGATCAAGCATCGCTTCGTAAGGGCCTGGGCGCGGCTGGATCGGTAAATCTTGGGCCGCCAGGGCCACCCCCCGCTGATCGCTCCACAAGCGAACAATTTCACGGTGAAGTGAAGCCCAACCATCCGCATGCCGGACACAGGAATGGACATTGTGCGGAACCGCGCCTAACGTTTCAGCATGTTGGCCCGTCTCGTCACCTTGCTTGCCATGCTCGCGATCGTCGTTGTGACGACGGTGACTGCCGCACATGCGCTGCGCATGACCGCCGGGGCCGGGCATGCGATGCATGGCGGCGAGATGGCCCATGGTTTGTCCGCAATGCCATGTGATCACGATGCACCCTGCGGCGCGGTCGATGACACGATGTGCGAATTGGTCTGCGTGGGCCTGACGGCCGTGCTGATTTCACCGGGCACGACCGCCGGACGCGGACTTGCGGGGACCATTCATGACTTTCCCCCGGACACAAGCCACGTCGGTCGCGCCCCTGGGTTGACCGAACGACCTCCGCAATTCCGTCTCCTCTGATCGCGCCGGGGCCAGGGCCCACGGCGCCCTATCGGCCTTGATGGACGGGACGGCATGTCCCGAGGAGACGACAATGAACACCCTTTCCCGACGCGGTTTTCTGGCCGCAAGCGCGGCGGCGGTTGCCGCAGCGCATCTGCCGCGCGCCGCACTGGCGCAATCTACGCCGCCGATTTCCCTGTCTGCCGCAACCCGCACGCTCGATATCGACGGTCGCGCGGCCACGGTCTTCGGTCTTGCCGGTCCCCGTGGCCAGGGGCTGATCCTTGACCCCGGGCAAAGGTTCCGGGTCGACCTGACCAACGATCTGGACGTCGGCACAATCATCCACTGGCACGGGCAGATCCCGCCCAACGCGCAGGACGGCGTGCCAGACATGCCCATGCCGCTGCTTGCGCCGGGCGAGACGCGATCCTACGATTTCAAGGCCCGCCCGGGCACGCATTGGATGCACAGCCATGTGCCGATCCAGGAAATGCGGCTGCTTGCCGCGCCGCTGATCGTCCGGTCAGACGAGGATCTGGCCGCCGATCGGCAAGAAGTCGTGATGTTCCTGCATGACTTTTCTTTCAAGTCACCCGAGGAGGTTCTGGCCGAGATCAGCGGCGGCCATGGCGGCGCAGGCCACGGTGCGCACGCGGGCCACGGCGCAGGGCCCGCCGTCCCCCCCATGCAGGGCATGGACCATGGCGCGATGGGCGGCATGCCCATGGGCAACATGCCGGGAATGGGCGGGATGATGGGCATGGGCGCAATGGCCATGGATCTGAACGACCATGACTGGGACGCCTACCTCGCCAACGACAGGACACTGTCGGACCCCGAGGTGGTGCAGGTCGAGCGCGGGGGGCGCGTTCGGCTGCGGGTGATCAACGCCGCCGCGGCGACGGTATTCTGGATAGACACCGGGGCGGCCCCGGCCAGGCTTGTGGCCGTAGATGGGCACGCCGTCCAGCCGGTCGCAGGCAGCCGGTTCGGCCTGGCGATGGGCCAGCGCCTCGATCTTGAAATCGACCTGCCGACCGAGGGGGGCGCCTGGCCGATCCTTGCCCTGCGCGAAGGCGCGCCAGAACGCACAGGCCTGATCCTGGCCACACAAGGGGCCGAGGTTCGACGCATCGACACCATGGCCCCGGTCGCGGCGCCCGCCTTCGACACCGATCTTGCGCAGGAATCGAGGCTGATCGCGCGCGACGCCCTGCCCGACCGGCCGGTGGACCGCAGCCAGATGCTGATGCTGGGCGGCACGATGCAGCCCTACGTCTGGACGATTAACGGTGCGGTCTGGGGCCAGCATCAACCCGTGACCGCGCGCAGCGGCGAGCGGGTTGTGCTGTCGTTTCACAACATGTCGATGATGGGGCACCCGATGCATCTGCACGGTCATGTGTTCCAGGTCGTCGGCCTGAACGGACGCCGCATTGCCGGCGCGCTGCGCGACACGGTCTACGTGCCGCCGATGTCGATGGTCGATGTGGCGCTCGACGCCGGCGAAGCCGCGCGCTGGATGCTGCATTGCCATCACATGCCGCATCTGGCGACCGGCATGATGACCGAATTCGCAGTCACGGCTTCGGTCTGACATGGGTCGGGGCGTTCAATCGGGACGCCCCGACCCCCGCCCTGAACGGGCCGGCCTGATGTTGACGCATGGGCTGGTCGCCAAGCGCGCGCCAAGGCGAAAATCAGGAGGATGAGACGATGAACTGGAATGGAATGGGGTTCGGCATGGGCTTTGGCTGGCTGTTCGGCTTGCTGATCCTGGTGCTCGTGATTTTGGCGATCGCGGCTCTGATCAAGTATCTTCGGAAATGATGGAAAGGACATCGCAATGACCTACACGATCAATCGAATGATCCCCGACGTTGGCATCGACGACGTCGACGCACGCGCGCGAAAGGCGCTGGCGGACCATGGCTTCGGCGTTCTCACCGAAATCGACGTCAAGGCGACGATGAAGACGAAGCTCGATGTCGAGATGCCGGGATATCGCATCCTCGGCGCCTGCAATCCCAAGATGGCGTATCAGGCGATCGGGTTCGAGCCGCGGGTCGGCACGATGCTGCCCTGCAACGTCATCCTGCGCGAGGTCGAGGGAGGCGTGGAGGTCAGTGCGATAGACCCGGTGGCGTCAATGCAGGCGATCGACAACGCCGCGCTGAAGGATGTCGCAGGCCAGGTTCGCGACCTTCTGTCGAAGGCTGTCGCGGCGGTCTGAGATGCGCCTGCGCGCCGGCATCCTCGCAGGTCTGGCGATCCTCGGGATCGGCCTGATCGGTGCCTGGTTGGTGACGCCTTCGGTGTTCACCGAGGCCGGTGGTCTGCTGGACGGTGAACGCCTGGAGATGCTGGTCACGCGCGCGGGTCTCTGGGGGCCGGTCCTGATCGTCACGCTCATGACCGTCGCTGTCGTGGCCAGCCCAATTCCCAGCGCGCCGATCGCACTTGCGGCCGGCGCGGCCTATGGACACGTTTGGGGAACGGTCCAGGTCGTGATCGGTGCCGAACTTGGCGCGCTGGTCGCGTTCGGGCTGGCGCGGATCCTGGGACGCGACGTCTTGCGTCGGCTGTTGGGTGACCGCGTCGATGCCGGGCTTCTCGGGTCGCAAACTGCCTTGACGGCGACGGTGTTTGCCAGTCGGCTGATGCCCTTCATGTCCTTCGACATGATCAGCTACGCCGCCGGGCTCAGCCGCCTGCATGCGTGGCGGTTCGCGCTGGCAACGCTGGCTGGCATAATTCCAGCAAGCTTCCTGCTCGCCCATTTTGGCGGCGAAACCGTGAGCGGGGATCTGGGCCGGGCAACATGGGCAGTGCTCGGCCTGGGATGCGTGACAGGATTGCCGCTGCTCTGGGTGGCGATGCGGAAGAAGCCTGAAAAAGGCTCTTCTTGCCACCAGTCAAATGGCTTGCGCCTCCAACCGCTTCAGACCGCAAGCTGCAACGAGATATCGAAAGGTTGGCAGAACATGGAGCACAATCATCATCGCGACACCCCCGACGTTCCCGCAGGCGTTGAGACGGCAAAGGACCCTGTCTGCGGGATGACCGTTGCCGTCACGGCCGACGGCCGTCACGCGGAATTCGGCGACGAGACCTTTCATTTCTGCTCGGAGAAGTGCCGGGCGAAATTCCAGGCAGACCCCTGGTTCTATGCCTCTGGCCGCGCCGCAGGGCGGAAAACCGCAGCTGCGGCCAACGTCCAATACACCTGCCCCATGCACCCCGAGATTATTCGGGATGCGCCGGGAAGCTGCCCGATCTGCGGGATGGCGCTGGAACCGATGCTGCCTTCGGACGCGCCGAGCGAGGAGCTGACGGACTTCACGCGGCGGATGTGGATCTCGGTCGCGGCCGCGGTGCCACTTATCGTGCTGTCCATGGGCGAATTGGTGGCCTTGCCGGTACGCGATTGGATCGGACACCGGACCGCCAGCTATCTTGAGTTCGTGCTGGCAACGCCGATCATTCTTTGGGCGGCCCTGCCCTTCTTCCGGCGCGGCTGGGACTCGGTGGTGAACAAATCACCCAACATGTGGACACTGATCAGCCTGGGCGTATCGGCGGCCTGGCTCTATTCGATCGTCGCCACGTTCCTGCCCGGTGTCTTTCCCGAACAATACAGGATGGGCCACGGCGTCGGGACCTACTTCGAGGCGGCCGTCGTGATCGTCGCGCTGGTTTTCGTGGGGCAGGTTCTAGAATTGCGCGCGCGCGAACGAACGGGCGATGCAATCCGGGCACTTCTGGGTCTGGCGCCCAAGACCGCGCGGCGTATCCTTCCCGATGGCAGCGAATATGATGCGCCGCTGGAAAACATCCTGGAAGGCGATCGGCTTCGCGTGCGCCCGGGCGATGCTGTTCCCGTCGACGGGACGGTAATCGAGGGCCGATCCTCGCTGGACGAAAGCATGCTGACCGGCGAGTCGATGCCGGTGGAGAAGGGTCCAGGTGACGCAGTGACCGGCGCCACCATCAACAAGAACGGCTCTCTGGTGATCGAGGCCGGCAAGGTCGGGTCCGATACCGTGCTGGCGCAGATCGTCGCGATGGTGTCGAACGCGCGGCGGTCGCGCGCGCCGATCCAGGGGCTGGCCGACCGGGTGTCGGCTGTATTCGTGCCGACCGTTGTGTGCATCGCCATCGTCGCTTTCTTCGTCTGGCTGATCTTCGGCCCCGAGCCCGCGCTGGTCTTCGCCATCGCCTCTGCCGTATCGGTGCTGATCATTGCCTGCCCCTGCGCGCTTGGGCTTGCCACACCGATCTCCATCACCACGGCGGCAGGGCGCGGCGCGCAGGCGGGCGTGCTGATCAAGGACGCCGAGGCGCTGGAGCGCATGGCGGGCGTCGATACGCTGATCGTCGACAAGACCGGCACCCTGACCATGGGAAAACCAAAACTGTCCGATACGGTGGCATTCGGCGATTTGGCAGAAACGGACTTGCTGTCCTTGGCCGCAGCCCTGGAGCGCGGCTCTGAGCATCCATTGGCCGAAGCCATCGTAGAGGGTGCAGAGGCCCAGGGTGTGCCGCGTCAGGAGACCACGGACTTCGACGCCGTCACAGGCAAGGGCGTGCGCGGTACGGTTGACGGACGCGCCGTCGCGCTCGGCAATGCCGCGATGATGCGAGAACTGGGTCTGGACACGGGGGCGGCCGAGGCGAAGGCCGACACGCTGCGCGCCGCCGGCAAGACGGCGATGTTCGTCGCCGTGGATGGGGCACTGGCCGGAATCGTGGCGGTGGCCGACCCGATCAAGGACAGCACGGCGCAGGCGATCCGGGAACTGCACGCGCAGGGACTCCGGGTGATCATGGCAACGGGCGACAATGAACGCACCGCGCGTGCGGTGGCAGGCAAGCTTGGGATCGACGAAGTGCGGGCAGGCATCCTGCCTGAGGCAAAGAAGAACCTGATCGAGCAACTGCGCCGCGACGGCCATAAGATCGCAATGGCGGGCGATGGGGTAAACGACGCCCCGGCGCTCGCCGCCGCCGATGTCGGAATCGCGATGGGAACTGGCGCGGATGTGGCTATGGAAAGTGCGGGTATCACCCTGCTGGGTGGCGATCTGATGGGTATCGTTCGGGCGCGCAAACTTGCCCGCGCCACCCTGCGCAACATCAAGCAGAACCTGTTCTTCGCCTTCGCCTACAACGCGCTTGGCGTCCCCATCGCCGCCGGGCTGCTTTACCCCATCACCGGACTTCTGCTGTCACCGATGATCGCGGCGGCCGCCATGAGCCTGTCGTCCGTCTCGGTCATAACCAACGCCCTGCGGCTGAGGCAGGTCGATCTCTGACTCGCCTGCAAACCACCCCTACCAGAAAGGAAAACCATATGACCCATGAAACGATTAGTCGCCGAACAATCCTCGTCGGAGCGACGGCACTCTTGGCTGCATCGCCCCTGATTACGTTGGCGCAAGACGCCGGACCGGCGATCCACGTGATGAAAGACCCAAACTGCGGATGCTGCTCGGCCTGGATCGAGATCCTTGAGAATGACGGTTTCACCGTTACCAGCGAGGCGAGTGCCGGGACGCTTCTGATGCGCTACAAGCTGGACAACGGGATCCCGGAGGAGATGACCTCGTGCCATACCGCGAAGGTTGGAGACTACCTGATCGAGGGACATGTGCCACCCGCAGACATTCGCCGTCTTCTGGTTGAACGCCCCGACGCGATCGGCCTGGCTGTGCCCGGCATGCCATATGGATCGCCAGGAATGGGCCCGGAAACCGAACGTGAGGCCTATATCGTCTATCTGATCCACCACGACGGGACGACTGCTGCCTTTTCCAGCTATCAGGCAGCCTGAATATCGCGGGTAAGATCAGGCAGTTGTCCCGACAGCCGCGCGGTGGACGGCGGCGCACATATGCCGCGCGAGTCTATCACAGACGAGACGACCAGCGGGGATGCTCGTCGTCCACCACGAACGGATGCGAATGCCGCCGCCTGCCCTGAAGATGCGGGTGATCGAGTGGGAGGTTGTCATGGGTGTGTTCGATCGTTGCGGGATCGTCTGGGGGCCAGAGGCGCAAGGCTGCCAGAATGCCCGCACCGGCAAGTGCCGCCAGAATGCCAAGCGTCACGACCGCGCCGAACCGTGTCATCAGCCAGCCGGACAGTGGATAGGTGACCAGCCAGCAGGCGTGGCTCAGCGCGAACTGCGCGGCAAAGATTGCGGGCCGGTCCTCGGCATGGGCAGAGCGTCGCAAAAACCGCCCCGAAGGCGTCAGCACGGAGGAATACCCCAACCCCACGAACAGCCACGCGCCAAGCAGCACCGGCCAGACAAGACCAAACATGGCGATTTCACCAGCCAGCACCAGAAGCGTCAACACCATCAGCGCGGCACCGCCCAGCATCACGGGGCGGTCTGGCACTCTGTCCAGCAACCGCGGCAGAAGCAACGCGGCGATCATCGACCCTGCGCCAAAGGCAAACAGCGTCCAGGCCAGCGCGGATGCGTCCAGTCCCAAAACGCCGCGCACCAACACGACAGAGTTGACCAGCACCATTGCGCCGGCCGCGGCGACGGCCATGTTCAGCGCCAACAGACCCCGCAGACGCGGTGTCGCAAGGTAGATACGGATGCCGCGGGTGGTTCTGTCATAGACACCACGTGGCGCCGAGGGCTTCGGGCTGGGCAACAATACCGAAAGCACGAGCAGCGCCGAGGCGACGAAGCCCGCCACCGTGCCGAGGAACAGGGAACTGTAGCTCATCACCGCCAGAAGGAGCGCAGCGACCGTCGGGCTGACAATGTTCTCAAGATCGTAGGCCAGCCGCGAAAGTGACAGCGCGCGGGTGTAGCGCGCCTCATCGGGCAAAACATCGGGGATTGTCGCCTGAAATGTCGGCGTGAAGGCTGCCGAGGCCGATTGCAGCAAGAAGATCAGGACATAGATCTGCCAAATCTCGGTGACGAAGGGTAGGCAAAGCGCCACGCCCGAGCGGACCAGATCGAGCGCCACCAGAAACACCCGCCGGTTCACCCGCTCGGCGAAGGCACCCGCGATGGGCGCGATCCCCACATAGGCGACCATCTTGATGAAGAGGACCGCCCCCAACACCATCGCGGCTTTGTCGCCGGCCAAATCATAGGCCAGAAGCCCAAGTGCGACCGTTGCAAGACCGGTTCCCAGAAGTGCCACGACTTGCGCGGCGAACAGATGGCGATATGTGCGGTCGGCAAGAATTTCGAGCATTCGTGGCCTCAGCGGTAACGAACGAGGGTCTTGACCTTTGCACGGCCCACGGGCGCATGCACAGTATTGAGGCCATGATCAATATGGTCGCGGATCAGCGCCCGCCTGACATTCAGCAAGGCCTTTTCCTTAGCGCAGAGTTGATGTGTTATTGCAAGGCAGGGTTCCACCGCTTCGTTCATGTCAATGACCGGACGCAAGTACCTATCGGCCCGTTTTAGTCTCGCGAACAAGGCGGGGTGACTTGCCTGAACATCGGGCTTTGCCTTCGCGCGACGCTATGCTTCCCCACAGGATAAGACAAGATGGCCCCACCAGCGGGCGGCGAGGGCTCTGAAAAGGTAACCGCCCACCTCTGCCGACGCGCGAGATCAGTCAAGCGAGGCTACGATCCGCACCAGTTCGGCCAGCGACGTGACCTCCATCTTACTCATCACCGAGGCGCGATAGACCTCGATCGTCTTGATCGACAGGTCCAGATCCTGCGCCATGACCTTGTTGGCCTTGCCCGCCAGAATGCCCTCAAGCACCTCGCGTTCGCGCGGCGACAGACGCCCCAGACGCGTCTCGATCCCGCGCCGCTGCGCCGCCCGCCCCAGCCGCTCGCGCGAGAGCCTTAGCCCCGCCTCGACCATGTCGAGCAGGTGCTGCTCCTTGAAGGGCTTTTCGATGAAATCATAGGCCCCAGCCTTGAGCGCCTCGACCGCCATCTGAACGTCACCATGCCCGGTCACGATCAGGATCGGCAGGGGAAAGTTGTGCTGGCTCAAGTGGCGTTGCAACTCGAGCCCGCTCATCCCCGGCATCCGCACATCGAGGACCAACGCCCCTGGCCGCATCGCGGCCGGATCGGGCAGCGCGGCCAGGAAGGCATCAGCCGAGTCATAGGCCTCTGATGCCAACCCGACCGACGCGAACAGAAAGCGCATCGAACGGCGCATCGCCTCGTCGTCGTCGACGATCAGGACGAGCGGCTCAACGCTGGCGGGATCACGCGTTTCGGTCATGATTGCTCCTCGGGGGCGGCGGGCAGAGTAAAGCGCATCGTAAGCCCGCCATCGGGTTCGGTAGTGGCCGAAAGCCTCCCGCCATGCGCCTCGATGATGGTGCGGCAGATCGGCAGCCCGAGGCCCAGCCCCTGCGCCTTGGTGGTGTAGAAGGCGTCGAAGAGATGCGCCTCCGCCTCGGCGCTGAGGCCGGTGCCGTGATCGCGCACCGCCACCGTCACTGCCCCGTCGCCCGAGGACGTGCTGAGCACGATGCCGTGTGCGGGCGCGAGACTGTGGGCCATCGCATCGACCGCGTTTTGCATCAGATTGAGCAGCACCTGCTCGATCTCGATCCGGTCGGCAACGACCCGCGGCAGGTTCGCTTCCAGATTGAGGGTCAGCGGAATGTTCTTGCGCGCAGCCGTCGCATGGAAGAATTCGAGCGCCTCGCGCAGCACCACGTTCAGATCCAGCCGTTCGCGATGCGCCGCGCGGCGGCGCATGAAGGCGCGGATCCGGCGGATGATCGCACCCGCCCGCTCGGCTTGGCCTGCGATGCCCCGCGCGCCGTCGCGCAGAAAGGCTGTGTCGGGCTTACCCCGGTCGATGGCACGAGTCATCCCCTCGGCGTAATTCGCGATGGCAGCCAGCGGTTGGTTCAACTCATGCGCGATCGACGAGGCCATCTCACCCAGAATGCCCAGACGTGAGAACTGATCGCGCTCCTCACGGTGCATCTGCGCGCGGCGTTCAGCCTTTTCGCGCTCAGCCACCTCACGGGTAAGTTCCGCCGTGCGGCGGCGCACCAGCGTCTCGACATGGGCAACATGGATCACCCACCAGAGGCTTGCCACGGAGGCCAGCGCGAACCAGTGCCAATGCGCGCGGACATAACCCAGGACAGAGGTACGGGCGAGATAGGCATAAGGCCCGATCCTGAGGTCACGGAAAAGCGCGTGAACGGTGGTATAATCCTGCGGCGCGGTCCAGGCGCGCCCGTCCGAGGGCGGCATCTGCAAAAGTGCCGCGGTCACGGCCTTGGCCAGATCCGTCTCGGTCGAGGCCAGCCGCGCGAAGGGCCAGTCCGGGTAGAGCCGCGACGACACGCGGCAGGGAAAGCCGGGCTCCGGCCGTTCGGCTACCACGGCGAATTCATCGGGCGCGATCAGACCCTGCGCGATATGGTTTTCCAGCATGCAGGCGCGCAAAACCCCGGCGTCGGCCCGCCCCTCGCGCAGCGCCTCTATCACCCCCTCCATCGGATAGCCGGTTTCGACGATCTCGCTTAGCGCGTCGGGGTCGACCCCGGCCTCAAACATCTCGCGCCAGATCACTTGCCAGCCGCCAAAGGCACCCCGGCTCACCACCGCCAGATGGGCGCCGCGCAGGTCGTCGAAATCGGTGGGATGATCCACGCCCCCCCGCACGATCACGGTCGAGCCCACGGTATCGGTCGGCACCGCATGATCGCGGCTTTCGATCGTTGCTAGCCGAGTCACGCCGCTACGGGCCTCCAGCACGACGTAATCGCCCGGGTTGGTGATGACGAAATCGACGGAGTGCTCTTCGACCGCCGAAGCGACCCCGGCGAGATCGAGAGGCACCATGGTGAAGCTATGCTCGGGCAAGGCCGCGTTAAGCGCGGCGATGGTCGGCGCGAAATCCTGCGACGCGCGTTCCGAACCCTGAAAGGCCAGAACCGCGACCCGCACCTCGCGCGCCGAGGCGGCACTGACCGTCAACCCGAGGGCGAGCACAAGACCGAGACGAGGGAGGAGAGACGAAATCATGACGCGACACTGACGCAAGCGGCGCGGAGGCACAATCGTCGCCGCGCGCGCGGACCATACGCGCAAGCGAACAGCCGGCCCTGGAACGATGGGCCGGCCGTTCTGGAGGCAGGTGCGCTCAGTAGCGCGCATCTTTGGGTTTGGGATCGGTCGGCCAGTCCTTCTCCTTGCCGGCGAAATCGGGGCGCGGCATGTGGGTGAAGTATTCTGAAACGTCGACCGCATCCTGATCCGAGAGACCACCCTGCCCCAGCGGGAACTTGCCATGGGCAGCGATCGGCATGTTCTGCTTGACGAATGCCGCTGCCTTGTAGGTCCGGGCCATACCCGCGCCGATGTTGAAGGAGCGATCTCCCCAGAGCGGCGGATAGACGACCCGGCCCGCAGCATCGGTCAGCCCTTCACCCTCCGCGCCATGACAGGCCGCGCATTGCGCCACGTAGATCTCCTTGCCGCGCACCGGATCGGGGATCAGTGAGGTATCAACCTTGCCGATGCCACGACCCTCGACCTTATCCTCGGGCTTGGTCTCGCCTTTCATCCAGTCATAATAGGCAAGAAAGGCCTTCATCGCCTCGCCGTCCTTAGCGATCGGTTTACCGTTCATCGAACGCTGGAAGCAGCCGTTGATGCGTTCCTCCATGCCGATCACCTTGCCCGGACGTGGCATATAGGTCGGGAAAAAGGCCGTCACGCCGACATAGGGCGAGCCATCCGCCACCGTGCCCGCATTCAGGTGGCATGAGGTGCAGTTCAGATCGTTGCCCACATTCTCGGGCAGCAGGTCACGGGTCTCGGCATTCAACCGCATCCCGTAGATGAGCTGATCGGGGTTCGGCTCGGCCAGCATCGAGGCCAGCCGTGGCGTTTCGAAGGTGGTCTGTTCGAAGGTCGGACCGATCGCCTTGCGGGCCTTGGCCACCATCTCGGCCGAAACCGGCGCGGCACCCTGTCCAAACTCAGCACGCACGAAGCTCAGGATCTCGGCGATTTCCTGATCCGAAAGCTGGGCGAACCCGGGCATGACGAAGGCGCGCGGGTGTTCCGCAGTTACCGCCGTCTGCCCACCGGTCAGCGTGATGTGCACCAGCGTCGCTGGATCGTCGGCCGAAATCGTGTGGTTGCCACCGAAGGGCGGGAAGACCTCGGGAACGCCTTGTCCGTTCGGGCGGTGGCAATCCGAGCAAAACTGCATGTAGCCCAGCCCGCCCGATGTGGTCCAGGTCGTCTCGGGCACCACCGCGGCGATCACATCCTCGGGGCTTTCGACCTGATCGGGGCGGTCCTCGGGCAACGATTTCATGTAGATCGCCATCGCCGTCAGGTCGGCATCGGTGAAGTGCTGCGTCGAATGCGAAATCACGTCAACCATGCTGCCCGATACGGTGGCGAAGCGGTTCTGCCCGGTTTTCAGCAGGCGCACCATGTCCGACACGGTCCACAGATTGCGAAGGTTGACCGCGTTCCAGTTCTCGACCCGCTCGCCGGAGAGGAACTGATCCCCCTTCGGCCCGGTGCCGTCCATCGTCACCTCCTGAAAGCCGATGCCGCGCGGCGTATGGCAGGCGCCGCAGTGGCCCAGCCCCTGCACCAGATAGGCGCCGCGATTCCAGACCGCATCCTTGGTCGGATCGGGGGTGAAGGGTTCCGCGTTGAGGAACGCGGCGTTCCAGAACGACAGCCCCCAGCGCTGGTTGAACGGAAAGCCGAGGTCGGTTTGCGGGTTTTCCTGTTTAACCGGCGCCAGCCCCTGACTCACATAGGCCCAAAGCGCGCCCATGTCCTCGGCCGTCATCTTGGCATAGGATGGATAAGGCATCGCGGGATAGAGTCGGTGGTTGTCGGCCGCTACGCCCATCCGCATCGCGCGGTCGAACTCACCAAAGCTCCAGCCGCCAATCCCGGTCTCCGGGTCGGGCGTGATATTGGTCGAATAGATCGTGCCCATCGGGCTTTCGAGCGCGAGGCCACCGGCCATCTCGGCGCCCCCCTCGGCGGTGTGGCAGGCCACGCAATCTCCAAGTTCCGCGATATAGCGCCCGCGCGCGATCAGATCGGCGCTCGCCTCGCCCTCGAAGCCAGGCGATTGCTGCGTGACGGCGGGCGCGCGCATCAGCCAGAGCGCGCCCCCCCCGAGCAAGACCGCCAGAACACCGGCGGTTGCGACTATCCTTTTGCGGGTCTTGACCTGCATGGCCATGGCTCTCGTCCCATCTGTGCTGCTTCCTCGCGAGGCTAGAAGACAGGGAGCATCGGGACAATTCGGGAATAGCCCCGCCTGGGCTAGGGTTTACCCTAGTGGCGCCGTGCGATGTCCCTGAAGGGGCTACTCGCAAAGCCGGAAGCCGGTGCCAGCAGGGACCGAGTCGTCGATGTTCTCGATTTCGGTTACAACTTGAAGCTGTTCGAACCCGCGTCGATGTAATCGACGATGGTGGCAACAAGCGGCGCAACCCGATCCTCGATCAGATCGACCACCTGCCGCAGCGTGTCGCCCACGCGCAGATGCCCGGATCCACGGCGGCCCGATCAGGCCTTGTCGCGTGATCCCGCTGGTCGAATAGCGCAGCGCGACCGGGATTACCGCCGCCTTCAGGCACACTGCCGCTTGCCCCGCCGCCGCGGCTCGACAACCTTGCACCGCCTCATGAACCCTTCAGCACCATCCGCAATACAAGACCTCATCTGCTCACGCAGACCTTCTCACAGGCGAGTCTCGCGTCACGAACAGTTCAATTCGATAGGTTGGTGCCGCCGCCTCCCCTTTATCAATGCGTACCGCATATAAAAGGGGGCGTTTATCGCCCCCTTTCGCATCAAATCCCGCTTTTCGTGAATGAAGCGTTCAGCGCAAAAGCCCTTCTGTCAAAGCCACCCAGTAGGCTGCGCCCACCGGCAGAATATCCCGATCGAAGACGTAGTTCGGATGGTGAACGAACTCCGTCGGGCCGTTGCCGACAAAACAGTAGGTGCCCTTGCGTTGTTGCAGCATGAACGCGAAGTCCTCGGAGCCCAGATAGGTCGGCCCGTCCTCAAAAACATCCTGTTCGCCGAAGGCATCTCGGGCAATCTGAGCGGCCTGGCGGGTTTCCTCGGGATCGTTGACGAGTACCGCGCCGGGCTGGCCTTCCCGGATTTCCCAGGTGCAGCCAAATCCCTCGGCCTGGGTCTTGATCAACCGCCGGACATTGCCCAGAACCAGTTTCCGGTCTTCCGGCGTGGTGGTGCGGATCGAGAACCGCAGGATGGCGCTATGCGCGATCACGTTCCCCGCCGCACCGGCCTGGAACGCGCCGATGGTGACGACGGCGCTATGCGACGGTGCCACGTTCCGTGCCACGATGCTTTGCATCGCCATGACCAGCGACGATCCCGCCACAACCGGATCAATGGCATGCTCGGGAAATGCGCCGTGGCCGCCCTTGCCTGTGATCTCTACTTCCCAGTTGTCGACGGCGGCCATGGTGGCACCTTCGGTGAAATAAAGCTTGCCCTTTTCCAGACCGGGCATGTTGTGCATGCCGTAGACGGTGTCGACCGGGAAACGGTCGAAGAGCCCGTCTTCGATCATCGCCGGGCCACCCTCCATGGTTTCTTCGGCGGGCTGGAAGATGAAGCGCACCGTGCCGTTGAAGTTCTTGGTCTCCGAAAGGCGTTTCGCGGCCGCCAGAAGCATGGTGGTGTGGCCGTCATGGCCGCACAGATGCGACACGCCCTTGACCTCGGATTTGTAATCAAGGTCGTTCACTTCCTGGATCGGCAGCGCGTCGAAATCGGCGCGCAGTCCGATCACCTTATCGCCGTCTCCGACCTTGAGCGACCCGACGATGCCGTATTTTCCGACGCCGGTTTCGACCTCGACCCCGTCGAAACCTTTGAGGGTTTCGGCGATGAAGGCGGCGGTCTTTTCCTCCTTCATCGACAGTTCGGGGTTCCGGTGCATATGGGTAAACCACTCATTCATGAGGGCTTTGTCTTTTTCGAGATCTTTCACGATGGCGTTCATGTCGAGTTCTCCAGTTTTAGGGTGGGGCCGCCGGCATTCCCGCCGACGGCCGAAGGGGTCAAGCACGCTCTTCAGGTTTGCCTTTGGGAACCGTCAGCATGATCGACATGATGGCGACACCGACCAGTATCAGGTTGAACAGCAGCGCAATCATTGCCGCCTGGCGGATGGCAACGTTGTCCTGACGTCCGACAAAGGTGATCACGCCTTCGAGCCAGAGAATGTTGTCGCCGGCGCTCAGCGCGGTGAAGATCGCGGCCGAGATCGCAACCCCGAAGGACGCACCCAGCGACGAGGCCATCTTGTAGATGCCCGCCCCGGCACCAGCCTGATCGGCGGGAAGGTTGGACAGGGCTGCGTCCGTCGAAGGCGTGGCGTAGAAACCCAAGCCCAGACCAAAGACGGCGTAGGAGACAATTGCGAGCATCTTATAGGTGCCCAGCATGGTTTCCGTCGGCAGCAGCAGCGCGATGGACAGGCCCACGATCAAACTACCCCAGATCATCGGTTTACGAGCGCCAAACCGCTGCAACAGCTTTTCCCCGACGCGGATGAAGAGAACGATCGTGATTGCATAACCGATGGTCAGCAGGCCGGCCTGTTGGGCCGAGAGGTTGCCGCCAAGTTGCAGCAGAAGCATTGAGACGATCAGCATCCCGGCGGTGCCATTCAGCAGAAAGTTCGAGATCGTTGCGCCCGTGTAGGTGGTGTTCTTGAACAGCGTGAAGTTCACGAACGGATTGGCGACCGAGTTCTCGGTGCGGATGAACAGCCAGCCAAAAACCACGGCGACAGCTGCGAGGCCAAGGGTCAGCGGGCTCGACCAGCCGATCTTGGAACCCTGGGTTGCGACAACCTGCAGGGCAACCATGGCAATCATGAAGAAGGCCACGCCCTTGCCATCAAACTTGAAGGACCCCTTGGTCTCGGCTTTACTTTCGGGCGTTCCGCGCACCATCAGCATGCCCACCAGCGACACGACCGCAGAGATGATGAAAATATAGCGCCATCCGACGTTCTGAGCCATGAGGCCACCAAAAAGCGCGGCAAAGCCCGAGCCGCCCCACGACCCCATGGACCACAGCGAAACGGCGCGTTGACGGCCTGCCCCGTCCCAGTAGGTTTTCACCAGCGCCAGCGAAGCCGGCATGATGAACGCACCCGAAAAGCCCTGAAAGATCCGGCCGAGCATCAGGAACACCGATCCCATCGCGCCGCTTGGGGCCAAGCCGACCAGCAGAGAGCCAATGATGCTGAAAATGAAGCCCCACAAGACGACCTTGACACGACCGATACGGTCAGCGAGCCCGCCCATGACGACGATAAAGATCCCCGAGAAAAGCGCGGTGATCGAGACCGCGATATTCATGACGCTTTGCTCAAGCCCGAGGTCAGCCGCCATCGTGGGAGAGATGTTGAGTGTGGTCTGGGCGAACAGCCAGAAGGCCAGAACGCCCAGGATGATACCGAAGAGAAGCTTGTCGTTCCCTTGGTAGGTGGTCGACGATGTGTCAGACATTTGCTTGATCCCGATAGGGTCAGTCGGTCCGGGCGGGCCATTCAGCCCCCGGCCTTCCGAAGTGGCGAATAGGTTTTGTGCGTTTGGCGTGAACGACATCTTCACCCTTAACATTGATCTACGTCAATCAAATCAAAAATATTGTCATTTGCAACCGTTGCAACATGAAACCTTTTTGTGATATTGGTTGAAGACGGCTTCGGGGGCGACGCCGGCGCATCAAACTTTCGCAGGGACCGTTTGTTTCATAGTTGTTCACAGGCACCGATATGCGCGACTTTCCGACCACGAATCGATGTCCGCCTGCGGCAGCAGAGGTCGTCCCATCAAGCCCGAGCCACAGGAAAGGACGGAGCGACGAATGTCGACTTTGACGAAAGACTCGGACAGGATCACCTATCGGTTGAACCTGTTGACGAAAATGACCATCGAAGCCAACGATCACATCTTTCGCGACAAGACAGGCCTGTCGATCCTTGAAATCAGAATATTGCGGCTGGTAGACGACAACCCCGGCATTACCTTCGTGGAGTTGAACAAGCTCGCACATCTCGAGCGGTCAAAGACGTCACGACTGATCCAAAGCCTCGTGAAGGCCGGGCTTCTGGAACGGGTGAACGACAGCTGCGACGCGCGCCGTTTCGCGCTTTATTGCACGGCAGCGGGCAGCGCGTTGCGCAACCGCGCAAGGTCGCTGGCCGACGGCCTGGAAAACATCCTGTTTCAGGCCTTCACGGCGGAACAGCGCTCGGCTTTCGAGGCGCAGCTCGGAGGCCTCTTGGACTGGGTTCACTCAAACGCTTACAGCGACGCCCTGGCCGATTGGGAGAAATCCTGTGATGGCCATTGACCCGAAACAACACGTGCAGGCCACGCGAACCGATGGCCCGAAAGCCGGATGACATGCCGATGACCCAATATTTGATTCTGTTCGATTATATCGGCGTCGTGCTGTTTGCCGCGACGGGCGCGTTGACCGCATCGCGTCGGCAACTCGACATCATGGGCTTCATCTTCCTCGCCAATCTGACCGGAATCGGTGGTGGATCGGTGCGCGACGTTGTCCTGAACCAGCCGGTCTTCTGGGTCGATCAACCGCTCTACCTGGCCATCTGCATTGCAACGGCGGTGTTCGTCTATGGCACGGCGCATTTCCTCGAATCCCGATACAAGGTTTTGTTATGGCTGGATGCCTGCGCACTTGCCTTGTTTGCCGTCTTTGGCGCCCACAAGGGCTTCCTTTTGACTGGCTCTCCGATCGTGGCGATCTTGACCGGGGCGATGACCGCCACGCTTGGCGGTATCCTGCGTGATGTTCTGGCCGGTGAGCCGAATGCCGTCACGCGAGAAGAAATCTATGTCTCTGCGGCCGTCGCGGGGGCGGCCGTGTATGTCGGGTTGCGCCTGATGGATGTGCAAGTGCTTCTGGCGGCCTTCGCGGGCGGCTTCGTGGCGTTCGGATTGCGCGCCGGTGCTCTGGCGTTGGGCTGGACCCTCCCGCGCTACCATCCGCGCCCAGGACGCCCACCAGATTCCCCATGACGCCTTGATGGCACCATTCGCGCGGCCTGTTGCCTCAAAAATGGCACCCCCCGACGGCATCGATGTGTCAAAGTGGGGCTGGAATGATTTGTCCGTCATCCAATTCTGCTGAACAGGCGGCGCGATTTGGGACTGCGGGGATCCGGCTCCACTGCATGATGCCATGCAGCTTGCCAAACATGCCCCTTGCCCGGAACTTTTCAAATACCGCCATTCAAGGAGTCACCATGCACGGGGCAAACCGGCGATGAGGTGCGATCGCGATCAGCCGCAGGGCCCAACCCGCCGCGAGGCCGCGCGCCATCTGCTGCATCGCGACCAATGGCGAGACAGCCTGGTGGTCTCGGCCCAACCCTCTTTGCGCAATTCGGCGCTGGCAGGATTTCAGGCGGCGCTGGCGGGCGCTATCGCTTTGCCGCTCTTCTGGGTATCTCCCTGGCCGGAGCTGATCGGATTTGCCGCGCTAGGAGCGCTCCCGGCGCTCTTCGGGCGCTTCGCGCCGACGCAAACCCGACAACGTATCGTGCTGCATTGCGCGATTTGGCAGGTATTCGCGGTAGCAGCAATATCGGGGGCGGCCTGGGCAGGGGCCAGCTATGTGTCCCAACTAATACTCCTCGCGATGTCCTGCGGCATCTTCCTGTTTGTCAGCGTGACCGGTCGTTTCGGCGCGCCGGGACCGCTGATCTTCGTCTTTGCCGCGGGTGCCTCGATGGCGGCGCCGGGCCTGAGCGGAGCGGATCTGGCCGGGCGGGTTCTGGCAACTGGCGTGGTCGCGGGGCTGGCTTGGGCGATCTGTGCGGCAAGCGAGGCGCTACGCCATGTCCCCTCGCCCGCCCGGCCCCTGCCGGTCGAACCCGACCGGCCGCTAAGCTCGCCGCTGATGGCGGGGCTGCGCAGCATGATCGGCGCTGGCATCGCCATGTTTCTCAGCCAGGGGTTCGGCGCGGATCACCCGGCCTGGGCGGCGATGGGTGCACTGGCTGTGATGCAAGGGACACATCTGCACATCTCGATGAACCGTGCCTTGCAGCGGATGGCCGGCACGGTGGTGGGCGCAGTGCTGGCCTGGATCGTGCTTGTGCAGGACCCAGGCGTCTGGACGGTGATCGGTTCTATCGTGCTGTTGCAGATTGCCACCGAAATCGTCATCGGCTTCAACTATGCCTTCGGACAGATGCTCGTGACCCCGATGGCCTTGCTGATGACCCATCTGGCGGCACCGCATGGCGCGGGACCTGCCATGGCACCGGAACGCGCGCTCGACACGCTTCTGGGCGCGGGCATTGGGATCGCGGTGACGCTGCTGCTGTCCACCCTTGACGATCGCAGGATTCTGGCTGAGATGCGCGAGGCCAATCAGGATCCGAGATAGGCTTGGAATTCCTCGCCGTATTCAACTCCTTGCCGCTTTAGCTGCATCAGATCACGAACAAGGGTGCGGTCAGAAATCCGCTCACATACCCGGCCTTGAGCAACTGTTTTCTGGTCCGTTGCATCGCTGCAGCACGCCTCTGCTGTCGGCATATTTTCTTCCAGGCCACGCGGATCAGCCCCGCGGAACTGGAGCGCCGCCTTCGGGCCCTTGATTTCGACCAAGTGAAATATCTGACCGCTGGCAACCCTTCGATCTCGAAGAGCGAGCTGATCGAGATCTACGATGCCGCGTTCGGAGAGGCCGATTGCTGCCCGTCGACCAGCAGTCCCGCCAGCGCACGCGGGCCGCAGCGGCCCCGGGGGCCTTCAGGCGCCAAAAACAGGACCCCGAAGGCGCGCCGCCCGGCCGCTTAGACGCTGAGCCGGGCAAGGGACCGGGTTCTGCACGTCTTGCCCCGCGAGTAGCCTTCTACCCAGCGGCCCCGATGCCGCCTGCGGAGGTGGTGGTGGAGCCACCGACAGGGGCACCCTCTCCCACGTTGCGGCCGGTTTTCCCGGCCCTCCCGCAGGAGCCTGTCAGGACTGCGAGACAAAACCTGATCGGGCCTCTTCGCCTTCGCGCGCGCGCCGGATGACGCGCGACCGAAGGCGAAGACCCCGACACTGGTGAATTCGGGGTTGCGGGTCGTTTCCTCTCAACCCTGGAGTTTTCCATGCTCGACACCACCGACCCGCGCGGCGGCGCAGACACGCGTTCCGGCGCGCGCCCGACCCGAGAGCCGCGCCCCGGCGCGATTGTGGCCTTTCGCTTCCCGATGGAAGTTGGCCCCGACACGGCCCGGCCTTGCCTCGTTCTTGAGGTCGCCTTCCACGCCGGGAAGCGCTTCGTGACGCTCGCCCCCGGCATCTCCCAGCTGCCCGGCCGCCGGCGCGGACCCTTCGATCTGAAAATAACCCCTTCGGCGGCAATGCAGGGCGGCGTCTTGACCGGACCGACCGTCTTCCTCGGGGCGAAACGGCTCATCGTCTCAGATCGCAACAGCCGCTTTGCCCGCAGCCCGGATGTCGGCGCGCCGGTGCTCGGCTGGCTGACGCCGGAGGCGATGAACCGGCTGCAGGCCCTGCGCCGGCGGATCCGGGACGCCGTCCGCTGCGCGCAAGGGCGGGCCTGAAGATCGCTCCGGGTGGCGGCTTGCGGTTGCGCGCCACCCGGACCGAGCTTCGGCAGCCGCATGAGGGGGATGTGATGAGCACCCCCAGAAAGCCGGGCGACCACCCTGCCCTCCTCTCCCCCCAACCTGCATCGAAAGGACATCCGATGTATCCCATGACGTATCCGACCCAGAACAACCACCGCCTCGTTCTGCTCAGGCGTCCCAGTCCACCTTCACCTTGCGCCAGGCGCGGCTGACCACGTCCTTGCTAACAGCTCCCTCAAACAGCCCGAACAGCGCCCGCTTCACGCGCCGCGTGTTGGTGCCGGCGAGATAGACCGCGGCGATCAGGGCCTCGGCCTTCTTTGTCAGCCGCAGATAACGGGGCAGCGCCTTCGAGCGCCATTCCGTTACCTTGCCTGCGTCGCCCTCGATCCGGGCGCGCGGCACCCGCACCGTTTCCGTCCCGAAGGTGCCGGTGAGTTGCCGTTCGCGGTGCCCGTGGCGATAGCCTTTCGCCGGGCCGTCGCCCCGATCGTAGCAGAGGCGACCAAGAAAGCTGGCAAGCTCTTCCTCGAAAACCGCTTCGATGGTTGCGCGGACGTTGGTCCGCAGCCGCCCCTCGATCGGGTCGAACCCGGCCTCCCCGGCCAGTAGCGCAAAGCTCGCAGTGTCGGTAATCTGGTTCATGACGTGATCTCCCTGGCGGTTGCCGCCGCCGGTTGGGTGGGTGGATGTTCACCCGGAGATTACGCCGCCTGCAAATTTCCACCAACTTCGCGACACGACCCCTTGGGCGCGCGGAATACGCGTGACAAACATATCTTTTTTCGATATCTATTTGCCAGTTCAATACGAAATGGCAATAATTTGCTTACGCTGAAACACTACGAATTGTTGATCGCCCTGGCCGAAGAGCTTCACTTCGGACGTGCCGCGGCGCGGCTGTCGATTTCGCAGCCCCAGTTGACACTGCAATTGCAGCAGATGGAAGAAATTGTTGGCACCCTTCTGTTCGAACGCACACGGCGCAGGGTCGCGCTGACGCCCGCCGGTGCGATGATCCTGCCCGAGGCGCGGGCGGTTCTGCGCCATGCCCACCGGGCCGAGGATGTGGCGCTGCGCGCGGGCAAGGGGCAGCTGGGCGAACTGGCCATCGGCTATATCGGGGCGGCCGCCTATAATGGTGTGCTGACGCGGATGCTGCGGAATTTCCGGGAAAAGGCGGCGCAGGTCGATCTGAAACTGGTGCTGATGGACCTTGATCGCCAGATCCCCGAAATTGCCGCCGGAAACCTGGATGTCGGCATTGTCCGCCTGCCTTTCCCCGACATGCCCGAAAACGTGATCGCCGTGCCGCTGTGCCGCGAGGAACTGTGGGCCGCGCTGCCAACGTCCCATCCGCTGGCCGGGCGCAGCACCATCACGCTGAAGGACCTGGAGGGCAGCGAGTTCATCGCAACCCACCTGCCGACGCATGTGGGGTTTTCCGCGGCCATGCATGCGGCCTGCCTTGAGGCGGGCATTTCGCCGGACATCCGTTTCCGCTCGCCGCAATTCGCCTCGATCGTCAGCCTGGTTGCGGCGGGGCTGGGCGTGGCGATCGTGCCAAAGGCCATCAGCTGCGTGCAGCTGGACGGCGTGACCTACAAGCCGCTGGCGGGCACCACGGCACGGGCGGACATCTCGCTCGTCTATCATGCCGAACGAATGACCCCGCCGCTGCAGACCTTCCTGTCCTGCATCGACACATCTGAAACCTGACGGACCCCAAGATGACACAAGAACAGTTCACCGCATTCCGCGGCATCCATCACGGCTATCGCCCGGCGGCGGCGGGACAGCCCGTCGTGGTCTTTGCCAATTCGCTGGGCACCGACCTGCGGGTCTGGGACCGGGTGGTGGCCCGCCTGCCCGAAGGCTGGGGCATCCTGCGCCATGACAAGCGCGGCCACGGGCTAAGCACCGCCCTGCCCGGCCAAAGCATTGAAACGATGGCCGCCGATCTGGAAACGCTGCTGGACCATTACGCCATTTCCCGCTTTGCCGGGGTCGGGCTTTCGGTGGGCGGGCTGATCATGCAGGCACTGGTGCAGCGCAGGCCCGGGGCGATGACGCATCTGGTGCTGGCCGATACCGCCGCCAAGATCGGCACGCCGGACATCTGGAACCCGCGGATCGACGCGGTGCTGAAGGACGGGATCGCCAGCATTTCAGACATGATCCTGCAGCGCTGGTTCGCGCCGGGGTATCAGGACACCGAAGATTTCGCGATGTGGCGGGCGATGCTGGAACGCACCCCCGCGCAGGGCTATGCCGATGTCTGCGCCGCGATCCGCGACGCCGATTATACCGCCGCCCTGCCCCGCATCACCCCGCCCACGCTGGTCATCGCCGGGGCCGAGGATTGTTCCACCCCGCCCACGCTGGTGCAGGCCACGGCCGCGCAGATCCCCGGCGCGCGCTATGTCGAAATCGCCAATGCGGGCCACATGCCCTGTGTGGAACAGCCCGACGTTTTCGCCGGGCTGCTGATCGAACATCTGGGATAAGGGAAAGGGGCGTTGCGTCAGCCGACGGTGACGCCCCCGCAAACAAACAGCGTCTGTCCGGTGACAAAGCCCGCCTCGGGCGCGCAGAAGAAGGACACCGCATTGGCGACATCCTCGCCCGTGCCCAGGCGCTTGACCGGAACCTTGGAAATGATGTCGCGCGTCAGCGGCGCGTCGGGGGGATTGTTCTTCCAGAAGGCGTCGGTCGCGATCGGGCCGGGGGCCACGCAATTCACGGTAATGCCGTGCGGCCCCAGTTCAAGCGCCCAGGTCCGCGCCATCGACTGCGCCGCGCCCTTGGTCGCGCTGTAAAGGCTGCGCAATTCCTTGCCCAGCGTCACGCGGCTGGTGTTCATCACGATCCGCCCGCCGCCTGCCGCCTTCATCGCGGGCAGGAACGCCTGCGCGCAGATCAGCGAGGGGCGCAGGTTCACATGCATCAGCCGGTCCAGATCCTCGGCGCGCACCTCCTCAAGCGGGGCGGGCGCGACGATACCGACATTGTTCACCAGACAGGTGACCGCATGGTCCGCCGCGACCTGCGCCGCGGCGGCGCGGGCCGCATCCAGATCGGACAGATCGACCTGAAGGAAGTGGTCGCAGGGCCCGTCCGGGTCAACAATGTCCAGAACGACGGTGCGGAACCCGTCCGCCGCCAGCCGCCGGGTGATCGCAGCCCCAATCCCCCGGCTGCCGCCGGTGATGACCGCGACGCCCCGCGCAAAGCCAGTCATGCATCACCCTCATGGATCGAGGACGGATGCCGACACAGCGGCTTTACCGAAATGTCCATATAGGGATAGAGCGGCAGGCCCGTCAGCACCTCATGCAGGTGGGTGTTGTCGCGGCAATCAAAGATCGACAGGTTCGCATAGGCCCCCGCCACCCGCCAGATGTGACGCCAGATGCCCGCGCGTTGCAGATCCTGCGAATAGGTCTTTTCGCGCGCCTTCAGATCGGCGGCGATTTCGGGGTCCATGTCCTGCGGAATGCGGACGATCATTTCCACCTGATACAGCATCTCAGCCCTCCGTCAGGGTGTTTTGTCCGGCCAGATAGGCCTTGCGCCAGCGGGTGATGAACACCCGCTGAAACAGATCGCCTTGCGCGAAAGGATCGGCGGCGATAAAGGCCTCGGCCTCGGAACGGGTTTCGACATCCAGCAGGTAAAGCCCGCCGCTGGCCACATCGCCCGTATCCGAAAGCTTTGCCCCGCAGGCCAGCAAAAGGGCCTTGTTCGCCTCAAGATAGTCCAGATGCGCGGGGCGAAGTTGGCTGCGCAATTCTGCGCAGCCGGGTTTGTCATAGGTTTCCACCATAAAGGGCATGTGTCATCAAACCCCGATGAAGCCCCAGATCGCGACCGCCGCCCCGTAAATGACGCCCAGGTAGAACAGCACCAGCACCATATAGCCCATGATGTCGCGCAGCTTCAGCCCCGAGATCGCCAGCGCCGGCAAAAGCCAGAACGGCTGCACCATGTTGGTCCACTGGTCGCCGATCTGCACCGCGATCGCCGTGGCCGGAACCGAGGCGCCCAGCTGGGCCGCGGCCTCCATCATCACCGGGCCCTGGATGACCCACTGGCCACCGCCCGAGGGCACGAAGATGTTGATCAACCCCGACGAGATGAACGACCAGATCGGCAGCGTTTCGGCCGAGGAAATCGCCACGAACCAGCCCGCGAAGGTCACGATCAGGCCCGAACCCGACAGGATGCCAAGGATACCGGCGTAGAACGGATACTGGATGATGATGTTGCCCACGATCCGCGCGCCATCGCTTAGCGTCGCCAGAAAGCGGTTCGGCGTGACGAACAGCAGGATACCCAGGAACACGAACAGCGTGTTGACCAGGTTCAGCGTGATCCCGCCGCCATCGCTCAGATACAGCGCGCAATAGAGCAGGCCGAACAGGCCGACGCCCACGCCGATCACCGGGCTGTTGTTCAGCCGGTCGGCAAAGGTGGGCGCATGGGTTTCAACCTCGGGCGCGGCAACGGGGGCTTCGGGCTTGGCCTCAATGATCGGCTGGCCGGCCTTGGGGTGCAGCATCGCATTGAAGAAGGGCATGGTCACCACGATCAGCAGGCTGGTGATCAGCATGATCGGCGAGAAGATGGTATCCGACAGCGGCACCAGACCGATCTTTTCCTCAAGGAAGTGACCGGGGGTGTTCAGCAGCAGCGGCACCGAACCCGACAGCCCGATCCCGTAAAGCGCAAAGCCCGAATAGCCCGCGGCGATGACCAGCGGATAGTGCAGGCCCTTGACCTTCTGGCCCAGCTTCTGCGCGATCAGCGTGCCGATCACCAGGCCAAAGCCCCAGTTCACCCAGCTGCCCACGCCGCCGAACAGCGTGGCCGCGATGATCGCCGCGCGGGGCGTGTGAATGCCCGCCACGACCCAGTTCATCAGCCGGTCAACCACCGGCGTCTTGGCCAGAATATAGCCCGCCAGCAAGATCACCGTCATCTGCATCGAGAACGCCAGCAGTTCCCAGAACCCCTTGCCCCAATAACGGGTCGCATCAAGGAAGCCGGTGCCCTGCCAGACCATGGCGAACACCAAGGTCAGCGCGGTCAGCAGGACCGCCACGACCAGCGGGTCGGGCATGTAGCGGTTCACGATCCGCGTGAAGAAATTTGCAAGTCCGTTCACTTTTTCCTCCTGCCGGCGACGTCCGTGGACAGTCCCGGCCCCCTCGTTTCACTTATATTGAAGTGCTATAAAAAGTTCCGTATTATTTTGTCAATGTATATGAGAATGCCGGGGTGGAACATGACGATGCGGGTTGCGATCATTGGGGCCGGGGTCATGGGACAGCGCATCGCCGCGCATTTTATGGCCGCCGGATTTGCCGTCGGCCTGATTGATCCGAACAGCCAAGCACTTGAAATCGCTTCCGATTTCATGGCCCGCACGGGGCAAGACAGATCGCGCCTGACCCTGGCCCCGGCGCTGTCCGATCTGGCACCGGACTGGCGCGACACGCCCCTGGTGATCGAGGCGGTCCCGGAAAACCTCGCGCTGAAGCACCGCGTCTTGCGCGACATCGAGGCGGCCGTATCGGATCAGACGATCATCGCGTCGAACACCTCGGGGCTGATGAGTCGCGATCTTTGCGCCGGGATGCGCCACCCCGAACGCCTGGTCATCGCGCATTTCTTCAACCCCGCCGATGTCATCCCCGTGGTCGAGGTGATCGGCGGCCCGCAGACGCCCGCGGCCACCACTGCCCGGCTGGCCGACATCCTGCGCCAAAGCGGCAAGGTGCCCGCGGTCCTGAAGATCGAGGTGCCCGGCTTTGTCGCCAACCGCATCCAGCATGCGATGATGCGCGAATGTTTCCACCTGGTCGAAACCGGCGTGGCCGACGCGGCGACGATCGACGCGATCGTGCAGCACAGTCTGGGCGTGCGGCTGGCGCTGATCGGGCCGTTCCTGCAACGCGATCTGAACGGGCTGGATACCCATCTGAACATCGCGTCCTACCTTTACCCCCAGCTTGCCACCGACGCCACGCCGCCCGCCGCGCTTCGGTCGCTTGTGGACAACGGCGCGCTGGGGCGTAAAAGCGGCAAAGGTTTTTATGACTGGGACAGCGCCCTGAACCAGCGGGCCGAGGCGCTGGAACAGGCCCTGCGCCAGGTGATCGCGATTGGTGCCACGGCGCCGCCCAACGACAAGGAGGCATGAATGCCGGACTGGATCAACCGCCCCGAAAAATCCAACTGGGGTGATTTCGGGCGCGACGATCAACTGGGCACGCTGAACCATATCGGCCCGACCGAGCGTCTGGCAGGTGCCGCAGAAATCCGCGAAGGCCGGGCCTTCTGCCTGTCCCTGCCACTGGATATTCCCGGCGCGCTGACGCTGAACCCCCGGCGCAAGCCGCCGCGTCTGGCCCCCACCTTTCTGGGCGACACGGCCTATGTGAACTATCCGCTGGCCAAGGTCGATCCGCTGCTGCGCGACGTTCTCAGCGACGATCAGGTGGTGCTCAGCACGCAATATTCCACGCAATGGGATTCGCTGGCCCATGTCGGCGCGCTGTTCGATGCCGATGGCGATGGCGTGGCCGAGCGGGTCTATTACAACGGCTTCCGCGCCGATCATGATGTTCTGGGCCAGGAACCGGGCAGCCCTCACGGATCCTTTGCCCGCAAGCTATCGGTCAGCGAGATGGCGACAACCGGGGTGCAGGGCCGCGCGGTGCTGATCGATCTGGCCCGCCACTTCGGCACCGGGCGCACCATCGTGGGCCGGGCCGCGCTGGAACAGGCGATCGCCGCGCAGGGGGTCGAGATCCGCAAGGGCGACATCGTGCTGTTGCGCACCGGCTATGCCGAGGCGTTGCTGGACATGCAGCAGGCCCCCGACCCCGACCGTCTGGACCGCACCGGCGCGGTGCTGGACGGCCAGGATGAGGCGCTGCACGACTGGATCACCGAAACCCGCATCGCCGCCATCGCCGCCGACAATTACGCCGTCGAAAACCCGCATGGCGACCCGCACGCCTGCTGCCTGCGCCTGCCGCTGCACCACCATTGCCTGTTCAAGCTGGGAATGCCCCTGGCCGAGCTTTGGTATCTGAAGGATCTGGCCGAGGCACTGGCCACGCGCGACCGATCCGCCTGCTTCCTGACCGCGCCCCCCCTGCGCCTTCCCGGCGCGATCGGATCGCCCGTGACCCCGGTCGCGACGATCTGATCAGGAGGCTACAGCGTTTGGCGGGCACGGCGCGTTCCTCACGCCCGCGGCTGGGCGCCGACGCTGGCAACCACCTCGCGCAGGATCGTTGCACGAAGATCGGCGCGCGATAGCAGGCGGCACACCTCTGCCGCGCGGCGCGTCATGTTCCGGCATTCTTCGGGATGCGCCTCGGCCCAAGTGTAACGTTCGGTCAGATCGGAACAATCCTCGCGGAAGGGGATGTAATGTTCCCAAGGGCGGAAATGGCGCGAAGCAAAGGTTTCGAATGGTGTTTCCATCACGAACCCGACAGAGCCCGAGTTCATGACCCAATAAAAGCTTGACCCGACATCCAGCCCCCGCAGCACCGCGATATATTTGCAGCGCTGCATGTCCAGGCGCGTCAGGCGCGGGCGGCCCAAAGGCGCATGAAATGGCGTTTCTTCGATGATGTAGCCGTCGCCATCGACGAAACCGAAATCGAACCGCGGATCGCCTTGCACCCGGGTCAGGGCGTTGAAGCGGGGCAGGCCCGCCAGCTGCGATGCCAGCGTGGCATCGTTCATCCGGCCGTTCGCATGGCGCCGCAGCAGGCGTTTCAGCCGCAAACCCTCTTCCCGCGGGGTCGGGCCCATCACCCGTCCGCCGGTAATCCCGCGCCAGACGACCCGCGCGACCTTGTCTTCCCAGGCGACGGCATCGGGCCGCACATCGGCAAGGAACTGGTCGCCCCGCAAATCGTGATAGATCGGCAGCGGCCACAAGATGCGCTGATCATCTGCAGCCCGCCTGTTGAAACAGAAAACGGGCCAGCACGGCGCCCCCGGCTCCGCCAGGCTGCGCAGGCGGCGATCCTGCATATCGACAACAAAGCCGAAATCGGCGCCTGCCGCGTTGATCTGCGCAAGCGCAAGCTCGGCCTTGCCCGCCCGGTCAAGGGCCCGTGGATCAACCCGACGCAGGGTGCCATCGTCCAGCCGGACCACATCCGTGCCGCCCGGAAGCTGCGCAAGCGCGGACCCGCTTGCCCCCTGCAACGCGCGCAGCAACGCCGCTTGCGATTGCGCGACAGGGCCGGAAAACCCGCCGATCTGCATGGCAACGGAAGACCGGATAAAGTCAGCCTCGGTCATTGCGCCACCGCGTTGCACACGAAGGCATCCAGGCGCAGCGCAGATCCCCAGCAACAGTCGCCAGAACGATTTGGGGGTGGCGGCTCATGTCGAAACGCGCTTTGGTTCCGAAACCAGCGCGGGGTCAAGCGCAAGATGGCGGAACGGCTCAAAACCGCTGTCGATCATCGCGCGCGTGCTTTCAAAGGTGAAAAGTTCACCAAACCGCTGGGGTCCGAAGCTGTCCAGATCGAGGTCGGAAAACCGCGCGATGATGTCGTCGTAATTTTCCTGCAGCACGCGGTTTTGCGGGTCCAGCCCGCTGACCAGCACAAGCCCGGTCGGGGCCGCGTCCAGAACCCGGATCGTCAGGTCGGGCCGATAGTCCCGCAGGATCGGGATCAGCTTCCAGACATCGCCCGTCCAGGCACCCCTGGGCAGATTTTCCAGATCGCGCGTCGTCATCGCGGTCGTGAAGGGGCAACAATCATGCATCGCAATCACGCCATCGGGACGGCTGTGTGCCTCGGTATTCATGAAATCGCGCAAGAGGTATTCGAAAAGGTGCATACCATCAAGGAAGCTGAACGACAGCTGTATCCCAAGGCGCCCCAGGGCATCATCGGCAAAGAATTCGTCGCTGGTCGTCTGGCACAAAAGCAACGTGCGCTTGACGTTCATCACATGCCGACGCAGGCGAAAGTAGGGGTCCACCGCAATGGTTTTTCCCCGGACGGGCGCGAAACTGTCACCCTTGCGGCTGCCAATTTCCAGATACCAGTCGAACAGGATCGCTTCGTGAAGGTCACGAAAAAAATCAATATAATGAACACCTTCTGCCTTTGGCAGCATCACATTTCCCTCATTAACCCAATCAACACAACTGAATGCTACCGCAGGCTGCGCAATTTCCCGGTTCGCCACCCGCCATCAAGGGAAGTATCGGCGCACCCCAAAGCTGTCAATCCGGGGCAGGCGAAGGCTAGGGTGCGACAAGGCCCAGATGGTCACTATCGGTAAGGACGGGTGGCTTTTTCCCAACGAATAATTCCAGCAACCGCGATGCGGTGATCACGATTTGAAAAAGCTGTTCTCATCTAACTTCTGAAGCCAAGCGCTTCGTTCGTCCGCGACCTCGTCAAGGTAGATTCTGTGTTCGTGGCGAAACCTGTCCGCGAAATCATTATTCTTTCGCGTCCCTATCTTTTCATGCGAACTTTTAATTTCAATTTCTTCTGTCAGTTCCGGAAGACCTGCAAATCTGGAAAAATCAGAAAGAAAAAGTCGAGCATCTTTGCCCATCATCCTCTCGTAGGATATCCTGTAAGGCTTTACTCCGTGATCGGCTCTGTTGCACAAATCAGCTGATGGCCGAGGTTTTCCTTTCCCTGGACAGACTCATCCCACAGCTTCAGTGACGGGTATTCCGAGCGCTGTGAAGCCGTTCAGCACGGCGACGCGGATCT
>NZ_JAMJFX010000025.1 GCF_023544865.1 Phaeovulum molybdatiresistens | reverse complement strand
CCCGGCACCGGGCGCACCGCCTGTGATATCGCGGTGGCGGGCGGCAAGATCGCGGCGATCCTGGCGCCGGGCACGCCGGTGCAGGCGGCGCGCATGGTCGATGCCACAGGCCTTGTGGTGATGCCCGGCGCGATTGACGCACACCTGCATCTGGGCCACGGCAAGGACATCGCCCGCCCCCGCGTGCCCGAGGATGCCGACCGCGAAACCGCCAGCGCGGCCAAGGGCGGCGTCACCTGCATGATCCCCTACCTCATGGGCACCGGCCCCTATGAGGAAATCTTCGACGAGGTCGTTTCGGTGACCGAGGCCGGGGCGCGGATCGATTTCGGCTATCACTTCATCATCTCGACCGAGGATCAGCTGAAGGGCGTTCCGGCCTATATCACCGATTACGGTGCGCCGACGCTCAAGATCTTCATGAACAACCGTGGCGGTGAAGGCGCGCGTCTGGGCCTGCCCGATATCGACGACGGCTTCTTTTTTCGGCTGGCCGAACATGCGGCGGCGCATGGTGGCATGGTCGCCCCGCACCCCGAAAACATTGAGGTCGCCTGGGTCCTGCGCAAGCGGGAAATGGACCGCGACCCCGAAGGCCGCGGCGGTCTGGCCGCCTGGGACGCCACCCGCCCCGCCTTTGTCGAGGCCGAGGCGGTGCAGCGCGCGGCGTTCCTGGCCAATCAGGCGGGGGCGCCGCTGTATGTCGTGCATACCTCGTCCGCGGCGGCGCTGGATGCGGCAACCGCGCGGCGCATGGCGGGCGACCGGGTCTATCTGGAAACCTGCCCGCATTACCTGACCCATGACGTCAGCTGGGCAGGCGGCAATCTGGGCAAGATCAACCCGCCGCTGCGGTCCGCCACCGATTGCGAGGCGCTGTGGCAGGCGATCTTTGACGGCGATATCGACACGGTGGCCACCGATCACGTGCACCGCGATGCCAGTTCGAAAGAGGGCGGGATCTGGAAGGCCTCGCCCGGTTGCCCGGGGATGGAAACGATGCTGCCCGTGCTGCTGACCGAGGGGCACCACGCCCGCGGCCTGCCGCTGGAACGGATCGCCGAGCTTGTGTCGGAAACCCCCGCGCGGCTGATGGGCCTGTCGCATGCCAAGGGCCGCATCGCGCCGGGCCTGGATGCCGATCTGGTGCTGGTCGATCTGGATGCCGAATGGGTGCTGCGGCGCGAGGATGTCGTGTCCTCGGCGGGCTATTCGATCTATGAGGGGCGGCCCTTCAAGGGCGCGATCCGCCACACCTTTGTGCGCGGTCATGCGGTGGTGGATAATGGCGCGCTGGTCGATGATGCGTCCGGCATCGGCCGCTATCAGCGCCGCAAGCTGGGGGATGAGGTGTGATGGCTCAAGCCTATATCGCCGCAGATCATTGATCTCGATATCGAAGCCCAACTGGGCCCTATATTACGTATCGGGTCGACCCATAATACTTGACAATCTATCAGGTCACAAAAGCCCCAGTGCAGCCCGGCTCTCCCTGCAATCGAAGTATGGTTCCTGTCCATAGCGCCCTACAGCCCCGATTCAGAGCCTATTGAAATGTCGTTCTCGAGCTTAGGCCGCGGACTAGAAAAGCCGCGGTCCTAACCTACGAAAAGCTCTGGCGGGTGGTCGGCCGGGTTTTTGACGTCTTATAAGCCGGAGAGTGCTAACCCTTTTCAGGGTAGTAGGCGATCAGACCAATTGATTAATACGCTCTCTAGCAGTGAGGCGCAAAAAAGCGGTGTTCCGGCTTCTCGGTTACGCTGCAAGGTGCCCCAGCCTGCAGTTTCTGCCGCACCGGATAGGCCAGCACTTCCTGCCAGATCGACCGATACAGATGCGGCTGTTGCAGCAGGCAGATCGCCTGTTGGTGCAGCCAGTCGGGCGAGAGCCTTGGTTCGGTGCGGCGGATCGTTTCGGGACGTTTGTCAAAGCAGGGAAACCACAGTTCCTGATCGCGCAGATGGTGCCAAAGCCGTAGCAGGTGGCTGCCATCCTCGGTGGGCGAGATGTCGGGCGCATAACGCTCAGCCGCATCGACCGGATTGTCCAGAAGCGGCGGGCTGATCAGGTTCACATCTGTCACACGGCCGGGCGCCTCTTCCTGCAAGGCCAGCGCGAGCGCGGCCGAGGTGCCCGTTGCCTGGAACGCCGCCCGATCCAGCCCGAGAACGTCCATCGCCTCGATTAACTGGTCCACCCAGAGGGAAAGGCTGATGGATTGGTTTGCCGGAAGGTCAGAATGTGCATTGCCGGCGGGGTCAAGCGCATAGACCGTATGGTCGGCGGCAAGTGCCTCAATCTCGGGCAGGTGCAGGTCAATGCCCCCCGGAAGATCGGGCAAGAAGATCAGAGGAGCGCCCGTGCCGCAGATGCGCAGATGCATTGGTCCTGCCGCTGTCTGCAGATATCCGCGTCCGGTCTGCAGCGATGCCAGAGGCAGGGCGGGTGCGGCTGGCGCGGGGTGCTGGCGCAGAATGGCAAGCTCTTCTTGGGCTGCGGCCTTGGGGTCGCGCGGGAAGACATGGACCCAGGCGGTGTCCGGATAAAGCTTGATGGTCTTGAACTGGCTGTCGCCGGGTCGGTTGCCATAACAGACAGGCGGGCGGACCGCACCGATCATCTTCAGCCCCGCATGGCGGAACGCCGAGGCGTAGGTTTCCGCATAGGTGTCTGCGGCCTGAAGAAGCTCGACAGTGCCGCGGTGCAGGAAATCCGGGTCGGGCATGTCGGCATCGGCGCGGTGGGCGGCATCGGGGCGATCCCAGGGCCAGAACAGGTGCTGCTCACGGTAACGATACCAGGTCCACGTCAGGTGGCCGCCTTCCCACGAGGGGGTGATGGGGGGCAGGTATTCGGCTAGGCGCTCTTCGGAATAGGGGGTGGCAAAGATCGGGAAACCATCTGCCAGAACCATGGTGACCAATTCGGGATGGTGGTGCGCCACTTCCACGGCCACGCCCGCTCCGGTGTGACGCCCGTAAAGCGCCGCCTTCTGCAGCCCGAGCGCCCGCATCCCGCCCGCGATCGCGTCGGCCAAGTCTTCGGTTTTCAGCGGCATGCAATCAAGCGGCTCTGATAGGCCAAAGCCCGGCAGGTCAAAGGCGATACACGTGAAATCGTCGGCCCATTCCTGTTGCAGGGGCAGCATGACCCTCGATGAACAGGGCGAGGCATGCAACAAGACCACGGCCGGGCCCGATCCGGTGACGGTGTAATGCAGCGCCTTGCCATCGACCGTCACAAAACCCTTGCGAAGCTCGCTTTGCGGTGTGGATGCATGGTTGTTCATGGCGCGTCCTCTGTCCTGCTCATTGCGTTCTGTTGACAGTTTACATTGCGGCCCCTATCCTGTCTACAGGCTCTTCGTCTGCATTTTCAGGGGCCTCGCCGCGCCCTCGCACGAAGCGGTTGCGGCGCCTTTGGTTGATCAGGCGCGATAGCGCCGCGAAAGGGGACTTGCATGAGCGCGACCGATCCCATCCCATCGCTGCGGGCGGCGCTGCCCGATCTGGAGCTGTCGCAGGACGGACTGGATCTATACAGCACGGATGTCTTTTATCGGGCCCTTCACCTGCCCTTGGCGGTTGCTCGGCCGAACGAGATCGCGCAGGTCCTGGCGCTGGTAGACCAGGCGCGCAAGCTGCGGCTGACCTTAATGACCCGCGGGGCGGGGCTGTCCTACAGTGCGGGCTATCTTGCGCCCAATGACCGGACCGTTCTGGTGGACATGCAGGGCATGAACCGGATCACCGAGCTGAACGTCGAGGACCGGTTTGTCACCGTCCAGCCCGGCGTGACCTGGTCGCAGCTGCGCGAGGCGCTGGCCCCGCATGGGCTGACCACGCCATTCTGGGGCACGTTCTCGGGGCAGTTCGCGACGGTCGGTGCCTCGGTGTCGCAGGGGGCAAAGTTCTTCGGCTCGGCCTCTCGGGGCGGTTCGGCGGAATCGGTGTTGGGGCTGAAGGTCGTCACCGGCACCGGCGAGGTGCTGACCACGGGGGCGGCGGCCTCGACCGAGCCGACGGCGCCGTTCTTCCGCAACTATGGCCCCGACTTGACCGGCCCGTTCCTGGGCGACACCGGCGCTTTCGGGATCAAGGTGGAAATCACGCTGGTGCTGATTCCGGCCGCGCAGGCGATGGGCTATGGCACCTTCTCCTTCGCCGATCCGAAAAAGCAGATGGAGGCGATGGGCCGCATCGGCGCCGAGATGCTGGCGACCGAATGTCAGGGGATGGACCCGTTCTCAGCTCGCGCACGGCTGGCCAGCGAGGGGCTGACCAAGGATGTCGGCCTCTTGTGGAAGATCATGCGCAACAGCGGCGGCGTGGTGCAGGCGCTGCGCAACGGCGCGACGATCGCGCTGAACGGGCGGCGCTTTGCCAAGGGCGACGGCTATCTGATGAACGTGGTCTGCGAGGGGCGCGACACCGCCGATGCCCAGTCGCGCATTCGTCGCGTGCGCCAGATCGCGGCGAGCTGCGGCGGGCGCGAGCTGCCCTCGTCGATCCCGCGCGCGCTACGGGCGATGCCGTTCCCGCCGATGGATTCGCTGCTGACTCCTTCGGGCAAGCGGATGAATTGGCTGCATGTGGTGGTGCCGAACTCGCTGGGCGCGAAGTGTTTCGAGGTGACCGAGCGGATATTCGAGCGCAACGCCGGGGCGATGAAGGCGGCCGGCATCGACCGCGGCTATCTGCTCTCGACCCACGGCCCCACGGCGGTAGGGGTGGAAACCCTCCTGCGCTGGGGGGATGCGCCGCTGCCGATCCACACGCATTACATGTCGGACCCCTCAAAGGTCCGTAAACGCGAGGACAATCCCGCTTCGCGCGCCGTGCTGGAGCAGCTGTCCGCCGAAATCCTGCAGGAATGGCGCGCGCTTGGCGGCGTTCACATGCAGATTGGCAAGAAATATCCCTATCTGGAAACGCGCCTTCCCGAAACCGCGGGCCTGCTGCGCGACCTGAAGGCGCGGCTGGACCCGGACGGGATCATCAACACCGGCAACGTCTTCGTCGGCTGAGGTGGTAGAAAAGAAGAACCCCGGCAGGATGACCTGCCGGGGTTCTTCTTTTCGCGGGATCAATCCTTGAGGTTGAAGATCCGCATCGCATTGTCGCGCAGGATCTTGCGCTTGGCCGCGGGGCGGAAGTCGAGGTCATGCACCTCGTTCATCGCGCGCTCGGGGTCGATCACCCAATAGTCGGTGCCGAACAGGAATTTGTCCTGACCGTAGGTGTTGGCGTAATGCACCGCCGCCGGGCCCCAGAATTTGGGCGCATAGGCGTCGCCGGCCATGTAGACGTTCTTGTGCTTGTTCGCGACCGAGATCATCTCGTCCACCCACGGATAGCCGAGGTGAATGCCAATGATCGTCAGTTCCGGGAAGTCGATGGCGATCCGGTCCAGAGCCATCGGCCGGGCCACGGTGGCAAGCCGGCAGTCATCACGATAGATCAGGCACTGACCGACCTGCATCATGATCGGAATACCTAGTTCGGCGCAGCGGGCGTAGTAGGGATAGTAGATCGCCGCATCGGGCGATTGGCCGAACCAGTGCGGGTAAAGGTGGGCGCCGACAAAGCCGTATTCCTTGACCGCGACATCCAGTTCCTTCAGCCCAGAGATCCCGCGCAGCGGGTCGATACCGGCCAGTCCGCTGAAGCGATGGGGATATTCTTGGCATGCCTTGTGGATGTATTCATAAGGGATTTCGGTCGAGGTCGACATCCGGCGATCCCCACAGCGGGTGGCGATCAGGAACGACCGCTCGATCCCGGCGCGGTCCATCTTTTCGATATATTCCTCGGCGGTCAGGCCGCGGCGGTTGTCGCCGTCCATGCGGACCTGATTGCGGAAGTTTTCATCGGTGGGAGCGCGGCCTTCGGCCAGAATTTCAGGGGTGTAGTAGTTCACCACGATGTCAATGGCACCGTAACCATCCTGGGTCTTGGTGGGATCGAAAGCGAAAGGAGTTTGCGACATAGCTAACCTATCTTCTGGGATATGAGGTAAATGATAGCATGAATCGCTATCTGTCAACAGTTTGCAAATCTACCACGCTCGGGGGCGCGGTCCGGGGCGCGACAAGGCCGCCAGACGGTCGGGCAGAATCGGTCGGAAGGGCGGGTTGTAGCTGAAGGGATCGGTGTCCTCCCAGTAAGTCGCTTGCTCGCCGCCTTGCGAGCGGAACAGGATAAGCGCCCCAGTGTAGGACCCGTAGGGGCCGTGAATAGCCATCGCAGGGCGATAGCAATAGGCGCCCGCCTGCATGATGCCCAAGGGGCCTGCCAGTTCCCCTGCCAGCATGTAGAATTCTTGCGCAATCGGGTGGCGTTCCGCGCGCGACCCGCGCCGGAAAGCAAAGGTCGAGGTGATATAAGTGGTGTTGCCATCCGCCGGGTCCAGCCGCAGGACCTTCATCCGCGCGCCCGACCGCATGCTTTCCAAGCCAAAGCGCTGGAAGTCCCCGTCCCAATCGGCATCTGCCAGTGGTATCCGCGCCACTGTGCGGGCAGCGACAGCTTCGGCGGATGTGTCCGCAGTGGCCTGAGAGGCCGAGCGAAACAGTAGCAGAACTGTTTCCGTCTGAGCGATCAGTCGCACCGATGGGGTGCCATTGGCGAAGAACGCATAGTCATGCGGCCCGAACTCATCATCGTTGAGGGTCGCGCGCCCTTCAAGCACATAGACCTCGGTGTCTGTGCCCTGGGCGACCAGATCCTGCTTGCTGCCTTCAGGAATGCGCAGCAGGACGCTGATATCTGGCCCCGCGTCCTCGCGGCTGAGAAGTCTGAAAGTTGCGTTGGGCAGGCCTATTTCCGCTCCGTCCAACCAGGGCAGAACTTGGGATTGAATGAAATCGATATGTTCACGCATGGTCAGTCCCTTGTCGACAGTTTATGAGCGAAATTCGCTCAAAGAAAACTGTTTACAGTTATCAGACCCCTGTCTAGGATAATTTTTGATCTGCTGACAGATGGTGGGAGCCATTTGCGCACGTCACAGTGGAGGTCCATGAAAATGAGTTACATATCGACAACGCTTGGCGCCCTGCGGAACGTCGCCGTCGCCGCGCTGCTGCTGGGGGGCGCAGGTGCCGCCATGGCAGCCCCTGAAAAGCTGACCGTTGCCTTGCCGGGCGACCTTCCGGGCCTTGACCCGAGCAAGGACACCTCGCCGCTGGGTTTCAACTATCGCCTGAACGTCTACGATGCGCTGACCGAGCTGCAGCGTGACGGCCAGATGCGTGGCCGTCTGGCAGAGAGCTGGGAATCTTCGGAAGACCTGAAGACCTGGACCTTCAAGCTACGTCCCGGCGTCAAGTTCCATGATGGCAGCGAGTTCACCGCCGATGACGTCGTGTTCACGATCGAGCGTGTGCTGGCCGATGAAAAGACCCCGCTGCGCACCTATGTCCGGCTGGTCGAAAAGGTCGAGGCCGTCGATGACCTCACCGTGCGCTTCACGCTGATCCAGCCTTATTCGCTGTTCTTCCGTCAGATTTCTTACGTAAACATCATGTCGCGCGACTACCACGACAAGGTGGGCGACGATGGTTATGCCACCAAGCCGGTCGGCACCGGACCCTATAAGCTAGTGGAATGGGTCAAGGACGACCGCTTCGTTCTGGAGGCAAATCCCGATTACTGGCGTGGCGCCCCCGCGATCAAGACCGCGACCTTCCGCCCAATTCCCGCCGAAGCCAGCCGCGCCACCGCGCTACTGTCGGGCGAAGTAGATCTGGTTCCCTCGCTGCCGCCGTCGCTGCTGGCGCAGCTGGAGCGGTCGGACAAAGTCAAGACAGGCGTGGCGCAGGGCTTCCGGACGATCTTCCTGGCTTTCAATTCCACCGTCGCGCCGCTGAACGATCCCAAGATCCGTGAGGCGATCGACGTTTCTATCAACCGTAACGCAATTGCCGAGCAGCTTCTGCGTGGCCTGGGCAAGCCCACAGGCATTCTCGTCCCGCCGATGAACATCGGTTATGACCCGACCTTGACCCCGACCGCCTTCGACCCGGAAAAGGCCAAACAGCTGGTGGCAGAGGCCGGCTACAAGGGCGAGACGATCTCGATCCAGTATCCCTCCAACAATATCGCCATGGCGAACGAGGTGGTTCAGGCAATCGCGGGATACATGACCGAAGTGGGTCTGAAGGTCGAGCTGAAGCCGATGGAGTTTACAGCGTTCTTCCCGGTATGGCTGCAAGCTAAGGTGGATAGCGCCTATTTCTTCGCCTTCGGTTCCTCACAGTATCATGCCGAAACCGTGCTGACGACGATGTTTACCAAGGGTTCCCACGCCTATGAGGTCGACGAGGAAATCGATCGCTTGGTGAACGCCGCAAAGGCCGAGGCAGACCCGGCCAAGCAACAAGAAATGTTGTCGGACGCCTTCAAGCGTTCGAATGCGAACCGCTGGCACCTGCCGCTGTATGACGAGATGCAGGCCTACGGCATGCAGCCCTCGATCGAATATAACCCCTGGCCGGATGGCTTCATCCGCCTCTACGACTTCCAGTAAGTCCCACACGGCAGGGCTACGGCCCTGCCGCTTCCTTTTCCTTCTAGCGGCCTGAACGATGATTCAAAATTTCACTTTGCCCGATCTGCTGCGTGTGTCGCCTGCCGCGCTGCGCAACCTTCAGAACCGGCTGATCTCGCAGCAGGTCGCCCTATGCTACGAACACAGCCCCTATTACAGCGCGCTGATGCGGCGCGAGGGAATCGAACCGCGGCATATCCAGTCGGTTGACGATTTGGAGATTCTTCCGCCCTCCTCGAAATACGATTTTCTCGCCGATCCTGAAGCCTTCCGCCTGCGACCCGAGGGTCTACCCTTGCACGAGGGCCTGCTGACCAAGGTCATCTATACGACGGGCACCACGACGGGCCGACCCGCGCCGATCTATGTTACCTCGCATGACCAGGCCGCCTATACCTTCGGCTTCCAGGAACGCCAGGATCTGATCGGGCTGAAATCTACCGATCGCGTCTGCAACCTGTTCCCGTTGACCAGCTTCCCGCTGGGTGCTTATTCCCGCGCCGTGGACGAGATCGCCGCCGTCGGCGCCACGATCATGTATGCCCATACGGGTCGATCCGATGTGATGTTCCCGATCAACCGCAGTTTGGACAGCGCTGTCGAAACCATCGCGCGGCACCGAGCGACGGTGTTGTGGGGCGTGGCGGGATTCGTCCGTCGAGTGATGATCCGCGCCATCGAGATGGGCGCCGATTTCACCGCTCTGCGCATGATCATGACCACGGGCGAGGCGTCCTCGCCTGCAATGCGCGAGGATTTCCGCCAGCGCATGCGCCAGCTGGGCGCCGCCGATACGCTGGTAGTGAACCGCTACGGCTCAACTGAGCAGGGCGGCACCATGATCGAATGCTGCGAAGGCTCGGGCTTCCATTCGGGCTTCCCCGATCAGCTGTTCCACGAGATCATCAACGAAGATACAGGCAAGCGCCTGCCAGACGGCGAACAAGGGATGCTGGCGTTCTCGCACCTGAACCGTCGGGGCACGGTGTTCCTACGCTATAAGGTAGGTGATCTGGGCTCTATGGACCATTCGGTTTGCCCGCATTGCGGTCGGTCCGCGCCGCGGCTCTCGTCGAACACGATGCGCACCGGCGATGTCATCAAAATCCGTGGCGTTCTGGTCAATCTTGGCAACCTCAAGGGGGAACTCGACAAGATGCCGCATCTGGATGAATACCAGATCGTTATCGCCTCGGAAGATCCCGCCGATCCGTTCTCGATGGATCGCTTCATCATCCGTATCGCGCCGGGTCAGGCGGCGCATCACGATCTGGCGGAACGTGTGGTGGCTGAGGTCCGTGCGCTGACCAATATGCGTGCTGAAGTCGAGATAGTGGACCGCAGCGAGATCTATGATCCGATCACCATGGCCAAACCGCGCCGCATCGTCGATCAGCGCCAGACGCGCTGATCTCGTTGACGTTCGACATGTGAAAGGCCCGCCAGACTGGCGGGCCTTTGCATTTGTCGTGGGCAAAATCCCCGGCCCGAAGGCTGGGGAAGATGTTCAGGCCAGCGCCGCGGCAATGGCTTTGGTTTCAAGGTAGCTTTCGAACACTTCCTTGCCGCGTTCGCGGCCCCAGCCCGATTGGCGGAACCCGCCGAAGGGCAGAGCGCTGTCGCCCACGAAATGCCGGTTGATGCCGATCGTTCCCGCCCGGACCCGCGCTGCCAGCCGGTGCGCGCGCGACAGGTCGCGCGTCCAGATCGAGGCGGCCAAGCCGTAGATCGAATTGTTAGCCTCGGAGGCGATGGCGTCCAGATCGTCGTTCTCGAAGCGCATCACGCTCAGGACCGGACCGAAGATTTCCTCGCGTGCGACGGATAGGCTGGGCCGCGAGCAGGCCAGAACGGTCGGCTGGAAGAAGTGCCCCGCGCCCTCGATCCGCGCGCCGCCGGCAACCACCTCGGCGCCCTCGGTGATGCCGCGTTCGGTCATGCCGGCTACGCGGTCCAGATGCCCGGCCGAGATCAACGGCCCCATCTGGCTGCCCTCGGTCAGGCCATAGCCGACCTTGAGGCTGCGCGCATAATCGGCCACGCCGGCGACGACACGGTCATAGACGTCGGCATGGACATACAGCCGCGAACCGGAGGTGCAGATCTGCCCGGCGTTGGAAAAGATCGCCACGCCAGCCCCGATGATCGCCTGTTCGAGATCGGCATCGGGGAAGATGATGACTGGGCTTTTGCCGCCTAGTTCCAGCGACACCCGTTTGAGGTTCGATTCCGCTGCCGCACGCGCGATCGCGCGACCAACCTGGGTCGACCCGGTGAAGGCGATCTTGTCGATGCCCGGATGCGAGGCCATCGCCGCACCCACATCGGCGCCGCCCGTCACAACGTTCAGCACGCCCGGTGGAATACCCACCTCGACGCACAACTCAGCCAAGATGATCGCGGTCAGGGGTGTCAGGTCAGCGGGTTTTAGAACCACCGTGCAGCCCGCCGCCAGCGCTGGCGCGAGTTTCCAGACCGCCATCATCAGCGGCCCGTTCCACGGGACGATCTGGCCGACCACGCCCACGGGTTCGCGCAGCGTGTAGGCGTGCCATTCTCCGGGTGAGGATACCGGGATCGTTTCGCCGGTCAGCTTGGTGGCCCAGCCCGCCGAATAGCGCAGAAGGTCCGCTGACGAGCCCACGGCACCCATCCGCGCCGCCGCAATCGGCAAGCCGACGTTGAGCGACTCGATATGCGCGATCATCTCGATGCGGGCTTCCAGCGCCTCGGCCAGCCGCCAAATCAGCTTTGAGCGTTCGTTGGGCTTCATCCGCCGCCATGGCCCGGTTTCAAAAGCGGCCCGAGCCGCAGCCACCGCGCGGTCCACATCGGTGGCAGTGCCCTTGGGCACCTCGGTCAGGGTCACGTCACGGCCGGGGTCTTGGATCGCGGCGGTCTCGCCCGCTTCGGCTTGGACCAGTTCGCCGTTGATGAACATGCCCTGCTTGCGGGCCAGCCAAGCGGTTGCCTCGGCCGGCAGGTTTTGCGGAAGATCAGTCATTCTACGGCCCTCACAGCGAGAAATCGACGACCTGACGGACGGTGCCGCCAGTCCGCAGGTTTGCGAACGCCTCGTTGAGTTGTGTCAGCGGGATATGGCTGGAGATCAGGTGATCCAGTTCCATACGGCCCTGCCGATAGTAATTTAGGATGTTCGGAATATCGACGCGAAACCGGTTCGAGCCCATGGACGAGCCGCGGATTTTGCGGTCTTTGATGAACATAGAGCCCTCGAACTCCAGTTTCTCGCCGGGTTTGAACATGCCGATCAGCGTGGCGGTGCCGCCGGGACGCAGCATGTCGAAGGCCTGCGTCGCGGTGCGCTTCATGCCAAGCGCCTCGAAGGTGTAATGCGCGCCGCCCTTGGTCATCTCCATCACGCTGGCCACCGGGTCGGTGTCCTTGGCGTTGATGACGTCGGTCGCGCCTAGTTTCTTGGCCAGGTCCAGTTTGGTGTCGAGCATGTCGACCGCGATGATCCGGCCCGCGCCGGTCAGCGCCGCGCCCGAGACCGCCGATAGACCTACACCGCCGCAGCCGATCACAACCACGGTCGAACCCGGTTCCACTTGCGCGGCATTGGTCACGGCGCCAAAGCCCGTCAAAACACCACAGCCCACCAGAGCGGCACGGTCCAGCGGCAGATCCTTGTCGATCTTCACCACGGCGTTTTCATGCACCAGCATCTGCTCGGCGAAGGATGACAGGTTTGAGAACTGATGCAGAAGGGAGCCGTCTTCCAGCGTCAGGCGGCGCGCGACGCCCGGTGCAAGCTTGACCGAGGTGTCTTCGCACAGGTTTGGGTGGCCGGTGGTGCATTGCGGGCAGCAGCCGCAGAACACCGATAGGCAGGTGACGACATGGTCGCCCGGCTTTACGTGGGTGACTTCCGAACCGACCTGCTCGACGACCCCGGCGGATTCGTGGCCAGGCACAAAGGGCACGGGGTAGGGATAGGTTCCGTCGGCAAAGTGAAGGTCCGAATGGCAGACGCCGGCATAGGCGGTCCGAATCAGCACCTCGCGGGGGCCCGGCTTGTTGATGCTGACGTTCTCAAACGTCATCTCTTGCCCGGCTTGCCAAATGACTGCAGCTTTCATTTCGTGATCCGATCCTTGCGTGGTGATGCTGGACATTCGCTAGGCAACAGTCATCTGTCAACAGATTTTGCAGCGCGCGGTCGATGTGGCTGAGGACAAGAACGATCTTTTAGTGCAAACTGTTGACAGATGTCGCCATGCCCCGTAGCGTCAACACGTTCCGGTCCGAACAGAAGGCCGTGCAATCAACGGGCGGCTTCGCCTTCCTAACCGAGGGTCCACATGCTTTACTTCATCACGAAGCGGATATTGCAGTCCATCCTCACGGTTTTCGGTGTGGTCACCGTGGCGTTCTTCCTTGTGCGTCTGTCAGGCGATCCCTCTCTGCTGCTGCTGTCTGCGGATGCCACGCAAGAGGATATCGCCGCCATCCGCGACGCGATGGGTCTGAACCGGCCAATTTGGGTGCAATATCTTGAATTCATAGGCAATGCGCTGCAGGGCGACTTTGGCAATTCGATCCGGCAGAATTCGCCCGCGATGTCGCTGGTGCTAGAGCGGGTCCCGGCCACGCTGGAGTTGGCGCTGACCTCGTTTGCGGTCGGGATCGGCTTGGCGCTGATCCTGGGCACGATCATGAGAATCACGCGCAAGGTCTGGCTGCGCGAGGCGATCATGTGGATCGCGCTGGCCCGTCAAGCATTCCCGGTGTTCTCTTTCGGTCTGCTGATGATCCTGGTGTTTTCGGTCGGCTTGGGCTGGCTGCCATCGCTTGGCCGGGGCAGCTGGCAACATCTGGTGCTGCCTGCGCTAACGCTTGGGTCGTATGAACTGGCGCTCTATTTGCGGCTGTTCAACGCCTCCCTCGCCACCGAGCAGCGGCAGGACTATGTCCGGACCGCCTATGCGAAGGGGCAGGGTCGGCTCCAGGTGATCTTCCAGCACATGTTGCCCAATGCGCTGCTGCCCATCGTCACCGTGGCGGGCATAAACCTGGGCCTTCTGCTGGGCGGTGCTGTGGTGACGGAAACAGTGTTCAGCTGGCCCGGAGTCGGGCGTCTGATAGTGCAATCCGTCAGCCAGCGCGACTTCCCGGTTATCATCGCCGGTGTGTTTTTGTTGTCTCTCATCTTCGTCGTCATCAACCTGATCGTGGACCTCCTTTACAGCGTTCTCGATCCGCGTGTGAGGTTCTGATGCTGTCCCGCCTTTCGTTCTCGGGCTACTTCGCCCTTCTGATGTTGGTCCTGACGCTGTTGTTCATCTTTGGCGTCACGATGCTGCCCTCTTATGACCCCTACGGACAAAACCTGGCGGCCGGGCTGCTGCCTCCTGGCGGGTCCAGCTTTGACGGGCGCTATTATCTGCTGGGCACCGACCAGCTGGGGCGTGACATGCTCAGCCGGTTGGCGCTGGCGGGTCAGGTGTCGTTCGCGATCGGTGCAGGGGCGGTGATGGTCAGCTTGGTGATCGGCGTTACACTGGGGCTGATCGCGGGCTATTTCCGAGGCCCGGTCGAGATGGTCATCATGGGGCTGGCCGACCTTCAGTTGTCGATCCCGCGCATCCTGCTGTTGATCGTGATGGCTGCTATTTTGGGGCCGAGCCCCTGGATGTTGGCTGTGATCTTGGGCATTACCAGCTGGGTTGCCTATGGCCGCGTCGCCCGCGGCATGGCGCTGTCGCTGCGCGAGCGCGAGTTTGTGCTGGCGGCCCGGGCGCAGGGGTCTACCGCGACCTGGAACATCCGCAAGCATCTTTTGCCCAACGTCTTGCCGCAGATGATGATCGTGGGCTCATATGAATTCGGTCAGATCGTCGTGATGGAGGCCTCACTGTCTTATCTAGGGCTTGGGGTGCAACCGCCGCTGCCTAGCTGGGGTATGATGGTGTCCGAGGGCCAGACCTACCTGGAGCTTGCGCCCTATCTGGCGGTTCTGCCCTCCATCGCGCTGTTCGTGCTGGTCGCCAGCCTTCAGTTCCTATCGCAGGCGTTTACCAGCGAAAACGACTCGGTTGACCTTCCCGAAAGGATCAAGGGATGAATAAACCCGCTGCCTCAGACCAGAAGGTTCTGCTTAGCGTCCGCAATCTGACTATCCAGGTGCCGGTGGGTAATGGCACCTGCAATCTTGTCGATGATGTCTCGTTTGACATCATGGAAAGCGAGGTTTTTGCGCTGGTGGGTGAATCCGGCTCGGGCAAAAGTCTGACCATGATGGCCGTTCTGGGCCTGCTGCCCTTGCCGCTGCGGATGACGCAGGGCACGATCGTGCTGCGCGGCCAGGAACTGACGGAACTGGATTTCAATGGCATGCGCCAGGTGCGCGGGAAGAAAATGGCCATCGTGTTCCAGGATCCGATGACCGCGCTGAACCCGGTGATCCGCGTGGGCAAGCAGGTTGACGAGGCGATCCGCCTGCACAACCCGGGCCTGAGCGCGAAGCAGATCCGCGCCCGCGGGATTGAGCTGTTTCGCCAGGTTGGCATCCCCAACCCCGAACAGCGCTATGACCAGTTCCCCAACGAGTTCTCGGGCGGGATGCGCCAGCGCGTTGTGATTGCCATCGCGATGGCCAACGAACCCGACCTGCTGATCGCGGACGAGCCGACGACCGCGCTCGACGTGACCATTCAGGCGCAGGTGATGGACGTTTTGCGCGAGGTGCGCGAACGCACTGGTGCGGCGATGATCTTGATCTCGCATGATCTTGGGCTGGTGGCGGAACATGCCGACCGCATCGGCGTGCTGTATTCGGGCAGTCTGGTCGAGACCGGCACCACCGAACAGGTTTTTGGCGCGCCGCAGCATCCCTATACCGCGGGCCTGATCGCAAGCCTTCCGCGCGTGGACCAAAAGGTTGATCGGCTTTATTCCATCCCTGGTTTCGTGCCCGCGCCGGACAAGCGGCCCAAGGGCTGCGCCTTCTCGACCCGCTGTGAAATGTCCCGCGACCGCGATGCCTGCACCCACGCCCGGCCCACGCTGCGGTCGATGCCTGAAGGGCGCCATTCGGCCTGCCATTACGCTGAGGAAACCGAAAGCTGGGCTAAGGCGCAGGCCGCCGCCCGCGTGGTTCTGGACGAGGTTGACGACAGCGCCCTGCGTCAGGCGGCCGAACCGATCCTGTCGGTGCAGGATCTGCAAAAGGAATTTGACGTCTCGCGCGGGTTCCTGGGGCGGCGCGCCAAGATGAAGGCGCTGCGCGGCATCTCCTTCGACATCCTAAAGGGCCGCACTTTGGGTCTTGTGGGCGAGTCAGGTTGTGGCAAATCCACGCTGGCGCGGGTGTTGCTGCGCCTTATGGAGGCCTCGGGCGGGCAGGTCATGCTCAACGGCAAGCCGCTGCTGACGATGCAAGGCAGTGCGCTGCGCTCGGCCCGGCGGAACTTGCAGGTGGTGTTCCAGGATCCCTATTCCTCGCTGGACCCGCGCATGACCGTGCACGACATCATCGCTGAGCCGATGCGGATTCACGACTGCTACGACGCCGCACGCGTGAACGAGCTTTTGGCCCATGTCGGCCTTGGCCCTGAGGCGTTGCTGCGCCGTCCGGGCCAGTTCTCGGGCGGTCAGCGTCAGCGTATCGCTATTGCCCGCGCGCTGGCGCTGCAACCCGATGTGCTGATCCTGGACGAGGCCGTTTCCGCGCTGGACGTGTCGATCCAAGCGCAGGTCATCAACCTGCTGCGCGATCTTCAGGCAGAATTCGGGCTGACCTATGTGTTTATCTCACACGACCTGTCGGTGGTGCGGCACATCTCGGACGATGTGGCAGTGATGTATCTGGGCCGGATCATCGAATACGGATCGGTGCGCGAGGTGTTCGAGAACCCTGAACACCCCTACACTCAGGCGTTGCTGTCCGCGATCCCGCGGCACCACGTCCCCGAGGCTGAGCGTGGCGAACGCATCTTGCTGGCGGGCGATCTGCCCAACCCACTGTCGCCGCCCTCTGGTTGTGCCTTCCGCAGCCGGTGTCGTCATGCCGTGGCCTCCTGTGCCCAGTCCGAGCCTGAGCTGATTGAAAGGACGCGCCCGCATCACCAAAGCGCCTGTCTGCGCGCCGAGGAGCTGAGCAACCCGGCAAAGCTTGCCAGTTGAAACATGGGCACCCGTGCCTTGACGGGGTTGCCTTTCGGCAAGGCCGAAGCAGGCCCTGACCGCCGGATGCTTTCGGCGGTCAGGGCTTTAATTTTTCAATCTGATCGTTTGGCCATCGTAACAAGACGCAGAATCGGGACATTGCTGATTGACAACTGTTTACACTGGTGGAACTCTTTCCTTGGCCCCAGTTTTATCTGCAGGGTCCAAGAGAACCATTGCCACGATCAGAACCGGTCCAGAAACGGCGTGTGGCAACTTTCCTAGAGGTTCAATAGGAGGATACCTTCCACATGTTCATGCACCGCTTGCGGCAAGGCGCAGCCGCACTTGCCATTGCCACCGGCCTTCTTGTGCCGGCCCATCAGGTCTTCGCGGCTCCTGAAACGCTGACCATTGCCTTGCCAGGTGACTTCCCGTCGCTGGTGCCCAGCGATGACACTTCGCCGCTGGGTTTCAACTACCGCCTCAACGTCTTTGACCAGCTGACCGTGATCGGCAAGGACGGCAAGATCGGTCCGCGCCTGGCGACCGAATGGACGGCCTCGGATGACCTTCTGAAATGGACGTTCAAGCTGCGCACCGATGCGCTGTTCCATGATGGCAGCCCGGTGACGGCCCACGACGTGGAATTCACTGCGCGCTACATCCTGGACAACCCGAAATCACCGACCCGCACCTTCCTGCGGCTTGTTGACAGCGTGAAGGCGATCGACGACCACACGATCGAATTTACGCTCAACCAGCCCTATTCTATCTTCGAACGGCAGATCAGCTTCATCAACGTTATGCCGAAGGACTACCACACCAAGGTCGGCGAAGAGGGCTATGCCAAGGCTCCGATTGGTAGCGGCCCCTACAAGGTGGTCAACTGGGTCAAGGATGACCGGCTGGAGCTGGAGGCGTTCGACAAGTATTGGGGCGGCGCGCCCGAAGTGAAGAAGGCTGTCTTCCGCCCGATCCCCGCCGAGGCCAGCCGCGCCACCGCGCTGATGTCGGGCGAGGTGGATCTGGTCACCACGCTGCCCCCCGCGCTTGTGGATACGCTGGCCCGCAATGACGGGATCGAGGTCAAGACTGTTCCAGGCTCGCGCGTGATGTTCCTTGGCTTCAACTCCAACGCGGCGCCGTTGGACAACCCCAAGATCCGCGAAGCGATCGACATCGCCATCGACCGCGAAGCGATCACCCAGGGCCTTCTGCGCGGTCTAGGCCGGGCGACCGGCATGATGATTCCGCCGAACAACGTAGGCTATAATCCCGAATTCGTCGCGACCAAGCAGGATATGGCACGCGCCAAGCAGTTGGTGGCTGAATCCGGCTATGCTGGAGAGCCGATCCTCTTCGACTATCCCAGCAACAACTTCGTTCTGGCCAACGAGATCGCTCAGGCGATCGCGGGCTATCTGACCGAAGCGGGGCTGAAAGTCGAACTGCGCCCGGCCGAATTCACCGCCTTCTTCCCGCAGTGGACCCAGACGGCCTTTCCCAGTCTTTACATGTTCGCCTATGGCTCGACCCAGTATCACGCCGATACGATCCTGACCTCGATGTATAGCACCGGCGGTCGCGTCTATCGTCTGAACCCGGAAATCGATGCGCTGGTCGCCGAACAGAAGCGTGAACGCGACCCGGTCAAGCAGGCCGAGATCATCAGCCGCATCTTCAAGATCGGGGCAGAGGACCGTGACAACGTGCCCCTGTATGACGAGTTCTTCGCTGTCGGCATGAAGAAGGATCTGGGCTATGAGGCCTGGCCGGATGGTTTCGTGAGGCTTTACGAATTCCGCTGATCCCGATCAGGCCCGGTCGCCTGGCCGGGCCTTCCCCCTTTGCAGAAACCCGAAAAGACCCATGCTTGAAATCCCCAAATACACCGGCCAGATCCCGGTTGCCGACACGGCGGTGATCATCGTCGATATGCAGGCAGGCTTCATGAGCAGCGACTATTCGCTGGGTAAGGCGGGCATGGATGTGCGCCCGCTGGCCCAGGCGGTGCCCGGCTGTGTCCGGCTAGTGCAGTCTGCCCGCGAGGCGGGCGTTCCGGTGATCTTCACGCGTTTCGTCTATGCCCCCGACATGTCCGATTTCCCGCGCCATCGTCGCGACCGCAGCGCCCGCCGGATCGAGCTGTTGTCGCTCGCCGAAGGTCAGCCCGAGATCGAGATCATTTCCGAGCTCGCCCCCCGTGCCGGAGAGCTGGTGATCGACAAAAGCCGCCCCAGTTCCTTTTACGGCACACGGCTAGAGCCGATCCTAACGGCGCGCGGCATCCGCAATCTGGTCGTAGCCGGCGTCACCACCAGCATCTGCGTGGAAACTACTGTGCGCGATGCAGGCCAGCGCGATTACCACACCTTTGTCGTCAGCGATGCTGTCGCCGAGATTGAGCCGAATCGCCACCATTATTCTCTGTTCAATATGGCGTGGTCTTTTGCCGAGATCGTCACCTCTGATCAGGTTCGGGCTGCGTGGCAGGGTCAGGCAGCGGTTGGCTGATTCAAGGATGAAAGGTGCGGGCCGATCGGATGCGGGGTCATCATGAAGAAGACTTTTATTGACGGCGCGTCCAGGCTTGAATTTCCCACTCCGCCTCCCCCCGCCTTCGGTGAGGTCGTGCAGATACGCGATGGCCTGCTTTGGGCACGTCTGCCGCTACCTTATCTGGTCGACCACCTGAATCTGTATTTCCTGCGGGACGGTGCGGGCTGGGCGGTCATCGACACTGGCATTCGGACCGAAGAGGCGCTGGCCGCCTGGGAAAGCCTGCTTGACGGGCCGCTGCGCGGCCTCCGTCTGACCCAGGTGATCGCCACCCACTTTCATGCCGACCACATCGGCCTTGCCGGATGGCTGTGCCAACGCTTCCGGGCGCCCCTTCTGACCAGCCTTTCATCCTACATGACCAGCAGGGTCTTGTCCGTCCCGCCCGAGGAAGCCGCGTTGCGTTCGCAGGCCGCGTTCTACGAAAGCCACGGCCTCGACCAAGCAACTGCTCAATTTCTTGCCTCAGGGGAGCGGGACTATCCGCAGCGCATCGGCCCTCTTCCCGAAGGGTATTCGCGCCTTGCAAGTGGCGATGTCCTGACGATCGGAAAAAGGTCATTCCAGGTCTTGTCCGGCGATGGCCATGCGCCCGAACAGATCCTGTTGTATTGCGCGCGGGAAAGGCTGCTTTTCGCGGCAGATCAGATCATGGAGAAGGTCACCCCCAACATCACCTTTCCTACTGGCGACCGTCAGGCTGACCCGCTAGGACATTTCCTGCGATCGACAGGCGCGCTATGTGCTACGATCCCCTCGGATGTTCTTGTCTTGCCCGGGCATCTTCGGCCCTTTATTGGCCTACACTGGCGTTTCACCGAAATCGAACGACGCCTCGAGGATCGCTGCGCGCTTATCCGCGATGCCTGTCGACAAAGGCCCGCCTCGGTAGCCGAGCTGGTGTCTATTCTCTACCCCAAGCAAGGAGACCCGCGGCAGATCGGTTTTGCCTTCACCGAAACGCTGGCAGCCGTGAATCGGCTGATTCGGTGCGGCGAAGTCACCACAATCCGTCAGGGCGACCGGCTTCTGCAAGCAACAAGTGTGTGCGCTGCCTGAAGCGCAACTCCTATTATTGGGGAGGTTAGGGCCAATGGTTGCCACGGTTTCGGCAGTCCTGGCACTGCCACCTGAGATGTTCAAAAAAGTGCTGGACTTCGCGGTCTGGCTCGACCCCACACCAGGGCAGAATTCCACGGCAGGCAAGCAGCGCTTGGCGGCCACGAGAGACGGGACGGAACGGATGAAGAAAGCGCCTAAGATAGGGCTGGGGCTTCTGCTACAGCGGGCGAATAAGTGTTTTTTGGGCGCGCTGTCGGTGCTGCTGGAAACTCAGGGCATCAGCCGGACCCGCAGGACTAACATGGCATGACAGTGTTTGATGTTCCTGTATTCGAAGGGCTGACGACGGTTCAAATCCTCTCACTGGGCTTGGTCTTTGCCGCCTCGTTCTTCGTGAAAGGCGTCTTCGGTTACGGCGCGGTGCCGCTGCTGATCGTCGCAGGGTCCTTCGTGGTGGAGCCACACCATGCCGTCGTGCTGGCCGCGGTCAGTAACGTATTGACGCATCTGCAATATCTCCCAAACGGCTTCCGCCAGGGGCGGGCCCGGCTGGCGGGGCAACTGGCCGTGTTCATCCTGCCGATGATCGTGATCGGCGTCTGGATTTTCTCGCGTATCGGAGGAGACTCACTGAACGTGTTCGCGGGGACGGTCATCCTTGCGTCCATCGCCTTCGACAGCTTCGGTTGGCTTGATCGTATCGCGCCCTTCATGCGGCGCAACGTCCGGGTGGTCGGCCCGGCCTTCGGGATGCTGGCAGGGCTGATCTCGGGCATGATCGGGGCGGGGTCCATCGCCTTTATCTCGCTCTACATCAAGGTTCTCGTGCCCGAGAGGGCGGCCTTTCGCGCGACGATCATCCTCGTGACCGGTTCGATCCTCGTGTCACGGATCTTCATCCTGTCGCTTTCGGGGATGGTGACGCATGGTATCGTGGCCGAGGCGTTGCTGCTGTTGCCAGGCGCGCTGCTGGCGGGCAGCGCGGGGGCACGAATGTCACGCCGGCTCAGCGATCGCAGCTTTTTCGCCGCTTACCGCGCTGTGCTGGCCTTCGGCGCCGCGGCGATGGTCCTGCGGGGGGTGGTGGGATAAGGGGTTCAGTCAAGAGGACCTCCATCCCTACCGCGCGGGACTAAACCGACCGGTTTGGTAACGCGAGGCGCGCTCTTGCTCCATGTTGAACCCGCGCTGGCGCGCCTGCGCCTCGTCTGCGGACTGACGGCACAGTGCTTGATGGCCACATCGAAATAAACCGGGTTCAATTAGACGCCGTAGCAGACGCGCCCGGTTGCCTCGGCAGCGATCAGCGTAGTGCCGGAGCCCCTGAAGGGTTCATACACACATAACGAGTTATGCGCAGAAGTTGGTGACGCCTGTCCTCGGTGGCCGCGCCGCACAGAAGGATGCTCAGACATGTCTCATTGATGTGGCGCGTCGTCGTCACGTAGTTTCAGGCCTATCGTCCATAGGACCCGCCGCCGCGCCCTCTCACTGTAGTCGCGGCCGCGTCTCCAGCGTTTCGCCGACCGCCAGCATGCGGATCACGTCCCGCAGGCTCAATCGCCGTTTCAGGATCCGGGGCGCAGCCTCGATCGTGTCGAGAACAGCGGCGATCCCAGCCTCCGACAGGCCCATCCTCCGCCCCTCCGCCATCGTGAAGTCAGCCAGCTGCGCGGGCGTGATATCGGGCAGTTGGATCGCCTGACACCGGCTGCGCACAGGCTCCGGCGCACGGTCGACATCGTTCGCCGTCATGACCCAGAGGATATGGGACATGTCGAACCGCAGGCGGAAGTAGGGGCATTCCCATTCCGCCGCCGTGGCCGGCTCGATCAGCGCCAACAGCGCATCTGCAAAAGAATGGCCAGTCCCACTCGTGGACGTGCCGTGCTTCGCCTTGCAGACCTCGTCCACGATGACGATCGGGTTGGCGATGCGCTTGGCGAGGATCAGTTCCAGCGGTCGGCCGGGTAGGGCCGTGCCCCAGCCCCGCTCGACCCCCGCCAGCGCAAAGCCCGCGCCACCCTTCGAAGCATCGATATCCACCATCGGCAGCGATAGACGGTCGGCTAGCTTGCGCGCCCAGACCGATTTGCCGATGCCCGGAGGCCCGTTCAGGATCACGGGGCGCATGGCGATGCCTCCACCCCGCCGGGCTGCACGGCGCAGGGCATGCCACGCATATTCCGAGGCAGCAGCCATCCAGGGCATTTCTGCATGGAGGCTGGCCGCGACTTCATCAGCCCAGTGCTCAGTCTGCGCCATGACCAGATCGGCGCCATGAAGAACCGGCGTGATGCGGGCCAATTCCTCTTTCTTCAGTTGTGTGACACCGGCGTTCAGCCGCTGCCGCTCGGCCAGAAGCGTGGCGCGGCGGCGGATCTTCTTCGTGTCATCGTAAGTGATGGGCGTGGTCGCGCGGCAGGGCTTGAGGTCGCCCTCATCGTCCCAGGGGTCGAGAGGGTTATTCTCTTCTGAGAGCTCGCGCTCGGCACGCAAGCGGCGCAGGGTTGCGGTGAAGCGCGTTGCAATCGTGTCGGCATCTTGAAAATGCGGCAGGTCGACGAATTTGATCCGCGTCATCGGTCAGGTTCCATATTCGGCATGTGGGGCGTGGGCCGACCGGGCTTGGCATCTGGCCAAGCGGAAAGGGCCGGTCCTGGTTAGGGACTGGTCAGTCGGCCCGTATGCGGCGGATATGGCGATGTGCGCTCATGCCTTCTGGCTATGCTGAGAGCCGTCGTTCGGTCAAGAGGCGTGTGCGGTCATCTCCCCTAGTCGTCATAGTGCTTCTCAAGAAGCTCTACGGCCTTCTCCAGGCTCGGCTGTGTGAGCCCGTCTGGGTGTCCCGGGAAAGGTCTTTTTGAGGGGATGAAGACGGCACATAGGCCCACGGCGCCAAGGCGTCGATGTCCTTGTCGAGATGGCCGATTGCCCTGCATGTGCGCTACTTCTTCTTAGCCTATGCCGGATCTGGTTCTCCCAGGTGATGAGCCGCCGCAATCACATTATGTATAACACTGTGAGCCCAACGAATTTGATTTGACAGTGTCGCAAGACATGTAACGATTGATATAATTAGCTTATGAGAGGACTGCATGAAACGGGATTTTCTGAGGCAGAGTCTGGAGAAGGCCAATTCCGCCCCACCCAGGCCTCGGCCACGCGTTCCCGATCTTGAAGGTGCGCCGCGAGCCTTGCGCGACATGGCACAGGTGCTCAGCGAGATGACCGCCCAAGCGGCGGTCGAGATCGATACCGACCAGATTGCCAGCTCGGCGATTTCCTGCCGGCTGGATGTCAATGAGGATCTCGACATCCTGATCGAGTCGATCCGCAATTTTGGCCAGTTGCTTCCGGTCCTGTTGCGCAATCGCGTCGGTCCGGGCACACGCTACGAGGTGGTCTATGGCAGGCGCCGCATCGCCGCCTGCCGGGCGCTGGGGATCAAGGTCCGCGGCTATGTCCGTGACATGGATGACCGTCAGGCGCTGATAGCCCAGGCGCTGGAAAATTCCGCCCGGCTCGAGCGCAGCTCCATCGAGTAGGCCTTCTTCGTAGTGAAGCTCGAGAATTGCGGATCCAGCCGCTTCGATATCAGCATGGCCTTGGCCATGACACCCGCGACCCTAAGCCGGATGATCAGTCTGGTGTGTGACATTCCGGTCGATCTGATCTTGACGATTGGCGCAGCCTATAACACCCGATCGCTGGCCTTGGAGTGAGCTGCGTCGGCGAATTCTGCTCGAGGATGTCCTGGATATCGAGACGCTGGTTGCGATGATCCCTCGCGAGGCGGACGGGTCGGATGCGCGCATTGACGGCTTGATTAAGGTCCATGCAACGACGGGCATTCTATCGTCAGAGCCTGCGGCGTGCGTCATCTCCTGCGCCCCGGTCACGCATAATCTGCGCAACGGTGCCATCAGCTCTACCGGCTGAGCAAGGAGGCAGTGAGGCTGCAGGTCGCTCCGGACAAGATTGGATTCGTGCGATTCTTGGAATCCCTTCTTGATGATCTCTATTCCGAATAGGAAGGCTCTGGGCAGTGACTGCGCGGTGTATCGGATCCTTTCCCCTGCCCCGACCGACCGAGCAGTTTAATCAGTGGCGCAAACACGATATTTTCCATAATAAACCGTGTATTTTCAATGGTCTACATGACGAATCGTCGCAATGGAACCAAACCCTTCCGGGCGACCTAGCGTTCAGGTGCTTGGCTAGGGACCTCTTTGAGATCGAAGAATGCCCATAGAATGACGATTGTCGCGAAAGGCGACCATGCCAAGGATAGCAACAACCAGGGCCATGGGTTGTGACCTCGATCCTTTGCCATCTCGCCCACCAATGCAAAGATGTGCCACACAAAAAAGCACATCAGGGTCACAAGGGAAATCACCAATACCGTATCCATCATGAACAAGCTCCTATACCCGTGGCCCGTCGCGGAAGTTGTCAGTTGCTGGCGGTGCGATCGGAATGATTTTTGCCTGGATTTCCGCTAAAGATTTCTGAGCTTCTTCAGCGCGTAAACGAGCCGCGTAAACCTCGTAGTGCTTACCGATGGCGAGACTCCTCTGGCCGCAAAGGATACGAGCCAAGTCAGCCCCATAGGTCCCGAATTTTGCCATGGCATCATGGACAAGGGTTCGGACGATGTGGGGGCTATGGCCCGTCGCTACCTTGAAATTGTATGCCAGAGTGCGCGACGAGAGATATTCGTGCATTTCCGTGGCAAACAACGGGCCCCCAACGCGCTGTGCATAATGAAGATACACGGAACCACCTTCCCCATAGAGCAGAAGGTCGTCGAGGTAGGGCGTCAGGCTGGAGTGCAGCCGCCCATTGTGGCGGTAGCCAGACTTTTCGGAGGAAATTCTCAGAGACCACCCGGCTTCGTCGCGCTTGACATGGTCTCCGATGAGCAGCCGGGTTGCATCCCCGATCCGAAGCGGCGTCAGGGAAAGCAGCGCCAGAATGGCCGACCTCTGGAAATAGGTGCGCCTTTTGTTGTGCTCGTTGGTCTGTTGGGCCGTGTCACGCCATTTGACAGCAGCGCGAGCAATGTCTTTAAGGGTGATAGGGTGCGCGGCAAGCTTGCGCACTTTTATCGGCAGCGTGCGGCACATCTGCTCGCGGTAGATCTCACAGTCTTCCAAGATCAGCCTACGCTGCGACGCCGGATAGTCCACTTCCTTTGCAATGGCATGAACCCCCGACAAGTAAGTCAATTGGGTCGCGGGTCTAATATCGCGAGTATCCAGATCGTCGATGAATGCCGTCAGGCCCTCGGTCGAAAGTTCCAGGGGTAGCCCTGCACGTTGGACGACAGCCAGATACTGTCCGAAATGGTGGATAGTGGACTTGACCGAACATTTCGAATACCTGCGGCGTCCCCGGCGAGGCGTCTCAAGACGTCGGACCGCCCTCTGAAACTTGTGAGGAAACTCGGAGAAGGGGAGAGACTTTCGATCGGACATTATGACCTCGACAGTAGAATGTTGCTCTGGGATCTGGCCAAGAGATTTTGGCCTTCATCGTGCAGGCGCGCTTGATTGACGAATACATAGTTTTTCCGCACGGTCGTCTCGGTGTCGCCCAGCAGAGCTGCGATGATCGCGTAATCAGCGTGAGGCTGGTTTGCCAGGATAGTTGCTGCGGCATGGCGCACCTGATGCGGCGTCATGGAAACGCCAGCATTCAGAGTCACGTCGCGCCAGATCGCACTTAGACGAGTGTAAGACACCCCTCCGAAAAGGCGGTCAGGGCGCCGAAGATGTGGCGACATGTGCGCTTCCAGAAGGCGCGGGCGGATCTCTTTTACGAACCAGGAGACGATCTGGCGCGGGTCGCCTCCCCGCTTGCGGGATAGCGGAACGTTGCGGTGGGAGTAGCCGTTCTTAACGATATCAGGCGGTGTCGTCACCACGAGGCTGCGCAGACGGTCGTGGATCTGAACATCCGCATTCTCACCGCCAAAAGTCAACTTGAGCAGGGTGGAGATGCGCAGAGGCAACGAAGTCCAGATCGCCGCAGCACAAGCGGCGATTCCGAGCTTGATCGCGGTATTCCGCTGATACTGAGAGCCGCCGTCATAAGTCCGCATCGCCTCCTGAGCCGAGTGAAAAAGCGTGTTCGGAAGTTTGAAGAATGCAGCTTGCTTGTTGCGGTCCTGAAGGAATGCTTCGCACCACTTGCGGCGCGACAAAGACATCGCCTTGACGTTTTCGAATGCCTCGAAGTCACGGATGACTTCCGTCAGAGGTTCAGCATCATGACCACAGCCGCGGACGAAGAGCTTCCAGCAGTTCAGGTATTCGAACAGAGTGGTCGGCTGCAGGGGCTTCCAAGGGTTTTCGCCGGACAATTCCCGCTCGACAACTTCGGCAAGCCAGTCCGGATCGGCAAGGTCGGCGACAGAGTAACTCACTCCACTCTGCAGCAGGTTCGCCTCAAGCATGGCCCTGTAAACATAGGTGACGCCCATCGTTGCTTGATTTGCACGTTCGACCGAGCAGCCGCCCTTCCGCTTCCCGCGATGGCCCTTCGGGATTCCACGAACGCGGGCGCGCTTCCACTTCTCAAGCTCTTCAGCCAAGGGAGACGGAAGGCGTTCACGGATGCAGTGCGACCTGGACTTCTGCAGTGAGGAGCCAAAGTCGGGAGAAAGCGGGACAGAGATCGACGCACTGTGTCGTTGGATCAGCTTGTTGGCAGCCTTCAGGGACAGGTAACGGCCGCTCGTATCCGCAGCGTCGATCGCGGTTTGAAGCCAGATCTGAGACACATCGCTCGGGGAGAGAGATTCCCTACGGGCCGCATCGGCGAGGACCCTGACGGCAATTAGCTTCTGATCGGGGACATCCGCCTTTTTGAGATCCGACATCAGGAGCGTCCAGTCATCCTCGGGGGCCGCACTAGCGGTCTGCTTCGGCGCTTCGATAGATGCGGTCAGGGCCGAACGAACCTGCGAGCGCCAGGTCGAGAACGATTGCTTGGACTTAAATCCGACTGGGAGGGTCCGAACAGGCCCCCGCTTCCAGAGCCGGTCGAAAGCCTCAATATCGGCAGGAATCTGCTTCAGCGGCAGACCGTATTGCACGAGCTTGGGCATCCGACGCACCGAGCCCAGAACCTTCTTACGGAACGCAGGCGTAAAGGAGGCTTCATCCTCGATCAACTGAACAACATCGGCCATGTTTTTTTCGGGATTCGGCTTGATCATTATTCCCACCTTTAAATTGTTATAAAGTCTAGTTACTTTCGTTAGTGAGGTTTACACTACACCATAATTCGAAACATCTTAGTATGGTGAGTGCCTCACTTTTTGCGGAGTCCTCACTTTTTGTGACGCTCTCCAGTTTTTGCCTCACACTCGTTTTTCGCACGGGCAGGCCAGGCGTAGCGAATGGCGTTGGGCGTGATTTCGATGCGCGGCACACGACCCGCGCGACCGTAGTTCCGGACCGTTTGGGTGGTCACGCCAAGCTGCGTCGAGATCTCTTCAGCGGTATACAGCCGCTCATCAGGATCGACCTCATCAGGGTCTTCCAAAGGAAGTTTTTCGATCTTTCGCACGACTTCCAGCAAAGAAAACCTGGGCGACGCATGAAGCTCAGAGGGGGAAATCTGTGCAGCCTGCAGGGCGGCACGTGCCGTGGCACGGTCGACTTTCCAACGGCGCGCGATCTCGGAAATGGTTGCGTAGGGCATTTGTGATCATCCGCACGAACTCGTTTCGACGACGAAATACAGCAGATGTCTACGTGCAGTCATTTTGGGGTCTTGGAGTCTGACAGGTAGGTCGAAAGCTGATTTCGCTGGGCCACTCAGGACTGCGACCCAAAGCCCGGACATTTGCGCCACTCGAAAGTAGAACGGTCCGCTTATATTTGCTTTTTCTCGACCTTTAAGGCTACCCGCTCTTTCCTATGTCGGGGCCCGAGGCACACTCAAGTGCCTTGTCAAATCTAAATGTAGTTAGCTGAAACCATCCTGTCCAGCCATTTTGTATGCTTGGCATCCATCACCGCATGAAACTACGAAGCGGTCGAAAGCCTGGCGGCCATAAATCCGGATGGTGCTGGCTACGATTTCTGCCTAGTGGCGACTTTTCACCTCCCTCTTGCTGGTATTTCCCTCCTGCCTGGTTGGAGAGTGACCGCGGCACGTCATCTCAGATCAGATAGAACCTGCTCACTCTTTTTCGCAAGGCATTGAAAACATTGAATTGACCATGGTCAATTTGAAGTCGTCGCAGAATCCAGCACGGTTTTTCATGGCGAGGGGGGCATTCCCGCGTTTCGGCGCATGGGGTTGCGTCGCCGTTGGGGCTGTAAAAGTGGCATTGTAGACGAGGCGGTCGATCGCGGCGACGGTCCGCTCGGGGAAGACCTTGTCCCAACCGCTGAAGGGCTGATTTTCGCGCGATCGCGAAGCATCACCTCAGGTCGGCATGAAGACGCCGTTGCCGAAACGCGCAACAAGCACATCGAGAAGCCTGCGCTCCCTGCGGTCGAACTTCTCGGGCTCGACCAGGCGCCAGTTGTTCTCGTAGAGGCCAAGCGCCTCCGGCCCGTCCACGACGGCATTGTCGGGGCGGTTCCAGCACAGGCTGCGCAACTGGGGATATGCGTTCACATGGATCTGCATGATCCCATATCTATCAACTGTCAGTTTCGGTTTCTAGGTTTCAACGCAGGTCGAAATCTGGATGTGCGTGCGATTAAGAGTGACCTGCTCCCCCCCCGCGGGTCCCTTGGCCATAGCGAGTATCTCAAAGGTGCCGAGCGGGTGGGCCTCGCTTGGCTGGTGCCCGATGGCATGGACGAAGCGGCCTTGGAGCGGCCTCTGTTCGCCCCCATCGGCGGTAGGACACGACGTAGGCTCGCAGCCCCGGACTGGTCTGCGGTTCATCGCGCGCTGCGTCGCAAGGGCGTCAGAGACATCGTTCGGATCCGAGATGCCAGAGCCTGAAACGACCGATTTGGCCCCCCAAGGGTTGCACTTCGGTGGCTCGGAAATCTACATCTCTTCGATTGTTACCGGGCTATCAAAGCCCTGATGCCTCTGGTCTATGAGATAGGGCATTAGGGCTTTTCGCACACGGAAAATCCGTGAGCCAGTTTCGTCAAGGCCATAGTCAAGCCTTCCTACAAGATGCGGTTCATCCTCCTTGAGCATCACCTTCACATCAACAGTGTGCGACCAATCCTTATCGAAACGAGCATCAACATAACTGGGCGCGTCATTTCTGTCGAAAGTGGTTCCCAAAATCCGAGTCAAAACGAAGTCTCCGTAACGACCCCTTAGGTGATCAAAGCAGCGTGCATGGTAGCGGCCAGCCACATCTACCAATGCATGCGGGGAAACAGGCCGCCAGGTTGACTCTGAACCACTCCGCGAAACGTAGTGTATAAATACAGCACGCTTGCTTTCGATACTCCTGAACATGGCGCCGATCGTATCACGAGAGGGCTGCACACGTTCAGGCGCAGTCATCTCTATATATTTTGAGCCGAGCATGACCCTTAGCCATTCATCAAGCGAGGGCTCGAGAATGCCTTCGGGAAGGCTGACGAATGCATGTTCGCCGACCTCAAGCTTCCCACCCTCCAATCGCACACTTCCATCATCAGGAAGCATGCCGAAGAAAGTGGCCTGATCTCTGGAGATCGTAGCATCGCTCACATTGAGCTTAGACATCAGAGCCTTCTTCTCTGCGGGCCCGAATTTACCCGTGAGCTTCAAGCAGCTTCCAATCCAACCGAGTCGTCTTGCCCTATCCAACCAGTCCTCCAATCCATAATTTGCATTATGCAATATTTTCTATCTTGATCCGTGGTGTTTTTGCAATCACCCTCTGCAAGTAGATCGGAGGTATGGCATGCAGATTGGAGAAAGCGATACGGACGTGGCGGGCCACCAAGAAACAGAGGACAGTGGTTCGCATCGAATTAAAAAAGAAGAGATTTTAAGTTTCCGCTGCGTCAACCGCATCCTCACCGAAGACGGGCTTGAGGCGGAATTTAACCTGATGCGCTCTGCTCTCACACGCGCGCCCACAGCCGCCGATTTCAATCGGGTTGGGATGGGCAGCGGATCCCATCTCCTGAAGCTGACAACCCCCAGAGCGACGCTCGACCAATCCGTTCTGCGTTTCCCGCGCGCGGGATCGAATGAGCCCGCCATCTTCGCGCCTTCCGTGAATGCTCCGGACATCCCCTTTGCGAAGATCGTCTACCGGCCGCTGGAGATCCTTGGCCAGACTCCCAAGTCCTTGCTCGACCACATCCGTGCGCCGGATGATCTTTCCGCATCTGTCTTTGGGGCCTTTGCTTCTGTCTTTGGAAATGAGTGCCTTGATGCGCTCCGTGACGCAGTTCTCGGTGATGGGCAGAAGATTGTCCGCCTGCCAGATACTGGTGAGTTTCCCACGATCTTTCTGCCGCGCCCGGGGGGAGGCGATATCCAGGCGACGCCTGTCTCCCCAGTCGAAGCCTTCATGGGCTTCAAGAACATGTCCTCCGCCTGGTTTCTGAAACAGGAGAAGGATGCGCCTCCTGTCCCGCGTGGCCGCTGGACAAAACAATCCATCAGCGCCAAGCCCCAGAACATCTCCGGCGCAATCGGTGGCCCGCGACAGCGTTTCCTCGCCACCATGCCCTCCGTCATGTGTGATTATCAGGCATCCATCATGCGCTATGCGCGTGGCGGATCATTCCCGGCTTGGCGTGATGAGGATGTCGAGTCGGCTATCCTACATTACGCAGGACGTCTCGACATGGACTATACCAACAGCGACATCCGGGCCGGCACGGATTGGTATGCCGACCAAATGATCCTCGGTGCACTCGATTTTATTGAGGAAGTCCGTAAGGATGCGCGGGAACTCCTTGAAAGGGAAGACAAGGCCGAGAAAGCCCTGCCGCTCCCGCCGCAGCCTTCTGCGCTCCTCCTGCGGCGCAAATGGAAGAAGGACGATTACCAGAAAGCGATGAAGGCCCTCACTTCGGGACATTTCCGGGACCGTGAGCGGGCTGCGCTTGAAAGACTGGAGGCCTGAGATGCGCTTTGCTCTTCGTAATCTGCGGGCCAGCCGCGTTAACCTCCTGATGAACGACTATGCCGCTGGCCTTCCGAGCCCGATGGCCTTCCTTGGCCTAGCGGAGTCAATTGGCCGGGATCTTGGCGTGACCCCCTGGATCGCTCGTGTCCTTCCTATCCTGCACGCGGTCCATGTTTCTGAGGGACGCACCAAGCCCGAGATGGAGCCCAAAAGCGGCGCCTTCACCCCGATCGAGATCGTCGAGGATCTTGTCGGAACCGTGGATGTCTCGATCCTCCTCGACCTCCCTGGATGCGAAAGTGCAGAGGCCGTGAAAAATGTGGCGCTCTGCAAGCGGATCGCCGGTGGCACCATCGCGAACAAGGACATTCGTGTCGATGTGGTGGCGCAAGATGGAAGTGGCTTGAAGGGTCTGCCCCGGGGCTATGCCATGGTGCGCCCCGACCAGCCCGAGCGTCGCCTCATCTCCTCTGGCGATCTCGTTCAGATGGAGCGCATCGCGCAGATCCTTTTTCCCGCGGAGCGGGAGCCAGGCCGCGGCTGGATTGTGCCGGTGGCTGTCGGGCACCGCCTGCTTGAGGACCCAGACACCACTCCCAAGCGCCTTCGCGCAAGATCTCCCGATATCCCGCATGTCTTCGTGGAGCCCTGCGTTGGCATCGCCGAGTTGATTTCGGTGCGCAATGCGCGTCTCACCGGCCTTGATGATGAAAGCATGACTGAGCGTTTCTGGCGCTGGTCCAGCGAGGGCCGCCATGTCCTCGGCCACCCTGCATATCACCCCCAATACGCCTGATCTGGAAAGGAAAGATCCCATGGCAAAGTCAAAGCCCAACGATACTGTTTCCTTTGAAACCGGCATGCTCGCCTATGCGCGATCTCTTCAGATTTCCGAAGGCGTCTTTTTCGGCGTCAATGGCGATCGCCGTATTCCCGTGGAAGTGCTCGAGAAGGGCGTGCGGGGGCAGTCGTCGGAAGACCGGGCCAAGAACCCCGGATTGAGCAATCCGCAGACTGTGGAATTCGCCGTGCTGCCCCAGGGTTGCACCGCCGTGGCGCTCGACTTCTCCATCCGCGTCCTGCCCAAGACCATGGCGCCCCATGCCTGTGGCAATCCCGCTGTCGGTAAGGCCTATGTCGATCTGGCGGCCGAATATGCCCGCGCGGGCGGCTTCTCTGTCCTTGCAGAGCTTTACGCCTGGAATATTGCCAATGCCCGCTTCGCCTGGCGCAACCGGTTCCAAGTCGACAACGCGAAGGTCACGGTGCGCTTCTCCGGTGAGAAGATCGCCTTCAACCCTGCGATCCTGTCTCTGGACGAGGTCGCGGATCGCGATGAGATGGCCGCCGCCCTCGTGGAGGGGGATCGCGCGGGCCTTGACCGCTTCATCGAAGGCATGACGCGCGGTTTGACCGAGAGCCCCTTCGCCTTCGAGGTCACCTGGATGGCCGAGATGGATGCCGGACAAGAGATCTTCCCTTCGCAGGAATACATCCGCGAAGAAAAGGCCGCCAAGGACCTGAGCCGGGTCTACGCCAAGCTGCCGGTCTTCTTCGGTGGACGGGAGATCGGACAGGCCTCGATGCATTCCCAGAAGATCGGCGCCGCCCTCCGCCATATCGACATCTGGCATGAGGATGATGAGTATGGCCCGATTGCCGTGAACCCCTATGGTGGTGTCCAGGAGACGGCCGCTGTCCTGCGCAAGACGAAGAACAACTTCTACGACATCCGCCGCAAGGCGGAAGATGTCCTCGCCGCGGTGCGCAATGCCAAAACCGCCGACGACATTCCCGGCTCTGTTCATTTCATGCTGGCGAACCTGGTGCGTGGCGGCGTCTTCGGATCCTCCAGCAAGACCGCTGAGGCAAACTCATGAGCGATGATCTGAACATCGGAAAGGGGCGGTGCCATGGCACCGCCCGCCTGCTCATCAAACCAGTTCGGGCGGTGATCGAGCTTGGTGCCCTGCAAGATGTCCTCTCGTCGACTCTGAATTGTGTGCATCACGCAAATCGGACCGGGTCCATCGATGACTTCATCGCAGTTGCCCTGCCCCAGATGCACAAAGGGCGCGAGGTCATGCGCCTCGGCCATGAGATCGAACTCATCGGATCCGAGGATTCGCTGTCCCGACTTGAGGGGATGGATGGCCTTGCGACCTTGCGGCGCCGTGGCATGATCGAGGCGATTGAGATCGGCGAGACCTGGATCGATCCCGGGGCAACTGGCGCGGCTTATGTCCGAGACCGCAGTAATGAAAAATACACGCCCGGCTGGGTCCGCCGGACCGCGGCGCGCGCCGAGCGCCGGGGGAAACCTGTCGGAAAGCGCCTGAAGCCTATGCGCAAGCCTGACAACAGCACCTTGGCGCTCTTCTATGGTGACGCTGTCCTGCATATTCAGGAAGTGGTGGCTCCCGTGTCAGAAGCACCCCTTATCGTGTCGACCTATGGCTTCTCGAGCTCGGTCGCTCCGGCCATCCTGCCTGTGATGCCGGACTCTGCCCGTCTGGCAGGCGATGCAGCCTAAAGGTGGTCCCCGCCTTCTGATCACCGACCGGGAGGGTGCGCTCTACCTGGAGCGCGCCCGTATTCATGTCGAAGGGGGGCGCATCGTCTATCACATCGCGGATGACGAATACCGGCGCGAATACAATATCCCCCATGTCAATCTTGCCGTTCTCTTCATCGGCCAGGGCACGTCGATCACCCAAGATGCGATGCGACTTCTCGGGGAAGAGGGTGTCTATCTCGCCGTCACAGGAACGGGTGGCACGCCCCTTCATATGGGGGCGCTGACGGCCTACACGGCCACACGGCATTTTCGGGAGATGCTTCCCGTCTATCTTGACGAAAAGCGATCCCTTCAGGCCGCCAAGGTGGTCATGCGGGACAGAACGGAGCGCATGCGCAAGATCGGAGGGGCACTTGCCGGCCGACATCTAGCCTTGCGCGATCCAACACCCCTCTCAAGGATCTGTAAGACCTTTGAGGATCGACTTGGAGCCATCACGTCCATTCAGGAGCTTCTGGGGGTTGAGGGCCAATTCTCAAAAGCCTGCTACAAATTCTTTGCCGAGGCTTCAGGTCTATCGAAGGCCGGAGAATTTCGACGCGAGGCCGGAGTCGGGCAATCCGATGGAAAGCTGCCAAAGGATGCTTTCCAGTTGGTCAATCGCCTGATCGATCACGGCAACTATCTGGCCTACGGCATGGCGGGAAGCGCCCTTTGGGCGCTTGGGGTTCCGCCGCACATGTCGATCTTTCACGGCAAGACCCGGGCGGGCGGCCTCGTCTTCGATCTTGCGGATGCCTTCAAGGACGCTCTTGTCCTGCCGATCGCCTTTGCGGCCGTGCGAAACCGCAAGGATGAGGATCCGGAAAAGGTCTTCCGCGGACGACTGATTGCCGCTTTCGATGATCGCAAGATCCTCGCAGAGGCAATTGGCACCGTCGAGCGCATGATTACGCCTGCGTCGGGAACTGCAAAAGCTGAAGGGCAGCGCGATGCGTGAGGTGATCGCGGTCTGCCGGTCCCGAAAGAAATCCCGCGATCATGTGGCGCGCGTGTTGGACCGCTACCTGTGGCGGATCGGCGATCGCACTTGGCGCGGTAAGGCCTCGAATGCCTGCCTTGATCGCATGGCACGAGAGCTACGCAAGCGCGCCAGCCGGGCAACTGCCGTCTCGATCCAGGAGATCCGGAGCTCTCTCGAGAGCCGGATGCCCCTGATCCAAATCGGCTCCCGCTCGATGTTCTCGGAGGATGGATTAGCTCCAGTCGCTTCCCATCCTTCCGCCCATGTGAGGTCCTTGGGGTCAGAGGCGGAACGAAATGGCCTTGCCACAGTCCGTATCGCTGCCCTGTTTCATGATCTTGGAAAGGCCATGGTGCTCTTCCAGAAGATGATCACAGGCGCCCTTCAGGGGGCGATACCCGAAGCGTCATTTATTCGGCATGAGCTGTTTTCGGCAGCGGTCTGGGACCGCCTGTTCGGCGCTCTGGATGACGCCGCCCTGAAGGTTGCCCTCGCCAAAACATCGCCGGCCGATATCGACGCTGCCTGCCTGTCTGCGCTCGACTGGCTTTTGCAGGATGGGTCTCCCGCCGATCGGCGCCTCGGATTTGATTTCCTCGTTGACGAGCAACGTCTAACCTTTGCGATCGGGATGCTAATCCTGACCCATCACCGTCTTCCCGAAGGAGAGACCGACCATATCGGGCTGCGAGGTGGTGCACATGCGCTGCCCATACCGGAGGGCGGGCGCGAAAAACTCCGGATCGCGGCTGGGACGCCCTTCTGGCATGAAAGCTGGTGGTTGCGGCGCCTCGGGAAGGATGCTGCGATGATTGTTCCCGGGACCCCGGTGGAGGGGATCGACATAGCGCTGCGGGGGGCTCTGGTTTTTGCGGATCATGTCGGCTCCTCCGAGAAGAAAGAGTCCGCAGTGGAAACGGCCTTTCTGGCAAATACCATGAAGGGCGCGGATGGACGCCTTTACGCTGCAGACAGCCTGTCGACCCATGTGCGTAGGGTCTATCTGAACTGCCGTCCCGCCTTCGAAATGCTGCATCGCCTCCGCGACCGCATGCCTGCTCTCTCCGAGGCGCAGATGCCGGTAGATATTGTCATGCCGGATATTGAGAACCCCCGCTTCTCTTGGCAGATGGAGGCGGCCCATGCTGCCCGTGCGCTTGCGGCATCCCAAGAAGGCGGGTTCTTTGCGTGCCTTCTGTCAGGCACAGGCACGGGCAAGACCCGTGGGGCGCCAACGATCCTTGCAGGGGCGGCTTTCGGGGATTGCCGACCGGAGCGGCGCTATTTCCGCATGACGCTTGGGCTCGGCCTGCGTGTCCTGGCGAGCCAGTCGGCGCGCGAATATGTCGATGATCTGGGATTGCAGGCGGCAGATGTGCGCGTCTTGATCGGAACGCCTCCAATCGAATTCTCGTCCGAAAAACGAGCGGATCCGGAGGATGCCAGTGGTTCGGAAAGCCTGTCGGCACTCCCTGAGTGGCTGCGCGTCGAGCAGGCGGAAGGCCATGTGCCGGATATGGACAGTCCCAGAGAGCGGCAATGGCTACGCGGATTGAGCCTCGACACCGATCGTAATGTTCCCGCGATCCTTGATCGGTTGATCAAGGTCTCCGGTAAAAAAGCCGGAATGTTTCAGTCTCTGGCCTCGGCGCCGGTGATCGTCGGGACCGTCGATCATCTGATGGGGGTCGCGTCACCGGCCAGGTCAGCCTTTCTTCCGGCGGCCATCCGGACCCTGACATCCGATCTAATCCTGGACGAAATCGATCAGTATGGCCCGGAGGATATCGCAGCCATTGCCCGTCTGGTTTTCCAGGCTGCGGCCGGCGGGCGGCGTGTGATCATCATGTCCGCCACGTTGACCCGGGATGTTGGAGAAACCCTTCATGCGGCCTACCAGGCAGGCTGGGAAGGGCATGCCCGCGCCTTAGGGGCTTCTTCCCATGTCAATCTGCTCCTGACTGGTGATGCGCCAGGATCAGTCGTCACCAGTGCGGAAGGGCAAGATTTCGGCGCTCTCTATGACGCCTGCCGGGCACGTATTCTCACGGCGCTTGAATCGGCGCCAGTCTTGAGGCGCGGCGAGATCCTTGCGCCCTGCACGTCTTGGGAGGAGCTTGTCGAGCAAGTCGGCGAGAGTTGCGGTCGGATGCATGATGCCAATGCCTCTGCAATCGATGGTTTCAGGGTGTCTGTCGGTCTTGTCCGGATGACACGCATCTCGCATACGGCCGCGCTTTTTCACCAGCTTCCCGCTGGCGATCTGGATGGTCGTCTTCGCGTGAAGCTTTGCCTGCACTCTAATTTCCCGCGGTTGCACCGGTCTTGGGTCGAGGAGCGCCTGAAGCGCGCCTTGACGCGAAAGGGGGGCGATCCGCAGAAGGGCCTGCGCAGCCTTTGCCATGCGGAGAAGCTTTTTGAGAGAGCGGCCAGTGTCGGCGCGCGGGATATCGAGATCGTCTGCGTGACGTCTCCCGTAATCGAGACCGGCAATGATCTCGATTTTGACTATGCCATTCTTGATCCGATCTCGATGCGATCGATCGTTCAAGCGGCTGGTCGCGTCCGCAGGCACCGTCCTGGCGCATGGCAAGAGGCGAATGTCTTACTCCTTGGGCGCAGTCCGATTGCCATTCAGATTGGGAAGCTCGCCATGCCTGGCGTTGAAACCGATGTTCATCATGAGACCGGTGTGTCCCGCGGAAATCTCGACAGGTTTCCCGAACGCACCTTCAGGGATCTGGCGGGTGATCTGCTCTTTGACAAGATCAACGCGGCGCCCATCCTGTCAGACGCAGAAGCCTGCCCGCTGCGGGATGAAGAGGAATTGCTGAGGCGGTCCATGCTCAGGCTTTCAGGTGAAGCACCCCCTCTTGGTCGCTATCTCGAACGAACCGTCGCACGAATGAATGCACGTTTCACGCGCACGCGTATGTTTCGCAGGTCCACGACCCGAACCTTGCGATATGCTTTGTCAGGCGATGGCTTGGATAATGCTGTCTGGGTCGTCGATGTCAGCGGGGGTTCCGGTCAGCCGAACTGGAGAGTTGCGCCGCCGTCTGAATTTCACATGCTTCCCACCCCACTCCAAACCGAGGAAGAAGGGTATTTGTTCGCCGACATTCTTCAGCGTGCTTGGTGGGATTACGCCCCAGGATTTGAACCCATGACGGACACGGAACTTAAGAAGCTTGTTGCTACCGATGTGGCCAGCTATTCTTCTAGAGAGACTATCTTGCCTGTGATGACCTATGGGGAGCAGACGGGGTTCACGCGAAACACGCCGGATGATCTTTTCTCATCATTTGGATCCTATAAGAAAAATCAATAAGTTACCCAGCTCTTTGAAAAAATGGTCAACATGAAGATCTTCGATTAAGGTCTTGATACTCCTTTTCTTAAATGAGGAAAGGAAGCCCTCCCTGCCGGATAGGCAGCTGAGAGAAGCACACGCCGCACCCCGACCGGCAGGATGAACCTCCCTGCCGGATAGGCAGCTGAGAGATCCGCCCCGTTCTGTGCGAGTATACCTCAAAACCTCCCTGCCGGATAGGCAGCTGAGAGAATTCGGGGAAGGCCAATTCCAGAGGGCGTTCGCCTCCCTGCCGGATAGGCAGCTGAGAGATAGCCGCGCGGATGTGCTGACGGAGGGCACCGCCTCCCTGCCGGATAGGCAGCTGAGAGAACCAGCGAAACCCTGCAAATCTACACTCTCACCCTCCCTGCCGGATAGGCAGCTGAGAGATGTCTGTGATCTGACCCTAGCCATCACATAACCCTCCCTGCCGGATAGGCAGCTGAGAGACACCAGTTCCCCACCAACTTCCTACGGTAATCCCCCCATTTCTAGCGGGGTGCATCCGTAGAATTCACGCGACCATCTTCAGTTTCTGGGCGGGTGTGATGCCGCCGATGCCCATGTTCGGGCGGTCGTTGTTGTAAGTCCAGAGCCATTGCGTGGCGTGGTCCTGTGCCTCCTCGATGCTTTCGATGATGTATTGGTCGAGCCATTCATGCCGGACGGTGCGGTTGTAGCGCTCGATGTAGGCGTTTTGTTGAGGTTGTCCGGGCTGGATGTGCTGG
>NZ_JAMJFX010000024.1 GCF_023544865.1 Phaeovulum molybdatiresistens | reverse complement strand
GTTTCTCTTCTGGTGGGGTTGGGGTGTTTTTTTTTGTCGGTGGGGGGGGCGGGCCCCCCCCCCCCCCCCCCCCCCCCCCTGTCCGCTTGGGCATGCGCCGGGGGCTCTGCCCCCGGACCCCCAGGATATTTTCGCAAAGCCGAAGAGGCGCGTCAGGTCTTGTCGTGCTTGTCTGCGGGGCGATGCAGACGATAGACCCCTTCGGGCAGGTTCAGCGCCGCGGCAAGTTCGCGCAACTGTGCATGCGAAAAGGTGATGCGCTGCACGGTGTCGGTATGTTCATCCAGCTGCTCAAGGGTGACGCATTCCTCAAAGCTGTGGATCGTGATGTCTTCCTGCAGAAAACCACTCGAATCGTCCCCCTCATCGACGAGGGTGATCACGGTGGCGTCGAATTCGTGCTCGATGGTGAACATGGGCTAAGGTTAGCGTGCGCAAGGCCGGGCAGAAAGAGGAAACATTGGCGTGAGCAGGGCGGTGCGCCCTTTTCCGGGGCGGGGCGGCCCGGTAATCTGCCGGATATGATCCGTCCGGAGGTATTCATGCGCCTTGCCAAGCTGCGTCTTGCCCTTGCCCTGCCGCTTCTGGCGATCCTTGCCGCCTGCGCGGGGGCGCCCGGGCAGATGGTGCCGGTGCAGGCTGTCAGCGCGCCCGTGCCGCAGCTTTTGCCGCCTGATATGGCCGCGCAGAATTTCATCGCCGTGGCGCGCCGGATGGAGCCGCTGATCGAGACCGAGTGCCGCGAACGGGCAGCTGCCCAAAACTGCGATTACCGCATCGTGGTGGACGACCGACCCGGCCAGGCGCCCAACGCCTTTCAGACCTTCGAAGCCTCGGGGCGGCCGGTCATCGGGTTCAACCTTGCCCTGATTTCCGAGGCGCGCAACCAGGATGAGCTGGCCTTTGTCATGGCGCATGAAGCGGCCCATCACATTGCCGAACATATTCCGCGCAAGCAGCAGGACGCGATGGCCGGGGCGCTGATCTTCGGCACGCTGGCGGCGGCGTCAGGCGCGGATCCGACTGCGATCCGTTCGGCACAGGATTTCGGCGCCACGGTGGGAAGCCGGGCAAAATCCAAGGACTATGAGCTGGAGGCTGACCGTCTGGGCACGGTCCTGACCTGGAATGCGGGTTATGATCCGCTGCTTGGCGCGGCATTCTTCACGCGGATCCCGGACCCGGGCCGGATGATCTTTGGCACCCATCCGGCCAATTCGCTGCGCATGGATGTCGTGCGTCAGACCGTGGCCGAGCTGCGCGCCCGTGGGCGCTGATCCAGGATCGGGGTGGCATTCGCCCGCTTGATCTGGATCATGGCTGTCATGGTCAGATTTGATGATCCTGTCACAATGATCGTGGATGCCGGGCTGTCATCGCGACAGTCCCGCAACCGCGCCGGATGATGCGCAAGGGCGCGGTTGTCGGTGCAGCGGTCAGGCGAAACCCGTGGCGGAGGGCCAAGGTAATGGAAATTCAAGGAAATCCGGATCTGCACTTCTGGATCACGCGCGGTATCGCGCGCCGGCTTGGGGTGGATTTCTCGGCGAACCTGCAAGAGGGCGTGCTGACACGGGCGGATCTGGCGGGAATGGTTGATCGCTGCCGGCAATGCGACGGGGTGGCGGGCTGTCTGGCATATCTTTCGGAAAACCCCGACCGCGCGCCCGCGCCGCCCGACTGGTGCCGGAATGCCGCGCTGCTGGCCGAGCTGCGGGCGCTGAACTGACGATCTGCGGACGGCTGATGCGCAGGCTTTGATGCCGGGGTGCCCGACTTGGGTGTCGGGATCACGGGCTTTTTCCGCTACAGCGAGGTTGATCGCGCATGCGGGCAGAAGTCGACGCGTTGTGCCGAATTCCAAATCGCAAATGTCTGATTTTTCTGGATAAGGTGGCAGCCCGTAGGGTGGGGGCACTATTTAATAAAATCAACGACATAATTTGTCCAACAGGGTGTTTCCCCCCCATTGATTTCATTTGGAAAAAACGGGTTCTGTCCAACCGTTTTGGGGCGCTCGGATGAGCCGCTCAGAGATCAAGGCCGACGCCGCATTTCATGCGTTCGACCCGGGAATCGCTATGTTGGTCGGCATCAATGCGGCGGTAGTCTATCGCAATCTCGTGTTCTGGGTGCGCCACAACGAAGCGAACCGGCGAAACTTCCATGAGGGCCGCTACTGGACCTACAATTCGCTCGCGGCGTTCGACGAACAGTTCCCCTATCTGACTGCAAAACAGATCCGAACAGCGCTCGACAAGCTGCTTGAGGCGGGGCTGATCTTGAAAGGCAACTTCGCTGAGGATCGGTTCAAGCGCGCGAACTGGTATGCGTTGGGCGAACTGATTTGCCCAGAAGGGCAAATGCAGCAGCCCGAAACGGCAGATGATGCATTTGCCCCTGAAGGCAGCGCATCGGCCCCTGAGGGCAAATGTTATAGGAACAGATTAGAACCATATTCTAAACCATATCCTTCCATCGCGGAGGAGGCGGATGCTGACCTGGAAATTGTCTGGGCGGCTTACCCTGAGGACCGCAGGCGGGACCGAAAGGCTTGCCGCCAACTCGTGAAGGACATCCTGCGGCAGGTTTCACGGGACGAGCTGGTGGCAGCCGCCCGCGCCTATTCGGCAGAGAGCGCGGAATTCACCAGGAGCAAGGTCGCTTTCATCGACAACTGGCTGCGGGGCCGAAAGTGGCAGCGGCATGTTGATGATCTGCGGCTCGCTCGGGCGGAGGCGGAAGCGGCGGCGGTCAAACGCGTGGGACAGATTGCAGGATGGGTCAGGGCGCGCCACGGGATGTGTCGGCACCTGACGAAGGCTCAGGTGCAGGAGGCAGTGGACCGCAATCTCATCACGCTTGGTGAAGCACAAGCTGCGGGGTGCCTGTGATGGAACAGCTTCCTCGCTCATTGAGACCTCTTCGCACACATGTTCCGCAGCGCCCATCACGAGGCTGGCGGCGGAAGATGTGTGCAGCCGCGATCGGCGGCTTCGGTCCCGGCGGGACCGGCGGCGCAGCCGCTGGCTGGGTGCAGGGGCGCAGCGCCTTGCCCGACATGTTGCTCGCCAACATAATAGTCGGTCAATATTGTGTTTGCCACGCAACTGTGGGGCTGTGATGTCCGGTCCCCAATTCGTGCATTTGCAGAGCTTCTCTCGCAAGAAAAATCCTGGTGGGCAGTCAGTCGAGCAGGTGCTTGAAGAGGCCGCTCGAGCACCTGCTTTCAGTGCGCATGTTGAAAATCCCGTTCCGCCCGAAACCATTTTCGGGGTTCCAATCGATGAAGTGCCACGTCTGCATGACGAGATGGTTACGGCTGGCAGTGTCGAGGTGACGCTGAAGGGGGGAAGGATGGCGCGTCGCGGTATTAGGCAGGATCGGCACACGCTGCTGACGGCGGTCGCGTCTTACCCGGTTCCAACCGAACTGGTGAAAGCCACACCTGAGGCCCGCGCAGAGTATGAGCGGTGGCGCGACCATAACGTGGCATGGCTCAAGGCGACTTTTGGTGAAAAGCTTGTCAGTGTCATTGCCCATTGGGACGAAAAGCACCCCCATGTTCATGCATTCGTCTTGCCTTTGGATGACCCAAACTGTTCGGCGCGCGACTTGAATCCTGCCTGGCGCTCCAAGGAGGAGGCGATGGAGGTGGCGCGTGCCGCTGGCCACGACGACAAGGCGGCGTTGAGAATGGGTAACGCCGCCTATCGCGCCAAGGCCCGCGAGATTCAGGATGATTACTTTGAACACGTCAGTTTACTCTGTGGCCTCACACGCACCGGCCCGAAGCGCCGGAGGTTAAGCCGCCAGCAATGGAAAGCTGAAAAGGAGGCCGCTCGGCGCGAAGCTAAAGTCATCCGCGACATGGAGGAGCGCTTGGGCGTTCTGGTCGATGCCGAAGATGGGCTGGAAGCATCACTCGCGGCCAAGGTTGAGGAAATCGCCGAAAAGCTGGATCTTGCCGAAGCGGCGCTGGAGGAGGCTGATCTTGACCGGGTGGAGGCCAAACTTATCCGGAAGCAGGCCGAAGAGACCGCCCGTGCTGCTGAAACACGCGTAAAACAAGAGATCGAACGCCAGCAAGCTGCGCTTGAGGCACGTCAACAAGGGCTTCTTGCAGAGGACAGGGCATCCCTCCGGCAGGCTCAAACCGCGACGGAAGACGAAGCGCGCCGTCTGCGTGACACGCTTGCCAAGATCGAGAAGGAGCGCACCCAAAACCTCCGCGATTCCGCGCGCGAGGCGGGCCGGGTCGTGTTGGAGCTGTTTCTCGGTGTACTCGATGGATCAGTGCGCCCGCACCCTGAAGAAACCAAAGTCTGGATCATCAAAGACGACGATCTGCGCAAACGGGCCTCGGACCTCAACCTGATCGATTTGATCAGAGACACAATGCAGGTTTTGCATAACGCTTGGGCCAACATAGCCTCGCGACTTTCGCAGCCGGAAAAGGATATCACCAAGGAAGAAGCGGCGAAGCCGGTGAAGGCCGCACTGAATCATGATCGCGGTTTGCAACCATGAATGAACTGGATGCCCGTCTCGCAAAGTTTCGGCAGAGAAAGGAGGATGCCCACGGCGCAGTTGCCGATGATCTGAACAAGTTGACAGAGGGATTGGCCAAGGCGCGATCAGAACTTTTAGATTTGGAGGCATCTTGTGCAACCCTGGCCAAGGCCATCGAGGCAGAAGGTAAACGGATCGTAGGGCTACGTCGTAGAGTCACCCTTGGCGTCGTTCTGCTGGCCCTTGGCGCGCTTCTGGTACTGACTTTAATCGCGGGCATGGCCAGCCGAATGATGTCCGATGCACGAACCGAGACCAGCCGCATCCGTTCGGAAAACACCCAGCAGATCGCCGAGGCGCGGGCCGAAGGCGAAGCAGCTTTGCAGGCTCTCGCAGATCGGTTGGCAAGCCGTGAGGCCGCTCTCTCCGCCGAGATCGATGCAATGGGCGCCGATTTGGCGCAGCTCGGTGCCGACCGCGATGCAGCGCGTGCTGAACTCGAACACTTTGCCGAGCTGCGGCAGCAAATCGGGTTCGATCTGATCCCCTACCGCAACCGCGTGGTGATCGTGGTGCCGCAGGGCGAAACCATCACGCACTGGAGCGCCCCCGGCCTGTCGGATCTCGCCCGCTACAACGGGCGGATGTTCCGGGTGGTGCGTGCAGACTAAGCGTGCAGTTAAGCGTAAGAGGCTGTCCAGACAGGGAGCATGGCTCACTACTACTACATGGATTTCTTCATGTTATCAGTGCTATGAGCGCCCTTGTTGACATAAGATCAATGCCTTGATACTAGAGAAACATGCTCGAAATCGCGAAATCAGACATTCTCAAAAGTCTCCGCCGGGATAACCCGTGGTGGGACGCTTCGTATAAGGTGGCTCAAAGTCCAGCCGAGAAGACGCGCGCCTATTTTGGCCCCTTTTCGAAGCTTGCCCTGGACTGGTCTGTGCGACGCTCAACCATCCTGATGGGGCCGCGACGGGTTGGCAAGACCGTCATGCTGCGTCAGCTGATTGAGAAGGCGATAAACGAGGGGTTCAGCGGCCAGAACATCCTGTTCGTATCCATCGACACGCCACTCTATAGCGGAATGCCGCTCTCGCGCCTGATTGACCTGTTCGAGGAAGAGACTGAGCATGATGCGCAGGCAAAGCGGATCATCGTCTTTGATGAGATCCAGTATCTGAAAGACTGGGAAGTCCATCTCAAGGTTCTGACCGACCAGCACCCGAACACAAGGTTTATCGCATCCGGTTCGGCGGCGGCGGCGCTGCGCCTGAAAAGCCAGGAATCGGGCGCAGGTCGCTTCACTGACTTTTTCCTCCCGCCACTCACCTTTGCCGAATTCCTGGCGTTTAGGGAGTTGGAAGCCGATCTGATCACATCCGCTCCGCTTGGCGCGACCCTACGGTTTTCCACGCCGAATATCGAGCGGCTGAACGAAGAGTTCATCAATTACCTGAACTTCGGAGGCTACCCGGAAGCGGTTCTCAACCCGGCGATTCAAGCGGATGTGCAGCGTTTCCTTGGCCGTGATATCATCGACAAGGTTTTGCTGCGTGACCTCCCCAGCCTCTATGGCATTCAGGACATTCAGGAACTCAATCGGCTTTTCACGACAATAGCCTACCATACGGGGCAGGAAATCAGTCTCGACGGCCTGGCTCAAAGCTCGGGCGTAGCCAAGAACACGATCACGAAGTATCTCGAATACTTGGAAGCCGCTTTCCTGATTGTCCGAATCCGCCGTGTGGACGACACTGGCAAGACATTTCAGCGGATGCGAAACTTCAAGGTCTACCTGACCAACCCATCCATGCGCGCCGCGCTATTCGCTCCGATTGCCGATGGTGACGATGCGATGGGCGCGATGTCCGAGACGGCGATTTTTTCGCAATGGTTCCACTCCGATCTGATGAAAAACCTGCATTACGCGCGGTGGAAGCAGGGAAGGACCGATCTGGAAGTTGATCTGGTTCGTGTCGATCCGGCGCGCCTCAAGCCGACCTGGGCATATGAAATCAAATGGTCCGACCGCTACGCCAGTGATCAACCAGGTGAATTGCGCGGGCTTGTCGAGTTCGCCAAACGCAACTTTGCCAACAGCGTTCCCGCAGGGGCGACAACGAAGACGATCACCGCCGAGAGCGAAATTGACGGAGTGCTCATCCGGCACTTTCCCTGCGCCCTGCATTGCTATCAGGTTGGCAAGAACGTTGCCGAAGGGCGAGCGCCCTGAGGGATTGAGGCAGCCTTGCTGGTTTGTTCAAGGCTATTGGCTACCCCGCCTTCCCCTGCCTTATGGGAGGCGATGTCAGGCGGGGCCGGATGCCACACGGGAGCCGGAAACTCCACATGAGCGAGACGCCAAGTATCGAGCGATTGCGGAGATTACGCGGCCTATTCTCCGCACCAGATGCGGAGAATAGCGGATCACTCCACGCCTTCTGCCGTGCCTGGTTGCTTCTCGAAAACCCGCCCGAGGTTTTTGTAGCCCAGGCTGTCGACGGTGATGTTGCCGCACGCGCAGGACGCCATGCCCTTCGTCGCCCCTTTCGGCGCTTTGGCCGCGTAGTGCCAGCTCTCCGCGATGCTGCCGCAGAGCGTGCATTTCATGCGGAATGGCTTGTTGTTGCCGTGATGCGTCGGGCGGTGCTCAGGGTTGCGGGTCATTTGCGCATCAACTCCGAGCATTCTTTCGGGTCGAAAGGGTGCTTGCCGTCCTTGTCGGCGCGCCATGGGTCGCCGAATTGCTTTTCATGAGGCGCGTCATCTGCGGTCAGGTCGATCTGGTTCAGGGCGCGGCGTGCCCGGCGGTGTTCGCTGGTCTTGAAGGTCTTGTCGCTTGGGGCTTTTGTTACGCCAATGATCGGGGTTTTGCGGTGGGAACGGGACATTTGGATTACCTCGCTTTCGCCCGAGGCTCAGCATCCTGCCAGTGCCTGTTGGGCGGCAGGCTGCGGGCGCGGGCGGAGGCTTCGCGGGCGTTGACGGGGGCATAGTCCCAGACATCGACGCCGACATTCACCGCGTTGGATGAACCGCGCCAATTACCGTGAACATGGCCGAAGAAATGCAGCGCGCCTTTACGGGCGTGGTTCCAGGTGATCATCGGATAATGGCAGAGCGTGACCGGGCGTTCAGCTTCGGGGTCCGGCACCTCGGCCATGGGCGTGATGCTGTCCCATGGCAGGGCCAGTGTCGGGGCGAGGTCGTGATTGCCGGTGATCAGGTGTATGCGCGCGCCGGGAAGCTGGCCGAAGAGGCCGAGCAGCCAGCCTTCATCCTTTGCCTTCAGGCCAAAGGCGAAATCCCCGACGATCCAGAGATCGTCCTCGGGGCCGACACGGCTCCACATCCGCTCGATCAGTGTCGCGTCCATATGTTCGATGCTGCGGAAGGGCCGCCCGGCATGGGCAAGGATCGCCTCATGCCCGAAATGCGGGTCGGCCGAGTACCAATGTGCCATCACTCGTCCTTGCGCGGCGGCTTGCCGCTCATGGCGCGCCGTTTACGAAATCCTCGGCTGCCTTGTTGTATGCATCGCATTTCTTCACGAGGTCGATCAATTCCTGAAAGCGGGCCTCTTCAGCCTCGGATCGGTCGCGTTTTGCCAATGCGACCAGTTCCTGCCGCTGCTCCCTGCACTTCGGCGTATCATACCAAGTCATAGCGGCCTCCTCATTCCTTACGGTGCCAAAGCTGGTCAGATAGGTCGACCTTGCGGCCCAGCACCAGAAAGGCGGCTCCGATCACGACGAAAGGCACCGCCCACCAATTGATCCCCTTGCCGTCCACGAAGGCGAGGAACAGCCCGACCAGAATAAGCCCGACACTCAGGCCATAGAACTTCAGGCGGCTCATCCATGCGGGGGTGAGGTCTTTGACAGCCCCGCATTGCCCGCAAACGGTCGCGCGGGCGTCCAGCTCGGTGTAGCAGAACGGGCAGGTTTGGATTTCTGGTGCTGTGTCTGTCATGGCGTCACAGGTCCATATCGGCGGGCGCGACCGGTGCGTCGGTGGTCAAGGCTTCGAGGATTTGACGATCCACCTCGGCCACATGCTGGCGGATCAGATCGAAATCGGTCAGCGAAAAGCTGACGGTTGAGAGCTGTGCGCCGCCGCTAACCCCAACCGTGAACAGCGCCGTGCAACCCGGCATGATCGGCGTTTCACGGTGTTGGCGAAAACGGTATTCGGCATCGGCACTGAAGCCCGTTGAGCAGGGTCGATACTGGATCGTCTTGCGCAACCCAAACTGGCTGACGGTGGTGATCTCATACAGCGGCTGGCCGTCGAGATCAGGAATAAAGCCATCCTCACCCCAAGCCCACGTTGCGCTGCTTCCGTCCCGCTTCGAAGGCGGACCATAGCGCTCTTCCAGCTGCGCAATCAGCGCGGCAGGTTCGGGCAGGTTCTCGTTCGGCTCGCGGATCGTGCGCCGGATTTGCAGCACTCGCCTGCCCATGACGTCAGTCGCCAGCGTGGCGTTGATCTCGGCATAGGGATCGCGGCCCATTCGGGTGTGCAGCCCCACGCCCTGCGTCACCAGTTTTTGGTCGAAGGTCAACGCAAATGCGCGCCCCTCGCCATTCTCGACCCGCAACGCGACCTGCTCGGGCACGAGGATCAGCATCATCCGCTCTCCGAACATGCTGGCCGCGTCCATCGCCTCTGCTCCCGGCTGAATGTCGAGGATCGCGTAGGGGTAAGGGCGCGGCTCCGGCGTCAGCGTTTCGGCCAAACGGTCCTGGGCGTGGGCGGCAGCTGCTGCGCTGGAAATCAGCGATGCTATTAACAACTGGCGGGCAAATCGTACGAAACTCATCGAAATCTCCTCTGTTGCTCAAAGTGATACGATTAGTCCGTGGACGATTAAACACCTTTTTTGCGCTACAGCGGTATGGAGCGCACGTTTACAGTCGAGGATTTCGGGAAGCGCCTGCGCGAGCTGCGCAAGGCGCAGGGCTATTCGCAGGAGGGGTTTGCCCTGACCGTGGAACTTGACCGAACCTACATCGGCGGCATCGAGCGCGGGGAACGGAATCCGGGCCTCAAGACGATCCTTCGGATCGCTGAGGCGCTCGGGGTGCCTGCGGCGGAATTGTTTACCTCTAACCGCAGCTGATAAGCCTATCTTTTGACTCTAATGCTTTCCGCAGAAGGTTTGCTTTCAGGTATTCGAGAGCTGTTTTGGGTAACGCGTTAACTTTTGAGGCTCTCCTGCAAATCCAGAAGGTGAAAAATTTTAACCTTTGTGGTTGAATCCCTAAGCCGCAGCGCGTATGTTGTCATGGAACCACTCGTGAGGAGCCACGACCATGACCACAGAAATCGGAAAGGAGCTGCGGAAATTGCGAATTGATGAGGACGAGCGTCTGCTTGACATGTCGCAGCGCCTTGAACGGTCCTCTGCTTTCATTTCCGCCGTAGAGCGCGGTACGAAAAGCCCGCCCTCGGGCTTTGAAGATCTTGTTATTAAAGCCTACCGGCTGGCCGGGGAAGCCGCCGACGCCATGCGTCGCGCTGCTGACCGATCCCGGAAAGCATTCACTATCGAGGCTGACAGCCCGTTGGCCCGAGATACTGCCGGCCTCATGGCGCGGCGGATGGACAGCCTGTCTGACGACGAGCTCAAGAGCATCTTCCAAATCCTCAACAAGAAGGACGCGAAATGAGTACCGGAGACGATTATAAGGTGCCGCCCATGAGTTGGGCGGCCATCGGAAGCCGGGCCGACCGGTTCCGGCAACAGTTCGGCTTGCACACCTTCCCTGAAGTTCCGGTGGTCGAGCTTATCGAGCAAGTCCTCGACTACCAGCTCGACATGGTGCGCTTCGATGTGGGTTCCCACCATGAGATGGGACGTGCCGAAGGCTACACCTGCCCCACTGGTAAGTTCATTATGCTGCGAGAGGATGTGTACGAAAAAGCCTGTGCCGGAGAGGGCCGGGCACGATTCACCGCTGCCCATGAGTTAGGCCACTGGGCCCTTCACACTAACGTGCCTCTGGCGCGAGCAAAGCGCGGAGATGGCACTAAGCCCTACTGCCTTGCAGAGCCTCAGGCGAACCAGTTCGCCGCCCAGTTCCTGATGCCGCAGAGCTTCATCTACAACACTGACCGGGAACAAGACCTTATGGACAGGTTCGGCGTCTCTTGGGATGCCGCCCACCACCGCCTCCGTTCGATCCGCAAGAGTGGGGGCTGTTAACGCAAGAAGGCTCAGGTTGGCGCCCGAGCCTCCAAGTGAAATTCTGAATCGTGCATCAGGGGCTTGACGATGCAGAGCCTCCCGAAAACGCAAATCAGCTTCCGTTGCAAGGGCAGATATAGCGCTTTTCGGGTCAAATGGCAAGATACGCCCCGAAGGAGAACGAGGGATGGCAAAACGTCATACTCCCCCTCCGCCGGGTTATCGGTACGTGTTCCGCCCTTGGCGGACGTGTCCGACGACCGGTGAGCGGCTCTACGCGAAAGCGTTTGGGCTGCGCGCTTGGCCGATTCTTATTCCTGAATAAGAATCGGAAGAGAATTAGATGAGCGGCACCACCGCCGCTCATCTTCCTCCCAAACTTGCCAATAGTGAGGTTTCCCATGGCAAAGAAGAATATGAAGATTGGCCGCAGTGCTAAAACTGGTCGCTTTACGACCGTCAAAACGGCGCAACAGAAAAAATCGACTCATGTGGTCGAAACGATCCGCCGGAAAAAGTGAGCCGCGATGGCTTCGGGTTTCTGAGGGGCCGCCCCTCAGAAACTCTTTTTCTTGAATTCATGGGGACAGCGTAGCCACCACCTGCTCTCGCACTTCCTTTGGGTCTCCGCGTTCCATCGTCGCCATGACGAAGACGGCCTTTCCCCCGGATGCCTTGGCCCACTGCTGACCGATCAGTTTCTTTTCGCGGCTGTCGCGGCTTTCTTCCGGAGACAACTGCTTGCCCTTGTATTCGACCACCAAGAGACGACCATCCTCCATGACGGCCACGAAATCCGGATAGAATTTGTCGGTCGAGGTCGGCAGCGAGAAAGAATTCGGGTGCCTGCTGACGTTGCGGGTCCAGTATTTCAGGCCCGGCAGGGCATCCAGCGCCCAGGCGCATTTGACCTCTTCGCCACCATCCTTGCTGTCGAAGGTCGGCACCTCGTCCGGCCCCATGAAGTGGTGCTTGAACTTATACATGCCCCGATACTTGGGCACGTCGAAATACATCTCGTCGAAAAACCGGATGCCGTTATCGAACGACACCTCGACGCGCGCCTCGGGGCCGAACAGGTTCATCTGGTAAACCTTGTCGCGCTCCATCTGGCGGAAGCCCCGGATCTTCTCGTTCAGCTTGCGTGCCAGGATGAACTTGCAGCGCATCAGCTGCGATAGGGGGATATCGCGGTCGCGGGTCAGGTGGGTGACGACATCGCTCAGCCAGGCCAGAAGCTCCGCCTGGCCGATCCATTGATCGCGGACCTTCCCATCCAACCAGCGCACCAGCGCATTCGGCGTCCAGTCGTCCACGTCGATATCCAGCGAAAGCTGTTCCGAACTATCCGCCGCCGAGATCGACAGGCGATTGCCGTCGAGGTCGATCTCGAAGGTGTTGGTCGTCTCGATAATATCAAACTCGGCCTTGGTCAGCCGTGCCGGATGATCGGCCAGCGACCAGTCGTGATACTCCATCAGGATATCGGTATCGCCAAAGACCAGCTCGCCCTGCACATGCGCCATCAGTCGCGGCACGGTGAATTCCTCGCCCAGATGGGCGGGGGCCAGATCGTCGGCGTGCTTAGACTTGAACTCAGCCAGCTTCTCGCGCAGCACGCCATGCAGACGTTCGGGAGCCATCTGGAACAGGCGCTCTTCGTCTTTGGGCTTGGGCACGCCGGTGAATTCGATCCGGGTCTTGCCGTCATCACCTGCCGAGACCTTGATCTTCCCCGGTGCGACGATGTTGATGTCGCGGCGCTCCTCCTCGGAGGCGTCCAGCTCGACCGTCATCGTCGGGCGTGGGCGTGATTGCCGCCCAAACAGCCCGTCATCCAGCCCCGGCTGTTCGGCCTCGATATTGGCCTCGGCCTCGCTTTCCTCGAAGCCCATATCTACCAGCTTGTCGCGCAGACTGACGGCGGCCTCGGAGAAATGTTTTGAGACCAGCTTAGCGTAGGACTTGTTCAGCGCCGGTTCCTTGCGCTTTTTCGCATAGGGCATCCGCAGCACGCGGCCTAGAAGCTGTTCGGCGTCCGTGCTGCTGCGGATATTTGCCAGCGAGCAGAACACATAGGCGAAGGAACAATCCCAGCCTTCCTTCAGCGCCTCGATGGTGATGACATATTCAATCGGGCAATCGGGCTTGAACAGGTCGATCCCGTCCAGATCACGCTGCGCGCCGGTCGCCACGGCGATCTTGGCCGGGTCAATATTCTCATTGTCGATCAGGTGCTGCTTCAGCACATCGACAGTAACATCCTCACCCTTCTTCTGTGCCTGAAACAACACGATGGGCCGAATATAGCCCTCCCGATCCAGATCGGCATACTCCTGCAACTCGGCGCGTTTCAGGATGGCGGAGTTCACCGCCCCCTGCCACGTCTCTGCCTCGTCAAGCACCACGGGCATCTTGATCATCTCTTCATCCTTCAGCTCTTGCGCTGTGACAGAATGAAGGATGTTGTTGAAGCCCTTGGGCGTGGCGGTGAACTCGATCAGGGCGCTTGGGTTGATCCGCTCATAGACATCCTGGCTGAGGTTCGTGCCCGCCTTGTGCGCCTCATCCATGATGACAAGCGGGCGGTGCAGATGCATCAGGTTGGCAAAGCTGAATCGGATATCGCCCTTATTCGGGCCATCGTCATTGCGATCAAGCCCCGGTGTGTTGGGCGAAACCGTCGAAAAATGCCCCTCCAGCATCTCGTGATGGGCATAGACCTTGCGCCCGTCGGTGTTGCTGACGCGCAGCGTCTGGATCGTGCCGACCACGACGCAAAGGTTCGACCGCAGGTCATGCGGCGTGATCTGGGTGAAATCGCCAATGTCGAACACCCGCACGCGGCCCTCGAATGCCGCGTCCAGAACCTGCCGATAGGGGTGACGTGGATTTTTCAGCGCCTCGGCGGTCTGGATGCGGATCGTGTTCGTCGGCACCAGCCACAGCACCAGCGGGAAATCCTTTTCCACCCAGGCATCCTTGGCCACAGTAATCGAATGCGCCGCGAGGATCGTCTTGCCGCCCCCGGTGGGCAGTCGCAGGCAGACATAGGGCACCTCGGGCAGCGCCTTGATCGGCTTGTAGCCTGCCGCGTAGCCCTTGAGCCGTTTCGCGAGTTCCGGTTCTGCCGTAATCGTCTCATAGGCCGGTTTGGGGCCTGTAATCCGCGCCTCTTCAAAGAATTTTCGCAGCGTGGCGAGCGAGGCTTTCTGATAATCCTTCAGCTTCATTTGCGCGCCTTCACATCATAGGGGGTTTGTTTGAATTCGATCTGTTCGGCCTTCAATGTTGCGTCAGACAGCGCCGTGCGTTCACCGTAGACGGTCAGGGGGCCGGTGAAATCGCCCATGGTGGCACGGATTGCGGCCAGCGTCTTGCGGGTCAGTACGTTGCCGCCAGACACCGACTTGTCGCCAAGGATGCCGTTATACAGCAGCGCATAGCCCTTGCCCCCCTGCGCCCCAAGGAAGGGGGTCAGGGGCCGCGGTTCCGTCCACGGGCTGCCGGTTTCCGCGAACCAGATATGGGCGGCAAGGATGGGAAAGCGGATATCGGGCTGGATTGCGCCATCCTCAGTAAAGACCGGCGGGCCAAGGCGGTAAAAGCGGTATCCGCCGCCGCCCTGCCAGTTCTGCGCCTTGGAAATCCCGCCCTGTTCGCCATCCACCACCTTTTGCAGGCGCGGCGCGCAATGGGTGACGGCATGGTCGCCCATCTCGATCCCGATATAGCGCCGCCCCATCTTTTGTGCGACGGCAGCGGTGGTGCCGGAACCAAGGAAGCTGTCGAGCACGAGGTCGCCGGGGTTGGTGGCGATGTGAAGCAATCGTTCCATCAGTCGTTCCGGCTTCGGCGTGTCAAAGGAGTTCTTCCCGAAGATGGTGTTTACTTCTTTCTTCGACTCCTGAGTGTTTCCCACTTCATCGTTGGTCCACCATGACCAAGACATGCGACCCTCATGCTCGCGAAGATATGTTTTCTTCCTCGGCATGCCCTTTCCATCTTTGCCGAACCACATGCGCCCCTCAGCTTTGAGGCGTTCAAATTCTGATTGGATAGTGACCCAGCAACGCCCCTCGGGTGGAGTGTAAACAGCACCTCCAGGCGTCGCGATTTCATACATCTGGTTAGGTCGATATCCTTGAGCGGAAAAGTTCGACGATGATGTCCACGGCCCGCGCGGATCATTGTCGGGATTCTTGAATTCCTTTAACTGCTTTTCAGTAAGCGGAATTCGATTGGCGTTGGCTCGAAATCGCTCTTTTTCTCTCCCGTAAACGAGGATGTGGTCATGGGCGTCACCTAAAGGAATGCGGTTGTCAGGTCCGATCCTTTTTTGCCAGAGCACATTCACGATGAAGTTCTTTCGACCAAAGACCTCATCCATAATGACCTTGAGGTAGTGTCCTTCATCATCATCAATGCTCACCCAGATCGAGCCATCCTCGGCCAGCAACTCGCGCAGCAGTTCCAGCCGGGGCCACATCATGGCCAGCCATTGGGAATGCTCCAGATTGTCGTCGTAATGCTCGAACGCCGATCCGGTGTTATAGGGCGGGTCGATATAGATGCATTTCACCTGACCCGCGTAATAGGGCAGCAGCGCCTTCAACGCCTCAAGGTTATCGCCCTGAATCAGCATGTTCCCCGCTTCCCGGTCGCCATAGCCCAGCCCCTCGACCTCCTCCAACAGGCGGTAGGGCACCTTCTCAGCGGCGCGCACATCGTCGTCTCGGGTCAACCAGCGTAGGGTGGGCATCTGCTCGGGTCTCTTTCATTCTTGGGCGCGGCTGCGCCGGGTCGTTATCGGCGGTGGATCAGGTAGGCAAACTGCGCGAGCGCCAGCAGGGCTACAAGCCCGCTGACAGACGACACGGGGGCTGTCAGTGGGTTGGGGGCATGGCCGCCAGCGATGTTCAGCGCAGCGATGGCGAAGGCGTAGCTGAGAACCGCCCCTGCCGCGCTGGCCTGCGCCGTGGGCCAAGATAACGCCTTAAGGAATGCCGAGCGCGCCTTGGCCTGCACCGTTTCTAGCTCTGGCTTGGGTGCAATGTTCACAAGGCGCTGAGCACTGGCGGACATTGTCGCGAGCGTTTTCGCGCGCTGCTGCTCAAGGGCTTCGCGCATAATTTGTCTGATCTCTTCCGGTGTGGACATAGGCCCCTCGTCAAATCGCCAACCTGATAATCTCTTCACATTCCGCCGGGTTCAGCTTGCCCGTCTCGGACATCTTGCGAACCAGGTATCGGACAATCTTCGCCTCTTTTTCCGGCGGCACCTCCAGCCCGTGTTCGGTCAGGAATTCGCGCGTCACCACAACGGCACTTTCGATGATCTCGTCCGTCATCTTGGTGGTCATGCCCGACCGCCCAAGTAGCAGCCATTCCGCTGACAGGTCGTAGTCTTGGCACAGCTTGACAGCGATGCTGATCGGCAGATCGGTCGCCTCGCGTTCGTAGTTCTTGTACGCCGACTGCGACACGCCAAGCTCTTCTGCGAAGGGGATCTGCGTTTTGCCAAGACTTTTTCGGAAATGGGCCAGTCGCTCCGCAATCGTCATTAGACTTGCATCCAGTATCGAATCATATACTTTACATCCATGGCGATACATTTCTGGTTAGATTCGTCTCGTCTTGTGCAAATAGTCTATGATTCTTCGAGGATTCGCCATGCAAAATAATCTGGAGACTCCCAAGGAGCTGGCTCAACGCCTCGGCTGGCCCGAGCGCCGCGTCCGGTCGCTGATTTCGACGAAGCAACTTCGTCACGTGAAGATCGGCGGCATGTACTTCGTTCCCCAAGGGGCATTCGATGAATTTCTGAATGCCAACATGGTTGAGCCAGACCAAACGCAGAGGGGGCGGGGATGATGGCAAACCGACCTGCAATAGTCACCAAAGTCGAGGTCGCCCGCAGTATCGCGGCGGCGATTTCGGCCGGGCTGAAGATCGGACGAGTGGAGGTGGACCATCGCGCCGGTCTGGTCGTGATCGTGCCCGAGGGCAGCCCAGATGACAGCGGCGGCAACCCATGTGACAGGTTGTTGAAAAAATGAGGCGACCCAAGAACAAAAAATACCCTTGGGTGCGGAAGAACATCGTTAAGGGCCGCATTTACTGGCGTTTCGAGAAGAACGGGTTCCGGTGCAATCTGCCTGGCCCATATGGGTCGCTCGAGTTTGACGCCGCCTATGAAGCTGCTCTGGAGCATGTAAAGCTGCCGAGGAGCAAGGCGAAGTCTGACACAATCGGCTGGCTGATTGAGCAACTGTACGGAAGCCTGAGGTTTAGGGGGCATTCGCCCACTCGCAAGAGCACGCTTCGTGGCCAACTCGACTGGATCAAGTTAGAGGCAGGTGATCTGCCCTTCGCGCGGATGGAAGTAGAGCATGTTGAAGCCCTCATGGCCAAGAAAGAGGGACCAGCCGCCGCGAATACGGTGAAGAAGAACCTGTCTATGCTATACAATTTCGCTGCAAAAAAGCTGCGGTACAAAGGGCATAATCCAGCACGGGATGCTGAAAAGATGAAAGAAAACACAAAGGGCTATCATACTTGGACAGAGTCTGAGATCCAGCGCTTCCTTTCGTATCATGGTCCCAGAAGTAAAGCTGGGCTGGCGCTGCTGTTGGCGTTGAATACCGGCATGGCCCGGCAGGACCTATGCGGGTCCGGGCGGCACATGCTTCGCATGCGAGACGGCAAACAGAGGATTGTATATGCCCGAAGCAAAACAGGGGTCGAAGCCGACTTGCCGTTGCTTCCCGAACTTGAAGACGCACTCAAACATATCCCCATAGACCAGCATTACTTCTTGCCCAAGGAAGGCAGCCAAGAGCCGTATGTGGTCGAATCTTTCGGGAACTGGTTTCGTGACAAGTGTGTGCAAGCCGGAGTGCCCGGCTCGATACACGGGCTACGGAAGGCTGGCGCTGCAAGGCTGGCGCTTGCGGGTGCAACCGAGAACGAAATCGCGGCCTTTCTAGCACACACCGATACGTCACAGGCCTCAACCTACACCAAGGCGGCAAATCGCTCAAAACTTGCCGACAGCGGCTTCGCAAGGCTCAAGAATTTGTCCAACTCTTCTGAACTGTTGGACAGCGAGAAGGATTAATCAATGAATATCAATTTCTTACAGGAAGAAGTGGCAGCCCGTAGGGGAGTCGAACCCCTCTTTTCAGGTTGAAAACCTGACGTCCTAACCGATAGACGAACGGGCCACCGAGACCGCTTTTCGTGACTTTCGCCTTTGATCGGCGATCATCACCTGCGGTGTGGGGCGGTGTTTAGGCCAGCTGCGCGCGACGCGCAAGGGGCTTTTTGCGATTTTCCAAAACTTTCTTCGCATCGGCGCGCAAGTCCGAAAACGGCCCGAAAAGGATGGGGTTTCAGGCTCTTGCGGCATCCTCAAGGCGCAGCTGCACCTTGCTGCGCCCGCCCCAGCTGTTGATCTCCAGCCGGCCTGCCAGATGGAACCGTGCGACGCCTGGATCGGCCAGCATCGGACCCAGGGGGCCATCGAAGGCGCCGAAGGCGATTGCGTCGATCCGGGGGCCCATGCCGTCGCCGAAACTGAACCGCAGATGCGATTCGCCGATCCGGCGCGGGCCTAGGATCTGCATCCCGGCAAAGGCGAATCGCGGGGCGGGGGCCCCCTGCCCGAAGGGGCCTGCCTTTTCGATTTCCTCGATCAGGTGCGGGGTTGCGGCGGCGGGCATCAAAAGCCCGTCCAGCCGCAGGTCGCGCGGCCCCTGCGCGCCCGCGCCCTGTTTGGCCAAAAGCGCCGCAAGCCGTTCCATCGCGGGTTCCAGCTGGTCGCGCGCAACCGTCAGCCCTGCGGCCATCCGGTGCCCGCCCCCTTTGATCAGCAGCCCCTCGGCGGCGACGCGCTGCACGGCGGCGCCCAGATCGACGCCCGCAACCGACCTAGCCGACCCCTTGCCTTCGGCCCCGTCCAGACCGATCACCACTGCGGGGCGGTTCGTCGCCTCTTTCAGCCGCGCCGCGACGATCCCCACGACGCCGGGATGCCAGCCTTCACCCGCCGCCCAGACCAGCGGCGCCTCCAGCCCGCGCGCCTCGGCCTGGGCCAAGGCCTCTTCGCGGACGCGATTCTCGATTTCACGGCGCTCGGTGTTCAGCGCATCCAGCCGCGCCGCCAGCGCCTGCGCCTCATGCGGGTCGTCGGTGGCCAGAAGCCGCGCGCCCAGATCGGCCGCGCCGATGCGGCCCCCGGCATTCACCCGCGGCCCCAGCAGAAAGCCCAGATGGTAGGTGTTGGGCATCTGGTCCATCCGTGCCACATCGGCCAGCGCCACAAGGCCAGGGCGACCGCGCCGCGCCATTACCTTTAGCCCCTGACGCACCAGCGCGCGGTTGACGCCGACCAGCGGCGCGACATCGGCAACAGTCGCCAGCGCGACCAGATCCAGCATCGCCATCAGGTCGGGCCCCTGCGCACCCTCTGCGCGCAGCTGGCGGTTCGCCTCGACCAGCATCAGGAAAACTACCGAAGCCGCGCACAGATGGCCCAGATCGCCCTCTTCATCCTGGCGGTTCGGGTTCACGACGGCAACGGCGGGGGGCAGGGTCTCGGCCCCCAGGTGATGGTCCAGCACCACCACATCCGCCCCCTTGGCTGCGGCGATCGGCTCATGGCTCAAGGTGCCGCAGTCGACGCAGAGGATCAGCCGATGATCGCGGGCCAGTGCCGCCATGGCCGGGACATTCGGGCCATAGCCCTCATCGATTCGGTCGGGGATATACAGGGTCGCTTGCCGCCCCATCGTGCGCAGCCAGGTCAGCAGAAGCGCCGCCGAGGCACCGCCATCCACGTCATAATCGGCGAAAACCGCAATCGGTTCGCCCCGTTTCACGGCCGCCAGAAAGCGGGCGGCGGCGGCCTCCATATCCTTCAGCCGGCGCGGATCGGGCAGCAGGTCGCGCAGGGTGGGTTCCAGGAAACCGCCGGCCTCGTCGGGGGTCACGCCGCGGGCGACCAGCACGCGGGCCAGCGGCAGCGGCAGGCGCGTGGCCTGCGCCATGGCCTCTGCCAGGCGGTCGGCGTCGACCGAAGGGCCAACCCAGCGCCGGCCGGTGGCCGAGCTTTCGACATTCAGAAAGGCTGTGTTCATGCGGCCCTTGGTGCCAAAAAACGAAGGCTTCCGCCAGTGGCAGATCACAAGGACCGGATCGGCGGCCTTCTTCTTGGCTAAATACTCTCGGGGGGGGCTTCGCCACCCCGGCGGGGTGGCGAAGGCTGGGGGGCAGACAGCCCCCCTTGCAAGCTTAGCGGATCGGGTTGCGATAGATCATGCGGCGCACCGAGCCGGTTTTCGACCGCATCAGGATGGTTTCGGTCTCGATGAAGTTCGGCTCGCGCTTCACCCCGCGCAGGATCGAACCGTTGGTCACGCCGGTGGCGGCAAAGATCACATCGGCGGTCACCATCTCGTCGCGCGAATAGATGCGGTTCAGGTCGGTGATCCCGGCCTTTGCGGCGCGGCCGCGTTCGTCATCGTTGCGGAACAGCAGCCGGCCCCACATCTGCCCGCCCATGCATTTCAGCGCCGAGGCGGCCAGAACGCCCTCGGGCGCGCCGCCCGACCCCATATACATGTCGATGCCGGTGATCTCGGCTTCGGCGCAATGGATCACGCCGGCCACGTCACCATCGGTGATCAGCCGGATCGCGGCGCCGGTCGAACGGACCTCGGCGATCATCGCCTCATGGCGGGGGCGTTCCAGGATGCAGACGGTGATGTCCTCGGGCTTGACGCCGCCGGCTTTGGCCAGCGCATGCACGCGTTCGGCAGGGCCCATGTCCAGGCTGACGACATCCTTGGGGTAGCCCGGGCCGATGGCCAGCTTTTCCATGTAGACATCGGGCGCATGCAGAAGCGTGCCGCGCGGGGCCATCGCGATCACGGTCAGTGCGTTGGGCATGTCCTTGGCGGTCAGGGTGGTGCCTTCCAGCGGGTCAAGCGCGATATCGACCTCGGGTCCATCGCCCGAGCCGACTTCTTCGCCGATATAGAGCATCGGGGCTTCGTCGCGCTCACCCTCACCGATGACCACGACGCCCTTGATGTCGAGCTTGTTCAGCTGATCGCGCATCGCGTTGACCGCGGCCTGGTCGGCGGCCTTTTCGTCACCCCGGCCGATCAGCCGGGCCGAGGCATGGGCGGCGGCTTCGGACACGCGGGCGAGCCCCAGAGAAAGCATACGGTCGTTGAAATCGGTCGGAGAAGTCATGTCTGTTCCTGTCAGCAAGGGCAAGATGCCCGGTTCCGCGGGGGCCGGTGCCATCTAGCCGCGATGGGGGGGCGATCACAAGGGCGGTCGCGCTAACGGCGCCGGGCCGGGGGGGCGCTGCCCCCCGCGGCGGGCCGCCCCAGGGGCGGCCCGCCGTCCCCCCGGGATATTTTGACAAAGCCGAAGGGGCGCGGTCAGACTTCCTCGATCCGGATCGCCACGGGGTCGCCCAGGACGACGCCCGTCGATCCCATCTGGCCGATGGCGTGATCGATCGCATCGCGCGTGGTTTTGTGCGTGACGATCAGCACCGGGGCCGAGGCGCTTTCATGCCCATACTGGCGCATGCGCGAGATCGATACGCCCGACTCGCCCAGAACGGTGGCGACCTTTGCCAGCGCGCCGGGTTTGTCCATCAATTCCATCCGCAGATAGTAAGAGGCGGGCGAGTTCGCCTTTGCCGCGACCGGGGCGGCCAGCGTTTGCGCGGGTTGGCCGAAGGTGGGCAGGCGCAGGCCGCGCGCGATATCAAGCACATCACCCATCACCGCGCTGGCGGTGGGGCCTTCGCCCGCGCCGGGCCCGCGCAGGACGATCTGGCCAACGCTGTCGCCCTCCAGGACCACCATATTCGTGCCGCCCTGCAATTGCCCCAGGGGCGAGGTGGCCGGCACGAGGCAGGGGGTCATGCGCTGTTCCAGCCCGCGGCCGGTCATCTGGGCGACGCCCAGCAGCTTGATCTTGTAGCCCATGTCGCCCGCGCGGCGGATGTCGTCGATCGAGATCCGGCCGATTCCTTCCAGTTCGACATCGTCGAAGCTGACACGGGTGCCAAAGGCGATAGCGGCCAGCAGGCTGAGCTTGTGGCCCGCGTCGATGCCGCCGACATCCAGGTTGGGGTCGGCTTCAAGATAGCCCAGCTGGCGGGCTTCTTCGAAGACGGTGTCATAGGGCAGGCCGGCGGTTTCCATCCGGGTCAGGATGTAGTTGCAGGTGCCGTTCATCACGCCCATCACGCGGCGCATCGCATTGCCCGCCAGTCCTTCGGTCAGCGCCTTGATCACGGGGATGCCACCGGCGACGGCGGCTTCGAAGCGGATCACGCGGCCGGCGGCCTCGGCGGTTTCGGCCAGGGTCTGGCCGTGATGGGCCAAAAGCGCCTTGTTGGCGGTGACGACGTCCTTGCCCGCGGCCAGCGCGGCCTCGGTCGCGGCCTTGGCGGGGCCTTCATGGCCGCCCATCAGTTCGATGAACAGATCGACATCTTCACGCCGGGCCAGCGCAACGGGGTCGGTTTCCCAGGCATAGGCGGACAGATCGGCATCACGGGCCTTCTGGCGATCACGCGCGGAAACGGCGGTGATCACGATGGGGCGGCCGCAGCGCGCCTGCAAAAGCTCGGCATGGCGCTGGACGATCTTGACCACGCCGATGCCCACGGTGCCAAGGCCCGCGATGCCAAGACGAAGGGCGGGGCCGGACGGGCTGGGCATGGGAAACTCCTGAAGATGAACAATTGCCCCGATCTGTTAGCGCGTCGGCGGGGCGCTTGCAACGCGGGACGGGGCCTAGCCTTCGGGAAGCGGCTGTCGCAGGACTGCGGCGCGGGCGCGCAGCGCGCTGGCGCGGCTGGCCAGGTCTGCGGTGGGGTCGGGGGCGGGTGTCGCATCAACCAGGATCTGATCGATCGGCAAAAGCACCGGGTAGGGCGTCTGTGCGTCTGGCGGTGTCCCGCCGCTGGCGCAGGACATGAGCAGCATCGGGATCAGAAGGACGGGCAGGCGGCGCATCGCGGACTCGGGCTGGGACAGTCACGCCACAATAGGCCGGGGGCGGGGCGGTGGCCATAGGGGTTTGATATTGAACATTCGTTCAGTTACGGTCCCGCCATGGCACGCAAGGCAGGATCGCATTCCGAAATCACTGGGCCGCGCATTCGCGCCGAGGCGCAGCGCCTGTTTGCGCGGCATGGCTTTGCGGCCGTGTCGATGCGCCAGATCGCGGCGGCGGTGGGGGTGCAGGCGGGGGCGCTGTATCTGTACACCCCCGACAAGGAAGCGTTGCTGTTCGACCTGCTGGAAACGCATATGAAGGATCTGCTGGCGGCCTGGGCGGCGGTGCCGCGCTGTGGCGATGCGCTGGACGCGCTGGAACGCTTCGTGCGCTTTCACATCCGCTTCAACCTTGACCGCGCCGAGGCGGTCTTTCTGTCCTACATGGAACTACGCAACCTTGGGCCTGAGAATTTCACCCGGATCGAGGCGTTGCGTCGCAGCTATGAAAATGAGCTGGAGGCGATCCTGAAGGCGGGGCAGGCGGATGGCAGCCTGTCAGTGCCCGATACAAAACTGGCGACGCTGGCGATCATCGCCATGCTGACGGGCGTGAATACCTGGTTCCGCGCCGGCGGCCGGCTAAGCCGCGAGCGTGTCGAGGAGATTTACTGGGACATGGTGCGCAAGGCGGTCGGGGCCTGACCCACGCGGGCGGGCGCGGGGATCAGTTCGCGTCATCCCAGATGATCCGCGGGCCGCGGGGGCGCGTGACCACGAAATTCGAGATCGGGATGGTCGTGGGCAAGCCGATCCGCGAAAAGATCGATCCCTCTTTCGCAGTCTCGGACCCGATCTGCACCAGGGGCGAGTAGTTGAACCGGGTTTCGACCACCAGGGCGGAATCGCCAACCGGCATCTTGGGGATGCGATGGGCCGCCAGGTTGATCGTCTCATCGGTCTGTGCGGGCTGGCCGTCGGTGGCATGCGACCAGGTCACGCGGTATTCCTTGGCATCCCCATCCCAGTGGACCGACGAGACGCGGATCCAGGTGTCCCCGCGTGGCACGGTCAGGAATTCAAAGACCTCTTCGAGGCCCTCGATATAGGCGGGCCCGACGGGCATATCCTCGCGCGAGATCAGATCGGCGATGGTGTAGGCGGCCTTGGTGTTGATGCCCTTGATGCGGAAGGCATCGTAGAATTGAAAGGACACGCCCAGCCAGCCCAGCAGAAGAACGGCACCCATCACCGCCTCGATCGGCATGGAGCCGGCGGTGTCCCGGCCGATCCGGCGAAGACGTGGGCCAAGGGTTTTCAGGATTTTCATGGCACCCTCAGTTGCTGCCCAGGCGCGGTTCGTTCACGAAGGCGGTGGTCGCCACCATTGGAAACTGGCCGGAACTGTCGGTCAGCAGCGCCGCCCCGATACCCATTCCGGGCAGCAGGGGGCGCGCCTTGATGCAGGCGCGCATCAGCATCAGCTGGTTACTTTGGCCGCGCTGAATCACGACCTCCAGGGGGTCGGCGTCGCTGCGGTCGGTGCAGGTCGGCGCCTTGTCGAAACCGGCCGAGGACCAGGTGGTCCGGTCGACCTCGAACACCTCGACGGCAAGGTCGCGCATGCATTCGGAAAACAGGATGGTCTTGTCGCAGATCGACCGTTTGACGGCCTCATGGTCGGGCATCGGCTTGATCCCCAGCCGCAGATCGCGCGAGGCCATGTCCACGCCGCGTTCGAACATTGTCTTGCGCAGCACAAGCATGCCGAATTCGACCCCGCTGAACATGATGATCAGGAAGATCGGCAGCATCAGCACCGCCGGGATGGTGGCGGCGCCCGTTTCGGACCGGGCGCGGCGCAGGAGCTGGGTCAAAGGCGTTGGCATGGCGTCAGTTCGTCAGCCGTAGCGCGTTGATCGCCGAGGCGATCGAGGCGAAGGCGGTCGACAGATCGGCAGAGTTGACCGGGTAATAATAGGACTCATTGGTGGCGCAATCGGACAGAACCGCCTTGCCCTCATCAGGTGCGTCCACGGCGATGGTGAAAACCTTGATCTTGTGCGTGTTCGCGTTTGCCTTGGCGCAGAGCGCGCGCAAATCGGTGTCCTTGTCGCCAAATTCCGACTGATGCGCCATCTTGTCGTACAAAGCGCTGCGGTTGTTGTTCGGAACGCCAAGATATTCCCAGACGACATGCTGCATGGTCATCGGCGCCTCGCCGATCTTGCGGCCATAGCGATCGTAGATCGGGTGGCGCTTTGTCCAAAGCGTTTCATAGGTGATCGGGTATTTCGTGCCGCTGACCTGATAGGCATATTTCCAGCTGTTGTCGTAAAAGCTGTAGTAGGGACGCGCGCGCGACGGATCGTGGTAGTAAAGATATTGCTTGCTGATGCCGGGGCCGATGTCCGTGGCGTTTCTGGTGGACACAAGGCCGGACGGGCCGGACCGGTATTCCGGCTTGGTGGAATAGGACCGGGTGTTCTGACCGTCGGTCATCAGCACCAGCACCTTCATCACATCCACATCTTCGGGCAGGGGATTGGCCTTCTGATAGTCGAACGGGCGCCCGGACAGGTCGGCGCTGGCCCAGCCCTTTTCAATCATCTTGTCCAGCGCCGGGCGTGCGGACGGGTCCAGTAACGCCAGGCCCCATTTCGCACCGAAATCGATGGCCGTGTCGCCGCCTGCGACCAGCGCATCGATCTTGTCCTTCAGGTCTTTCTGAACATTGCCAAAGGCCATGACCTCGGCGAAGCCGGCTTCCTGACAATTGTTGACGTTCACCAGTTGGGGCAGAGCCCAGCTGTTGCCTTTGTAGTCGAAGCTGTCGCCATACATCGTGCGCTGCAATCCGGCCGCGGGCGAGATTGCAAGATCATCGAAGCTGAGCGTCTGAAGGTCGGCACAGGTGTTGCTACTATGGTCGGTCTCAAGGTTGTAAAGGCTGGCCAGACGGCTGCCCAGTACGACCTGCTGATTGTAGGGCACCAGCGAGATCGAGAGCTTTCCCGGCGCCGCGCCCGGGGGCTGCACGCTGGTGAACATCGTATCGACGAATTCCTTCGCCGCTTCTTTCAGCAGCGCGATACGGGTCGTGGTGCTGCCGTCTGCTTTTTTGACGGCATCATTCATCGAGCCCGAGATGTCGACCACAAGCGAGATTTCCACATTGCCGACGCTTTCGGTAGCGCGGCTTGCGGCGGGAACCTGCAGTTCGGTGATCCCCACAAGCGGGCCGAACAGGGTGGGCATGGTGTCGCTGACCTTCGCCTCGACCGAGCGCCATTCCTTATAGGCGCCCTCTTTCACGATCGGCGTGACCTTGATGTGGCCCAGCCCGCTTTTTGCGAAATAGTCCAGTACCACCTCGGTCGGGTCGAGCGACTGGTTCAGGTCGGCCGCCGCCAGAACGGCACGGTCCAGCGTGGCCTGAATCGTGGCGCGGCGTTCTTCCTGGCGGACAAAGTCGATCGCGACGCCGGTGGTGATCAGCATGATCAGAAAGATCTGCAGGCTGAAGATCAGGATCGCGCCGTCTTCGTCATCACGCAGGCGCGCCAGACGGGCGCGCAATGATTTTGCAAGGGATCGAGGGGCCATCGGGGCGATCTTTGACATCTTGGAACCTTTTACAGATTGCGGCGCCGCCAAGCCCACGGGGCCGCAGATTTCGCCACAATTTGTCATAACACGCGGCATGTCTGGCGAAAATGAGGCAGAGTTGCGAAGTTCGCGGAACTGTTTGGCAATCGGGGTGTCCTCGCCCCATTTTGCCGCGATTGTTTCCAGATCGGCGGTGATCGGAACGCGGGCATTTTTCCCCATGCAATCCAGGGCTGTGGCAAAGCGTCGGCCTGTCGCGTCGAATTGTGCCGCTGATGCGCCCTGATTCGCCGTTTCGACGGTGGCCACAGGCCGAACCCCGGCCTAGCCTTTAATCGGGCGGTGGGCGTTTGGGGCCCGAACCCGCCAGAGGGAGGCAAGAATGACACAACTGCGGGAACCGGGGTTTCGGGATTCGGTCGATATCATGTTCAACCGCGCCGTCGCGGTCATGGACCTGTCGCCGGGGCTGGTCGAGAAGATCCGCGTCTGCAACTCGACCTACACGGTGCGCTTCGGGGTGCGGCTGCGCGGGCAGATCCACACCTTCACCGGCTATCGATCGGTGCATTCGGAACATATGGAGCCGGTGAAGGGCGGCATCCGCTATGCCCCCGGCGTCAATCAAGATGAGGTTGAGGCGCTGGCCGCGCTGATGACCTATAAATGCGCGCTGGTGGAAACCCCCTTTGGCGGATCGAAGGGGGGCCTGTGCATCGACCCCCGCGACTGGGAGCCGCATGAGCTGGAACAGATCACGCGCCGCTTTGCCTATGAATTGATCAAGCGCGATCTGATCAATCCCGCGCAGAACGTGCCGGCCCCCGACATGGGCACGGGCGAGCGCGAAATGGCCTGGATCGTGGACCAATATGCCCGGATGAACACCACGGACATCAACGCCCGCGCCTGTGTGACCGGCAAGCCGCTGAACGCGGGCGGGATTCAGGGCCGGGTCGAAGCGACGGGGCGGGGGGTACAATATGCCTTGCGCGAATTCTTTCGCCACCCCGAGGATGTGGCCAAGACCGGCTTGTCGGGCGATCTGGATGGTAAACGCATCGTGGTGCAGGGCCTGGGCAATGTGGGCAGCCATGCCGCGCGGTTCCTGGCGCAGGAAGATGGCGCGCGCATCGTGGGCGTGATCGAGCGCGATGGCGGGCTGTGGGACGACGCGGGCCTGGATATCGAGGCGGTTCTGGCGCATCTGCGCGCCACCGGCGGTGTCCGCAACTGCCCCGTGGGCCGGTTCGAGCCCGTTGGCGCCGAACTGCTGGAAGCCGATTGCGACATCCTGATCCCGGCCGCGATGGAGGGGGTGATCAACCTGGACAATGCCGCGCGCATTCGCGCGCCGTTGATCATCGAGGCCGCGAACGGCCCGGTGACGGCGGGCGCCGATGAGATCCTGCGCCGCAGGGGCATCGTGATCATCCCCGACCTTTATGCCAATGCCGGCGGGGTTACCGTGTCCTATTTCGAATGGGTCAAGAACCTGTCGCACATCCGGTTCGGCCGGATGCAACGCCGCGCCGAGGAGGCGCGCAACCGCCTGCTGGTCGAGGAACTGGAACGGCTGAGCGCGGACAGGGGCCTGGGCTGGACCCTGTCGCCCGATTTCAAGCGCCGCTTCCTGACCGGCGCGGGCGAGCTGGAGCTGGTGCGATCGGGGCTCGATGATACGATGCGGATTGCCTATCAATCGATGCGCGAGGTCTGGCACGCGCGCCCCGACGTGTCCGACCTGCGCATGGCGGCCTTCATCGTGGCGATCGACCGGGTGGCGAAAAGCTATCAGTCCAAGGGGTTGTAGGGATGGCGGGAAGGGGGCTGTCTGCCCCCCTCGGCGCGTGCCGCGCCTCACCCCCCGAGGATATTTTGACAAAGCCGACGGGGAATGCGGCTTGGGGGCTGCTGGCCTCTCGACTCTTGCGGGCGGCGGACCAATATAGGGGGCATGTCGCTGCCACCCGGATTTCTTGACGAATTGCGCAATCGCGTCTCCATCTCGCAGGTGGTGGGGCGCAAGGTCATATGGGACATGCGCAAGTCCAACCAGGCCAAGGGCGACATGTGGGCGCCCTGTCCCTTCCATCATGAGAAATCCGCATCGTTTCATGTCGATGATCGCAAGGGCTATTACTACTGCTTCGGCTGTCATGCGAAAGGCGATGCGCTGAGTTTCGTGCGCGAGACCGAGAATGTCGGCTTCATGGAAGCGGTCGAGATTCTGGCGCGCGAGGCCGGGATGCAGATGCCCGCGCGTGACCCGAAGGCGGCCGAAAAGGCCGATCGGCGCAGCGAACTGGCGCAGGTGATGGAAGAGGCGGTGAAATACTATCGCCTGCAGCTGTCGACCGGGGCGGGGGCGGGCGCGCGCGATTATCTGGCGCGGCGCAGGCTGGGGGCCGAGGCCTTGGCGCGGTTTGAGATCGGCTTTGCGCCACCTGGTTGGCAGGGCCTGTGGGATCATCTGCGCGCCAAGGGGATTGCCGAGGATCTGATCCTGGGCGCGGGGCTGGCGCGGCCCAGCAGCACCGGCAAGGCGCCCTATGATATTTTCCGTAACCGGATCATGTTTCCGATTCGCGATGCGCGCGGGCGATGTATTGCCTTTGGCGGGCGGGCGATGGACCCGAACGATCCGGCGAAATACCTGAATTCCCCGGAAACCGAACTGTTCGACAAGGGTCGCAGCCTGTACAACCATGGGCCCGCCCGTGAAGCCTGTGGCAAGGGCGCGCGGCTGATCGTGGCCGAGGGCTATATGGATGTGATCGCGCTGGTCGAGGCGGGCTTTGGCGGGGCGGTGGCGCCGCTGGGCACGGCGGTGACCGAGGATCAGTTGCGCCTGATGTGGCGGATGCATGATGAACCGGTGGTGGCGCTGGATGGGGATGCGGCGGGGGTGCGCGCCGCGCTGCGGGTGATCGACCTGGCCTTGCCATTGCTGGAGGCGGGCAAGGGCCTGCGCTTTGCGGTTCTGCCAGGCGGGCAAGACCCGGATGATCTGATCCGGGCGCAGGGGCCCGAGGCGATGGCCCGGGTGATCGAGGGCGCGCGGCCGATGGTCGACCTGCTGTGGCAGCGCGAGACCGAGGGCAAGAATTTCGACAGCCCCGAGCGCAAGGCCGCGTTGGACAAAAGTCTGCGCGCCGCGATCCGGCGCATTGCCGACCCCTCGATCAAGGAGCATTACGGCGAAGAGATCAAGCGCCTGCGCTGGGACCTGTTCGGTGCCGCGCGGCCGCGCAACCCGCGCACGGGCGCGGCGGGGGGCAAGCCTGGCGCGGGCGCACCCTGGCGGCGCGGCGCGGTGTCGGCGCCGCCGCTTGCCTCGACCCGCTCGACGTTGCTTGTCGCATCGCCGGATGAGGCGGTGGCCGATTATCTGCGCGCGGCGATGGTGCTGGCGATCTGTGCCGCGCAGCCCGCGCTGATCGCGCAGTTCGAAAGCCAGCTGGAAACGGTGCATCTGGCCGACCCGGGGCATGAACGGCTGCGCCATCTGATTCTGATGCATGCCCATGAAGACGCCGCGACGATCCGTGAACGGATCCTTGCCGGGGCGGGCGCGGAACTTGAAAAGCTGATGAACCTGCCCCATGTGCGCATTGCCCCACCGGTGCAGCCGGGCGCGGATGCGGATCTGGCGCGGATGTGTCTGGCCGAGGAACTGGCAAAGCTGGATGCCCACCGGGCCGTGCGGGCCGAGATCGAGGATGCGATGGAGGATCTGACCGGTCTGGCCGATGAGGGGGTGACCTGGCGGCTTAGCCAGGCGGCAACGGCCCGCCACCGGGCCGAACGGTCGCAGATGGATGAAAATAGTGACATGGGCGAGGATCGCGCCGCCCTGTCCGCCCAGCTTCAGGCGCTGATCGATGGTGAGGTCTGGCGCAAGAAGCGACACTGATAGCCGCAGGGACGAAGGGGGGAATTCGCCCCCCCTGTGATTCGGCCCTGTGATTCGATAAAACCGGGGAAACCGATTCGCCCCGTGCCCCGCCGCCGGCTGACCGCCAGCCCGGCCACCACCGACCCGAGGAGCGCCCATGGCCGCCAAAGACATCGACGATACCAAGCCCGAAGATCAGGATGCCGAGGACACCTCGTTCGACATGAGCCAGGCTGCCGTCAAGCGCATGATCGCCGAGGCGCGGGAGCGTGGATACATCACCTACGATCAGCTGAACGCCGTGATGCCGCCCGATCAGGTTTCGGGCGATCAGATCGAGGACGTGATGTCGATGCTGTCGGAAATGGGCATCAACGTCATTGAGGGCGAAGAGGGCGAGGAAGCCGAGGGCGGCGCGGTGGTGGAAGCGTCCACCTCGCGCGAGGTGGCGGTGGCCACGACGCAAAGCGAGACGCTGGACCGCACCGACGACCCGGTGCGCATGTATCTGCGCGAGATGGGCTCGGTCGAGCTGTTGTCGCGCGAGGGCGAGATCGCCATCGCCAAGCGCATCGAAGCCGGTCGCAACACGATGATCGCGGGCCTGTGCGAAAGCCCGCTGACCTTCCAGGCGATCACCATCTGGCGCGACGAACTTCTGAATGAGGATATCCTTCTGCGCGACGTCATCGACCTGGAGGCGACCTTTGGCCGCTCGATGGATGATGAGGGCGAGCTGGATGAGCCAGTGGTCGATGGCCTGTCGGTCGAGGCCGCGCCGCGTCGCGCCGGTGGCACCGAAGAGCCCGAGCTGGATGCCGATGGCAACCCGATCGCCCGTGCCGATGATGATGAGGATGACGACGAAGGCTCAAACATGAGCCTGGCGGCGATGGAGGCCGCGCTCAAGCCCAAGGTGCTTGAGACGCTGGAGATCATCGCGCGCGACTATTCGCGTCTGGCCGAGATGCAGGATCTGCGGATGTCGGCCACGCTGAACGAAGACGGCACCTTTTCTGTTGCGGAAGAGGCCGCCTATCAGAAGCTGCGGTCCGAAATCGTGCTGCTGGTGAACGAACTGCACCTGCACAACAACCGGATCGAGGCGCTGATCGACCAGCTTTACGGGATCAACCGCAAGATCATGTCGATCGATTCCGGTATGGTAAAGCTGGCCGACCAGGCCCGCATCAACCGGCGCGAATTCATCGACGAATACCGTGGCTATGAACTCGACCCGAGCTGGCTGGACCGGATGGCGGAAAAGTCGGGCCGGGGCTGGCAGACGCTTCTGGAAAAATCGCGCGACCGGCTGGAAGATCTGCGTTCGGAAATGGCGCAGGTGGGCCAGTATGTCGGCGTCGATATCCAGGAATTCCGCCGCATCGTGAACCAGGTGCAGAAGGGCGAGAAAGAGGCCCGCCAGGCCAAGAAGGAAATGGTCGAGGCGAACCTGCGCCTGGTGATTTCCATCGCCAAGAAATACACCAACCGCGGGCTGCAGTTCCTGGATCTGATCCAGGAAGGCAACATCGGCCTGATGAAGGCGGTCGACAAGTTCGAATACCGCCGCGGCTACAAGTTCAGCACCTATGCGACCTGGTGGATTCGGCAGGCGATTACGCGATCCATCGCGGATCAGGCGCGCACCATCCGCATCCCCGTCCACATGATCGAAACGATCAACAAGCTGGTGCGGACCGGCCGCCAGATGCTGCATGAAATCGGCCGCGAACCGACGCCGGAAGAACTGGCCGAAAAGCTGCAGATGCCGCTGGAAAAGGTTCGCAAGGTGATGAAGATCGCCAAGGAACCGATCAGCCTTGAAACCCCGATCGGGGACGAGGAAGACAGCCAGCTGGGCGATTTCATCGAGGACAAGAACGCGATCCTGCCGCTGGATTCCGCGATTCAGGAAAACCTGAAGGAAACCACGACCCGCGTTCTGGCCAGCCTGACGCCCCGCGAAGAACGTGTGCTGCGGATGCGTTTCGGCATCGGCATGAACACCGATCACACGCTGGAAGAGGTCGGCCAGCAGTTCAGCGTCACCCGCGAGCGCATCCGCCAGATCGAGGCGAAGGCGCTGCGCAAGCTTAAACACCCCAGCCGCTCGCGCAAGCTGCGCAGCTTCCTCGATCAGTAAGCGGCGGTGGGGCAACAGAGGATCAGGTCATGAAGGTTGTTGCCCTTTCGCTTTCGGTGGCGCTGCTTGTCGCGGGCTGCGCGGCCGGGCCGCGCCCGCTGCCCGACGTGCTGCCCAATGCCTTCGGCAGTCTTGGCAACCCCGTGCTGGCCGATCCTGCGGTTCCCGGCCAGTTCGAGGTGGTGGGCATCCCGGGCCTTGATCCGATGCAATATTGGTGCGCCGCAGGCGAATATGCGGCGAACCGGCTGGGCCAGTACAATGCGCGGCTCTATGTCGTTCGCCCCGAAGGGCCCAGCGAAACGCGGCCGCGCGCGCGATCTGTCGTGTTCACGTTGCGGCCCGATGCCCAGGTGCTGGCCGCGGCCAATGCCCCGCGCGAGGGCAACCTGTCGCTGATGATCCGCGCGATGGGCGACAATTATCTGGCCACGGCGGCGGAATCCACCTGTGAACATGTGATCCCGCCCTTCCCGGATCTAAGCGATCTCTGAGTCCGCCGTGCCACACCCGGCCCCCCGTATCTGGTAGCCTGAAAAACCGTCTACCCAACGAATCGGCTTGCCCCTATAGTCTTGTGGCAAACGGGGGGACACATCCCCGATGATGAGGCGGAAGTATCAGGAAAAGGGGAAGGGCCCATGCGCTGCCCGTTCTGCGGCAATATCGACACGCAAGTGAAAGACAGTCGCCCGGCCGAAGACCATGTGGCCATCCGGCGGCGGCGGTTCTGCCCGGCCTGCGGTGGCCGGTTCACCACCTATGAACGGGTGCAGCTGCGCGATCTGGTGGTGATCAAATCCTCGGGCAAGCGCGAGGATTTCGACCGCGACAAGCTGGAACGGTCGATCCGCATCTCGATGCAGAAGCGCCCGATTGAGCCCGAGCGGATCGATCAGATGATCTCGGGCATCGTGCGGCGGCTGGAAAGCCTGGGCGAAACCGACATCCCGTCCAAGACGATTGGTGAAATCGTGATGGAAACCCTGGCCCGGATCGACACCGTGGCCTATGTGCGTTTTGCCAGCGTTTACAAGAACTTCCAGGCGGCGGATGATTTCGACAAATTTGTCTCTGAACTGCGCCCGCACGCGGGCGATGCCGAGTGAGCGAGGCTGATCGCCGGTTCATGGCGCTGGCCCTGTCGCTGGCGGGGCGGGGGCTTGGCAATGTCTGGCCCAACCCGGCCGTGGGCTGCGTGATCGTTCGTCACGGGCGCATCCTGGGGCGGGGCTGGACCCAGCCGGGCGGCCGGCCCCATGCCGAACGCCGCGCGCTGGATCAGGCGGGGGATGCGGCGCGCGGGGCCACGGCCTATGTCACGCTGGAACCCTGTGCCCATCACGGCCAGACGCCCCCCTGCGCCGAGGCGTTGGTTGCGGCGGGTGTGGTCCGCGTGGTCACCGCGCAGACCGATCCCGACCCGCGTGTTGCCGGGCGCGGCCATGCCATGCTGCGCGCGGCCGGTGTCGAAGTCACCGAAGGCGTGCTAGAGCCCGAGGCCCGCGCCCTTCAGACCGGGTTTCTGATGCGTGTGACGCAGGGCCGTCCGATGCTGACGCTGAAGCTCGCCAGCAGTTTTGATGGCCGCATTGCCACCGCCAGCGGGGAAAGCCAGTGGATCACGGGGCCCGAGGCACGCGCCCGGGTCCATGCCCTGCGCGCCCGCCATGACGCGGTCATGGTCGGCGGCGGGACGGCGCGGGCCGATGACCCCTTGCTGACCGTGCGCGGCTTTGCGCCATTGCGCGCGCCGGTGCGGGTGGTGGTCTGCTCGCAGCTGGATCTGCCGCGGGGCAGGTTGGCGGCCTCGGTGGCGCAGGCGCCGCTATGGTTGATGCATGGCCCTGACGCACCGGCAAAGGCGCGCGACTTCTGGCAGGGGACCGGGGCGCGCCTGCTGGAGGTGCCAAACGCCGGGGGCGGGCTGGACCCGCAGGCCCTGATGCAGTGCCTTGGCGCCGAGGGGTTGACGCGGGTGTTTTGCGAAGGCGGCGGTGTGTTCGCCGCGGCCCTGATGCGCGCGGGTCTGGTCGATGAACTGATCGGCTTCACCGCGGGTGTCGCCCTTGGCGGCGATGCCCGCGCGGCGCTTGGCCCGATGCATCTGCACCACCTGGCCGATGCGCCCCGCTTCGCGCTGATCGGCACCGAACCTATCGGCGGGGATGTGATCCACCGCTGGCGGCGGGCCTAGCGCCAAAGCCAGGCTTGGCCTGCAAACAGCCCCTGCAACTTGGCAATCAGCCTGTTTTGGGGGGATCGGGCAGGCAATTCGCCTTTGAACAGGCGTTCAACCACAACTTCGGGCGGGCAGGCCTTGCCGGTGATCGGGTCAATGTAGCGCGGGTAGGTGATCAGCGCCGCATGCACCAGTTGCAGCAGATCGGGCCGGGCCTGTCTGCGCGCGGGCACTGGCCCCAGGTCACGCGTCAGGCCCCAGCCCGCATAAAACGGCACCCCCGTACAGGTCACCCGCTTGCCGCGCAAAAGCGCCTCAAAACCCAGAAGCGAGGTCATGGTCCAGATCTCGTCACAGGCCTCGATCAGCGCGACGGGGTCTGCCCCCGTCACGACGCGGTCGGCAAAGCGCAGGGCGCAGGCCTGGGCGACGGCGCCGGGGCGCAGGCCCACCTCGACATCCGGATGGGGTTTGAAAAGGACAATTGCATCCGGGTTTTCGGCGCGAACCACCTCTAGTAATGCCAGGTTTGTGCAAATCTTGCCGCCGCCCAGCCGGACCGACGCATCGTCCTCGACCTGCCCGGGCACAAGGATCCGGTGCCCCGCCGGAAGATCCGGAACCGCGCCGCCCAGATTGTATTTCGACAGACCCGCGGCTCGGATGCGCGCCAGAAGCTTTTCGGCCCGCGCCCGTCCGCCCGGGGGTGGTGCTTCGGCAATCAGCGCCTCAAGGTCCGAAGGGCGGTTCGGGTCGTAATGCGCCCCCTGCCGATCCGCGACCAGCGACAGCGCCGGCACCAGATCCGCGCCAAGCCCGCGAGAACGCAGAAACCCATCTTCAACGCGCACAAGGGGCAGGGCCTGCGTGGCGGCGGCCTGTTCGATATCGGGGCTGATCCGGCTTGCCCACCACAACAGCGGCAGCCCACGTTTTTGCGCCCGCTGCACCGCATTGGCATCCTTGGCGAAGCTGACGCCGCCGTGTGCGCCGAAGAACCGTTGGATCGTGGGGCGTTTCCAACGGCGCATTCCCCCCGCGACATAGCCGGACCGATCGGCGCGCCAGGCGCGGACCTCTGCCTCCAGCTGGTCCACCGCGTCCTCAAAGCTGCAGATGCGGGTGCGGCAGGGGTCGAACCAGGTTGGCGACAGGATATAGGCCGCCGCGAACAGCTGCGCCCGCGTCAGCCGGCGTTGCCGGCGCGCGACCGGTGTTTCATCCTGGGTCAGGCCCCACCCGGCATAGAAGGGTTGGCCAAAGACGCGTGGTCGGTGCCCGGCAAAGATCGCCTCCATCCCCAGTTGCGAGCTGACGGTATAGACCGCGATGGCCCCTTCCAGCAGCTTCCAGGGCGACACCGGCGCCGTCAGCAGCGTGGTCCGTGCATCGCAATCGGCGGCGCTGAAATAGCCCGCGCGCAATCCGGCCCGGGTTTCGGGATGGGTCTTGATCACGATCCGCGCGCCGGGATGATCGATCCGGGCATGGGCCAGCATTTCGCAGAACGTGGCGGCACTGGCATTGCCATGGCGGATCGCGGCATCGTCTGCGGTTTGATCGATCACCAGAACATAGCCCGGGGCGGGCGGGGCCAGCGTTTCATCGAAATTGTTGTATTTGGACAATTCCAGCGCCTGCAATCGCGCCATTCCATCACGGGCACGTTGTAAAATGGCATTGTCGTCCAGCCCGTCCCGGGCCAGGATCCGTTCCGGCATGGACGGCTGCGCCGCGTCGAAATGCACGCCCACAGGGTCGATCAGCAAGCCCAGCGGCGCGCTGCCCAGCCGCCCGGGATGGATGGATCGCAGAAAGGTATCTTCGACCCGGATCAGCGCGGCACCCTGGCGCCGGGCGATCGCCTCACCGCGCCAGGCGGTGGGGCTGCGGCCCCAGACGGCCACGGCATCTTCGGGGCGGGGCAGGCCAAGGCGCAGGCTGTATCCGGCGGCCTGCAGGATCGCGCGCAGCCGCGCCTGACGCAGAAATCCGGCATTATAGACAAACAGACGCCGGGGATTGGCCCCGGCGTCAGGATCGTGCGGCCCCGCAGTGCCCGAGTGCCGGGGCATCAGTTGCTGGTCAGGTTGTCGACGGTGTTGGCGGTGGCAAGCGGCCCGGTCAGCGCGGACAGGGTCTTTTGCCACTGAACATAGGGGGCCTCGGTGACGTAAAGGGTATCGCCGTCGCGGATCAGGAAATCGCGCGCGACAAAGACGCCATCAGGCTCGGTCAGGTCCAGCACGTAAATCATCCGCTGTTCGCCCACCAGATCGGTGCGGCCCAGCACGGCATTGGCCACATCGCCGCTTTCCTCGCGGAAGATGAACACGCCCTTGGGATCGGCAAGGCCCGAATTCAGCCCACCCACGATGGCCAGCGCTTCCAGCGCGGACAGGTTTTCGGTGTCAAACGGCACGCGCGCCTGCCGACCGGCCGCGCCCAGCGTGACAAAGGCGCGGGTATCCTCTTCGACCAGAATCACGTCGCCGGGGCGCAGCGCGATATCCATCTGGGGATTTTCATATAGATCCTTCAGCCAGATCTTGCCGGAATAGCCGTTGCGCTTGACGGTGATCTGCGCCACCTCGGGCTTGATCGCGACGCCGCCCGCCTTGGCCACCATGGCCGACAAGGTCCGCGTGGGCCGTTCAATCGGATAGACGCCCTGGCCCGAAATTGCGCCCATGAGCGAAACGGTGGCCCCATCACCGGCCAGCCGCACGACGCTGACCTGGGGATCGGGGGTCTGGGCGTCCAGCTTTTCGGTGATGATCCGGCGCAATTCCTCGGGGGTGTTGCCCGCGGCCTTGATCCGTCCGGCATAGGGCACGAAGATGAAGCCCGATCCATCCACCTGCAGTTCGGTCAATTGCGTGGCATTTGCGCCCTGGGCGACCAAAAGCCCGTCATCGACGTTTTCCCAGATCGTCAGGCCCAGCACATCACCGGGGCTGATCGTGTCCGACCCGATGACGCCCGCGTTCAGGAAGGCCTGGGAAAATGCCAGCGGCGGTTCGACGGCGGTGACTTCGGCGACGTGATCGGTGACATCGACGATGAAGGAATTGCCCTTGCGGTCCTTGGCGCCTGCGATGATCTCGCCGCGGGTGGGGCCGGATCGGGGCAGGCCACAGCTTGCGACGGCTGCAACCACACTCATCAGCACCGCAACGCGCGCTTTGCGGGAAAGGTTCGATATCACTGCTCGCGCTCCTCTTGGCGGGAAACGGCCAAAACCTGCCCATAACCATACGGATTGGGCCCTGAAATGCGAGTCCGTTCATCGCATGTCATGTCATGGCCCGCAACTGTTGCTGCGGGGACGCGCTGGGTTTGTGCCAACGCGGCATAGGGGTCGGCCTTGGCCAGCATCCTGTCAACCACCTGGCGCAGCAGGGTCCGCCGCCCGCGGGCGGAATAGAACCCGCCGGGGATCTGGCTGGTTTCCAGCAGATAATGGCGATAGGCGCGATAGGCGCGGCTGTCAGGGCGGTCCGGCGCGGCAAAGAAGGCCGCAAGCGGCTGGGATGAGACAAATTCGGGCTTGTCAAACACCGCCCGGCCCAGTGCCTTGACCGCAATCCCGTGCCACAGCGCCTGTTGTGCGGCAGTAGAATTAACCGTCACCGCCGAGCGCGCCTGCGCCAGTAGCGCCGCCAGTTTGCCGCCGCGCACGAAATGCACCCGGTCGCGCACACCGTGGCGCCGGGCGGCCTGGGCGATGGCGCGGCGGATCGGGGCGCGTCCGTCCTCCAGCGGGTGGGCCTTGAACACCAGATGGTGATGCGGTGGGGCGCCTTCGGCAAAGCCCGCCATCACCAGATCGACGAATTCGGTCTGTGAGGCGAATTGCGAATGGGCGCGGAAGCTGGCGTCATGTTCCAGCTGCAGCAGCACCAGATGATAGGGAAAGCCACCGCGGCGGATACGGGTTGTTGCGACATGGCGTTCGATCATGTGCACCGGGATCAACAGCAACCGGCGCAGATACAGGCGGAATTCTTGCACCACGCTGACCCCGCGGTGCGGGCGGAAATTCGGGTAGCCGCGGTTCCAGGCCATCACCAGAAAGTGGTAGAGCGCGCCGTAGAACACATGCTGGCGCAGGTCGCCCCAGCGCGGCGGCGCATCGGGGAATTCGATCTGCGATTGCGCCAATGCCGCGCGCATCTCGACTACGGTCATCCGCATCAGGCGCGAATGACCGTTCGATCCGTCGCGTTCATAGGTCACCCAATAGGGGCGAATATAGCCTTCCTCAAAGACATGCACGGTAATGCCTGCCGCGCGCGCGGCGGCGACGGCCTCGGCATGGACCTGTCGGGTGTCGCCATACAGCACGATATCGGTGATGGCCTTTTGCGCCAGAATCGTGCGGATGCGGGCTGGCCAGGCCTCGGGCGGTTCGGTCACGGCGATGTAATGCGCGCGGTCGCGCCAGAAGGCCTGATCGCCCCGGTTGAACCCCGCACGCCAGACCGTGCATCCGGCCGCGCGCAGCATCCGGCCCAGCTGATCGAAGAATGGCCCGTGCGGACCCTGTAGCAACAAAAACCGTCGCCCTGAAAACCGCTTACCCATGCCACCCATCCCGCGCCAGATTGCGCACGCGGCCTGCATAAGGGAAATTCCGGCCCTGTCACGCGGATTCTGGCGGTGCGCGGTGCCACCCTTTGCGCGGCCCTTGCACGGTGGGGCATCGCGGGCTAGGCAAAGGCAACGCAAAAGGGGGAGTGTCATGTTCACCGGCATCATCACCGATCTGGGCGAGGTCCTGGAACTGGAACAGGCGGGCGATCTGCGCGCGCGCATCGGCACGGGCTATGACGTGACGGGCATCGACATCGGCGCGTCCATTGCCTGCGATGGCGTGTGCCTGACGGTGATCGCCAAGGGCGGCGATCCGCGCAACTGGTTCGACGTCCAGATCTCGGCCGAGTCGGTTGCGAAAACCACCATCGGCGGCTGGGCCGTGGGGCGGCGGCTGAACCTGGAACGCGCGCTGAAGGTCGGGGATGAACTGGGCGGGCATATCGTGTCGGGCCATGTCGATGGCGTGGCCGAGATCGTGGCGATGCACACCGAAGGTGACAGCACGCGGTTCACCTTTCGCGCGCCCGAACATCTGGCCGGTTATATCGCGCCCAAGGGATCGGTCGCGCTGAACGGCACCTCGCTGACGGTGAATGAGGTGTCGGGCTGTGACTTCGGCGTGAACATCATCCCGCATACCAAGGCGGTGACCACCTGGGGCACGGCGCAGGTTGGCGACCGGGTGAACCTGGAAATCGACACGCTGGCGCGCTACGTTGCCCGGCTGCAGGACTGGGCCCTGCGCTAGGCGCCGGACATTTGCACACAAGCTGTGCCTTGACTTGGCCGCCCCCCGGCGCGAAACGCAAGGCCAACCCGGCCGCAGGGCCGCAAAGGAGACGTGACATGGCCGAGGCCCCCCGGACCGATTATTCCGACGCGATCTCGTCGATCGAAGAGATCATCGAGGATGCGCGCAACGGCAAGATGTTCATCCTTGTCGATCACGAAGACCGCGAGAATGAAGGCGATCTGGTGATCCCGGCGCAGATGTGCACACCCAATGCGATCAACTTCATGGCGATGCACGGGCGCGGGCTGATCTGCCTGTCGCTGACCGGTGCGCGGCTGGATGCGCTGGGCCTGCCGCTGATGGCCTCGTCCAATTCCTCGCGCCATGAAACCGCCTTCACCGTGTCGATCGAGGCGCGCGAGGGTGTGTCCACCGGCATTTCCGCCCATGATCGGGCGCTGACCGTGGCCGTGGCGATCGACCCGACCAAGGGCGCGGCCGATATCGCCACCCCCGGCCATATCTTCCCGCTGCGCGCGCGCGAAGGCGGGGTGCTGGTGCGTGCGGGCCATACCGAGGCCGCGGTGGATGTCAGCCGCCTGGCCGGCCTGAACCCCTCGGGCGTGATCTGTGAGATCATGAACGAGGACGGCACCATGGCGCGGCTGCCCGATCTGGTGGTCTTTGCGCAGAAACACGGGCTGAAGATCGGCACGATTTCCGACCTGATCGCCTATCGCCGCCGCTATGACAATCTGGTGAACGAAACCGCGCATCGGCCGGTCCGCTCGGTTCACGGTGGCGACTGGGCGATGCGCATCTTCACCGATGAAACCCAGGGCGCCGAACATATCGTGCTGACCAAGGGCGATCTGTCCGATCCCGCCCCGATCCTGGTGCGGATGCATGCGCTGGACCCGCTGACCGACGTTCTGGGCCTGAACCCGGTGAAAGAGGGCGACGTGCCCGCCGCCATGCGCGCCATCGCCGAGGAAGGGCGCGGTGTCGTGGTGCTTCTGCGCGACACGTCGATGAAAATGGTTCCGCAGGGCGAAGCGTCGCCGCAGACGCTGCGCCAATATGGGCTTGGCGCGCAGATCCTGTCGGCGCTGGGCCTGCACAAGCTGGAACTGCTGACCAACTCCGCCCAGCCGAAACTGGTCGGCCTGGAAGGCTATGGGCTGGAAATCACGGGCACGCGCCCCTATCGGAAGGACTGATCCATGGCTGGGCATGAAACCCATTACACCCTGCCGCTGCCGCAGTTCGACAAGCCGGTGCGCCTGCTGATCGTGGTGGCGCCCTATTACAAGGACATCGCCGACAATCTGGTGGCCGGCGCGCGCGCCGTGGCCGCACAGGCCGGTGCCGTGGCCGATCTGGTCGAGGTGCCCGGCGCGCTTGAGGTGCCGACCGCCATCGCCATGGCCGCGCGGATGGCCGATTACGACGGCTTCGTGGCCCTTGGCTGCGTGATCCGGGGCGAGACCACGCATTACGACACCGTCTGCAACGACAGTTCGCGCGCGATCGCGTTGATGGGGCTGGAAGGCGTCTGCATCGGCAACGGCATCCTGACCGTTGAAAACCGCCCCCAGGCCGAGGTGCGCGCCGATCCCGCCGGTCAGAACAAGGGCGGCGGTGCCGCCGCGGCGGCCTTGCATCTTGTCGCGTTGTCGCGCAAATGGGCGGGCCGGACGAAAGGCATCGGATTCCGCCCCGCGGCTGAGTCGATGCGCATCGCCGGTGACGCAAAAGGACCGACCCGCGCATGACCGACACCGCCCCCGAAAATGCTGGCCCCGAAAATGCTGGCCCCGAAAAGCCGCGCAAGCTGACGCCCGAGGAAAAGCGGCAGCGCAAATCCGCGGCCCGGCTTTATGCCGTGCAGGCGCTGTTTCAGATGGAAGCCTCGGGGCAGGGGGCCGAACGGGTGCGCCGGGAATTCGAAACCCACCGTTTCGGCGCCGTCTATGATGAGGATGAACTGGCCGAGGGCGACCCCGACCTGTTCCGTCGCCTGCTGGATGACGCGGTGATGTGGCAGGGCAGGATCGACCAGGCGACCGATCGTGCACTGGTGGCGAAATGGCCGATCGACCGGATCGACCCGGTTCTGCGCGCGCTGTTTCGTGCCGCGGGGGCCGAACTGCAGAACCCCGCGACCCCGCCCAAGGTGGTGATCACCGAATTCGTCGATGTGGCGCGGGCCTTCTTCCCCGACGGAAAAGAGCCGAAATTCGTCAATGCCGTGCTGGACCACATGGCCCGCGAATTCCGCCCCGAGGCATTCTGATCGCGCAACCCCGCCGTCATGCGCCAGTTTTCGCCGCCCGCCCCGGGGCTGAGACAGCTTGGTGGTTTGAAACCCCGGCAGATGCGCTACATTGGGTTCAGCAAAGGGAGAGTCGTCATGCCTGAACTGGTGCGCCTTTACATCCGCAACGTCTTTGCCGGCTTTGCCCTGTCGGTGGTCTTTGTCGGGCTTTTGCTTTGGTTTAATGTCGCGAACCTGTGGCATCTGATCTCGGCCTCGGATGTGGGCTATATTGCGCTGGGGCTGCTGGTGGTGTTCAACACGGTGGTGTTTTCCGGCGTCCAGTTCGGTATCGCCGTCATGCGCCTGGCAGAACCCGAGGATGGGGGCCAGGGTGGCCGCCGCGACGCAATTCCCGTGCTGGAACCGGCGCGGGTGCCGGTGGCCGCAAAGGCGATCCGCAAGCGCTAGGCCCGCGGGCTGTGCACGATCCTGAAAATTCAAAAGCCGCAGGCGAACCTGCGGCTTTTTGCGGTGGCGGGAACCGCAGCAGCCGTGAAGGCGTGAATTTCCCGAGAGCCTGACTAGATCAGGTGGGAACCAGATACCGGGACCACGATCCCGGCAGAGCCAGCCCCCTCGGAAATGCTTATCGGCCACTGGAAAAGGGCCTTGCACGCGCCGAGCAGAAACCCGCCACCGCATGACATAGGGGCGCGCGGCGTGATCGGCAAGGGGATCTGGACAGATGTTCCTGCTTCGTTCATAAGGTCGCCATGGCCCAGGATCTCATGCCCGGACAATGGCTCGCACGCGGTGTCTGCAGGCACCTGCGCACGCTTGGCTTTGTCACGGTTGAGGAACTGGTGCCCCGCCCCGGTCTGCGTGTCGATGTGATGGGGCTGGGCCCGAAAGGCGAAATCTGGATCGTCGAATGCAAATCCAGCCGCGTCGATTTCACTTCGGATCGCAAATGGCAGGGCTATCTGGAATGGGCGGATCGCTTTTTCTGGGCGGTTGATGCCGATTTCCCCGTCGATCTGTTGCCCGAAGATACCGGCCTGATCCTGGCCGATCGCTATGGGGCCGAACTGGTGCGTATGGCGCCCGCGGTGCCGCTGGCAGGTGCCCGGCGCAAGGTGGTCACGCAGAAATTCGCCCGCCACGCCGCGATCCGCCTGCAGGCGCTGCGCGATCCTGGTGTGCCGCTGCTGCCCGAGTGATCACTTGCCCTTTTTGGGCTTGCCCATCTCACGCGCGGCCTCGGCCGCAGCCAGCAGTTCCTCGGCGATTTCCTCGGCCTCTTCCGGGTCGAAGTCCAGCGGCAGGTCTACGCCTTCGCCTTCAACATAGATTCGCACCATCCCCAGCGAGGTCGGGCCGATCTGAAGATTCGCCGCGATTTCGCTTTCCTTGTTGATGCCCATGATCACGCCTCCGCTTGGCGGACGAAATCGCCCGTTCTTTCGGGTTACCCGCTTGGCGCCCGGCGGGCAAGTGCATGGGTGATCCCCGAGCGTGGCAAAAGTGCTCTTGCAATCGCGGGCGACAGGGGCTAAATCCGCGCGCAGTGCCGCCTTAGCTCAGTTGGTTAGAGCACCAGATTGTGGATCTGGGGGTCGCCCGTTCGAGCCGGGCAGGCGGTACCATTTTCCCATGAAATTACAGCTGCTCATGCCACCCCTTGGGGGTGCTGACGTGCGCCTGCGCCCCCCGTTATGGCGCTGTCATAGTGGCCGCGCTTCCCCTCCACGCAAGCGCCTCGCACCCGAGGGCGCGAGGCGCTTGACAGGTCAACGGGGAAGGAGCACCCGCACGCTGACTGGCTCCGATGGTTTGGCGTCCGTCGGTTTCCTTAAGGACGTCGCGGTTGACCAGACCGCGCGCCGCTGCCAGTCAGCTCCTGTGGCAGCGGTAACTTATCGGAATGTCCGGCAGTAGTCGCAGCGGCGAACCCGCGCGGAATGGCGCAAATGGCATCCTTGCGAGGGCCGATGCGGTGAAGTCGACGATGCCATCGCCCCGATTCGCCAGTGCCCGAAGGCCCCCAGCCACGCCCTGCAACGAAAGCCTGCGTCACACGGGCCGGTCAGGCCCAATTTGTGCCAAAGTTCAGGCGTTTCCCCCAAGTTTACCACGTTGAGGCCGTAATCCCGCCAGATTTGCGGCGTTGTTTATCGATGTGACAAGTATCAGTTTCGATCGTTTTGTTAGGTTCCTGTTATTCGACAATAAATCCAGACTGCCGCCAGAGAGGGAAACATGCCAGTGGACGCGATCGCAAAGGTCAGACAGCCGTCGATCCTGCATGTGTTGCGACGGTTCTCGCGCGCCGATAGCGGCGCGGTATCCGTCGAGGCGGTGCTGTGGGTTCCGTTCCTGCTGTTCCTTTTTGCCGCCATAGCAGACATTTCCTTCATCTTCTTCAACCAGAGCCGCGTGCTGCGCGTCGTGCAGGATGCGAACCGCAATGTCTCGGTTGGCCGGTTGACCAACCAGCTTGAGGTAAACGAATTCATTCAGCGTGCCCTTGGCAACCTTGGCCAATCCGCCACGATCAATACCAGCGTCGAGGCCGGCTACATCACATCCGAGGTGACGATCCCCGCGCGCGATCTTGATGGGCTGGGCGTTGTCGGTGCCTTCCGGTCGCTGAATGTCACGGTGCGCGCAAGCCACCTGCAAGAGATCTGAGGGGCCATGATGATGCGTAACCTTTGCGCCCGTTTCGCTAGGGAAGACGGCGTGGTTACCGCGCTCAGCCTGTTTTTGCTGCTGGCCATCCTGATGGTCGGTGGTCTTGCGATCGATTTCTCGAATGCGGTTGCCGCGCGCACGCGCCTGCAAATCACAGCGGATTCCGCGGCCCATGCCGCGCTCTACAAACGAGAGCTTTTGCCCGAGGATGAGGCAAAGGCCGCCGCGATCGAACTTGTGACGCGCAACATGCCCCCCGAATCCTTCGGCGAGGCGCTTTTGCCCGAAGACATCGTCTTTGGCCGCTGGGACCGCGATGCCGATCTGTTCGAACCCGCGCCCGGGTCGCGCCAGGCCGTTCTGGTGCGCACCGCCCAACTGGAAGAGCGGCAGAATTCCGTCACCGTCTTTCTGTTGCGTCTGGTCGGGATGAACAGCTGGGATGTCCTGGCCCCGTCGGTGTTCGAAACCTACTATCCGACCTGCCTTCGCGAGGGTATGGTCGGCGACGTTCTGGTCGATGTGCAAAGCAACAACATCTATGAATCCGGGTTCTGCCTGCATTCAAATGGCCATGTCTCGGTGAACAGCAACAACCTGTTTGAACAGGGGACCGTCGTGTCCATGCCCGACACTCGGGACATCGAACTGCCCAAGTCCGGTTTTGAATCGAATGATGGCCTGCAATATGCGCTGCGTGACGGGGTCTATCCGCTGAAGATCCTTGATCGCATCGACGCCATCTACAACGGTGTCCAAAGCATGGGCTCGGCCTATATGCCCGACTACATCACCTCGGACATCGTCATCGATGTATCGTCCAACAACGGCAACTTTGACCAGACCATGTTCCAGAAAGGCCGGGTTCACCGCGTGCTTTGCAAGAATTCCGGCGCGAATATCGAGGCGGGCACCCTGCTATCGGAACTGGTGATCGTGACCGATTGCGACCTGAAATTCGGCGCCGGCGCACGGCTTGAGGATGTGGTGATCGTCACGCGGAACACAGGTGCCAAATCGGTCTATGCGGCCTCGGGGCTACAGGTGGGGCGCAATGATAATTGTGCCCCCGGCGGTGGTGCGCAGATCGTCACCTACGGCGGCATCGACATTCCGTCTGACTTGCAGATGTATGGCGGCCAGATGATTGCCGCGAAGGACATCGCCTTCACCGCCAATGCCGACGGCATTCAGGGCGCGGCCTTTGTGGCCGGTGGCACGGTTTCGGGCACATCAAACGGTTCGATGGCCTTCTGCGGTGGCGCGGGCATGGAAAACAATTTCGAGGCCGCCTATTTCCGGCTGGCGCGCTGACCCGCGGTCTCGGATCTGCTATTGATCGGCATCCTTGCCGCGCGCCCGGGCCGGGGATAGTCGAGCGTGCACAATCGCGGCCTGTTGACGCAATACTGGCGCATGCGACTTTATGATGATCTTGCAGACTGGTGGCCGCTCATGTCGCCGCCCGCGGAATATGAGGCCGGGTCCGTGCCGGTGGCGCGGCTTCTGTCCGCCGGCGCGGCGGGGCGGCCAAGGCTTCTGCAACTGGGTGCGGGCGGCGGGCATCTGGCATCGCATCTGGAAACCCGGTTCGACATGACGCTGGTCGACCTGTCGCTGCGCATGCTGGACGGTAGCCGCCGCCTGAATCCCGACTGTCGCCACCTGACCGGCGACATGCGCAGTCTGCGCCTGGATGAGACCTTCGATGCCGTTCTGGTCTTCGACGCGATCAGCCACATGACGACAGAGGCCGATCTGCTGGCAACGATGCGCACGGCTTGCGCCCATCTGACGCCGGGCGGGGTGGCGCTGTTCTGCCCGGACTGGACGGTCGAGCGCTTCGTGCCTGGTGCCTCGATGGGCGGGATCGACGGTCCGGAACGCGGGATGCGCTATCTGGAATGGACGCAGCCGATGATCCGCAGAACCACCTATGAAAGCGATTTTGTCTATCTGCTGCGCGAAGCCGATGGCACCCGGCGCGTCGTTCATGACCGTATGGTGCTTGGCATCTTTTCGCGTGACACCTGGGCGCGGCTTCTTGCCGAGGCGGGCTTCGGGCAGGTGGTGATCGCCGAAGAGTCCGGCCGCGACGTGTTTCAGGCGTGGGCAGCGCCCGGGTCCGCGACGTCGATCTGATCGCGCCCTGCGGGCCGGCGCGCCACCACAGGCACGCCATTGGCGCGGCTTTCCGGCGTCAGGTCGCCGTATAGCGTGCCGGTATCCAGTGCCATCACGCGGAACGTGAGGTCGTGTCGCGAATGCTGTGGAAATTCCCTGGCGGTGCGCTCCGGGCATCTGAAGGTTCGTTTTTTTCAGGCAGCG
>NZ_JAMJFX010000023.1 GCF_023544865.1 Phaeovulum molybdatiresistens | reverse complement strand
CAAACCAGATCGTCAGCGAACCACGGCGCTTGAGCGCTTCGTTATAGGCCGGCCAGTTCCTGGTCTTGTAGGCAGGGGGGATGGGTCTGCTCATGCCCTCCAGCTACTACACTGGATTCACGAGATGAATCCCCCACGGGTTTTGTGCGACAGAGCCCCCCGAGATCATCGCCCAGATTTCATCCTCGTCCAGTACAGCCAGCGGATGTTCGGTCTCGCCCGCCTCGAAATCGGCAATCGCAAGAGTCGTGCGGGCATTCAACCGGCCGACGGCCTCGGGCGCGTAAAGCGGCTCGTTCATCCAGCCGCGCCCGACCGGAAAGGGTCGCGGCGCCCCCGCGCCACACTGCCCATGACGATGCCGATATCGACGATGCGCATCCGGCCATCCTCGGGGCTGCGCGCCCAGCCGGTCAGCAGCGCGACATCGGCCCAGGGATGCTGGAAAACAACGGTTTCGACCTCATACCCACCGGCGATGAAGTTGATCAGCGTGTGACGGAAAAAGATCGACCAGGCATCGGCACCGGCCCGCGCCGGCCATAACAGTGTGCCCAGCTCGGCGAATTTCAGATTGGCCTCGGGGGTCGAGGAGGTCTGCAGCGCGAAAAGAAAGTTACCCGAGGCAGACAGCCGGAACGCCTAGGCCTCGGCCCAAAGCTCGGCTGACAGGGCCGGGTCCTGCGCCTGCCCGGGGCGGGGGCCAAGGCAAAGGGCCAGCACCAGGGCAAGGCAAAGGTGCCGAAGGGCGGCAGTCAGGGTTGGCATCGCTTTGGTCACGTCCTGTGGTCGCCCAAGCTTAGACGGATGGCGACGATCTGCCAAACACGATCCTGCCGCAGGCCAGATCGCGGCGCCCGCCCGCCGTTCAGGTGGCCCCCCAAATGCCGGTCGCGAAGTCAGATCGCCACGCAATCGGCGTAGTGGCGCACGATGCCGTCGGGGCCGGTTTCCATCACCAGGCCGTGGATATCGGTTTCAAAGCCCGGACATTCCCGCGCGAAATCGCGGTTGAAGCGCAGATAGTCCACGATCTGGGCGTTGAATGTCTCGCCCGGGATCAGCAGCGGAATGCCCGGCGGATAGGGGGTGACAAGGCTGGTGGTGATCCGGCCTTCCAGATCGTCGATCAGCACGCGCTCGGTCTGACGCCGGGCAATGTGCGAAAACGCCTCGGTCGGGGTCATCGCGGGGTGATGATCGCTCAGATAAATCTCGGTCGACAGACGGGCCACGTCGTATTTGGCATAAAGCGCGTGGACATGCTGGCTAAGATCGCGCAGCCCCATGCCTTCATAGCGCGGATGCTTGGCGCAGAATTCCGGCATCACGCGCCACAGCGGCTGGTTGCGGTCGTAATCGTCCTTGAACTGCTGCAGCGCGGCCAGAAGCGTGTTCCAGCGGCCCTTGGTGATGCCGATGGTGAACAGGATGAAGAAGCTGTAAAGCCCGGTCTTTTCCACCACCACGCCATGTTCGGTCAGGTATTTCGACACGATCGAGGCCGGGATGCCCGTCGCATCAAAGCGCCCGTCGATATCCAGACCGGGGGTGATGATCGTGGCCTTGATCGGATCCAGCATGTTGAAGCCCGGCGCCATGTCGCCAAAGCCGTGCCAGGCATCTTCGCCATCGCGCTGCACCCCTTCGGAATCGGTGCGCCGCAAGACCCAGTCCTTGGTCCGGCCAATGCCTTCCTCGGACAGCTCATCCGGGCCCCAGACCTTGAACCACCAATCGTTGTCGCCAAATTCCTCATCGACCTTGCGCATGGCGCGGCGGAAATCCAGCGCCTCAAGGATCGATTCCTCGACCAGCGCGGTGCCACCCGGCGGTTCCATCATCGCGGCCGCCACGTCGCAGCTGGCGATGATCGAATATTGCGGGCTGGTCGAGGTGTGCATCAGATAGGCTTCGTTGAACAGATGCCGGTCCAGTTTCACCTCTTCGCTGTCCTGCACAAGGATGTGGCTGGCCTGCGAAATCCCCGCCAGCAGCTTGTGGATCGACTGGGTCGCATAGGTGACCGAATGTTTCGTGCGGGCCCGCTTGCGGCCCATGGCGTGATAGGTGCCATAGAAGGGGTGGAAGGCCGCGTGCGGCAGCCAGGCTTCGTCGAAATGCAGGTTCTCGACATAGCCATCCAGCATGCCCTTGATTTCCTCGGTGTTGTAAAGAACCCCGTCATAGGTCGATTGCGTCAGCGTCATCACCCGCGGCTTGACCGCATCGGCATCGGCCCCCGCCAGCAGCGGATTGGCGCGGATCTTGGCGCGGATTGACTCGGGCTCGAACTCGGCATGGGCGATTGGGCCGATGATGCCCCAATGGTTGCGCGTGGGTCGCAGGAACACCGGGATCGCGCCGGTCATGATGATCGCATGCAGGATCGACTTGTGACAGTTGCGGTCCACCACCACCACATCACCCGGCGCGACGGTGTGATGCCAGACCATCTTGTTCGAGGTTGAGGTGCCGTTGGTCACAAAGAAACAGTGATCGGCGTTGAAGATTCGCGCCGCATTGCGTTCGGATGCCCCGATGGCGCCGTTGTGATCCAGCAGCTGGCCCAGTTCCTCAACCGCGTTGCAGACATCGGCGCGCAGCATGTTTTCGCCGTAAAACTGGTGATACATCTGCCCGATCGGGCTTTTCAGAAAGGCCACGCCCCCCGAATGGCCCGGACAGTGCCACGAATAGGACCCGTCCTCGGCATAATCCAGAAGCGCCTTGAAGAACGGCGGCTGGATGCCTTCCAGATAGTTCTTGGCCTCGCGCAGGATGTGCTTGGCGACGAATTCGGGCGTATCCTCGAACATATGGATGAAGCCGTGCAACTCGCGCAGGATGTCGTTGGGCAAATGGCGCGAGGTCTTGGTTTCGCCATGTAGGAAGATCGGCACATCGGGGTTCTTCCAGCGCACTTCCTCGATGAAGCTGCGCAGGTTGACCACGGCGGGGTCCAGATCGGGTCCGGGGCTGAATTCCTCATCGTCGATCGACAGCACGAAGGCCGAGGCGCGGCTTTGCTGCTGTGCGAATTGCGACAGATCGCCATAGCTGGTGGCGCCCAGCACCTCAAAGCCTTCGCGTTCGATCGCGTCCGCCAGCGCCCGGATGCCAAGGCCCGAGGCGTTCTCGGACCGGAAATCTTCGTCGATGATGACGATGGGGAATCGGAATTTCATCGGCTTTCCTTCGGATCGGCCCTGCGTTGCCCCGTTCTTTCCAGTGCGGGCTTTGCCGTCAAGGCCAAGTCGTAAAACAAACCGCGATCCGGCGGATTCAGGCCCGAGCCGGATCGCGAAATGCCCCCGCCCGAAGGGTCGAGGCCTCAGGCCACGCGCCTCCCCTGCACCCAGGTGCCGCGAAGCGCACCCGCGCCTGCAATGCGCGCAACCCGGATCACATCCGCGCGCGCGCCAATATCCAGATGCCCGCGATCGCGCAGCCCCGCGGCAGCACCCGGCGCGGACGTGACCGTCGCCACACCCCGCGCGATGTCGCCCCACAGATCGCCCAGCATCAGCGCCGCCGACAACAGCGCCGAGGGCACATAATCGGATGAAACAATATCCAGCAGGTCCGCCTCGGCCAGATCCTTGGCCGCCACATTGCCCGAATGCGACCCGCCCCGGATCAGGTTCGGCGCGCCCATCATCACCGCAATACCATGCGCGCGGCAGGCCCGTGCCGCCTCAACCGTGGTGGGGAATTCGGCGAAATGCGCGCCATGCGCGGCCGATTGCGCGACATGGCCGGCGGTTGTGTCATCATGGCTGGCCAACACCGCGCCATAGCGGCGCGCGGCCTGCACCGCAGCCGCCTCATGCGCCGCACCCACCAGCGCGGACAGCGCCTGCTGGCTGGCAACGTGATCGTCAAACTGGGCATCCGAAAAGCCGTGCTTGCCGCAGACATAGTTCTTCAGCTGCGTCACATCGCGAAACTGGCGCTGACCGGGGGTGTGATCCATCAGGCTGACGATGCCCACGCGATCCTCGGGGCCGAATTTCTCCAGCTCGGCAATCAGGGTTTCGGAACAGACCTCGGCGCGCAGGTGCAGGAAATGGCTGATCCGCAGCGCCCCTTGTGCGCGCAGGTCCAGGATCTCGTCGGCCAGCGCGCGGGCATATTCGCCGTAATTGGCCTTGGCATTGGACACGACCGACCCCACGCGCAGCGCGTCGAACACGGTGGTGATGCCCACGCTGGCCAGTTCCGCATCATGGGCAATGATGGCCGCGGCATGGGGCCAATCGACCTTGGGGCGCGGCTCGATATGGCGTTCAAGGTTGTCGGTGTGCAGCTCGATCAGGCCGGGCATGACCAGATCGCCCGCGCAGTCGATGGCACCGGGCGGCACCGCCACGCCATCGGCGATATCGGCAATGCGTCCGTCCTTCAGGCGCAGGCTGCCGCGCCGCACCTCTTTGGGCAGGACAAGGGTGGCATTGGCAAGGATGGTGTCGGTCATGATTGCAGTCCTGATATTGACGTTCGCGGCGCAAGGCTGCGCAATGCCAGCGGCGTGTCACAGGGATGTGACATTCGTCCGCTATCGGCGCCGGAATGGAAAAGATGAAACGCTACGCGATCTATTACGCGCCCGAACCGGGGCCCCTTGCCGATCTTGCCGCCCATTGGCTGGGGTGGGATGCGGCGGCGGGCCGTGCCCTGCCCCACCCCGATCTTGCGGGTCTGCCCCGCCAGGTGGCCGAAATCACCGAAACGCCGCGCAAATACGGCTTTCACGGCACGATCAAGCCGCCCTTCCGCCTGGCCGCCGGCCAGACGGCAGAGGCGCTGCACCGGGCCTGCGCCGATCTTGCAACGCGCCTGGCTCCGGTCACGCTGGACGGCCTTCACCTTAGCCAGCTGGGCGGGTTCCTGGCGCTGACGCCCCAGGGCGATGCCAGCGCCCTGGCCGATCTGGCCGCCACGGTGGTGCGTGACCTTGACGCCTTCCGCGCCCCCCCGACCGAGGCCGAGATCGCCCGCCGCCGCCCCGAACTCCTGACGATGCGCCAACGCGCCCTCCTGGACCAATGGGGCTATCCCTATCTGATGGAGGAATTCCGTTTCCACCTGACCCTGACCGGCGATCTGGGCACGCCCGAGACCAGTGCCGTGGCCACGGCCCTTGGGCCCCATTTGGCCCCGCATCTGCCCCGGCCCTTTGTCATCCGCGACCTGTGCCTGTTTGGCGAGGCCACGGACGGAATGTTCCGCATCCTGCATCGCTACACGCTTTCGCCCTGAAGCGCGGCCAGAAACCGCGCCACGCCCTGATCCAGCGGGCCATCGTTCACCACGTGCCGGGCGTGAATACCCGCAGGCAAGGAAAAATCCGCCCGCGAAAGCCGCGCCTCGATATCGGCGCGGCATTCGCGACCACGCGCGGCCAGCCGCTCGGCCAGCACCGGCACCGGCGCCGAAACAAGGATCACCGTCAGCCCCGGAAACCGCGCCTGCGCCAGCGGCAACGCCTGCCGTGAGCCGTTGAAGATCACGTCCCGCGCGGCATCCAGTGGCGCAAGTTCCGCCCGGGGGATGCCGTAGTGCAGCCCATGCGCCTGCCAATGCAGGGCAAAGGCACCCGCCGCCAGGCGGTCGGCAAAGACCGCCTCGGTGATACCCTCGAAATCCTCGCCCCCCGCCGCCTCGGGCCGGGAGATGACACGCCGCACCACCGCCAGATCGGGGCGCGCGACCCGCGCAGCGGCCAGCAACGTATCCTTGCCCGCCCCCGAAGGCCCGACCAGCGCGAACAGCCTACCCGTCATGCCGCCAACCCGGGGGTAAAGCCCGTCACGTCCACCAGCCGGTCGCAAACGCGTTCCCGCGCGCCCTCATCATGGAAAATGCCCACGATGGCCGCGCCGCGGGCCTTGGCCTCGTCGATCATGGACAGCACGACCTCACGGTTGGTGGCATCCAGGCTCGCCGTCGGCTCATCCAGCAGCAGCGCGGGATAAGCATGGGCAAAACCGCGCGCGATGTTCACCCGCTGCTGTTCGCCGCCCGAAAAGGTGGTGGGCGACAGCGGCCACAGCCGTTCGGGGATGTTCAGCCGCGCCAGCAGATCGGACGCCCGCGCCCGCGCCTGGTCGGCGGGAACGCCCAGAACCAGAAGTGGCTCGGCCACCACATCCAGCGTCGGCACACGCGGCACCACGCGCAGGAACTGGCTGACATAGCCCAGCGTCTGCCGACGCAGCGCGATCACCTCGCGCGGGGCGGCGCGGGCCACATCGACCCCCGCAACCTCGATCCGCCCCGAGGCGGCAAGGTAATTGCCATAGATCATCCGCATCAGCGTGGATTTCCCCGCACCCGACGCCCCGACCAGCCCCACACATTCGCCCGGCGCCACGGACAGCGCCGCCCCCGCCATCACCGGGATCACCGCGCCGCCCTGATTGTGCAGGGTGAAGCTTTTGCACAGATTGGAAATCTCGATCATCTCACACCTGCAATACTGAAGAGACCAGAAGCTGCGTATAGGCATGCTGCGGATCGTCCAGCACCTGATCGGTCAGGCCCTGCTCGACCACCCGGCCGCCCTTCATCACCATCAGCCGATCCGCCAGAAGCCGCACCACCGCCAGATCATGCGTGACAATCAGCACCGACAGGCCCATCTCGCGCACCAGCCCCCGCAACAGGTCCAGCAGCCGCGCCTGAACGCTGACATCCAGCCCCCCCGTGGGTTCATCCATGAACACCAGCCGCGGCCCGGTCACCAGATTGCGCGCGATCTGCAGCCGCTGCTGCATGCCCCCCGAAAAGGCACTGGGGCGATCGTCGATCCGCTCGGGCGCAATCTCGACCCGGCCCAGCCAGTCGGTCGCGGTGGTGCGAATGTCGGCATAATGGCGCGCGCCCACGGCCATCAGCCGCTCGCCCACGTTGCCCCCGGCCGAAACGCCCATCCGCAGCCCGTCGCGCGCATTCTGATGGACATAGGCCCAATCGGTCCGCGCCAACCGCCGCCGCTCCGGCTCGCTCATCTCACGCGTGTCGCGCGGCCCCTCGGCAGTATCAAAGATCACCCGCCCCGCATCCGGCGCCATATGTCCCGCCAGACAGGACAAAAGCGTGGACTTCCCCGATCCGCTTTCGCCCACGATCCCCAGCACCTCGCCGGGATACAGATCGAAGGACACATCCGCGCAGCCAATCCGCGCGCCATAGCGCTTGGTCAACCCCTCGACCCGCAGCAACGGCGCTGTCGATGCCATCGGCTGTGGCTTCTTCTTGGCAAAAATACTCAAATCCGACCCTTCCATCATCACACCTCCTCGGGGGAAAGGCGCCCGCGATGCCCCACGGCCTGCCGGCTGGCACAGAAATCGGTGTCCGAACAGACGAACATCCGCCCGCCCGCATCATCGACGATCACCTCATCCAGATAGCTTTCGCCCGCGCCGCACAGGTCGCAGTCATGCGGGGCCTTGCCGGCCTCGAACGGGTGGTCGTCGAAATCAAGGCTGACCACCTGCGTGTAGGGCGGCAGCGCATAAATGCGCTGTTCGCGCCCGGCACCGAACAGCTGCAGCGCCGCATTGTCTGACAGTTTCGGATTGTCGAACTTGGGTATCGGCGAGGGGTCCATGACATAGCGCCCCTCGACCTTGACCGGATAGGCATAGGATGTCGCGATCTGGCCGTGCCGCGCGATATCCTCATACAGCTTCACATGCATCAGGCCGTATTCCTCCAGCTCATGCATCTTGCGCGTTTCGGTCTCACGCGGTTCCAGAAACCGCAGCGGTTCCGGTATCGGCACCTGATAGACCAGAATTTGCCCCTCGCGCAGCGGGGTTTCCGGGATGCGGTGGCGGGTCTGAATCACGCTGGCCTCGGCCGTTGCCTCGGTCACCTGCACACCCGCCGTGCGCTGAAAGAACTTGCGGATCGACACGGCATTGGTGGTGTCATCCGCACCCTGATCGATCACCTTCAGGCAATCCTCGGGCATCAGGCAGGCCGACGTCACCTGCACCCCGCCGGTGCCCCAGCCATAGGGCATTGGCATTTCGCGGCTTGCGAAGGGCACCTGATAGCCCGGCACTGCGACGCCTTTCAGGATCGCGCGGCGGATCATCCGTTTCGTCTGTTCGTCCAGATAGGCGAAATTATAGGCCTGATCGGTCATTCGGCCGCCTCCTGCATCTGCATGGCCTCGGCCCGCATCCGCCGGACAAGTTCCAGTTCTGCCTGGAAATCGACGTAATGGGGCAGCTTGATATGTTCCAGAAACCCGGTGGCCTGGATGTTGTCGGCGTGCATCAGCACGAATTCCTCATCCTGCGCGGGGGCGCCGTTGAAATCCTCGCCCAGTTCCTTCCAGCGCAGGGCGCGGTCCACCAGGCTCATGGCGATGGCCTTGCGTTCGGACTGGCCAAAGACCAGCCCATAGCCGCGGGTGAACTGTGGCGGCTCGGACTTTGATCCCTTGAACTGGTTGACCGTCTCGCACTCGGTCAGTTCGACCTCGCCGATTTCGACGGCAAAGCCCAGCTCGGGGATGTCCATCTCGACGGCGACGGTGCCGATGCGCAATTCGCCCACGAATGCGTGCGTCCGGCCATAGCCGCGCTGGGTGGAATAGGCCATCGACAGCACAAAGCCCTCATCCCCCCGCGTCAGCGCCTGAAGCCGCAACTGGCGGCTGGCGGGCAATTCCATCGGTTCGCGCGTCAGGTCGGGGGGCGTGGTCTCGTCCGGGGCATCGGTTTCGATCATGCCGTCGCGGTTCAGAAAGCCGGTGATATGGGGCACCGGCCCGGGGGTGGCGGCACTGGCGGGGGCGGCGGGCACCGCACCCTCGGCCAGCAGTTTGAAATCCAGCAGGCGGTGGGTGTAGTCGAAGGTCGGCCCCAGCACCTGCCCCCCTGGCGCGTCTTTGAAGGTCGCGCTGATGCGGCGGATGCAGGCCATCGCGGCACTGTCCACGGGGCGCGAATGGCCCAGACGCGGCAGCGTCGTGCGATAGGCGCGGATCAGGAACACCGCCTCGATTAGATCGCCGCGCGCCTGCTTGATCGCCAGCGCCGCAAGGTCGGGATCATAGAGCGAACCTTCGGCCATCACCCGGTTCACCGCCAGCCGCAGCTGTTCGCGGATCTGGTCCACCGACAGTTCGGCCACGCCGGGATCGCCCCGGCGTTCCTCGGCCAGCCAGGCATGCGCATTGTCGATCGCGCGTTCGCCCCCTTTGACGGCAACATACATCAGCAAGCCTCCACGATGGTCGACCGCGGCAGCCCGGCCAGCCGGTCGGCACAGGTCAGATAGAAATCGCAGCCCTGCGGAAACAGCGCGCGATTGGCGCGGAACGCCGCGACCTCGGGCAGCGACAGATGGGCGTGATCCTTGATCCCCGGCCCGGCCAGGTGCGCGCCGGTAGCGGACAGGTCATCCACCTCGACGATCAGCGTGGCGGAACGGTCGGGATAATCCGGCGTGCCGATCGCAAAGCGCGACAGCGGCGCAAGCGCCCCCCAGCGACCAATCGCAAAGGCCGCCGACGGTGCATCCACCAGCGGCGCGCCGGTGTGGAAGGTGATCCAGTCGCGCAGCGCGGGGCAATCGTGATCGCCCGCCAGATGCACGGGTGTGGTGGCATCGGCCAGCGTCAGCAGCAACACCCCCGCCGCCACCGACAGCGGCGCGGGCGGGGTGGCACCCGCAACGGTGTGGATCACCCCCGGGCGCGACAGGGCATCCAGGGCGGCGCGAAAGGCGCGCGCGGCCTGGACGGGGGCATCGGCGAAACCGCCAGTCAGGGCTTCGGGGGTCATTTGTCCTCTCCGCGAACCATGGTGAAGAATTCGACCTTCGTCGCCGCGGCCTTTTCGGCGCGGGCCTGGCGACGGTCGGTTTCGGCGCGCGCCAGCGGGTCCAGCACGCGCGCGCGCAGATCGGCGGCGGCATCGGTCTGCATCAGCGCATCGATGATGGCCGCACGCGTCGCATGGGCCTTGTCGCGGCCCTGCACATGGGCATGGCCCACGGCCCCGCATTCCAGCCGCAGCGTGCAGCGCGTGATGGTCATTTCGCCCAGGTTGAAGGGCGCGCCCGTGGCACCCACGCGGCCGCGCACCATCACCGCGCCCACCTCGGGCGGGCGCAGGAAGGCATGCGCCGGCGTTTCGGGCATCAAGACGGCCAGCTGATCGGGCCGCGCGCGGGCCAGAAGGCCCATCCAGTCGCGGCGCGCCGCCGTGTCGCCGACGGCCGTGGAAGCAGGGTTAGACATCTTGCGAACCTGTTCAGTATCTATACAACTAGACATGTGAATAGCGCGGGCTTGGCGACAAAATCACGACGCAACGATGAAACTTTGATGACAGGGGGCGGCCATGGCGCGCACCACGATCTGGCAGGAAATCCGCGACACGCTGGGCGACGAAATCGCCCGGGGCCACTATCGCCCGGGCGCCAAACTGCCATCCGAGGCCGCGCTGGCCGCGCGTTTTGGCGTGAACCGGCACACCGTGCGCCATGCGCTGGCTACCTTGGCAGAGGCGGGGCTTGTCCATGCCCGACGCGGGGCGGGGGTGTTTGTATCCGCCGCGCCCACCGATTATCCGCTGGGCCGGCGCGTGCGCTTTCACCAGAACATCTCGGCCACCGGGCGCATCCCCTCACGCAACTTCACGCGGATGGAAACGCGGCTGGCCGATCCGGCCGAGGCCGAGGCGCTGCGGATCGATCCGGGCGCGCCGGTGCATGTCGTCGAGGGGCTTTCGCTGGCCGACGGGTTGCCGCTGGCGGCCTTCCGGTCGGTCTTTCCCGCCACATCGCTGCCCGACCTGCCCGCGCATCTGGCCCACACCGGGTCGGTGACCCGGGCGCTGCAAGCCTGTGGCGTGACCGATTACACACGCGCCACCACCCGCATCAGCGCCCAGATCGCGGCGCCCACGCTGGCCATGAAACTGCAGATCGGCGCAGGCGCGGCGATCCTGTGTGCCACCTCGGTCAATGTGGACGCGGCGGGCCATCCGGTCGAATTCGGCACCACCTGGTTTCCCGCCGAACGGGTCACCCTGACGGTCAGCCCAGATCCGGCCTAATGCCCGGCCCCGTCACCCCGGATCAGCCGCCGCCGCAGCCAGCCCGACAAGGTATCCATCAGCGTGACCATCAGCACGATCAGCACCATGTAATAGCAGACCTCTTCCCAGTCCTTCTGGGTGATGATCGCCTGGGTCAGCAACAACCCGATGCCGCCCCCCACGATTGCCCCGATCACCGTGGCGCTGCGGGTGTTCGATTCCAGGTAATACAGCACCTGGCTTAGCAGCACCGGCGTGATCTGCGGGATCACGCCAAAGCGCGCGCGCTGTAGCGCGTTGGCGCCGGTGGATTGCACGCCCTCGACCTGGCGGGCATCGATGTTTTCCAACGTTTCGGAAAACATCTTGCCAAAGCTGCCGGTATCGGTGGTCAGGATCGCCAGCGCCCCGGTCATCGGCCCCGGACCAAAGGCGCGCGACAGGACGATCGTCCAGATCAGCCCATCCACGCCGCGGACAAAGTCGAACAGCCGGCGCAGCGCAAAGCGCACCCCGCGCAGCGGCGTGAAATTGGCCGCGGCCAGAAAGGCCAGCGGAAGGGCGACCAGCGCCGCCCCCATCGTGCCCAGAAAGGCCATCAGGACGGTTTCGAAGATCGCCCAGACCACATCGCCATGCCGCCACATTGCATTGGTCCAGACATCCGCCGCCATATAGGCCAGATTGCTGCGCGCCGGGTCCAGCCGGTCGCCCCACAGGGCAAGCGCCGCCAATTCCGCCGGGGACTTTCCAGAAAACGGACTGTCGAGAGTGAAGAAGAACAGCTCCCACCCCGGTTGATAGCGGAAGGTTTCCACCTTGGACCGGGTATAGGCAAAGCGCCCCTGATCGGTGGTGACCGAAATCCGCGTGTCAGAGGCATTGATCCAATCGGGCAGCGGTTCGGGCGCGGTCAGGCGCAGGCGGTCGCCTTCGGGGGCGATGTCGATCATGCCATAGCCCGGCACCTCATAACGTGCGCCCACGCCGTCATAGGTCACCAGATGGCCCGCGCCCAGATCGATGCGCGTGATGTCGCCGTCGCGACTGACCCAATCGGGCAAGCGACCTTCGGGATAGGTGCCCTTGCTTTCCCCTTCGATCGCGACGGTCAGATCGCCGGTGCGGTTGTTGCGCGTGACATGGGTCTTGTAGGACCAGAAATCCGACAACAGGATCGCGGCATTGTCCATCCGCGCCCGCTGGGCGATGCCGGCCATGTCGAAGGCCACGAAGACATAGGCCAGATAGGCCAGGATCGCCGCCGGAACCGCCAGGCTGAACGCCTTGCGGCGCTGAAACCGGCGCAGGATCGCGGGGGCAAGAGTCGTTTCGGCCATGGCCATGATCAGTGCCCTTTCACCAGACGGTTGCGGTAATGGCTGGACAGCTGGTCCACCGCGACAATGGTCAGGAACAGCAACAGGAAGATCGCCACCACTTGGTCATAGCGTCCCTGCCCCCATTGCATCGCCAGTTTCAGGTCATGCCCGATCCCGCCCGAGCCGACAAAACCCAGGATTGCCGAGGCGCGGATGTTGATCTCGAACCGCAACAGGCCATAGCCGATCCAGTTCGGCGCGACCTGCGGGATCACGCCCAGCCACATCCGCTGGCCCCAGCTGGCCCCGACCGAGGCCAGCCCCTCGACCGGCTTGCGGTCGGCATTCTCGGCCACTTCGGAAAACAGCTTTCCAAGCGCGCCTGCGGTGTGAAACGCGATGGCGATCATCGCCGGAACCGGCCCACCGCCCAGAATGAAGATCAGCACCAGCGCGATCACGATTTCGGGGATCGCGCGCATCGCATCCATCATCCGCCGGAACAGTCCGATCAGCCGCGGCCAGCGCGCCAGCCCCCGCGTCGACAACAGCGCCAGAACCGCCCCCGCCAGCGCCCCGATCAGCGTGGCGACCGCCGCGATGTTCAGCGTCTCGACCAGGGATGGCAGGAATTTCCAGAACAGCGCGGGAATGTTTGCGCGGTTGGCCCAGGCCTCTGTCACCACTTCGGTGGGGAAGGCCAGGACATTGCCGATCCCGTTCCAGAATCCGCCCGCGTTGCGCGCATCGGCCAGCTGAAAGCCCGAGGCCATCAGCGCCATGAACAGCACAAGCAAGATGCCGCCATACATGCGCTTGCGGCGCACCATCTGCAAATAGGTTGCGCGGTTGTCGGCGGGATCGGGGCGGTGCCCCGGCTCCGGCCCGAATGCGATATCGACCATGTTGTCCCCGGACAGAATTGCCGGGCCCCGCAGGGCCCGGCCAGCATCATGAAGGATCAGCCGCCCTGCTGGCGACGGAGCTCGATGATCGTGTCATAGGCTTCGTGGGTGATCGGGGTGAACCCCGCCGTTTCACCCGCCGCGACGCCATAGGCGCAGGCGGGATCCTTGGCATGCAGGCCCGCCAGAAGATCGACGATCTTGGCCTTGGCGTCCTCGGGCAGCGCGCGGCGCAGCACAATCGGGCCTTCGGCGATCGGCTTGGACCGCCAGATCTCGACCAGATCGTTCATGTCGATCAGCCCCGCATCCACCGCCTTGCGCAGCGCGCCGGAATTGTAGCCATCTTCCCAGTCGCCCTGCCCATCGGCCCAGGTCACGCCCGCATCCACATCGCCATTGGCAACCGCAACGATGGTCTGTTCATGCCCGCCGGTAAAGCGGACCTCGCCGAAATAATCGCCCGATTCCATCGAGGCACCGGTTTCCTGCGGGATTTCCACCGAAGGGATCAGATAGCCCGAGGCCGAGTTCGGATCGCCGAAGGCAAAGACCTTGTCCTTCATGTCGGCCAGCGAGGTGACGCCACGGTCTTTGCGCGCGAAACCGATCGAGAAATAGGAATAGCTGCCATCAAGGTTGGTCTTGACCATCTTGACATCCACCGCCTCGGGGTCGGTCAGATAGACCTTGGCATAGGCGCTGGCGCCCAGCCAGGCCATGTCGATGGTGCCGCCCAGAAGGCCCTGGATAACGCCGTCATAATCGGCGGGCGTGAACAGCTTGACCGGCACGCCAAGCGCTTCTTCGGCATAGGCGCGGAAACATTCGTTCGAGGTCATCCGGTCTTGGGCATTCTCGCCGCCCAGAAGGCCGATGTTGAACTGCTTGAGGTCCTGCGCCTGGGCGGCGCCGGCAAGCGCCGTGGTGGCGGCAAGGATGGCAATCAGGTGTTTCATGGTTCTCTCCGGTGGGATGGCCCGGGTGATGCCCGGGCCGGGGAAGATCAAGCCAGCATCGCCTGCGCATAGTCGCGGTCGAGCGCGTCGATCGAGGTCGAGGTGGCGGATTCGGAAAAGCTTGCGTCGGCACCATAGATGTCGCGCGCGACCCCGGTGGTCAGCTGGTCGGGCGTGCCGTCAAAGACGATGCGCCCGTCGCGCATGCCGATCACCCGGTCGCAATAGCGCCGCGCGGTATCCAGCGTGTGCAGGTTGGCGATCACCAGGCGACCGTCTTCGTCATGAATGCGGCGCAGCGTGTCCATCACGATCTGGGCATTCATCGGGTCCAGGCTGGCGATCGGTTCGTCCGCCAGGATCACCTTGGGGTCCTGCATCAGCGCGCGGGCAATCGCCACGCGCTGCTGCTGGCCGCCCGAAAGCGCCTCGGCCCGTTTCGGGGCCTGTTCGGAAATGCCCAGCCGGTCAAGGATGTCCAGCGCGCGGGTGATGTCGGCCTCGGACCACAGATTGAACATCGTGGCCAGCGTCGAACGGCGGTTCAGGATGCCGTGCAGCACGTTCGAGGCCACATCCATCCGCGGCACCAGGTTGAACTGCTGGAAGATCATCGCGCATTGGCTTTGCCAGCCGCGCTTGTCGGCCCCGGTCAGCGCCAGCACGTTGCGCCCCTGAAACAGGATCTCGCCCCCGCTGGCATCGGTCATGCGGTTCATCATCCGCAGAAAGGTGGATTTCCCCGCGCCTGAACGCCCGATGATGCCGACAAAGCCCGGCCGGTCCAGCGAAAACGAAATCCGGTCTACCGCGGCTTTCTGGCCGAAGATCCGGGTCAGGTCCTTGACGTGCAGCATCGTGCCCCCCTTCGTGGTTGAGGGCATTTTACGCAGGCTGCGTGACGGTTTTTGTGCCGTTGGGTGAAAGTTTCGTAACGGCGCCGGGGGCGCTGTATTTTTCAATGAAGGCATCAATGGGCAGCGCGCGGATATCGGGCAGCGCCGCGCGCAGCACGTCATGCGGCCAATCCCACCAGGCGACCTGTTGCAACGCCTCGGACAGTGTCCTCATTTCAGACCTTCGAATTTGCCGATTAAACGCGCACGGATCGCGCCCGAGGCCCAGTCGATCAGATAGACCATTGCGATGATCAGGAAGATGACCGACCAGACCTCATCCCAGCAATAGGCGCCGATCCGATGGTCCGACAGCAGGAAGCCGATTCCTCCTGCTCCAACCCCGCCTTTTCCGGACCGGCACCGCATGGCCCCGGACGACCGCCCCGCGATCGAGGCCGCCGTGACCCGTTTTCTGGCGCCTTTCGGCCTGGAGTGAACCCCGGCCTAGTGATGCAGGTCGGCAAGGTCGCGGGCTGTGTCGACATCGACCAGCGTGGCGGCGTCGGCCTGCACGATAAGGGCATCGTGCAGCAAGGATCGCGCCCCGCCCTCGCCGCTGTATGGCAGGGCCTTCAGCCGATCCGTGGGAATGATCGCAGGCGGCCCGCGATAGCTGCCGGCGGCGGACGCGACAACGTGATCGGGGAAGGCCTCCGACAACTGCACCAGCCCGGCCACATGCTGTGGCAAGATCCGCGGCATGTCGGCCAGAAACACCGCGACACGGGCGCAGCCCGCCGCCGACGCCGCGCCCAGATGCAGCGACCCCAACATGCCCCGATCCGCCTGATCATTGATGCGGATCTGAAACCCGCGGTCCGCAAAGGCCCCGGCCCATCCGGCACCGTCCCGGCACACAAGGACGCGCACGCCCCAATGAAACGGGTCGATCGTTTCCAGCACATGATGTGCAAGCGGCCGCCCCCCAAGCATCTGGGCTAGCTTGTCCCCACGCCCAAAGCGTGTGCCGAACCCCGCGCCCAAGACGATCGCGGCGATGCCGCTTGCGTCCTGCCTGAACCCCGTTTCATCGCCCATGCCGGTCCGTTCCCCCGGTAGGGCGATCCGCCAGCAGCGCCAGCCTGTCGCGCTGCATCAACACCTCGGCCAGAACCGACCCCGCGATAGCCGCCGCATCGCGCGCCGGCCCGAACAGCCCGATCGGCGCGTGAATGCGCGCGATCTGGTCCTCGGCCACACCCGCCGCGCGCAACAGCGCCGTGCGCCGGGCATGGGTCGCCCGCCCGCCAAGGCAGCCGATGTAGAACGCATCGCTTTGCAGCGCGCGCCGCAGCAGGCCGATTTCGTTTTCCACATCATGGCGCAGGACCACCACGGCGCTATGGGCATCGGGGGTGGCGACAAGGTCATCGCCGGGGCCTTGCACGATCTGCAGCCCCGCGGCCTGCGCAAGGCGCGCGAAGGCCTGGGCTTCCAGACCCTCCCCGATCAGGAAAATCCGCAGATCCGGCCGGTAACTGGTGCAAAAGACCCCGTCCGCCCAGCCGGTGACACCGGCGCCGCGCGCCATCTGCAGGGTTTCACGGGCAGGATCATGAAGCAGCCGCGCCGGCACCCGCGCCTCAAGGCTTTCCAGAACCGCGGCAATCGGCGCCGGATTGCGCAGGACGTGGATGGCCAGCCCCAGCCCCCCGCCGCAGGGCAGGACAATATCGAAGAAGGGCGATCCCTTGCCGAAGCGGACCTGCCGGTCCTTGCCCGCCGCCAGGGCCGCCACGGCTTCGGCCGCCACCGCCGCTTCGACGCAACCGCCCGAAACGAAGCCGCAAAAGCCGCCGTCGCCCCGCACCGCCATGTTGGCCCCCAGCGCGCGCGCCGCGCCGCCGACGATCTCGACCAGCGTGACAAAAGCGCACCCTGTGCCCGACGCCGCCGCCTGCAGGGCGAAGTCCAATATCTCGCGCGGGCGGTCGGTCAGCCGAAAGGGGCGAACCTGCGGCACGCAGGCCGCCTGCCGCGTGCCAGCCTGTTCTTCAGCGTTCTGTGCCAAGACGCATCGCCCCCCTGTTCCGGATGCAGGTCAGTCGGTTTGCACGATCTCCCGGTTCAGAATCTGACTGAATGTGGTGAAGAAGTCATTCGCCAAGCTGGGCGCCGATCCCGAATGGCAGGCCTTTGTCCCCAAGATGCTGCCCTATCTGGAACATCAGGAAAGCGTGTTCCTGCCGCCTTCTCGCCGCTGAAATGACCCCCGCCGGGGCGGCTCAGGACGCCGTCCCGGCGCGGGCGCCCTGCGGCTGATAGTTCAGAACCGGCGCCAGCCAGCGTTCCACCTCGGCCAGGGGCATCCCCTTGCGGCGGGCATAATCCTCGGCCTGGTCGCGTTCGACCTTGGCGACGCCAAAATAATAGGCGTCGGGATGGCCGATATAGAGACCCGAGACCGACGACCCCGGCCACATCGCCATGCTTTCGGTCAGCTGCACCCCGGTGGCGGCCTCGGCGTCCAGAAGGCGGAACAGGGTGACCTTTTCGGTATGGTCGGGCTGGGCCGGATAGCCCGGCGCGGGGCGAATGCCGCGATAGGGTTCGGCGATCAGTTCGGCGGGGGCAAAGGCCTCATCCGGCGCATAGCCCCAGATCTCGCGCCGGACGCGTTCGTGCAGCATTTCCGCCATCGCCTCGGCAAAGCGATCCGCAAGCGCCTTCACAAGGATCGCGGAATAATTGTCATGCGCGCGCTCAAACCGTTCGGCCAGCGCCTGTTCCTCGGGGCCGGCGGTGACCACGAAGCCGCCGACATAATCGCGCGGGCCGCCTTCGGGCGCCACAAAATCGGCCAGCGCCACATTGGGCCGACCCGGCCGCTTGGATGTCTGCTGGCGCAGCGTGTGCAGCGTGTCCAGCACCGTGTCGCGCGCCTCATCGATGTAAAGCCGGATATCGTCGCCCACCGCCTGCGCCGGCCAGAAGCCCACCACCGCGCGCGGGCTAAACCAGCCTTCGGCGATGATCCGCGCCAGCATCGCCTGCGCATCGGCAAACAACGCGCGCGCGGCCTCACCCTGCGCGGCATCGTCCAGGATGCGCGGATAGACACCCTTCAGCTCCCATGTCTGGAAGAAGGGGGTCCAGTCGATATAGCGGGCGATCTCGGCCAGGTCCCAATCGTCGATCACCTGCGTGCCCAGCACGCGCGGGGCGGCCACCTGATAGCCCGACCAGTCGATCTGCAGCGCATTGGCCCGCGCAGCCGCCAGTGGCAGGCGCGTCTTGGCGGCCTCATCGCGCAAATGACGTTCGGCCAGTTTCAACTGTTCGGCCCGGGTCGCTTCGACAAAGGCCGTCTTCTGGGTCTGGCTCAGCAACTGGCTGACCACGCCCACGGCCCGGCTGGCATCCAGCACATGCACCACCGGCCCGTCATAGCGCGGCGCGATCTTCACCGCCGTATGCACCCGCGATGTCGTCGCCCCACCGATCAGCAACGGGATGTCGAACCCCTCTCGCGCCATTTCGCCGGCCAGGTGGACCATTTCGTCCAGACTGGGGGTGATCAGACCCGACAGGCCGATCACATCCACCCCTTCGTCGCGGGCCACCTGCAAAATCTTCTGCGGCGGCACCATCACGCCCAGATCGATGATCTCATAGTTGTTGCAGGCCAGCACGACGCCGACGATGTTCTTGCCAATGTCATGCACATCGCCCTTGACGGTGGCCATCAGAACCTTGCCGGCGGCCTGACGTTCGCCCACGCCGCCATTGGCGGCCTTCTCGGCCTCCATATGCGGCAGCAGCACGGCAACCGCCTGCTTCATTACCCGGGCAGATTTCACCACCTGCGGCAGGAACATCTTGCCCGCGCCGAACAGGTCGCCCACCACGTTCATCCCCGCCATCAGCGGGCCTTCGATCACATGCAGCGGGCGTTCGGCCTGCTGGCGCGCAACCTCGGTGTCGGCTTCGATGAATTCGGTGATGCCGTTGACCAGCGCATGTTCCAGCCGCTTTTCCACCGGCCAGTCGCGCCAGGCCAGATCGCGGACCTTTTCCTCTTTCGCGCCGCCGCGGAAGCGCTCGGCGATGTCCAGAAGCCGCTCGGTCGCGTCGGGGCGGCGGTTCAGCACCACATCCTCGCAGGCCTCGCGCAGCGCCGGGTCGATCTGGTCATAGACCGCCAGCTGGCCCGCATTGACAATGCCCATGTCCATGCCCGCCTGAATGGCGTGATACAGGAACACGGCATGCATCGCCTCGCGCACGGGTTCGTTGCCGCGGAAGGAAAACGACAGGTTCGACACCCCGCCCGAGACATGCGCATGCGGCAGATTGGCCCGGATCCAGCGCGTGGCCTCGATGAAATCGACGCCATAGTTGTTGTGTTCCTCGATGCCGGTGGCCACGGCAAAGACATTGGGGTCGAAAATGATGTCCTCGGGTGGGAAGCCGATTTCATCGACCAGGATGCGATAGGCCCGGGCGCAGATTTCCGTCTTGCGCTTGAAGGTATCGGCCTGACCCTGTTCGTCAAAGGCCATGACCACGACCGCCGCGCCATAGGCCAGACACAGCCCAGCCTGATGGCGGAACTGCTCCTCGCCCTCTTTCAGACTGATCGAGTTCACCACCGGCTTGCCCTGAACGCATTTCAGGCCGGCCTCGATCACTTCCCATTTGGAACTGTCGATCATCACCGGCACACGGGCGATATCGGGTTCGGCCGCCAGCAGGTTCAGGAATTCAACCATCACCGCCTTTGAATCGATCAGGCCTTCATCCATGTTGATGTCGATGATCTGCGCGCCGTTTTCCACCTGATCGCGCGCCACTTCCAGCGCGGCGGCGTAATCGCGGTTGGTGATCAGCTTGCGGAACCGGGCTGACCCGGTGACATTCGTGCGTTCGCCCACATTCACAAAGGGAATATCGGGCGTCAGGGTAAAGGGCTCCAGCCCCGACAGGCGCAGATAGCGGCTCATGCGGCACTCTCCTGGTCATCGGCGCGCGGAATGGCGCGGGGGGCAAAGGGGGCCACCGCCTCGGCGATGGCGCGGATATGGTCCGGCGTGGTGCCACAGCAGCCGCCGACGACATTGACCAGCCCTTCGCGGGCGAATTCGGCCACCTGGGCGGCGGTCTGATCGGGGCCTTCATCATACTGGCCGAAGGCATTGGGCAGGCCCGCATTGGGATAGGCGCAGATCGCGGTATCGGCCACGCCCGCCAGTTCCGCCAGGTGCGGGCGCATCGCCGCCGCCCCCAGCGCACAGTTCAGCCCCACGGTAAAAGGCCGCGCATGGCGCACCGAATGCCAGAAGGCCGTCGGCGTCTGCCCCGACAGCGTACGCCCCGAGGCATCGGTGATCGTGCCCGAAATCATCAACGGCATCCGCTCGCCCCGCTCGGCGAAGACCTCGAAACAGGCAAAGATCGCGGCCTTGGCGTTCAGCGTGTCAAAGATCGTCTCGATCAGGATGATATCGGCACCGCCCGCGATCAGGCCGCGCACCTGCTGGCCATAGGCCAGGCGCAGATCGTCAAAGCTGACCGCGCGATAGCCCGGGTCGTTCACATCGGGCGACAGTGACGCGGTCCGGTTCGTCGGCCCCACGGCACCGGCCACAAAGCGCGGGCGTCCGTCCGCGGCGGTCGCGCGGTCCATCGCCTGACGCGCCAGCCGCGCGCCGGCCTCGTTCAGGTCATGCACCGCCGATTCCATGCCGTAATCGGCCTGGGCGATGGTGGTGGCGGAAAAGGTATTGGTCTCGACGATATCCGCCCCGGCCATGGCATAGCGGAAATGGATCTCCTCGATCGCCTGCGGCTGGGTCAGCACCAGCAGGTCGTTGTTGCCCTTTTGCGGATGGTCCGAATGATGCGCGCAGGCACAGCCGCCGCCACACTGGCCCGCGTAATCGTCCTCGCTCAGGCCAAGTGCCTGGATCTGCGTGCCCATCGCCCCGTCCAGAATCAGGATGCGGTCCCGCGCAAGGGCTTCCAGCCGCGCGAAGGCGGCAGATCGGGGAAGGGTCAGGCTGTGCATGGCAGACTCCGGGTTCAAGACGCGTGGCGCGTGGCGCGTGGCGCTGTTTAAGCCATTCGGCTACTGGCGGCAAATTCATAATCCGCAGCAAGATCATGCATGAAATTCAACTTCGCCCGCCCACATTCCCTGCCCCGCCGCGATCATGCGCGTTGACAAGCGCGCCCGCATGGCGCGATATGGCGGCGTCATCGGTCCTGCAGCCACCAAACCCCGGCTGTCGGAGCAATAGGGAATGCGGTGAGGTGTAGCCATCAGGCGCCGAACCCGCAGCTGCCCCCGCAACTGTGAGCGGAGAGTGACGCCGAAAACACCACTGGGGCCCCGGCCCCGGGAAGGTCGGCCGAACGAAGACCCGCGAGCCAGGAGACCTGCCGGTGATGCGAAACAGGGCACCTGCCCTGCGTCGCTGTCACCGGACGCCGGGGTGTGCGTCTTCCAAAGGCCGGATGATCCATCCGGTCCTGGTCCTGACCCCAGTTGTCCTTTCCGTGGTGCCACCCCGGTGGCGCATCCGAGAGGAACAGATGTTGTTGAAACCCGTCCTGCTGGCCGCCATGGCCGCAGCCCTGCCCGTCGCCCTGCCGCTGCCCGCGCTGGCGCATTTCCAGCTGATTCATGCCGAAACCCCGCTGATTGACGCGCCCGGCGATGTGCCGCTGCGGCTGATCTTCTGGCATCCGTTCGAAAACGGCCAAGTGATGGACATGGCCGCGCCGCGCGCCTTTTACGCCGTGCATCGCGGCGAACGGATCGATCTGATGGACCGGCTGTCCCCGATCAACTTCACCGGCGCGATGAACCCCGCCGCCGCCTATGCCGCAAGCGTGCCGGTCACCCGCGCGGGCGATTACGTTCTGATCGTCGAACCCGAACCCTATCTGGAGACGTCCGAGGATATCTTCATCCAGCAGCTGACCAAGGTCTATCTGAACCGGTCGCAGATGCCGACCGACTGGATGGAACCGCAGGGCCTTGCCACCGAAATCCTGCCCTTCAACAAGCCCTACAACCTGATCGCGGGATCAAGCTTCACCGGCCAGGTCCTGTCCGAAGGCAAGCCCGTGGCCGGGGCCGAGATTGAGATCGAGTTCATGGCCGCCGAGCCCGACATGGCCGCCAACGTGCCGCAAGCGCCCACCGCCGGGCCGATGCCGGGCGGCAGCCTGGTCGCCATTTCCGATGCCAACGGCATGTTCACCTTTGCCATTCCACGGGCGGGCTGGTGGGGCTTTGCCGCGCTTGGCGCGGGCCCGGTGCGCGAACATCAGGGCAAAGAGCTTAGCCAGGACGCGGTGATCTGGGTCCGCGCCTGGGATATGGAGTAGGCAGATGCATATCGTCGATGGCGCAGTGTCGGGGCCGATCGTCGCGGCGGGCGCGTTGCTTTCGGCCGGGGGCATTGCCCTTGGCCTGCGCGCGATGACGCTGGACCGTATCCCCACCGCGGGCGTGCTGGCCGCCAGCTTCTTCGTCGCCTCGCTGATCCATGTGCCGGTCGGGCCAAGCTCGGTGCATCTCATCCTGAACGGGCTGGCCGGGCTGGTGCTGGGCTGGGCCGCCTTTCCGGCGCTGTTTGTTGGGCTGGTGCTGCAGGCGGTGTTCTTCGGCTTTGGCGGGGTGACGGTTCTGGGCATCAACACGCTGGCCATCGCCCTGCCCGCGGTGCTGATCGGGGCCGCCCTGCGCCCGCTGATCGCCGGCGCGGGCCCGGCACGCGCGGCGGTTCTGGGCGGGATCGGCGGGGCGGGGGCGCTGGCGCTGACCGGCGTGGTCATCGCGGCGGCGCTTGCGCTGACCGGCGCGGGCTTCGTGCCCGCGGCCAAACTTGTGCTGGTCGCGCATCTGCCCGTGATGGTGATCGAGGGGCTGCTGACCGCCGCCGCCGTCGGCCTGCTGCACCGCGTCCGCCCCGATCTGTTCACCGCCCTAGCCACATCATGAGGCCGAAGATGAATATGAAACCTCTGGCATTGGCGTTGCTGATCGGGTTCGCCCCCCTGCCCGCGCTGGCGCACAAGGTCATCGCCTCGGTCTATCCCGCGGGCCGCGCGGTCGAGGGCGAGATCGGCTTTTCCAACGGCGCGATGGCGGTGCGCCAGACCGTGCAGGTCACCACGCCGCAGGGCCGCGCCCTTGGCACCGCGCTGACCGATGACACCGGCCTGTTCACCTTCACCCCTGCGGAACCGGTCGAGCATGTCTTCACCGTCGATCTGGGCGCCGGTCACGTGGCCGAAACCCGGATGCCCGCGCCCGAGGTCGCCAAACTGCTGGGCAAGCCCCCCGCTGCCGATCAGGCCGCCGCACCCGGCACGGGGCCCAACACGGGCCCCGGCACAAACGGGACCGACACCGATGCGCTGGCCGCGATGCTGCGTGATGAATTGCGTCCCCTGCGTCAGGAAATCGCCGCCTATAAGGAAAAGAACGACCTGCAGATGATCCTGGGGGGCATGGGCTATATCGCGGGGCTGTTCGGGCTGGGCTTTTACCTTGCCGCCCGGCGGCAACTGGCGGGGGGTCGGGCATGACCTTTGCGCCCGCGCCCGGGCTGGCCACCGCTGCCGCCACGCCCGTTGCCCCCCCGGACGCCCTGCTGACCCGGCTCGACCCGCGGCTGCGGGTTGGCGCGGCGCTGGCTTTCGCGCTGCTGGTGGCGGCGCTGTCCAGCCTTGCCGCCCTTGGCGCGGCGCTGGCGTCGGCGCTGGCGCTGATGGCGCTGTCGGGGCTGGCCCCGCGCGCGACCTTGCGGCGCATGGCGGCGATGGACGGCTTCATCCTGATCATGCTGATCCTGCTGCCCTTCACCACGCCGGGCGCCCCGATTGCCACCCTGCCCGGTGGATTGACGGCCAGCCAGCAGGGCCTGCATCTGGCAATTGACATCGCCCTGACGGCCAATGCCGTGATCCTGATGCTGATGGTGCTGGTGGGCACGATGGACCCCGTCACCCTTGGCCATGCGCTGGGGCGGCTGCGGGTGCCGGCGGCGCTGGTGCATCTGATGCTGTTCACCGTGCGCTATATCGAGGTGCTGCGCGCCGAACAGGCCCGGATGCGCCAGGCGATGAAGGCGCGCGGCTTTCGACCCCGGACCGATCTGCACACGCTGCGATCGCTGGGCTATCTGGTCGGCATGCTGCTGGTGCGCGCGTTTGAACGGTCTGAACGCATCCTGCAGGCGATGAAATGCCGCGGTTTCACCGGCCATCTGCCGCTCTTGGATGATATGCGCCTGCGCCGCGCCGATCTGTGTTTCGCGCTGGCCTTCGCCGCGCTGCTGACTGCCCTTGCCGGGCTGGAGCTTGGCCTTGTCCGCATTGCTTGACCTTCATGATATCCACTTCGCCTGGCCCGGCCATGCCCCGGTGCTGGCGGGCGCGTCGCTGCGGATCGCGGCGGGCGAACGGGTGGCGCTGGTCGGGGCCAATGGCTGCGGCAAGTCCACCCTGCTGCGCATCGCGCTGGGGCTGTTGCGCCCCGCTGCGGGTCAGGTCACCGCCTTCGGCCGCCCCCGCCGCACCGAGGCCGATTTTCATGAGGTCCGCCGCCGCGCGGGCCTGGTGTTTCAGGACCCCGATGATCAGCTGTTCTGCCCCACCGTGCGCGAGGATGTGGCCTTCGGCCCGCTGAACATGGGCAAGACCCGCGCCGAAGCCGTAGCCATCGTCGATGCCGTGCTGGACCGGCTGGGGCTGATGCATCTGCGCGACCGCATCACCCACCATCTGTCGGGGGGCGAAAAGCGGCTGGTGACGCTGGCCGCCGTCCTGGCGATGGACCCCGAGGTTCTGATCCTGGATGAGCCGACCAACGCGCTTGACCCCGATAATGAGGCGCGCCTGCTGGCGATCCTGCAGTCGCTGCCGCAGGCGATCGTTCTGGTCTGTCACGATGCCGGCTTCCGCGCCCGGCTTGTGGGGCGCGAATGCCACCTGTCGGGGGGCCGGATCAGCCCGGGCTAGGCGCCGCCCGCCCCGGTCCGGCGGCGCATCAGGTAAATGTCCATCACCCAGCCATGATCCGCGCGCAGCGCCGCGCGGGTGGCCACGATCTCATCCGCCACCTGCGCCAGCGGGCCTGCGCGCAGCACCTCTTCGGGCATGCCGACGCAGGCGCCCCACCAGATATCAATCCCCTCGGGGGGCAGGCCGCGGAAGGCGCAATCCCCGTCCAGCATCACCACCACCGTATCCGCGCCGGTGGGCCAGCCCGCCTGCCGCAGCTGGCGCCCCGTGGTAATGACCACCGGCGCGCCAATATCGTTCAGCGGGATCGCATGGGCCGCGCACAGCGCCTGAATCGCGGTGATCCCGGGGATCACGCGGGTGCGCAGATCCATCCGCCCCGCCAGCCGGTCCGCGATGCGCAGGGTGGAATCGTAAAGCGACGGATCCCCCCAGACCAGAAGCGCCACCCGCCCCCCCCGGTCGCCAAGCGCGGCCCGGATCTGGCCTTCCCAGGCATCGGCGATGGCATCGTGCCAGTCATCCACCCCCGCGCGATAGGACGGGTTGGCCGCATCGCGCACCGGCAGGGCAAATTCCACCACCTGCGTGGCGGGATTGGCCAGATGCTGCGCACAGATCGCCCGGCGCAGGCCCGCCAGATCGGATTTGTCCGCCCCCTTCAGCGGGATCAGGATCAGATCGGCGGCATTCATCGCCCGCACCGCCTGCCCCGTCACATGGTCGGGATTGCCGGTGCCAATGCCGATCAACGTCAGCTCGATCATCTATTCCTCCGCCAGCGGACCATACAGGATCAGCGCCGGATGCTCTGACCGTTCCGCCGCCAGATCGGCGGCCAGCGCCGCCACCGTGGTCCGGGTCAGCGCCTGTTCCGGATGGCCCACCGCCTCGGCCAGAAGTGCGGGGGTATCGGCGGGCAGGCCCGCCTGCATCAACCCCTGCGCCAGGCGCGGAAAGGTGCGCTTGCCCATGAACACCACCGTCGTCGCCCCCGGATCGGCCAAAGCGGGCCAATTCAGCGCCTCGGGCAGGTCACCCGTCACATCGGCGCCGGTCACGAACTGCACCCGCCGCGCCGTCAGCCGCCGGGTCAGCGGGATCCCCGCCGCCGCCGCCGCCGCGCAGGCCGAGGGCACGCCCGGCACCACCTCATAGCTGATGCCCGCCGCGCGCAGCGCCACCAGCTCCTCCTCCAGCCGACCGAACAGGCCCGCATCGCCCGATTTCAGCCGCACCACCCGCGCCCCGGTCTGCGCATGGTCCACCAGCAGCCGGTTCACATGGTCCTGCCGCGCCGAGGGCCGCCCCGCGCGCTTGCCCACCGCGACCAGTTCCGCCCCCGGCCGGGCATGGCCCAGCACCGGCCCCGAGGACAGATCGTCGAACAGCACCACGTCGGCGCGCGCCAACCGGTCCACGGCCTTCAGCGTCAAAAGCTCGGGGTCGCCCGGCCCCGAGGATACGAAAGAGACAAAACCGCTCATGCGCTGGCCTCTGCTATCAGGTGAAAGAACGTGCCGCTGACCTGCCCGCCGCCCGGCAGGACGCGGACCGACCCGGTTTCGGGCACCGCCGCGCCGGTGGCATCCAGAACCTCGGCCAGCGGCGCATCGGGTTGGGCGGTGATGGCGGCATAGTGAAATTCATGCCCGCGCAGGCGCGCGCCGGGGGCAAAGCCGGGCAGCGGCGCAACCAGTCGCGCCAGCCGATAGCCCAGATGCATCCGCCGCTTTGCAAAGGAACTTTCCAGCCCCAATAGCCCCGCCATCTGATGGCGCACACCCTGCGCATCGACCAGCCCCGCGCCAAGCGCCATATACCCGCCGCATTCGCCATGCACCGGCCGGGTGGCCGCAAAGGCCCCCAGCCCCGCGCGGAACCGATCCGCCGCCGCCAGCCGCCCGCCATGCAGTTCGGGATAACCCCCGGGCAACCAGCAACAATCTGCGCTTTCATCGGGCACCTCATCGCCCAGCGGCGAAAACGGCAGGATCGTCGCCCCCGCCGCGCGCCAGCCCGCGATCAGATGCGGATAAACGAAGGAAAAGGCCGCATCGCGCGCCAGCGCGATCCGCATGCCCGGCGGCGGTGCTGCGGGCACAGGGGCATCCGCCCGCACGGGCCCCGCCGTGGCCGCGCCGATGATCGCATCCAGATCGCAATGCGCGGCCACGATCCGCCCGGCCTCGGCCATGATCGCCGCAAGGCCCGCGGTCTCCTCGGCCTGCACCAGGCCCAGATGGCGCTCGGGCAGCTCAATCCCCGCCGCGCGCGGCAACGCGCCCAGAACCGCGATCCCCGCCTCGGCAAAGCCCGCGCGGCACAGCGCCTCATGCCGGGGCGAGGCGACCTTGTTCAGCACCACGCCCGCGACCCGCACGCCCGCGCGGAACTGGCCCAGCCCCCGCGCCACCGCCGCCGCGGTCTGCGCCTGCCCGGATGTGTCGATCACCAGAACCACCGGCCAGCCCATCAACGCCGCGATGTCGGCGCTGGCCCCGGTCCCGGTTTCCCCCGGCTGCGCCACCCCGTCGAACAACCCCATTGACCCTTCGGCCACGATCAGATCGGTCGGCACATCCGCGGCCCCCGCCACCAGCCCCGCGATCTGCGCGGGCCGCATCGCCCAGCCATCCAGATTGACCGACACCCGCCCCGCCGCCGCCGCATGAAAGCCCGGGTCGATGTAATCGGGCCCGCATTTGAAGGGCTGCACCGCCACCCCGCGCGCCCGCAACGCCGCCAGAAGGCCCAGCGTCAACGTGGTCTTGCCCGCGCCCGAGGCCGGGGCCGAGATCACCAGACCGGGGATCGGCGCGCGCGTGTTCATGCCTCACCCGTGCCGGGAAAGCGCGGATGCGTGCCGACGGGGCGATAACGGCGGTCGTAATCGCCCGCATAAAGCCGGCTTTCGTCGAAATCCTCGGCCCCGATGGATCGGCCCACAAGGATCAGCGCGGTGCGCTCCATCTCGGCGCCGATGGCGGTTTGCAGCGTGCCCAGCGTGGCGCGCACCACCCGCTCATCGGGCCAGCTGGCGCGCCAGACCACGGCCACCGGACAGTCGGCGCCGTAATGCGGCGTCAGATCGGCGACCACCTTGTCCAGCACATGCACCGACAGATGGATCGCCAGCACCGCCCCGGTGGCGGCGAAATTGGCCAATGTCTCACCCTCGGGCATGGCGCTGGCCCGGCCCGAGGTGCGCGTCAGCACCACCGATTGCGCCACCCCCGGCAGGGTCAATTCCGCCCCCAGCGTCGCCGCGGCGGCGGCAAACGACGGCACCCCCGGCGTCACGTCATAGGGAATGTTCAGCGCGCGCAACCGGCGCAGCTGTTCGCCCATCGCCGACCAGACCGACAGATCCCCCGAATGCAGCCGCGCCACATCCTGCCCCTGCGAATGCGCCCGGGCCATTTCGTCGATGATCTGATCCAGGCTTAACGGCGCGGTATTGACGATCCGCGCCCCGGGCGGGCAATGCGCCAACAATGCCTCGGGCACCAGACTGCCGGCATACAGGCAGACCGGGCAGGCCGCGATCAGGTCACGCCCGCGCAGGGTGATCAGATCCGCCGCCCCCGGCCCCGCGCCGATGAAATGAACCGTCATGGCCTTGTTCCCCCTGCCCCTGCCTTTGCCTCTGCTTCGGCCACGGCCACCGTGACCCCGTCCACCACCTGCCGCGCCGCCACCAGCCGCGCGCCCGGACCCGCCGCCACAAGGGCGGCTGCCTCGGCCACCGATCCGGTGGCATAAAGCGCCAGAACCCGCGCCGAACGCGTCGGCGTTTCCACGCCCGCGACCGGCACACCCACCACCCGGCGCGCGGGAAAGGCCGCCGCCAGCGCCGCCACCCGTTGCGGGATCGTGGCCAGATGGTCAACCCCACCCTGCGCCTCGACCGCCGCCAACGCGCGCGACAGCGCCGCCGCCGGGGTGCCGGGGCGAAAGCCCATGCCGGCCACCCTCATCGCACCACCGCCCATTGCACCACCGGGCGCAGCGGCGCCCAGCCGCGCATCCGGCCAAGCGCATCCGCCTGCGCCAGTTCGATCCGCAGCAGGCTGCCGCCATGGCGCGCCTGCAGCCCGGCCAGCAAAGATTCGGTTTCCAGCGTCACGCCATTGGCCACCAGCCGCGTGCCCGGGGCCAGCCGGTCCCACAGCGCCGCAAACAGCGCTGCCGACCCGCCCCCGCCCACAAAGACCGCATCGGGCGCAGGCAGATCCGCCAGCGCCTCGGGCGCGCGGCCTTCAACCGCGGTCATCCGCGCCGCCAAGCCAAAAGCCGCGATATTGGCGCGGATGTTGGCAATCCGGTCAGCGCGCGGTTCGATCGTCACCGCGCGCCCGCCCGCCCGGCACCATTCCACCGACACAGACCCCGACCCGCCGCCGATATCCCAAAGCAACTCGCCCCCCCGCGGCGCCAGCGCCGCCAGCGTCAGCGCGCGCACCGGGGCCTTGGTGATCTGCCCGTCATGGGCAAATTCCGCCTCGTCCAGGCCGGGCACCTGCGACAGGCCCGCACCCCGTGCCAGATCCGCCCCGTCCAGCGCCACCGCAACAGGTGCTGCCATCGCATCCAGATAGAAGGCATCGGCCCGGGTCACGCGCAGCCGTTCCTGCGGGCCGCCCAGCCGTTCCAGCACCACCATCCCCACCGCGCCAAGCCCCTGCCCCACCAGCCAATCGGCCAGCGCACCGGGCGCCTGCCCGTCGCGCAGCGTGGCAATCACCCGCGCGCCGCGCGCCAGCACCCCGCGCAAGCCCGCGAAGGGCTGCGCATGCAGGCCCAGGCAGCGCACCTCCTCCAGCCGCCAGCCCAGCCGCGCGGCGGCCAGCGAAAACACCCCCGGCGCGGGCAGCGCGCGCCATTCCCCCGGCGCCAGCGCCGCCGCCAGCGACCCGCCCGCGCCAAACCAGAACGGATCGCCCGAGGCCAGCACCACCACCCGCCGCCCCCGCAGCGCCAAAACCGGGGCAATGTCGAACGGCACCGGCCAGGCCTGCCCGCGCGCCCCCGCCCCCACCAGCGCCAGATGCCGCGGCCCGCCAAAGATCACCTCGGCCCCGGCAATCGCGGCACGGCTTGCATCCGACAGCCCTTCGGGGCCATCTTCGCCCAGACCCACCACCACCAGCCACGGATCAGCCATGACGCGCATCCTTCTTCTGGGCGGCACGACCGAGGCAAGCCGCCTGGCCGCCGAACTGGCCCACGCGCGCCTGCCCGCGGTCTTTTCCTATGCCGGGCGCACCGGCGCGCCGGTCGCGCAACCGCTGCCCACCCGGGTCGGGGGCTTTGGCGGCGTGGTGGGGCTGGCGGCCTTTCTGCGCGATCAGGCGATCAGCCATGTGATCGACGCCACCCATCCCTTCGCCGCAGGTATCAGCGCCAATGCCATCACCGCCTGCGCCGCAACCGGCACGCCGCTGCTGGCCTTCGAACGCGCGCCCTGGGCCGCGGGCCCGGGCGACCGCTGGACCCATGTTCCCGACATCGCCGCCGCCGTCGCCGCCCTGCCCGACAGCCCCGCGCGCGTCTTTCTGGCCATCGGCAAGCAGAACCTTGCCCCCTTCGCGGCCAAGCCGCAGCATCACTACCTGCTGCGGCTGGTCGATCCGCCCGAAGGCCCGCTGCCCCTGCCCAAGGCAGAGGTGATCATCGCCCGCGGCCCCTTTGAGGCGGCCGCCGATACCGCCCTCATGCGCGCCCATGCCATCACCCATGTCGTCGCCAAGAATGCCGGTGGCACGGGGGCTGCGGCCAAGCTGATCGCCGCCCGCAGCCTTGGCCTGGCCGTGATCCTGATCGACCGGCCCGCCCTGCCACCGCGGGAAACTGCGTCCAGCGTCGCGCAGGTGATGGACTGGCTGGCCCGTCATGGCGTCGTCGCCGAACCTGCCGCCGAGCGCGGCGTATAGACCCAGCGCCCGACCCGGCGCGTGGCGAAATTGCCCACGATCACCACGGTGCGCATATCGGCCATCTCCGGCGCGGCCTCGGCCAGGGTGACGACGCGCAGCGCCTCATCGGGGGTGCTGACGGCGCGGGCAAAGATGATCAGCCGATCGGGGCCACATTCCTCGCGCAGCAGCTCCAGCACACGGGCGAACTGATGCGGGCGCGCCTTGGACCGGGGGTTGTAGAAGGCCATGGCGAAATCGCCCCGCGCGGCATGGCGCAGCCGGTGTTCCACCATCTCAAAGGGTTTCAGGTTGTCGCTCAGGTTGATCGCGCAGAAGTCGTGCCCCAAGGGCGCCCCCGCCCGCGCCGCCGCCGCCAGCATCGCGGTGATGCCGGGCAGGATGCGGATGTCGGGATGGGCAGCCTGCGGCAAATCCTCCAGCGCCTCGAACAGGGCCGAGGCCATGGCGAACACCCCCGGATCGCCCGAAGATACAATCACCACCCGCCGCCCCGCTGCCGCCATGTCCAGCGCGGCGCGGGCGCGGTCCAGTTCGACCCGGTTGTCCGACGGGTGCAGCACCAGCCCCGGTCGCGGCGCGATACGGGCGACATAGGGGATATAGCCCACCACATCGGTCGCCTGCGCCAGCGCGGCGGCAACCTCGGGCGTGACCAGCGCTTCATCCCCGGGGCCCAGCCCCGCCACGGCGATCCAGCCGGTCATTCCGCGGCCTCGGCCAGTTCGGGGCGGCGGCCCTGGCCATGCACCAGAACGATCGCGAAATAGGGACAGTCATGGTCCTCGACCTCGGCCAGGCGCGTGATGCGCTGGCCCGGCATCGTGCCGCGTTCGACCAGCCAGGCCGCGTCCAGCCGCCCGGCGCGCGCCAGCGCGCGGCGCACCTTGGGCAGGTTGCGCCCGGTCTTCATCACCACCAACGCATCGGCGCCGCGCATATGCGCCACCAGATCCTCCTCGGGCAGGGTGCCCATCAGCACGCTCAGCACATCATCGCCCCAGGTGATCGGCGCGCCCGTGGCATTCCAGCAGCCGGTCATGCCGGTGATGCCGGGGATCACATCCATCGTGACCCGATCCTTCAGGCGCGTGTATAGATGCATGAAGGAACCGTAGAAAAACGGATCGCCCTCGCACAACACCACCACGTCACAGCTGGCCGCCAGCGCCGCAAGCCGCGCCGCCCAGTCATCATAGAACGCCGCCAGCAGGCGATTATATTCGGGGCTGTCGAAGGGGATTTCCGTGGTGACGGGATATTCCATCGGATATTCCACCACATCCGCCGCCAGCATCCCATCCACGATGCGGCGGGCCTGGCCCTGGCGGCCCTTCTTGCGGAAATAGGCGACATGGCCCGCCCCGCGAATGGCGCGATCCGCCCGGACCGAGATCAGATCGGGGTCGCCCGGCCCAAGGCCCGCGCAGATGATCCGGCCCATGGATTACTCCTTCCGGCTGGCAAGGGCGTTGACCGCGGCCACGGTAATGGCCGATCCGCCCAGACGCCCCTCAACGATCACGCTTGGCACCGGCGCCGCAGCGATCAGCGCGGCCTTGGATTCCGCCGCGCCGATAAAGCCCACCGGGCATCCGATGATCGCGGCGGGGCGCGGGCAGGCGGGGTCTTCCAGCATGTTCAACAGGTGGAACAACGCGGTCGGCGCATTGCCGATCGCCACCACCGCGCCGGCCAGATGCGGGCGCCACAGTTCCAGCGCCGCAGCCGATCGCGTGTTGCCCATCGCGCGGGCCATTTCAGGCACGGCGGGGTCGTGCAGGGTGCAGATCACCGCATTGCCCGCGGGCAGACGCGCGCGGGTGATCCCCTCGGACACCATCCGCGCATCGCACAGGATCGGCGCCCCCGCCTCCAGCGCGGCGCGCGCGGCAATGGCCATGCCGGGGGTAAAGCGGACATGGCGTTCCAGCCCCACCATCCCGGCGGCATGGATCATGCGCACCACCACCACCTCTTCCTCGGGGGTGAAGCGGGCCAGATCGGCCTCGGCGCGGATCGTGGCGAAGGACTGTTCGTAGATCTTCGCGCCGTCCTTTTCATAGACATGGGGCATTCAGGAAAACTCCGGTAAATCGGGCAGCTCGGCGGGGGACAGGCCGCGCCGGGCGGGGCTGTCCTGGGCGGTGCCATTCGTGATCAGATCAAATCCTTGCGCAGTCGCCACCAGCGTCAGCCCCGCGCGCGCGGGCCAGGCGCAGCCCTTGGCACAGCCCGCCACATGCAGCACCCGGCCCCCGCGCACAAGGGGCGCCAGTGTGCGGGCCAGCGGCCGGGTCGGCCCCGCCGCCTGCAGACAGCCGGGCGCGCCGGTGCAGGCATAGACCCGCAACAGCGGATCGGCGGGGTCGGTGATCAGCCCCGCGATCTGCGGCAGCGCGGCCAGACCTTCGACCAGCACCATCCGCCAAGGCGTGATCCGCAAGGGCCCCAGCCCGCCAAGGGCGGCAAAGGTTTCCGCCTGCATCTGGCCAAACTCAAAGGCCACAAGCGCGCCTTGCGGGCACAGCCCCGGCCCCGGCGGCGGGGCTGCGGGCGCGGGCGCCACGGTGCCGGCCAGTGCACCTTCGGGCCGGGCGCCGCGCGCAATCAGCGCCGCCATCCGGCCGCGCCCCTGCTGCACCCCGCCCGCCGCCACGAACCAGTGCGCCAACGCAATGGCGGCAGCGGGGGCCGAGCTTTCGGTCACCGACGCGCCCCGATCCATGCCCGCCGCACGCAGGATCAACCCCCCATCCGCATCCCGTTCCAGCCGGATATCGGCGGGCGTGCCCGCCATGACCGGCGCGGGGCCGGTATCCACCATGAAGCCGAACTTGCCCGGCAGCACCGGCGCATCGGCCAAGGCCGCGCCAAGCGCCTCGGCCAGCGCATCGGTCCGTGCATCGGCAAAGGGCGTCACGATCAGGTTGCGCCGCGCTTCGGCGGCGGGATCGGCGTCGATCAGGCCCAGTCCCGCCAGATCGGCGATCAGCCGCGGGTGGCTGTCAGGCGTCACCCCGCGCAGCTGCACATTGGCCCGCCCCGACAGGTCGATCAACCCGTTGCCATGCGCCCGCGCCGCCGCCGCAATGCCCGCCGCCTGCGCCGGGGTGATCCGCCCCCCCACCGGGCGCACCCGCACCACCAGCCCATCGCCCGAGGCCATCGGCCGAAGCGCGCCGGGGCACCATCCCTGCACGGCAAAGCTCATACCCCGTCCTCCAGCGTGGCGGCGATGGAATTGCGCCGCGTCTGCCACAGCCCCGCCGCGGCCAGCCGTTGGAACAGATCGCGCATCGCCGCCAGCGCGCCGGGGTTTTCGCGCGCCATGAAATCCACGATCTCGGGGCGGCCCAGGGTCGCGTCATGATACAGGTCGAACAGATGCGCGGGCACCACCTGGGCCAGCTGCGCAAAGGCCGCCAGATGATCCAGCGTCGCCGCAATTTCAGCCGCGCCGCGATAGCCATGGCGCATCATGCCATCGGCCCATTCGGGGGCTGCGGCGCGCGCACGCACAACACGGGCAATTTCCTCGGTCAAGTTGCGGGCGCGCGGGCGGTCGGGCTGCGTCGCATCCATGTGATAGAGCGCCGGCGCCGCCGCACCCAGCCGCGCCAATGCCGCGGCAAAGCCCGCCTCATGCGCGGCGTAATCCGCCGCCAGCAACAGATCGGATTCGGGCAGATCCTGCGCGTGAACGAAACTGTCTGCCTGCCGCAGACGCGATTCCAGCCCGGCGCGGTCGGCCCGCGCCACGCCATCCGCCCCGATCGCCCAGCTGGACGCCGCCATCCAGGCCTCACCCGCCGCAGCACGGGCCGCAGCCGTGAACTCGGCGGTCACATCGCCAAGGCCCAGCCCATATTGCCCCGGCTGCGGCCCAAAGACCCGCGCCGTGCGGGCGCGGTAGGGGTTGTCCTCGGACGCCTCATCCCGCGCGGCCAGCGCCGCCGCCCCGGTTTCAAACAGCTGCGCAAGGCCCGGGAAAACATCCCGGAACAGGCCCGACACCCGCAGCGTCACATCGATGCGCGGCCGCCCCAGCAGCGCCAGCGGCACCACCTCGACGCCGGAAACCCGCGCCGCGCCCTCATCCCAGACCGGCTTCAGGCCCGCCAGATGCAGCGCCATGGCGAATTCCTCGCCCGCGGTGCGCATCGTCGCACTGCCCCACAGATCGACGACCAGCCCCCGGGGCCAGTCGCCATGATCCTGCAAATGCCGGCGCAACAGCTCTTCGGCCAGCTTCACGCCCTGCGCATGCGCCGCGCGGCTGGGCACCGCGCGCGGATCGACGGAAAACAGGTTGCGCCCCGTGGGCAGCACATCCGACCGCCCCCGCGCCGGGCTGCCCGAGGGTCCGGGCGCGACCCGCCGCCCGGCCAGCGCCGCCGACAGCCCCGCGCGTTCGGCCGCCCCGCAGGCCCCCTGCCCCAGCACATGCAACCCCTCGCCGAACTGGCTTTCCTTGATGTCGCAGACAAAGCGGTCGATGCGGGTGATCGCCTCGGCGGCACTGGCGGCGGCGGGGATGCCCAGGTCATCCTCGACGCCGCTGGCGCGGGCCTCATCCCGAATATCGGCGATCAGCCGGTCGCGCCGCGCCGGGTCCAACCCGTCGGCGGTGGAATATTCATCCAGCAGCCGTTCCAGCCGCACCATGCCCGCAGGCACCGTTGCCGCCACCATCGGCGGGGGCAGATGGCCCAGCGTCACCGCCCCGATCCGGCGCTTGGCCTGCGCGGCCTCGCCGGGGTCATTGACGATGAAGGGATAGATCACCGGAACCGGGCCGATCAGCGCCTCGGGCCAGCAGGCATCGGACAGCGCCACCGCCTTGCCCGGCAGCCATTCCAGCGTGCCATGCGCGCCCATGTGGACCAGCGCGTCCATGCCCTGGGCGCGCAGCCACAGGTAAAAGGCCACATAGGCATGGCGCGGCACCCGGCCCAGGTCGTGATAGGCCGCATCGCGTTCGCCGGGCGCATCGCGTTCGGGCTGCAGCGCCAGCAAGACCCCCCCGCGCCAGATCGCGGCAAAGTGGAAGGCGCCATCGCGGCAGGCCGGGTCATCGCCGGGCGCGCCCCAGACCGCCGCCAGATCCGCCCGCAGCGGCGCGGGCAGGCGATCCAGCGCGGCCTGATATTCGGCCAGCGGCCAGGCAATGCGCGCCGTATCCAGCGCCTCGGGGTCGGGGCCGGGGGCGACCGCATGGCCCTCATCGGCCAGCTGATCCAGCAGCCCCCGGGCCGAGGCCAGCGCATCCAGCCCCACCGCATGGGCCATCTGCCAGGGACGGCCCGGATAGGTCGACAGCACCACCGCCAGCCGCCGATCCGCCGCGGGCGTCACCGCCAGCCGGTGCCAGGCCACGGCCCGGTCCAGCACCGCCGCGATCCGCCCCGCGTCCGCACGATGCGAAAACCGGGAATATTCCAGATCGGGGTCGCGCGGCTCGGGCGCCTTGAAGGACACGACCCCCGCGAACAGCCGCCCGTCCACCTCGGGCAGGACGACATGCATCGCCAGATCGGCGGGCGACAGGCCACGTTCCGCCCCCGCCCAATCCCGCCGCCGCGCCGAGGACAGGGCCACCTGAAACACCGGACAGGCAAATCGGTCAACGGGCGTCGCGCCATCGGCCCCCTGGGCGGAAAAGGCGGTGGCATTGATCACCAGCGCGGGCGCCCGCCCATCCAGCGCGGTTTCCAGCCAATCGCCAAACCCCGCGGCCTTCAGCGAGGGCGCAAAGACCCCATAGGCCGCAAAGCCCCGCGCACGCAGCCCCGCGATCAGCGCATCGACCGGCGCCAGATCCGCCGCCGTCAGATAGGACCGATAGAAGCTGACCAACGCCAGCGGCCCCGACCCCGGTTGCGGCGGCGCGGCCAGGACACCCGCATCGGGGTCATAAAACCCCATCGCGGGCATGCTTTTGTCCCCCGGCACCGGCCCCGCATAAAGGCCCGAGGCCAGCGCCAGCTGTGCCAGCGCGGCCTGCGCCGCGACGGCGCCGCCCGCATCACACAGATCCTTCAGCCGCCGCAACGTCGAGACCGGCAGGGTTGACAGCTGATCCAGCCGCGCATCCACCCGCCCGTCCGCCGGCAGCACCGCCAGCGCGATCCCCTTGCGCCGCGCCAGATCCTGCACCGAGGCCAGCCCATAGGGCCAATAGGCCTCGCCGCCGATCAGCCGGATCAGGATGCCCCTGGCCCCCGACAGCGTGTTTTCGACATAGGTATCAACGGAAATCGGATGGCGCAGCGCCACCAGATTGGCCAGCCGCAACGTTGGCAGCGCCCCCCCCGACCGCCGCCAACCCGCCGCGAAAGCGCCCAGGTCACTGTCGGAAAACGACAGCACCACCAGATCCGCGGGCCGCTGCCCCAGATCGGTCGGAACCTCGGTTTCCTCCAGCCCGTGGCTTTCGCGGAAGACGACATGCATCAGCCGGCGACACCTTCCATCAGCACCGCGCGGATCGCGCCCTCATCCACATCATGATGTTCGGCAATCACCACCAGCGCGGATCGGCGCGGATCGGCACCCCAGGGGCGGTCGAACTGATGGCGGACGCGTTCGCCCACCGCCTGCACCAGCATCCGCATCGGCTTGCCCGCCACCGCCACATGCCCCTTGACGCGCAGGATCTTCTGCTCTCGCGCCAGCCGTTCGATCGCGGCCACCAACGCGGCCGGATCGGCCACTTCGGGCAGGTCGATCACCACCGTGTCGAAATCGTCATGTTCATGGTCATCGGCCCCGTCGTGATGGCTGGGCCGCGCGGCCAGGTCATCCTCGGCCGCAGCCCCAAGCCCCAGGATCAGCCGCGGGTCGATCACCCCTTCGCTTAACGGCAGGATCGGCAGCGGGCGCGGCGCCTCGGCCTCAATCACCGCGCGCGCGGCGGCCAGCCCCGCCTCGCCCGCCAGATCGGCCTTGGACAACAGCACGATATCGGCACAGGCGATCTGATCCTCGAACACCTCGGACAGCGGGGTTTCATGATCCAGGCTTTCATCGGCGGCGCGCTGCGCCTCGACCGCATCGACATCGGGGGCAAAACGCCCCGCCGCCACCGCCTCGGCATCGGCCAGGGCGATCACCCCGTCCACCGTGATCCGCGACCGGATCGCCGGCCAGTCGAACGCCTTCAGCAGCGGCTTGGGCAGCGCCAGCCCCGAGGTTTCGATCAGGATGTGATCGGGGCGAACCGGGCGCGCCATCAGCGCCTCGATCGTGGGGATGAAATCATCGGCCACGGTGCAGCAGATGCAGCCATTGGCCAGCTCGACGATATTTTCATCGGGGCAGTTCTCATCGGCGCATTGGCGCAGGATTTCGCCATCGACCCCGACGGTGCCAAATTCATTGACCAGAACGGCCAGCTTGCGACCCTGCGGATTGGCCATAAGATGGCGGATCAGCGTGGTCTTGCCCGCGCCCAGAAAGCCGGTGATGACAGTGACGGGGATTTTGGTCAGATCGGACATGGCTCACTCCTGCGGGGGGATTCGGGCAAGGCTCTGCTTGCGAAAGATCTCGGGCCGTTCGCGCCAGGGCACCAGCCCGTCGGCGCTTGCAGCATAACGCGCGGCCCCCTCAAGGATCGCCGCGGCATCGGCTTCGGACAGCCGGCCATAAACATAGGACCACTTGCCCGGCGCGCTCAGCGCGACCGAACAGCCCTGTGAACAGGCCGACAGGCATTCGACCGGGCGGATATCCACCCCCTCGGGCGCGGGTGCGGACAACAGCGCCGCAACCAGCCGCGCGCCCGGGCGCACCGCATCCCCCGCGTCGGACCCCGGCGCGTCCCCGGCCGCGGCGCGGCAGGTCTGGCAGACATATAGCGTGGCGGCCATGGCCCCTCCTTGCCTGGGCCAGAAGGGCGGCGCCAGGGACAAAGGCGGCCCGCGGCGCGCTTTTGCCCTCCGGTCGCGGAACACCCCGTCCGCCCGTAAACATCCCGCGCTGGCAGGTCTCCCGGCTTGCGGATCCAGGGTTTCCCCAACGGGCGCCCGCCTTCCCGGCCGATCGGGCCAGTGGCATCGGGCGACCTTTCCGGTCACGGTCGCGGGGGCGGCTGCGCTTCAGGTTTGCCCGCAAACCCTGTCGCATTCCCTCTTCGCCTGTCATAAACAGGAACCAGCGCTCGGCCCCTGAGTGGGCGAGCCGCTCTCATTTGTCAAGAACGAGGACCGCCGCAATGACCGCCGAAAGCGACAGCCCCGCTGGACCCGACAGCCCCGATGCCGACCGCCACGCCGCGAAGATGGCCAAGAAAAAGGCCGCGCGCGACAAGATCATGGCCACCAAGTCCGGCGAGAAAGGGCTGATCATCGTCCATACCGGGGCGGGCAAGGGCAAATCCTCATCCGGGTTTGGCATGATTCTGCGCTGCATCGCCCATGGCATGCCCTGCGCGGTGGTGCAGTTCATCAAGGGCGCCTGGGATACCGGCGAACGCCGCCTGCTGACCGAACATTTCGGCGATCTGTGCCAGTTCCACGCGATGGGCGAGGGCTTTACCTGGGAAACCCAGGACCGCGACCGCGACATCGCCGCCGCCCGCGCCGGCTGGGAAAAGGCCAAGGAGCTGATCCGCAACCCCGACATCCGCATGGTGCTTCTGGATGAAATCAACATCGCCCTGCGCTATGACTATCTGGATCTGGCCGAGGTGCTGGATTTCCTGCAACGCGAAAAGCCGCTGCTGACCCATGTCGTCCTGACCGGTCGCAACGCCGCCGAGGTCCTGATCGAGGCGGCCGATCTGGTCACCGAGATGACCCTGATCAAGCACCCGTTCCGGTCCGGCATCAAGGGCCAGCCGGGCGTCGAATTCTGATCCCCGCACCGGGGGCGCCGCCCCCGGACCCCCGAGGTATTTTCGGCAAGATGAAAGCAGGAATTTCTTAACGATGTTCGGCCAATCTGCCCCTGCGGTACAGGGAGAGGTCCCGATGACCGTGCAAGGTGAAAGCGCCGCGTCTCCCCCGGATCACCGGCCCGAGGCGCGGCGCCCCTGTCCGGCGCCTGCATTCATCTTGCCCCCAAATACCTCCGCCGGAGGCTTCCGCAGGCGACGTGCGTGCCACGCCGGGGGGATGCGATGACGGCGCTGATGATCCAGGGCACCGGGTCGAACGTGGGCAAGTCCATGCTGGTCGCCGGGCTGTGCCGGGCGGCGTGGCGACGCGGGATCGCCGTGGCGCCGTTCAAGCCGCAGAACATGTCCAACAATGCCGCCGTCACCGCCGATGGCGGCGAAATCGGGCGCGCACAGGCGTTGCAGGCGCTGGCCTGCGGGCTTGAACCGGTGACCGACATGAACCCGATCCTGCTGAAGCCCGAAAGCGAGGTCGGTTCGCAGGTGGTGGTGCAGGGCAAGCGGCTGACCACCGTGCGCGCGCGCGACTATGCCCGGCTGAAACCGCAACTGATGGGCGCGGTGCTGGACAGTTTCCGCAGGCTTTCGGCGGCCCATGATCTGGTGCTGGTCGAGGGCGCGGGTTCGCCGGCCGAGGTGAACCTGCGGGCGGGCGATATTGCCAACATGGGCTTTGCCCGCGCCGCCGATCTGCCCGTGGTGCTGGCCGGCGACATCGACCGCGGCGGCGTGATCGCGCAGATGATCGGCACCCAGGCGGTGCTGGACCCGGCCGATGCGGCGATGGTCGCGGGGTTCCTGATCAACAAGTTCCGCGGCGATCCGCGGCTGTTCGACGATGGCTACCACCTGATCCAGGCGCGCACCGGCTGGCGTGGCTTTGGCGTGCTGCCCTGGTTTCCCGCCGCCCACCGCCTGCCGGCCGAGGATGCGCTGGATCTGTCCTCGGGCCCCGCGACGGGGGGCGTCAAGATCGCCTGCCTGACCCTGTCGCGCATCGCCAATTTCGACGATCTCGACCCGCTGGCCGCCGAACCCGGGGTGTCGCTGGTGATGGTCCGCCCCGGCCAGGCGATCCCGGCGGATGCCCGGCTGGTCATCCTGCCCGGCACCAAATCGACCCGCGCCGATCTGGATTTCCTGCGCGCCCAAGGCTGGGACATCGACCTGATGGCGCATTACCGGCGCGGCGGGCATGTGCTGGGCATCTGCGGCGGCTATCAGATGCTGGGTCAGTCCGTCGCCGACCCCGAGGGGATTGAGGGCCCGCCCGGTGAGACCCCGGGCCTTGGGCTTCTGGACGTGACAACCGTGATGACCCCCGACAAGCGGCTGACCCGCACCCAGGCGCGCCATGCCGCGACCGGGCTGGCCGTCGAGGGCTATGAAATCCATATCGGCGCGACCTCGGGCCCCGATCGCGCGCGCCCCTTCGCCTGGATCGACGGCCAGCCCGAAGGCGCAATCTCGGCCTGTGGCCGCGTCACGGGCAGCTATCTGCACGGGCTTTTCGCCGCCGATGCCTTTCGCGCGGCCTGTCTTGCGCAGTGGGGGGCGCAGGCATCGGGGCAATCGCATGCCGCGGTGGTCGAACAGACGCTGGAGGCGCTGGCCGATCATCTTGAGGCGCATCTGGATGTGCCGGGCCTGCTGGCCTTGGCGCGTTAGCGGTCCTGCCACCAGCTGGGCAGGTTTTCCTGCCAGCCCGCGCGATGCAGCAGCGGCGTATCATCGGTGAATTCCGGATAGCCCAGGCACAGATAGGCCGCGAATTCCCAATCCGCGGGCACGGCAAAGATCGCCTCGATCCGGCGCGGGTCCAGGATCGACACCATCCCCAGCCCAAGGTTTTCCACCCGCGCGGCCAGCCACAGGCTGTGGATCGCCATCGCCGTGGACTGGCGCAGCGTTTCGGGCATGGTGGCGCGGCCAAGGCCATGGCCCGCCGCCGGATCGGTGACGGTAAAGACCGCCAGCTGTTCGGGCGCGGCGTCCAGACCCGCCAGCTTCAGCGCGGCATAGCTGTCGCGCCGTGAACCGGCATAGCCCTGCGCCGCGTCCGCATTGCAGCGCGCGAATTCGGCGCGCACGGCCGCGCGCAGCGCGCCATCGCGCACCCGGATCACCCGCCAGGGCCGCGCATTGCCCACCGAAGGCGCCGCATCCATCGCCGCGACCAGACCCTGCAGCACCGGCGCGGGCACCGGATCGGGGCGGAAATGGCGCACATCGCGCCGCCAGCGCAGGATGGCGCGCAGCGTGTCGCGGTCTTCGGGACCAAAGATCATGGCGTGGCCAGCGCGCGGGCCAGCAGGTCCCATTCCGCCGTGCTTCCGGGCAGGCCCAGCCTGATCCAGCGGGGCGAATAGGGAAAAATCCGGCTCCAGATCCGGTGGCGCGCCAGACGGTCCTGCGCCGCGGCGGCATCGGGCGTGTCATAGGTGCGAAAGAGCGCGGTGCCACCGACCAGCGCCCAGCCTGCGGCTGCGGCCAGCGCATCGATCTGCACCGCCTCTTGCGCCAGCCGGGCGATGGTGGCCCTGCGCCAGGCATCATCGGCCAGCGCCAAGCGGCCGATTTCCAGTGCGGCGCCGCAGACCGGCCAGGGCCCGGCCATTTCTTCCAGCCGGGCCACGGTGTCGGCCTCGGCAAAGGCAAAGCCCAGCCGCAGGCCCGCCAACCCCCAAAACTTGCCGAAAGATCGCAGCACGACCAGCCCCGGCACCGCGCCCGCCGCCGCGATCAGCGAAAGGTCGGGGTCGGCATCGGCAAAGCTTTCATCGACCACCAGCCGCCCCACCTGCCCCGCCAGCGCGCGCAGCGCGTCGGGCGCGTGGCGGCGGCCATCGGGGTTGTTGGGGTTGACCACCACCGCTAGATCGGCCCCCGCCAGATCCGCCAATTCCCCCACCTCTTGCACCTGCCAACCGGCGGCGCGCAGATTGGCGGCATGTTCGTTATAGGTGGGCGCCAGCACCCGGGCACGCCCCACCGGGCCCAGCCGCGGCAGCATCTGAATGGCCGCCTGCGCACCCGCCAGCGCAAGCCCCGGCGCATCCGTGCCAAAGGCCGCGCGGGCGGCGGCCATCAGCGCCGCCTTGGCCGAGGCGGTGGGCAGATCGGTCCAGGCCGCGCGCGGCAGGTCCGGCACCGGCCAGGGACAGCGGTTGATCCCGGTGGACAGATCGACCCAATCCGTCCCGCCATAGCGCGCCCTTGCCCAGTCGATATTGCCGCCGTGATCGCGCATCACATCCCCATCCAGGCCAGCGCCCCGACCAGCGCCGCCAAAGCCAACATCGCGCGGACATAAAGCGCAAGCCCCCGGCGCAGATCGGCGGGCGTCGGGTCCGGGCAGGCGCCGTTCAGCCAGGGCTCATCCGCCACCCGGTCGCCATAGACCCGCGGCCCCGACAGCCGCACCCCCAGCGCGCCCGCCATCGCCGCCTCGGGCCAGCCGGCATTGGGCGACCGATGCGCCCGCGCATCGCGCCCCATCACCGCCAGCGCGCCCCGCGCCCGGCCCGAAACGGCGGCAAAGATCACCCCCGTCAGCCGCGCCGGGATCAGGTTCGCACCATCGTCGATCCGGGCCGAGGCCCAGCCGAAGGCCTCATGCCGGGGGGTGCGGTGACCGATCATCGAATCCAGCGTGTTGATCGCCTTGTAGGCCGCAATCCCCGGCAGGCCCGCGACCACGCCCCAGAACAGCGGCGCCACGATCCCGTCGGAACTGTTCTCGGCCAGGCTTTCCAGCGCGGCACGCGCCACCCCCGCCTGATCCAGCTGTGCCGGATCGCGCCCCACGATCATCGCAACCGCGCCCCGCGCGGCGTCCAGATCGCCCGCGCCCAGGGGCCGCGCCACCGCCGCCACATGATCATGCATTGACCGCAACGCCACCAGTGGCCACGCCAGAACCCCGCCGATGACAATGCCCGGCCAGCCCGCGGGCAGCACGGCCTGCGCCACCAGCCCCGCCGTTGCGGCAAGGCCGATCACCACCCCCGCCGCCGCCACCCCGCGCAGCCGCCGCCGCTTGCCCGCCACGTTCCAGCGCCGGTCCAGCGCAGCGATCAGCGCGCCGATCCAGGTCACCGGATGACCGATGCGCGCATAAAGCGCGGCAGGCCAGCCCAGCAGCAGATCCAGGCCCATCGCCACCAGCATCATCGCGGCAAAACTCATCCCATCCCCCCCCGAAACCGGATCAGCCCGCGCAGCCCCGCCGCCCGCAGCGCCGCCTCGGCCCCCGGCGGCACGGTGCCGGGCGCAAAGATCAGGCCCCGCGCGGCCCCGGTATGCGCCCGCATCCAGCCAAGCGCCCCAAGCCGCGCCGCAAGCCCCGCCACCGGATCGCCCAAAGGCCCGCGCAAGGCAAGGCTGCGCGCCGCACTTTCGCTGGCCAGCGCCGCAAACCCGGCCAGATCGCGCGTGCCATGCCATCGCGCCACCAGATCACTGATGTCCGGAAAGGCCTGATCCGCGGCCCGGGTCCGCACCGGCCCGCCCCAGAACCCGCCCAGCACCTCATGGCGCGGCAGCGCGGGCAGCGCCGCCACGATCCGCCCTTCGCGCGACGCCCAAAGCAGCCGTTCAGGCGCGGCGAACATCAGCGGGTCCGACGCGCCCTCGGCCCCGACACAAGCCCGCGCCAGAACCCCCGCAGGCCCGTCCCAATCCGCCAGCCGCGCCAGCGCCACAAGGCTGGCGGTGGACACGCCCGTGCCAAGCCCCGGCGCCACCCGCGCCCGCATCACCACGCGCCCCCGCAGCGACAGGCCCAGCCGCGCCAGAAAATCCCGCGCCCGCGCCGGGCTGATGCCCGCACCATGCAGCGCCAGCCCCGCGCCCGGCCGGTGCCAGGCCAGAACCCCCAGGCCCGGCGCCGGCATCGTGATCAGGACAACCGGCCCCGCAGGCCCCAGCCGCCCCTGCATCCATTCGCCGAAATGCCCCGCAACCCGCTGCCCCCCCGTCATGCAAAGACCCGGTTGACCTCGGCCACCGCCCAAGCACCACCGGGCAGCGCCAGAATGCGCGTCAGCGACAGCGGCGCCACCTGAAATGCCAGCGCCCCGGGCACCGCACCCGTGGCCCGCGCCAGCGCGGCGCGCACCACGCCCGCATGGGCCACCACCGCGACCCGGCCCCCCAGGCCCGCCGCCGTTTCCAGCGCAGGCGCCACGCGGGCGCACAGATCGGCGAAACTTTCGCCCCCCGGCGGGCGATGCGCGGCCAGATCCCGCGCCGTCAGATCGCCCAGATCGGGCAGATCGGCATAGGCCATCCCCTCCCAGCTGCCGAAATCCTGTTCCCACAGGCGCGGGTCCAGCTGCGGCGCCACACCGGGCCACAGCGCGCCTGCGGTCTGACGACAGCGCAGCGCGGGGCTGGCCACGACCGCCACATCCCCCACCGCATCACGCAACCCCGCCAGCGCCGCCGCACCCGACAGATCGGCCGCCACATCGCGCCGCCCCGCCAGCCGCCCGCCGTCAAGCGCCGGCGCATGGCGGATCAGCATCAGTTCGCTCGCCCCCCCAGCCCGCATCGTCGCATTTCTCCTTCCGTGTCGGCGCCATTTCTGCTTTGTCAGCGCGCAAGGAACAAGAGGCACGATGACACGCATCATCCTGATCACCGGCGGCGCCCGATCGGGCAAAAGCACCCTGGCCGAGGCGCGCACCCTGCAGCTGGGTCGCCCTGCGGCCTATATCGCGACCGCGCAGGCCTTTGACAGCGAAATGGAAGACCGCATCGCCACCCATCAGGCCCGGCGCGGCGCTGACTGGATCACCCATGCCGAACCGCTGGATCTGGTCGGCGCGCTGGCGGCCACCGATGGCCGGCCGCGGCTCGTCGATTGCCTGACGCTGTGGCTGACCAACCTGATGCTGGGCGGGCATGACTGGCGCGCGGCGGCCCAGGCACTGCTGGCCGCCCTGCCCCGGCAGGAATCCCCCGTGGTCTTTGTGACCAATGAGGTCGGCCTGGGCATCGTCCCCGACAACCGCCTGGCCCGCGATTTCCGCGATGCGGCGGGCTATCTGAATCAATGGGTCGCCGCGGCGGCGGATGAGGTCACCCTTGCCGTCGCGGGCCTGCCACTGAAGGTGAAATGATGCATATCTCCTCGCTTGCCGATATCGCCGGCCTTGCCGAAACCCTGCCCGGGGCGGATGAACCCGCCCGCGCCGCCGCCCTTGCACGCCAGAACAGCCTGACCAAGCCGCCCGGATCGCTGGGCCGGCTTGAGGATCTGGCCCTGTTCATGGCCGCCTGGCGCGCCACCGCACAGCCCGTCATCGCGCGCGCGCAGGCGCTGGTCTTTGCCGGAAACCACGGCATCTGCGCCCAGGGCGTCAACCCCTACCCGCAAGAGGTGACCGCGCAGATGGTCGCCAATTTCCAGGCCGGCGGCGCCGCGATCAACCAGCTGTGCCGCGTGAACGGCGCCGATCTGGGCGTGATCGCGCTGGATCTTGACCGCCCCACCGCCGATTTCACCACCGCCCCCGCCATGACCGAGGCCGAGACGCTGGCCGCCATGAACCGCGGCGCCGCCGCCGTGGACCCCGCCGCCGATGTGCTGATCCTGGGCGAAATGGGCATCGGCAATTCCACCATCGCCGCGGCGCTGGCCTGTGCGCTGTTTGGCGCCACGCCCGCCGACTGGGTCGGCCCCGGCACCGGGTCCGACGCGCAAGGCATCGCCCGCAAGATCACCGCGATCGACAAGGGCCTGGCGCGCCACACCGGCCTGTCGGCGATGGAAACACTGGCCGCCCTTGGCGGGCGCGAACAGGCCGCGATCTGCGGCGCGGTTCTGGCCGCGCGCGCCGCGCGCATACCGGTGATCCTGGATGGCTTCATCTGCACCGCCGCCGCGGCCACGCTGCATGCCGCCGATCCGCGGCTTCTGGACCACTGCCTGGTCGGCCACGCCTCGGCCGAGCCGGGCCACCGGCGGCTGATCGCCGCGCTTGGCAAGACCCCGGTGCTGGAATTCGACATGCGCCTGGGCGAGGGGTCAGGCGCGGCGCTGGCGCTTGGCATCCTGCGCGCGGCGCTGGAATGTCACAACGGCATGGCCACCTTTGGCGAAGCCGGGATCAGCGACGCATGACCGGCGCGGGGGCGGCCCGAACCCGGCTGGCGCAGGCACGGCTGGCGCTGATGCTGCTGACGCGCCTGCCCGCCGGGCGCCTGGGCGACCCCGTCCCGCCGATCGGCGCCTGCCTCTGGGCCTTTCCGCTTGCGGGCGCGGCGATCGGCCTGATCGGGGCGGGCCTGCTGGGCGCGGCCCTGTCGCTGGGCCTGCCGCCCACACTGGCCGCGGGGCTTGCGATCCTGGGGCAGGTTCTGGCCACCGGCGCGCTGCACGAAGACGGGCTGGCCGATCTGGCCGATGGCCTTTGGGGCGGGCGCGACCGCGCGCGCCGGCTGGAGATCATGCGCGATTCGCGCATCGGCAGCTATGGCGTGCTGGCGCTGATCGTATCGGTTGGGCTGCGCTGGCAGGCGCTGGCGGCGCTGGCGGGCCATGACCCGCGGCTGGCGGCGGCGGCGCTGATCGTACTGGCAATGGCCAGCCGGGTGGCGCCCGCCGCGCTGCTGGCCGCGCTTCCCGCCGCCCGTGCCGACGGGCTG
>NZ_JAMJFX010000022.1 GCF_023544865.1 Phaeovulum molybdatiresistens | reverse complement strand
TCTTCATCGGAATCTCCTCGTCCATCATGCCGAGAAAATTCTACCTTCGCATCCCCTTAACCACGGGGAGGATTACCCTTACAAGACCTCCATCTGCTCACGCAGGCCTTCTCACAGGCGTGTCACGCGTCAGGAACACATCAATTCAATGGGTCGGAGCCACCGTATACGGACCACGTTTGCGGCAGCGGGTCCATGCCTGTTTACTCGGCCAGTTGTTGGTACAGTTCATAGTTCGGACAAAACCTGGCCGAAGCCTCCGCAGGTACATCCGAGGCCAGGTAACTGGCGCATTCCTCTACGTGGCCACATTCCGCGCAGGCCTTATTCGACGCGATCAGGTCCTGGGGATGCCGACGCAGGCAATAGGAATCAAGCCCGTGACGCTCGGCCATCGCCATCTGGCGAGTATCGACTTCGGCGCCGAAGCCAACGATGGATCGCAACTCGTTGCGCGACACGCCCATGTCGTTCAGGTCGACATCTGATATCATTCTGATCTCGGCAAGATCGCGGGTCTTCTCCTGCCACTTCTTGATACGTTCGAACATTGCGCTTCCTCTACTGAACCACAGCAATCCCAAAGCCATAATTCAAGATAGCGGCGCGCGGCGCGGCGCGACTTGATCTATATCAAGATTCTTTCTCAGGCGCTTCGGCGTCGATAGTCATCTTCAATATACCACCATCTCCAGCAAAATGAGATAAGCTGTCCCCAAGCGAACTCGAGGGAGACGTGCGCCGATTTGACAGCCCGCGCACCCCCAACCTTTTACTGAGTGCTGTCGGATCGGTCCGGCCCTACCGAAGGAGCCTTCTACGTCCCGAGCTACTGATCCGTCAGCGCACTCAGGCGATCAATGCGCTTCATGGCTATCTTGGCGAGTTCGGGCAGATTGTACCGCAGGGGACAGCCAATGCGGCGCGGCTGATCCCCTTTCCCTAGGCAGGCGTTTCCCGCGCCTTGACGCGCATCATCTGGGCAATCCCACGCGCGTCATTGCGGTCGCTCTTGTTGACTTGCGCCCTCAGAAACGCCTTGGTGTGCCGTGTCTCGACGCAGATCACCGGCAATCCAGCGCGCGCCATACCCTCAAACAGCCACTGCGACAGTGGACCAGCTTCGAGCTCGATCCGTTCGATACGGAAACCTGTCTCCGCCAAAGCCTTCGACAGATCCTCGGGATGGCTGATGACCTTGGCTTCTCGGCAAATTCGTCCGTTCTCATCGACGATGCAGATGGCGGTCTCTTTCACCGAAACATCCAATCCGGCATAGTGTTTCATGCTGAGCTTCCTCCCTGATGCTTGTGGCTGCTTCAAACAGACCACGTTCTACCATCAGCTCGAAGCCCAGCACCTCCACGAACGTCGACGACGGGGATCGGGCGCAAGCCGAATACCCCATCTGACCCTAGAAGCGATCGAATGGCAGACGATTGACCTGTGTGTAGGTAAGATAGGCTAGGCCCGATCCACCTACTTCTGTCACATGCCGCAGCATGGGACCTGTCACCGACAGCATTTGCCGCATGGAATTTGCAGCTATCCGTTCCGGCGACAACTCCACAAATACGATCCAGTCGATTGCGCCGGCATCGCCGTCCAGAACCGGCTCGGCATGGCAGGGCGCATGCTGGGAAATGGCCTGCACTGCGTCCCGCACCGCGGCCGCGCTAGCCCCACACAAAAGCAGGATCATGCGACGATGGGCAATGCGGGGGGGATTATCCGGGTGCTGCGTCCAATTCCCGATGCGCGCGCCTAGAAACCGCGCCTCGTCCTCGTGCAATTCGGCGCGCCGCGGCCATGTGGCGATGGTGTCAAGAAGCCGGTCGGGATCGGCAAACATCACTTCGGCAATGCCAAGAAACAGATCCTGCGCCTGACCGCCCTGCCAGAGCGTGCGCATTACATGGTTCTGAACATAATAGGTCAGGCCGGGCAGATCCTTGGCGATCTCGGCATGCGGACCGGACCAATGGGCGTGAAACGCGGCGGCGGTCATGCCCACGCGCGGACCGATCAGGGTCACCCGTTTGTTGGCCCTTGGCGCGTTCATGCCACGTCCGCCTGGTGCAAAAGCCGTCGGGCAGCGGTCAGCACCGCTTCGCAACGCGCAAAGTCAGAGCCGTTTGGAAAACGCGCAGCCGCAGTCGGAACCTCGACGTCGATACGCACATCGCGCGGCAGGGCGCGCAGAAAGCCGATCAGATCAAACGCCCCCTCGCCGGGGATCTTCCGATCCGCGACCGCCTCATGCAGCCATTCGTCCCGCGGGCGTTGCAGCGGGCCGTCGCATAGTTGCGCATGGCCAATAGGCACGGCGCAGGGCTGCGACATCGACGTGAGCCCTCCCTCATTGCGATAAAAATGCAAGACATCCGCGCTGATCGTCACCGGTGCATCAACGCCCTTCAAAAAATCGCAGGCCTGTGGATAGGTGTTCAGGTTGCCGAAAGCATGAAACTCCAGATGGACTGATATTCCGTGCTCTGCGGCACAGGCCGCGAATTGGGCAAGCGTATCGCGCGCGCGCGACAGGTCATCATCGCTGATCACTGCGGTCAGCCGCCTGGCGCCAAGCGTGCCCCCTACATCCAGCCCCTGCCGGATCGGATCGGTGATGCCCGCAGGAGTCATCGCGAAGACCTCAAGGCTGTAAATCCCGACGCCCAGTTCATCGGCCCTCGCCTTGAGCGCCCGCGCCTGTTCGACCGTCTTGACATAGGGCGCGTTGCTGTTCGCGCTGTGCTGGGCAAACAGGGTGACTGTCGGACATTTAAGCCTAGCGGCAATCTCGATCAATTCATCAGGCTGCGTTCCAATCGCGGCCAATTGATGCAATGATAGACGTTCCATTTTATCCCCTTACCCCGCGCTCACGGGCAATATCTGACACGCAGCCCAGTCTTCCACAGACGTAAGTGTTACCGGCAATTCTGCCAGAACCGGCCCCATGTCGATGAAAAATGGACGGGCGGTCGCATCATTGTACCAAGCGTATTTCAACGCCATTTCCCGCGCGAGCGTATCCGCATCCAGTGTCGCGATATTCCGGAACACCTGCGCCATGATCGCGCCACAGGTGTCAAGCGGCATGCTCTTGAACCGCAGCGGACGGCCCCAGACGCGGCCCAGCCGGCGCGCAAGATCGGGGCCGCGAATGGCCTCGGGCCCGCCAACATCAAAGGTCCGGCCTGCAAGGCCAGGCCGCTCGGCCGCTGCCACCATCAGCTTTGCCAGATCGTCATGGCTGATCCAGCAGACATCTAGCGTTTCTGCATGCGGATAATGGATCAGGTTGTCGTGTTCAATGGATGGCCAGGCCCATCCCCGCAACAGGTTGTCGATATAGACCACCGGCTGGATCGTGATGATTCGCGCACCGCTTGCCCGCAAGATCTCGCGCATCTCAAGCCGTGCATCCTGCGCCGCGATGCCCATTCGGTTTTCCGGCACGGGCATCGAGGTGTTGAACACAAGAACCTTCAGCGTCTTTGACGCAGCCGCAGCCGCCGCAATCGCCCGAGTGGCCACGATCATGGGCTCAGCCGCTTGGAAAGAGGTCGAGGGCAGGTTCAAAAGCACGGCCTCCGCCCCCTCCATCGCGCGCCGCAGGCTGTCGTGATCGGCATAATCCGCCGCCACCGGCCTGACACCCGCAGGCAGTGGCGCGCGTGTCGGATTACGCGAAATCGCGGTGACATCATGCCCGCCCGCCACCGCCGCACGAACCTGCGCGATCCCCTGATCGCCCGTCGCGGAAAACACGGCAATTTTCATGGCTTTGTCCTTTCTTCGCGGCTCAGATCAGTTCAGCAGGCCGGGCAGGAACAGCACAAAGGCCGGAACCAGGGTGATCAGCAAAAGCACCGCCATATCAACAGCCACAAAGCGCGATGCCCCGCGGAAGATCTGGCCAAGCGTGATCCCCCGCCCGACGATCCCGTTCAGGACAAAGACGTTAAGCCCGATCGGCGGGGTAATCATGCCCACCTCCAGCAGCTTGGCGATGAAGATCCCGAACCACAATTCATTTACCCCCAGCGTTGACGCAACCGGCAACACGATGGGCAGGGTGATGATCATCGCCCCGGTGGGTTCAAGGAACATTCCAAGGATCAGATAGACGACAACCACACCGGCAAGGAAAAGGTAGGATGACGAACTCATCGAGGTGATCACATCCGAGATGTAGCTGTCCACACCGCTTAGCGTGACGAACCGGGCCAGAAGATTGGCGCCGATCACGATCAGCAACAGCGCCGAGGTGGTGGCAAAGGCTTCGGCCACGGATGTGCTGAAATTGTGCCAGGTCAGCTTGCGCTGTGCCGCCGCGATCAGCGCACACATCGCAGCACCCACCGCGCCGGCCTCGGTTGGCGTGAACAGGCCCGCAAACAGCCCGCCAAACACCAGGAAGGCCAGCAAAAGCGCGGGGGAAACCTTGCGCAATTCGCTTAGCCGTTCGCGCATCGTATGTTGCTCATGCGAACGCGGGGCCACTTCGGGTTTCAGCGTCGCCCAGCCAACCACAAGGATCACATAGGCGGCCGCCGATAAAAGCCCGACCCCGACGCCGCCCAGAAACAGCTTGTTGATCGGCACCTCTGCGATGATGCCATACAGGATCAGCAGGATGCTTGGGGGGATCAGCGCGCCGATCGTGCCGGCGGCCGCAACCGTGCCGGTGGCAAGGCGCGGGTCGTAACCGTGGCGCAACATTTCAGGCACCGCGATACGCCCCATCGCCGCCGCCGTTGCGACAGACGACCCCGTTACTGCGGCAAAGCCAGAGGCGCCAAAGATGCTTGCCACCGCAAGCCCGCCTGGCAATCGCGCCAGCCAGACGCGCGCCGCCTCAAACAACCCGGCCGTGATACCCGAGTGATAGGCCAGATAGCCCATCAGCAAAAACATCGGGATCGAACTTAATTCCCAGCTTGCGGCAAAGTCGAAGGGAATGACCTTCAGCGCGCCGAAGGCAGGACGCCAGCCGAACATCGCGTAAATTCCCACAAAGGGCACGCTGAACAGCGCGATCGCAATCGGAACGCGCATCGCGATCAGAACCAGAAGGATGCCGATCCCGGTCAGGCCGATCTGAACATCGGTCATTGATCTTTCCTCTCCGAGGTCGAAAAGGTCGGGAACGCGGGCTGATCGTCATCAAAGACCGGACTACGCAGGATGTAGGCAATGAATTTTAAAACGAACAACAGCGACAAAAGCCCATAACTTGCCGGCGCTACGAAACGCGTGGGCCATGTCGGCACTTTCATGCCGCGTTCCATGCTGAATGAGCCTATGTGGAACTTGTCGACCGCCTCAACCCATGTGGCATAGCTGAGAAACGCGCAAACCACCGCGCTGAACAGAAAGATCCAGCCGGCAAGGTGCTTTTGCCCGCTTCGGGGCAGAAATTGCGTCACCACATCTGCGGCAACATGCTGGTTCAGCCGCTCGACATAGACCAGCGGCAGGAAGGTGACCATCGGCATATAGTATTTGGCGACCAGCGTCAGCGTCGCGGGCAACGGTTTGTTGAAAACCAGCTCCATAACGACGTCCAGCGTAACCTGAACCATCATGACGACGACCGCCATTGCGGCCAGGATACTTAAGACGGACGTGATGCCGTCGAAGATTTTCAGCACGGACCTCATATTGCCGCTACGCCTCCGCCTCGTCTCGGGCATCGAGCGAGGCCTGATGTCGGTTGAATTGGCCAGAACAGGCCGTTTGAGGCCCGTCCCGACGGTGCAATGGCGGGCACCTTGGGGTGCCCGGATCGGTCATCCGTCGATGCCGTAGGTCGTGACATCGACCTTGGACATGATTTCGTCGATATACAGCTGCGCGAAGGGTTCGACCTCCATCGTGTCGACCTGGTTCGTCAGACCCTTCCACTTCTCGATCAAGCCGGTGATGACCTCGATTTTTTCATCCACGTTCTGAAGGCCGTATTCCTTCTTGAACTGTTCGCGCACCACATCCAGATCCTGCGCGACGAATTCGGCGATCCGCAGCTTGTCTTCGTCGGTGACCTCATAGACATTCTTGCCTGCGTCGCGGAACTGCTTGACCCCGTCGAGATTGCGTTCCTTGCCGATGATCCAGCTGACAATCGGCTGCTTGGCGGCCGCGTTCAGCACAGCGCGGCGCTGGTCTTCTGTCAGGCTGGCCCAAGCGTCGCGGTTCATGTTGGCATTGCCGATGCCCGCGAACATGCTGCCTGGCATCATGTTCGTAAAGTGATCGGCAACCTCAATATATCGCAGACCGGTCAGGTTTTCGCCTTGGTTGGCCGAGCAATCTACGTTGCCGGTGCTCAGAGCGTCATAGATTTCATTGCCCGACAGGGCGACGCGCGTGCCGCCGAAATATTCGACGAAGCGGCCTAGATCAGCAGCGCCAGTCCTTACTTTCAGACCCTTGAGGTCGTCCAGGGCCTGCACCGGCTTGTTGCAGACAAGACCATATTCGACGGACGCCCCGCCGTTCAGGTAAACGGCGTTCAAGCCCTTCAACTGCGTCTGACAATCTTCGCAGTGAAGCATGATGTATTCCATCGAGGCGCCGATCATCGCAGGTCCCGGCCATTTCGCCTCGGTGCCCGAAATTGCAAGCAGCGCAAGGTTTGCGGGCAGGTTGAGTTCGGAATATTCGGCTGGGAAATAGGGGAACAGCGTAAAGCCGATATCGGCCAGGCCGTCGCGCACGCCGCCCGACATCTCATTCAGGCTGAGCAAAGACATCGCATAAACCTGCACTTTGAGGTCGCTGTTTGCCTCAACCGCTTCGGCAAAGGCCACGGCGGCGTCATGGTTGTAACTGGTTTCCGGAAGCCCCACTGCAAAGCGTAGCGTCTGGGCCTGTGCGCCTGTGACAGACAGGCCAAGTGCAAGGCCGGCGATTGCTGTGTATATATGCCGGGAATGCCCGGAAGCGTTCTTCTTCAGGTTCATATTGTCCTCCCTTGTGTCTTGCCGACGACGGGACTTGCCCGCCCGCCCTCTTCTCGCGGCCGTTCCCTGATGCGACATGCCTCCCCGCCTGTCGCACCCCTGGTCGCGAATCCGATGCTTCATCAGCATTACCGAAACCGGGCGTTGTGTATACTCATATCTTCTTTGTGTGCACGATGTTTCGAACTCTGCGTATGCTCTACCCGAAAAAATTGATGCGAAAGCCAGTTCAGGTGCGTGCGCCCTTTGAAAAAAACACGTTACCTGAAAGAAAATTTCCTAAGACTGCTGCCAAAGAGACCATTTCGCCCGAGTCCGCTGGGGGTTTAGGGTTGCTTAGTGTGTAGACAAAACTATAGTCTAGAGCATACAAAAATGTGATCGAATATGTAATAGCGTCACATGAGCCTGCGGATCCGAGTTTGCAGGCGGACGCATCTGACCGCATAGGAACCTCGCATGACCACCGAATTTCCGCACCTGTTCAAACCCTTTCAGATCCGCGGCATGGCGCTGCGCAATCGGATCATCGCGCCGCCGCATGGCCGCATCATCGCCGACCCGCAGGTTTCCGAAGCGGACTATGCTAAGTACGCGGCCTACTGGCTCGCCCGGGCAAGGGCGGGGTTGGGATGGATGGATGGGGTGAACGCCTTCATTGACAACCGGATGGTGCCCAAGGGGCTTCGGCTGGCCGGTCTTGGGGCCGTCATCCGCGGAACCATGCGGAAACCCAACTTTCGCGATGTATTTTCGCGCTTCACCGATGAAATGCATGCCGAGGGTACCGCCGTCACCGCCCAGATCATCATGCAAGGCGCTCAGCCCCATTCCGCATCGGGCATCCTGGCCAACTATACCAACAACCAATCCACCCACATTCTGACCCATGACGAAATTCAGCGCACGATTGAAGAATATGCCTTCACCGCGCGCGAAGCCGAAGCCGCGGGTCTTGACGGGGTTGAGATGCATGCCAATCACGAAGATGTCATGCAGCTGTTCATCTCGCCCTATACAAATCGCCGGACAGATGGCTATGGCGGCGACTTTGGTGCGCGGTTGCGCTTGCCGATGGAATGTCTTGCCGCCATGCGCGCGGTAACCGGGCCGAGCTTTGTCATCGGCATGCGCTTCAACATGGACGAATTCTTTGACGGCGGTTACGGGCTGGAAGAAGGGCTTCGCATCGCCAAGGCGTTCGAAGCCTCGGGGTATATCGACTATATCCATTGCGTGGTCGGCAATAACTGGGGCGCGCCCAGCTACGTGCAGCCGCATGTCTTTCGGCCGGCCGCCTGGGCGGAAATGGCGGGCAGGTTCCGTTCAGAACTGTCGATCCCCGTCGTCTATGGCGGGCGCGTCAGCGACCCTGTGTCAGGCGAGGCGGTGATTGCAAACGGCCATGCCGACTTTGTCGCGATCGCCCGCGCCTTCTTTGCCGATGCCGATTTTGTCGCCAAGGCCAAGGCGGGCGCACCCGATACCATTCGGCCCTGCATCGGCTGCAACGACTGTCTGCATGCCGCCGGGATCGAGGGCCTGCCCTTCGGATGTTCGGTGAACCCCCGCGCCGGGCGCGAGGCGGAACCCCTGCCCGCCAGGGTCGACGCAGCCCGTCGCGTAACGGTGGTGGGCGGTGGCCCCGCAGGCATGGAAGCGGCCGCCATCGCCGCCGAACGCGGCCATGATGTCACCTTATGGGAACGCGCCCCGAACCTGGGTGGCGCGATGCGTATCGCCGGCGCGGTGCCTGAAAACGCACAATATCTGAAGTTCATCGAGCATCAGCATAAACGCCTTGCCGATGCGGGTGTCACCATGCGGCTGGGAGAGGCCGCAACCGCCCAGACCATCCTGGCCGAGAAGCCCGATGTCGTCTTTCTGACCACAGGCAGCCGCCCGCGCGGGATTGATGTGCCCGGCGCGGATCACGCCTTCGTCGTCGAGGGGCGCGACGTCATGGCCGGGAAGGCCCAGGTCGGCAAAAACGTTGTCGTGATCGCCAAGGAAGATCATATGCAACCGCTGACCGTGGCCAGCTATCTTGCCGAACAGGGCTGCGCCGTTCGCGTGATCTATCAGGCGCCCGGTGTCGCGCCAGGGGTCGGCAAATATTCGATCGGCGGCATCCTGGGTAAGCTGACCGGGCGCGGCGTCGCGTTTACGGTGATGACACGCGTGGCCGAAATCGCGCCAAACCGGCTTGTGCTGCGCGATGTCTATTCCGGCGTCGCGCATGAGATGACGGGTTTCGATACGGTGGTGCTGGCCTGTGGCGGAACCCCGGATGCGGGTCTTTACGACGATCTGCTTGGCAAGGTGCCCGAGCTGCGGATCTTCGGGGATGCATATGTGCCGAACCGAATTCTTCATGCCACGCGCCAAGCATATGAAAACGCCTGTTCGATCTGAGGACGCACGGCGCCGCCTAAGGCGGCGCCGCGCTGGACCCGCCGGGGGAATGGTCGTCACGTTTCACACTCAAATATGCAAAAAGTGCCATGGACCAATTCGCAATTCCCGATGGGCGCTACCTGCTAAGCGCCGGAATGGACGACCTTGTGCGCCGGATGGCGCAGGCACCGGCGCGGACGGATCAACGCGCGCATCCGATCTTTGCCTTTGTCGCGGCACTTGGCGGGCTGGGGCTGAAGATCGCCGATCTGTCAGCCGCGCTTGGCCTTGCCTTTGAACGGGGGCCGGTTCTGGCGCGCTGCCGTATTGGCTACAACGCCCCACTTCTGGTTGACCGGCACTATGACGTTCGCGCGGATATCGAAGCGCTTGAACGCAAGCCAAGCCGCACATTCGGCGCGGCCGATCACCTGCATCTGTCGATCCGCCTGTCCGATGACTATCCGCGCAGCCAGACCCGGCTGCATATCATCTATCCGGCGGATCGCGCATGAGACGGCGGTTTGAGGATATTTCCGGGGATGATATGGCCGCCTGGTGCGCCCTACTGAATGACGACAACGCCATTCATCTAAGCCGCGAGGCGGCCGCAGCCGCCGGTTTTGGCCCAAGGCGGGTAAATCCGGGCCCCGCCAATCTTGCCTATCTCATGACCCTTGTCGGTAGGGATTTCGCCGTGCTCGACGCGCAGTTCGCCGGCAATGTGTTCGAGGGCGACGATCTGACCGCCGAGGTAAGCCAGCAAGACGATACCACCCACGCCCGCCTGCTGCGAGGCGCAGAGGTTCTTGTAACCGCCGTGTTCAAGGAGAAGCCATGACCACCCCGTTTGACGCCGCCCAGACCACGGTCTATCCGCTTGTTGCCATGCGCGCACGGGTCACACCGGATGCGCCGGCGATTGCGGATGCGCGGATACACCTAAGCTATGCCAGCTTGCTGGCGCGGGTTGATGCGGTCGCGGCAGGTCTTGCCGCGCGCGGGCTTGCGCGCGGTGACCGGATTGCGGTGATCTCGGAAAACCGTGCGGAATACACCATCTTGCAGCTGGCCGCCGCCAAACTGGGCCTGATCACCGCCTGTCAGAACTGGCGGCTTGCGTCGGCGGAACTGGCCTATTGCGTTGCGCTGGTGGCCCCTGCCCTGATCGTCGCGTCGGAACGTTTCCTGTCGCTGGTCAGGGATCTGGCCGATGGCGTGCCGGTTGCGCCCATCGACGGGCTGGACGGGGCCGGCATGACGCGCTGTGTAGCCGAACCGGAAGACGGGCTTTTCATTATCTACACTTCGGGCACGACGGGGCGGCCCAAGGCTGCGGTGATTTCACACCGGGCACAGATCGCCCGGATGAGCGCGCTGCGGCTGGATCTGAACATCCGGCCGGATGATGGATATATCTCTTGGGCGCCGATGTTTCATATCGGCGGAACCGAACATCTGGTTTCGGCCCTGATGTCGGGCGGGCCCGGCGTGATCGTTGATGGCTTTGATGCCGATGCGATCATCGACGCGCTGGAGGCCCAGCCGATCGGCTGGCTGATGCTGGTGCCGGCCACGATAGAGCCGCTGATCACTCGCCTGAAACAGCGTCGGCCCGCAATCCGGGCTGTGCGCGCGGTCGGCTGCATGGCCGATCTGGTGCCGCTTGCGGTGGTGGATGAAATCACGACGCTGCTGGATGCGCCCTATCTCAACTCTTTCGGCGCGACGGAAACCGGGATGCCTCCGCTTTCGGGCGACCTGATCGCGCCCGGGCGGGCGCGCGACAGCCTTGCCAAGCGCCTGTCGATCCTGACCGAATTGCGGCTGGTAGGACCGGACGGGCAAGAGGTGGCCGCAGGCGATGCAGGCGAGGCCTGGGTGCGGGGGCCCACATTGTTTTCAGGTTACTGGAACAACCCGGAGGTCAATGAAAAGGATTTTGCCGGCGGCTGGTTTCACATGGGCGACATGTTTCGCCTGACCGAACGGGGCTATGAATTCGCGGGGCGTTCAAAATATCTGATCAAATCCGGCGGCGAAAACATCTATCCCGCCGAGATTGAGCGCGTGTTGCTGGCCGATCCCCGGGTGGCCGATGCCATCGTCGTGAAAAAACCCGATCCGCGCTGGGGGGAAATACCGGTGGCGGTGATCGTGCGTCAGGATGAAACACTGACCGAGGACGCGGTGATGGATCTGTGCCGCGCGGCACTTGCGGGCTACAAGCGCCCCAAGGCCGTGCTGTTTGTCAACATGGAGGATCTGCCCCGCTCGGTCAGCGGCAAGATCATCCGCGAAAAGATCGAGGCGATGGTCTGAACCATCGCCCCGTCTGTGGTGTTACCGTTTCAATGTCGCGTACATGGCGGCGCGGGTTTCATCACGCGCGGCCATCCGCAACACGGCGGCGCGCTCCAGCGCAAGCATATCGCCTTCGGGCATCGGTCGCGACGGATCGCCCGTGGCGCCGCCGGTAACGACGCGCGCAAGATCCTCGGCAATCGCAAGCACGCGCCCGTCGATACGTCCCGCCGCATGATGCGCGCGGGTCGCATTCAGCGCACCGGCCATGCCGGCAGGCCCGGCCACCGCCAACAGCGCATCGACCGGCGGCTTGTAATCCGCGGCCATCGCGCGGGCGATCCCGATCGCCGCAGGTTCGACATCGTCGACATGCATCACGATCTCATCCTCGGGCCGCAAAAGGTGCAGCGCACGGGCCTCTGCGGCCGAACGCGTCATCGGGCCGGGCAGCAGCAAATCGACCGTTCGGGCCGCCACAGCCGCCGGACCCACCATGCCGGTGGCCGGATCGGACAGCCGCTGGAACATACGCGTGGTCCCGCCCCAGCCCGGCAAGATGCCCAGGCGGGTTTCCGGCAGGCCAAAAGACGCCTCGGCATGGGCGACGACACGGTCGGCATGCAACGTCACCTCGCAGCCCCCGCCAAGCGCAAGGCCACGCACGGCCGCCACCACCGGAATTGGCACGCCCCGAAGCGCGGCAAAGGTCGCCTGCCCGCGCGCCAGGAACGCATCCAGCAGCGCGGGATCTTCGGCTAGCTCAAGGAACCGGGCCAGATCGGCCCCTGCGGAAAACGCCCGCGCATTGCCCGGCGCCAGAACAAGCGCCGACAGCCTGCCCCCCGCTTGGCCGATCGCGTGATCAAGCAGGTCGAACACCTCGGGCGAAAAGACGCCCATCTTGGTCTTGATCCGGAAAAGCCCCAGGCCATCGCCCGCGTCTTGCAGCACCGCGGCTTCGTTTTCGGCCAAAACCGCCGCGCGCGTGGTGCCGGCGCGCGTCGCCTTGGGGTAAAAGCCGCCGTCGCGCGCGGCCTTGGCGATCAGATCGGGCACGGCTTCGCCCGCCGCAGCTAGCTGTTTGGCAATATAGTCGGCCCCCACACGATCAGCCTGGCGAAATGGCCCCTCGCGCCAGCCGTAACCAAGCGCCACAGCGGTGTCGATCGAGGGCAGGTCATGGGCGATTTCATCCGCCACATTCGCCGTATAGGTGACAAGCCGCGACAGAACGGTCCAGGCATAGGTGCCAAGTTTGCCGCCACCTTCGATCAGATCACGCAGATCGCCCGGCTTGGCGGGCCGGTCCAGCGGGCGATAGCTTTGTGCGGCCAGATCAAGCGCCTCACGGCTGCCATCCTTGGCCTTGCGATAAAACCCCGCCCCTGACTTGCGCCCCAGCCGGCCGGCCGCGTTCATCTGTTGCGACAGCGCGCTTGCGGCCAGATCATAGGATTGAAAGCCATCGGTCGCCGGCAAGGTTTCGACCAGCCGCCCCCAGACCAGCGGAATTAGGTCGATCCCGATCAGGTCCAGCAGGCCGAAAACCCCGGTGGCCGGCACGCCAAAGGCCGAAATGACCGCATCTGCCTCTTCCACGGTCAGGCCCTGGCGTTGCGCTTCCAGAACCGCCATCGCCATCCAGTAACAACCGATCCGGTTGGCGATAAAGCCGGGCGTGTCGCGGCAATCGACCACGGTCTTGCCCAGAACCTGCCGCCCGGCACGGCGCAGGCGTTCAACGCCCGCCAGATCCGACGCCGGACCCGAGACGATTTCCAGCAGTTGCATGTGACGCGGCGGGTTGAAAAAATGCGAGATCACGAAATCCCGGTTAAACCTCGCGCCAAGCCCCTCAACCAAAGCCTCGCGCCGGATGGTCGAGGTGTTGGACGACACGCTGGAACCGTCTTTGCGAACCGCCTCAAGCCGGGCATAAAGATCGCGCTTGGCGCCAAGATCCTCAATGATCGCCTCGACGATCCAGTCGGCTTCGGCCACCCGGTCAAGATGATCTTCGGTATTGCCCGCGCGCACAAGCGTCGCCGCCTCGGCTGACATGAAACCGCCGGTCTTGACCTGGCGCGCGATCCCGGCCTCGGCGGGACCATTGCGATTGCCATCGCCGCCGGGAATGTCGATCAGATCAACCAGGATGCCGGCATTGGCGAATTGCGCGGCGATACCGCCCCCCATCGCCCCCGCGCCGATCACCGCAGCGCGCTTGACCCCCGCTGCCAGGGCATTGAACGCCACCTTGCCCATCACGCCGCCTCCAGGATCATGGCGATGCCCATGCCGCCGCCGATACACTGGGTGGCCAGGCCATATTTGCCGCCCTCGCGCTGAAGCAAGGAGGCGCTTTTGCCCACCAGCCGACCGCCGGTGCCGCCCAGCGGATGACCCAGCGCAATGGCGCCGCCGTCAATGTTCAGCGTCGCCGGGTCAATATCCAGCGCGCGGCGGCAAGCCTCGGCCTGGCTGGCGAAAGCCTCGTTCATCTCGACGATGTCGAGATTGGCGATGGTCAGCCCCGCCCGGGCAAGCGCCTTACGGCTGCTTTCGACCGGTCCCATCCCCATGATCCCGGGCGCACAGCCCGACACGCCAAAGCTGGCGATCCGGGCAAGCGGGGTCAGATTGTAGCGTCTTAACGCATCTTGCGAACAGATCAGCAGCGCCGTCGCTCCATCGGTCATGGGCGAGGATGTGCCCGCCGTCACCGATCCGCCCTCAAGAAAGGCGGGCTGAAGGCTGGCAAGCTTTTCAAGCGTTGTCGCACGCGGGCAACCGTCGCGATCGACGATGCCGTCGGCGGTTTCTACCGGCGATATCTCGGCGTCCAGACGCCCGTCGGCCTGGGCGGCAAGCGCCTTTCGCTGGCTTTCGATCGCGAATTCCTCTTGTGTCGTGCGATCAACGCCATATTCACGCGCCACGCGTTCGGCAGTCAGCCCGACATTGATGAAATCGCTGACAAGTTCGGATGACCATTCCGGCGGCGGCACGATATTGAAGCCCATCATCGGCACCCGCGTCATGCTTTCGGCGCCGCCCGCGATGAAACAATCCCCCGCGCCCATCGCGATCATCCCCGCAGCCATCTGAATTGCCTGGATCGACGAGCCGCACCAGCGATTGACCGTAGCACCCGGCACCGTATCGGGAAGCCCGGCAAGCAGCCCGGTGACGCGGCCGATATTCAGGCCCTGTTCCCCCTCGGGAAAGGCGCAGCCCCAGACAACATCCTCGATCTCATCGGCGGGCACGCCGGTGCGCGCAAGAAGCCCGCGGATCGCCGCCGCGCCAAGATGATCGGGGCGCATAGCCGCAAGCGCCCCCTTGCGGGCAGGGGTGAAAGGCGTGCGGGTATAGGCCGCGATATAGACATCTGTGGTCATGGATCATCTTCCGTCAGTTGTTTTTTTGGATGCAAGGCTGTGCGGCATGGCGGTTCCCCGCAACGCGTGCCGGATCAGCCTCCCGCACCATCGCGAAGCAACGCGCGGGTCGCGGCGACAAGCCGCCTTGCACGCTCAACCGGTGGGACGCCGGCATCGGCGAGCCGTTTCAGCGGCACTTCGATATCAATCGGGCAATCGGCGGGAAGGGCCGCCAGAAACGCGGACAATGGAAACGCGCCTTCGCCCGGAATTCCACGGTCTTCAACCGCTTCGGCAAAGGCATTGGCGGGGGCAAGGAACGGCCCGTCGCAGATCTGCGCCGCGCCAATCACGCGCGGGTCGGTGGCGGCCAAATCCGCAACGCTGCCCCCGGTGCGGAAAAGATGCAGCGGATCGACAAGCAAGGTCAGGTTCGGGTGCCCACTGTCGGCGATGAAACGCGCACCCGCGCCGATGTTGCGTAACTCTGAGAATTTCATGAACTCGACCGATACCGCGATCCCCCGCGCGCCCGCCGCATCGGCCAGCGCGCACATCTGGTCAAGCGCGCGCGCCCGGTCCGGGTCTTGCACCAATGCGGTAAGACGACGCGCGCCAATCTCGGCCCCCATATCCAGCGCGGCGTCGAAATCAGCGATTTCGGTTTCCGGCGCGACCGAGAATACCTCAATATTATGCACCCCGACCCCGTGCCCGCGACAGGCGGCGACAAAGTCACGCAGCCCCTGCCCCGGCGGAATCCGGGGAAAGATGTCAAGCTTTGCTGACGGCGGGATCACGAACACCGATACAGACCCCAGCCCGACCTGCGCCGCAATGGCGGGCAGATCGGCCGGGGCCACATCGCGCAGGCAAAGCTGGTGCAAGGTCAGCGCAGGGTTCATCGCTCAGGCCCCCAGATAGCTGTCGATGATCGTCTGATCGCCGGCCAATGCAGCCGATGGGCCCTCATGGGTGATCAGGCCCCGGTCAAGCACATAGGCCCGGCTGGTCGCCTCAAGCGCGCGCAGCGCGTTCTGTTCGACCAAAAGCACGGTCAGCCCCTCTTGGTTCAGCTTTGTCAGCGCGTTGAACACCTGATCGGTGATCAGCGGCGACAATCCCAGCGAGGGTTCATCAAGCAACAAAAGCTTGGGCCCGCCCATCAAGGCCCGGCCAATCGCCAACATCTGCTGCTGCCCGCCCGACAAAGTCCCCGCAATCTGGTCACGGCGTTCTTCCAGCACCGGGAACAGTTCATAGACATGTTCAAGCGTATAGCGCGTGGTCCGGCTGCCCAGGGCGATCTGGCCAACCAGAAGGTTTTCATAAACGCTCATATCAGCAAGGATCTGGCGCCCTTCGGGCACATGCAGCAACCCCTGGCGGGCAACCGTATGCGCGCTTTGCCCGCGGGTTTCGCGCCCGGCGAACACGATATCGCCCGACTTGCGCCGGACCATGTTCGACAAGGCGTTCAGCAGGGTGGATTTACCCGCGCCATTCGACCCGATAAGCGCGACCATCTCGCCTTCCTCGACATGCAATGACACGCCGCGCAGCGCCTTGATCCCCTTGTAGGAGACGTGAAGATCCTTGACATTCAGCATATTGGTCAATGTTTCGATGTCCCGATATAGGCCGCGACCACCTTCGGATCGCGGGTGACCTCGTGCGGATCGCCAGCGGCGATCATACGGCCCGAGTCGAGCACGTAGACCTGTTTGCACAGCCGCGTGACAAAGCCCACATTATGTTCGATCAGCAAAAGCCCCATGCCGCTGTTGGCAAGTTCGCGGAAAATGGTGGCCAGCTCGTCGCTTTCCACATCGTTCATCCCCGCAACCGGTTCGTCCAGCAAGACGATCGCCGGCTCACTTGCGATTGCGCGCGCCATCTCAACCCGGCGCTGGTGACCATAGGCCAGATTGCCGGCTTCGAATTCGGCATATTCATCCAACCCAAACCGTTCCAGAAGCGCATGTGCGCGGTCGCGGAATTCACGCTGTTCACGCAGGGCAGCGCGCAGGCCGAACAAATTTGCCATCAAGCCCGACTGTTCGCGCCGGTGAAAGCCGATCATGACGTTTTCCAGCACTGTCGCCTCTGGCAACAGGCGGATGTTCTGGAAGGTGCGGCTGACGCCCTGGCGCGCGACAATATCGGCGCGGTCGGTAGAGATAGAGGCCCCGCCAAGACGGATATCCCCATGGGTCAGCGACAGCACGCCCGAAATCAGGTTCACCACGGTCGATTTGCCCGCCCCGTTCGGCCCGATCAGGCCGGTGATCTCACCCGGCGGCACGGCCATCGTGATCCCGTCGACAGCCTTGAGACCGCCGAAATGCTTGGAAACACCCTCAAGATGAAGTGACGGCATTCTTCGCCTCCTTGACTTTGACGCGGTTCGCGGCGGCAGCGGCGTGACGGCGACGGCGGAACCAGAACACGATCTCGTCGCCCACACCGTTCGGCAAGAAGGTGATGACAAGGATCAAGATCACCCCGTTCACCGCCGGGCGGTATTCGGCAAGCGGACGCGCAAGTTCGGGCAGGATTGCCATGATCGCAGCCCCCATGATCGGGCCAAGCAGCGTGGTGCGACCACCCAAAATGACAACGGTCAGAACGTTCACCATGAAGGCAAAGCCAAAGTTATGCGGCTCGATCTGGAACACGTAAAGCGATTGCAGCCCGCCAAACAGCCCGCCAATCGCGCCCGAAAGGATGAAGGCAAACGCGTGATAACGGCCGATGTTGACGCCAAGCGATGCGGCAACGCTTTCTTCCTGACGCAGCGCATCGAAGATGCGGCCCAGCCCCGTGCGTCCGATCGACCACATCACATACATGACGAAAGCCACGATAAAGATCAGCACGCCCGTATTGACCACCCGCGGAATTCCCGTGATCCCAAGCGCGCCGCCGGTGAAATCCTCGGCAAACAGCAAAAGCGAAATCACGATCTGCACAAAGGCCAGTGTGGCGATTGCCTGAAACGCCCCGCGCAGACGCGCAAGCGGCAGCGACAGCACAAGCCCCGCACCCCCCGCGATAACCATGCCCAGCACCACCGCCCCGACAATGGGAAAGCCGGTCTTGGTCACTAGGATGGCAACCGCATAGGCGCCGATGGCCGCAAATCCCGCAGTGGCGATGGAAAACACCCCCGCACGCAACGCGATCTGTTGCGAATAGCCAAAGCCGACTGACAGCAGGAAAAAGTCGATAATCGGCTGGTAGGCATAATATAGGTTGATCATTGGCGCGTCCCCCCCGCAACAGCATTGGCGTCACCGAACAGCCCGTTCGGCCGGATCAGAAGCACAATGAACAAAAGTGTGAAGATGATCGCATCCGTTAAACCAGAGGGCAGATAGGCAACCGTCAGCGATTGCATAACCCCCAGCATCAGCGAGGCCACAATCGCCCCCGGCACACTGCCAAGCCCGCCGATGACCACCACGACAAAGGCGCGCAGCATATAGGGCTCGCCCATCAGGAATTGCATCGAGTTGAACAACAGCCCGATCAGCACCCCGGCAAGCCCCGCAAGCGCGCCTGCGATGAAGAAGGTTTGCAAAAAGACGCTTTGAACATTGACCCCAAGCAGCGCCGCGGCGCGTTCATTGGTGGCAACGGCCCGCACCTGGCGACCGAAGCTTGTCTTTTTAAGGTAGAATATCAGCAGCACGACCAGAACAGCCACCGTCGCCAGAATGACGATTTGCAAAAGAGAGATCCGCAGTCCCAGGAAATTGAAAAACTTCACCGGGAAGGTGCCGAAGGGAAAATTCAGCACCTGCGTTTTGGAAACCTGCTGCGCGATTGAGATCAGGACCAGATCGACGCCGATCGAGCTGACCAGTGCCGGGAATTCGGCATTGCCGCGCTTTCGCAACGGGCGGAAGGCAACCAGATCGACCACAATCCCGATCACGCCCGTCGCCACCATCGACAAGCCGATGGCCAACAAAAAGGGCATGCCGCTGATCGTGCAGTAATAGGCGATGAAAGCACCGGCCATGAAGGTCGCGCCATGCGCGAAATTCAGCAGCTTCTGCACACCGAAGATCAGCGTGAAGCCCAATGAGAATAGCGCATAGACCGATCCTGTAACGAGACCATTCAGGATTTGCTGTGAGAGCATGAAGCCACCCTATTGTCGGGGCGCGACACCCCGGTTCCGTCTGCCCGGCAAGCCCCCGAAAGGGCGTGCCGGATTTTCCGCTTACTGTTCCACGACGGTGAAGGCGCCGTCTTTCACCTGCATGACCTTCATGCCGAAGCGCGGCACGCGATGTTCGTCATAGCTATAGGTGCCCTCGCCGATCACGACGGGGATGTCGGTCTGGGCGCCAAGCGCATCGCGTACACCTTCGCGCGTGACCTTGCCCGCAGCGACCGCATCCTTGATCGCATTGGCAATCACCTGCATCCCGGAATAACCCACCGCGTGCCATTCATCGGCCGAAACGCCGGTTTTCGCCTGGAAATTCGCCGCAAATGCCTGCGAGAATTCATCGTCGCCCCCCGGAACCCAGGCACCGATCAGATAGACATTCTCAACCGCAGCGCCGCCCTTTTCGATAAAGGCCGGCGAGGCAAAGGCATTATGGCCCAGGATCGGGATCGAGGGGTCAAGACCCGCCTGGCGTAGCTGAATCACCATATTGGCGGCCTGCGCGGCGGGGGTGCCGATAAAGACACAATCCTGGTCAGAGGTGGCAATCTTGGTGGCCAGCGCCGAAAAGTCGCTATCGGCCAGCGCAACCCCGTCGACCGAGGCAAGGGACACACCCTGCGCCTGGATCAGCTCTTCGTATTTGCGCTGAAGCGCCACATAGGCCTCGTTGTCCTTGACGCCGATGATCGCGCAGCTTTTTGCCCCAAGCGTCTGAGCGGTGAAATCAGCAAGATAGGGAATGGTCACATCCGCCGGCTGGGTCAGGATGAACGACCAAGGCCCGTTCTCGACCACTTCCATCGAGTTTGTCGTGGTCAGCACCGGAAAGGCGCGTTCATTGGCCACATTGGCCCCCGCCAGTGCCACCGACCCCGAGGTCGGCCCCATCACCAGCAACACCTTGTCATCCGCCGCAAGACGCGTGATGAGCGAAAGCGTCTGGGTGCGGTCTGTGGCATCATCGGCCACTTCGTAGACCAGGCTGTTGCCCGCGCCGAAAAAACCCTTCTCGTTCAACTCATCTGCGGCCATCACCGCGCCATCGGCCACATGCTTGCCGATAAAGGCGGCGCCGCCGGTCAGCGACTGCAACACCACGATCTTGTATTCATCGGCCATTGCTAGGGTCGACGAAGCCATCACCGCCGAAAAGGCTGCGACAGACATCCCAAGCTTCAGTAATTTCATGCCTTCCTCCCGTTTGATGCCGCGACATCGCCTTCTGTCCATGACGGAAGGTTCACACGGCAAGCACCTTCCGCTGTCGGTGTACGTTAGACCTGGTTAAAAATATACACAACATTTGTTTTCAATGCTCGCAACATCTCCAACACAGGCCGGAAATTCGGCTAAATATCTGTTTAAAAATGACATTTCAAAAAAAACCCACATGAAATACATGCGTGTGTGAATTTTTCTTGTATACGGTGGTATTGTTTTACATATTCAGCGAAACGCGTTCGGACCGATAGCGATACAGGGAGGCGAAATGCTCGCATTTCAAGAATTCACCGCAGTCACCACCATCGGCGATCTGCTCATGCATGCAGCGGCGGCCTATCCAGACAAGGATGCGATCGTCTTCCCCGAGCGCCGCCTGAGTTTTGCCGAGCTGCGCGAGCGCGCGATTCGCTTTGCCCGCGGGCTGCGCGCGATGGGTGTTCAGGCCGGCGACCATGTCGGCATGCTGCTGCCCTCCTCGATCGAAACGGTCGAGGCGTTCTTCGGGATCGCACTGATCGGGGCGGTATCGGTTCCGATCAATGCGCGTTTTCGCGCGCGCGAGCTGACCTATATCACGGGAAATGCCGACCTTGTGGCCATCGTGACCAGCGGCAAGATCGCCGAGGGCGTGAATTTCATCGAACGGCTGACCGAAAGCTTTCCCGAACTGGCCGATCAGCCCGAAAACGCCAATCTTCAATTGCCCCGCGCACCACGGCTTCGGCGTATCCTGCTGGTCAGTGACGATCACGCGCCGGGCTTTACCACAGCCCGTACCTTTGCCGAGGCCGTCGAAACCGTGCCGGCGGCAGAAATCGCCCAGGCGCGTGTGCGGGTGCGCGTGGCCGATACCGGGTTGATCCTTTACACCTCTGGCACGACGGCGGACCCGAAGGGCTGTCTGATCAGCCATGAATCGCTTGTGCGGACCGGACAGGCGATGGCCAAACGCTATGAAATGACCGAAGACGATGTCTTCTGGTCACCGCTGCCGATGTATCACATCGGGGCGATGTTCCCGCTTTGCGCGGCCTATTCGGTCGGCGCGACCTATCTATCGATGCAGTATTTCGACGCCGGGGTCGCGATGGCGATGATCGAGCGTGACGGCGCCACGGTAGCCTACCCAAGCTTTGGCACCTTCATTGCCGACATGATCTATCACCCGGAATTCGAACAACGCGACCTTAGCTCGATCCGGATCATGAATTCCAACATGGCAATGCAGCCGCCCAGCGTTGCGCGCACGATCCAGGAAAAGATCCCCGGAATCATTCAGGTCGGCACCTACGGCATGACCGAGACATCAGGCACCGTCACCACCAGCTATCCCACCGACAGCTATGAAAGCCGCACGGGGCGCCTCGGCAAGCCGTTCGACGGTCTGGAAGTGCGGATCTGCCGGCCCGACGGAACGGCCTGCGAAATCGATGAGGTCGGAGAAATCTGCGTACGTGGTTTTTCGATCTTCACCGCCTATTACAAGGATACAGAAAAGACCGCCGAGGCCAAGCGCAACGGCTGGTTCCATACCGGCGACCTTGGCTCAATGGATGCGGCGGGCACGCTGATGTTTCATGGGCGGCTGAAGGATATGCTGAAGGTCGGCGGCGAAAACGTGGCCGCGCAGGAAATTGAATCGCTGGTCGGCACACATGCGGCGGTCAAACTGTGTCAGGTGGTCGGCCGCCCCGATGCGCGCCTTCAGGAAGTGCCGGTCGCCTTTGTCGAACTGAAACCCGGCATCGACACCACCCCCGAGGACATCATCAAGTTCTGCCAGGGCAAGATTGCCAGTTTCAAGGTGCCGCGCGATGTGCGCTTCATCGCGGAATGGCCGATGTCATCGACGAAGATCCAGAAATTTAGGCTCAAGGAAATGCTCGAAACATGACAACGCGCACAGATGTCATCCGGCTTGTACAGGGCACCTATTATGACGGGATCGACGCGGGTGACATGGCCCGCGCCGTTTCGGCGCTTCATCCCGATGTTGATTGGAGCCATACTCAGGTCTGGTCCCACCACGGGTTCGAACGGGGCGAAGCCTCGGGCTGTCGGGGTCGGCAGGCGGTGTTTGATCTGCTGTCGGCGCGGGTGACAGAGCTCGCACAGGCGCAGATCACGCACAGGATCGAAGATATGATTTTTGCAGACGGGCGAGGCGCTTTTCTGGGCTATGTCGAGGGGCCGGGCGGCGCGCGTAAGCCCTTCATGGTCTGGTTTGAACTTACCGGCGGCTTGATCGGCCGCTATACGTTGCGGCCGATCTGAAACGTTGCTGGCGTTTTACCGCTGCCCCGCTCGCAGGGCGCCCTATTCCTGGGGCGCCAATGTGATGCGGATCCCATCCAGCGCATCGGTCATCTCGATCTGGCAGGACAGGCGCGAATTTTCCTTGTAGTATTGGGCAAATTCGACCAGTTCAAATTCATCCGGTGACTGCGGATCCAGCTTTTCCAGCCAGTCAGCATCAACATAGATATGGCATGTGGCGCAAGAACAGCTGCCACCACATATCGCCGCGATATCAAGCCCGCCGTTGTCGCGCAGGTTCAGCATCAAGGACAGACCCGTTTCGGCCTGAATCAACTTTTCGTTTCCGTCGCGGTCAGTGGCATTGATAATCGGCATGTAACTCTCCCGGTTTTTGGCGACGCTATTGTATTCACAAAATGCTGTCAAGGTATACAGCTAGCGAAGGTCGATCCGCGCATCCTGCCCGTCCCACGACCGGCCAGCCCCGTCGATCTTGGCGAAAAACCGCGTCAGACCGGGCGACGGCTGCACCAGTTCCAGCACGCGCCCCCTGTCGTCAGGATCGGTCGCAAGATAGGCGAAGGGAATCCCCGCCATGGTCACACCGCCCTGCAAAACATCGACGCCGCGCGTCTTCCAATCGGCCAGATCGCGCGTAAGGTCATCGGTCAGGGCGCAGACATGATGCAGCCCACCACCGGTGCGCGCCATGAAATCGGCGAAAATTGACCGTCCGCCGCCAACCTGCTGAATGATCTCGATCTGCATCCCGCGATGGCTGGCCAATGCAACCGAAATCTCCGCATCGCAGGGCTGGCCAAGGTAGGAAACCTGGGCATAGGGCACACGGTTTGCAACGAAAAACGGCCCGACGCCAAGAACCCGCGCCCAGTGGTCGATGGCGCGATCCATGTCGTCGACCACATAACCAAGCTGCATGACATCGCCGAAACCCGCCATTTCGCCCCCATGATAAAATACGAAACTTAGGGTTTGCATATAATATATGGCAGGTTAATATACAAGGCGTCCCGCAGCCAGCGGAAACCTTAGCCGATTCCTTGCGGCATGGAGGAGCCCAGACCATGAATCCGACCGAAATTCAGAAGATCCGCGATCAACAGTCCTATGAGTCACAGCGCGGCGGCCCACCCGAAGGCTTTCCGAAATTGCCCGACATTCCCGGCGACCGCTATGTTGACCCAGCGTTCAACGACCTGGAGCGCGATCGCATGTGGCACAAGTCCTGGGTCTATGCGATTCACGCGGATGAGGTGCCTGAGGTTGGCTCATACGTGCAATGGACCCGCCTTGGTGAGCCGTTGTTTTTCATCCGTGGCGAAGACGGCACTGTGCGGTGCTTTTACAACACCTGCCGACATCGCGGCGCACCAGTTGTCACCGAACCTTCGGGGAAATCGCGCGGCGTAACCTGCAAATACCACGGCTGGACCTACAACACCCGCGGCGAGCTGATCAACCTGCGGGACCGGCGCGATTTCGTTAATCTTGATCTGACCTGCCGGTCCTTGATCGATGTGCGCTGCGAAAACATCGGCAATCTGTATTTTGTCAATCTTGACAACGATGCAACCAGCCTGCGCGAGTATCTTGGCCCGGTGGCCGACAGCCTTGATGAGGCCCGCCCCGACACGCTTCGGCTGATCGACAAGACCGCGATCAAGGTGGATTGTAACGTCAAGATCCTGCTCGATGCCTTCCTTGAGGTCTATCACCTGAAGTCGATCCACCAAAATACGGTCGACCGCTTCCTTGACCACCGGGGCAGCGCTATCACCCTCTGGCCCGGCGGGCACAGCCGGATGGTCACCCCCTACAAACGCGAGGGCTGGACCGATCCGGGCATCAAGGGCTTGCCCGAAGTGGAAGGCATGGACCCGTGGTTTGCCAATACGAATTATTCCGTTCTCGCCTATCCCAACTTTGTGTCGCCGATCGCAACCGCCGGTATTCCGGTGCTGTGCTTCTGGCCTGAAACCATTGACACGATGCTGATCGAGGTGCATTGGTTCGCGCCCTCATGGGGCGATGGGCCACGCCCGGAAATCTGGGATACCCGGCTGCAAAACTTCCTGGCCATTCTGGATGAAGACCTGCAATTTGCTGACAAGATCCAGAAATCTGTTGAAAGCAAGGGGCTGCGGGGCTTCCCGCTGAATTATCAGGAACGGCGGATCTATCACTGGCACGAAGAGCTGGACCGGCGCATCGGCGCGGCCGATATTCCTGCGGCCCTTCGCGTGCCCCAGCAGCTTGGTGAATGGGTGACCGCCCCTGCGCCGGCTGTTGCTGCGGAACCAGCCGAAACCTGATCCGCGATGCCTAATGTGACAGCCGATCATCCGCCGGTTCTGACCGAGCGGCGCGGCGCGGTTCAGGTCATAACCCTGAACCGCCCGCATGCGTCAAACGCGATGGATGCCGCCGGGTCCTATCTGGCCGACCGGTATCTGCGCGAAGCCGAGGCCGATCCGCAGGTCGGCGCCATCGTTCTGACCGGCGCGGGAAATCGCTGTTTCTGCGCCGGGATGGACCTGAAAGAAGCCGCCCGGCGCGGCGCGGGTCACGGCCTTGTGCCCGGCGCCGGTTTTTGCGGGGTTACCGAGCGGGTCATCGGCAAGCCGGTCATCGGTGCGATCAACGGTGCGGCGGTCGCCGGCGGGTTTGAAATCGCCCTTGCCTGCGACATGCTTGTCGCGGTTGAAGGGGCGCTTTTCGGACTGCCAGAGGTCAAGCGCGGCATGGTCGCCTTTACCGGTGGTGTTCAGCGTCTGGCCCAGCAACTGCCGCGCCAGACCGGAATGGAAATAATGTGCCATGGCACGCTGCTGACTGCCGAGCGGCTGAAAGATCTTGGCGTTGTCAATCGCGTGGTTCCGCCGGCGGCTCTGCTTGATGAAACACTCGCCTTTGCCAGCCTCATGCTGGAAAATTCGTGGAAGGCCATCGCTTTCGGCAAGGAACTGTTCAATCACGCCATGCACGAACCGCTTCCCGATGCGATCGCGCGGGGCCATGCCGATGCCGACCGGCTGATGCGCTCGGACGAGAGCCGCGAGGGGATCGCGGCCTATGTCGAGCATCGCACCGCGACGTTCAGGAAGGAAACGCCGAAATGACCGACGCCACACCGATGAAGTGGGGCCTTTCCCCCGAGGAAATGGCCAGCCTGCCAACCGTTTTCGCGCCGGATCTGCTGGCGGGGCAACGGTTTCTTGTCTCTGGCGGAAGCCAGGGGATGGGCAAGGCGATGGTATTTTTGCTGGCCCGGCTGGGCGCACGGGTGATGATCTGCGGCCGGACCGAGGACAAGCTTGTCCGCACCCAGCAAGAGGTAAAGGATCTTGTCGGGGTCGACATTTCCTGGCGCGCCATGTCGATCCGTGATGTCGATCAGGTCGACAAGCTGCTGGACGATACGTTTGATGAATTCGGCGGCCTCGATGCGCTGATCAACAATGCAGGCGGGCAATTCCCGCAAAACGCCATCGACTTTTCGCGCAAGGGCTGGAACGCGGTCGTCGACCTGAACCTGAACGGCACCTGGTGGATGATGCAGGGGGCCGCGCAACGCTGGCGCGACCGGGGCGAAGGCGGTCATATCGTGTCGAATGTCGCCCATGTCGAACGCGGCATGCCGCAGGCCGCCCATACCTGCGCCGCGCGGGCGGGGGTGATCTACATGTCGCGCACCGTCGCGACGGAATGGGCGCCGCTTGGCATCCGGGTGAATTGTGTCGCGCCGGGCGCCATAGCGACCGAAGGTCTTAGCCTTTACCCCCCCGAGGCCACCAAACGCTTCAACAACGTCAACCCGATGCGGCGCATGGGCAATTCCTGGGATGTGGCCGAGGGGGTGGTATATCTTTCCGCGCCCTCGGGAAATTTCATCACCGGCGAAGTGCTGACCATCGACGGCGGCATGCGGATGTGGGGCACGGTCTGGCCCGCAGGCGTGCCCGAACACTTTCAGGTCTATTGATCCTGATTACATCCCGGCGCGACAGGGTCGCGCCGAGATGCGGGTTTGCCTAGCGCGGGATCATCGACATCGTGGCCTTGGTCACACCGCCATCCACCACCAGCTCATGACCGTTCACATAGGACGCGGTATCCGAAGCCAGCCACATCACCGCTTCGGCCACATCCCGTTCTGTCCCCAACCGGCGGCTGGGCACCCCCATGCGGCGCCGTTCGACCACCGATTGTTCGTCATATACGGTCGAGGACATCCCGCCATGGATCATCCCCGGGGCGACCGCATTGACGCGAAGGCCAAGCGGGCCCCATTCCTGCGCCATTAATTCCGTAAGCGCCGCAAGCCCGCGTTTCGCACCGGCATAGGCATGCGTGCCCGGGCTGGTGGCGATCCCCCCTGTCGAGGTGATGTTGACGATGCTGCCGGATCCGCGCGCGATCATCCGCTCCGCCACCAGCCGGGCCACGGTAAACGCGCCGGTCAAATTGACCGCAAGAACCCGGGCGAATTCCTCGGTCGAGGTTTCCAGCATCGGCTTAAAGATCACGATCCCCGCATTGTTGACCAGCAGATCAGGCACGGCATCCAGCGCGTCCAGCGCGGCAACCACCGTTTCTTCCCGGGTTACATCGCCCTCAAAGAATCTGGCATCCGGCAGTTCCGCCAGAAGCGGTTCCGCGCGGGCGCGCGACAGATCGAACAGTGCAAGATCCCACCCCTTCGCCTGTGCCAGCCGTGCGGTTTCGGCGCCGAGTCCAACCCCGCCGCCCGTGATGAATGCAAGCGGCATTGCCACCTCCTATTGTATACGCTAATATCTTATTATGGACACAAATAAGCGGCAATGGAAGGATAAACAAACGTGCAACGCAGGCCCGACAGCGTTATCTCGCGCCCCGTATCCAATACCCTCGCCGGATTCGTCGCCTATTGGAGCGTGGCATCGGCCCATGCGCCCGCGCTTGGGAATTTAAGCTGGAAGTCCCTGCACGACGCGATCGTCGCGGCTAAAACATCTGCTTCGGTCGTTGCCCTGCCCGCGGATGATCTGCACATGACGGTGCCGCAGGCACTAGGCGCATTGGTCAGCGCGGCCGCCCTGATCGCACCGGCGCAAAAAACCCAAAGGGCAAAACCGGGGGAGGTCATCCTGCCACAACGCCGCCCCGGGGGCGGTGAGGTGCTGATGCGCTTTTCCGAGGGGGGGCTGGTCGCGATGGGCCGGGCTTTGGCTGACCGCTATAGTATCGGGCCTGATGACCGCATCTGGCTCGACGGCACCCTGACCGATCCCAGCACCTGGCTGATCCTTGCGGCGGCATTTTATGCGGGCTGTCCTATATCGTTTGAAGCGCAGGGTGCGACGATCGCCTGGCATTTGCGCGGCGGCCCCCCAATAACCGGTGACACTTTGCGGCTTGTCCATCTGCGTGCCGGCCGCGACACACTCGCAAGCTTGCAGCGCAGTCGGCCTGACCTGACCGTCGTGAACGGGTTAACGCTGGCCGAGGCCGGAGGCCTTCCCCTGTGTTCGGACCCGCGCGATCCTGCGGCCACCGTTGCGGCGACAGTTGGGCGTCCGCTGCACGGCATGGAGGTGATGATCGTCGATCCGCGCACCGGGATGGATATGCTGCTTTACGAAACTGGAGAGGTCTGGCTGCGCGGTCCGGGTGTGATGGCGGGCTTTGCCAATGGCATCGCCCCTTTTGAACCCGCACGCTTCCTGCGCACCGGGATCCTCGGGTTTCTGGACAGTGAAGGCCGGCTGGTGCTGTCGCGCAGCGAGGAAGAGGCCCTACTTGCCCTGCCCCATTAATCGTACACAAGAATTTCTTTCTAGTATATTTTGGCTTCAAATAGCTGATACAATCCGCAGGACGAAGTGCGGAACGCCCGGAGGGAGGACATATCTATGCGCAAAGATTGCACCGTTGATGTGCTTGTGATCGGATCGGGCGGCGCGGGGCTGACGGCCGCTGTTACGGCGATGAAGGCCGGGCTTGAGGTTCTTGTGGCCGAAAAGGACAAGGTCTTTGGCGGGACCACGGCGACATCGGGCGGCGTGATCTGGATTCCGATGAACCGCCATGCGAAAAAACTGGGCGCCGAAATCGGCGTAGCCGACAGTATCGAAAACGCCCGTCGCTATCTTCAGATCGAGACGGGCCAGTATATCGACCATGACCGGATCGAAGCCTATCTGGCCTCGGGCCCAGTGATGGTCGACTTCATGGAGCGCGAGACCGAGGTCCGGTTTCATGCGATGGACTTTCCCGATTATCACTCCGAAGAGGAAGGCGCCTCGCGCATCCGTTCGCTTGGCACGGTGGAATATGATGCCGGCAAGATGGGCGCATTGATGACCGGGCTGAGAGGCGAATTGCCCCAGACTCTGTTCATGGGGCTTGCGCTTGGCTCCTCGCTGGAAATGAAGAATTTCATGAAGGCGGGGCGTTCGATCACCGCGATGGGCTTTGTCGTCAAACGCATGATCCGTCACTTTCGCGATGTCGCGGTGCATGGCTCCAGCCAGTCGATCGTGCGCGGCCGGGCACTGATCGCCCGCCTTGCGCGGACATTGGCCGATGGCAATGTGCCCATCTGGCTTGAAAGCCCCGCGCAGGAATTGATTTTTGATGCGGGCCGGGTGGTGGGGGCCCGGATTGAATCTCCGGGCGGTCCGGTGACGGTGCGCGTGCGCCACGGTGTGGTGCTGGCGGCCGGTGGATACCCGCGTGACCGCGAGCGCCGGCGCGACCATCACCCCGGCGTCACGGCAACGATGGACCCGGTCCTGCCTGTGCCGATGGGCAATATCGGCGACAGCGCGCGCATGGCCGAGGCCCTGGGCGCCCGTTTCAACTGCAACCTTGCAACCGCAGCCGCCTGGATGCCCACATCGCAACTGCCGGGTGCGACCGATTTCACCGGCGTCTGGCCGCATCTGGTCGACCGGACCAAGCCGGGGTTCATCATGGTCACACCGGACGGGCGGCGTTTTGCCAACGAAAGCTGTTCCTACCGGGATCTGATCCCCGAAATGTTGCGCGCCTTTGAAGAGCGCGGCACCGATACCGCCTGGCTGATCGCCGATCACCGGGCGGTGAAACGCTGGGGCATCGGCTTTGTCCGCCCCTTCCCGATTCCGCATGGCAAATATCTGCGTAATGGCTATCTGAAGCGCGGCAAGACGCTTGACGATCTGGCACAGATCTGTGGCATCGACGCGGCCGAGCTTCACTCAACGGTCAGGCGCTTTAACGGCTTTGCCCGCACCGGCGTCGATCAAGACTATCACCGCGGTGCGTCAAAATACGACCGCCACCATGGCGATGAAGAGAACCACCCCAACCCGGCGCTGGGGCCGCTGGAACGCGGGCCGTTTTATGCCGTGCGGATCTATCCGGGGGAAATCAGCTCTTACAAGGGTCTTGCGACAGATGTGCATGCGCGCGTCCTGGATGCAGCGGACCAGCCTATCCCCGGCCTCTATGCGGTGGGCAACGATCAGGCCAATGTGTTCGGTGGGGCCTATCCCGGTGCGGGGGCAACGATCGGGCCCTGCATGGTCTTTGGCTGGCGTGCAGCGAAACACATTGCCGAAACCGCCGGATGCACACTTCCCGGCGTGAAAGAAGAAACCGAAAGGCTTGCGGCAGAATGAACGACATGTCCCCCCAAACCCGTCAGTGCGACGTTCTTGTAATCGGCACCGGAGGCGCCGGTCTGACGGCGGCGATCACGGCAAAAAAAGCCGGGCTTTCAGTGCTGATCGCGGAAAAAGACCGTGTGTTCGGCGGCACCACCGCAACATCGGGCGGCGGGCTTTGGGTGCCAGGCACCGGCAAATCCGCCGAGCTGGGCGAAAAGATCGGCGAAACCGACAGCCGCGAACGGGCACAGCACTACCTTGAAATCGAAGCAGGCCAGCGGCTTAACCCAGCCAAGATTGCCGCCTTCCTTGATGACGGGCCGCGCATGATCGAGTTTCTTGAGCGAGAAACTCATGTCCGCTTCATGGTAATGCCATTTCCCGACTACCATTCCGAACAAGAGGGAGCGTCTTCTATCCGGTCGCTGTTCACCGTGCCGATTTCGGCCGATGAGGTCGGCCCCGCGCTGGTCAATCTGAAACGTGAATTGCCGCAGACGTCATTTCTGGGGATGACCATGCGGTCGGGGGCCGAAGTCCAGCTTTTCTTCAGCGCCACCCGCTCCTTCGGGGCCTTCCGCCATGTCAGCGCGCGGATGCTGCGCCATATCTGGGACATGCTGCGCCATGGCGAAAGCCGGACCCTGACGACCGGGCGCGCGCTTGTCGCCCGGCTCGGGCGCAGCGCGCATGAGTTGGGCATCCCGATGCTGCTGTCCTCGCCGGCCCGGGCCCTGATCCGCGAGGGTGAGGCCGTGACCGGCGCGATGCTTGAGACACCAGAAGGACCGCTGAAGGTTACGGCAGGTGCGGTCATTCTGGCGGCGGGTGGCTATGCCCGTGACCCCAGGCGCCGCCTGGCAGAGCATCCCGAACCGGTCAATCGTCTGCCACTGATATCGCCCGTGCCTGCGGGCAACACCGGCGACAGCGCCAATATGGCCGAAGCCGTGGGCGCGCGGTTTCAGTCGAACGGGGCCAATGCCGGTGCCTGGATGCCAGTATCGCAGATGCCCGGGATTGACGATTTCACCGGCGTCTGGCCGCATCTTGTCGACCGCTACAAACCCGGTTTCATCATCGTCCTGCCCGATGGAAAGCGCTGCGTGAATGAAAGCGCCAGCTATAACGATCTGGGGGAACAGATGATTGCGGCGATGGCCGCGCGCGGGGCAAGCCACGGCTGGATCATTGGTGAGGGCCCCGCGGTGCGCCGCTGGGGCATTGGCTTTCAAAAGCCCTGGCCGATCCCGCAGGGCAAGCTGCTACGCAATGGCTATCTGCTGAAGGCCAACAGCCTAGAGGCACTGGCCCGGAAGGCCGGGATCGACCCCGAAACCCTGACCGAGACGGTTGCGACATTCAACAGCCATGCCCGAAACGGCGAAGATCCCGCATTTCACCGCGGGCGCGCGCCTTATGACCGCTATCACGGCGATGCCAGCCACAAGCCGAACCCGGCGCTGGGACCGCTGGCGAGCGGGCCCTATTACGCGGTAAAAATCCACGTGGGCGAGATCGGCAATTTCAAGGGCATCGCGACCGATGAGAACGCGCAGGTCCTGGACCGGTCCGACAGGCCGATCCCCTGTCTTTATGCGGTGGGCAATGATATGGCGAACGCCTTTGGCGGAAGCTATCCTGGCGCGGGCGGCACGCTAGGGCCGGGGATGACCTTTGCCTACCGCGCCGCGCGCCACGCCGCCAGCGCGCTGTCAGCCAAGCGCTAACTGTGCCGCGTTGCGCCCGGCGATGCGTCCGAAGATGACGGCATTTCCGACCGACGCGCCGCCACCAGCATAGCAGGGACCGGCGAAGCCCCCGGTGGTTTCGCCGGCCGCAAACAGCCCCGGCATCGGCCGGTCGGCCAGATCAAGCACCCGCGCCTCGGCGTCGATACGCAGGCCCATCCCGGTCCAGCAGACCACAGCTGGGCGGATCCGTGCGCCGTAAAACGGCGGCGTTTGAACCGGGCGCAGATGGCGGGGATCCTTGAAAAAGGCGCTGTCGTCACCGGCGCGGGCATCGGCACTGTAGCGCGCGGCGGTAGTGACAAGGGCCGCGGGGCGAATCCCAAGGGTATCGGCCAGCGCCTCCAGCGTCTCGGCGCGGGCAAGCCGCCCTGAAACCGCGAATTCGGCAAGGCGATCAGCCGACCAGTTGGGCGCAGGCGTGGCTTTGGCGGCGGCGCGCGCGGGCTCATCGAAGATCGCGAAACATTCGCCGGCTGTCTGGCCGCTCAGCACCTCGGAAAGCACCGAATATTCGGTCGATTCATCAATAAACCGCCGCCCCTCATGAGTCACATGCATCAGCCAGGGAGGCAGGTAGGGTTCCAGATCGCGGGTCAAGCCGGGGGTCATCAGCAAAAGGCCACGGTCACGCCCGACTGTTTCGGCCCCTGCGCGCCGGGCCATCTCGATCCCGTCACCGCGACATTCGTCCGCCCCTATATACCAGGCCAGATCGCCCTGTCTGGCCGCGCTTGGGTAATGTTCGGCCCACATCCGCCGGTTGTTGCCGAAGCCGCCTGCCGCGATCACCACCGCGCCCGCCGTCACCTGTTCGCCCCCTACGCGCACGCCGCACACACGGCCATTCGCGACGATCAGATCCTCGACGCGGGCATGGGTTGCCACATCGACGTTGCGCCCCGACAGCGCACCTTCCAGCGCATCGGCAATATCTTCGCCGTGACGCGCCGCGCGATGGCCCCGCGCGATCTTGTCCACCCCCGAAACATAAAGGTTTTCCACCGGAAAATCGGCGCCAAGGCCCACCAGCCATTCAAATGTCGGCGCCGAAAGATCACAATAGCGCCGCACCAGCGCGGGATCGACTTTGTACTGATTGACGGTCATGTAATAGTGAAACTGATCGTCGGGGTTGTCGTCGATCCCGGCCTTGCGCTGAAGGCTGGTGCCCGCCGCCCAGAACACACCGCCCGACAGCCGCGTCGAGCCGCCGGCCCGTGCCCCGGCTTCAAGTAGCAGCACCCGAGCACCCGCGGCGCGCGCCTCGACAGCGGCGGCAAGCCCCGCGCCCCCGGCACCGATGATGATGACGTCAAAATCCGTTTCGGCCATGCCGCGCTCCTATGCGTGGTCGGCCCGGATCATGTCGGCGACTTTTTCGCCGATCATGATGCAGGGCGCGTTGGTGTTACCTGCGGGCAGCCGCGGCATGATTGAGGCATCGGCCACCCGCAGCCCGTCGATGCCGTGCACCCGCAGCCGCGCGTCCACCACCGCGCCCTCTGCGGGGTCCGGGCCCATCATGCACGACCCGACCGGGTGCAGATTGGCAATCGCCGCCCCCCGCAGCCAGTCTTCGATCGCGGCCGCGTCGGTCACCCCGGGGCCCGGTGCGATTTCAGCTTCCATAAAGGCGTCAAGCGCAGGCTGGCTGGCGATGCACCGCACCAGTTCAACCGCGCGCACCATCGCGGCGCGGTCGATCGGATCGGCGAAAAAGTTCATCCGGATCGCTGGGGCGGCCAGCGGATCGGGGCTGGCAAGCCGGACGCTGCCCACCGCGCGCGGATCAAGATGTACGGGGCTCATGGTAAAGCCGGGAAAATCATGCGCCTTCATCCCCGCCTTGCTGCGCCCGGCCACGGACCAGATATTCGTGTTGATCTGGATATCCGGGCGGTGCCTGTCGGGCGTTGAACGGGCGAAAATGCCGCCGAAAATGCCGTTTGACGCCAGCGGGCCGCGCTTGAACAACACATATTGCGCCCCGGCGATCACCTGACGGAGGCGCGAATTGGCCAGTTCATTGATCGTGATCGGCTGTTTGCAGCGAAACATCATCGAGCAATAGAAATGATCGCGCAGATTGCCGCCCACGCCGGGCAGATCATGCGTAACCGCCAGCCCCATGGCCCGCAGTTGATCGGCCGGGCCGATCCCTGAAAGCTGCAACATCTGTGGCGATCCGAACGCCCCGCCCGCAAGCACCACCTCGCCCCTTGTGGCAAGATCGGCCTGCACCAGACCTGCGGCTGTGCGATATTCGACGCCGGTGACCTTGCGGTCCCGAGTGATAAGCCGGGTCAGATGCGCGCCGGTCACAACCCGCAGGTTCGCCCGCGACCGCACCGGGTGAATATAGGCCCGCGCCGTCGAAAGCCGGCGGCGGTTGCGGATCGTGGTCTGGTAATAGCCCGCCCCCTCTTGTTCGGCGCCGTTGAAATCAGGGTTGCGCGGCAACCCGGCCTCAACCGCAGCGGCAACGATCGCATCGGCAACCGCCGATCCGCCGGCCTGATCGCTGACGGTAAGCGGCCCGCCCGTGCCGTGAAACGCATCCGCCCCGCGGGTATTGTCCTCGGCCTTGCGGAAATAGGGCAGAACATCATCCCAGCCCCAACCGGGATTGCCCATCTGCCGCCAGCCGTCGTAATCTTCGCGGTGGCCGCGGATATACAACATCCCGTTGATCGCCGAAGTGCCCCCCAGAACCTTGCCGCGCGGGTGATACATCCGTCTGTCGTTCAATTCCGGCTCTGGTTCGCTTTCGAACATCCAGTTCACGCGCGGATCGCTGAACAGCATCGGATAGCCCATTGGCGGCGTGATCCAGAAGGCGCGATCCTCTGGCCCTGCCTCGAGCAGCAAAACCCGGGTGCGCGGGTCTTCGGACAGGCGGCTGGCCACCACACAACCCGACGACCCGGCGCCGACGACGATGATGTCCCAAGGTTCAGACATCGCCGCGTCCCAGACGGTCGATCTCGGCCAGATCATCGGCATCCAGCGCCCAGCCGGTGGCGGCGACATTGGCGATGATCTGTTCGGGCCTGGTTGCCCCGGCCATGACCGAGGCCACGGTGGGGCGGGTCAGTAGCCAGGAAAAAGCAAGTTCGACAAGGCTACGCCCGCGTTCCTCGCAGAAGCGCGCCAAGGCCTCGGTGAGGGCCCAGTTCGACTCGGTTAGGTAACGGTCGGCAAGACTGCCAAGCTTGGCAAACCGGCTATCTTCCGGCACGCCGGCATTGCGGCGGTACTTGCCTGTTAGGAGCCCGGAGGCGAGCGGAAAATACGGCAAAAAGCCTAGGCCGTAGCGCTGCAACGCCGGGACCAGGCTGGTTTCCTTTTCGCGCACCAGAAGGTTCAGTTCATCTTGTATCGAAATGAAACGATGGGTGCCCAGTTCACGAGCCATATATTCGGCCTCGACCACCTCCCAAGGCGCAAGATTGCACGCACCCACATAGCGCACCTTGCCCGCGCGGATCAGGTCGTCGAAGGCGCGCAGGGTCTCATCGATCGGAGTGGCGGGGTCCGACCAATGCAACTGATAAAGATCAATCCAGTCGGTCCTGAGCCGGCGCAGACTGTCTTCGACAGAACGGATCACATTGATCCGGCTGCCGCCCTTGCTGCCATCGGCCATTTCTAGCCCGACCTTGCTCGCCAGCACGACGTTATTGCGGCGTGTGCCCAGGATTTCGCCCAAAATCTGTTCGGAGCCACCCGATTTGCCATAGACATTCGCCGTGTCAAGAAAAGTGACGCCCTGCTCAAGCGCCGCATCGACGACAGCGCGGCTTTGCTCAAGCCCGATGGTCCAGCCGAAGTTATTGCAGCCCAACCCGACAACCGACACTTTCAGACCGGATCGTCCGAGATTCCTGTAATCCACCTCGAGCTCCTCAAATGTTGATTGCCCGCCCGAACGCGGCCAAAGCGGCCTGTTTCATGACTTCGGAAATCGTCGGGTGCGGAAAGACCACATCGAACAATTCCGCCTCGGTTGTTTCCAGCGCCATCGCGGTGGCGAAGCCCTGGATCATTTCGGTGACCTCTGCCCCTGCCAGGTGCGCGCCAAGCAGCTCGCCGGTGTCGGCATCGAAGATCACCTTGGCCAGCCCCTGATCCTCGCCCATCGCGATCGCCTTGCCGTTGCCGACAAAGGGGAAGCTGCCGACCCTCACCGCAAGACCGTTCTGACGCGCGGCCGCCTCGGTCAGGCCTATGCTTGCTACCTGCGGATCGCAATAGGTGCAGCCGGGAATACGGTTTCGGTTAAGCGCGTGGGGCCGGTGCCCGGCAATCGTCTCGACACAGATCACGGCCTCATGCTCGGCCTTGTGGGCCAGCATCGGCGCGCCGGTGATGTCGCCTATCGCCCAGATGCCCGCAGCAGCCGTCCGGCCTGCCCCGTCAACACGTATAACGCCGCTCTCAAGTGTGACCCCAGCCGCCTCCAGGCCCAGCCCCTCGGTATTCGCAACGACACCTGCGGCGCTGATCAGGCGCTCGGCCTGAAGGGTTTCGCCGCCCGCCAGCGCAACCGACACAGAGGTGTTGCCCGGTTTCACCGCCTCGACCCGCGCGCCGGTGCGAAAGCTGATCCCGCGCTTGCCAAGGGCCTTTTCCATGAAGGCTGAAATCTCGGTGTCTTCGGCGGGCAGGATACGGTCCAGCAGCTCGACCACCGTGACCTTGGTGCCCATGGCGGCATAGAAGCTGGCGAATTCCACGCCAATGGCGCCAGAGCCGATCACGATCAGCGACTTTGGCAGGCTGACAGGCTTCAGCGCTTCGAAATAGGTCCAGATCCGGTCGCCATCCGGCTCTATGCCTGGCAACACGCGGGGCCGCGCCCCGGTGGCAAGGATGATATGTTCGGCGCTGTAGCGCCCTGCGGGTTTAACCGATTTCGGGCGCGGTGCCTGCGGCTCTTGCACGGGTTTGGCGGCTTCGATCACCTCGACGGTGCCGCCGCCCAAAAGCCGGGCCTCGCCCCAGATGACATCCACCTTGTTCTTGCGCAAAAGCATGGCCACGCCCCCCGCCATCCGGTTGGCCACGCTGCGCGAGCGTGCAACGACCTTGGCGATATCGGGCATAGCTGCGCCGGCAAGGGTGATGCCGTATGTCTCAAAATGCGCTGCATGGGTCATCATCTCGGCCGAGCGCAGCAGGGCCTTTGTCGGGATACAACCCCAGTTCGAGCAGATTCCGCCTAGGTGTTCACGCTCGACCAGGGCCGCCCTGAGCCCGAGCTGTGCGGCGCGGATAGCGGCGGTATAGCCCCCCGGCCCGCCTCCGATGATTATGACGTCGTAATCGGCCATGTTACTGTCCTCTGAAGTCCGGTTTTCGGCGCGCGACAAAGGCCGCGACCCCCTCCTTGAAATCATCCGACCGGGCAGAAGCGACAAAGGCCGCGCGCTCGGCGTCAAGCTGATCCGCAAGCGCCACACCCGGTGCAGCATCGATAAGCCGTCGGAACCGGCCAAAGCTGCGGGTTGGACCCGCCGCGACGCGCGCGGCCAGCTTGCGCGCCCTGTCATCCACTTCATCGGCCGGGCAAATCTCGGTGACCAGCCCCGCGGCCAGCGCCTCTTGCGGCGTCAGCGCACGGCCGAGCAGCATCATTTCCGTCACTCGGCCCCGGCCAATGCGATGGGTCAGGAACCAGCTTCCCCCGCAATCAGGCACACCGGCAACCTGATCATAAGCAAGTACAAGCCGGGCCGCAGCGTCAAGCACGACCAAATCCGCGCTAGCCAGAAGCGAGAGCCCGGCCCCCGCGGCGACGCCACGCACGCCCGCGATCACCGGCGCATCGTTTTGGCGCAACGCAAGGATGGCGGGGTTCAGTACCTCAAGCAGCGCATCGACGACCTGATAGCCACGCTCGGGATCTGCGGCCATTGCCGACACATCGCCCCCGGCGACAAAGCCCTTGCCCTCGGCTGTGATCAAGATCGCGCGGACATCGGCGCGCCCCGTCACTTCGGCCACGGCCGCCCCGAACGCGCGCGCCAGCGGGAGATCCAGCGCATTAAGCGCCTCGGGGCGGTTGAGGCGGAGCTCGGCAACCGCCCCGCTCACGGCGATTCTTACAAGCCCGGCAGTCATGACTGCGATATCCCAGGCATTAAGGCGAGTCTGTTCACGGCAAGTCCTCCTTCTCCTGTATAGGTCGTAAATAATTTGTGTGTAAATAATGTTGTTTCTGCATACAGCATGAAAAGGCGGAAATAGCCAGTCAAATATCGAGAAATCATCACGCCATGGCGGAAAAACCCAGATTCAACACAGATATTTTTGGGTTGCTTTCGCGGAAAATATCGTTTTTGTGTATACAGTATTTTCCAGTGGCCGCTACCGGCCGGAACCGTTTGGGAGGAAGCTTATGGATCTGGGTCTGAAAGGCAAGAAAGCCATCGTAACCGGCGCCACCAAGGGCATTTGCCGCGCGCTTGTCGAGATTCTCGCGCAGGAAGGTTGCGAAATCGCATTCTGCGCCCGCAGCCAGGACGATGTTGACGCCACCGCCGAGGCGCTCCGCGCCCATGGCACCAAGATCGTGGCCGGCACCGCCAATGTGAAGGATGTCGAAGGGTATCAGAAATGGCTTGTCTCGGCAGCCGAGGAACTTGGCGGCTGCGATATCTTCGTGCCCGGCGTGTCGGCCGGTGGCGGCATGGAAGGCGAAAAAAGCTGGTATCGCGCGTTTGAAATCGACCTCATGGGGTGTGTGCGCGGGTTCGATGCACTGTTTCCCGCGCTCAAGGCATCGGGCAATGCCAGCGTCGTATTCATCTCAACTACGGCAGCGGTCGAAACCTTTATCGCGCCGATGCCCTATAACGCGATCAAGGCATCGCTGATAACCTATGCCAAACAGCTGGGCCAGGCCCATGCCAAGCGCGGCATCCGCTGCAACGTCGTCTCACCCGGCCCGATCCTGATCGAGGGGGGCAGCTGGGACCAGATCCGGCAGAATGATGAAGCCTTCTTCAATTCGATCCTCGCGCAGCAGCCAGACGGGCGCATGGGTGAGGCCGATGAGGTCGCCCGCTGCATAGCCTTCCTTGCCTCGGATGCCGCCAGCTGGGTGAACGGGACGAATCTGATCGTCGACGGCGGTTTCACCAAACGCGTGCAGTTCTGAGGCCGGGCGGATGGTCATCCGCTATGATGCCGCGTTGAACCTTCTGGTTTCGACCAAGGGTCATCCTTTTGACAAGCCAGCGTTCTTCGGGATGTTCGACGCGATGAAGGGGATGACCTGGACCCATGTCGAACAGCCCGCGACCACGGCGCTGATGTCGCCTGCGGGCTGTGCAGATTTTGGCGCGCTGTTGTTCTATGATGTACCGGGGCTACAGTTTCGCACCCCGAACCCGCCCGACCTGTTCGCACCGCTGGAAGCCTTCAGGCAAGGCTTCCGCGCCTTGCTTGAGGCAGGCAAGCCGATGATCTTTTTGCATCATGCGATCGCGGGCTGGCCGCTTTGGGACGATTATGCCGAGGCGATCGGCGCCCGGTTTTTCTATCAGCCCGGCAGCTACAAAGGCCGCAGCTATCCCGACAGCGGCTATGTTTTTCCCGCGACCTACCGCGCCCGCCCGCTGGCCGATCACCCGGTGCTTGCCGGGCTTGAGGACGGTTTCGAACTGACCGACGAGCTGTATCTGTTTGACACGCTCGAAGATGATATCGTGCCGTTGCTTGCGGCGGATTACACCTTTGATCGCGCGCATTTCTATTCTGCGGCTAATGCCCTGAACGCTCGGATGTGGACCCGCGACGGCTGGGATCACCCGCCGGGGACCAACCTGATCGCCTGGGCAAAACGTTCGGGCAATGCGCCTGTAGTCACAATCCAGTGCGGGAATGACGGCGCAACCTTTGGCAATGGACATTTCCGTCGTCTGCTGCGCAACGCGATAGACTGGGTCACCAGCGATGCGGCGGCACAATGGGCAAGAGAGGCCAAATGAAGACGCCATCACAAGCCATCATCGACGCAGGAACGCGTAACGCGGCACAAACCCTGGCAGAGGCCGCCCGCAAATGGCCCAATACGACCGCACTTCTCATCGACGGCACCCGGTTGACATGGGCCAGCCTTGACGCTGAAGCGCGGCTATGGGCTCGCGGGCTGGTTGCGGCCGGGGTGCGACCGGGGGCCCATGTTGGCATCCTGATGCCCAATTGCGCCGATTATGTGCGGCTGTTCTATGCCTGTGCCATGATCGGTGCCACGGCGCTGACCATCAACGCCCGGTTCAAGGATGATGATCTACGCTATGCCATCCACCACTCCGACATGGACATCCTGTTCATCGGCGGGCAGGCATATGAATATACCGATTTTCACGCCATGCTGTTGCGGCTTTATCCCGAACTGGCGGACTGGACGGGCGGGCCGCTAAACCTGTTGGACGCGCCACGGCTGCGCATGATTTATAACCTGTCCGACCCCCGCGATCATGGCTGGCCCGATGCCGATGCCCTGCACGAAGGTGCAAAACGCATAAACCCTGCCGAAATCGCCCAGCTGTGTAACGCCACCTCGCCCGACACCCATGCGCTGATGATGTATTCCTCGGGCACCACGGCACATCCAAAAGCCTGCATGCTGACACATCGTACGCTGGAAATGATCGGGGCGGCCTTTGCCGAACGGTTCCACCTTGCGCCCGGCGACAGCGTGATGAACCCCCTGCCCTTCTTTCACATGTCGACGATGCTGCCGATGGCCGCGTGCCGGGCCGCAGGCGCCGCCCAGATCACCACGGCGCATTTCGACCCTGGTGACGCGTTGCGACTGATGGAGGAAGAACGGGTGACCTTCGGTTACCTGTCATTTCCAACACTTGTGAACCAGATCATCAATCACCCCGATTTCGCGCGAAGCGATCTGTCGAAGCTGCAGTATCTGCATTGCGTTGGCCCCGCCGAGACGATGCAGAAATATACCCGCGCCTTCCCGAGCGCGCAGTATATCAACGCCTATGGCCTGACCGAAGCCACCGGGGTCCCCTGCTTCACCGATCCCGAAGACCCCAGGGACGAGGCGCTTCATATATCGGGCCGGCCGTTTGACGGGATCATGGGCAAGGCGGTTGATCCAGAAACCCGCGCCGATCTGCAACCGGGCGAGCGCGGCGAAATCTGGCTTTCGGGCTGGTCGCTGTTCGACGGCTATTACAAAGATCCCGAGGCGACCGCGCTTGCCTTGGTCGATGGCTGGCTTCGGACCGGCGACATGGGACATGTCCGCGCCGACGGGCGCATCGTTTTTGACGGACGGCTCAAGGACATGCTCAAGATCGGCGGAGAAAACGTCGCCGCCCTAGAAATTGAAACCTGGCTGTGTTCGCATCCCGGCATCCAAATCGCGCAGGTGATCGGCGTGCCCGACGACCATCTGTTCGAAGTGGCCGCGGCCTATGTCGAGCTGACACCCGGAGCCCTCATCACGCCGCAACAGATCGTGGATTACTGCATCGGCCAGGTCGCCACCTACAAGATCCCGCGTTATGTGCGGATCGTGGACAGCTGGCCGATGTCCACGACCAAGATCCAGAAATTCAGACTGCCCCGGGACTTTCGGCCAGACGAAAAGATCGACCCGAAATCCCGGACAAAAGCGGGCTGATTTCAGCCCGCGTCCCGTGCTTCTCGCGCAACCTTGGCGGCGGCAACGATTTCGGCATTGGTGGGATTACGCCGCAACGTCACACCGCCGTTCACCTGCAACACCTCGCCGGTGATGAAACAGGCGTCACTGCACAGCCAGGTGATTGCCTCGGCTGTGTCCTGCAGCGTCCCCACGCGACCCAGAGGATATTCCTTGGCAAAGGCCCCCACCACCCCGGGGTTGCGCGCCGCGCGCTCTGTCATCGGTGAGGCAGTAAAACCGGGCGCCACACTATTGGCACGGATCCCGCGCGTGCCGAATTCATTGGCGATGCAGCGGATCACATGATCCATCCCCGCCTTAGTGCCCATATAGGCGGCGTGATCCTCCATCATGATCTTGGCTGTCGCGCTTGAAACCTGCACGATCGCCCCATCATCGGCCATCACGCGAAGCATTGCTTGGAAAAACTGATACGGCCCGATGAATTGTAACGACACCATGCGTTCCAGTTCCTGACGCGTGGTATCAAGAAAGGGGGTCAACAGCCCCCATCCGCTCGAATTGACTGCGATATCAACGCCGCCAAGCGCCTCAACAGCCGTCGTGGCAAGCCCCGCAAGCGCGCTTTCATCCGTGATGTCACACAAGGCATATGCGCCGCTGATCTCTTGCGCGAGCTCGGCAAGCGGTGCCTCGTGGCGCCCGGCGACCAAAACATGCGCGCCTTCGCGGGCAAACTGCCGCGCGGTGATCTGCCCAAGATTACCCTTTGCTGCCGCGCCAATGATGACCGCGCGTTTTCCTTCCAGTCGTTTCATGATCTCTCCATTAAAGGCGTTGTTCCGACCAGCCACTGCGGATCGGGTCGGTCCCATCCCGATCCGCGGTTGCCGCGCAGTACGACGTACCCGGGCCCCGGCGCCCGACGGGAAGGTCAAGGATGCTGCAGCAAATCGGCAACACAGTCGATCAGGTGCAGCTTATTAGAAACAAGACACATCGCGACCATTTTGTATATCCATAACAGCAAAACGCATACAAAAAAGAACATTTCAATATCCCGTCCGGGATCAAGCCGGACATCATGCACTCATGCCGAGCATGAGCCCGCATCAAAGTGCCCTTCCCGTAAGGAATGTCTGGAAAAATCATTATCCGTAGTGCTAATATAAAAATACAATAATCAGAAGCCCCGGGATTCACAGAAAAGGAACCCAATCACATGCCAAAAACGGCCGGCCTTACACACGCCGAATCCGTGCGCCTTTCTCTTGAAAACGACATTTTCACGGGCCGCCTGGCGCCCGGGGCGTCGTTGGATGAAGAAGCGCTTGCCCGGCGCTTCTCGGTGTCGCGCACGCCGGTTCGCGAAGCGATGTTACAGCTCATTCAATCGGGATTGGTTGAGAAGAAGCCACGCCAGGGCGCAATCGTCACCCAGATCGACCTTTCGGACATGATCCGCCTGTTCGAGGTGATGTCCGAACTTGAAGGCATCTGCGCCAAATTCGCCGCCCGCCGCATGACCGCGCAAGAACGCAAGGCCTTGCGCAAGCTGCACGAGCAATCAGTCGAGGCTTACGAATCCGGCGATCACGACAAATATTATACCCTCAGCCGTAAGTTCCACCTGATGGTGATCGAGGGCACGCATAATCAGGAGCTGATCGAGACGACCAATCGGCTTGGAATCAAGCTGGTGCCGTACCGCCGGTTTCAGCTTTCCTATCCCGGCCAGTCCGAAAACAACCTGCGCGATCACGAAGCGATCATGGAGGCCATTGTGGAGGGCCAATACGAACTGGCCTCCGAACTGTTTCGCAAACACACCAATGTGCAGGGCGACGTTCTCGCGGAATATATCGCGATGGGTGACCGCGTCGCGAAAAAGCAAAGCGTCGCGGGCTAAACCTTCCGGCGTATACCCCCCGAATACAAAACCGCCGGGATCGTTCCCGGCGGTTTGTTTAACTTGTTTCGACTGTTACGATAGCAGGCGCATCGGATCTTCGATCAGTTCGCGCAGTGTTGTCAGGAACTGTGCCGCCAGCGCCCCGTCAATGGCCCGGTGATCGGCCGAAAGCGTGGCCGAGATCATCGTCACGAATTGCACATCCCCCGCAGCCCCCTCTACAGCCTCACGCCGCGCTCCGCCAACGGCAAGAATTGCTCCCTGCGGTGGATTGATGATCGCGTCAAACTCTCGGACGCCGAACATGCCCAGGTTGGACACGGTGAAAGTGCCGCCCTTCAGCTCGTCCGCCGTAAGTTCGCGGGCTCGCGCCCGAGCAGCTAGATCTGCCGCGCTGGCCGCAATATCGCGCAACCCGCGATTGCCCGCATCACGCAGAACCGGGGTAATCAGCCCCCCGTCGATGGACACAGCCACCGATATATCGGCACGCGGAAACAAGGTCACCATGTTGTCCGAGACATGGACATTTACCCCAGGATGTTCAGAAAGGGCTAGGCCGCAGGCGCGAATCAGGAAATCGTTGACCGAAATTTTTGCCCCGCCCGCGCGGTTCAGCGCTTTTCGCAGGTCCGTCAGGGCGTCGATGCGCAAATCGACCGTGGTGTAGAAATGCGGCACGGTCTGTTTCGAAACGACTAGCGCCTTGGCGATAGATTTACGCATCCCTGTAAAGGGCTGTTCGACACCATCCTTGGCTGCCATGACCGGGTCCGCTTCGTGCTGCGTAACCCTGGCGGAACGCTTCCAAAGCCCGGCGCGGATCGCCGCCTCCTCGGCGTCGGCCAAAGAGACCCTACCCTTGCGGCCGTGACCTGTGATCCCGGCAAGTTCCAGCCCGACCTCGCCAGCGAATTTGCGCGCGATGGGGCTGGCGTGAACGCTCTCATTTTCGGCTTGAATCTGTTCGATCGAGCGCGCCGGTACAGCGGTGCCGGCCAAATCATCGCGCACGATCTTGCCGCGATGCCCGCTGCCCGAAACCGACGCCAGATCGACCCCCGTCTGTTCGGCCACACGCTTGGCAAGCGGTGTGGCGCGCACATCCACCGGTTCCAGTGCCGCGCCAGCCTGCGCGTCCGCATCCTGATCGGAGGGCTCAAACGAGGCATCGACGGGCTTGAATTCCGCGATGAAAGCGTCGATCGCGCCGTCATCGACGGAAGGATCGGCCATCACCGCGATCAGCGCGCCGACAGGCGCGACTTCGCCCTCGGGCACAAGAATTCGGCGCATGGTACCGGACTGGTCCAGCTCGACGCTGTTCACGATCTTGTCGGTTTCAATGTCCACCAGATCGTCGCCCTTCTCGGCGCTTTGGCCCTCGGCAACATGCCAAGAAGTCACTGTTCCCTCGGACATTTCCAAGCCCCACTTGGGAAGTGTGATCGCAATAATCCGGCTCATCTCACACCTCCTTCATCACGGCGCGAATGGCCGCTTCGATATCGTTAGGGCTCGGCACATAGATCCGCTCAAGCTCGCGCGCGAAGGGCACGGGCGTGTGCGGCGCGGTGATCTTTTGCACCGGGGCGCGTAGATCGTGAAACCCTTTTGTCGCCGCCATGCTGGCAATCTCGGAGGCGATTGAACAGATGGGGTTCGATTCATCGACCACGACAAGCCGGCCGGTCTGCGACAGGCTTTCAAGGATCGCCTCTTCATCAATCGGTGAGGTGGTGCGCATATCGATCAAATCGCAGGTGATTCCTTCTGCCGCCAGCTTGTCTACCGCCTTCGCTGCGAAATGCACCATGCGCCCGATCGCCACCACTGTCACATCCCGGCCTTGGCGCAGCAATGCCGCCTCGCCGAAGGGCACAAGATACTCGCCCTCGGGCACGTCACCCTTGCGCGAATAAAGTGCCTTGTGTTCAAAAAAGATGACCGGGTCATCATCACGGATCGCCGCCGCAAGCATCCCCTTTGCATCGGCCGGGGTGGACGGGACCGCCACCTTCAGCCCGGGAATTGCCGACAGCATCGGATAGATGGTCTGGCTGTGCTGCGCGGCGGCATTCATCCCCGCACCCATCGCCATACGCAGCACGACCGGGGTCTGGGCCTTTCCACCGAACATATAACGGAATTTCGCCATCTGGTTGAAAATCTGGTCAAGCGAAACGCCGACGAAATCCGCGAACATCAGCTCGGCCACAGGCCGCATCCCCGCAAGCGCCGCGCCATTGGCAAGCCCGACGATCGCGCTTTCGGAAATCGGCGTGTCTATCACACGGGCCTCGCCGAAGCGCGGCAACAGGCCCTTGGTCACCCCAAAGATACCGCCCGCGGCATCTCGCTTGCCAGAGGTGCCGCCCGCCCCGCCGGAAACATCCTCGCCGATCACGATCACGCGCGGATCGCGCTCCATCTCTTGATGCAGCGCCTGGTTTAGCGCATCGCGCATTGTCAATTCAGCCATGACGGTGCTCCTCAATAATCGATGTAGACGTCGGACAGCAGGATGTCCGCGCCCGGCACGGGGCCTGTGCGCGCGCTTTCGACAGAGGCGTCGATCAAGGCCAGCACCTCCGCGTCGATGGCATCGAGTTCCTCGACCGTAAAAATGCCGGCCCCGGTCACCTTCTCGCGGATCTGCTTGAGTGCATCCACCGTTTCGCGGAAGTTCTTGACCTCATCCTTGGCGCGGTAATTTTGCGGATCGCCCTCGAAATGGCCAAAATAGCGGGTTGCGACGGCCAGAACAGCCGCTGGACCATTTCCAGCGCGGATGTATTCCAGGGCTTTTGCAGCGGCTTCGTATACAGAAAAGTAGTCGAACCCGTCGGCTTCCCAGACCGGGATACCGAACGCTTCGGTTCGAGTCTTCAGGTCCGATCCGATCCCGTAGCTTGCACCGGTGTGCTCGGAATAGCCGTTGTTCTCGAGCACAAAGAGCTTGGGCAGCTTTAGCACCACCGCCATGTTCATCGCTTCGAATACGGTGCCTTGGTTCGACGCCCCGTCGCCGGTGAAGCTGACCGAGACAGAACCATCCCCGCGCGCCTTGCACGCCAGCGCCGCGCCCACTGCGATCGGCTGGCCCGCGCCGACGATCCCGTTTGCGCCCAACATGCCCTTGGTCAGATCCGCAATGTGCATGGAGCCGCCACGGCCTTTGCACAAGCCATCGGCCCGACCATAGATCTCGTGCATCATGCCTTTAGGATCGCAACCTCGGGCTAGGCAATGACCATGTCCGCGGTGCGTAGAAATAATATAATCGGTCTCACGCAGGTTTTCGCAAACCCCGACAGCGATGGCCTCCTGCCCCGAGTAGAGGTGCGTGAACCCGGCGATCTCGCCTTTCGGGTTCTCGACATGAAGTCTCTCTTCAAACTCACGGATAAGCCGCATCTGTCGATACGCCTGCCGGATTTGGTCCGGACTTTGCTGCATGGAAACCTCCCTATCGCGACCGTCTTCACGCAGAAAAATACGCGTGCTCTGCGAATGTCTATACTCATCCCAGATTTTTGTGTATATGGAAAGTGCTATTTTTGTATTCACAGAACAGAAGGAACGTGGCCAGATGGACTTCCAGCTGACCGATGACCAGAAAAGCCTGCAAGAGGCCGCGCGCCGTTTCGCACAGGAACAACTGCCCGATCTCGCCCGCCAGCTCGAAGACAGCTGTGAACCGGTGCCGCATGAATGGCTCAAGCGCTATGCTGAACTGGGCTTTCTCGGCATAAACGTATCAGAAAAATACGGCGGTCTGGGCTTAGGCAACCTTGAGGCGCTGCTGGTGGTCGAAGAATTTGCCAAGATCAGCTCTGCCGTCGCCTTCCCGGTCTTCGAAAGCTGCGTCGGCCCGGTGCGCGCGATCGAGCATTTCGCGCCCGAAACCCTGCGTGAACGGGTGATTCCCCGCGTCTGCGCCGGCGAAGCCGTGGTGGCGGTGTCGATGTCCGAACCTGATGCCGGCTCCGCGCTGACCGATCTGCGCACAAGCGCTAGGATCGCTGGTGACAAGGTGATCCTCAACGGCACGAAACGCTGGTGCTCTGGTGGCGGTCATGCTGATGGCTACGTGGTCTATTGCCGGTTCGACGATGTCCCTGGCGCCAAGGGGATCGGCGCGGTCTATGTCGAGAGAAACACGTCGGGCCTTAGCTTCGGGCCGCAGGAACAGCTGATGGGCTTCCGCGGTGTGCCCTCGTCCGATCTCTACTTCGACAATGTCGAACTGCCGCTCGACGCCGTGATCGTGCCCGGCGGCGGGTTCAAGAAGCTGATGGAGGCCTTCGACCTTGAACGTTGCGGCAACGCCACGATGTCGCTGGGGCAGGCTTCGGGCGCTCTGGATGACGCGCTGGTCTATGTGCAGGAACGCAAGCAGTTCGGCCGCCCCATCGTTGAATTTCAGGGCGTGCAGATCAAGCTCGCCGAGATGAAACTCCGGGTCGAGGCCGCAAGGCTGCTGATTCACCGCGCGGCCAAGAACGCGGAAGACGGCATGCCCTCGATCCTTGATTCGTCGCTTGCCAAATGCTACGCGAACGAAATTTCGCGCGAGGTCACCGGCACCGCGGTGCAACTCATGGGCGGGTACGGCTATTCCAAGGAATACCCAATGGAGCGCCGTCTGCGCGACAGTTGGGGCTGGGGAATTGCAGGCGGGGCAATCGACATTCAGAAAGTGAACATCGCCTCGGCCATGGTGGGGCGGCGCTTTAACCAGCGTGCGGGATGACATCAGCATGATCTCGAGCGGCATGAAAGACTTTCAGGATGCCTGTTCAACGATGCAGGTGCCACGAACGGGTGTGTTCTTCACCTCGATCGGCTCGAACGAGATCATGCTCGCGCGCGATGCGGGCGGCGATATCGTCGCCTTCTCCGGCTTTTGTACCCATTCGATGGGCAAGCTTGAAGGCGGAGCGGTGGAGGGCGATGAAATCATTTGTCCGCATCACGGCGCGCGCTTCAGTTTCAGGACAGGACAGGCAAAAACGGCTTGCCCCAACCTGCCGAAATATGAGGTGAAGATTGAGGGGCGGCGCGTGCTCGTGCGCCCCGCCCGCTAACAGTTAGCTTAGATATTCGACGAGGCGGACCGGTTTTCATTCGTTCCGGGCTTCGCTGCCCGGCCTCGCGCTTTTGGGTTCGGAAGGCGTGTGTGCCCCATGGGTTTTCTCATCGTATTACACCACGCCAGGTCGCCCTTTGTCCGTCGTCGAATGATTTGGAACAGGCGGCCCATTTTCGGTCTGGAGGGTTCCGGCTCTTTTGGTTGATGCTATGCTGCGTGCCGCTGATGGATAAAATGCCGGGTCTGGATGGTTTTTACTTTGATTTTCTCCCTCTGTGGCAGGATGGCCAAACCGCGATCGAAGTAGACGTAGGCGGGGACAGATTGCCAAGGCTCTCGTGGTGGGCTCAAGACTCATGTCCAGGACAGGATTGTTGCGGTGATATCGACGGCGGAGAGGAATAAACTCGGACATCTATCGTAGGGTGTCGCTATGGCCTGCTGCCGGTTTCGTGGACGCGAAGATAAGATCGTGACCAAGGCAACGGAGATCGGACATGGTGAGACGGAA
>NZ_JAMJFX010000021.1 GCF_023544865.1 Phaeovulum molybdatiresistens | reverse complement strand
ACAAATACGACGAACACTCAGACGATCACATTGACCGAGGCAGACACGTTCACCGCTCTTGCGGGCATCGAGAACTACGTTTTGTCTGGTGCTGGAGCGAGCACGATCACGGTTGGTGCACTTAACCAGAACGTGACCGAGGATGGTACTACAGAGCAGGCCAATACGATTGTATTTGGCTCTGGTATCTACACTGGTACATTCACAAACTTTGATGCTGCAGATACATATGAAGTTGTGAACGGCAGTAACCTTGCAGCTGTCGTTGGTTTGGATGCTGGTATTCTTGATTTCCAGGATGGCAACAACGTAGGTGTTACGCTTGATGCTGCCCAGAATGGAACTCTGACGGCGACAAATACGACGAACACTCAGACGATCACATTGACCGAGGCAGACACGTTCACCGCTCTTGCGGGCATCGAGAACTATGTTCTCGCAGCCGGTGCCAACAGCGTGACCACAGGTGCAGCAAACCAGACGATCAACGCAAATAACCTGCTCGACGGTGAGGTGCTAACGATGGCAGGAACCCACGACGTTTCAGTTTCATTGGTAGCTGGTGATCTCACGTCGACTTCCACTGGAAAAGTTATTGTTACTGCTACAACTGGTACTAACATTATCATTACTGGTGCTGGTGATGATACTATCACTGGTGGTGGGGGGATTGATACGCTTACAGGTGGTTCCGGCGCTGACTTATTCAGTCTAACGGGCATAAACTCGAGCGGCGACAGAGATGTAGTGACAGATTTTTCAGTATCGGATGATAAAGTGGGCCTCGATGTTGACTTTACCGGTGCTAACACAGCTGCAAATTCGAATGCTGCTTTCACCTCGCATGCCTATACTCTGAAGACTGGTGGCAATATAAATACACAAGACTACAGAATGGAACTTTCGCAGTCTGCTCAAGACATTATCGAGCTCACCGGGTTGAATGTTGACGATGGAGATCTGTCCTTGGCAAATGATGGTAGCGAGTTGTTGAAAATGTTCAGGACAATCGAAGGGAATACCGTTGGATCTGTGCTCGCTTTGGAATTCTCTGAAGCCAATCCCAATGACCCTGTAAATACCTATCTGGTCGCGTACGATAATGGGAAAGCCTACCAGTACCTGGCATCTTCGGGCGATAAGTGGGTCAATGCTAGCGAAATTTCGTTGGTAGCTACATTCGACTCGATCGCACCTGATACACTGAGCGGTAATAATTTCTTGATGGTTGTGTAAAGCTAATGATGGCGACTGGATTGCCGGAAACAAGTCCAACGGTTTTAAAGTCACAGCTACACGTCGGCTGCGGACCGAAGCGCAAGGGTCAGACGCTTCCCGCCTTTCAGTCAACTGATTGGCGGGAGGTGCGCTTTGACATTGATGAAAGTGTCTCACCGGACATCGTTGGTACCATGACAGACATGTCTGCGGTTGAGTCTGCTTCAATGGATGCGCTGTTTTCGTCTCATAATGTGGAGCACTTATACCCTCATGAAGTTCCGGTAGCTTTTAACGAGTTTAACCGGGTGCTCAAAGATGATGGTTTTGCAATCATCACCTGCCCTGATCTTCAGTCTGTTGCGGCCTTGATCGCGCAGGACAAGTTTCTCGATACAGCCTATGTTTCGCCTGCTGGTCCGATAACGCCTCTGGATATCTTGTTCGGTCATCGTCCATCTATGGCGCGCGGTAATCTTTACATGGCTCATCATGTCGGCTTCACACAGAAGGTGCTTGCCGGAACATTGAAACCTGCCGGATTCGGGTCAGTTTTAACTGTTCGTAGGCCGGAGCAATTCGACCTGTGGGCATTTGCGATGAAACAAGCTGTTTCGGATGATGTTTTGCGCAATAACGCTTCAAGGTATCTGGGCTAATGTGTTCGGGCGGAGTTATTTGGTTTCGCGGATCTAAGCTCGCCGACTGTGTAGAATTCAGCTGATCATGAATATTCTTTTCGTCCATCAAAATTTCCCTGGTCAGTTTAAACATCTTGCACCTGCACTTGCTCAGCTTGGACATCGCGTTATCGCCTTAACCATGCAGAAGTCCGAGCAGACGCGCTGGGAAGGAGTTGAGCTTTTTCCATATGCGGTAAGCCAGGGCTCGACGCCGGGTGTCCATCCTTGGGTTACCGATTTTGAAACCAAGATTATACGCGCTGAGGGCGCTTTCCGTGCATGTGTTCAGCTCAAGGATCAAGGCTTTGCTCCGGACGTAATTGTTGCCCATCCGGGTTGGGGGGAAAGCCTCTTCCTAAAAGAGGTTTGGCCCAGAGCCAAGCTTGGGATCTTTTGTGAATTTTACTACGTGTCCGAGGGCGCAGATACCGGTTTTGATCCCGAATTCCCGGTCGAGGATGTTTCCGGCAACAACTGCCGCCTCAGGCTCAAGAACCTCAACAACCACATGCATTTCGATTTCGCGGACGCTGCCATCGCCCCGACATCCTGGCAGGCAAGCTCGTTTCCTGATTCGTTTCGATCCAAGATTACAGTGGTGCATGACGGGATTGACACCGATGTCATCCGACCCAACCAGAATGTTCAGTTGAACCTTCGCCGAAGTGGCGCTGCAGCTCCCCTGACGTTTACGAGGAATGATGAAGTTATCACCTTCGTCAACCGCAATCTCGAGCCCATGCGTGGCTTTCACATCTTCATGCGAGCTTTGCCCAAAATCCTGACAGAGCGCCGCAATGCACGCGTAATCATCGTTGGTGGTGATGGCGTGAGCTATGGTGCTAAGCCCTCCATCGAAAAGAACGGTGCGGACTCTTGGAAAGAGGTCTTTATTAACGAAGTCCGTGGCCGGATTTCGGATGAAGATTGGGCGCGGGTGCATTTCGTGGGGCAGGTGCCATATGTTAATTTCGTATCGCTCCTGCAGCTTTCGACCGTGCATGTCTATTGGACCTATCCCTTCGTGCTGAGCTGGAGCCTGATCGAAGCGATGAGCGCGGGTACGGCCATTGTGGCCAGTGACACGGCGCCTTTGCGCGAAGTGATCACACATGGCGAAAATGGCCTGCTTGTCGACTTCTTTTCCATTGATAGCCTTGTTCAGGCAGTCTGCTGTCTGCTAGATGATCCTCAAGAACGTCAGCGTCTGGGTACGGCTGCGCGCCATACAGCGGTCGCTGCGTATGACTTGAACACCGTCTGTCTGCCAAAGCAATTGGCATGGGTTGAGGCCCTGGCACAGAGAAACCAAGACAAAGGATGACGACATGGCTAAGGCGAATAAGTCTGAACAAGACATCGAGATGACCGCGATCGTCACTGATGCGGTCACAGATGCCGTTTCAGCAAGCCCGGCGATCTCCGAAGCGTCCAAGACCCCGAAAATTGTCATCGATGGCGTTGAATATGATGCCAAAAACCTGAGCGCACCAGCCAAGGGCGCGATTGCCAGCCTGCAATTTGCAGAGGCCAAACTGATGGCGCTGCACAATGAGCTGGCGATCTGTCAGACCGCGCATTTTGCTTATGTGAAGGGCCTGAAGGCCGAGTTGGAAGGCAAGGCGGACTGATGGCAGATGCAGCTCAAATCCTGCGCCTGGACGGAGAGGAGTATGACCTTTCCAAGGCCTCGGAGGGGGCGAAGACGCTTGTCGCGCGGCTGCAGCACCTCGACCGACTGTTTGAGGAAAAGCGCAACCTGATGGCGCTGCTGACCAAGGCGAAGAACGCCTATATTTCGGACCTCAAGGCGGAAATCATCAAGAATAAAACCGGCGTTGATTTATCAACGCTGTTTGACGCGGAGTAAAAAGACATGCCCAAGTTCACTGTGGATGGCATCGAATACAACACTGAAGATCTGAGTGATAACGGGAAGGCTCAGCTGGCCAGTCTGCAGTTTCTGGAATTCCAGATGCGCAAGATCAAGGATGAAATTGCGATCTATAACACCGCCAAGGCCAGCTATATCGCCGGTTTGAAGTCTGAACTTGAAAAGGCAAAGGCCGCGCCGGCTGACGCCAGCGCGAAGGAGTAAAGCGGATGCGGCGAACGCGACTTCTGGCAGCTTGCGGACTGGTCGTTCTCGCTGGCTGCGCGGCGCAGAGGGATTCCGTCGGAGATATGGACGCCGCAATGGGTGAGAGGCTCGCCCAGGGGCTCGAGGGCGCTGGATCGGGCCGCGCGGAAGCAGGGACTGCAGTGACGATTGCTGCCGGATTTCCGGACGCGCTGCGCAGCGCGGTTTTGGCGAGCGAGGGCTATCAGACGGCGCAGGCCTTTGAAGCTGAGGCATTTGCGGGGATCGGCGTCGCGACCAGCGCGCGACGCGCTCAACTCAGTGCAAATGCCACGCTAGGCGCGCTGCGTGAGGGCGATCCGGTGTCGGAGACGACGACCGGTGCGGCGGGTGATGTTACATTGTCACAACTCCTCTATGACGGTGGTGCCTCAGGGGGCGCGATCAATCGGGCCACGGCCGCGGCGCTTGCGGCTCAGGCAGACAGACTGGATCGCGGCAACATGATCGCGCTTGAGGCCGCGCGCGCCTGGGCAGATTATTGGATGGCTTCGGAGCGATTGGCGCTGCTGCAGCGCAAGACCGGTGATCTCGGTGACCTGATGGATCAGATGGACCGGATGGCTGCCAATGGCATGCTGGATCGTGCAGCTGTAGAAAATGCGCGGCGGCAGTATTTGGATATTCAACTAGAACGGACCGGCCTTGAGGCCGCGCGCGCCGAAGCTGCAGTGCGATTTGAGCAGTATTACAAACAGGCGCCGGGCAAGGTTGGACGTCCCTCTGAGTTGGTCAGTGTGCAAATGGCCCGCGCGCGGGCGGCTGAGTGGAAGAGCGCTCCGGCACTCAAGCGAACGGTCGCCGAGCTTTTTGCCGCGCAGGGGGCTGCGGAGGAGGCGCGCTCGGCTTTCCGTCCGAAGGTGAGCCTGCAAGCAGGTGTGATGTCGCCGATGGATCAGGATGACACCACCGATGTTACGGCCGGGTTGCGGCTGCAGTATGTTTTTGGCGATGGTGGCCGACGGAAGGCGCAGCTTGAGGCGGCCGAAAAGCGTGTAGAGGCGCTTGAGGCGCAGTTGACGGATGCGCAGCGGATCGCCAAGGCGGAAATGGATGGCGCGATCGTGCGCCTGGATGCGCTGGAGCGGTCAATGCCGCTCGTTGCGCAGAAGATCAAGCTGACCAAGTCCGAGGCGGAAACCGCCCGGTCGCAGATTGCGACAGGACAGGCCAACCTGCAGCAGTTGATCTCTGCGGAGATCGAGAATTACCGGGCGTGTGACCAGCAGATCCAGATGCAGGCGGAGAAGCTCACGCTGCTGCTCACGGTTGCAGGGCGAACGGGTTATCTGACCGAGGTGATCGGCCTGACGCCATAATGCGAACAGGCGCTCGCGGCCTCTGCGCCGCATAGGAAACATAAAATATGACGACATCCCTGCCTGAGGGCAAATCTTCGATCGTTCTTGGCGCTTTGGACCTGAACGCAACCTCTCACGTGGAGGATCAAGCTTCGCGCGCTGATGACAAGGGGGCGCATATCGGGCCCGAAGCGGGAGAACACGGCCACGACATGGCCGGGTTCCTTGCCAGAGAGCAGAGCCTGATCCTGGCGGTCCAGCATGTTCTTGCCCTGAATGGCACAGCGTTCTCGGAAGGCGCGATCCGTGATCTGCCAGAGTTGATCCGCGAAGTCTTTGATCCGCAGGCGGCGGTTTCGGCGCTGCGCCATGTGGGGTTTGAGGCGAGCCTTGGCGAGTTCCCAGCGAGCGCGTTGGTTCCCGCGCATTGCCCGCTGATCGCTTTCGCGAAAGAGGGCGAAGCGATTGTCATCGAGAAAATTGAGGAGAACGGGGACGCAGTGATCCGTGGCTTTGCTGAGGCTGATCAGCACACGATCCTGTCCCGATCAGATCTGGATGACGCCTTGCTGCCCTATGTCATCCTGGCGCGCAAGGTGCATGAAGCTGCTCAGCCCAAGGGCAAAAATGATTGGTTCTGGGGCTCGTTTGCACAAAGCAAATGGCTTTACGGGCAAGTGGTTGCGGCCGCCACGATGACCAACTTCCTAGGGCTCGCGACTTCGCTCTTCATCATGGTTGTCTATGACCGCGTAGTGCCGAACGAGGCCATCGAATCTCTGATTGCGCTCACCATCGGGGTGCTGATCGCGCTTGGGTTTGACTTTGCCATCAAGACGCTGCGGGCGCAGTTTGTGGACCGGGCAGGCAAGCGCGCAGACCTTCGCATGTCGCGGCTCATCTTCGACAAGATCCTCAACATGCGCCTCGACAAGCGCAGCCGCAAGGCCGGGGCGATGGCCAGCATTGTGCGTGAGTTCGACACATTGCGGGATTTCTTCACCTCTGCCACCTTGATTGCGGTGGTGGATTTGCCCTTCATCTTCTTTTTCATCTGGGTCATCTATCTGATCTCCGGTCCGCTCGCGCTGGTGCCGCTGATCGCTGTACCGCTGGTGATCGCCACGGGCCTTGTGATCCAGCCCTTCTTGGCGCGCATCGCGGAAGGCTCGATGCAGAGCAACATGTCCAAACAGGCGGTTCTCGTTGAAACCCTGAATGGGCTTGAGACGGTGCAAGCGACGGGGTCAGGTCGGCTGATGCGTCGCCGGTTCGAGGAGGCTTCGGATGCGCAGTCTGAGCTGGGGCTCAAGAACCGCATGTTGTCGCAGTTCGCGATCAACTCCGCCGCGTCGATCCAGCAATTGGCGCAGATTGCGACGATCTTCTACGGCGTGTTCCTGATCCAGGATGGTGTCATCACCATGGGGGCGATGATCGCGGCCGTGATCCTGGGCGGCCGCACGCTTGCCCCACTCTCGCAGCTTGCCTCTGCCATGTCGCGGGCAAACGGGGCTTTGCAGGCCTATCGCTCGCTCTCTTCGGTCATGACGGACGACAGCGACCAAGCTGACGCTTCGCGTCCGCGTCTGAGCCGCCCGCACCTGAAGGGCAGCATCGAGCTCAAGAACCTGAGCTACACCTTCCCCGGTGCCAATGCGCCAATCATCCGCAATTTGTCGCTGAAGATCCCGGCGGGCCAGAAAGTTGCGATCGTCGGCCGGATGGGATCGGGCAAATCGACCCTGTCCCGGCTGATGGCGGGGCTGATTGAGCCCAGCGAAGGGGCCGTGATGATCGATGGTGTCGATATCCGTCAGATCGACAAGTCGGACCTGCGCCGCAATGTGGGGGTGATGCTGCAAGAAACCTGGCTCTTCTCCGGAACGGTCAAAGAAAATCTGCAGATGGGCTTTTACGAATATGACGATGCGCATCTGCTGAACATCGCCAAGATCTCAGGTGTTGATGATTTTGTGGCGAACCACCCGCAGGGCTATGACATGTTGCTCAAGGAGCGGGGCGAAGGGCTCTCGGGCGGCCAGCGTCAATCGATCAACCTTGCGCGAGCGCTGCTGCATGACCCGAACCTGCTGATCCTCGATGAACCGACAAGCTCGATGGATACCGCAACGGAGAAAGCAGTCTTGGAGCGGATCAAGGCCTGGGCTGGGAACCGGACGATGATCATGATCACCCATCGCAACACGCTTCTTGATCTGGCGGATCGGGTGCTGGTGATCGATCAGGGAACGGTTCTGGCGGATACCACGCCCGACAAACTCAGAGCGCAGGGGCGGTGAGGAACAGACATGGCTGAGATGGAATTCAAGCGCCTGGCGCGTGAGATGGCTGGCCGCGAAGGTCTGGCTGGCTCGACCGTTCTCTTCACGATCATCGCGCTGGTCGTGGCACTTCTTGTTTGGGCCAATTATGCCGAACTGGACAATGTCACGCGGGGCGAAGGCCGCATCATCTCCTCGGTGCAAAACCAGATGGTGCAGGCGGCCGAGGGCGGGGTGATTCTGCGCCGCTATGTCTCGGAGAATACGACGGTCCAAGAAGGTGAAGTCCTCTTTGAGATCGACCCGGTGGATGCCAGCAGCGAGCTCAATCGCCTGAGCCAGCGCCTCGCCGCCCTGGACATCAAGGAATTACGGCTGCGCGCTGAAATCGAAGGGGGCGACTTTGTCATTCCCGCAGAGCTGAATGCGCGCTCTCCCATGGTCGCGCTGACGGAGCAGAGCCTGTTTGCGGCGCGTAGGGCAGAGCTTGCGGGTACGCTTGCGGTGCTCGAACAGCGCCTGCAGCAGCGCCAGCAGGATTTGCGGGGCGCAGAGGCCGTCGTAGGCACATCCGAGCGCACTGCAGCGCTGCTTGAGGAAGAGATTGCGGTGGTGGCGCCGCTAGTCAAAGACAATATCGCGCCCGCGACGCGCCTCTTGGAGCTGCAACGTGAGCTGGAGCGCACAAAGGGTGAGGGGGACCGTGCTGCGGTATCTATCGAACAAGCGCGCTCCGGCATCCGCGAGCTTGAAACAGAAATCGCGAATGCAAAGGCCAACTACAGCTTGAAATCGAAAGACGAGATCAACACGGTGGTGGCCGAGCAGAGCGAACTGCGCGAAGCGCTGCCGCAGCTGGAAGAGCGCGTCAGCCGGACGGTTATTCGTGCTCCGATGCAGGGTATCGTCAACAGGCTGAACTTCCGTACGCCCGGTGGTTTTGTGAATACCGGTGATGTTGTTCTGGAACTTGTGCCCACAGGCGAGGCGCTGGTGATTGAGGCGAAGATCGCGCCTCAGGATATCTCGAACATTCTGCCCGATGACGCCGTGCGTATCCGCCTGTCGGCTTATGACTCTGCGAAATACGGAACGGTTGACGGCCGCGTTTTGCGCATTAGCCCTGATGCGGTGGTCGATGAGCAAAACGGCGGGGCCAGCTATTACACAATTGATGTGGCGATCGAAGGTGAGCTTCTGGTGGATGGGGAGCCGGTCACCTTTATTCCCGGCATGACTGCCACTGTTGACGTGCTCTCCGGTAAGCGCACCGTGCTTGAATATATCTGGCAACCCATGGCGAAGGTGCAGGAACTAGCTCTGAGGGACTGAGGGACTGAGGGACTGAGGGACTGAGGGACTGAGGGACTGAGGGACTGAGGGACTGAGGGATCAAAGTCGGGCGTGGGCACATGATGGATCAAAAGCTGCCAATACAGGAGACAGTCGGAGGGGCGGAGGCACCTTCCTCAACCTTTTTGATGCAGACCTTCACGGCGCGCTATGATGCGATCGAAGACCGGATTTGCCTCAACGCAGTTGACGCAAGCGGGGCCAAGCAGGCGATTTATCTCACGCGGCGGCTGATGGATCAGATCATCCCGGTGGTAGTCAAGCATCTTGAGGAAAAGACGCCAGAGGGCGTTCCTGCGGATCTCGTCCAGTCGATGACGCAGGAACGTGTACGGCTGGCGCGCAAATCCGAGCCACCGGCAGAACCAGTGCAGGCCGATTTTGAGACCCCGCGCTGGCTCTGCACCACGATCCAGATGCAAAAACAGCCCGCGGGTCTTGCGGTGACACTCACGGGTGACGCCACTTGCAAGGCGCAGATACCACTCGCCGACCCGCATCTGCGCACCGTCCTCGACATCTTCCGCAACAGCTATGCCAAGGCCGGCTGGGATCTGCGTGTGTTTCCAGATTGGCTCGGGTCAGAGCAGGCCGGCGCGGGGCAGGGGGCACAGAGCAGGCTGAATTAATCATGCGCCGATACTGTCGAAAGCTTCTTGCACTAAGTTCAACAAAAACAGGGGGACTCATCACCGTATGACTTGGGCTGGCAAAAATGTGTTCCAAGCCCCTTGGGGCGAGGCAACAGTCAAGGGAAAATTGCTTCGTCTATGACAAACCGCAATCTTCTCCAATCAGTCGAAGCGTGTAACAAGCCTGCTAAAGCGATGTTGGGCGCAAGCTCCTTTGAATATCCGTGCTTTGATACCAGGATGAGCGGCAGTCCTGTCCTCATTTGTCTTAGCATCATGAGAGCCGTGTGAAGCGTTAGCGGATCATTGAACGCATCAAAATCGAATAGGGCAAGTGCGGCATCTGGTTCAAGGCCTAGAGCCAACATGTCAACTACATCCGAACTCGCGGGAAGCCAGCGGAGTTCAGCTCCTAGGGAGTGTAAACCAGCGGCCGCCTGTTCCAAGCCGCCGCAGGGCGTTCCAACTAGGAGACATTTTAGGTCCAAGGTGGAGCTAGGTGCCGTTTGGAAATCTGATCCAGGATTTATTGCGCTCGATCTAAGTAAAATGTTGCTGAGGTCGATATACCGTTTGCTTAGCTTTCGTGCCATCAACTTCGTTCCAAGAAGCCGAGTGCAGCTGCTTTTTCGCCAAGAAAATTCGAAAAACGGAAACTTTTGCATACATTATTGCTTAATCCAAGGTTCAAGAATAAGCTAAATAGCTTTGGTCTGCGCTTTGTCTCTTTGGATATATTGTCCTAATCTATCTGAGGTATGCAATCGGGTGGGTGTGAGCACGAGAGAGGGTTCGCTACCAGACCCATCCCCTCCGCCACTTGCACATCGCAAACTCGAGATGAGGTCCCGGACGGAGCCTTTTTTCTTTTTTTTCAAAGGGGTTTAGCGAGGCCATCCGACTTTCGGAGACTGGCGTTTCGGCCAGAATTGGTCTCTGAACGCCCTTCGTCTCTTTCCATCCGCCCTTCACCAAAATCGAGACGGTTTAAAAAAGTGATTTTCTTTCAGTGTGTTGACGAAATCGAACTGCGCCGCAGTTGAGGCGGGTTCGTCTGCTCCCGGTGCGAACAGAGGCACCCGAAGGCGGCGTAGTTGAGCGGGGCGGAGCGCATGTCAGCGGCAGTTCGGGCACAGGGGTTCCGCAGGTCTCAACTGAGCGGGAAGCTACGTTCGCTTCGGCAAGCACGAACAACTGTCATGTTGCCTCGGCTCAGATGAGCCTCAGGCGATCAGCGCCAGTCCCACACCGCCGACCGCCGCAACAATGACAACCACCCAAGGCGGGGCCTTCCACGCCATCAGCAGGACGAAGCATGCGAGCGCCAGCGCGAAGTCTCGCATGTCCCCGATGGCGCTGGTGAACACAGGCGAATAGAGGGCCGCACCGAGGATCCCCACAACCGCTGCATTCGCGCCCTGCATCAGCGATTGGGCCGGTGCCATCGCGCGGAACCGATCCCAGAACGGCAACACGCCGATCAAGATCAGAAAACCAGGCAAGAATACAGCCAGCAGGGCCAAGGTCGCACCAAGGATGCCGTTCGGCTCTGGCCCCAGCACTGCGCCAAGATAGGCGGCGAAGGTGAAGAGCGGCCCGGGCACCGCCTGCGCGGCGCCGTAGCCGGCGAGAAACTGGTCCGGTGTGACCCAGCCGGGTGCTACGACTTCAGCTTGCAAGAGCGGCAGGACAACGTGACCGCCACCGAAGACCAGCGCACCGGCGCGGTAAAAGCTGTCGATCACCGCCAGCGACTGGCTCTGGCCAGCAGTCAGCGGAAGCAGGAAAAGCAGCGCGAAGAAAACGATCATCGCTGCGGCCGCGATCCCACGCGACACCGGCATGGTGACATGCCCGCCGACCGGCGTTCCCGAGCCGCGTCCTAAAGCCAGACCTGCGAGCGCGCCGAGCAGGATCGCACCGACCATCCCGAATGCGCCGGGCAAGAACGCCAGCATGATCACGGCACCGACAGCGATTGCGGCGCGCTCCCGGTCTGGGCAGAGGTTCTTCGCCATGCCCCAGACAGCCTGTGCGACAATCGCCACCGCGACAATCTTGAGGCCGTTCAGGGCCCCCGTTCCGACAGGGCCCGAGATTGACGCCGCCGTCATCGCAAAGACTAGCAGCAGCAGCGCCGAGGGCAACGTGAAGGCAGTGAAGGCTGCAAGCGCCCCGAGCCAGCCCGCGCGCATCATGCCAAGCGCAAAACCGACCTGGCTTGAGGCCGGACCGGGCAGGAACTGGCACAGCGCCACCAGATCAGCGTAGGCGTGATCGCTTAGCCACTTCCGCCGAGTGACCAATTCCTCGCGGAAGTAACCCAAGTGCGCAATCGGCCCACCGAAGGATGTCAGGCCAAGTTTGAAAAAGGTGGAGAAGACTTCGCCTGGTGTTCCCTGCGCAGGTTGCGTCTCATGTGCTTGCTTCTGTTCTGTCATTCTTTTCCCGCCTCGCCCTTCAGTTCCCGCAAACGAACCTGCGCCACCGCCAGCCCGTCGCGTCCTTTTTCCGTGATCGTGTAAAACTTTCGCGACGTACGTCCTTCGCGCTCCGTGTTGCTGGTCAGGTAGCCATCCCGCTCCATTTTCGAGAGCATTGGATACAGTGTGCCCGGCGACAGTCGGTAGCCGTGCCGCGCCAACTCGTCGATCATCCACTGGCCATAGACCGGGTGGTGCGCTGCATGGTGCAGGATGTGCAACCGCACCAGTCCTGACAGCAGATCATGATGCTCCATGCGCTCGAGCAAGTCAGTCACCTTTCGCTTTCGTTATCGACATTCGATAAACCATCCCCTATCCTTTCCGTCAATCCCCGCATCCCCGGAGCGCACGGCTTCATGGACATCCTGTTCGTCGCACTTGTCGCTTTCCTCGCCTCGGGGTTGACGCTCTTCTCTGGTTTTGGGCTTGGCACTATCCTGATGCCGGCCTTTGCCCTTATGATGCCGGTCGAGGTGGCAATTGGCGCCACCGCACTGGTTCATCTGGCCAACAACCTGTTCAAACTGGCGCTTGTCGGACGACAGGCAGATGCGCGGGTGCTGTTTCGCTTTGCTGTCCCTGCTGCACTTGCCGCCATGCTTGGTGCGTCACTTCTGGTCCGGTTGTCTGATTTGCCGACGATCACAGCCTGGGCGGCTTTCGGTAACGAATACCGGATCGAAGCGCTGCCGCTGGCCATCGGCACGTTAATCGTGATCTTTGCGCTGCTGGAACTGTCCCCCGCCTTTTCTCGACTGAAATTCCCGGCGCGGTTACTCCCGCTGGGCGGGCTGATCTCCGGGTTCTTCGGTGGCCTGTCGGGCAACCAGGGCGCATTCCGGACCGCCTTCCTGATCAAGGCTGGGTTGACGAAGGAAGCCTTCATCGCCACCGGTGTTGTTGCAGCCGTGATCGTCGACGCTACACGGCTGAGCGTCTATGGCTTGTCGCATCTCACCAGCAATTTTGCGGCCCTGACGCCGGATGTCTGGACGGTGGTTGGCGTCGCCACGCTCTGCGCCTTTCTTGGGGCCTTCATCGGGTCGCGCATCCTTAACAAGGTCACGCTGCGCGGAGTTAAGATCATCGTTGCACTCACGATGATCGCTCTCGGTCTTGGTCTGGCCATGGGGCTGATCTGACAGCACCGATATTCTTCAACCCAACAATCTGGAGAAAGCATGCACATCAACCCACTCGTCAACGACGCCGACCTTGCCGCGCTCGGACCTCTCCGGCTGATCTATGTGCCCGCTGCCGATGAGCGCCCTCAAGGGATGCTCAACGTTCCGATTGAAGAGTGGGTCGAGACCGCGAAACGCAGCCCGTCGGGCCTCGACGATCTCGCGTACTGGCAGCGCGAATTTGAAGCGCTTGGAGTGGCAAAGGATACCGTGAGCGTCGTTCTGGATGACGGCCGAATGACCGAAGCGGCGCGGGTCTGGTTCATGCTGCAATATTTCGGCCTGCCTACGACTGTGTTGAACGGCGGGATTGCGGCGCTGTCCACCTTGCCGCCGCAGGCGGGCCGCGCCACTGTTTCCTTGCAACTATCGCCCGGCAGCGGTGTGGTGGGGCTGGCGGAGCGTACCGGCCTGAAGGCCGATCTGCCCGACGTGCAGGTCTTCGACGCCCGCACGATACAGGAACATGCAGGCGTCGATCTGAAAGGCAATGCGCGCGGTGGCCACCTGCCGGGCGCTGCATTGCTGGCCCATGGTGACCTCCTGGACGGCCGACACCTGAAACCCGCCGGCGAGATTGCGCAAATGATGGACCAAGCCGGCATCGACGGGAGCAAACCCGTCGTCACCCATTGCAACGGCGGCGGCCGGGCCGCTTTGGCAGCTCTTGCGGCGGTTGTCGCAGGACGGGGCGATGTGCGGGTTTATTATCTCAGCTTTGCCGATTGGGCGGCGGACGAAAGCTGCCCGATTCACCTGCCAGATTGAATTCCGTCAGTCCGCGGTATCGCTGCCTGTCCGTGACTAATCGCGGCAGCCCCGTCCAACGTCGGGCAAGTTCCCGATAAAGCGGTTACGGTGCGGTCGATGTTTCACGTTCTCGAGGGCTCGATCCGACGATCTGGCGTCAGCAAGTTGGTTGCAGCAACTGAAACTACGTCCTCGGGGAACTGAAGAACTGGGCATGTCCAGCATTCGGGGATGTCTTGCCAAGGAACCGTTTTGGGCCGTTCATGTCGTTCTGGGCGGTGCCTCCCCGACCGCCCGTCCCACCTGTTCCCCCCAAGCCTCACTCGCCAAGAAGCACAGATCATAGAGGCTGACCGCCGTCGCCTCGCGCCCGCAGGTCAACCGCTTCAGCACTTCGGGCGCCAGATAGGCCAGCCGCAGCTGGCGGCTGACATGGCGTTCCGCCAGTCCCACGGCCTCGGCAAGTTCCTGAATGGTGGCGAACTCACCGGCATCCATGCGCCGCCGCCACCCCCATGCCCGGCCGATGGCCCGCAGGATGTGCGGATCCTGCGCCTGGTCCTCGCTGGGACGGTAGTCGGCGGGCGGCATGATCTTCGGCCGCCCATTCTTCTTGCGCACGTTGAGTGGGATCAGCACTCGGATCGTATCGTCTGGCTTGGTCATTCTGCAGCCTCCATCCTGCGCGGCGCGACCATCTCGCGGACGACCCCCGCGATGCCTTCTCGCCGAATGTCAACCTCGAGCCCGGCCATGGTCACTGTGACACGCCGCACCAGCAACTGGATGATGCGGGCCTGTTCGACCGGGAAGAGTTGCGACCATAGGGCATTGAACTCGTAAAGGGCTGCGATGGCATCCGCCTCAGATGCGCCGCCGCCGTCGCGTTTCAGTGCAGCCAACACTTGCGTGACCACCTCCGGCGTTTGCAGGATGCGCCGAACTTCGGTCACGACCGCGTCCTCGACCATTCCGGCGGCAAGCCGCATCGGCGCGGTCTCCTCGCCGGTCTCGCGGTTCCGGATCACATCCATGGAAACGTAGTAGCGGTAAAGCTTGGTCCCCTTTTTCGTGCTGGTCGGCGTCATGGCGGCGCCATTTTCGCTGAAGATCAGCCCCTTTAGCAGTGCTGGCGTCTGCGCGCGGCTGTTGTTGGCCCGCTTTCGGGGGCTTTCCTGCAGGATGGCATGGACCTGATCCCAAAGGTCCACATCGATGATGGCGTCATGCTCGCCGGGATAGGATTTGCCCTTGTGGAGCGCCTCGCCCCGATACACGCGGTTGTTCAGCAGCCGGTAAAGATAGCCCTTGTCGATCAGCGTGCCCTGCTTGTTACGGAAGCCCTCCCTGCGCAGTTCCCGCGCCAGCACGGTCGCGGACCCCAGATCAATGAACCGCTGGAAGATCCGCCGCAAGTTGGCGGCTTCGGCCTCGTTCACCACCAACTTGCGGTCCTGCACATCGTAGCCAAGCGGCACATAGCCCCCCATCCAGATGCCGCGCTTGCGCGAGGCTGCCACCTTGTCGCGGATGCGTTCGCCGATGACCTCGCGCTCGAACTGGGCGAAGGACAGCAGGATGTTCAGTGTCAACCGCCCCATGGATGTTGTCGTGTTGAAGGACTGCGTCACTGAGACGAAAGTCACGCCGTTGCGGTCGAACACCTCGACCAGCTTAGAAAAATCCATCAACGAGCGCGACAGGCGGTCGATCTTGTAGACCACCACGACGTCGATCAGCCCATCGTCGATGTCGGTCAGTAACTGCTTCAGGCCGGGCCGGTCCAGATTACCCCCCGAGAACCCGCCATCGTCATAGCGTTCGCGCGTGGCGACCCAGCCCTCGGACTTCTGGCTGGCGATGTATGCCTCGCAAGCCTCCCGCTGGGCGTCGAGGCTGTTGAATTCCATGTCGAGGCCTTCCTCGCTCGACTTGCGGGTGTAGATGGCGCAGCGCAGGCGGCGGTTCGGCTTGGTATCCATCTGCATCATGCCTCCTCCCGCTTCCGCTCGCGCAGGCCAAAGAAGCGGTAGCCGTTCCAGCGGGTGCCGGTGATTTCGCGGGCGACGGCGGACAGCGACTTGAACTTGCGACCCTGCCAGTCGAAGCCGTCCTTCAGGACCGTGATCGTGTGCTCTACGCCATCCCACTCGCGAATAAGCCGAGTGCCGATCACCGGATTGCGGGGATCCATGATCTGTTGTTTGCGCCTGCTATGTCCCTCCACCTCGTCGGCTAGGAGGTCCAGCATCCGCCGTGTTTTGCGGTCGGGGCCGCCATAGGCCAATTCTTGGATCCGGTATGCGATCCGGAATTCGAGGAAGGCCCGGCTGTTGTTCGGAGAGGATGTCCCGATGAGTTTTTCCCATTCGGCCTTCAGGTCCTTGACCGACATGGCTTTTAGGGCAGCAAGGCTCGAGAGCACTGTTTGACCTCTTGCCTTGTCAGGGTCAGACTTGCCACTGGTTATCTTATTGGTTCTGCGCATGAATTCCTCCGATGCGGATGCGTTTTGCACGACGACCACCGCTCTTTCGGGGCGAGAAGTCCACGAAACTGTCTCCATCGGCGGCAGATAAAGAACTGGACTTCGCCGCATTCAGGCGAACGACGCCAGCAGCAAGGATGCGGCCGAGTTCTTCAAACCTTGTGCGTGCGGACATCTTGTCGGGACATAGAGGATTGGGCCCCGAAATCGGGGTGGACAGCATGTCAAGCATTGGGGCACCTTTCGAGTTGGTGGCCCATGTGGGCTCCAAGAAGCGCTGATATTCAAGTTAAAACAGAGGCTTGAAGGGGTGCTGCGGGGTGCTGCGTAGATGGTCGTGCTTGCCTGTGGTCCGGGTCAGATTTCCCGCGCAAACCAGCGAATCCGCCCGATGATGTTAATCTCTTCGGCGGTCCGTTCATACTCGGGGTAGTGCTTGTTGTCGGATATGACCCGCACGGCGGGCGGGTCGCTGTTCGGCACATGCTGCAGGCGTTTGGCGACCAGCCCCATGCCGTCGTCGAGTACGAAGATGCCCGGCGGATTGGGCGCGCGCTTCGTCATGTCGACGAGGACCGTATCGCCATTGAGCAGGGTTGGTTCCATGCTGTCGCCTTCGACAGTCATGATCCGCAACTGCGACGGCGACGCCTGGAGGCGGTGTTTGATCCAGGATCGGCGAAAGTGATAGGCGCGACCCGAGGGTTCCTGCTCGTCCAGGACGACGGCGCCGCCGCCCATCGAAGGGCGGACGCCGGCATGTGTGATCGCGACGAAGCTGTCGTCAGGGTTTTCGATGAAGGGCGAGTCCCCTTCGACCCCGCCAATTCCGTGGATCAGCCAATCCAGATCGACCTTCAGGACGCGTGCGACCTCGGCCAGGCGGTCGAGCCCCGGCCGCGTCGAGCGACCGCGCAGGATGTCATAGACAAAGGACCGGTTCACGCCGGCCATTTCGGCGACATGCGCGGGGCTGAGCCCGAGCTGGTTGGCGCGGGCCTGCAGGCGGTCTGCAAGCGTGTGGTGTTCAGTCATCTTATCCCCAGACGAATGTGGATATTATAGGATAGGATTGGATTGATCCGAGAAGGTCAAGGGGCTAGAACGAAGTCAGAACATTTTCGCGGGGGGAATCGGACGAAAATGCAGATCGAGAAGGCATATTTCACGATCCCGGAGATCCTCAGCAGGTGGCACATTACCGAGGATGATCTGGTTTACCTTGCGGAGAATGATGAGCTGCGGCTTTCGATTCGCGTGTTCGGCCTTCCGCTGGAGTTCGGCGATTACGAAGAGGACGGGCAGGGGCGGCCGTTCCGGATCCCGTTCGATCGGCAGTATTTCAGCGGGGTGATCGATCTGCATGCCTGTGATGTCTTTCATCTGTTTCGGTCCGGCGAGGCTCGTCTGAGCGACTTCCGCGCGCCCGATGCGGGATATGTGACGCTCTGGGGCGAGGTGGAGCCGCACTATGTGGTGATCGGGGATCTTCTGATGCGGCGTGCCGAGCGCGACCGCTATGAAATCAAGTCAGGTTTCTCTGCGGGCAGGCAGATCGAAGACCGGACCTTCATCGCTTCGCGCGACTATTCGGAGGTCCGCTGCAACGGCCATCGGTTTCAACTGGGCCCGATCCAGGCCGCGGTCGTGCAGGCTCTGCATCGTGGTGCGCAGGCGGGCCAGCCCTGGCAGAACGGGAAATCCATCCTGTCGGAGGCGCGTTCGAAAAGCCTGCGGATGTCGGATGTGTTCAAGTCCAAGAACAACTGGCGCGATTTGATCCGGTCCGATCGGCGCGGGAACTATCGGCTCAACATCGACTGACCATGCGGCGCCCCCTGTGGAAGGGGACGACAGGGGGATCGGCTGGGGGATGGAGGGGGATGACGATCCCCCTCTTTGCATTTTTCGATATGTTTTCCGCGTGATGTTGATCCCCTCCCGCATCCCCCGGTGATCCTGACGACATCCCACAGTCGAGTTTCGCATTTTGTCTTCAGGCACCGACCTGGAGACGACGATGCAAGAGAAGATCTGCTTCACCCAAAAGGAGCTGGCACGGCGCTGGACCTTGTCCCATCGCACACTGGAGCGCTGGCGGTGGTCAGGCCAAGGCCCGGCCTACATGAAAATCGGCGGCCGGATCGTCTATCGGCTCGATGACGTCCTGGCCTTCGAGAAAGAGCGGCTGCAGCCGGCCGGTGACCACGGCCATGCGACGAGGGTTGCGTGATGGCCGTTGTTGTTTCCGAAATCACGCTGATGGCTTGGGTTGATGTCGCCGAGCCCGGCGCGCGGCTGGCCTATCACACGGGATTTCTGGTTGTCGATACGACAGCCAATGTCTCGAAACTCGCTCGAACCGAACTTGAGGGGCTGCGGGCCACCGCTGACGCGGCTTACCGGCTTTTCGAACTGGGCCGTATCCATCTCGTCCAGGAACGGCTGGGCCCTGATCGGTTCGCCTATCTCGCCATCGCCCGCCCGCAAGAGGGCGCTGCCCGATGCGCCGCCGTGAAGCAACTCGCTGCGGCTGCCTGATCCATTCAACGAAAAAAGGGAAATCCCATGACTTACCCCGACAATGCCCCGCGCGTGGAGGACATGATCAACATGCCCACCGGAGAGATGGCGCAATTGCCCGTGGAGCTGCTGGCCTGCCTGCAGGCTGAACTCGACCACGCGGGCAAGCAGCTAAAGGCTGCGACGGCACGCCTCAATGCCGCCCTTGAGGTGCGCTACGCAACCCGCGCGGCCGAGGCGCGCCGGGCCTGTTGCAAGGACACCGGCACCGTCCGGCTGGTTGATGGCGATTACACGGTGGTGGCAGATTTGCCGAAACGCGTCGACTGGGACCAGGAGAAACTGGCGCAGATCGCCGCCAATATCGCCGCTAGCGGTGAGGATCCGGCCGAGTTCATCGACAGCAGGTTGTCTGTTTCCGAGCGAAAATACGGCTCGCTGCCCGAGGCCTGGCGCAAGGGGTTCGAGCCCGCGCGCACGGTAAGGACGGGCACGCTAAAGGTCACGCTCGAGCCGAACGAGGCCGCGTGATGACAGAGCTTGTATCCATTCCGGCCGGAGCGGCGGACCTGCCAAGCCTGATCGACCGTGCCGCCAGCATGCTTGCCGGTGCAAAGACGGCCGCCGAGGTTCTCGAGGCGCGCGAATTCGCTGGGCTGGCCTATGATGCCGCCAAGCGTGCGTCGCGCTTGCAGCGTGCCAAGTCCGCCCATGACGATCTGATCGCGGCAGCACACCGGGCGCAGGCCGATGCGCTGGAAATCGAAGCCACCGCCAAGCGCCGTCTGGCGGATGAATACGACGCGGCGCAAGCACGGGGCGAAGTCGCCCGACTTGGGTCCAACCAGACAGAATTGGGTGTTCCCAACGGAAACACCCGGCCGGCCACGGCCAGTGAACTGGGCATGTCGCGCAAGTTCATCCACGACGCCCGCCTGATCCGCGACGCGGAGGTGGCGGATCCTGGCATCGTGCGCCGCACCCTTCCTCCCAGCGCCAGCGATCCGATCGCCGATCTCGATCTGCTTGAAGACGCGCGGTGCTACATGGGGCGCAAGGCAATGGAAAGCCTCGCCGAGGCTGACCGGCTCGATGCGCTCTGCGCGGAAGTGACCGCCACACCGGCAAACCGCCCGCAGCCAGATTTCGACGCAAATCCTCACGGAGACCCACACTGATGGCCATTTCTCTCGCATCCCTGCGCATGACCTCGGCGCTGACGCCGCCGCGCATCCTGATCCACGGTGTTGCCGGGGTCGGCAAATCCACCTTCGCGGCCGATGCAGACCGGCCAGTGTTCATCATGACTGAGGACGGGCTCGGCAAGCTGCAGGTCCCGCATTTTCCGCTGGCGACGAGCTACGCGGAAGTGGCCGGGGCACTCGATGCGCTCCTGACCGAGGACCACGACTTCGGCACGGTGGTCATCGACAGCATCGACTGGCTGGAGCCGCTGATCTGGGCCGAGGCCTGCCAGCGCAATGGCTGGCCCTCCATCGAAACCCCCGGCTTCGGGAAGGGCTATGCCGAGGCGCTGAATATCTGGCGCGAATACCTCGACAAGCTGAATGCGCTGCGTGACCAGAAGGGCATGGCGGTCATCCAGATTGCCCATACCGACATCAAGCGCTTCGATAGCCCGGAACACGAGCCCTACGACCGCTACATGATCAAGCTGCAGGCCCGGGCCTCGGCGCTGCTGCAGGAGCATTCCGATGTGGTCCTCTTCGCCAACTATCAGATTTCGGTCGCTAAATCCGATGTCGGCTTCAACAAGAAGGTGACCCGGGCGCTCGGGTCCGGTGCGCGCGTCATGCACACCGAGGAGCGCCCCGCCTTCCTCGCCAAGAACCGTTACGGCCTGCCGGAAACGCTGCCCCTCAGCTGGGCCGAGTTCATGGCGGCCATGCCCCAATCCGAATGATCGCCCCGAAAGGACAAGACCATGGCACGTTTTGATACGTCCTTTGACGCCACCAGCGTCGAGCCCACCACCGCCTACGAGCTGCTGCCTGCCGGAAAATACCGCGCCCAGATCGTCGAGAGCGAGATGCGCGTGACCCGCAACGGCATGGGCCAGTTTCTCTGGTTGATGCTCGATATCCTCGAGGGCGAGCACAAGGGGCGGAAGATCTTCGATCAGCTGAACCTCGTGAACCCGAACCCGACCACCGTGGAGATCGCGCAGCGCACGCTTTCGGCAATCTGTCACGCGACGGGCAAGATGCATGTCAGCGACAGCGAGGAACTGCACCTGATCCCCATGACGATCCAGGTGAAGATCAAGCCGCCGAAGAACGGCTACGGCGAGAGCAATGCCATCGCCTACCTGCCGCCCGAACGCGCCGCAACGGCCCGTGCTGCCAAACCGACGCCCGCTGCGCCCGCGACACCGGCAGCCCCGCCCAAGATGACGTCTGCTCCCTGGAACAAGAAGAGCTGAGACCCCGCGCCGCCCTGATCTGGTGACAGCCGGGGCGGTGCCTCCCGCAATCTGAGGACATTCCCATGACTGACATGAACAACGCGGCCGCCGAGGGAAACCTTGGGGCCGCGATCAGCTCCGGCTTGCCTGATGATCAGCGCCGGTTGATCGAACTCGACGACGCCATCGCCAAGATCCGCACGCAGATCGCGACGGCTGATCTGGCCCGGCAGCGTGGCCACAAACCCATCGACCCGGACTGGTTTCATCGGGCCCGTACGGCACTCCGGCATCTGAGCCGCGAACGGTCAGAACTGCTGGCCCGGGGAGCAGGCCGCCGTCGCCGTGAAAAGCTGAAGGACGCCCTGATCGGCGTGCTGCGCGAGCGCCATGACCCGGAGACGTGGGATGGCATCCTGGCTGAGGCTCAGGCCCGCAGCGAACGGGAGGGGCTGTGATGGCTGAGCTTCCCGAAGCCCCCACGCCGACGCTGACGGCGATCTATGCCGACTACGAGGCCCGTCAGGGCGATGGTTTTCGTGACCACCTTGGTGCCTCGATCATCGGCAAATCCTGCGCCCGGGCGCTCTGGTACGATTTCCGCTGGGTCACGCCCGCACGCCATTCTGGCCGCCTGCTGCGCCTCTTCGAGACCGGACAGTTGGAAGAGGACCGCCTCGTGCGCAACCTGCGCGCCACCGGCGCGACCGTGCTCGAGGTCGATCCCGAAACCGGTCGTCAGTTCCGTGTCGAGACCCATGGTGGCCATTTCGGCGGATCGCTGGATGGCGTGGCCATCGGCATCCTCGAGGCCCCGAAGACCTGGCATGTGCTCGAGTTCAAGACCCACGGGGTCAAGAGCTTCAATGAGTTGACAGCCAAGGGCGTGGTGCTGGCCAAGCCCCAGCACGCCGCCCAGATGCAGATCTACATGCACCTGACTGGCATCACCCGCGCTCTTTATGTGGCGGTCTGCAAGGACACCGACGCGCTGCATATCGAGCGCATCGAGTCCGACAGCGCCATGGCAGAACGTCTGCTGGACAAGGCAGGCCGGATCATCTTCGCCCAGCATCCGCCCGCACGGATCAGCGAGGACCCGGCCTGGTTCGAATGCCGGTTCTGCGACCACCATGCTGCCTGCCACGAGGGCGGTGCGGCGGCTGTGACTTGCCGGTCCTGCCTGCATTCGACGCCGGTGGATGGCGGTTGGCACTGCGCCCGCCACGACCGGGTGCTGGCCCCCGCGGAGCAGCGTGCGGCCTGCAACCGCCATCTCTTCATCCCCGATCTCGTCCCGGGTGAGGTCATCGATGCGGGTGACGATGTCGTCACCTACCGCATGGCCGATGGCTCGACCTGGGCAAACGACGCCCGAACGACGGAGGCCGCGCCATGCTGACCCTGCGCCCCTATCAAGAGGCCGCGATCGCTTCGATCTATGGCTATTTTCAATCCCACAAAGGCAATCCGCTGGTGGTGATCCCGACCGCCGGAGGCAAGTCGCTCGTCATGGCCGCCTTCATCGAGGGCGTGCTGAAGGCCTGGCCTGACCAGCGCATCCTGATCGTGACGCATGTGCGAGAGCTGATTGCCCAGAACCATGCCGAGATGATCGGGCTCTGGCCCGAGGCTCCGGCAGGCATCTACTCGGCGGGCTTGGGCAAGCGCGAGGCACAGGCCCGTATCCTCTTCGCGGGCATCCAGTCGATCCACCGCCGCGCCCAGGAGGTAGGCCACACCGACCTGGTGCTGATCGATGAAGCGCACCTCATTCCCGGCGACACCAGCACCATGTATCGCCGGTTTCTCGATGGGCTGGCGCGGATCAACCCCGCGCTCAAGGTGATCGGGCTGACTGCCACGCCGTTCCGCTTGGACAGCGGCATGCTGCATGAGGGCAAGAACGCGCTCTTCACCGACATCGCCTATGAGGCCCCAGTCCGCGATCTGATCGACGCCGGCTATCTGAGCCCGCTGGTGTCGAAACAGCCCGCCACGCGGCTGGATGTCTCGAAGGTCGGCACCCGCGCAGGCGATTTCATCCAGCGCGATCTGGCAGCGGCGGTCGACAAGGAGGCCATCACCCGGGCAGCGGTCAGCGAGATCATCGAGCACGGCCGCGACCGGAAGTCCTGGCTGGCTTTCTGTTCGGGCGTCGAGCATGCGCGCCATGTGGCTGAGGAGTTCGCCCGCCAGGGCATCACCTGCCGCACGATCTTCGGCGACACGCCGAAGGGGGAGCGCGATGCCATCGTCGCCGCTTTCAAGCGTGGTGAAATCCGCGCGCTGGCCTCGATGGGGGTGCTGACCACCGGCTTCAACGCCCCCGCCGTCGATCTGATCGCACTGCTGCGCCCCACCAAGTCAGCCGGCCTCTATGTGCAGATGGTCGGCCGTGGCACGCGCCTCGCGCCGGGCAAGGAAAACTGCCTGGTGCTCGACTTCGCCGGCAATGTCCGCCGCCATGGGCCGATCGATCTGGTGCGGCCCCGACGGCCCGGCGAGGCCGGTGGCGGCGAGGCCCCGACCAAGGTCTGCCCGATGTGCGAGAGCATCATTGCGCTCTCGGCGACGGAATGCCCGGATTGCGGCCATGTCTTCCCGGCACGTGAGGTGAAGATCGCCCCCACGGCAGCCACGCTGCCCGTCCTTTCACCGAAAGTGCAGTGGTTGACGGTTCACGGCGTGTCCTACAGCCGCCACGACAAGCTCGGCGGGCGGCCCTCGCTCAAGGTGACCTATAGCTGCGGGCTCAAGTCCTACAGCGAATGGGTCTGCATCGAACATCAGGACTATGCGCGCCAGAAGGCCGCCGAATGGTGGCGCAAGCGCGCCCCGGGCTCCCCGGTGCCGCTCACCGTCGATGAGGCAATCGCTCAGGCCAAGCATCTCGCAAGCCCCAGTGCAATCTCGGTCCGCCCCTCGGGCCGCTACGTCGAAGTCTCCGGCCACAGGTTCGACCCATGCCCCAATCCCACCCCGGCCTCTGCGCCGTCTGCCACCGGCAACCTCGTGGGTTTGGCTGGTTCGACCGGGATTTCCGCCTCTTCGACCCGCGCCGCGATGCCAGCCGCAGGCACCTCTGCAGCCGGGCCTGTCAGGACATCTGCCATGGGAGGAAGGGCATGATCGATCCGACCCCGAACGAGGCCGTGGCGATGACCGTCGGCGGCCAGATGGGCGGCGAGTATCTGGAAAGCATCGGGAAATCCGATCTTGCCACCCTGACCGAGACCGAGTGGGACCGCTTCATCGATGCGGTGGTAACCGGATATTGCGACCACCTGCGTGAGCTTGCGGCCAAGGACCGCAAACGCCTCGACGCCATGACCCCCGAGGTGCCCTTCTGATGGCTGACACATCCTTCATGGCGCGCTTCGGCGCGCGGCTCGTCACCAATGGCTATGCCATCCTGCCGATCGGGCCGGGCACCAAGAAGCCTGGCCGCTTCCAGCGCGGGGCATGGGCGGATTACCCGGAATGGAACCGTCATGCCGAGCGCGGCACCACCGAGGTCGAGGTGGCTACTTGGTCGTCTTGGCCGGATTGTGGCGTTGGCATTGTCGGCGGCGCTGTCGCAGCCGTCGATATCGACATTGCCGATAGCGCGGAACTGGCGCTGCAGATCGAGCGCCTAGCCAGAGAGCGTCTCGGTGACACGCCTGCCTTGCGGATCGGCCGGGCCCCGAAGCGGATGTTGGTCTATCGGACCGCCGAGCCCTTCCGAGGCATCAAGCGCCATCCATTGGAGGTGCTCTGCCTCGGACAGCAGTTTCTGGCCTATGCGATCCACCCCGACACGGGTGCTCCCTATGCCTGGCCCGAGGAGGGGCTGGCGGATATCGACATCACTGACTTGCCGGAAATCTCGTCTGAGGCTGCGACCGCTTTCCTCGACGAGGCCTATGCACTTCTGCCGGAAACGCTGCGCCAGCGGGGGCTGGCGGCCATGTCGCCACCACCGGAAATCTCACGCGGTCACAGTCAGATAGGTACCTTGCCGGCCATCGAGGCGGCGCTCGCATGGCTCCCGAATGCGGAACTGGACTACGACAGCTGGATGCGGATCGGCATGGCCCTGAAGGGGGCGCTCGGCGAGGCTGGGGCGGACATCTTCGCCGACTGGTCCGCGCAGGCGGCAAAGGATGTTCCAGCCACCACCATGAAGGCTTGGGCCAGTTTCAAGCCCGACCGGATTGGCGCAGGCACGATCTATCATCTCGCGATGGAGCGCGGCTGGCAGCCCGACCCTGACCTTCGTCTGGATGGAAGCATGCCCGAGGCAGGTAATCATCCGGCGGCCGGGCTGCTGGCCAGGCTGGATGTGGCGGCAGGCGAACCATTCGCGGCCCTGGCTCAGCCGGCGTTCTCGCTGGCAATCCCCGATGGGCTGGTCGGTGATCTGACGGATTACATGCTGACAACCGCCCGGCGCCCACAGCCGCTGCTGTCGCTCGGGGCCAGCCTTTGCGCCATCGGTGCGCTTATGGGGCGGAATTACCGGACGGAGAGCAACCTGCGCTCGAACCTGTATGTTGTGGGCATCGCGGACAGCGGCTCGGGCAAGAACCACGCCCGAGAAATCATCAACGAGACCTTCTTCGAGGCGGGGCTCGCCCATCACCTTGGGGGCAACAAGATCGCCTCGGGTGCTGGGCTTCTGACCGCGCTGCACCGCCAGCCTGCGATCCTGTTCCAGATCGACGAGTTCGGCATGTTCCTGTCGGCGGCAGCGGACCGCAAGCGCAGCCCGCGCCACATCACGGAAATCCTCGACAACATGACCGAGCTTTACACGGCAGCGGGCGGGATCTTCCTCGGCGCGGAATACGCCAACCGGGACGGCACGAACGAAAGGCGCGACATCAACCAGCCCTGCCTTTGCGTCTATGGCACCACGACGCCGCTGCATTTCTGGGGCGCGCTGCAGGGGGCGAACGTGGTGGATGGATCACTGGCCCGTTTCCTGATCCTGCCCAGCGACGAGGACTACCCCGACGAAAACATCGCCGTCGGTATCCGGCAGGCCCCGCCCGCGCTGATCCAGGGGTTGCAGCTGATTGCGGCGGGTGGGGGCGGCGCAAAGGGAAACTTGACCGGCAAGACGGCGGGTCAGAACACGGCCGTAAACCCGATGATCGTGCCGATGACGGAAGAGGCCCGCGCCCGGTTCCACCAACTCAGCGTCGAGCTGACGGAGGAATTGCGGGCCGCGGCTGGCACGGCTTTCACGGCGATCCTCGCTCGCATTGGGGAAAATGCCCTCAAGCTCGCGCTCATAGTGGCAGTAGGGCGCAATCCGGCCCGGCCGGAGATCGAGATCACAGCGGCAGACTGGGCCATCAGCTTTGTGCGGCACTATGCACAGCGGACCATGGAAGCCGTCGAGCGGCACGTCGCGGACACCGAGACCGAGGCCCACCTGAAGCGGCTGAAGGAGATCATCCGTGCGTCCGGAGCAAAGGGGATCACCAAGTCCGAGATCACCCGGGCCTCACAGTGGCTGAAATCGCGTGATCGGGACGAGATCCTGCTCACCCTGATCGAAAGCGGGGATATCACCACCGGCATGCGGGATACCGGCGGTCGGAGGGCCATGGTCTACCGGTTGCTGACGTGATTTGGGGGGCTTCCTTCAAACCCGGGTTTTTTTTCAATTGAAGGAAGTTCGGGAGCAACTGCCTGTAAAGGAACGGGATTTTGACTTCCTTCACTTCTTTCAATCTTTCAAGAGGATCCCTGTATGTGTGTATCCTCGCGCGCGCGGTTAAAATAAGGATGAGGTACCTCATGAAATAATTGAAATATTGAAAGAAGTTATATTATATATAGAGATCAACATCTTAGGGCCAAACTTCTTTCAAGATGGCCCGTTGAAAGAACTGAAGGAAGTGCCGGGCGGTCCACTCGCCCCGCGCCTGACATGACCAGACCACCCTTCGGGGCCTGGCGAGACCGCAGCCTTCACCGGCCAGCCCTCCCGCCATGCTCGTCCAAACGAAGAGGAGGTCGGCATGGCCGAACCCACACAAAACCCGCGCTGCATACTGGCGCTCGACCTCGGCACCACCACCGGCTGGGCCCTGCGCGGCTATAACGGTCTGATCACAACCGGCACGGTCAGCTTCAAGCCCGGCCGCTATGACGGCGGCGGCATGCGCTACCTGCGCTTCACCAACTGGCTGACCGAGATCGACCGGCTGTCGGGGCCCGTCGCCGCGATCTGGTTCGAGGAGGTCCGCCGTCACGCAGGTACGGACGCGGCGCACGTCTACGGCGGGCTCATGGCCACGCTGACCGCTTGGGCGGAGCTGCGCGGTGTGCCTTACGCCGGAACCCCGGTCGGCACCATCAAACGCCACGCCACCGGCAAAGGCAACGCGCCCAAGCAGGCGATGATCGCCGCCGTCCGGGCCCGCGGCTTCAGCCCGGCCGACGACAACGAAGCTGACGCCATCGCGCTCCTGCTCTGGGCGATCGAGACGAAAGGAGGGCTGGCGTGATGGGCATGCGCTTCACCCCCAGGGGCTATGGCGGCAAGCGCCGTGACCCCGAGCAGGTCAAACGGGACGGCTGGCATGAACAGGGCGTTCTGGCGGTCAACGTGGAGGACCAGCGGCTGACCTGGCCCGAGCGGGAACTGGTCGAGCAGTTGGGCGCGAAGCTCTACGGGCCACGAGGAAAGGGCAAGGAGGTGCGCCATGGTTGATCGCAACTGGACCACCGACGACGTGGCGGATCATTTCCAGGAAGCGTTCCGCACCCTGCGCAAGCTGCCTCCGGTAAAGGCACGCGGGTATTTCAGCGCTTGGCCGGCGGTCATGCGCACGCCCCGCGAGATCGCCGCCATGGAACCCGAGCCGATGCGGGTCTGGCCTTCGGCCGCCGCGATCACCCGGCTTGAGCAGACCTTCGATTGGGTGCTCTGGATCGGTGAGGACGAGCGCAAGCTGGTCTGGTCCCGCGCGGCCCGCGTGCCGTGGAAGCAGATCTGCGCGGAGCAGGGCTGCGATCGTACCACCGCATGGCGGCGCTGGCAGCTGGCTCTGACCAAGATCGCGGCAAGACTGAACGCTGGTTGACACGAACGGGCTTGGCGGTCTTGATGGCCGCCAAGCCGTTGTAAGCCGCAAAAAAAATTGTCAGAGACTTCTGGAAATCGGGAGGGGATCGAATGCTCAGAAGCGAATTGGCCACCAAGGTCGCAGCCGAAGCGCCGGGGTTGTCGCGCGCTGATGCGGAAAAGGTCATTGACCGCGTGTTCGATGCGATCACTGAAGCGCTTGCGAATGGCGGTCGGGTGGAGATTCGTGGGTTTGGCACCTTCTCGGTGCGCAAACGTGAGGCGCGCCTGGGACGCAACCCGCGCACGCAGGAAACCGTCCAGGTTGACGAGAAGTGCGTAGCCGCCTTCAGAGCCGGAAAGGCATTGCGGGATCGCCTGAACTCCAAGTGACTCCAAAGTGTTGCAACACTTTTCTTTTCGACATCTGCAACAGATCCGTGCTATGCAGAAGGCATGATGGGGAGAGTGCGTCGGAAGACGCCTCTCCCCGTTCTCATTGGGGTGGATGCCTCGGTGGATTCCGGGGTCCAACCGGGAATCCAGTCGGGGTCCAGCGGTGGGCCGGAACAGTTCGAACGGGTGGTTTTGCGGGGGTCAAATGCCCGCCGCTTGTCCTGCCGAAAACGCGCTCCGAAGGGTGAAAGAGGACGGTTTTTCGGGTGCATATGGTGACCGGATGACCGGAAAACCCTCTCCGTCTTCAGCTAAGGCATTGATTTTACGGTTCCTTTCTGTTCACTTCCTATGCTGGGGGGCGCAGCGCGCAACTTCGCTAGCGTCAGGCCCGTTTTTTTGGGAGTCCACCCCGGTCGGAAGCCACCCCTGAACGCCTGAAATCTTCATAAAATCAGTGGCCTAGCTGGACTCCACAGGTGGATACCTGCTGGACTCCGGAAGCCACTGGAACCCGTGCCGCTGGGATCCACCGCGCGCGACAGAAACCTATCGAACAGGATCATCCTCATGACCCTCGCCTTCGCCCCAGAGCGGATCGAGACTTGGCCGCTTGCGCGCCTGCAGCCCTATGCGAAGAACGCGAAGCAGCATGGGCCTGACCAAGTCGCCAGGATCGCCGCCAGCATGGCCGAGTTCGGCTGGACCGTGCCCTGCCTCGTGGCCGAGGATGGCGAGTTGATCGCGGGCCATGGGCGCGTGCTGGCCGCCACGCAGCTGGGGCTGACCGAGGCGCCGGTGATCGTGCTGGGTCACCTGACCGAGGCGCAGCGGCGGGCCTATCGTCTCGCGGACAACAAGCTGACCGAACTCGGCACCTGGGACGAGGCGCTGCTGTCGGCGGAACTGAACGATTTGCTGGCCGAGGATTTCGACCTGTCGCCGGTCGGCTTTTCCGACGGCGAGTTGGACAAGCTGCTGGCCTACGTCGCGGAAGACGACGGTGAAGAAGGTGGCGCCGGGGGCTCCGTGCCTCCGGTGACCATCCCCGAACCGCCGCGCAACCCGGCCTCGCACACAGGCGATCTGTGGATCCTCGGCGATCACCGGCTGCTCTGCGGCGACAGCACCAGCCATGACGACGTGCGCCGCCTGATGAACGGCGAGCGGGCGGTGCTGTTCGCGACCGACCCGCCGTATCTGGTGGATTACGACGGCTCGAACCACCCGACGCGGAACAAGGACTGGTCGCAGTCCTACGGCGTGACTTGGGACGACAGCAGCCAGGGGGCGGAGCTCTACGACGGCTTCATCGCTGCCGCCGTCGCCGAGGCGATTACCGAGGACGCGGCGTGGTACTGCTGGCACGCCTCGCGCCGTCAGGCGATGCTGGAAGCCTGCTGGGAAAAGGCCGGCGCATTCGTGCATCAGCAGATCATCTGGGTGAAGGACCGCGGGGTCCTGACCCGGTCGCACTACCTCTGGAAGCACGAGCCCTGCTTCATGGGCTGGCGCCGCCCGAACCGCCCGCCCAAGGTGGCCGAGCAGACGCTGCCCTCGACCTGGGAAATGCCGTCCTTCGCCAAGGACGAGCGCCCGGACCACCCGACGCCGAAACCACTCGACGCCTTCGGGATCCCGATGCGCCAGCATGTGGCCCGGGGCGGGCTCTGCTACGAGCCGTTCTCGGGCTCCGGTTCGCAGATCATGGCGGGCGAGGCCAATGGCCGCCGCGTCTTCGCAATGGAAATCAGCCCGGCCTATGTCGACGTCGCCGTCGAACGCTGGCAGGCCGAGACCGGTAAGGACGCGATCCTTGAGGGCGAGGGACGGACCTTCGCGGCGGTGAGGGCCGAGCGGCTTGGGGAGGCCGGATCAGTCGCGATGCAGGCTCAGTCGGCTGACGCCTCGGCGTAGAAACGGATATCTGCGATGGCGAGGTCGGCCTCGAATTCGCGGCCGATGGCGATCAAGCCGATGCGGCGCAGTCGGCTTGTCCGCAGCGGCCGTTCGGTGCGATGCGGAACGAAGCGGTCGAAGGGCAGGCGCAGAGTTTGCCAGGAGGGCTGCGCCTGAAAACTCTGACGATAGGATTCCCAAGGCCGCGACAGATCCGTCGTGCGCAGGTGCAAATTGTAGGACTGGTCATTGCCCAGAACGTCAAGTTGGATGCCGGTCCAGGCAGAGGCATCGACTGGAGCGCCCGCGTCGCCAAGATCGAGTGCGAGTTGCAGAAAGCCACCATTGTTGTCGAGACTGACACCGCCGCGCATGCGAATGGCGGGGCGCCCTGCGACGGTTTCGCGCGACATGCTGCCGGAAGACACGCCGCCCATCACCCGGTCCGAGATCAGGACCCAGCCGTTGCCAGTGATCGCCAACGGGGCGGGACGGCTCAGATCATCAATGATTTCGGTTGCATCGGTCATGCCCGCTTCCTCTTCTTCGCCAGACCTGGATCTAGGCTCGGATGTCCCGCGCACAAGAGCCGTTCTGGAACGGCAGAGCCGGATCATGTCGCTGGTCGAGGCCGCGGCCAATGTGACTGTGGGCTATGCTCTGGCGATCCTGACACAGATCGTCGTGTTTCCCTGGTTCGGGATCGACGTCGGTGCCGGAGTGCACATGACGATCGGGCTCGTCTTTCTCGGCGTGTCCTTGATCCGCAGTTACCTGCTGCGCCGGCTGTTCGAGGGGATTGCCGCGCGACATGGCGCGGCAGATAATGCCGCCCATGACGTCCGGACCAACAGATAATGATGACCTTTGGGCCGCCGCCGCGCGGGGGACGGCTGATGCGCAGCAATCGCCAACTCGGCGGCTGTTGCCACATGATCTCGATCTTGCGCTGACGCATATGACCGCGGGTGAATTGCGGCGCCTTTCGGAGGCGGTGGCTTTCGAGATGCGCCGCAGAAAGCTTGCCAACGTGCGGAATGCGCCAACCGCAGCCCCTGAAAAGGTGGCAGAGCCGGCGGACGACAAAAAGGCAAGATCCGCTGGCAAGACCCCGGAGGAGGGGCCGAAACTGACACTGGCCCAGATCAATCTGATCCGGACTTCGATCAAGGCAGGTGTGACTCCGGCGGTCTTGCAGCGCCAGTTCGGCATCAGCCGCAAGCAGATCACGGCGGTGCTGAAGAGCGATCCGGCGTGAGAAAAAAGGGCCAGCACATGGCTGGCCCAGTGTGACGAAGAGACAGCCGAACGGACAGGGCTGCTCCGGCAGACGTCGCGTCAGGGTGTGTCGCGACGCATCAGGACTGTGCCCATTACGCGACAGGCTTCAATGCCGCGAACCGGATCCGGTCGGTCCTGTCGCTATTTCGCAACAAGGCTGTCGCGCGCGATGTGGTAGACCCGCCCTCTGGCTTCGTCCTTCTCGGACGTTACCTCGAGCCCGAGGCGCTTCTTCAGGGCGCCGGCCATGGCGCCGCGCACGGTGTTCGCGTTCCATTCCGTCGCCGCGGTGAGTTCCTCGATGGTCGCGCCCTCGGGCCTGCGCAGCATGGCGATCAGGACGGCTTGCTTGGTGCCCTCGCGCGGCTTGCGTGCCTTCGGCGCTGTGCTGGCGTTGTTCGCTGCGTCTGCGGCCGGGATTGCGTCCTGGGGTTCGGTACGCTTGTTCATCGGATCGTCTCCTGTGATGGGGCCGCGCCCATCGCAGCCTCCTACGACCCTGAGCCCGCCATGCGGCGGGCTGCCCGGCCAGTGGGGACCGGGGATCACGCGGCGTGCTCGCCTTCCCCGAAAGCGGCGTCGGTGATCTCGCGCAGCCTGGCGCGGTAATGCTCCAGCGTGCCGACATGGCCCCAGGTGATCTCGTCGGGCTGGGCGTTGAAATGCTCGGCGCTAAGGGCGGTGAGGCGTGCCAGCATCGTGTCGATGTCGCGCTTTGCGGCGATGAAGGCGTCGAGGGCCTCTGCGGGTCGGGTGGCACGGCGGGTCATCGGGCGGGCTCCGGGGCTGAGTTGCATCGCTTCGTTGGGATGACGTTCGCTCCGTCGCGGAAACTTATCAACGCAATAAGCACATGATCTAGAACGATAATCGGAGCGCGTCATGCAGGGCCTGAGCGAGCGCCAGTATGCGGCCCGTGTGGGTCTGTCGCGCGGCGCGATCCAGAAGGCGAAGGAAGCGGGGCGGCTGGTGCTGTTTCCCGATGGCAGCATCGATGCCGCCGCTTCCGACCAGCGCCGCGCGGAGATGACGGACCCGGCGAAATCCCGGGCTCCGATCAAATCGGCTGCCCCGGCCGCGCCGAAGCTGAAACCCGTGCCGGAGGCTGCGGTCGCGGCCGTGGGCGACACCCTGCGCGAACAGGGGTTGGCGGCTCCGGCGGCAGGAGGCGGGATGACCTTCCTGCAGGCGCGGACGGCCAACGAGGTGCTGAAGGCGCAGGAACGGCGGATCCGGCTGCAAAAGCTGAAGGGGGATCTGGTCGACCGGGCCCGGGCCGAGACGCTGATGTTCCGGCTCGCGCGCGAGGAGCGCGATGCCTGGGTGACCTGGCCCGCACGGGTGGCCGCGCTCATGGCCTCGGAACTGACCGCGGGCTCGGGCGAGGGGGGCACCGTCGCCGCGGCGCAGATGCAGAAGGTTCTGGAAACCCATGTCCGTGCCCACCTCGACAGCCTTGCCGAGATCCGGGCCCGCGTTGAATGACGATGTCGCGGGCTTCGAGGGCGCCGAACGGTTGCTCCGGGCCTGGGGCGAGGGGCTGCGGCCCGATCCGGATCTGACGGTCTCGCAATGGGCCGATCGGCATCGCTGGCTGTCGTCCCGCGCCTCGGCCGAACCGGGGCGCTATCGCACCGCACGCACGCCCTACATGCGCGAGATCATGGACGCGCTCTCGCCCGCGAGCCCGGTGCAGCGGGTGGTCTTCATGAAAGCCGCGCAGGTGGGCGCGACGGAAGCGGGCAGCTGCTTCATCGGTTTCGTGATGCATCATGCGCCGGGGCCGATGCTGGCGGTGCAGCCGACGGTGGAGCTAGCCAAGCGCAATTCGCGGCAACGGATCGATCCGCTGATCGAGGAAAGCCCGGAGCTGCGGGACAAGGTCAAACCTGCGCGGTCGCGCGATGCCGGCAACACGATGCTCTCGAAGGAATTCGCGGGCGGCATCCTGATCCTGACCGGGGCCAACTCGGCTGTGGGGCTGCGCTCGACGCCGGCGCGTTACATCTTTCTCGATGAGGTCGATGCCTATCCGGCCTCGGCCGACGAGGAGGGCGATCCGGTCAGCCTGGCGGAGGCGCGATCGCTGACGTTCGCGCATCGGCGCAAGGTGTTCCTGGTCTCGACGCCGACGATCCGGGGGATCAGCCGGATCGAGCGCGAGTTCGAGGCCAGCGACCAGCGGCGCTTCTTCGTGCCGTGCCCGCAGTGCGGGGCGATGCAATGGCTGAAGTTCGAGCGGCTTCGCTGGGACAAGGGCAGGCCGGAGACGGCAAGCTATCAGTGTGAGAATTGTGACGCGTCCATCCCGGAGCACCACAAGACCACGATGCTGGAGCGCGGCGCATGGCGGGCGACGGCGGCGGCGTCGGATCCGCTGACGGTGGGCTATCACCTGTCCGCGCTCTATTCGCCGATCGGCTGGCTCAGCTGGGCGCGGATCGCGCGGGCCTGGGAGGCGGCGCAGGGCAATGACGAGGCGATGCGGGCATTTCGCAACACGATCCTCGGCGAGACCTGGTTCGAGACGGGCGAGGCGCCGGATTGGCAGCGGCTTCAGGGCCGGAAGGAAGACTGGACGCTCGGCACGGTCCCTGCGGGCGGGTTGTTCCTGACTGCCGGGGCCGATGTTCAGAAGGACCGGATCGAGGTCGATGTCTGGGCCTGGGGCCGGGGCTTGGAAAGCTGGCTTGTCGATCACGTGGTGATCGAGGGCGGCCCTGCGGATCCGGCCTGCTGGCTGAAGCTGTCGGATCTGCTGGGGCGGACGTGGCTGCATGCCAGCGGCACCGCGATGACCATCGCGCGGGTCGCGATCGACACTGGCTACGAGACGGCGGCGGTTTACGCCTGGGCGCGGCAAGCCGGTTTTGCGCAGGTGGCGCCGGTGAAGGGGCTCGAGGGGTTCAACCGGGCGAGCCCGGTGACGGGCCCGACCTATGTCGATGCTACGGTGGGGGGCAAGCGGCTGCGCCGGGGCGCGCGGCTCTGGTCGGTGGCGACCTCGACCTTCAAGGCCGAGACCTACCGCTTCCTGCGCCAGGACCGGCCCACGCCCGAGGAGATCACCACCGGTGCATCGTTCCTGGCGGGAACGGTGCATCTGCCAACCTGGACGGACAGCGAATGGCTGAAACAGCTGACCGCCGAGCAGCTGGTCACGGTGAAGACAAAACGCGGTTTCACCAAGCTCGAATGGCAAAAGCTGCGCGAGCGCAACGAGGCGCTGGATTGCCGGGTCTATTCCTCCCGCGCCACTACGGCATCAGCGTCGGCCGGTTGTCGCGCGTGGAAATGGGCACATTTGTGCCCATGCTCCTGAAGGGCCTGCTACCAGTCAGCGGAGGCGCAAACAGTATCACAAGTAATGGGATTGCCGTTTGCACCAGCCCCCCGTCCGCGCGGGAGATTCTGGCAGAATGCCGGAGGTTGCGCGAAGCGGGGGGCGCCGGTCTCACCACAATGGGCGTGGCTGGATTGGGACGATGTGGACGCCGGAAGACTGGCGTTCAGCACTGCCGCTCGGGGGCCGGCCACCACCAGCCTTGTCCTATCCCAGCCAGACGTCGAGAAAGAGCATGACGACCAGTCCAAAGGCCAGTCCCAAGGTCGCCTTGTTCTGATGCCCGCTCCGGTGGGTCTCCGGGATGATCTCATGGCTGATGACGTAAATCATCGCACCTGCCGCGAATGACAGCCCCCAGGGCAGAAACGGCTCGGAGAACGAGATCATGGCCGCACCGAGTAGCCCGCCGACCGGTTCGACCAGGCCTGTCAGCGCCGCAATGCCCCACGCGCGCAGACGGCCATACCCTTCGCCGATGAGAGCCACGGCCACGGCCAGGCCCTCGGGCAGGTTCTGCAATCCGATCCCGATTGCGAGCGGCATGCCACCTGAAAGACCATGCGCGCCGAAGCCTACGCCGACGGCAATGCCTTCGGGAAAGTTGTGAATCGTGATGGCGATGATGAAGAGCCATATCTGGCGCAGGGCGGCGCTGTCCGGACCTTCGCGACCTATCGTGAAATGCTCATGCGGGAGGGTTTCGTTGAGCCCGGCCACAAGAGCCATGCCCGCCAGGATTCCGATCACGGCAATCCCAGCCGGGATGGCACCCGAGCCGTAGCTCGCCTCAGCCGCTTCGATTGCCGGAATTATGAGCGAGAAGAAGGATGCTGACAGCATGACGCCCGCGGCAAAGCCGAGAGACATGTCCCTGAAACCACGATTCGGAGTCCGGCCGAACAGCACCGGCATGGCGCCAATGGCGGTCATCACGCCCGCGGCGAGGCTTCCAAGAAATCCCAGCACTAATGGAGACGACATATCCATGAAACAGTCCCGGTTATTTGGCTGTCAGCGATATCACCGGGACGAACCTTGGAGAAGTCGTTGAAAATTCGACCGTTAAATTCGTCACGTCAGGGAGGGGGCTTTGGGCGGACGAGTGTGAGGCGTTGAACCGGATGTTTCGCAAGGCCCCGCGTGCCATCCCTCGGTCGGCCACGGCGCTATACGCTGGGCATCGAGAGGGTGCAGTCCTTTAAGGCGTGTTGAAATGGCGAGTGGGACGGGACCAGAGCCGGTCCCGCCTGCTATCTGGTCCCGCGGTCTCGGTCGTGCGGTGATTGAATGAATTGATGCCGGCACAGGTGCGCGGAGCGAGTAGCTGACAGGCATGAAGGTGCGCGCGATGTCGGGTTGGCTATTACTCGCGTTCGGGGTTCATACACATCGATGTGGGGCCTGCCCCGAGTTGGGGAGAGAAGTTCCCGGCGCGGGTTGTTTGCGCCGGGAACACCGCCGGTGCGGGAAGTCCCGACTGAGAGCCGAACACTACGCAGGGTAGTGGCCGCAAGTGTCGGCGCCTTCGGGGTGGCGAGCATCGAGGTTCCCCAAGATGTGCTCGCATATGCACAACGAAACCGGTGCTGTTGCCAGTACCCACCTCGATAGCCTGCACTGGCTGCTCATTAGCCCTAGCCTAGCGCTGGCAGGATATCTCCGTGGCGATCTGGGCGGCGCATCGCTGACCGGCGAAGGAGCTTGAGATAATTTGTCAAGGTGAGTTTGTGTTACCCTCTGGCAGTCCTTTTCTTCTCCTAACTCGCCATTTGGCGTAGCGAAATCATGCCAAAGAGACAGCGGCACGCGTCCATGCGTCCGGTGTCGCGCCCTTGTAAGCGGTGACTTCCACTTCAACCAGATATTCAGCGGAAGCCAGAGGACAGGCGGTGATCGTGACCACCGGGTCGATGCCCCGGAACCGCTCTCCCCACCAGGTGAGGACCTCGGCATGGTGTTCCAGGTTCGGGATGTAGATGCGGGCGCGCACAATATGATCCAGTTCCGCACCCGCCCCGCGAAGCGCTTTCTCGATGTTCTCCACGGTCTGCTTTATCTGCTCAAGCGCGGTGGCAGGCATTACCTTCGTGGCGTGATTGCGCCCTGCGGTGTTGGCCAACAGAACCCAGTCGCCGATCACGATGGCGCGGGAATAGGAATATTTTTCTTCGTAGACAGAAGAGGATTTGATCTTCGCAAGCATTTCAGCTCCTTGGTTTGAAGTTTTCAGTGGGTGTCGGCGAGGGCGTTGCGGTCCAGTTCTTGAACCGTTCTGGCGCCGGTCAGCGCCATCGCCACGCGCAGTTCTTTTTCGAACAGCGCCAACAGGTCGGCGAGGCCAGCCTGACCGCGCGCCGCAAGGGCATAGACAAAGGCGCGGCCGATCAATACCGCATCAGCCCCAAGCGCTAGCATCCGTGCAACGTCCAGCCCCGAGCGGACGCCGGAATCTGCAAGGATCGACAGGTCGTCGCCGATCGCATCGCGGATCGCGGGCAACGCCCGCGCCGAGGAGAGCGCCCCGTCCAGCTGACGCCCGCCGTGATTTGACACCACGATCCCGTCCGCGCCGAAACTGACCGCATCGCGGGCGTCGGAGGGGTCCAGAATGCCCTTGATGATCATCGGCCCCTGCCAGAAGCTGCGAATCCACTCCAGATCGGACCAAGAAATGGAGGGGTCGAAATTGGCGCCAAGCCATCCGATGTAATCCTCGAGACCCGTTTTCTGGCCGCGATAGCGCGAAATATTTCCCAGATCATGCGGACGCCCACGCAGTCCCACGTCCCAAGCCCAGCACGGATGCAGCGCCGCCTGAAAATAGCGCCGGATCGACGCGAAATCCCCCGACATTCCGGATCGGCGATCGCGGTAGCGCGCGCCCGGCACCGGCATGTCGACGGTGAACACCAGCGTTCTGATGCCCGCAGCTTGGGCGCGCTCCAGCGCATTTCGCATGAAGCCGCGGTCTTTCAGCACGTAAAGTTGGAACCAGATCGGCACGGGCGATGCCGCGGCCACTTCCTCGATCGGGCAGACCGAAACGGTGGACAGCGTGAACGGTATCCCGGCCGCCGCTGCGGCCCGCGCCGCCTGAACCTCGCCGCGGCGGGCAAACATGCCCGTCAACCCGACTGGGGCGAGCGCGAGCGGCATTGACAGCCGTTGCCCCCACAGCGTGGTGCCGCACTCAATGTCGGCCACGTTTCGCAAGACACGCTGCCGAAGCGCAACCTGCGCCAGGTCCGCCACGTTGCGGCCCAACGTGGTTTCGTCATAGGCGCCGCCGTCGATGTAATCGAACAGGAACCGTGGCAACCTGCGCGCGGCAGCCGCGCGGAAATCACCGGGAGAAGAGATAATCATGGGATCCGCTCGCAAGGGCCCGCCCGTTTGGCCAAAGGCCTGCGGGCGGGCGTTGGGATGTCAGCCTTGAATGTAGACGACGTGGGTCTCGGTGAATTCGTAGAGGCCGTGCTTGCCGTCAGCGCCGCCAATGCCAGATTTCCGGCGCCCGGCGTGGAAGCCCTGCATCGCCTCGAAATTTTCGCGATTGATGTAGGTCTCGCCAAACTTCAGTTCGCGCGCGGCCTTCAGCGCCGAGTTCAAGTCCCGAGTGTAAATCGAGGAGGTCAGCCCGTAGTCGGAATCGTTCGCCAGTGCGATGGCCTCATCCAGGCTATCGACCGCCTGGATGGGCAGAACGGGGCCAAACGTCTCGCGGCGCATGATGTCCATGTCGGCGCGGGCGTTGACCAGCAACGTGGGCTTGTAGTGGAAGCCCTGTCCCATGTCCGCGATCGCGCCGCCCGTGACAACAGTGGCGCCTTGAGCTTTTGCGGTTTCGACCGCCGCAGCGACCTTGTCGAGCCCGGCCCTATTCACCAAAGGACCCATGTGCAGGTCGCTCTCGACCGAGGGGTCGCCGTAGCGGGTTGCCTCGAAATGCGTGACCAGCTTTTCGACCAACGCGTCGTGGACCTCGCGTTCGACATAGACCCGCTCGGCGCAGTTGCAGACTTGCCCGGTGTTGATCACGCGCGAATCCCAGATCGCTTTTGCCGCCAGATCGAGATCGGCATCCTTCAGCACGATGGCCGGGGCTTTGCCGCCAAGCTCCAGGTTCACCCGTGTCAGGTTCTTGCCCGCCAGTTGCATGATGTGCGAACCGGTTGCGACAGAACCCGTGAAGGTGATCAGGTCTACGCCCGGATGGGAGGCCAGCGCTTCGCCCACCGTGCGGCCACGGCCACCGACAAGGTTGAACACGCCCTTCGGCAGATCGGTTTCCGCCACCAGCCGTGCAAACAGATACGCGTTCAAGGGCGTTTCTTCAGAGGGTTTGATGACGATCGTGTTTCCGGTCACCAGCGCGGGGGCCATCTTTCGCGCGATCAGGAAGAAGGGAAAGTTCCACGGCAGGATGCCTGCAACCACGCCAACCGGCTTTCGAAGAAGCAGCATGGTTTCGTTCGGTCGGTCCGACGTCAGCACTTCGCCTTCCAGTCGACGTGCCCATTCGGCCATGTAGTCGATGTAATCGGCGGTGAAATCGACTTCCACCTCGGCCAGACCGCGCACCTTGCCCTGTTCCTTGACGATCACATCGGCCAACTCCAGCCTGTGCTGGCGCAGCTTGGCCGAGATCTGGCGAAGATAATCCGCCCGGCGGATCGCGGGCAGTTTTTCCCAGTCGGCCTGGGCTGCGCGGGCTGCCTGCACGGCGGCATCGACCTCGGTCCGGCTGCTTTCCGGGATACGGCCCAGCAACACGCCATTGGCGGGGTTCGTCACGTCGATCAGGTTTGATTGCGCCGGGACGAACGCTCCATCGACGAAGTTCTGCCAGGCCTGCGCTTCCGCGCTAAAGGCGTTCGATGTGGGGCGGGTGGGTGTGGTGGTCATGCTGTTTTCCTCCATGCAGCAAGGATCGGCCAGTGCCGGTGACGGCCTGGCGGCTTTGGGTGATGGTTCTGCTAGCGCCTAGAAACTGGGTTCGAGCGTGCAGTTGACGGCGAGTTCCGCCACAACTGCCTCGTTCGGCAGGTCCAGCAGCAGCGCGATCATCCGGGCAATGTCGGCGGGTTGAGTCATCTGCTCGGGGTCCATTTGCGAAAGGGAGCGGGCCATGTCGGTGGCGACGAATCCCGGGCAGACCACGGTGGCGCGGATGCCCCGGGAAAAGCCCTCCTGGCGAAGCGCATGGCCAAGGGCAACCACGGCGAATTTTGACAGTGCATAGCTGCCCGAGGCCGCCGATTTGACGCGCTTGCCCGAAAGCGAGCCCAGCAGAACGATCCGCCCGCGCCCACAATCGCCAAGCGCGTCCCACGCCGCTTTTGCAAGGCGGCGAGGCGCCAGGACGTTGACTTCCATCAAGTCGCGGATTTCCGCGTCCGAGGCCGCCAGGACGCCTTTCCCCGCCGAAATCCCGGCCGAGGCGACCAGCGCGTCGATCCGCCCGAACCGGTCCAGCGCCGCCGTCACCCAGGCCACTTCGGACCCGGGCTCCTGCGCGTCATAGGCGGCAGCGTGCAGACGGTCTGCGGGAAAGCCCTCGGCCCAGTCGGGAAGGGCGCCATCGCGCAACCCCAGCGATACCTGCCATCCCTGCGCCAACAGAGCCCGTGCCGTGGCAGCGCCAATGCCGCGCCGGCCGCCGGAAATCAGAACGACCCGGCCCCCGTTCATTTCGCTGCTAGCCCGTATTGCTTGCGCAGTCGGCTGATGTCGAATACTGCTGGGTCGACCGTGGGCCGGTCGCCGGTGATCAGGTCGGCCATCAGTTGGCCCGCGCCCGGCCCGATGCCGAAACCGTGGCCCGAAAACCCCGAGGCAACGTAGAAACCCGGCACGGTATGAATGGGGCTTATCACCGGAATTGCATCCGGGGTCGCATCCATCACGCCTGCCCATTCGTTCAGTACCCTGGCCTTTGCAAAGCCGGGGAAATGCCGGCTCAGGTTGCGCAAGGCCTTGCGCGTGAACCCGGGGTAGGGCGCGGGGTCCATTGTGCGGCAGGCCTCGAACGGGGTGGTGTCGGAACTGGACCAACGGCGGCGGATCATCGCCTCGCGGAAGAATTCGCCATTCAGCTGCACGCTGAGTTCGCGCCATGAGGTGAGGAAGGTCGGGAAAAAGTCGGTCAGCAGGCGGAAATGGTCCGGCGTGATCGGTGCCAGGTTCTTGTTTCGCACGGCGATGGTGAAGCTGCCGTCCAGCCGTTTGCGATAGGCGAAGTCGCCCGCGCCGATCGGCATGTCTGTCAACCCTTCGACGTTGTCGATCCGTGCGACGGGGCCGATCACCTTCAGCTGCGGAAAGTCGATCCCCATGTTGCCGGCGAACAGGCGCGACCAGATGCCGCCCGCCAGGACCACCGCCTGACAGCGGATCTCGCCGCGTTCGGTGATCACTCCGCTGACCTTGCCGGCCGCGGTTTCCACCGTGCGGACCGCGCATTGGGTCAGGATGCGTGCCCCCTTTTCACGGGCATATTCCGCCATTGCCGGAACCGCCACCCAAGGTTCTGCCCGGCCGTCCGACCCGGTGTGCAAGACACCCAGGATCCCGCCGTTGTTGCCCGGCAACATGTCCGTGACCTCGCGGGTGCTCAGCATGCGGGCATCGAGGTTGTGGCGCTTGCCGATCTCGGCCCAGGCCAGCCAGCCCTTCAGGTCGCGGCGGGTGTAGGACAGATAGCTGATGCCGGTCCGACGCCAGCCAGTGGGGCGCCCGATGCGGGCATCCATGCCCGCCCATTGCGCGACCGAATGGATGCACAACGGCAATTCGCGTTCGTCGCGCCCCATCTGCCGTGTCCAGCCCCAGTTGCGGGCAGACTGTTCCCCGGCAATGACGCCCTTTTCGCAAAGCGCGACGGAAATGCCGCGCTCGGCCAGTTCCATTGCGGTGGTCACGCCGATGATGCCGCCGCCGATGACGACCACATCCACGGCCTTGGGCAGGGTATCATCACCGATGAAGGGCGCGACGGGGATAGACAGCTGGTTCATGAGAGTTCTCTTTGTCGGGGCCGGGTGCCTAGCCGCGCTCGGCGGCAAGGCGGATCATGTCCATTCGGGGCCGGGTTCCTGTACGAAGTGGCCCTGCGATACCTCGAGGTAGCGCCGGACGGGGTGGCGATAGTCACTTGTGCGCAAGGGGCTGCGCAGTTCCAGTATCGGTGGCGCCGAACGCTGCCCGCGCCGCGCGGGATCGGGTACCGGCACCGCCGAAAGAAGCCGGCGGGTGTAGGGATGGGTCGGGTTCGAGAAGATCGCCGCCCGCGGCCCCATTTCGACGACTTCGCCCAGATACATCACCGCGACCTTGTGGCTGATGCGTTCCACCACGGCCATGTCGTGGCTGATGAAGACGAAGCCCAGGCCCATTTCCTGTTGCAGGTCCATCATCAGGTTGATCACCTGGGTCTTCATCGTCACATCCAGCGCCGAGACCGCCTCGTCGGCCACGATGACCTTGGGCTTCATCACCAGCGCGCGGGCAACGCAGATCCTTTGGCGCTGGCCACCCGAAAATTCGTGCGGGTAGCGGTCTGCCATCTGCGCCTGCAGGCCTACCCGTTCCAGAAGCCTTTCCGCGATCTCCGCCTCGTCCTTGCGAGGTACGAGCTTGTGGATGCGCAGCGGTTCGGTGATCGCTTCGCCGACCCGAAGCCGCGGGTTGAGGCTGGCGTAGGGGTCCTGAAAGATCATCTGGATGTCGCGCGCACGCTCGTTCGCAGGGATTTTGCCAAGTTCGCGCCCGTCCAGCAGGATGCGGCCGCTGTCTGAAGGGTAAAGCCCCGTGAGCAGTCGCCCGGTGGTGGATTTGCCGCAGCCCGACTCCCCGACGATCGACAGCGTCTCTCCGCGGCGCAGCATGAGGCCGACCTGTTCTACCGCGTGGACCCGCGCCACCACCCGCTTGAGGATCTTGCTTTTTACCTCGAAACGCTTGCTGAGGCCCGTCACCTCCAGCAGGGGCTTTGCATCCGATTGGAGCGTATCGCCGCGCAGGGGCAGTTCCGTCATGGTTCCGGTCTGCATGTCGAAGACCGGATAGGGCAGGGGATGGGGCGTTCCCCCCATGGTACCAAGTTTTGGCACCGCCGACAGCAGCGCCCGGGTGTAGGTCTTTTGCGGGGTAGCGAAGATCTGCGCGGTGGTGCCGCTTTCGATCACATCGCCATTGTACATCACCAGGGTGCGGTCTGCGACCTCGGCGACAACGCCCATGTCATGGGTGATGAAGATCACGCCCATGCCGGTGTCGGCCTGAAGCTCCTTGATCAGGTCCAGGACCTGTGCCTGGATCGTCACGTCGAGGGCGGTGGTAGGTTCATCCGCGATCAACAGGTCGGGCTTGCAGGCCAACGCCGCCGCGATCATCACCCGCTGGCGCATCCCGCCTGAAAACTGGTGCGGAAAGTCGTCATAGCGCGACCGGGCTGCCGGGATGTGAACCCGATCCATCATCTCGAGCGCGAGCGCGCGGGCTTCGGCCTTCGAGACCGGGCGGTGGACGCGGATCGCCTCGGCGATCTGGGCGCCAATCGTCATCACCGGGTTCAGGGACGTCATCGGTTCCTGGAAGATCATCGAGATACGGTTGCCGCGCACGGCCTCCATCTCGGGTTCGCCCAGGGCCAGCAGGTCTCGGTCCTGAAACAGCACCTTGCCGGTGATGCGGGTCGAAACCCGCGGCAAAAGCTGCATCACCGCCATCGAGGTGACCGATTTCCCCGACCCCGACTCCCCAACAATCGCCAACGTTTCGCCCGCCGTGACCGAGAAGTTCATGTCGCGCACGACGTTACGCCATTGGCCATCCTTGCGGAAGGATACTGCCAGATCCGAGACTTGCAGCAGGGGCGCGGCGGAAGATTGTGTCATGGTCATTGGTGTCTCCCGCTCAGCTGCCGGCACTGCGGCGCGGATCGAGCAAATGGCGCAGGTGGTCGCAGAAGGCGTTCAGGACCAGGATGAGGACGGAAAGAAGGATGCAGGGCGCCAGCAGCAGCCACGGTTCGGTCAGGAAGGTCGCCCTTGCTGCGCCGATCATCATTCCCAGCGAGGGCTCGGGCGGCAGTACGCCCAGGCCAAGATAGGAGAGCCCCGATTCCAGCACCACCGACATCGCCACGACAAAACTGAACTGCACGAAAAGCGGTCCCGAGACGTTGGGCAGAATGGTTCTGAAAATGATCCGCCGGGACGGCGCCCCCATCAGCTTGACCGCGTCCACGTAGTCCATCGCCCGAACCGTCATCACGCTGGCATGGGCTACGCGGGTGAAGCTGGGCACGAAAACCAGCGCCAGTACCGGCACCAAGGTCTGTGGGCCTGCGCCGTAAAGCGTGGCCGCCAACATCGCCAGAAGCAACGGGGGAAAGCACAGGATCACGTCCATGATCCGCAGCGACAGCATCTCGGAAAAGCCGCGGACATAACCGGCGATAACGCCGATGCTGATGCCGATCACCGCCGCCAGCACCGCCGAACTACCCGAGATCAGGATCGCCCCGCGCAGCGCGTAGACCAGCCGGGATAGCAGGTCGCGGCCATAGTCGTCCTGCCCAAGCCAGTGGTTCGCCGAGGGGCCGGCGAAGCGCCCGCTCATATCCATCGCGAGCGGATCTTGCAGCGGCAGAACCGGCGCTAGCAGTGCACCCAGCACCATGGTCAGGAGAAGGATGCCCGAGGGGGCAGAAAAGATTTTTCTCATTTGCGCACCCGCGGATCGGTCAGGCCATAAAGGATGTCGACCAAAAGGTTCAGGCCGATGTAAAAGGCGGCCACGACCACGATGACGCCGGTCACCACCGGGTAATCCCTAGCATTGACGCCGCTGACCAGCATCCCCGACAGGCCGGGCCAGTTGAACACCGTCTCGACCAGCACCGTGCCGGCCAGAAGCCCGCCCAGCTGCAGGGCGAAAACGGTGATCACCGGCATCAGCGCATTGCGAAGCGCATGTTGCAGGATCACCCGGCGCCGTGGCACGCCCTTGGCGCGGGCGGTACGGATGAAATCCAGCGGCAACACATCCAGCATCGAGGCGCGGGTGATGCGGAAGACGATGGCTGACAGGCCGACAGCGATCGTCGTGGCAGGCATGATCAGAAGCAGCAGATGCTTGGCCGGATCGCGTTCGAAGGCAACGAAGCCTCCGGCCGGCAACCAGCCCAGCAATTGCGCGAAGGTGATCACGAACAGGGTGCCGATCACGAACACCGGGATCGATTGCGCCGTGCCACTTGCTAGGTTGGCCATCCGGCTGAACAGGCTTGCGGGCCGCAGGGCCGCAAGCACACCGGCAGGCAGGCCGATTAGCAGGCTCAGAAGGCCCGCCGCCGCGATCAATTCCAGCGTGCGGGGCAGGCGACGCGCGACCTCCTTGCCGACAGAGCTTTCGTCGACGATGGATTTCCCCAGATCAAAGCGCAGCAGGTCGCCGAGCTTTTTCACGTATTGTTCGTGCAGCGGCCTGTCCAGCCCCAGCTGGCCACGGACGACCTCGACCATCGCAGGGTCGGGCGTCGCGCCATCCTGCGCCAGAAGCAATTCCACCGGGTCGCCGGGAACGAAGTGGATGGACAAGAAAACCAGGGAAATCACCACCCAAAGCATCACGATGCTTTGCGCGATGCGCCGAAGAAACCAACCCATCCTGAAGTCCTTTCATCGCGTCATCTGAGAGTGCGGCCCGGGTCCAATGGCTCCGGGCCGTCTCAGGTTCAGCCGAATTTCAGCTTGTCGAAGCCAGTGGCCGAGAAGACCGAAAGCTGGTCGGGCAGCATCCCGAAGTCCTTTATCGAAGCTCGGGTGGCGTAGCCAGTCGCGCGATAGGCAAGTCCGCACATCGAGGTGCCGTCGAGCACCTTCTGGTCAGCCTGTTGGTAGATCTCGACCCGTTTCGCGGGGTCCAGTTCCTGCCGGCCGGCGGCGTAAAGCGCGCTCAGGCCCTCGATCTCGAAGTTGCGGCTGCGCAGGTAGGTCGGCGATAGCGTCGGGTCGACAAGCGTGTGGGTCGCATCGGGGTCGATGATGTCCAGCGCATTGCCCTGCACCTGGAAATCGCCCGCGCCGTTGTTGCCCATCGACACCCGGGTCGCCCAATCGGGCATCAGCAGGTTCACCTTGATGCCGATTTCGGCCAGCTGGGCCTGCACCAGAACGGCGGTGTCGCGGTGCATGCTGTATTGCGAAGACGACAGCAGCGTCACCTCAAGGCCGTTCTCGTGGCCGGCTTCCTTCAGCAGCGCCTTGGCACGTTCCGGGTCATAGCCCCAGAATTTCGCCTGCTCCTCGCGGTAGTAGGGCGTGGCAGAGGAGCGTGGCAGGCCGGTCATCGGGGCGCCAAAGCCGAAGAAGATGGACTTCACGAATTCCTCGCGGCGCAACCCGAAGGCCACCGCTTGACGCACGCGCGGATCGGCAAAGGGGCCGTTGCCGTTGAATGTGAGGAACATGAAGGCACCCGAGTCGACCTTGTGCAAGGCAAGGTCCTTGTTGGCGCTGATCGCCTCCATCGCCGACCACGGAACATAGTCGATCAGGTCCACATCGCCCGCGGTAAGAGCGGCGACGCGGGCGTTCTCATCGATATAGGGGGTGACCACTACGCCCTTGAGCGGTGGGATACCCTCCTTAAAGTAGTGCTCATTCGGTTCCAGCTCGATCGAAACGCCCTTTTCGGCCGCAACGATGCGATAGGGGCCTGCGCCGATACCGTAATCTTCCTCCGACGTCGACTCCGCCTTGAGGATCGCAAAGAAGGGATAGGCGAGCAATGCCGGGACAATCGCCAGAGGACCGTCTGTTTCCAGTTCAAACGTGCGGTCGTCGATGACATTCACTGCCTTGATCGGCTTGAGGGCATCAAACATGTAGGCGCCCGAACCATCGGTGCGGATCGCGGCGATGGTCCATTCCACATCCGCCGCTGTCACCGGGCTGCCATCATGGAATTTCGCGTCGCGCAGGCGGATCCGCCAGGTCGTGGGGGCCGTGTTTTCCCAGGACTCGGCCAGTTCGCCCACCAGCTTGCCCTCAGGATTGTAGGAAATCAGGTTGCGGTTGATCAGCGAGCTGACCATATGGCCGGACCAGCCAACGTTCACCCAGGGGCGGAAGTGCGGGGGGTAGGTGGACAGGCCAATGCGCAGAACCTGCGATTCCTGTGCGAAGGCAAAACGTCCGCCAAGCAAAGTTGCGGCACCGCTGATCGTTGTCAGCTCGAGAAGGCGACGTCTGGTCAAGTTCATGGTTCTGGCTCCCTTGTGTACGACCTGCGGGGATTGGCAAGACGACAGATGCCCGCCTCTCCCGTCGGTTTCTATGGTTTAACGTTAGGAAGCGCGTCACGAATCCGTCAAGATAATTCCAATTAACAGAAGTAGTTTATTTGCCATTTGCAAATATAGGAAATCAAAGTTCACTCTGTAGGCGGGGCGGTGATCATGGTGACAATTTTTGTGCTACCAATTCCAATAAATAGATCAAAATAAAATGTCAGTTCTGTTATTGAGAATAACATTGACGATTCTGTCCCGTCCCGGCTTGATGAGGGCATCGGCAAACAGCGAGGCCCGGGCGACTTGTCCCGCCAGGCTGTTTGCTTTTCTGAAAACTTCGCCCACAAATACAGGGGTTTATAATGGCTTGGCGCATTGGCGTAGATTCTGGCGGCACCTTCACCGACGTCTGCCTGTTCAACGATACCAGTGGTGAAGTGACGATTTGGAAAGTGTCCTCGACCCCTGATGATCCGTCGCGCGGCATCACCCAAGGTGTGACCGAGGGGTTGTCGAACGTCGGTGCCACAGCAAGCGAGCTGAGCTTTCTGGGGCACGGGACAACGGTTGCTACCAATGCCCTGATCCAGGGGCGCGGGGTGAAAACCGGGTTGATTACCACCGACGGCTTTCGCGACCTTCTGGAAATCGGCCGCCAGAAACGTCCCGATCTGTATGACCTTCTGGCCGACAAGCCCGAAACCCTTGTGACGCGCGATCTGCGCCTGGGCGTTGCCGAGCGGATGAAATCCGATGGCAGCGTGGAGCAGGCGCTGGACGAGGATGCCTTCCGAACCGCGGTGCGTGATCTGAAGTCTGCGGGCGTGAAGTCGGTTGCTGTTTCCTTCCTTTATAGCTTCCTAAATGACGCCCATGAACGCCGCGCCGCCGAAATCATCGCAGAGGAATTTCCGGAAGCCTTCACCGCGATATCCTCTGCCATTGCGCCCGAGTTCCGCGAGTTCGAGCGGCTGTCGACCACGGTTGTCAACGCCTATCTCGGCCCGGTCATGAAGGGCTATGTGCGCGCGCTGAAACAGAAGCTGAGCGACATCGGTCTGGAGGTGCCGCCGCAGCTGACGCAATCGAACGGCGGGGTGATCGCCTTTGACACTGCCGCCGAAAATCCGGTTCGCACCGTGCTGTCTGGCCCTTCGACGGGTGTAGTTGCGGCGCAGGCAATCGGACGGATGACGTGCATCAACAAGCTTATCACCTTCGACATGGGGGGGACCTCTTCCGACGTTGCTTTGCTGACGGACGGAAAGTGTCGCGTCGTGAATGAATCCGTGGTGCATGGCTATCCGCTGAAGGTGCCGATGCTGGACATTCACACCGTGGGGGCAGGGGGCGGATCTATCGCCTATGTCGACAACGGTGGCCTGCTCAAGGTCGGGCCGCGGTCTGCCGGGGCGAATCCGGGGCCCGCCTGCTATGGGCTGGGCAATGACGAACCCACCGTCACCGATGCCAACGTCGTGCTTCAGACCCAGAATCCGGAATACCTACTGAACGGCCGCATGAAGATCGACCGCGACCTTTCGGTGCGCGCGATCCAGAAACTGGCAGACCGTTTGGGCATCGGCACGCTGGAAACTGCAAACGGCATTCTGGACATCGTGATCGCCAACATGGCGAAGGCGATCCGGGTCATCTCGGTGCAGCGGGGCTATGATCCGCGCGACTATACGCTGGTCGCCTTCGGGGGCGCGGGCCCTGTGCAGGCCGCGCGTCTTGCTAGGGAACTGGGCATGAGCCGCGTGTTGATACCACGCACGCCGGGCGTCCTGTGCGCGATGGGCCTTCTGATGACCGATCTGCGGTCGGACTTCTCGGCCACCAGCCTGACCCGGTTCGATGAGGCCACTACCGAGGGTGTCGCCTCGATCTATGACGATCTGGCCGCGCGGGCAGAGGAATGGTTCGACATGGAGCGGATCAACGCCGGCGCCCGTGTGTTGGAGCGCAGCGTCGATGTGCGTTACGTGGGCCAGAACTACGAAATTTCCGTGCCTTTGCCCGAGGGTCCGATCACCGCCGAGACTTTCCGGGCGATCGAGCAGGGCTTTGTCGCCGCGCATCGCCAGCTTTACGGTTTCATTGCCGAGGGCGAGCCTATGCAGCTGGTGACCTTCCGTCTGGCTGCCAGTGGCCTTGTCAACAAGGCCGAGTTCCATCCCCAGCCGCTGGAGGGCGCAGACAGCAGTCATGCCGCGATTGGCAGCCGCCCGGTCTGGATGGCCGAAGCGGGCGATTTCACCGAAACCACGCTGTACGATCGGGCGAATCTGAAGCCCGGCAATGTGGTCAAGGGGCCTGCGATCATCGACCAGATGGACACCACCACTGTCGTTCCGATTGGCATGGCCGCCACTGTCGACGCCTATCTCAACCTCATCCTCGAGGCGCAGGAATGAACATGACCGTCCACACCCCGATCCGACCCAAGCTAAACCCGATTACCGTCGAGGTCATAAGCTCGGCTTTTGCCTCGACCGTCGAGGAAATGGGAGAGGCGCTGGTTCGCGCCTCCTACTCCACGAACATCAAGGAACGCCGCGACTGTTCGACCGCGCTCTTCGACGCTTCGGGGCGGATGCTGTGCCAGGCAGAGCATATCCCGATGCATCTTGGCTCTTTCATCGGGTTCGTTCCCTACATCCTGTCGCATTTCGAAATGGCGACGGTGGTGCCGGGCGACATTTTCATGGGCAATGATGCCTATGAAGGCGGCGGGACTCACCTGCCTGACATCGTTCTGGCGGAACCTATTTTTGTCGATGGCAAGCTGGTGGCATGGGCGATCAACACGGCTCACCATTCGGACTTTGCCGATCGTGGCCATGCACACATCTATCAGGAGGGTCTGCGCATCCCACCAGTCCGGCTTTACCGGGGGGGCGAGTTGCAGGAAGACATCCAGCGTCTGTTCCTGCTGAACTGTCAGGTGCCGCATGAACGCATCTCGGATCTGCGCGCGCAGATCGCGGCCAACCGTCTTGGTGTGCTGCGGATGCAGGAGCTTTGCGCAAAATACGGGGTTGATACGGTTCTTCAGGCCGGTGAGGAACTGATGGATTATGCCGAACGCAAGATGCGTTCCGGTATCAGCCAGATCCCGGATGGCATCTACCGCTTTGCCGATGTGTTTGACAGTGAATCGCTCGACGTGCCGCTGGATCTGTCGGTGACCATCGAGGTGAAGGGCGACGAGATCATCCTGGATTTCGTCAGCCCGCCGCAGGTGCGCGCCGGCCTTAACGTCGTCTATACCGCGCTGCTGGCGACCGTCTATTACGCGGTCAAGACGGTGGTTGACCCTACGGTCCTGCCCAATGCCGGCCTTGCGCGCCCGATCACCGTCAATGCGCAGGAGGGCACCTTGCTCCGCTGCTCCCATCCCGCCGCTGTGGATGGCCGCATCACCGCCTGCCAGCGTGTGGTCGACCTGATCCACGGCGCCC
>NZ_JAMJFX010000020.1 GCF_023544865.1 Phaeovulum molybdatiresistens | reverse complement strand
GCGTGGGGGCGAAGCCTGTTGTGGAGCCCAGAAAGCTTGGGGCCACGCTTTACGTGCGAGACGAGGTGATTGCGGCGTTTCAGAGCTGACCAGCCAACCTTCCAAGCCGGAATGTTCAAATGAAGAAAATGCCGCCTTCGGGCGGCATCATTCTTGGCCGTTCGGTGGTCAATAATTGTGACAAAAATGGCCAATGCCGTGATTTTCAGGCGGCTAGAGAAAGAAATGCCAACAAAAATCAATATCTTAATTCTTTGCGTATGGATGATTGGTCGTTTTATATGACGTCGAACAACTGGGCTTTTCAAATGAGCCAAGGTCGGCCGGCAAGTCATTGACTTAGTGTCACTTTTTTCCTTTCTGTGGTGCCATGGGGGCGGCTTAATGAAAATCCCGGCTGGGAAAGAGCCGCTTGGCCTGTTCGCGCGGGTGGTGCGCGCGGGGGGGCTGGCGGGGGGGGCGGGAACCGGATCGGGGGGCGTCGTCGGCCTCGGGCCGGGTGATGCCCACGGCGCTGTCGAGCGGGTGGCCCAGTTCCGAAAGCCGGGGCGAAAGATCCTCGATCCGTTCGGCGATCAGATGCACGACAATCCCTTCGCGTTCAAGCCGCCCGGTCACACGCAACAGCCGCCCGCCCATCACCGCGCGGCGAAAGGCCTCGTAAACCTTTGGCCAGGCGACGATATTCGCAACACCGGTTTCGTCTTCGAGGGTCAAAAAGACGACGCCCGAAGCGGTGCCGGGGCGCTGGCGGGTGATGACCAGGCCGCACACGGTGAGGCGCCCCGGCGGGGCCGTGGTCAGCTGGTCATGGCAGGTCAGGCCGGGCAGACCGGGGCGCAAAAGTTCCATCGGATGGGCGCGCAAGCTCAGGCGCATTGCGACATAATCCTCGACCACCTCTTCGCCCAGATGCATCGGCGCCAGCACCACCGCAGGCTCGGCCAGACCCTCGCCGTCCAGCGGGTTCGAAAACAGCGGCAGGGGGGTGGGCGCCCGGATCGCCCGTACCGCCCAAAGCGCATCGCGCCGCGTCAGGCCAAGGCCCGCGAAAGCATCGGCCTCGGCCAGCCGTTCGAGCGTGGCCGGCATCAGCCCCGCGCGCAGCAACAAGCTTTCGACATCGGGATAGCCATTGCCGCGCGCCACGACGATCCAGCCCGCATCCTCGGCGCGAAAGCCCTTGATCTGGCGAAACCCCAGCCGCAGCGCCAGCCGCCCGTCCGCCCGCCGTTCCAGCCGATTGTCCCAATCCGAATGGTTCACGCAGATGGGCCGCACCTCGACCCCATGCTCGCGTGCATCGCGCACGATCTGGGCGGGGGCGTAAAACCCCATCGGCTGACTATTTAGCAGCGCGCAGGCAAAGATCTCGGGGTGGTGGCATTTCAGCCAGGAGGAGACATAGGTCAGCATCGCGAAAGCCGCCGCATGGCTTTCGGGAAAGCCGTAATCGGCAAAGCCCTCGATCTGGGCGAAACAGGCCTCGGCCACCGCCTGCGGATAGCTCCGCGCCAGCATGCCCGCGATGAAACGGTCGCGATGCGCGCCAATCGTGCCCATGCGCCGGAATGAGGCAAGCGAGCGGCGCAGCTGATCGGCCTCTTCGGCCGAATAGCCCGCGCCCACCACAGCAATCTGCATCGCCTGTTCCTGAAACAGCGGCACGCCCAGGGTTTTGGCGGTCACGGCGGCCAGCGCGGGGCCAAAGGGTTCGGGCGCCTCAAGCCCCTGACGGCGGCGGATATAGGGCTTGACCATGCCGCCCTGAATGGGCCCCGGGCGGACGATGGCCACCTCGATCACAAGGTCATAGAAGGTGGCGGGTTTCATGCGCGGCAGGAAATTCATCTGCGCCCGGCTTTCGACCTGAAACACCCCCACCGCATCGGCACGCGACAGCATCGCATAGGTGGCGGGGTCTTCTTGTGGCACGGTGTCCAGGCTGTGGCGGATGCCCTTGTGCGTTTCCAGCAGATCAAAGCTTTTGCGCAGACAGGTCAGCATGCCAAGGCTGAGCACATCGACCTTGAGGATGCCAAGCGCGTCGATATCGTCCTTGTCCCATTCGATGCAGGTGCGCCCCGCCATCGCGGCGTTTTCAATCGGGCACAGCGCATCAAGCCGCCCGCGGGTGATGACAAAGCCGCCCACATGCTGGCTTAGATGGCGCGGAAAGCCGATGATTTCGGCAATCAGCCGGATCGTCAGCGAAAGCCGCTGATCTTCGGGGTTCAGGCCCAGGTCGCGCAGCCGCGCCGGGTCGGCGCCGCGGTTCGACATGCCCCAGATCTGGCCCGAGAGCGCGGCGGTGACATCGGCCGACAGGCCCATCACCTTGCCCACCTCGCGGATGGCGGCGCGGGTGCGGAAATGGATCACCGTGGCGCACAGCCCGGCGCGGTCGCGGCCATAGCGGTCATAGATCCACTGGATCACCTCCTCGCGGCGTTCATGTTCGAAATCGACGTCGATATCGGGCGGCTCGCCGCGGTGGCGGGAAATGAAGCGTTCGAACACCATGCCGATCATGTCGGGCGATACATCGGTGATCCCAAGCAGATAGCACAGGATCGAATTGGCCGCCGAGCCGCGCCCCTGACACAGGATGCCGCGCGAGCGTGCAAAGCCCACGATGTCATGCACGGTCAGGAAATAGGGCGCATAGCCCAGTTCCGCCACCAGCCTCAATTCCTTGGCCATCAGCTTGTAAACCCGTTCCGAGGCCCCCTGCGGGTAGCGCCGCGCCAACCCTTCGCGGGCCAGACGGTCCAGCCGGGCCTGCGGCGGTTCCTCGCCGCCCTCGTCGGGGTAGTCATAGCTCAGCTCGCCCAGCTCAAAGGCGCAGCGCGCGGCAATCTCCAGCGTGCGGCGGATCGCGGCGGGGTGGTGGCGGAACAGCCGGGCCATTTCCTCGGGCGGTTTCAGGCGGCGTTCGGCATTGGGCAGGGCGCGGGTGCCGATGCTGTCGATGGTCAGCCCTTCGCGCAGGCAGGTCAGCACATCGGCCAGGGGGCGGCGCGCGGCGCGGTGCATCAGCACATCGCCCACCGCCACCATCGGCGTGCCCGCCCGCAGCGCCAGATCGGCGCAGGCGCGAAACCACGCCTGATCGCTGCCGTCATAGCGCGGCGCGGCGCCCAGAAAGACATGGCCGGGAAACTGCCGCTGCACCCGCTGCAACGGATCGCGCGCGGCTGCCAGATCGGGCGGCGGCAGCGCGATCAGGATCAGCCCCCGGCCCCGGTCCAGAAGGTCGGCCAGATCCAGATGGCATTCCCCCTTGCCGGCACGGCGCTTGCCAAGGGTCAGAAGCTGCGACAGCGCCTCATAGGCGGGGCGGTCCGTGGGCAGGGCCAGAAACTCGGTGGTGCAATCGCGCAAGACCAACCGCGCCCCGACGATCAGCCGTGGCAGGCTGCGCAGCGGCGGGCGGTCCAGGCTGGGACCGGCGGACAGGGGCTGACGCGAGGAAGGATCGGTCTGGGTGCTGGACCGGATGCGCAGGGCCTCTTCCTCCTTGCGCAGGGTGTTGATCGCCGACCACGCCCGCACCACGCCGGCCAGCGAATTGCGGTCGGTGATGGCGATCGCGGCAAGCCCCAGTTCGGCCGCCCGGGCCACCAGTTCCTCGGGGTGCGAGGCGCCGGTGAGGAAGGTGAAATTCGAGGTCACGCAGAGTTCGGCATAGCTCATGCGAATTCCCCCTGCACGAACCAGCCGGGGTTTTGCGGCGTGAAGAACAGCCACAACCGGCGGCCCTGGGCGGTTTCGATGCGCCAATAGTCGCGCAGGCCGTGGCGCCAGCCGTCATCCGAAAGCCACCATTCGGGGGTGATCCGCTCAGGCCCGGTGGCGCGTGCGGTGGTCAGTGGCATGGCGCGCCAGCGGAAGTGCCGCGGCGGTGTGGCCGCGACAAGCGCGGGGCCAGGGGCGGCGATCGGTTCAGGTGCAAACAGGCGCAGGGGGCGCGGTCGGGGGGCGTGAAACGCGCCCTGCGCGGTGCTGAAGGCGGCGGGGGCAATCAGGAAGGCGCGTTCGGGGATGTGGCTGTCAGCGGGCAGAAAGCGCAGGATGTTGTCCAGCCCGATCCTTGTGCCGATGCGGGTGATCAGATCGGCCAGCCGGTCGGGGCCGGTGCTTTGGGCGGGGCCGATCTGCGCGGGCGCCAGGGGCTCGACCTGGGTCGCCTCAAGGCGCAATTGATCGATGCCGAAGCCCGCATCCACCTCGGTCAGGCCGCGTGCGAACAGGGGGGCGATCCGGGCGGGATCGCGCATCGGTGCGGCAAGGCGCAGTTCGACCTGCTGGCTGGCCTGATCGACGCGGCGCAGCGTCAACACAAGCCGCCGCGCCCCCGCATGATGCGCGGCCAGCTTGGCACAGAGCGCCACCAGAAGCCGGGTCAGCCCCGCCATCACGTCGCTTTCCAGCCCGATCGGATCCGGCAGGGTCATGCGGGTGGCAAAATGCGGCGGCTCGGTTTCGGGGGTGACCGGCTCGGGGCTGTGGCCAAGGGCTTGATCCAGCCGGGTCAGCAGGTCGGGGCCGAAACGGCGGGCCAGTGGTGCGCGGGGGCTGGCGGCCAGATCGCCGATGCGGCGCAGGCCCAGCCGTTGCAGCCCCGTTACCGCGTCGGGGGCCAGCCGCAGTGCCGCCACGGGCAGCGTCAGCAGATCCTCTTCGGTGCCGCCAAAATGCGCCAGCGCCCAGGCCGCGCCGCGCGTGGCCGCCAGGCCCAGGCAGACCTCGATCCGGGCTTGGGCAAAGCGGGCGCGCATATCGGCCAGCATCGGCCCCGCGCCGCCCCAAAGATGCGTGGCGCCGGTGACATCAAGCACCAGACCATCGGCGCCCTCCAGCCCGACCCAGGGGCAATAGCGTTCCGTCCAGCGGCGCAAGCTGGCCAGGAAGCGGGCGTCCAGATCGGGGCGGGCGGGGGCGCTGACAAGATCCGGGCAAAAGCTGCGCGCATCGGCCATGCGCATGCCGCGATGCAGCCCGGCCCGTTCGGCGGCCGCGTTCAGGCACAGAATCGTCTTAGCCGTGCCCTGGCGTTGCGACAGCGCAAAGGGGCCATCGACCGGGCGTGCGCGTAAAACCCGGTCACTTGCCAGCCGGGGGAACCAGATCGAGACGATGCGCCTGTGCGTCCCAGTAAACATTCCACGCGCCGATTGTTCCTGATTTGTTCTTAATAATTTCCCACCGCATCAGAGTCGAGTCTTCCCGCGCCGGATCGAACAGCGGCATGGCCCGCCAGCGGGTTTCGGCCGCGGTCGAGCCCATCCTTTCGGGGATCAGGCACAGCCCCGTGGACCGCCCCGCGCCCGCTGCCAGCTGCAACCGCCGCCCCTCACGCAGGTCAAGCGGGCGGGTGATTTCCAGCACGACCAACGCCACCGATCCATCCTTCAGCGCCTCTTCGGCCACGGCCAGGCCGTCGATCTGGTTGGCCGGGCGGGCAAGCAGCACCCCGGCGGGATCAAGAAAGGGCAAAAGGCCCAGCGGGTTCAACGTTTCGGGCAGCCAGGCCTCGCGCAGCCAAAGGACCGGCCCCGGCCTGCCGGCCGCGGCACAGGCCGCAAAAGCAGGCGCGGCCGGGCCGCAAACCTCATGGACACGAGCGGGGCGCAACGGGAAGGCGGTAAGCGGGGTATGGCTCATGCAACCAGAATAAGCCGAAAGGCGGCGCATTCCAATGGCAGGGGATGCCCGGGCCCGCGTTGCCCGCCTGATCAGAGCCGGCAGGAAGACCGGGGGACGAGGGTGCAGGCCGATGGGGGCGCAGCCCCCCTTGCGCCGCCGGTCAGCGCTGTTGCGCGATCGTGCCCAGGGCAACCTCATTGCCGATCCGCACCCGGGCCGCCTGCAGGTCCGCGCGGATCATGCCGGGGATCAGGAAGGCATCGACCAGGGCCCAGATCCCAAGGGCGATCAGCAGGAAAAACCCGACAACGAAATAGGTGGTGACGACGCCGACGATGAGCAGGGCGATCATCCCGATCGCCGACCCCACGCGGCCCAGGTAGAACCGGTGCCCGCCCAGATAGCCAAGGAAAAACCACAGCAGATAGGCCACGCCGGTGGATTTCTTTTCATTGGTAACACGTTGTTCGACAAGCAGTTGTTGCTGTTCCGTCAGCATGAAATTTCCTTTCAGGGTCACTCGTGTGCGGCTGTCTTGCAGCCAGTCATGGCAAAAGAAAGGCCCCGCCGTGGCGGGGCCTTGGGCTTCGTGCAGGCCCGATCAGGCCTTGGCGAGGTTGCGCAGCACGTAGTGCAGAACGCCGCCGTTTTCGAGGTATTCGATCTCGACCTCGGTATCGATCCGGGCCTTGATCTGGATCGTCTTGGTCGTGCCGTCCTTGTAGGTGATGTGGCAGGGCACCAGGCTGAGCGGCTTGATATCGCCTTCCAGGCCCTCAATGGTCACCACCTCATCGCCGGTGATGCCCAGCGACTTGCGGGTCTGGCCTTCGGTGAATTCGAACGGGATCACGCCCATGCCGATCAGGTTGGACCGGTGAATACGTTCAAAGCTTTCCGCGATCACGCCCTTGACGCCCAGCAGTGCCGTGCCCTTGGCCGCCCAGTCGCGGCTGGAACCCGCGCCATATTCGACCCCGGCAAAGATCACCAGCGGCGTGCCGGCGTCCTGATAGGCCATCGAGGCGTCGAAGATCGAGGTCTGCTGCCCGTCCGGACCCTTGCTGTAGCCGCCTTCAACGCCATCGAGGATCTCGTTCTTGATGCGGATGTTGGCGAAGGTGCCGCGCATCATGATCTCATGGTTGCCGCGGCGCGAACCGTAGCTGTTGAAGTCCTTGGGCGCGACCTGACGTTCGGTCAGGTATTTGCCCGCGGGCGTGGTGGGTTTGAACGAACCGGCCGGGCTGATGTGGTCGGTGGTGATCATGTCGCCCAGCACCGCCAGCACCCGCGCGTCGCGGATGTTGGAAATCGCGCCCGCATCCTTGGACATGCCGCGGAAATAGGGCGGGTTCTGGATATAGGTCGAGGTCGGCGGCCAGTCATAGGTTTCGCTGTCGGTCGTCTCGACGCTTTGCCACTTGGCATCGCCCTTGAACACGTCGGCATATTTCGTCTGGAAGGCCTCGCGCGTCACGGTCTTTTCGACCAGTTCGGCGATTTCCTGGTTGGTGGGCCAGATGTCCTTCAGATAGACGTCATTGCCATTCTTGTCCTGACCGAGCGGTTCGGTGGTCAGGTCGATGTTCATGTCGCCCGCGATCGCATAGGCCACCACCAGCGGCGGCGAGGCCAGGTAGTTGGCGCGCACATCGGGGCTGATCCGGCCTTCAAAGTTGCGGTTGCCCGACAGGACGGCCGTGGCGATCAGGTCGTTTTCGTTGATCGCCTTCGAAATCTCGGGCTGCAGCGGGCCCGAGTTGCCGATGCAGGTGGTGCAGCCAAAGCCCACGATGTTGAAGCCCAGTGCGTCCAGATCTTCCTGCAGATTGGCGGCCGCCAGATATTCCTGCACGACCTGCGACCCGGGCGCCAGCGAGGTCTTGACCCAGGGCTTGGCCGTCAGACCCAGCGCCCGCGCCTTGCGCGCCACCAGACCCGCGCCGATCAGCACATAGGGGTTCGAGGTGTTGGTGCACGACGTGATCGCCGCGATTACCACCGAGCCGTCGTTCAGCGTATAGCTTTCGCCCTCGACCTTGGCGGTCTTGTGGGTGTTGACGGACTTGGTCGCCACGGGGCCTTCGTCGGCCATGTCCTTGGCGGCGTCAGACACGTCGATGCCGCGGTAATCGGCCACGACCTTGGCGAAGGACTGGGCCGACTGGGTCAGCGGGGTGTAGTCCTGCGGGCGCTTGGGGCCCGACACGGCCGGAACGATCGTGCCCATGTCCAGTTCCAGCGTCGAGGTGTAGACCGGCGCGTAATCCGCACCGCGCCACATGCCGTTTTCCTTGGCATAGGCCTCGACCAGGGCGATGCGGTCTTCATCGCGGCCGGTGTTGCGCAGGTAGCGCAGGGTTTCGTTGTCGATCGGGAAGAAGCCGCAGGTCGCGCCATATTCGGGCGCCATGTTGGCGATCGTGGCGCGGTCGGCCAGCGGCAGATGGTCCAGGCCCTCGCCGTAGAATTCCACGAACTTGTTGACCACGCCATGCTTGCGCAGCATTTCCACGACCTTCAGCACCAGGTCGGTGGCAGTGGTGCCTTCGACCATCTTGCCGGTCAGCTTGAAGCCCACGACCTCGGGGATCAGCATCGACACCGGCTGGCCCAGCATCGCGGCCTCGGCCTCGATGCCGCCCACGCCCCAGCCCAGAACGGCCATGCCGTTGACCATGGTGGTGTGGCTGTCGGTGCCCACCAGCGTGTCGGGATAGGCCACTTCCTCGCCGTTCTGGTCCTTGTCGGTCCAGACGGTCTGGGCCAGGTATTCCAGGTTCACCTGGTGGCAGATGCCGGTGCCGGGCGGCACCACGCGGAAGTTGTCGAACGCGCTTTGACCCCATTTCAGGAAGGTGTAGCGTTCCATATTGCGTTCATATTCCAGATCGACGTTCTTCTGGAAGGCGCGCGGGTTGCCGAATTCGTCGATCATGACCGAGTGGTCGATGACCAGATCGACCGGCACCAGCGGGTTGATCTTCTTGGGGTCGCCGCCAAGGGCCTTGATGCCGTCGCGCATTGCGGCCAGGTCGACCACGGCGGGAACGCCGGTGAAGTCCTGCATCAGCACGCGCGCCGGGCGATAGGCGATTTCGCGCGGGTTCTTGCCGCCCTGCTTGGCCCAGTCGCCAAAGGCCTTGATGTCATCGACCGACACCGTGAAGCCGCCATCCTCGAAGCGCAGCAGGTTTTCCAGCACCACCTTCAGCGAGGCGGGCAGTTTCGAGAAATCGCCCAGGCCCGCGGCCTGCGCGGCGGGGATCGAATAATAGGCGATGGTCTTGCCGCCCGCGCTCAGCGTGCGGCGCGTCTTGGCGGTGTCTTTTCCGGTGACGACGGTCATAGGGTGGCCTCCCTTGGGTAAATAGGGTCTCGCTGCGGGGCTTTTGCCCGATCGGACAGAGTCGATCAAGGGGGGCGGCGCGATTTTGTATACCATTGTGCACAATTTTTGCCGGCCCCGCCGCCGAACCGCGCCGCCGCCCGGGCGGCAGGGCTGCCACAGGGCTGGGCAAAATCGCAAAACCTTGATTGGCAAAGCCCCGGGGCGCGGCTTAGGAAGTAAGGCGACCAGAGGAAAGAGGCGACATGAAACGCGCGATCATCAGCGCCGCGATCGGGGTTTGGATAGGGTTCGGGCTGGCGCCCGACATCGGTGGGACGTTCGGGCCGGGCCTGTCGGGGGCAGGGGCCGCGTGGGCCCAGGTCGCCCCCGATGTGACGCTGGAAAGCCTGACCCCGCAGGATCAGGCCGCGCCTGCGCAGGTCGACAGCACCGCGCGCGCGGTCGATGGCGCGGTCGATGATGGCTCGGTCGATGGTGCCGCCGCAGCGGCGCAGACCGTGGCAAAACCCTCTGAAAATTCCGGTCTTCCCGGCGCCGCGCAGGCGATGGAACCCGCCTTGGCAGCCCCGGTCGCCGCCCCGGTGGCCCTTGCGCCCGCCGACAGCGCGGCCCTGACCCCCGCGCCGGTGGTGATCGAACTGTTCACCTCGCAGGGGTGTTCGGCCTGTCCGCCCGCCGATGCGCTGTTGGCCCAGATCGCCCCGCGTGAGGATGTGATCGCGCTGGCGCTGCATGTCGATTACTGGGATTACCTGGGCTGGGAAGACCCCTTTGCCCAGCCCGCCTTTACCGCGCGCCAGAAGGCCTATGCCCGCGCCGTGGGCGAGCGGTCGATCTATACCCCGCAGATGATCGTGGGCGGGGCCGAGCGGGTGGTGGGCGCGCGCCCCGCCGAACTGACCGCCCTGATCGAGGCGCATCGCGCCGCGCCCGCCCGCGTGCAGATGAGCCACCGCACCGAGGCCGGGCGCCACATCATCGAACTGCGCGCCGATCCGCCGCTGGACACCGGCGCGGTGGTGCAGATCGTGCGCTATGCGCCGCAGGCGCGGGTTGAAATCCTGCGCGGGGAAAACGCGGGCCGGATCGTCGATTACGCCAATGTCGTCACTGCCTGGCATGCGGTGGCCGAATGGGACGGGCGGATGCCGCTGAAGCTGACCGCGACGATCGAGGGCGAGGAACCGGCCGTCGTCATCGTGCAAGCGGCGCGGCCGGGCAAGTCCAGCCCGGTGCCGGGGCGGATCCTGTCGGCGGGGCGGCTGAACTAGCGCGCGCCGGAGCCAGGGGTCAGGCAGGCCCGGCTCCCGCGCGGGCCCGGGCGCGGCCTTCGGCGGTTTCGCGCGCCCAGACATAGAGCCCCGCCGCCACGATGATCGTGGCGCCCAGCACCGTCCAGCGATCGGGCAGCTGGTCGAAAAACAGCCAGCCCCAAAGACTTGCAAAGATCAGCCCGACATAGCCGAACGGCGCGATGACCGAGGCGGGGACCAGCGAAAAGGCCCGGATCAGGCACAGCTGCGCCAAGGTGCCCAGCAGCCCCACCGCCACAAATCCCCACAGATCGCCCATCGCGATCGGTCGCCACAGCGACGGCAGCAGCGCCGTGCCGATCACCGTGCCGAACAGCGCGGTATAGAACAATGAGGTCCACAGGCTTTCCCGGTCGCCCACCACCCGCGTCAGCAGCGCAAAGCCCGCATAGCAAAAGGCCGTGGCCAGCGGCAGCAGGGCGGCGGGCTGAAATACCCCCATCCCGGGCCGGATCACGATCAACGCGCCGATCAGCGCGGCGGCCACGCCAAAGGCACGCCGGGGGCCGATCCGTTCGCCCAGAAACAGCGCCGCGCCCAGCGTGATCAGCACCGGGTTGATGTCGGTGATCGCGGTCGCCTCGGCCAGGCCGATGAAGGGCAGCGACAGGAAGAAACAGGCGGTCGCGCCGAATTGCAGCACCGACCGCGCCGCCTGCAGCAGCGGGAACCGCGTGCGCAGCAGCGCCGTGCCCTTGGGCAACAGGATCAGGAACACCAGCAGGGCCTGGCCCGCATAGCGCGCCCAGACCACCTGCAGCGGCGCATAGCTGGCCGAAAGATGCTTGGCCAGCGCATCCATCAGCGTGAAGGTCAGCACCGCCGCGAGGCAGAACAGAATGCCCGCCGCCACCGCCGACAGGCGACCTTGCATGAAAGAGGGGGCTGGTTCCAGCCCCCTCTGGTCATGTGACGATTTTGGCGGCCTCACAGCAGCGCCTTGACCTTTTCGGCGATGGCTTCGGGGGTGATGCCGAATTCGGCGTAAAGCCGGTCTGCCGGGGCCGAGGCGCCAAAGCTGTTCATGCCGACGAAATCGGCCTTCGATTCGCGCCCCCGCTCGCCCAGCAGCCAGCGGTCCCAGGGCTGGCGCACGGCGGCCTCAACGGCCACGCGCACCGGGCCCGCGGGCAGGATCTTGCGGCGGTAGGCTTCGTCCTGCGCGGCGAACAGCTCCATGCAGGGCACCGACACCACCCGGGTGCCGATCGCCTGCGCCTGCAGGATGTCGCGGGCCTTCAGCGCGATTTCCACCTCGGAGCCCGAGGCCATCAGGATCGCCTGGCGCTTGCCCGCCGCTTCCTCGATGACATAGGCGCCGCGCGCGGTCAGGTTGGCGTTGGAATGGGTCTTGCGCAGCGTGGGCAGGTTCTGCCGCGACAGCGCCAGCACCGAAGGCGTGGACCCGGTGGTCAGTGCCAGCTCCCAGGCCTCTGCGGTTTCCACCACATCGGCGGGGCGGAAGGTCCAGGTATTGGGCGTGGCGCGGCAGATCGCCAGATGTTCCACCGGCTGGTGGGTCGGGCCATCTTCGCCCAGGCCGATGCTGTCATGCGTCATCACATAGACCGCCGGAACCCCCATCAGCGCCGACAGCCGCATCGCGCCACGCGCATAATCGGTAAAGCAGAAGAAGGTGCCGCCATAGGGCCGCGCGCCGCCATGCAGCCACAGCCCGTTCATCGCCGCCGCCATCGCATGTTCGCGGATGCCATAGTGGATGTAGCGGCCCTTGCGGTTGTCGGGGCCAAAGACGCCCAGATCGGCGGTCTTGGTCAGGTTTGATCCGGTCAGGTCGGCGGACCCGCCCAGGGTTTCCGGCACGACCGGGTTGATCGCGGCCAGCACCATTTCGCTGGCCTTGCGGGTGGCGACCTTCGGCGCGGCCTCGGACTGGGCCTTCTTGAAGGCGCGGATCGCGGCGACGAGCTTTTTCGACGGCTCACCGGCCATCTGGCGCTCGAATTCGGCGCGCTTGCCGGCGGGCAGGGTGGCCAGACGCGTTTCCCATTCGGCGCGGGCGGCGCCGCCGCGGGCGCCGATCTTTTCCCATTCGGCCTTGATCTCCGCGGGGATCACGAAGGGGCCATGCGCCCAGCCGTAGATTTCCTTGGTTGCGGCCAGTTCGCTGTCACCCAAGGGCGATCCGTGGACCGAATAGCTGTCGGCCTTGGTCGGCGCGCCAAAGCCGATGATGGTCTTGCAATCGACCAGAACCGGGCCCTTGGCGGCCTTTGCCGCGGTCAGGGCGCGGTCGATATCGGCGGGGTCATGGCCGTCGCAGGACAGCACCGTCCAGCCCGAGGCGGCAAAGCGCGCGCGCTGATCGGTGCGATCGGCGATCGACACGCGGCCATCGATGGTGATGTCGTTATTGTCCCACAGCACGATCAGGTTCGACAGCTGCTGCATGCCGGCCAGGCCGATGGCCTCCTGGCTGATGCCCTCCATCAGGCAGCCGTCGCCCGCGATCACCCAGGTGCGGTGGTCGACGATCTTCTTGCCAAAGCGCGCCTGCAGCGACTGTTCCGCGATCGCCATGCCGACGGCGGTGGCAATGCCCTGACCCAGCGGGCCGGTGGTGGTTTCAACCCCTTCCAGGTGCCCATATTCCGGGTGGCCCGCAGTGCGCGCGCCCCACTGGCGGAAGTTCTTGACCTCCTCCAGCGTGGTCTGGCGATAGCCGGTCAGGTGCAAGAGCGCATAAAGCAGCATCGAGCCGTGGCCCGCCGACAGCACAAAGCGGTCACGGTCGGCCCAGTTCGGGGCGCTTGCGTCGAATTTCAGGTGGTTGCGGAACAGGACGGTCGCGACATCGGCCATGCCCATCGGCATGCCGGGATGGCCGGAATTGGCGGCCTGCACCGCATCCATCGCCAGCGCGCGAATGGCGGCGGCAAGGCTCCAATGGTCGGGATGGGCGGCGCGAAGCTGGGCGATATCCAAGGCGGTGACCTTTCGGCTGATCATTCAGGGTTGCCCCCTGATAGCAGCCTGTCGCGCAAGATCAAGCGCGCCCCCCAAGTGCTTGATGCAAAAGGGTGGGCTTCACTGGTGCAGATTGGGTAAGATCGCGGTTGAATGGGTGGGACGCGATTCGCGCCCTGTCCTGCGTGAAACGGGCCGCGCGGGCGGCCCGCACCAAGAACCGGAGGCAGGCAGAATGAGCGATATCGCCGAATACGAACGCCGCATCAGCTTTGCGCTGGAACGCATCGGGCGCGGGGTGGATGCGCTGGCCGCGCGTCCCGTGACCGCGCCCGAACCCGTAGCCGCGCCCGCGGCCCCGCCGCTGCCCGATGCCGAAAGCCTCGCCGAACTGGCCCGCCTGCGTGAGGCGCTAGAGGCTGAACGCAGCGCCAATGCCCAGCTGTCCGACCGCGTCCGCGCGATCCGCGACAAGCAGGAAACGACGCTGTCGGCGCTGGAACGGCGGCTGGCACAGGCCAGCCGCGCGCTGGAGGTGGCCGAGGCCGAAGCAGCGCGGCTGAAACAGGCCAATGCCGATCTGATGGCGGCCAACCGCGCGCTGCTGGACGCGGCCGAACGGGTGGAGCCGCATCTGGTCAACCGCGCGCTTCAGGCCGAACTGGAAGGCCTGCGCGCCGCGCGCGCGGCAGAACTGGCGGAATTGAACGACATCCTGGGCACGCTGGAGCCGATCCTGGCCAATGCCGAAGCCGGGGCTGCAACTGCAGAAGAAGGTGCCGATCATGGCTGAACTGAAGATCACCATCGGCGGGCGCGAGTTTGAGGTTGCCTGTCAGGACGGCGAGGAACATTTTCTGCGCACCGCTGCCGGGATGCTGGATGCCGAGGCCTCGGTGCTGATCGGCCAGATCGGCCGCATGCCCGAGGCGCGGATGCTGCTGATGGCGGGCCTGATGCTGGCCGACAAGACCGCCGGGATGGAAGACCAGCTGCGCGAGGCCGAGGCCCGCGCGGCCGCCGCCGAAGCCGCCCTGGTCGAAGCGCGCGCCAATCCGATCCGCGCCGAGGTGCCCGTGATCCCCGCCGAGGTCACCGAGTCGCTGGCCGAGATCGCAGCCCGCGCCGAGGCGCTGGCCGACCGCGTCGAAGATGCGCTGTAGGTCGCAGGCAAAGCTTCAGGGGCGGCGCGTGTCCGCCGCGCGGCCCTGACCGACGCCCGCACCTGTGGGGCGCGGGATCTTGAGTATTTTTGCCAAGAAGAAGCAGGCCTGGTTTTGGGCAGGGCAGGGCGTGCCCGACCTATTCCGCCGCCTTCATCTGAAAGCCTTTTTCCAGCTGATCCGAAGGCGCGATCGGGTATTCGCCCGAGAAGCAGGCATCGCAATATTGCGGGCAGGCGGCGTCACGGCCCTGCGCCTCGCCCGCGGCGCGGTAAAGGCCGTCAAGCGAGATGAACTTGAGGCTGTTCACCCCGATCCAGTCGCGCATTTCATCTTCGGTCATGCGCGCGGCCAGCAGTTTCGTGCGATCGGGCGTGTCGACGCCGTAAAAGCAGGGCCAGGCGGTCGGCGGGCTGGCGATGCGGAAATGCACCTCGGCGGCGCCGGCATCAAGGATCATTTCCTTGATCTTGCGGCTGGTGGTGCCGCGCACGACCGAATCGTCGACCAGCACCACGCGCTTGCCCTTGATCAGGCTCTTGTTCACGTTCAGCTTCAGCCGCACGCCCATGTTGCGGATCTGTTCGGTCGGCTCGATGAAGGTGCGGCCCATGTATTGGTTGCGCACGATGCCAAGCGCGAAGGGGATGCCGCTTTCATGGCTGTAGCCGATCGCGGCGGGGGTGCCGCTGTCGGGGACGGGGCAGACCAGATCGGCCTCGACCGGGGCTTCGCGGGCCAGTTCCACCCCGATCTGGAAGCGGGTTTCATAGACCGAGCGGCCGCCGATGATGCTGTCGGGGCGCGAGAAATAGACATGTTCGAAGATGCAGAACCGCCCCGTCGAGGCGCCGAAGGGGCGCGAGCTTTCGATCCGACCGTCCTGGATCACCACCATTTCGCCCGGGTCGATTTCGCGCACGAAATCCGCCCCGATGATGTCAAGCGCGCAGGTTTCCGAGCTGAGCACATAGCCGTTGTCGCCCAGCCGGCCCAGCACCAGCGGGCGCACGCCCAGCGGATCGCGCACACCGATCAGCTTTGTGCGCGTCATTGCCACGACGGAAAACGCCCCTTCGACGCGGCGCAAAGCATCGGCGATGCGGTCGGCATGGTGTTTCTGGATCGAGCGCGCCATCAGGTGGATGATGCATTCGCTGTCTGAACTGGACTGGAAGATCGCGCCCCGTTCGATCAGTTCGCGGCGCAGCGCATCGGCATTGGTCAGGTTGCCGTTATGCGCGATCGCGCAGCCGCCCATCGAAAATTCGCCGAAGAAGGGCTGCACATCGCGGATCACGGCCGCCTTGGACCCGGCGGTGGAGTAGCGCACATGCCCGATGGCCAGCGCGCCGGGCAGGGTTTCCATCAGCGAGGCCTTGGTGAAATTGTCACGCACATAGCCGAACCTGTGGGCCGAGTTGAAGCCCTTGTCGGGATCATGGGCGACGATGCCGCCGGCTTCCTGCCCGCGGTGTTGCAGCGCGTGCAGGCCAAGCGCCACGAAATTGGCCGCATCCGTCACGCCGATCACGCCAAAGACGCCGCATTCCTCCTTCAGCTTGTCGTCATCGAACGGGTGAGACAGGAACGTGCGGGCGGGGCGGGTCATGGGGGGGCTCCGACGTGTGGGGGTGTTTGGGGGTCATGTAATGCGAAACGGGGGGGCTGTCACGCCCCCCCGCCATCAAAACCGTCACTTCGCCGTCACATCGGGCGCGGATCAGTTGCCCGCGGGCGCCGTGCAGGTGCTGACCAGCTGTTCATAGCGTGCGACGATCCAGCCGGGCGCGTCATCGGGAACCGAGTCATCCAGCGAGCCGGTCACCCGCTCGAACACCGTGGCCGAGCGCGAATTATCCACCACGGGAAGCGCCTCATTGACCATGACGCGATCATAGACCACGAAGGCCACGGCCACCAGGACGACGCCGCGCAGCACGCCGAACAGAAAGCCCAGTCCCTGATCGATGCCCCCCAGCGCCGAGCGCTGCACGACCGAGGCAAACAGCGGCGTGACGATGGAAAACACCACCAGCGCCAGCGCGAAGACCGTGGCGAAGCCCGCGATCATGCCCAGTTCGCAGCTGTCGCCCAGGAACTTGTCCAGAACCGGGATCTGCGCCACCAGCGGGCGGGCCACATTGGCGAAAAGATAGGCCAGGACGGCGGCCGCGATCCAGCCCGCGATCGACAGCCCCTCGCGCACGAAGCCGCGGCTGTAGGCGAGGATCGCCGACAGGACGATGATGGCCGCCACGATGGCGTCGATGATGGTAAAGCCTTCCATGCGTTCCCTTCCGTGCCTGCGCGTCAGCCCGCGCCGAACATCTCACCCACGAATGTCACAAGATCGGGCAGCTTGCGCAGCGCCATCCCGCCGCCCCCTTCGGCCTTTGTCCGTTCCGGGGCAATGGCTTGTGAGAAACCAAGTTTCTCGGCCTCTTTCAACCTGTTTTCCGCCTGACCCACCGGGCGCAGCGCGCCCGACAGGCTGATTTCGCCGAAAATCACCATGTCGGGGGGCAGGGCCACGTCTTCGCGCGCCGACAGAAGGGCTGCGGCCAGTGCCAGATCGGCGGCGGGTTCCTGAACCTTCATCCCGCCCGCGACGTTCAGGAACACATCCAGCCCCGCAAAGGGGATGCCGCAGCGGCTTTCCAGCACCGCCAGGATCGTCGAGACGCGGCCCGAGTCGAGCCCCACCACCGTGCGCCGGGGCGAGGCCAGCGACGAGGGCGCGACAAGGGCCTGGATTTCGGTCAGCACGGGGCGCGTGCCCTCGATCCCGGCGAAGACGGCGGATCCGGGGGCGGCCTGGCCGCGTTCGGACAAAAACAGCGCCGAGGGGTTGGTGACCTCGGACAGGCCGCCGCCGGTCATTTCAAACACGCCGATTTCGTCGGCGGGGCCAAAGCGGTTTTTCACCGCGCGCAGGATGCGGAACTGATGGCCGCGTTCGCCCTCAAAATACAGGACCGTGTCGACCATGTGTTCCACGACGCGGGGGCCGGCGATCTGGCCCTCTTTCGTGACATGGCCCACCAGGATGATCGCGCAGCCGCGCGTCTTGGCGAAGGTCACCAGTTCGTGACTGGCGGCGCGGACCTGGGCGACGGACCCCGGCGCGCTGTCGACCATGTCGGCCCACATCGTCTGAATCGAATCGATAATGGCAAGATCGGGGCGTTCGGCATCCAGCGTGGTCAGGATGTCGCGCAGGTTGGTTTCCGCGCCCAGCTGCACCGGCGCATCGGCCAGGCCCAGGCGCTGTGCGCGCATACGCACCTGCGCCGCGGCCTCTTCGCCGGAAATATAAAGGCATTTCAGTCCATTGCGGGCAAAACTTGCAGCACCCTGCAGCAGCAGCGTGGATTTGCCGATACCCGGATCGCCGCCCACAAGGATTGCCGAGGCCGGCACCAGGCCACCGCCCAGGACGCGGTCAAGCTCATCCATCCCCGATCTTGTGCGCGGCGGCGGCGCCTCGGCGGTGGCCAGCGTCGTCAGCGGGATCACCCGGCCCTTGGCGGCGCCCAACGTCTTGCTGGCGGGGCCGGTGGACAGGGGGGCCTCTTCCTGGATGGTGTTCCAGGCGCCGCAGGCATCGCATTTGCCGCCCCATTTCTTGTGGGCGGCGCCGCAGGCGGTGCAGGTGAAGGAGGAGGTCGTCTTGGCCATGGCCCTTCCTGCCCGATCCACCGCGCCGGTTCAAGGCCGGGGGCGCCGCCCCCGGACCCCCGAGGTATTTTCGGCAAGATGAAAGGGTCAGCGGTGCGGGCGGTCCGACAGGTGCGACAGGATCAGGCTGGCGCCAGTGCAGAAGGTCAGCAGATAAAGGCCCCAGCCAGTCTCGATCCGGCCGACGCCTACGCCCTTTGCCAGAACAATGTAGAGCGCGATCAGGAAGATGTCGGCCATCGCCAGCCGGCCCAGGGTCTGCAGCGCGGGCAGCAGGCGCAAGGGCGCCAGGCCGAACTGCACCAGCGCAAGGCCAAGCGTCTTGGCCAGCGGCGCCACCAGCGCCAGAAGTGCGACCAGAAGCGCGAGCGGGATATCCTTGTCCCACAGGGCCGCGAGGCCCGAGAAGACCGAGATCGAGTCGAGGTCAAAAAACGGCAAAAGCCCCGCATGCAGCAGCGGCGCGGTCCAGGCGATGGGGAACAGGACCAGCAGCGCCAGATTGGCCAGGCGCAGCATTCAGCGCACCGATTCGATCGGCCCCTCGGCCCGGCCGTGGATGAATTGTTGCACGTAAGGGTCTGGGGTCGTGTCCATTTCCGCGATCGGGCCGGTCCAGCGTACGCGGCCGCCGTGGATCATCGCCACCTTGTCGGCAATGGCGCGGACCGAGGTCATGTCATGGGTGATGGTCATGGCGGTGGCGCCCATTTCCACCACGATTTCACGGATCAACTCGTTGATGACGCCGGACATGATCGGATCAAGCCCGGTGGTGGGTTCGTCGAAAAAGATCACCTCGGGTTCGGCGGCGATGGCGCGGGCAAGGCCCACGCGTTTCTGCATGCCGCCCGACAGTTCGGCGGGGAACAGATCGGCGACTTCGGGTTTCAGGCCGACGCGGCGGAGCTTCTCGATCGCGACCTCGCGCGCCTGGTCCTTGGGCAGCTTGCGCGCGCCGCGCAGCAGCCGGAAGGCCACGTTTTGCCAGACCGGCAGGCTGTCGAACAGCGCGCCGCCCTGAAACAACATGCCAAAGCGCGCCAGAAAGGCATCGCGCGCCGCCGTGGCCACATCTTCACCGTCCAGCGTTATGGTGCCGCGATCTGGATGAACAAGGCCCAGGATGCATTTGAGAAGAACGGATTTTCCGGTGCCGGACCCGCCGATGATCACCATGCTTTCGCCGGTCGGGATGGTCAGGTCGATCCCGCGCAGCACCTGGTTGGTGCCAAAGGCCTTGTGAACATCGCGCAGGTCAATCATGCCGAAAAGAACGCCTCTGTCAGCAGGTAATTGGCCCCCAGGATCAGAATCGAGGCGCCCACGACCGCCGATTTCGTGGCCCGTCCCACGCCCTGCGCGCCGCGGCCCGACTGCATGCCGTGATAGCAGCCCATGACCGCCACGATGAAGCCAAAAGCCGCGCCCTTGACCAGGCCCGAGCCCACATCCCAGAACTCCAGGAAGTCCCAGGTGTTCTTGATATAGGTGGCCGAGTTGAAATCCAGCCGGCTGACGCCCACGATCCAGCCGCCCATGATGCCGATCACATCGCCCACGCCCACCAGCAGCGGCACCGTCAGCGTAGCCGCCAGGACGCGCGGAACGGTCAGATATTTCATCGGGTTGGTGGACAGGGTCACCAGCGCGTCGATCTGCTCGGTCACCTTCATCGTGCCGATTTCCGCCGCGATGGATGAGGCGACGCGCGCCGCCACCATCAGCCCGCCCAGCACCGGGCCCAATTCGCGCGTCATGCCGATGGCCACGATCGAGGGCACGACCGATTCCGCCGAGAAGCGCGCGCCCCCCGAATAGATCTGTAGCGCGAGCGCGCCGCCCGTGAAGACCGCCGTAAGGCCCACCACCGGCAGCGACAGCCAGCCGATCTGCAGGCAGGCATGCAGGAATTCCCGCGTATAGAACGGGGGGCGCAGCAGATGCGACAGCGCCTCGGCGGCGAAGAGCGCGATCCGTCCGGCAAGGGCCAGCGCGCCCAGAACGAACCGACCCAGCGCCGCCAGCGGGGCGGTGACGATCACGCCTGGCCCCCGGCGTAGTCGCGCTGATAGCGGTTGCCCAGCGAGGTCAGGATTTCATAGCCGATCGTGCCCGCCACATCCGCCAGATCATCCACGCCCTGTTCGGGGCACAGGATGTCCAGACTGCGCGGTTCTTGCGGCAGGTGGCTGACATCGACGGTGATCAGGTCCATCGACACGCGCCCGACCACGGGGCAGGGCGTGCCCTCGGCCCAAAGCGTCGCGCGGCCCGACAGGCTGCGCAGCAGGCCATCGGCGTAGCCGGCGGCGACGGTTGCGATCCGGGCGTCGGTTTCGGCCTGCCAGGTGTTGGAATAGCCCACCGTCTCGCCCGCCGCGACCTCACGCACCTGCACCACGGGCAGCGACAACCGCACGACCGGGCGCGCCGCCTCGAAGGGCAGACCGCCATAAAGGCCGATGCCGGGGCGGGTGACGTCAAAATGATAGTCGCGCCCCAAGAGGATGCCCCCCGTCGCCGAGAGCGAGCGCGGAACCGACAGGCCATCGGTCATGCGGCGGAATTCGGCCAGCTGGCGGGCGTTCATCGGGTGGTCGGGTTCATCGGCGCAGGCCAGATGGCTCATGATCAGGCGCGGCGCCGATCCGGTGACGATGCCCGCCACTGCGGCCCATTCCGCGGCCTCCATCCCAAGCCGGTTCATTCCGGTATCAAGTTGAATGCCAAAGGGCGCCCCGGCCAGGGTTTCGAAATGGCGTGTGACCTGTGCCAGCGAATTCAGCATCGGGGTCAGGCCAAGCGCGCCGATCATTTCGGTATCGCCAGCCATGTGCCCGGAAAAGACAAGGATCTCGGGGCCCTCGCCCAGGGCCTGACGCAGGGCCGCGCCTTCCTCGGCAGCGGCCACAAAGAACTTGCGCACCCCGGCCCGCGCCAGCGTCCGCGCCACCCGTGCCGCGCCAAGACCGTAGCTGTCGGCCTTTACCACGGCCGCAGTTTCGGTGCTGGCCGCGGATAACGCGTCCAGCGCCCGCCAGTTGGCAAGGATTGCGTCCAGATCGATGCGAAGCGATGCAGTAGCCATGCCGCTTTCTTGTGCGCGCGCCCGCCAAGGTCAAGCGCAATTATCCGGCGACGCCTCGCCACGCGGCGGATGTGGCACAGGGGGCGCTGCCCCCTCTGGCCTGCGGCCATTCACCCCCGAGGTATTTCGGGCAAGATGAAACGATGCCTTCATCTTGCCGAAAATACCTCGGGGGGGCCCGAAGGGCGGGGGCAGAGCCCCCTTGCGCTCAGAACCCGTCGGCGCCGTCGCCTTGCCAGGCCTTGGCCAGATCCGAGAACCGGGTGAAGCGGCTTTCGAAGGCCACTTCGACCGTGCCGATCGGGCCGTGACGTTGCTTGCCCAGGATGATTTCGGCCTTGCCATGCACGCGTTCGGCCTTTTGCATCCATTCCGCGAATTTCGGATCGTCTTCGGAAGGCTTCATCCGTTCGTGATAATATTCGTCGCGATAGACGAACATCACGACGTCCGCATCCTGTTCGATCGAGCCCGATTCGCGCAGGTCCGAGAGCTGCGGGCGCTTGTCTTCGCGGCTTTCCACGGTCCGGCTCAGCTGTGACAATGCCACCACCGGGATGCTCAGTTCCTTGGCCAGCGCCTTGAGCCCCATCGAGATTTCCGCGATTTCCTGCACCCGGTTCTCGCCCTTGCCGGTGCCGCGCAACAGCTGCAGGTAGTCGACGAAGACCACATCCAGCCCATGCGTCCGTTTCAGCCGCCGGCAGCGCGCCGCCACCTGGCTGATCGGCAGGGCAGGCGTGTCGTCGATATAAAGCGGGCAGGTTTCCAGCGCCTTGGCCGCCTCGACAAAGCGGCGGAATTCCGCCTCGGTCATGTCGCCGCGGCGGATTTGTTCGGACGGCACCTCGGAGGCTTCGGACAGGATCCGCGCGGCCAGCTGTTCGGCGCTCATTTCCAGGCTGAAGAAGCCCACGACGCCACCCTCGACCGCGCCTTCGGTGCCGTCATGGCGCTGGCCGCGCTTGAACGCCTTGGCGATGTTGAAGGCGATGTTGGTGGCCAGCGAGGTCTTGCCCATCGAGGGGCGCCCGGCAAGGATCAGCAGGTCCGAGGGGTGCAGCCCGCCCAGTTTCTTGTCCAGATCGCGCAGCCCGGTGGACACGCCCGACAACCCGCCCTCGCGCTGATAGGCGGCATTGGCCGATTGCACGGCTTCGGTCACGGCCTTGAGAAAGCTGACGAAACCCTTTTCGCTTTGCCCCTGTTCGGCCAGCTTGTAGAGCGCCTGTTCGGCGGCGACGATCTGTTCCTTCGGATCGTCCTGCACCACCACCTGGGCTGCGCGGGCGGAAATGTCGGCGCCCAGCCGGATCAGTTCACGCCGCACCGCCAGTTCATAGATCATCTGCGCATAATCGCGCGCCGCATAGGCTGCGATCGCCGCCCCCGCCAGGCGCGCCAGATAGGCCGGCCCGCCCAGTTCCTTCAGCCCGGGATCATCTTCCAGGAAGGCCTTGAGCGTCACCGGCGAGGCCAGCGCGTTCTTCTGGATGCGTGCCACGGCCACCTCGAAGATGCGCTGGTGCACGGGCTCGAAGAAATGTTCCGCCCGCACGATCGCGGCGATGCGGTCGTAGAGGTCGTTGTTGGTCAGGATCGCGCCCAGCAGCTGCTGTTCGGCCTCGATGTTGTGGGGAAGCGTGTCGGCATTGGCCGGAAGCGTGGGGGCGGTGCTGATCGTGCCGATGTCGTTCATGCTCTGCCTCTTGTCTCGCCTGGTCGATCCCATAGCCCAATCGGTGGATGGTGCCTATCGGGATAACTTGGGGGAAAAGGCCGCCTGACCGCCCCCGGTTGACCGGCGTTTTAGCTGTTTGTTTCACGCAAGCTACCACATGTCGTGGTGTCCTGTCGATCCGGGGGCGGCGCGCGCGATTCGGGTGCGCAACCATCCCCAGTTTGTCCACAGACCTGTCCCCGGGAAAATCACCCCCGGCCAGCGGCGCCGGGCGGGGGCGAAGGCCTGCGGTTCAGGCCTTGCGGCGCGCCTCTTGCCAGGGGCGCGGGGCGGTCAGGAAAGCCTCGACCTCATCCAGCGTGGCCGCATCAAAGGCGCCTTGCGCGCGCGCTTCGGCCAGAACGTCCCACCAGGTGCACAGGTGATGCAGCTTGACCCCGTGGTTTTCCAGCGTCGGAATCGTTTCGGGGAAGATGCCATAGTAAAAGATCACCGCCGTATGGCCGCAGCTGGCCCCGGTTTCGCGGATCGCATCGACAAAGGACAGTTTCGATCCGCCATCGGTCGTCAGATCCTCGACCAGCAGCACCCGCTGCCCCTCGGTCATGGCGCCCTCGATGCGGGCGTTGCGGCCATAGCCTTTGGGCTTCTTGCGCACATAGGTCATGGGCAGGGCCAGCCGTTCGGCCACCATTGCCGCAAAGGGAATGCCTGCGGTTTCGCCGCCCGCGATGTTGTCAAACGCCTCGAACCCGGCCTCGCGCATCACGGTGACGGCCAGGAAATCCATCAGGGTGGACCGGATGCGCGGATAGCTGATCAGCTTGCGGCAGTCGATATAGGTCGGCGAGGGCAGGCCCGAGGCCAGCGTGAAAGGCTCTGCCGCGTTGAAATGCACCGCCTTGATTTCCAGCAGCGCGCGCGCGGTCAGCCGGGCGATTTCTTCCTTGGCGGGGTAGGCGGAGGGGATCATGGTCATACCTTTGTCTTAGCGGATCTGCGCGTCTTCTTGGTCCAAATACTCCCGCCGGAGGCTCCTGGCCCAACCGTTGGCCGCTCCGCGGGGAGTATTTCAGCCAAGAAGAAGCCTCATCCTTTCACATGCCAATGGACCGGGAAGCCCGGGTTGAAGACGGTGACGGGGCCCGCGCCGGTTTCGATCTTGTCGGGCCAGTGCGCGGGGGCGTCGGTCTTTTCCAGCGTCAGGCGGGCGTCATTCACGGGCAGGCGGTAGAAGGCGGGGCCGTTCAGGCTGCTGAAGGCCTCCAGCCGGTCGAGCGCGCCTTCCTCTTCGAAGACATGCGCCAGAAGCTGCATCGTGTTGGTCGCGGTGAAGCAACCGGCGCAGCCGCAGGGGTGTTCCTTCAGGTGGTCGGGGTGCGGCGCGGAATCGGTGCCCAGGAAAAAGCGTGCCTCGCCCGAGGTGGCGGCGGCGCGGAGCGCCAGCCGGTGTTCCTCGCGCTTGGCGACGGGCAGGCAGTAGTAATGCGGCTTGATCCCGCCCACCAGGATGTGGTTGCGGTTGATGATCAGGTGGTGCGTGGTGATCGTGGCGCCCAGATCATCGCCCTGGCTGCGGGCATAGTCCACGCCGTCGCGGGTGGTGACATGTTCCATTACCACGCGCAGCCCCGGTGTGGCGCGGCGCAGCGGGTCCAGCACGGTGTCGATGAAGACCGCCTCGCGGTCGAAGATGTCGACCTCGGGGGTGGTCACCTCGCCATGCACGCAGAGCGGCAGGCCGATTTCGGCCATCTTGTCCAGCACGCCGCGGACCTTGTCGAAATCGCGCACTCCGGAATGGGAATTGGTCGTGGCCCCTGCCGGATAGAGCTTGACCGCCTTGACCAGACCAGAGGCCGCGGCAGCCGCGACATCGGCCGGGTCGGTATCCTCGGTCAGGTAAAGCGTCATCAGCGGTTCAAACACCGCGCCTTCGGGCAGGGCGGCCAGGATGCGGTCGCGATAGGCGGCTGCCTGCGCCCCGGTCACCACCGGCGGCACAAGGTTCGGCATGATGATCGCGCGCGCGAAATGGCGCGTGGTTTCGGGCAGGACAGCCTGCAGCATGGCGCCATCGCGCAGGTGCAGGTGCCAGTCGTCGGGGCGGCGAAGCGTGATCTGGGTCATGTCCTTGCCCTACACCGGGCGCGGATGCGAATCCAGAGGCGGAATTGCGCCCAATCCGGCCCGATGCGCGCCTTGGGTCTTGCGGGCGGCGGGCGGGCGCGGCAGCATCGCGCCACATGTCCTGCCAGAGGTTGCCATGCGCCCCGTTCCCGCCCTGATCCTGCCCCTGTTCCTCCTGGCCGCCTGCAACGACCCGGGTTTCACCGGGGTGGCCGGTGTGCGCGCGGCGGATGCGACCGAGGTGGCCGGTTGCACGCTGGTTTCGCGCATCTCGATGAAGCCGGAGGTCTATGGCCCGCTTCTGGCCGACCAGGGCCTGCGCTATGCGCGCAACAAGATCATGGATCAGGCCCGGCAGGATGGCGCCAGTCATGTGGTCTTTGAACGGGTCGAGCCGGGGCAGGATGTCTATCTGGTGCGCGCCGACGCCTATCGCTGTCCGTAGTGCGTTGACCCCTTCTTTACCGGCAATGCCGCAGGCGCATAGCTGCGTTGCAGCATTGGCGCTGGAACCGCCGCCAAGCCTATCCTATCTGAGCGTCAACGCGGGCCACTAGCCCGCAAGTTGATTATCAGGAGACAGTCGTCATGGCTTTCACATCTGCCCTTGCGCCCAAGGAAAAAAGCGCCCTTTCGATCCTTTCGCCGGTCCTGTCGGTCCCGGCCCGCATCTGGGGCGCGATGATGGCCTCGGTCGAGCGTCAGGCGGCACGCCGCAGCGCAGAAATCGCGCGTCTTGAGGCGCTGAGCGATGCCGAACTGGCGCGCATGGGCCTGACCCGCGATCTGATCGTGCCGCATGTGCTGCGCGATCTGATGCACCGCTAAGGCGCGCCAATTCTGGCCCGGCCCGCGCAGGCGGGCGGGGCCGTCTGACTGTGGTCCGGGGCGCGTGACCGGGCAAGCGGGTTGGATCGTCGATCCTCGCTTTGCCCTTGCCCAAGGACCGCGCCCCGCCGATACTTGCCGCACCAGCCCGGTGGCCGGGCCCGTGATATGCGGCAAGGAGGCAAGATGCCCGACAAATCCGAAATGCTGACCCTGACCGAAGTGCGCGGTGATCTGGTGCTGGCGGCGCTTTGCATCGGGCAGTTCCGCGCGCCCTGCCAGATCGAGGATGATCGTCTGCTGGTGCGCGCCAATGAAGAATTGCTGCGTGCGCTGGGGGCGTTGGGCCTTCGGGTGCGGACCGTGGCCGAATCCTTTACGCCGGCGCCGCTGTTCGCCCCGGTTGACGCGCATCATGGCCGCCGTCAGGTCCAGCATCACGTGGCGCATCTGCACACCGATGATGAGGATGAGCCCGATGAGTCCGAGGGCGTGCCGCCTGCCTCAAACGCCTGATTGCGGCGGACCGCACGGCCCTGGATGTCAGGTGCCCGGGCCGCGCATCGGGGGCAGGCTGCGGCCCTGTTGCGCCAGCGCCTCTTCCAGCGTTGCCAGCCGCGCGCGAAAGCGCGGCGCGTCAAGCCGATGCGCGGCATTGCGGCACAACAGCGCATTCAGCCAGATCCGCCCCCCCGCATCCAGCCGCGCCGACAGCGCGCGCAGATAGCGCGGCAGGTCACGGCGCGCGCGATACAGCCGCCAGAACGCCGCCGCATCGGCCTGATCCTGCATCGCAAGCGCCAGAAGCGGTTCCAGCACACCCATTTCCGCCAGCATCACATCGACCGGATCGCCCAGGCCCGGGCAGGGCAGGGTGATGACATGGGGGCGGCGGAACAGCGCGGCATGCATCGCATCCAGCCGTGACAGCGGGTCATGGATCAGCAGAACCCGCGCCGCCGCCTCGATCATGTCGGGGGCATAGCCGTAGCGGGTGGTGAAATCGGCGCGCCGCTGGCGGGAAAACCGCGTGTCCCAGCCCGCCAGCCGCGGGTCCAGCGTCGCCTGCGGTTGCAGCGCTACCACCGTGCATCCCGGCGCCGCGACCGAAAAGGCCGCCGCCGCATAGCCGCCCGGACCCGCGCCATAGAATACGACGCGGTCGAAATCCTCAAAGAAGGCCTCATCGACCAGGCGATCGAAATAGCCATAGACCTTGGGATCACGGAACCAGCTGTCGTGATCGGCGATCAGCGTCAGGCTGGACCAGCCCGCCTTCTGCGCAGCCCGCAGGCCGAAAGGCAGCTGATCGCCGCCCCCCGCGCGGATCGCGTCGCGGCTTTCGAAACTGACCAGCAGCACGGGCGCGGCATCGGCAAACAGCGCCGCATGGGCCGGGCCGAGGCGTTGGTAATAACCCTCGTCCTCGCCGATCTCTTCGATCCGGGCCTGCCAGGCGTCCAGGCCGGGCGCGCGCATGGGCATCGTGTTGTCTTCCATCAGCGGATTGCGGTCCTGCAGGTCAAGATGATGTCGGTCTGATGACACTATCCGATCATACCCCAAAGCGGGCGGAATTGCGGAGTTTGCTCGGAATTGTGATGGATTGTTCCGCAGGCCTTCTCAATCCTCGGGCGCGTCGGGGTTTGTTTCCGCATCCCGTTCCGCCGCGCGCCGGGCGTGGTCGGTGATGAAGCGCGCCGCGGCGGGTGCAAGCGGGCGGCTGGGCGGGGTCATCAGCAGCCGGCCGAACAGGCCGCGGTAGTCTTCGTGCGCCATCAGCGCCTCGAATCGCGCGAGCCGCCAATGCAGCGCAGAATCGTGCAGCGCGCCCAGCACCGGATCGGCGCGCAGATCGGCGCGCAGGGCGGCGGCGGCATCGGTCAGGCGCGCGATTGTGTGGTCTTCCTCGGCGCAGAAATTGCGCTCGACCCAGTAGGACAGATCAAAGGCCCCGGCCTCGCGGTTGGCGCGGCCGCGGTCGCATTTCAGCACATAGCTGTCCATCGCGCCCAAGGCGTAATGGTTCAGCTGCGCCAGGGTGTAATTGTCCTCGCCCAAGGGCGAAAACAGCCGCCCGCGGTGATATAGCGCGGGCAGTTCGCGCCCCGATCCGCCAAACCAGCGCTGCGCGGGCAGGCGCGCGGGGTCGGGGTTGCGCGGGCGGTGCACGCCCAGCTTGCGATAGCTGCCATCGTTGCGAAACAGCGTCTTGAACAGCGCCGCCCGCCAGGGCCAGATCATCTGCCGTGGGGCGGCGCGGGTGAATTGCGTGGTCACTGGCTGATCGACATGGCGCACCACGCCGCAATTGCCAAACAACCGCCAGGTCAGCGGAATCGCACTCGCCATCGGCAGGGCGGCGCGCAGCGCTTCAAGCGTGCCGTCGCCCGCGTGGATGTTGACGTATTCGTCAATGTCCAGCACCAGAACCCAATCCGCCGTGGCCATCAGCGGGTGACGCTCGGCCGCCTTCAGCGCGGCCCATTGCGGCCCGCGCGGCCAGGGGCCGGGGTTGGGCAGGTGGGTCAGCTGGCCCAGATCCTGCAGCCGGTCCAGCATCGCATCGGTGCCGTCGCTGCAATCGTTGGAAAAGACAAGAAAATCCGTGAACCCCACGGCGCGGTGATGGGCCAGCCAATCCAGCAGGAAAGCGGCTTCGTTCTTGACCGTCAGGATCGCAAGATAACGCATGGCGCCACGTTGCCCGTATCCGCGCGCCGCGGCAAGGGGCGGTGGATTTCGTCCGCCATCTGCCGCTGCCATTTTGTCGCACCCCGTGCGCGGGGCAACTTGACCTAGGTCAAGGTCGCTGCGGGCCCTGCGGCCTAAACAGGCTTCAACAGGTTCCAATCTCCCTGAAACGCGGCCCTCCCGCCGCCGGAACCTGCCCGAGGATCGATGCGCTCTCCCTCGCAAGATCCCCAAAGCGCTGCGGGCCTCCCTCCCGCAGCGCTTCTAATTTTCGGGGGTGGGGTTCGGGGTCAGATGATGCGGACCTGCGTGCCCACGGGGGCCAGGGTGAACAGTTCGGCAATCATCTCATTGTAAAGCCCGATGCACCCGTCCGACGACCGTCGGCCGATCTTGCGCGTGTCATGGGTGCCGTGGATGATATAGGCGGGCCAGGACAGATACATCGCATGGGTGCCCAGCGGGTTGTCGGGCCCGGGGGGCATGTAACGTAGCTCCGGGTTGCGCTCCATCATTGACGGCGTCGGCGTCCAGTCTGGGCCCACGCGCTTGCGCACGATCTTGGTATAGCCACGCTTGGTCAGTTCTTCGGTCAGCGGCACCGAGGTCGGATAGATCCGGTAATCGCTGCCATCCCCGGCCCAGAAATGCAGCGCGCGCGATACGGTATCGGCTAGGATCGTCGCCGGGCCAAGGCTGTCGAAATGATCCTGCCAGCGTTGCGCCCGGAAGGCCGAGGTGTTGCGCCGCGTCACCGCATCGCCTTCGGTGCCCTGCGGGCGGGCGGTTTCGGCGGCCAGCAGGCCCGGCGCGGCAATCAGCCCGGCGGTCATCCCCGTGGTCAGGGCGGCGAAACGGCGGCGGGTAAAACGGTTGGTGTCGGGCATGTCCCTCTCCTGTCTGCGGATCGGGGCCTTGGTCCCACAGGCCGGGGCATCGGGCAAATGACGTTTGCCCACAAAGAGTTGATCGGGCGATAAAAAAAACCCTCCCCGCAGGGGGAGGGTTCGGTTGCGGTTCTGCCGCAAGACCTATTTCGGGGCGATCATCATCACCATCTGGCGGCCTTCCAGCTTGGGCATGGATTCCACCTTGCCGGCCTCACCCACATCCGCCTTGACGCGGTTGAGAAGTTCCAGACCCAGATCCTGGTGCGCCATTTCGCGCCCGCGGAAGCGCAGCGTGACCTTGACCTTGTCGCCTTCTTCCAGGAAGCGCATCACCGCACGCATCTTGACCTCATAGTCATGCGTATCGGTGCCGGGACGGAATTTGACTTCCTTGATCTCGATGATGTGCTGCTTCTTGCGCGCTTCGGCCTCGCGCTTTTGCTGTTCATACTTGAACTTGCCGTAGTCCATGATCTTGCACACGGGCGGCACGGCCGTGGGCGAGATCTCCACCAGATCCAGCCCGGCCTCCTCGGCCATCATCAGAGCGCGGGCCGGGGTCACCACCCCGACATTTTCGCCGTCCGCCCCGATCAGGCGGATTTCGGGCGCGCGGATGCGGTCGTTGACGCGGGGACCGGTGTCGCGCTGTGGCGGGGCATTGTGCGGTCTGCGGGCTATGGTGGCACTCCTTCTATGGCCATTCCAAGAATGGCGCGCAAAATAAGCCTGCTGGCCCCCGCTTTCAACCGGATTCGCGCGCAGGCGCAACAATCGCGGATTCTGCATCGCGGCATTGTGGCTTTTCATTCGGGGCCGCGGATGCCATACAACGCGCGCAGACAATGGTCTCCTGACAAAAGGAGTGGGAAATGAACAAGATATTGGCTCTGGTGGTGATCGTCGCAGCAATTGCGGCGGGCGCCTATTTCTACATGAATTCGCAACAGGCCCAGCAGGCGGCCGAGCAGGCCGAGCAGGCCGCGGCTGATGCCGCCAAGGCCGCGGAACAGGCCGCGACCGAGGCCGCCGAGGCCGCAGCGGTGGCCACCGAAGCCGCCGTCGAAGCCGCAACGGATGCGGCGACCGAGGCCGCCGAGGCCGCGACCGAGGCTGCCAGCACCGCCGTTGAGGCCGCAGGCGAAGCCGCCGCCGCCGCGACCGAGGCCGCCGTTGACGCGGCGACCGAAGCCGCGACCGAGGCTGCCGAAGCCGCCGAAGCCGCGACCGAGGCCGCCGTTGAAGCCGTCAGCGAAGCCGCCACCGCCGTGACCGAGGGCACGACCGAGGCCGCCACCGCCGAAGCCACCACCGAGACCGCGCCCGGCCCGCTGGATCAGGCCGCGGCCATGATCGAGGCCGCCGCGATCGATCCGGCGCTGAAAGGCTCGCTTCAGGCGCTGATCGACTCGGCCCGCGCCAATCCCGCGCTGACCGATCAGGTCGTGGAAGAGGTGAAGAAGGCCCTGGGCCAGTAAGCCCACCCGCCATTATTGCCAAAGGCCGCCGGTTTCCGGCGGCCTTTTCATGTTCGTGGTCAATGTGAAAGGCCAGCGTGACAGGCCGGACCCCGGGTTAGATCCCGTCGCCGACAAAGGCCTTTTCCACCACATATTCGCGCGGCTCGGAATTGGCGCCCTCACGCAGGCCGAAATCCTCCAGCACCTTCTTGACGTCGATGTTGAAGGCCAGGCTGCCACAGACCATCGCGCGATCGCTGGCCGGGTCCATCGGCATCAGCCCCAGATCGGCAAAGACCTTGCCCGAGGTCAGGTTGTCGGTGATCCGGCCGGTGTGGTGGAAATCCTCGCGCGTGGTGGTGGGGTAATACAGCAGCTTGCCTTCGACCATCTCGCCGATCAGCTCGTCGTCCTTCAGGCCCTCGACCAGCTGGCGACCGTATTCCAGTTCGGCCACCGTGCGGCAGGTGTGCATCATGATGACCTGATCGTATTTCTCATAGGTTTCGGGGTCGCGCATCAGCGACGCAAAGGGCGCGATGCCGGTGCCGGTGGCCAGGAACCACACCCGCTTGCCGGGCAGCAGCGCATCATGCACCAGCGTGCCCACGGGTTTCGGGCGCAGGATGATCTGATCGCCCGGCTGGATATGCTGCAGGCGGCTGGTCAGCGGGCCGTCGGGCACCTTGATTGAATAGAATTCCAGTTCCTCATCCCAGTTGGGCGAGGCGATGGAATAGGCCCGCAGTAGCGGCTTGCCGCGGTCATCCAAGAGACCGATCATCACGAATTCGCCCGAGCGGAACCGCAACGAGGCGGGGCGCGTCACGCGGAAGGAAAACAGCGTGTCGGTCCAATGCGTGACCGCGGTCACGGTCTGGGCGTCGGGCAGGGTCTTGACGGGCGGGATAGTGGCGGCTTCGGTCACGGGCGGTCTCCTCGGGGGCCGGGGAAAAGATGTGGCGCGGATACCGGATTGGCCGGGGGCCGTCCTTGATCGGTATCAAACCCGCGCGGGGCTTGGTGGCTGTTTTACGCCCCATTGGGCGCGGCCGGAAGGGAAATCAACCCTTCAGCCGCGCGCGATAGTCATGCCGACCCCAATCGGCGCGGGCTTGCCACTGGTCTGCCGGTTGGCGCGCGGCCAGATCGGCGGGGATTTCCACCTCGTCAAAGCCCGACCGGCGCGCCATCGCATATTGATCGGCCAGAACGTGACCCGCGGCGCGCAGCCGCCCCGCAAAGCCCGCCGCGCGCAGGCGGCGCGCCAGCGTAAAGCCGCGCCCGTCGCTGAAGGCGGGAAAGGCGATGCGGATCAGGCCCGTCCCATCGGCCAGCGCGGGCAGCGCGGCGGGGTCGGTGTCGGGGGCCAGATCGGTGATCGGGCCGTCCCAGTCCTCGGGGTGGAAGCCGTCGTCGCGGACGATCACGCTCATGCCACTTTCTCCGTTTTCTCAGTTGCTTGCGCGTCGGCCTTCACGCGCACGGCCTTGCCGCCGATGAAATGGATGCCGCATTCGGTCTTGGCCGAATTGCGCCAGCGCCCCGCGCGCGGGTCTTCGCCGGGGGCCACCGGGCTGGTGCAGGGCGCGCAGCCGATTGAGGGGTAGCCCTTGGCCACCAGCGGGTGGCGCGGCAGGCGGTTCTGGATGATATATTCCTCCAGATCCTCGCGGCCCCAATGCGCCAGTGGGTTGATCTTCATCCGGCTGGGGGTTTCCACCTCAAAGAAATCCAGCGCCGCGCGGGTCGATCCCTGATAGCGCTTGCGCCCGGTGATCCAGGCGTCAAACCCCGCCAGCGCGCCTTCCAGCGGGATGGTTTTCCGCAGGGTGCAGCAGGCATCGGTGTCGAATTGATGCAGGGTGCCGTCCGGGTCGTCCAGCCGCAGCGCCGCATCGGCGGCGGTGATCCGGCGGATGTCGGTCAGCTTCAGCCGCTGCGCCAGATTCTGCTGATAGGCCAGCGTTTCAGGGAACAGCATCAGCGTGTCGATGAACAGAACCGGCGTGCCCGGCGCGATGACCGAGACCATGTGCAACAGCACCACCGATTCCGCCCCAAAGGACGACACCAGCGCGACATTGCCCACCGCCGCGTCCTTCAGCGCGCGTTCCATCACCGCCACGGCGGCGTGGTGGCGGTAGCGGTCGTTCAGATCCGCCACCCGGGCGGCGATGTCAGGCTGCATCGCGGGCCTCTTGCGGATAAAGCGCGGCCTTGAAGGGCGCGGGGCCCAGGCGGCGATAGGCATCGATAAAGCTTTCGCCGCGCGACTGGCGCAGGGCCAGATAGGCGCGCAAAAGCCGCTCGATCGCGGGGATCACCTCGTCATAGGCAAAGCCGGGGCCCGCGCGTTCGCCGATCGCGGCCTGTTCGCTGCCGTCGCCGCCCAGCGTGATCTGGTAGTTCTCGACCCCCGCGCGGTCGAGGCCGAGGATCCCGATATGCCCCACATGGTGATGCCCGCAGGCATTGATGCAGCCAGAGATCTTGATCTTCAGCTTGCCGATCTCGTCCTCAAGGCCGATCGCCTTGAAATGCGTGGCCAGACCCTGCGCCACGGGGATCGACCGGGCCGTGGCCAGCGCGCAGTAATCCATGCCGGGGCAGGCGATGATGTCGGACAGAAGGCCCACATTGGCGGTGGCCAGCCCCGCGCGCAGCAGTTCGGCATGCACGTTTGGCAGGTCGGCCTTGGCGACATGCGGCAGGATGACGTTCTGTTCATGGCTGATGCGCAATTCGCCATAGCCATAGCGGTCGGCCAGATCCGCCAGCACCCGCATCTGGTCCGAGGTCGCATCGCCCGGTGTTGCGCCATGCGCCTTCAGGCTGACGGTGACGATGGCGTGATTGTCCCGCTTGTGCGGCGCCAGGCTGCGCTCCGCCCAGGCGCGCAGCAGCGGATCGACGGCCAGCGCGGCGGCGAACGGGGCAGGGTCGGTGTTGCGGAAGGCGGGCGGGGCGAATTGCGCCTCGATCCCCGCCAGGATGTCCTGATCGACGCCGGTGAATTCGGGGCGGATGCGGGCGAATTCCGCCTCGGTGGCGGCGCGGAACGCCTCGATCCCGTTTTCGAAGACGGTGATCTTGATGCGCGCCTTGTATTTGTTGTCGCGCCGTCCCAGCAGGTTGTAGGTCGCCACGATCGCCTCAAGGTAGGGCAGCAGGTCGGCCTTGGGCAAAAACGCGCGGATCACCTGACCGATCAGCGGCGTGCGGCCAAGCCCGCCGCCGACCAGCACCCGGTATCCGATCTGGTCGCCTTCGCGCACGATCTGCAGCCCGATGTCATGGGCGCGGATGACGGCGCGGTCGGCGGCGGCCCCGGTGATGGCGATCTTGAACTTGCGCGGCAGGAACTGGAATTCGGCATGATCGGTGGACCATTGCCGGATCAGCTCGGCCACGGGGCGGGGATCGGCGACCTCATCGGCGGCAGCACCCGCGAAATGGTCGGCGGTCACGTTGCGGATGCAGTTGCCGCTGGTCTGGATCGCATGCATCTGCACATCGGCCAGCGCCCCCAGGATATCGGGCACATCGGTCAGTTTCGGCCAGTTGAACTGGATGTTCTGGCGGGTGGTGAAATGGCCATAGCCCTTGTCCCAGCGATCCGCGATCATCGCCAGCTGGCGCATCTGGTCGGACCGCAGCGTGCCATAGGGGATTGCCACGCGCAGCATGTAGGCATGCAGCTGCAGATACAGCCCGTTCATCAGCCGCAGCGGGCGGAATTCTTCCTCGCTCAGGCTGCCATCCAGGCGGCGTTCCACCTGGCCACGGAATTGCGCCACGCGGGCGCGGACAAAGGCCTCGTCGAAGTCGGAATAGTTATACATTCGCGGCCGCCTCCTGCTTGCCGTGGGCATAGTTCGACGGGCCACGGGTGCGGAACGCCTCGCGGAAATGCACGGGCTCGGGGCCGTTCGGGCCGGGTTTCGCATCGGCCAGATAGGCGCCCACGACGCGGTCGCCATGCCCCAGCGCCATTAGAAGGCGCAGATCGGCGATGGCCTCATCCTCCAGCAACTCGGCCTCATGATGCTGGCGCGACCAGCGGCCATCGGCGGTCAGGTAAATCACGTCGCCTGCGCGCAGATCATTGGCGGTGACGACCTTGGGGGTGAAACGGCGGCTCATCGGGCGGTCTCCTGATAGGCGGAATGGGGCAGGGCGGCGGGCAGGGCGGCCGCACGCGGCGCCAGGCCCAGCAGAATGACGGCGGGGCCGGTCAGCGCGGCACTGTCGGCGGGAAGGCGGGCCAGCGTGGTGGCGATCACCCGCTGATCGGGGCGCGAGGCGTTTTCCACCAGGCTCAACCCCGTGGCGGGGTCCGCGCCATGCATCAAAAGGCGGCCTTGCAGAAACCGCGCGGCGCGCTTGCCCATGTAGATCGTGGCGACCGCGCCGGGACGGGCTAGCGCGCGCCAGTCCTGTTCGGCAAAGCCCGCCATGTCATGGCCCGTGATGATGCGCAGATCGGCATTGCGCCCGCGCTGCGTCAGGCTTTGCCCGATGGCGGCAGCCGCGGCCGAGGCGGCGGTTATGCCGGGTAGGACGGTAAAGCCGGTGCCCGCGGCCTCCAGCGCATCCAGTTCTTCACCCAGGCGCCCGAAAATCCCCGCATCGCCGGATTTCAGCCGCAGCACATCGCGGCCCGCGCGTGCAAACCCCAGGATCAGCGCGGTGATGTCGTCCTGCGCCATGCCGGGGCCGAAGCCCTCTTTGCCGGTTTCCACCAGCACCGCCTGCGGCCCGGCCAACGCCAGAACCGCTGCGCTGACCAGCCGGTCATGCAAGATCACATCCGCCTGCGCCAGCGCGCGCGCAACGCCCAGCGTCAGCAGATCGGGATCGCTCGGCCCCGCGCCGGCAAAGGTCACATGGCCCGGCGCCTGCTGCCGCCCCGCTGCCGATCTGTCGCGTTCCGCCATGTGAATAGCCCCCTTTGCTTGCGCCCAGTATAGGAAATTTTCCCCTATCCAGGCCATTCCCCCTTGCAAATAAGGAACCCTGTTCCATAATTCCGGCCATCAGAAACCCGTTTCCCGCAATGACAAGGATTTGCGAATGACTGTCCGGCTTGACGACATGGATCGGAAAATCCTGACCCAGCTACAAGAAGACGCCAGCCAGTCGCTGGACGACATTGCGCGCAAGGTGGGGTCGTCGAAGACGCCAGTGTGGAATCGCATCCGCAAGATGAAGGACATGGGCGTGATCGGTCGCCAGACCGTCCTGCTCGACCCCGAGGCGCTGGGGCTGGAGGCCTGTTTCTTCGTGCTGATCCGCACCTCGGAGCATGAGGCGGAGTGGCAACGCAAGTTCCTGGCCACCCTGCGCGCCCGCCCCGAAGTGCTTGAGGCCCACCGTCTTGCGGGCGACATCGACTATATCCTGAAGGTGCGCGTCAAGAACGCCCGCGCCTATGATCAATTCTACCAGGCGCTGATTGCCGAGGTGAAGATCCACAACGTGACCGCGCTTTTGTCGATGGAGGAAATCAAGTCCACGACACTGCTGCCGCTGTAACCCTTTCTTCTTGGCAAAAATACTCCGGGGGGTCCGGGGGGCTGGCCCCCCGGCCTGTCCGCAGGCCCAAGGGGGGGGGGGGGGGGCCCCCGCCCCCCCCCGGGGGGGGGGGCGGAGGAGCCCCCCGCCAACCCCCCCGGGGGCCCCCGCCCGCCCCCCCCCCCTCCCTGCATCCCCTCCGCCCCGCGCGGGGGCCGGGCCGGCCCCCCCCCCCCCCCCCCCCTGTCCGCAGGCCCAAGGCTGGGGGCGCTGCCCCCAGACCCCCGGAGTATTGGGACCAAGAAGAAGCAGCCCTTACCAGGCGATGTCCAGCCGCTCGAGCCCGTGGAAGTGATAGAGGTCCGCATAGCGCGGTGGCGCGGTCAGGTGCAGGCCGGGAAGGCGCTGGAACAGGATCGGCAGGGCGGTTTGCAGTTCCAGCCGGGCCAGCGGGGCGCCGATGCAGAAATGCGTGCCTGCGCCAAAGCTGAAATGGGTCCGGACCGGGCGGGTGGGGTCAAACCGGGTGGGCGCGTCCCACAGGTTCGGGTCGCGGTTGGCGGCGGCCAGCAGCAGCCCGATGCGATCGCCGCGGCGGAAGGTCTGGCCCGACAGGTCCAGATCGGCATGGACCCAGCGCGTGAACAGGTGCAGGGCCGGGTCGTGGCGCAGGATTTCTTCGACCGTGCCCGGGATCTGGTCGACGGTCAGGATGGCGGCTTGGCTGCGCTGTTCCAGCAGGGTTTTCACGCCATTGCCGATGGTGTGCACGGTGGCTTCGTGGCCCGCGTTCAGCAGCAGGATGCAGGTGGCGATCAGTTCCTCGGTCGACAGGGTGGTGCCATTGTCCTCGGCGGCGATCAGATGGCTGATCAGGTCATCGGCGGGGTGGCGGCGCTTGTGGGCGATATAGTCGGTCAGGAAGGCCACGAAGTCCTGCGTGGCGGCCACGGCGGCCTCTTCGGTGGCGCGGCTGCGGCGGGCCTGATACATGCCCACCATCGCATTGGACCATGTCAGCAGGTCGCCCGCGCGATCCTCGGGCACGCCCAGCAGGCGGGCGATCACGATGACGGGCAGGGGCTGGGCGAAGCCCGTGATCAGATCGCAGCCGCCCGCGGGCAGGGCGTCGATCAGCCGGTGGCAAAGCGTGGCGATTTCCGGCGCCAGCCCCGCGATCCGGCGTGAGGTGAAGGCGCGCAGCACCAGCCCGCGCAGCCTTGTGTGGCGCGGCGGGTCCAGTTCCAGCATCGAATGGGCCTCGACCGCGTAGAAGGGCGCCAGGTGTTCGGGGATCGGGGGGGCCAGTTCGGCCGGGGCCTCGCGCCCCAGCCGGCGGTCGCGGAGCGCCGCGCCCACCACCGCGGCGTTGGCGGTGACGGGCAGGTCATAATCGCCCCAGTGCACGAAGGGCCCCGCGGCGCGCAGGCGTTCGTAGAACGGGTAGGGGTCCTGCACGAAGGCCGGGTCCGTCGGGGATTGCCAGAGCGTCTGCATCGCGGGCCCCTTTCTGCGGTCTACAGCGGTTCGATATCGCCCGCGGCGCGGGTGGCGTGAAACTCGCGCACGAAATCGGCCAGCCTGCCTTGCGCGATGGCGCCGCGCAGGCCCGCCATCAGTTCCTGATAGTAATGCAGGTTGTGCCAGGTCATCAGCATCGAGGCGATAATTTCCTGGCTGCGATAGACATGGTGCAGATAGGCGCGCGAATAGTTCCGGCAGGCCGGGCAGGTGCAATCGGCATCCAGCGGGCGGGGGTCATCCTGGTGGCGGGCGTTCTTGATGTTGACGACGCCGTGGCGCGTCCAGGCCTGCCCCGTGCGCCCCGAGCGTGAGGGCAGGACGCAATCCATCATGTCCACCCCGCGTTCCACCGCGCCGACGATGTCATCGGGCTTGCCCACACCCATCAGGTAGCGCGGCTTGTCTTCGGGCAGGAAACCGGGGGCGTAGTCAAGCACGCCGAACATCGCCTCTTGCCCCTCGCCCACGGCCAGCCCGCCAATGGCATAGCCGTCAAAGCCGATCTGTTTCAGGGCGGTGGCCGATTCCTCGCGCAGGTCGCGGGTGACGCCGCCTTGCATGATGCCGAAGAGCGCGTATCCGGGCCGGTCGCCAAAGGCGTCGCGCGACCGCTGCGCCCAACGCATCGACAGGCGCATCGACTTGGCGACCTCCTCATCCGTGGCGGGCAGGGCGGGGCATTCGTCAAAAGCCATCACGATGTCGGAGCCCAGAAGCTTCTGGATCTCCATGCTGCGTTCGGGGGTCAGCATGTGTTTCGACCCGTCGATATGCGAGGAAAACCGCACGCCTTCCTCGGTCAGCTTGCGCAGGCCCGCCAGGCTCATGACCTGAAACCCGCCGCTGTCGGTCAGGATCGGCCGGTCCCAGTTCATGAAGCGGTGCAGGCCCCCCAGCCGCGCGATGCGTTCGGCGGTGGGGCGCAGCATCAGGTGGTAGGTGTTGCCCAGCAGGATGTCGGCCCCGGTTGCGCGCACCGAATCCGGCAGCATCGCCTTGACCGTGGCGGCGGTGCCCACCGGCATGAAGGCAGGCGTGCGGATCTGCCCGCGCGGGGTGGAAATCACGCCCGTGCGCGCCCGCCCGTCGCGCGCCTTCACCTCGAAACCGAACCGTTGCACCATCGGGGCCTCCTGTCGCGATCAGCCGCCTTGAATAGAGATTTCGCGGCCCTTGCCAAGCAAAACCCGCGCTTTGCGCCCCGATCTGCGCGGCATTTTCGCGCCCCTCTGGACCTTGGCGCGGAATTCCCTATATGTTTTCTCGACAATCGCGCGAGACATAGCCATGACCCCAGATACCGCCGCGCCCGTTGAAGGCACGCCGCTGATCCGCCCCTCAAGCACCGAACATCCGCTGTATGACAGCGTGGTCGAGGCCTGCCGGACCGTGTTCGACCCGGAAATTCCGGTCAATATCTATGACCTGGGCCTGATCTACACGATCGACATCAATGCCCAGAATGAGGTGGACATCGTCATGACCCTGACCGCGCCGGGCTGCCCGGTGGCGGGTGAAATGCCCGGCTGGGTCGCCGATGCGGTCGAGCCGCTGGACGGGGTGAAACAGGTCAATGTCCAGATGACGTTTGAGCCGCAGTGGGGCATGGATATGATGTCCGATGAGGCGCGTCTGGAACTGGGCTTCATGTAAGCCCCCCTTCATTTGCCGGAGCCGATGATGTTTGCCATTCCCGGAAAACCCCCTGTCACCCTGACCCCCGCCGCCATCGCCCAGATCGCGCGGCTGATGGAACGCGAACATGCCGCCGGCTTCCGCATCGGCGTCAAGAAGGGCGGCTGCGCGGGCATGGAATACACGATGGAAGTGGCCGCCGAGGCGGGCCCGATGGACATCGTGGTTGAGGACGGCCCGGCCCGGGTGCTGATCGCGCCGATGGCGCAGATGTTCCTGCTGGGCACGGAAATCGACTATGAAACGGGCCTGCTGGAATCGGGCTTCCGGTTCCGCAACCCCAATGTCACCGAATCCTGCGGCTGCGGCGAATCGGTGAAATTCGGCGACGCGACCGGGGGCTGAGGCCACCCGGGCGGCCCCGCCTTCCCGCAACGATCTGCCAGACAAGGTCCGGCCCGGCGCGCCGTCCGGCCCCTTGCACCGGCGCGCCGCTGCGGTCAGACTCGGGGCCAGACAAGAACAAAGGGACAGACGATGCGCAGAAAGCTGGCGGCGGGCAATTGGAAGATGAACGGCACGGGCGACACCCTGGCCGAGCTTGCGGCGCTGCTGCGGGCCCATCCCGAACCGGGATGCGAGGTGCTGATCTGCCCGCCCGCCACGCTGATTTCGCGCGCCTGCGCGGCGGTCGGGGCCGCCCCCATCCGCATCGGCGGGCAGGATTGCCACATGGCCGAGGCGGGCGCGCATACCGGCGATATCTCGGCCCGGATGCTGGCGGATGCGGGCGCCAGCCATGTGATCGTCGGTCATTCCGAACGCCGCGCCGATCATGGCGAAAGCGATGCGATGGTGCGCGCCAAGGCGCAGGCGGCGCGCGGCGCGGGGCTGGTCGCGGTGATCTGCGTGGGCGAATCCGGGGCTGAACGCGACAGCGGCGCCACGCTTGAGGTGATCGGCCGCCAGCTGTTCGGATCGACCCCCGACGGGGCGACCGGCAACAGCACCGTCATCGCCTATGAACCGGTCTGGGCGATCGGATCGGGGCGCACCCCGACGCTGGCCCAGATCGCCGAGGTGCATGATTTCATCCGATCCGAACTGCTGGGCCGCTTCGGCGCCGAGGGGACGCAGATCCGCATCCTTTACGGCGGCTCGGTCAAGCCCGTGAATGCCGCCGGGATCTTTGCCACATCGAATGTCGATGGCGCGCTGGTGGGCGGCGCCAGCCTGACGGCGGCCGATTTCGGCGCCATCGTGAACGCGCTGGAAAACGCCTGAGGGCTTTGTCCCGCGCCGCCCATCGGCGGCGCGGGACGCCATCACCCCATCGCCGCGGTCAGTGCGCGCAAGGCCGCCACCGGGTCTTCGGCGGACCAGATTTCCTCGCCGATGGCGAAGAAATCGGTGACCGGGGCAAACTCCGCCACCAGCGCCGGCGTCAGCGCGCCTTCGGCCACCACCGGCACCTCGATCATCTCGGACCACCAGGCGAACAGATCGCGTTCCGCCCGTGCGCCCGTGCCCAGCACGGTTTCGCCCACCGGGCCAAAGCAGACGTAATCCGCCCCCGCCTCGCCCGCGTTTATCCCGTCATGGCGCGACTGGCCGCAATAGGCGCCGATGATCGCATCCGCCCCCAGCTCCTTGCGCGCGGTGCGCAGGTTGCGCGCCCCGTCCGACAGATGCACCCCATCCAGCCCGTGGCGTTCCACCAGCTTCAGATGGTTCTCGATCACCACCGCCACATCGCGTTCATGGGCGACGACACGGCAGGCATCGGCGGCCCGGCCGATCAGGTCCTCATCCCGGGTGGCCAGCGCCAGCCGGATACAGGCCACCTCGGCGCTGTCCAGCACCCGGGCCAGACGGTCGGCAAAGACCTCGGCCTCAAAGGCGGGCGGGGTGATCAGATAGAGCTGCGGGCGGTCTTCGGCGGCCATTCGGGGCTCCTTTCCAAGGTCTGATGCCTTCCTAGCGCAAGCCGCCCGCCCTTGCCAGTGGCCCCGCGCGGGCTTATGGCGGCGCCCGAAAGGAACCGCCATGTCCCATGATCAACCCGTCTTCATCCTTGTCCGGCCCCAGATGGGCGAAAACATCGGCGCGGCCGCCCGCGCCATGCTGAACTTCGGGCTGGACCGGATGCGGCTTGTCGCGCCGCGCGACGGCTGGCCCAACCCGCGCGCGGTCGCCATGGCCTCGGGTGCTGCGGGGCGGGTGCTGGACCGGGCCGGCGTCTTTGCCGATGTCCCCGCCGCGATCGGCGATTGCGATTTCGTCTTCGCCACCACCGCCCGCAGCCGTGAACTGACCAAGCCGATCTACACCCCCGAAAGCGCGATGGATCACGCCCGGGCCCTGATCGGGCAGGGCGCGCGGGTGGGTGTTCTGTTCGGCCCCGAACGCACCGGCCTTGAAAACGACGATGTCAGCCGCGCCAATGCGATCATCACCGTGCCCGTCAACCCGGAATTCCCCTCGCTCAACCTGGCACAGGCGGTGCTGCTGACGGGCTATGAATGGATCCGTCCGCAGGCCGCGCAGCCCGCCATCGACCCGGGCCTTGCCGGGGCCGATATCGCCAGCCGCCTTGAGGTGGAAAAGCTGGGCGATCATTTCGAACAGCGGCTGGAAGCGGCGGGCTTCTTCTTCCCCCCCGCAAAGGCCCCGAACATGAAGCTGAACCTGCGCAACATGTGGTCGCGTATGCCCTTCACCCGCGCCGATGTGCAAACCCTGCACGGCATGCTGCGCCAGATCACCCGCAACCACCGCCCCTGAAGACCGCGCCCAGGCAACGGCGCCCTTTCATCTTGCCCCAAATACCTCGGGGGGTGAATTGGCGCGCCCGCGCCAAAAGGGGGGCAGCGCCCCCCGTCGTTCTGTTTCCTATGATCGAAGCCAATCGACCTTGCCTTGGCGGTGCAAGGGCGGTCGTGTTGCAGGGCGACCGGGGCGCAGGGGCGGGGTGGTGGCCGTTGGGCCCGGCTCAGATCGCCAGGACGACCTCTAGTGCCAGGCCTGTCTGTGTGTCCAGGATGCGCGCGTGGCCGCCATGCGCCTCGGCGACGCCGCGCACGATGGCAAGGCCCAGACCGCTGCCTGCGGGGGCGCGGTCATCGACGCGGAAGAAACGGTCAAAGACCCGCTCGCGCAGGGCCGCCGGAATGCCGGGGCCGGTGTCGCGCACGATCAGGCGGACCTGATCGGGGGTGAAATCCAGCGTCACGGAAATCTCGGCCCCGGGGCAGACATCCGGGGGCGCGCCATAGGTCGCGGCATTGTCCAGAAGGTTTTGCAGCATCTCCTCGATCATCACCGGATCGGCCTGCACGGGGCGCGGCTGGCCGGTGATGTCCAGCCCCACCGCCACGCCGCGCGGCATCTGCGCCTCGGCGAAGCTGCGCACCCGGTCGGTCACCAGCGCCACAAGATCGGTCTGGGCCTGCAACTGCTTGATCGCGCGCCCGCGCACCTTTTCCATCGACAAAAGCTGATTGGTCAGCCGCCCCGTCGCGCGCGCGGTTGTCGCCAGCGCCGCGACGCGGGCGCGCAATTCGGCCTCATCGGGGGCGGTCATCGCGGCTTCGGCCTGGGACTGGATCGCGGCGATCGGGTTGCGCAGCTGATGGGCGGCGTCCGAGATGAAGGCGTCGCGCACCTGCAGCGCCGCCGACAGCCGCCCGATCAGCCCGTTGATCGCGCCCGACAGGCTTTGCAATTCGCGCGGCACCCAGCGCCGGATCGGGCGCAGCTCATCCGGGGTGCGCCGTTCCACCGCCTCGCACAGCGACGACAGCGGCCGCAGGCCGAGGTTGATGCTGAACCAGACCAGCGCCGCCGCGGTCGCCACCAGCGCGCCCATGCGCAGGATCGATTGTTGCAGCAGATCGCGGCTAAGCGCGCGGCGCTGCAGCGTGGTCTGCCAGACCTCGACCGTGACCCAGCCATCCAGCCCCGGTTCGCTGAAGAATTCGCGCAGCGCCACAACCCGCACCGGCAGGCCCTGATAGGTGCCGTTGTAGAACCGCGGGATGCCGCCGGGCACCTCGATGTCCTGGGTGGCGCGCGGGGCGTTGGAATAGCCGGTGACAAAGGCGCCATCGGGGCCGGTGATGCGGTAATAGACCGCGTCGCCCAGCGAATTGGTCAGCGATTCAAGCAGATCCTCGGTCAGGATGTCGCCCTCGCTCAGCACGACATCGCGCGAAATCGTCAGCGCGACGGCCAGCAGGGTGTTGTCATACAGCCGTTGTGACAGCCGTTCGGCGCTGATTTGGCGGCCCACGACGGTCAGCCCCGCCACCAGGATCAGCGGCACCACGATCAGCGCGAACAGCCGCGTGCGCAGCGACCAGCGGTTCATGTGCTGTCATCATGCAGCATATAGCCCAGCCCCCGCGCGGTGCGGATGGCGGCGCCGCTGCCCTCCAGCTTGCGGCGCAGGCGCGAGATCAGCAGCTCGACCGCGTTGGTATCGACCTCGGCGCCGGTGCCATAGAGGCTGTCGGCCAGACGGTCCTTGTCGATGATGCGGCCCTTGGCCTCCAGCAGGCATTCAAACAGCGCCCGTTCGCGCCGGGGCAGGTCGATGGGCCCGTCTGGGCCGGTCAGGATGCGGCCCGCGCGGTCATAGACCAGTCGGCCCACCGTTTCGGCGGGCTGTGACAGCTCCGGCCTGCGGCGCGACAGGGCACGGATGCGGGCCAGCAGTTCGGCCGTTTCAAAGGGCTTGACCAGATAGTCATCGGCCCCCGCATCCAGCCCCTTCACGCGATCCGATGTCTTGCCCTGCGCGGTCAGAATCAGGATCGGCAGACTGTCGCCGCGGGCGCGGATTTCGCGCACCAGATCCAGCCCGTTCATCCCCGGCAGGTTGATGTCGATGATCGCCACATCCGCCCCGGCCGATTTCAGGAATTGCGCCCCGGCCAGCCCGTCGGCCAGCCAATCCACCGCATAGCCTTGATCGCGCAAGGCATTTTCGATGCCCCGGGCGAGGCTTTCGTGATCCTCGATCAGGGCCACACGCATCTTTCTGACTCCGACAGCTTTCTGACAGGAATGTGAACTAAGCACGGCCATCAAGCCGCGCGATCGAGGAAAGTTCAAGTGCGGTCGAATTGGGGGGGCGGGCTGCGGTGTCAGGCAGGGCCGGTCCGGCAGGGCGCCCCCTGGTTTAACGGTCTGGGAGGACACATGACCAATATCTTCACACTGACGCGCCGCGGCGCGCTTTCGTTGGCGCTTGGCGCGGCGGCTGCCCTTGGCATGACCGCCCCGGCACAGGCCGAGGTGAGCTTTGCGGGCAAGACGATCGAATGGATCATCCCCTTCTCGGCGGGCGGCGGCTCGGACACCTGGGCGCGGTTCAATGCGCCCCTGCTGCAGAAATACCTGCCCGGCAATCCGGTGGTCGTGGTGGTGAACGAACCGGGTGGCGGCTCGACCAAGGGCACCAACCTGTTTGCCGCGCGCGCCAAGCCCGACGGGCTGACGATCCTGGGCACCTCGGGGTCGACGCAGTTCCCCTATCTGCTGGGCGATCCGCGCGTGCGCTATGAATACAAGGACTGGAAGATCGCGATGGCCGGCCCCACCGGCGGCGTCGTCTACACATCGCCGAAACTGGGCCTGGAAAAGCCCGAGGATATCGCCAAGCTGGCCGGTCAGAAGCTGGTCTATGCCAGCCAGGGCGCGACCTCGCTGGATCTGGTGCCGCTGCTGGGCCTGCGCCTGCTGGGGCTGGATGTGCAGCACGTCTTTGGCTTCAAGGGCCGGGGCGATGGCCGTCTGGCCTTTGAACGGGGCGAGACCAACATCGATTATCAGACCTCTTCGGCCTATCTGAAGAACGTCGTGCCGCTGGTCGAGGCCGGCCAGGCGGTTCCGCTGTTTTCCTGGGGCGCGCTGAATGAGGCGGGCGATCTGGTCCGCGACCCGACCTTCCCCGATCTGCCGCATTTCGGCGAAGCCTATCAGTTGATGACCGGCAAGGCCCCCGAAGGCCCCGATTATGAGGCCTATTTCGCCTTCTTCACCGCGGGCTTCCCGGCGCAGAAGATGGTGTTCCTGCCCAAGGACACCTCGGATGAGATCGTGGCCGCCTATCAGGCCGCCTTCGAGGCGATGAAGGCCGATCCCGACTATATCGCCAATGCCGAAGCGGTTCTGGGCACCTATGGCCAGGTCACCGGCGCGCTGGCCGATGCGCTGTTCGAAAAGGGCACCAGCATTTCGCCCGAAAACCGCCAGCGCGTGGTTGACCTGCTGGCCGCCGATTATGGCGTGAAACTGGGCGACTAAGCCCGGATGCGGCGGGGCGGCTTGCGGGCCGCCCCTTCGCATTTCGACCCCACCAACCCCGGAGGACCCCGTGGCCGAGACCCTGTTGGCGGCGCTTTCCGCGCTATTGAGCTTTGAACACCTGCTTTACATGCTGCTTGGCGTGTCCGTCGGGCTTGTCATCGGGGTGATCCCGGGGCTGGGCGGCATTGCCGGCCTGTCGCTGCTGATCCCGTTCCTGTATGGCATGGATGAGATTTCGGCGCTGGCGATGCTGATCGGTCTGGTCGCAGTGATCCCCACCTCGGACACGTTCTCATCGGTGCTGATGGGGATTCCGGGCTCTTCGGCCAGCCAGGCCACGGTGCAGGACGGCTTTCCGCTGGCCCGCCAGGGTCAGGCGGCGCGGGCGCTGTCGGCGGCGTTCATATCGTCCATGTTCGGCGGCATCTTTGGCGCGATCGTGCTGACGGGCTTTGTGCTGGTGGCGCGGCCGCTGATCTTGATGTTCAGCTCGGCCGAATTGTTCATGCTGGCGCTGTTCGGCCTGTCGATGGTGGCGGTTCTGGCCGGGCGCAGCCTGCCCAAGGGGCTTGCGGCCTGTGCGGTGGGGCTGCTGATCGGTTCGATCGGCGGGGCGCCTGCGACGGGCGAATTCCGCATGATCCTGGGCTTTGACTATCTGTATGACGGCATTCCGCTGGTGATCATCGGCCTGGGTCTGTTCGCGATCCCGGAGATTTCCGATCTGCTGCGGCGCAATGCGGCGATTTCGTCCAGCCCGCCGCTGGGCGCGGGCTGGCTGATGGGGTTCCGCGACTGGTGGGCCAATATCTGGCTGTCGATGCGCTGTTCGGGGATCGGCTGCATGATCGGCGCGATCCCGGGTCTGGGCGGGTCTGTGGTGGACTGGATCGCCTATGGCCATGCGGTGCAGACCTGCAAGAACCCCGAAACCTTTGGCAAGGGCGATATCCGCGGCGTCGTGGCCCCCGAAAGCGCCAACAACGCGATGCAGGGCGGCGCGCTGTTGCCCACCATGCTGTTCGGTATCCCCGGGTCGGGGTCGATGGCGGTGTTCCTGGGCGGCATGGTCCTGCTGGGGATTGAACCCGGGCCGGCGATGGTGGGCGCCGATCTGAACATCACCTATTCGGTGATCTGGTCGCTGGCGGTGGCCAATATCATGGGCGCGGGCATCTGCCTGTTGCTGGCGCTGCCGATTTCGCGGCTGACGCAGATCCCGTTCCAGCTGTTGGCGCCGTTCATGATCGCGCTGATCGCCTTTGCCGCCTTCCAGGCGACGCGCGATCTGGCCGATCTGGTGGCGCTTTTGTCGCTGGGGCTGCTGGGCGTCTTCATGAAGCGCTTTGGCTGGCCGCGCCCGGCGCTGCTGATCGGCTATGTGCTGGCCCCGCAGGCCGAGACCTTCTTTTACCAGGCGCTGCAATTCTACGACTGGGGCTTCGTGGCGCGCCCGGGCGTCATCATCATCGGCCTGCTGACGCTGGCGTCGGTGGTGTTCGGCCTGCGCCGGCGGGTGGATGACACCGGCCATGTCGTGTCCGCCGATGCCGATCTGCCCGAGGGCGAGGGCGGCGTGAAATCGCGCCTGCCGCAGCTGGCCTTCGCGCTGGCCATTGCCGGGGTGTTCGTCTTTGCGCTGTCCGATGCGCTGGGTCACAGCTTCCTGGGCGCGGTCTTCCCCGGCGCGGTGGCGGTGATCGGGCTGGTGATGTCGGCGATCCTGGTGCCCGAACTGTGGCGCGGGCATCGCGGCCATGTCTCGCATTTCGATGCCGAACTGACGGGCGATCATGTCGGCCAGCCCGGCATCGGCAGCCTGTGGGGCGGTCTGGCCTGGATCGGCGGGCTGGTTGCGGGCACGGCGCTGGTGGGCTTTTTCCTGGCGATGATCGGCTTTTTCGCGGTCTTCCTGCGGGTGCGGGCGGGTGCGGGATGGCTGCGCACGGGCGTGCTGACGGCCTGTGCGGCGGGCTTCGTTCTGGTGCTGGCCAATGCGCTGGCCTTGAACTTCCCCGCGGGTCTGTTGCAGGATCTGGTCGATCTGCCCTGGCCCTTCCGGTGATGCGATGATCCGACTTCTTGTCCTGCCCGGCGATGGCATCGGTCCGGAAATCACCGACGCCACCGAAACCGTGCTGCGCGCCGTGGCCGACCGCTTTGGTCTGGCGCTGCAGGTGGACCGGGCCGAGATCGGGTTTGCCGCGCTGGCGGCCAGTGGCACCACCATCCCCGAGCCGGTGATCGCGGCGGCCCGCGCGGCCGATGGCGTGATCCTGGGGCCGGTGTCGCACAATGCCTACCCGCCGGTAGCGGAGGGCGGGCGCAACCCCTCGGGCGTGCTGCGGCGCGAACTGGAGCTTTACGCCAACATCCGCCCGGCGCGGTCACGCCCCGGCGTGCCGCGCCCCATCCGCCCCGAGGTCGATCTGATCGTGGTGCGTGAAAACCTTGAAGGGTTCTACGCCGATCGCAACATGCATCAGGGCGGGGGCGAATTCATGCCCGAACCGGGCGTGGCGCTGGCGCTGCGCAAGGTGACGGCCCGGGCCTCGCGCCGGATTGCCGAGGCGGCCTTTGCGCTGGCGACGGGGCGCGCGCGCCCGCGCGTGGCGGCCATTCACAAGGCCAATGTGATGCGCCTGTCGGACGGGCTGTTCCTGGATGAGGTGCGCGCCGTTGCCGCGCGCCATCCGCAGATCGCCTATGAAGAGGTGCTGGTCGATGCCGCCGCCGCGCTGCTGGTGCGTGACCCCGCGCGCTTTGACGTGATCGTCACCACCAACATGTTCGGCGATATCCTGTCGGATCTGGCGTCCGAACTGTCGGGGGGCCTGGGGCTGGCGGCCTCGTTGAACCTGGGCCCGGATTACGCCGTGGCGCAGGCGCAGCACGGATCGGCCCCCGACATTGCGGGCCGCGATCTGGCCAATCCGACCTCGCTGATCGCGTCGGCCGCGATGCTGTTGCGCCATCTGGGCCAGCCCGCCGCCGCCGAAGCGATTGACGCGGCGCTGGATCAGGCGCTGGCGCGGGCCGAAACCCGCACCCCCGATCTGGGCGGCGCGCTGGGAACGCGCGCCTTTGCCGACCATCTTGCCACCCTGCTGAAAGAGACTCCGTGATGACCCAGACCGCCATGCCCTTTCACTTTCTGCGCGGGGGCACCTCGCGCGGGCCGTATTTCAACCGCGCCGACCTGCCGCAGGATCTGGACACGCTGGCGCAGGTGCTGATCGCGGTCACCGGATCGGGCCATCCGCTGAACATCGACGGGCTGGGCGGCGGCGCGGCGGTGACGACCAAGGTCGCGATGCTGTCACGGTCCGACCGGGCGGATGCCGATGTCGATTATTTCTTCGCCCAGGTCTCGGTCGAGGATCGGCTGGTCGATTTCAAGCCGACCTGCGGCAACATCCTGTCGGGTGTGGGCCCCGCCGCGATCGAGATGGGGCTGGTCGCGCCCACCGGCGACACCACGCGCATCCGCATCCATTCGGTCAATACCGGCGCGCTGGTCGAGGCGGTGGTGCAGACCCCCGGCGGGCAGATGCGCTATGACGGCCCCGCCGCGATCGACGGGGTGCCGGGCACGGCGGCGCCGATCTATCTGAATTTCATGGATGTGGTCGGATCGGCCACCGGCAAGCTGTTGCCGACCGGAAACCTGCGCGACCGGATCGACGGGATCGAGGTCACCTGCATGGATGTCGCCATGCCGATGGTCATCGCCCGCGCGGCGGATTTCGGGCTGACGGGGTATGAAACCGTGGCCGAACTGGATGCCAACCGCGCGTTCTTTGCCCGGATGGAGGCGATCCGCCTGCAGGCCGGCGCGCTGATGGGGATGGGCGATGTGTCGAAATCGGTCACGCCGAAATTCGGCCTGCTGGCGCCGGCGCGCGCGGGCGGCACCATCGCCACGCGCTATTTCATGCCGTGGAACTGCCACCCGACGCTGGCGGTGACGGGCTCGCAATGTCTGGCATCTTGCGTGCTGACGCCGGGCACCGTGGCCGAAGGGCTGTTCACCACGCCCGAAGGTCAGCCCGCGCTGGTGCTGCTGGAACATCCCGCAGGCGTGATGGATGTGACGGTCGATTACGACAACGGACCGGATGGCTTTCAGCTGCGCTCGGCCGGGGTGCTGCGCACCGCGCGGCTTTTGGCGCGGGGCGAGGTCTTTGTGCCCGGCGCGGTCTGGGCCGGGCATTAACAAGGCGGGGCCGGGGACGGGCTGGGACGGGGAAGGGCCGGGCCGTGATCGGCGGGTTGACGCCGGGGCGCGGCCTTCTTAAGGCGGGGCAAAGGTTGCCTCGCCCGCCGCTCGGGCCTAGATTGCGCAGGCTGCCAAAGCCGGAACGACGGGATGCGCATGAAAGCCAGGACACCCGCCCTGTGGGCCTATCTCGGCCTCAGCGCCGTTGCCGGGCCGCTTTATCGGTTGGCGCAGCGCCGCCGCCTGTGTCAGGGCAAGGAAAGCGCCGATCGCGCCGCCGAACGGCAGGGGATCAGCACGATCCCGCGCACCCCGGGGCCGTTGATCTGGTTTCACGCCGCCAGCGTCGGCGAAACGCTGTCGATCCTGGGCCTGATCGACCGGCTGCTGGCTGACCGGCCAAACGCCCGCGTTCTGGTGACCAGCACCACGCTGACCTCGGCGCAGCTGCTGGCCACGCGGCTGCCGGACCGCGCGATCCATCAGTTTTCCCCCTTTGACACGCCCGCCGCGGTGCGCCGGTTTCTGGATCACTGGCGTCCCGATCTGGCGATCTGGATCGAGAGCGAGCTGTGGCCGCGGCTGTTACAGGAAACCGACCGGCGCGGGGTGCCGATGCTGCTGCTGAACGCGCGGGTGTCGGATCGGACGGCGGCGCGCTGGCGGCGCTGGCCGCGCACGGCGCGCGCGCTGCTGGCGCCGTTTCACGCCATTCTGGTGCAGGAAGCGGGCACCGCGGCGCTGATGCGCGATCTGGGGGTTGAGGCTGCGCGGGTGCAGGTCAGCGGCTCGTTGAAAGAGGAACTGCCGCCCCCCGCCGCCCATCCCGCCGATCTGGACCGGATGCGCAGGGCGCTGGCGGGGCGGGGCTGCTGGCTGGCGGCCTCCACCCATGAGGGCGAGGAAGATCCGCTGCTGCGGGCCCACGATCTGGCCTTTGGCACCGGGCCCGAGGCGCCCGTGCTGATCATCGCCCCGCGCCACCCCGAACGCGGCCCCGCGCTGGCCGCGCGGCTGGCCGAAGCGGGCAGGGCGGTCGCGCTGCGATCCGCGGGGCAGCTGCCGGATGCGCAGACCGCGATCTATATCGCCGATACGATCGGGGAAATGGGGCTGTGGTATCGGCTGTGCAATATCTGTTTTCTGGGCGGATCGCTGGCGCGCGTCGGCGGGCACAACCCCTATGAGCCGATCTTGCTGGATTGCGCGGTCATCCACGGCCCGCATGTGTTCAATTTCGCGGGCATCTACGCCAAGCTGGCGGCTGCTGTGGCGGCCCGGTCCGCCGCCACGCCCGAGGATATTGCCGATCATCTGCGCGCCTTGCAGGACGGCGCGGCCCATGCCGCCCTGACGGCGTCCGCGCGCGCCGTGCTGCGCGCCCAACCCAGCGCCACGGCGGCCGCCCTGGCGCTGATCGACCGCTATCTGCCCCCCGGTGGCCCGGACCAGACCGAAAGGTGACCTGATGACCAATGCCCGCGACCTTGACGTCATCGTCCCGAATTTCAAGCGCCGCCTGTCGGGCGTGACCGCCACCGTGGTGCGGCTGGTGCCGATCCAGGCGGGCATGATCCGCATCGCCGCCGTCGCCCCCAACCTGCCGCCCGAGGTGCCGCAGATCCCGATCCGGTCGCTGTTGACCATGTCGCGGCGCGGCCCGTCGGGCTGGCGCGTCTGGCATGCGCGGCGCAATGTCGAGATGATCGCCGGGCTGGTCCTGCGCCATGTGCTGCGCAAGCGGCTGCGGCTTTTGTTCACATCGGCCTCGCAGCGCCATCACACCGCGCTGACGCGCTGGCTGATCGGGCGGATGGATGCGGTGGTTTCGACCTCGGAAAAGACGGCCGCCTATCTGGAACGGCCCTCGCAGGTGATCTATCACGGCATCGACAACGACAGCTTCAGCCCGGCCCCCGATCGCGGCGCTTTGCGCGACCGGCTGGGCCTGCCGCGCGACGGGATCATCCTGGGCTGCTATGGCCGCATCCGCGCGCAAAAGGGCACCGATCTGTTCGTCGAGGCGGCGATCGATCTGTGCGCGCGGTTCGACACGGTCCATGCGGTCATGCTGGGCCGGGCCACGGAAAAGGATCAGGCCTTCCTGGCGGGGCTGAAGGCGCGGGTGCGCGCGGCGGGCTTGGCGGACCGGATCGTCTTTCCCGGCGAGGTGCCCGTCTGGGACATGGCCGAATGGTATCGCGCGCTGGATATCTATGTCGCCCCGCAACGCTGGGAAGGGTTCGGCCTGACCCCGCTTGAGGCGATGGCCTGCGGTGTGCCGGTGGTGGCCACCGATGTCGGCGCCTTTCGCGAACTGATCGCCGAAGGGGAAACCGGCCATGTCGTGCCCCCCGGCTCGGCCCCGGCGATCACCGCCGCGGTGGCCGGGCTGATCGCGGATCCCGCGCGCCGGTCCGCCTTTGCCCAAGCGGCGCGGCACCATACGCTGACGCATTTCGACATCCGGGCCGAGGCGCAGGCGCTGGTTGATATCTATCGCAAGCTGATCGGCCCGGCGCCCGCGCCCTGATCGGCGGCGCAGTTCCCCCCGCCGGGGTTTGACCTTGCGCCCCCGCGCGGCTAGAAGCCCGCCAGACCCGCGGCCCGAAATGGGGCGCATCAGGCAGCAGGGCGGCCCCGGGGGCAAGGACGATGGCAACAGCAGTGAAAGACGCATCGGCCCGCAAGGCCACGGTCCGGCAGGCGGCGCGGCTGTCCGTGGCGCCGATGATGGATTGGACCGACCGCAACTGTCGCCTGTTTCACCGCCAGATCAGCCGCCATGCGCTGCTTTACACCGAAATGGTCACGGCGCCTGCGATCGTTCATGGCAAGCGCGCCCAGTTGCTGGATTACAGCCCTGCCGAACATCCCGTGGCGCTGCAACTGGGCGGCTCTGACCCGGCGGAACTGGCGGCTGCCACCGCGATCGCGGCTGATTGGGGCTATGATGAGATCAACCTCAATTGCGGCTGCCCGTCGGACCGGGTGCAATCGGGCTGTTTCGGCGCGGTCTTGATGAAGACGCCCGATCTGGTGGCCGAATGCGTCTCCGCCATGATCGCCAACAGCCCGGTCGAGGTGACCGTGAAATGCCGCATCGGGGTCGATGACGATGACCCGGCAACGGTGCTGCCGCGGTTTCTGGACACGGTCGCTGCCGCAGGCATCAGCCGCTTCATCATCCATGCGCGCAAGGCCTGGCTGCAGGGCCTGTCGCCGCGGGAAAACCGCGAAATCCCGCCGCTGGATCATGACCTTGTGCTGCGGATGAAGGCGGAATTCCCCCAGCTTCACATCTCGCTCAACGGTGGGGTGACCAGCCTTGACGCGGCCGAGGCGCTGCTGGCGCAGGGGCTGGACGGGGTGATGATCGGGCGCGCCGCCTATCATGAGCCGTTCCATATCCTCGGTCAGGCCGATGCGCGCCTGTTTGGCGACGAAAGCCCCGCCGATCCCTTCGCGGTGGCGCAGGCGATGCAGCCCCATATCGCGGCGCATCTGGCCGCGGGCGGGCGGCTGCATCAGATCACGCGCCACATGCTGGGCCTGTTCCACGGCATGCCCGGCGCGCGCGGCTGGCGGCGCGTCCTGTCCGAGGGCGCCACGCGCGAGGGCGCGGATCTTGCGGTTTACGACAAGGCTCTGGCCCAGGTCCTGCCGGCACGCTAAAGCTGCGTGAAACACGCCAGAGGATTCCCATGCCCGATCTTGCCACGCTTGCCCCCCTTGTCCTGACGCTGATGGCGGTGGGCGCCTTCGCGGGCGTGCTGGCGGGCCTTCTGGGGGTGGGGGGCGGCATCGTTCTGGTGCCGGCCTTCTTCTACCTGTTCGAGGGCATGGGCCATGGCTCGGATCAGCTGATGCAGGTGTGCCTGGCGACATCGCTGGCCACGATCATCGTGACCTCGGCGCGCTCGGTGCTGGCCCATCACCGCAAGGGCGCGGTGGATTGGTCGATCCTGCGCGCCTGGGCGCCGGGCATCGCCATCGGCGCGCTGGTGGGGGTCATGGTCGTGGCGCAGCTGCGCACGCCCACGCTGCAGGTGATCTTTGGCGTGCTGGTGTTCCTGATCGCGCTTTACATGGCCTTTGGCCGGGCCGATTGGCGGCTGGGAACGCAGATGCCCACGGGCGGGATCCGCGCCGCGATTGCGCCGGTCATCGGCTTTCTGTCGGTGCTGATGGGCATCGGCGGGGGATCGTTCGGGGTGCCGCTGATGACGCTGCATGGCATCGCCATCCACCGCGCGGTGGCGACGGCGGCGGGCTTTGGCATCACCATCGCGCTGCCCGCGGCGATCGCCTTCCTGATCACCCCGGTTCCCCAAGCCCCGCCCTATACGCTGGGCGCGGTCAATGTCCCGGCCTTCCTGATCGTGATCGCGATGACCACGATCACCGCACCCTGGGGCGCGGCGCTGGCACACCGGCTCAACCCCAAGCCGCTGAAACGCATCTTTGCGGGCTTTCTGGCCATCGTCGCGCTGAACATGCTGCGCAAGGCGCTGTTCTAAACGCTGCCCGCGCGCCATTGCCCCTTCTTCTTGGCCGAAATACTCCGGGGGGTCCGGGGGCGCGCAGCCCCCGGCCTCAGCGGATGCCGCGCGCCTTGGCGGCGTTCCAAAGCGCGTCCATTTCCGCCAGGTCACTGTCGGCGGGCGCCTTGCCAATAGCTTGAAGTTCATCCTCGATATACTTGAACCGATGGGTGAATTTGCCATTCGCCGCGCGCAGGGCCGCCTCGGCATCGACCCCCAGGTGCCGGCCCAGATTCACCATGACAAACATCAGATCGCCGAATTCCTCGGCCACCGCTTCGGGGCCCAGCCGCTCGCGGGCCTCGACCAACTCGCCCGCTTCCTCGACGATCTTGGCCAGAACCTCATCGGTGGACGGCCAGTCGAACCCGACCCGTGCCGCCCTTTTTTGCAGCTTCAGCGCGCGCGTCAGCGCCGGCAGCCCCAGCGCCACGCCATCCAGCACGCCCGCGGCGCCGCGTTCGGCGGCCTTGATCTTTTCCCAATCCTCGGTCTGCTGGGCGGCGGTCTTGTCGCGGCTGTCGGTGCCGAAGACATGCGGATGGCGGGCCACCATCTTGGCGCAGATCGCCCGCGTGACTGACCCCAGATCGAACCGTCCCGCCTCGGCGCCCATCTGCGTGTGATAGATCACCTGCAGCAGCAGATCGCCCAGCTCGCCCTCCAGTTCCCCCCAGGCTTCGCGCGCGATGGCATCGGCGACCTCATGCGCCTCTTCGATCGTGTAGGGCGCGATCGAGGCGAAATCCTGCTCGATATCCCAGGGGCAGCCGGTCTGCGGGTCGCGCAGCGCTTGCATGATCCGTGCCAGCCGCGCGATCTGATGTTCGGCCCCGCCGGTTTCGTCAAAGATGATCGGGTCGATCGGTTTCGCCATTGCCCTTGCCCCTGCTTTCGGATGATCTGGGCTTAGCCCGACCCAACGACAAGAGTCCACAATGCCCGTGATCAACCGCATCGCTGCACTCGCCCCCGAGATGACCGCCTGGCGACGCCATCTGCACCAGCACCCGGAACTGGAATTCGACTGCCATGAAACGGCGGCCTTCGTCGTGGCGCGGCTGCGCGACTTCGGGGTGGATGAGATCCATCAGGGCATCGCGACCTCGGGGGTGGTGGCGCTGATCCGCGGGCGGGCAGAGGGGCCGGTGATCGGCCTGCGCGCCGACTTGGACGCGCTGCCGATCGAGGAGACGACGGGCGCCGATCACGCCTCGACCCGGCCCGGCAAGATGCATGCCTGCGGCCATGACGGGCATACCGCCATGCTGCTGGGCGCGGCAAAATATCTGTGTGAAACCCGCAACTTCGCGGGCACAGTTGCACTGATCTTTCAACCCGCCGAGGAAGAGGGCGGCGGCGGTGAGGTGATGGTGCGCGAAGGCATCATGGACCGCTTTGGCATCACCCAGGTCTATGGCATCCACAATGCGCCGAACGTGCCGCTGGGACATTTCCACACCACGCCCGGGCCCTTGATGGCGGCGGTCGATACGGCCTGGGTTTACGTGACTGGCAAGGGCGGGCATGGGGCCACGCCGCATGACTGCACCGATCCGGTCGTGGCCATCGTCGGCATGGTGGGCGCGCTGCAGACCATCGTCAGCCGCAACCTGTTCGCGCTGGACGAACTGGTTATTTCCGTCACCCAGATCCACACCGGCACGGCCTCGAACATCATCCCCGAAGAGGGGTGGTTCTGCGCCACGATCCGGTCCTTTACCCCCGAGGTGCGCGACATGGCCGAGAAGCGGTTCCATGAAATCGTGCAGGGCCATGCCGCGGCCTATGGCGTCAGCGCGCGCATTGAATATGACCGCGGCTATCCGCCCACTGTGAACGACCCCGACCGCGCGGCCTTTGCCGCAGCGGTGGCGCGCGAAATCTCGGGGCCGGATGCGGTGCAGGACAATGCGGGCCGCGAGATGGGGGCCGAGGATTTTTCCTACATGCTGCAGGCCCGCCCCGGCGCCTATCTGTTCCTGGGCACGGGGCCCGGCGCGGGGCTGCATCACCCGGCCTATGATTTCAACGATGAGGCCGCGCCGCTGGGCGCCTCATTCTTTGCCCGGCTGGTGGAACGCGCGCTGCCGGTGGGGTGATGGGGGCCCTCGCGCCTTGCGGTGGCGCGGCGCGCTTCCTATCTGGCACAAGGCGCGCGCGCGGGCCTGTGGCCGGTCCCTCGGATGCCCTTGGATGCCTTGCCAAGGGGCAGGGGGGCGGCTAGGGTGCCGCCGGATTGACGGGCCGGTCGCGGGCCGCTGACTGGGCAACCGCAAGACCGCCCCTAACGACAAGAAAACGACAGAGGAAAACCCATGTTCGCATCCCCCGCTTTTGCCCAGGCCGCCGGTGGCGCCGGTGGCGCCGCTGCCTTCGGCCAGTTCATCCCGCTGATCCTGATCTTCGTGATCATGTATTTCCTGCTGATCCGTCCGCAGCAAAAGAAGGTCAAGGAACACCGCGCCATGGTCGAGGCGCTGCGCCGGGGCGATCAGGTGGTGACGCAGGGCGGCATCATCGGCAAGGTGACCCATGTGCGCGAAGATGGCGAGCTGGAAGTGGAAATCGCTCAGGGCGTCAAGGTGCGCGTGGTGAAATCCACCGTCGTCCAGGTTCTGAGCAAGACCGAGCCTGCCGCCAACGCCGGCTGAGCTGACACGATCGGACCGCGCCGGCCTGGCTGGGCCGGCCGGGGAACCGAGCCTGACGCATCCGACCAGAACCGACCAGAACCGACCGGGGGACCCGACCGCGCCATGCTGCAAATTCCGCTTTGGAAGCGCCTGCTGATCATAGCGATCTGCCTTCTGGGCGTGATCACCGCCACGCCGAACCTGTTCTATTCGCGCGTTGAAGGGCATAACGATGCCATCGCCGCCGCCGAACGGGCAGGCTTTTTGACGCCTGAACAGGAAGTGGCGCGCGCGGCCTGGCCCGACTGGCTGCCCTCGGGGTTGGTGAACCTGGGCCTGGATCTGCGCGGGGGCGCGCATCTTCTGGCCGAGGTGCAGGTGGCCGATGTCTACAAGGCGCGGATGGACGGGCTGTGGCCCGAGATGCGCCGCGCGCTGGCCGATGAACGCGCCACGATCGGCGCGGTGCGCCGCGCCCCTTCAGCCCCTGATGAGCTGCGCATCCAGATCGGCGAGCCGTCGCAGATGGCGCGCGCGCTGGAAATCGCCCGGGGCCTTGCCAGCCCGGTCGTCACCCTGACCGGGGTGGGCCAGACCGATATCGTGCTGCGTGCCGAGGGCGATCAGATTGTTGTAACCTTGTCCGAGGCGGAACGCACCGCCAGCGACGACCGCACGATCCAGCAAAGCCTTGAGATCATCCGCCGCCGCGTCGATGAGGTGGGCACCCGCGAACCCACGATCCAGCGCCAGGGCAGCGACCGCATCCTGATCCAGGTGCCCGGCATCGGGTCCGCCGAAGAGCTGAAGGCGCTGATCGGCACCACCGCCAAGCTGACCTTCCATCCGGTGATCGGATCGACCGGCGACGGATCGGCCAATCCGGGCGTGGGCAATGTGATCCTGCCCGATGCCGAACGCGACGGCGCCTTCTACATCCTGGAAGACAGCCCCGTCGTCACCGGCGAGGATCTGGTCGATGCCCGCCCCGATGTGGACCAGAACGGCTTTCCGGCCGTGGCCTTCCGCTTCAACCCCACCGGGGCGCGGGCCTTTGGCGACTATACCGCCAACAATATCGGCCAGCTGTTCGCCATCGTTCTGGATGACAAGGTGATTTCGGCGCCGCGGATCAATTCGCACATCCCCGGCGGGTCGGGCATCATCACCGGCAATTTCACCGTGGAAGAGGCGACTAACCTGGCCGTTCTGCTGCGCGCGGGCGCGTTGCCGGCGGAAATGACCTTCCTGGAGGAACGCACCATCGGCCCCGAGCTGGGGCAAGACAGCATCGACGCGGGGCGCGTTGCGGCGCTGGTCGGGCTGGTCGCGGTGGTGGTCTTCATCATCGCAAGCTACGGGCTGTTCGGGGCGATGGCCTCGGTCGCGCTGGGGCTGAACATCGCGCTGATCTTTGGCATCCTGTCGATGATCGGCGGCACGCTGACGCTGCCGGGCATCGCGGGGATCGTGCTGACCATCGGCATGGCGGTCGATGCCAATGTGCTGGTCTTCGAACGCATCCGCGAAGAGCTGAAGACCGCGCGGGGCCCGGCCCGCGCCATAGAACTTGGCTATGAAAAAGCCATGTCGGCGATTTTCGACGCCAACTTCACCACCTTCATGACCGCGGCGATCCTGTTCATGGTCGGATCCGGTCCGGTGCGGGGCTTTGCGGTGACGCTGGGCATCGGCATCGTCACATCCGTTTTCACGGCGATCTTCGTGACACGGCTTTTGCTGGTGATCTGGTTCGACTGGCGCCGGCCCAAGACGATCACGGTATAGGGGGCAACGACCATGGCATTCCGTCTGAAACTTGTCCCCGAGACCACCAATTGGGATTTCTTCCGCGCCCAGTGGCTGACCTTTGGCATCTCGGTCGTGGCGATGATCGCCTCGGTCATCCTGGTGCTGGTGATGGGGCTGAACTTCGGCATCGATTTCCGCGGCGGCACCACGATCCGCACCGAAAGCACGGCGGCGGTGGATGTGGGCGGCTATCGCCAGGCGATCGCACCGCTGGACCTGGGCGATGTGTCCATCACCGAGGTCTTTGACCCGACCTTCGGCCCCGATCAGAATGTGGCGATGATCCGCATTCAGGCGCAAGAGGGGGCGGAATCGGTCACGCCGCAGGTGGTCGCCGCGGTCGAGGCGGCGTTGCAGGGGGCGGACCCGTCGATCCGCTTCGCCTCGGTCGAATCGGTGGGGCCGAAAGTGTCGGGCGAACTGGTGCAGACCGCGATCCTGGCGGTGCTGGGGGCGATGGCGGCGATCCTGTTCTATATCTGGCTGCGCTTCGAATGGCAGTTCGGCATCGGCGCGGTGGCGGCGCTGGTGCATGATGTCATCGTGACCATGGGGGTCTTTGCGCTGTTGCAGATCCGGTTTGATCTGGCCACCATCGCGGCGCTGCTGACGATTTTGGGCTATTCGATCAACGACACCGTGGTGGTGTTCGACCGGCTTCGCGAAAATCTGATGAAATACAAGACGATGCCGCTGCGCGATGTGATGAACCTGTCGGTCAATGAAACGCTGTCGCGCACGGTGATGACCTCGGGCACCACGCTGATCGCGCTGATCGCGCTGCTGATCCTGGGCGGCGATGTGATCCGCGGCTTTGTCTTTGCGATCACTTTTGGCGTGATCATCGGCACCTGGTCGTCGGTCTTCATGGCCAAGAACATCGTGCTGTTCCTGGGCCTGAACCGCGATCCGAAGAAGAAGGACGACGGCGACGCGCGGTTCTTCACGGAAAAGACCGATGCCGCTGATTGAGACGAATTTCGGCGCGGCCCTGCCCATCGACGGCTATGGGCCGGGGTTCTTCCGGGTCGCGGGGCAGGTGCATCGCGGCGGCATGTTGATCCGGGCCGAGGCGGCCTGTGACTGGGCGGGCTATGGTGATCTGGAACCTTTGCGCGCGCTGCAGGGGCTGGTCGATGTGGTCTTCGTTGGCACGGGCCCTGAGATCGCCCATCTGCCGCGCACTTTCGTGGCGGCGCTGGAAGGCATCGGGTTGATGGCGGAACCGATGTCCACGCCTTCTGCGGCGCGCACCTATAATGTGCTGTTGTCCGAAGGCCGGCGCGTGGCTGCGGCGCTTTATCCCATGCCGGGCGAAACCGCGCCGTGACCCTTTCCGCCGCGGCCTGCATCCGATAAGGCAAAGGCATGAATGCGCTTACCGTGACCGATCTTGCCGTCAGCCGTGGCGGCCTTCCCGTTCTGGAGGGGCTGAGCTTCCGGCTGGAGCCGGGGCGGGCGCTGGTGTTGCGCGGGCCCAATGGCATTGGCAAGACCACGTTGTTGCGCACGCTGGCGGGGCTGCAGCCGCCGCTGGCGGGGCAGGTGTCGGTGCCGCCCGAGGCGATCGCCTATGCCGCCCATGCCGATGGGCTGAAGGCCACCTTGACCGTGACGGAAAACCTGCGGTTCTGGGCTGCGGTCTATGGCACGGGCGATATTGCCCCGGCGCTGGCGCGGATGAACCTGCGCGCCCTGGCCGACCGCGCGGCGATGAGCCTGTCGGCCGGGCAAAAGCGCCGGCTGGGCCTGGCGCGGCTGCTGGTGACCGGGCGGCCGGTCTGGGTGCTGGATGAGCCGACGGTGTCGCTGGATGTCGATTCGGTGGCGCTGTTTGCAGAGGCGGTGCGCGCGCATCTGGCGGGCGGTGGTTCGGCGCTGATGGCCACGCATATCGACCTGGGCATCCCCGAGGCCGAGGTTCTGGACCTGGCCCCCTACAAGGCGCGCAGCCCCGAAGAGGGCGGCATCACCGGCGGCTTTGATGAGGCATTTGCATGAGTGATGGGCGCATGACCGGGCGGGGGATCTGCGGCGGGGGCGGGACGCTCCGCGGGGAGTATTTGGGCCAAGAAGAAGCGGGCAGTGGCGACTTTGGCGGGGGGCGGGCATGATTGCGCTGTTGTTCCGGGATCTTCGGCTTGCGGTGCGGGCGGGGGGCGGCTTTGGTCTGGGGCTTGCGTTCTTTCTGATCGTGGTCACGCTGGTGCCCTTTGGCGTCGGCCCCGAGGGCGGCATGCTTGGCCGCATCGCGCCGGGGATTTTGTGGCTGGGGGCGCTGCTGGCCTGTCTGTTGTCGCTGGACCGCATCTTTGCGCTGGATTTCGAGGATGGCTCGCTGGATCTGCTGGCCACTGCGCCGATCCCGCTGGAAGGCGTGGTGACGATGAAGGCGGTGGCGCATTGGATCACCACGGGACTGCCGCTGGTGGTGGCCGCGCCGGTTTTTGGTGTGCTGTTGCATCTGGACGGGGCGGCGGTCTGGTGGCTGGTGCTGTCGCTGGCGCTTGGCACGCCGGCGCTGTCTGTGCTGGGCACGTTCGGCGCGGCGCTGACGGTGGGGTTGAAGCGCGGCGGGCTGTTGCTGTCGCTGCTGGTGCTGCCGCTTTATGTGCCCACGCTGATCTTCGGGGCCGAGTTGGTCCGACGCGGTGCCGGTGACATGGCAACCGCCACGCCCCTTTTGATGCTGGGGGGGATCACCGCGGCCACCGTGGCGCTGGTGCCTTTCGCCTCGGCCGCGGCGATCCGCGTCAATCTGCGCTAGAGACGCGCGGCGCTCTCGTGATAGTGACTTGAGCGCCAAGTAACAGGAAAGTAGCGAGAACCCATGTCGATCTGGGAATATGCCAACCCGAAAAAATTCATGGAAACCTCTGCCTGGCTGCTGCCCTGGGTGGCGGCGCTGGCGGCGCTGACGCTGGTCACGGGGCTGGTCTGGGGGTTCTTCCTGACGCCGGATGACTACAAGCAGGGGTCCACCGTCAAGATCATCTACCTGCATGTGCCCGCCGCGATGATGGCGATCAACATCTGGGTGATGATGCTGGTGACCTCGTTGGTCTGGCTGATCCGGCGCCACCATGTCAGCGCGCTGGCAGCCAAGGCCGCCGCCCCCGTGGGCATGGTGATGACGCTGATCGCGCTGATCACCGGCGCGCTTTGGGGGCAGCCGATGTGGGGCACCTGGTGGGAATGGGACCCGCGGCTGACGTCCTTCCTGATCCTGTTCCTGTTCTATCTGGGCTATATCGCGCTGTGGGGGGCGATCGACAATCCCGACACGGCCGCCGATTTGACCGGGGTGCTGTGTCTTGTGGGGTCGGTGTTCGCGGTGCTGTCGCGCTATGCGGTGAATTTCTGGAACCAGGGCCTGCATCAGGGTGCGACGCTGTCGCTGGACAAGGAAGAAAACATCTCGGATGTCTATTGGCTGCCGCTTCTGGTGTGCATTGCCGGGTTCATCCTGTTGTTCGTGGCGCTGGTTCTGGTTCGCACCCGGACCGAGATCCGCGCCCGTCGCCTGAAGGCGCTGGAAGCAAGGGAGCGGATGGCATGATGCCGGATCTGGGGAAATATGCGGTTACGGTGCTGGGCTCATATGGCGCCACACTGGCGCTGTTGGTGGCGCTTGTCGGTGTCAGCCTGTGGCAGGGCGCAAGGGTGAAACGCGCGTTGCAGGCGCAGGAAGAACGGATGGGCCGGCGCGATGGTTAAGCCGCTGATGTTGCTGCCGCCGCTGGTCTTTGCCGGGCTGGCGGGCCTGTTTATCTGGGGCATGGGGCGCGAGGATCCGAACCAGCTGCCAACGGCGTTTGCCGGCAAATCCGCCCCGCCGGTGCAGCTGACGGCCCTGGGCGAGGGCGCGCCCTTCACCGATGCCGATCTGCGCGATGGCGATCTGAAGCTGGTGAATTTCTGGGCCAGCTGGTGCGCGCCCTGCCGGGTGGAACATCCGCATCTGCAGGCCCTGGCTGATGAGGGCATCGCGGTCTATGGCGTGAATTACAAGGACCAGCCGGACAAGGCCCTGGGCTTTCTGGCCGAGCTTGGAAACCCCTATCAGGCGATCGGCGCCGATGCGACGGGGCGCATGGCGCTGGATTGGGGCGTCTATGGCGTGCCGGAAACCTTTGTCGTCGATGGCGATGGCACGGTTCTGTTCCGCTTTGCCGGCCCGGTGACCCAGCGCGTGATCGATTCCAGCCTGCGCCCGCTGCTGGCCGGGGATTGAGGCGTCCAGCGGGGTGGGCCGGTATTGGCTTCGCTTTCCTGTAGGGTGGTGCCCAGTAGAGCTCCCAAGGCCGCTTCGCCTTCGTAAGGTCAGGATTTTCGCTACGCGATGAAGGGAACGCGGAGGTGTAAGGTTCCCTTGAGCGCGCCGTATGCTGGGGCGCGGCCAGAGGGTTTCCGGAACATTACGCGCAATTGGAAGATGTTCAGATCTTGGACCGTCGCCTGGCTGGATTGTTCCGGCCGATTCAGCATGGGCTAACTGACCTAAGGGCGACAGCAGTGTGACATCCGCGACGACGACTTGCCAGCTGAATCAAAGCTGTAGAGGTGGGTAAGTGGCGGAGAGAGAGGCCGCCATAATGCATTCTCGCACGTTCCAGACAACGCCAAACATGCCAATGTTTATTAATGCTTTTCTGCTTTCATTGTCCTAGTTGTTCCGGCAAAATCTAGCTTGTTCTAGACCTTACTGGGGGAAGAAAAGGGGGAAGTTTAAATGTCGGATCAACCGAAGCGGCGGAAGGCTAACACACTCACGGCGGCGAAGCTGGGCGCGGACCTGGCCCCCGGCAAATACCACGACGGCGGCGGCATCGGGCTTTACCTTCGCGTTGAACCGAACGGGTCCCGCTTTTGGGTGCAACGTATCAGCGTGAACGGCAAGCGGCGGGAAATCGGCTTGGGCAGTCCCCCGCTTGTGTCCCTGGCGACCGCACGACGCAAGGCGACCGCGAACAAGCAAATCGCGCTGGATGGGGGCGACCCTCTGGCCGAAAAGCGCAAGGGCCGGGACGCTCTGACCTTCGCGGAAGCGATGGAAACTTTCCTAGCGAAGAAATCGGCAGAGTTTCGGAACGACAAACACCGGAAGCAATGGCGCGCGACCTTGGACACCTACGCCGCCCCGGTGCTGGGCAAGATGAAGGTGCAGGCAATCGAGAGGCACGACGTCCTGCGCGTGCTGGAACCGATCTGGTTGGACAAGAACGAAACCGCATCCCGGCTGCGCGGGCGGATCGAGGCCGTTCTAAGCTGGGCGACCGTGGCCGGGCATCGCACGGGCGACAATCCGGCCCGCTGGGCGGGCAACCTGTCCGAACTGCTGGCAAAGCCTTCCAAGGTGGCGAAGGCCGAAAATCAACCCGCCCTGGCGCTCTCTGACGTGCCGCGCTGGTGGCAGGAACTGGCACGCCGCGAAGGCATGGCGGCGCGGGCGCTGCAATTCCTGACGCTGACCTGCGCGCGCTCTGGCGAAGTGCGCGGCATGACGTGGGGCGAAATCGAATTTGAACCGGCCCCCGGTGCTACACGTGCTACACTTGCTACACGGCAAGCAGTCTGGACCGTTCCGGCTTCACGGATGAAAGCAGGCCGGGAACATCGCGTGCCGCTGACCCCCGAGGCGGTGGCAATCCTTCGCGAAGTGTCGGGCGCGGGCGATGCGGACGATTGGCAAAGGCCCGACGCGGGCGCGCTGGTTTTTCCTGCCCCGCGTGGGGGGATGCTGTCCGACATGACGCTATCGGCAGTCATGCGGCGGATGCAGGAAGCCGAGGTGAAGGCGGGCCGCGACGGCTTCCTTGATCCGCGCAACAAACGCCCAGCCGTGCCGCACGGGCTGCGCAGCACCTTCCGCGATTGGGCGGCGGAACGGGGCTATGAACGCGACATGGCCGAAATCGCGCTGGCCCATACCGTCGGCAGCGAAGTGGAGCGGGCCTATCGGCGCTCGGACATGATCGAGCGGCGGCGCGGCATGGCAGAGGCTTGGGGCCGTTTCATTCGCGGCGAAGATGGCGGGAAGGTGGTTGCCATAGCTCGCCAGCAGTGTGCTTGACACCGGAACGCACAAGATGTAGTCAGTAAGTCCCGGCAGCTTGCCCCGAAGGAGAGGGCTTAACCACATGGTTAATTGCAAGATTCTTTGCCGCCCTGCGGTGGAGGTGCTGACCGGACTTTCCCGCTTGGCCTGCTACCGGTTTCGTGGACAGCAGGTTAAGCTAGCATAGCGCGTGCCTCGAACTCCATGGGGCTGATGTAGC